>NZ_JBIPCO010000003.1:0-502266 GCF_044005885.1 Flavobacterium sp. FlaQc-30 | reverse complement strand
TTCGTTCCCTTTTTCTCATTTTCCTTACCAGTCTTTCAAATAACTTTCCGCATTTTGCGGGGTGCAAATGTAATATCCGTTTTCCATTCTCACAAGCTTTTTCTAATCTTTTTTTTGAAAATTTCTTTTCTCAATAATTAAAACTCTTGTCAGTATTTCGGTGAACGTTTATCGCTGTTGCGGGTGCAAAAGTACCACCTTTATTCAGTTAAACAAGCTTTTTAACCGCCTTTTTTTACTCTTTTTTCAATCTTTTTCTTAACTCACTGATAACAGATTATTTACAGATCAACTTTTTTTCAATACTTGTGAGGCTTTTCCTCGTTTCACTGCACTTTCTTTATTTTGCCGCGAAGGTGCCAAGCCGAAAAGTCTTATTTTCTGCTCTTTTTGACCTAACAGAGTCGCCAAGATGCTGAGTTTTTAATTTTATCTCTTATGAAAACGGATGCCCTAGCCCCGATAGCAGCGGAAATCCTTTTGCTTTTTCCTTTAAAAAGCAAAAGATTGCAGCGGATAGCGGGATTTAGCTCCTTATACATACTAAAATTCCAAATCCCAATTCTGATCATTTAAATCAAATTTTCAATTTTATCTATCTTATACATTAGACGCACTGCGGTGCATCTTTACAAGAAAATTAGAATTTGATTAATCCTATACATATATATGTATACAAAAAACAAACCCGGCAGGTTTCGAAAACCTGCCGGGCTGTGATTACTATATATAATAGTATTAGTTTTTATTGACTGCTTTTGCTTTGGCTTCCCAATGCTCCATCAAATTATCATAATTTACAGGATTAGCTGGTGTTTGATTCAGCAAACGTCCAGATTCAAAAGCACGAACCAGAATTGTTTCTATTAGATAGTCTTCATTTACTCCATATGGCTTATACTCGGTTTTCAAGCTTATATCAAATAAATTCGCAGTTGTATTTGACACAAATGCTTTGAAACCACTTTTTAATGTCTTTATCAGCTCATAGGTTGTTATCCCAGTTTGGCGATGAATCAATTTTACAAGAATCTGACCTTGCTTTCTGGATAACTTCTTTAACCTGTCTTCAAATTCATTATTAAGATAGTCCTCAACAATCTTAAAATACTTTTTCTTTTCGCGATTGCTACTCAAACGAGCCATACCTTTATTTAATGCAGTTAGTCTATCTGATGCTAATTTTGCATAGGGGTAAACTTTATAAACTCTATTCTGAAGAATCTGAAATTGCTTTTGCTCTTCGGGACTTAATTTTTGACCTTTTGAAACAATAATTTCAGGTAGTTGTATTGTATCGTTAAGAATAGAATCTTTCTCGGTTAATATATAACCCATTTCTTGATTTTCTTTCGGAGTAACTTGTGCAATACTGGAAAACGAAATCATTAATAAAAATAAAATACTGCAGGTAAATCTCATGGAGTCTTAATTTAAATGTAAAATTATATATTTATATACAACTCTAATACCAAATTTATAAATTAGCGCAAAAATATTTTTATGAGTACAAAATCTATCTTAAATGATGCCTCTCTTTCTTTCTTAGAAAGTTATCTAAATAATGCTTCTCCGACGGGTTACGAAAGTGAAGGACAAAAGCTTTGGATGAATTATTTAAAACCATATGTAGACACTTTTATAACTGATACATATGGCACAGCAGTTGGAGTTATTAACCCTGATGCTCCTTTTAAAGTTGTTATTGAAGGACATGCTGATGAAATTTCATGGTATGTAAATTATATTACTGATGATGGTTTATTATATGTAATTAGAAATGGTGGTTCTGATCATCAAATTGCGCCATCGAAAAGAGTTAATATTCATACTAAAAAAGGAATTGTAAAGGGTGTTTTTGGCTGGCCGGCAATTCATACTCGTTTACGAGACAAGGAAGAAATTCCAAAATTAAGCAACATTTTTATTGACTTAGGCTGTGAAACAAAAGAAGAAGTCGAAGCGATGGGCGTTCATGTTGGCTGCGTAATAACGTATCCTGATGAATTTATGGTTTTAAATGAAAATAAATTTGTCTGCAGAGCGATCGATAATAGAATGGGCGGCTTTATGATTGCCGAAGTTGCTCGTTTATTGCATGAAAACAAAAAAACACTTCCTTTTGGATTGTATATTGTAAATTCTGTTCAAGAAGAAATCGGTTTGCGTGGTGCTGAAATGATTGCCCAAACTATTAAACCAAATGTTGCAATTGTAACTGATGTTTGCCATGATACTACTACTCCAATGATTGACAAAAAAGTTGAGGGAGATCTAAAAATGGGTAAAGGTCCTGTTATTGCTTACGCTCCAGCAGTTCAAAATAAATTACGTGACTTAATTGTTGATACGGCTGAGGAATGTAAAATTCCTTTTCAACGTCATGCAACTTCAAGAGCTACAGGAACGGATACTGATGCATTTGCATACAGTAACGGCGGTGTAGCATCTGCATTAATCTCACTGCCTTTACGTTATATGCATACAACTGTAGAAATGGTGCACAGAGAAGATGTAGAAAATGTAATTCAGCTGATTTACGCTTCAATATTGAAGATTGAAAACAATGAAACTTTTTCTTATTTTAAATAAGAGAACCTACAAAATGTCAATTTGGTTGCTTCAAAAGCAGCCAAATTGACTAATACTTAAAAAACATCATGAAAATTTTACTACTCGAAGACGATTTTACTTTATCTAAAGAAATTTCAGCATTTTTCGCCACAAAAAAAATCGAGTGTTTTCCATTCTATGACGGAACTTTACTTCTTAAAAAATATTTCCCTTATGAATATGATTTAATCATTCTTGATATAAATGTTCCAGGAACAAATGGAATTGAGGTTTGCAAAGGTATTCGTGAGGTTGATAAAAAAACACCAATAATAATGCTTACGGCATTTAGTGAAATTGAAGATAAATTAGCTTCTTTTGACAATGGTGCTGATGATTATCTGGTAAAACCTTTTCATTTTGAAGAATTATACGCGAGAATTTCCTCTTTATTAAGACGAAAGGAAATTCCGCAGCAAACAGAACAAAAAATTCTTATTGAAGATTTAGAAATTCAAGAAGATGAAATGAAAGTTTTTCGTGCTGGAGAAGAAATTAAACTGACTCCGAAAGAATTTAATCTGATTCTAATTCTAGCTCATGCTAAAGGTAAAGTATTATCAAAGCAGTTTATTGCCGAAAAATTATGGGATTATCATATAGAAACGAATCAAAACACGATTGAAGTTTACATCAATTTTCTGCGTAAGAAAATCGATAAGGATCATGAAGTAAAACTTATACGAACTAAAATTGGTTACGGGTACTATTTAAGCAATCAAGAATGACTTTAAAAAACAGAATATCACTTTTAGTAAGCTTGTTGTTTACAATCCTTTTTGGATTGGCTTCAACTGTGATATTTGTTTTATATTCTAATTTTAGAAAAGAAGAATTTAGAGATCGACTAGAAATAAAAGCGCTTTCAAACATTAAGTTATTGGTTAATGTTAAAGAAGTTGATGACCAACTTTTAAAAATGATCGATCAAAATTCTATAAATAAACTGTATGACGAAAAAACACTGGTATTTGATTCGCAATTTAAACTCATTTACAGCAGTATTGATGACGCTAAAATTAATTGGTCTGTTGATGATTTAAAATATCTTAAAAAGCATAAAACCTTCTTTAAACAACAAGGGGACTATGAGGTATACGGTGTTTTCTATGATACTAAAGATAAAGATTTTTACGCTCTAATATCAGCAACAGATGATTACGGTAAACGAAAATTGCTTTTTTTACGATATACCTTAGTTATATCTTATATCTTCTTTACTTGTCTTTGCTGGGTATTAACCTCTTTTATGGTTAAAAAAGCGATGAATCCGTTAGGTTTATTTCATCAAAAAATAAAAAACATCAACGAGAACAATCTCGATACTCGCATAAAATCAAAAAGTAATAAAAATGAAATTGATTTAATTGCCAATGAATTTAATTTCATGATGGATCGAATTGAAATTTCTTATCAAAAACAAAAAGAGTTTACTGCGCACGCATCGCATGAACTTAGAACGCCATTATCTAGAATTACATCTCAAATAGAAAATGTAGTTGCAGATCCTAAAACAACTCCTGAAAATAAAAGCTTCTTAAAAACAATTTTATCAGATGTAAATCAACTGACAGAGTTAATTACTTCATTACTTACTCTTTCTAAAATTGATACCAAAAATCAGGAAAATAATGAAACTCATCGTTTAGATGAAATTTTGTTTTCGGCAATTGAAAATCTAAACAAAAGCTTTCCTGACTTTGTTATTCTTTTTGAAATGGAAGAAAGCGAAAACTTAGATTCTGCATTGGAAATTAAGGGAAATAAAAACCTTTTAGAAATTGCGATAAGCAATGTTTTAAAAAATGCCTGTGTTTATTCGGATAACAAACAGGCAAAAGTAAAAATAAGTACAGTAGGCGATTCTCTAGTTATTTCGATTTCAAACACTGGAAAAACGCTGACTGAGAATGAGCAGAAAAATCTTTTTCAACCTTTTATGCGCGGGGAAAATTCAAAAGGAACAACAGGATTCGGACTTGGTTTACGCATTGTAAACCGTATCTTAAACTTGCACCAATCAAGCATAACTTACAGTGTTACAGACGAAAACATGAATTTATTTCGATTAATTTTTCATTAATAATTTATTTTAAGGTATTTTTAAGGTAGATTTTAAGGTGTCTTAAAGTCTACTGATAGCATATTTGTATAAAATAAATTTGATACAATGAAAAAACTATATGCATTGCTGTTACTTGCATTCTTCAATCAAGTAATTGTGGCTCAGAAAACAGTTACTCTTCAAGACTGTGAAAGCCAATTTCTTACAAAGAACCTTTTTTTATTGGCATCTCAATACAATATCGATGCCTCGAAAGCACTGACCATCCAGGCAAAAATTTGGGACAACCCAACTATTACTGCGGAATTAAATGCTTATAATCCTGAAAGGAATCAGTATTTTGATATAGGAAAAGATGGTCAAAAAGCATTTGGTATAGAACAGTTAATTTACTTGGGCGGAAAAAAACGCAATGAAGTAAAACTGGCAAAAACTAATGAACAATTAGCAGAACTCCAATTCAACGATTTGCTTCGAACATTAAAGCTGCAGCTGCGTAAAAGTTTTTACACTGTTTACTACAATACAAAAAGCCTTGAAACGACAGATAATCAGCTTGCACATATTGAAGACTTAATCAATTCATATTCTGTACAAGTACAAAAAGGAAATATTGCATTAAAAGATCTTGTTCGTTTACAATCACTTTATTTAAACTTTAAGAATGAAAGAATGGAAGTTGTAAATAATAGTATTGAAGAGCAAGCGAACTTAAAATTGCTATTAAACGAAACTGAAACTATTATTCCAAATGTTTCAAAAGATGATTTCAATAAATACTTAAAAACAATACCATTTGATTTAAAATCTTTTCAAGATGAAGCAATTGCAAACCGTCCTGATTATTTAGCTCAGCAAAAAGAAATTGAAGCAAATGAATTAAATGTCAAATGGCAAAAATCACTTTCTATTCCTGACATCACTTTAGGTGCAAACTATGATCAACGAAGCGGCGCTTTTGAAAAAGAAGCAAATCTATCAATTGGAATTCCGCTCCCACTTTGGAACAAAAACAAAGGAAACATTAAATACGCGCAAACCATTCTGGCGCAGTCAAAAGTAGAAAAGCAAAATTTTGATCTGCAACTGCAAACTGAAATTACATCGGCTTGGAATAAATGGAATGAATCTAGAAAAAATTATACTGTAATTAAACCAACTGTTAACTCCGATTTTGAAGCTGTTTACAACGGAATTTTAGCCAATTTTCAGAAAAGAAATATCAGCTTATTAGAATTTACGGATTTTATGGAAAGCTACAATCAAGCAAATCTTCAAGTTAACGAACTAAAGAAAAAACTAGCCCTATCTGGAGAAGAATTAAACAGTACAATCAACAAGGATTTATTCTAAAACTAAATAATAATGAAACATACACTAATTATAGGAATTGCAATTGTTAGTTTATCACTGACAAGCTGCAAAAAGGAAGTAGAGAATCCTCAAACAAATTCTTCATTTGCTCTAAGCGACAGCATGCTTAAAACCACAAGCACTGCAACTGCAACGACTCAAATTGTAAAAAATGAATTAAGCTTTTATGGAAAAATTACGGCCGACAATAATAAAATGATAGATGTTTACCCTCTTGTTGGCGGTAATGTAATCAAAGTTAATGTAGAGCTTGGTGACTATGTACATAAAGGACAAGTTTTGGCTATTATAAAAAGTACTGATGTAGCTGATTTTGAAAAGCAATCTATAGATGCTAAAAGTGATTTATTAGTCGCTAAAAACAATTTAAAGGTGGCGCAGGAATTATTTGACGGAAAGTTAAATTCTGAAAGTGACGTACTTCAAGCAAAATCAGAAGTTAACAAAGCACAATCGCAACTAAGTAAAATTCAAGAAACTTATAAAATCTATAATATAAAAGCAGGTTCAATTTACGAAGTAACTGCTCCAATTAGTGGTTTTATTATTCAAAAAAGCATTAATCAAGATATGCTTTTAAGATCTGACCGCTCTGAAAACATTTTTGACATTGCAGAAATCAGTGAAGTTTGGGCAATGGCAAATATCAACGAGATTGATATTAATAAAGTAAAACTAGGTATCGATGCCAGCGTTACAACTTTAAGTTATCCTGATAAAATCTTTAAAGGTAAAGTAGATAAAATATTCAATGTAATTGATCCGCAAACTAAGGCGATGCAGGCGCGAATAAAACTTCAAAATCCAGGATTTTTGCTAAAACCTGATATGAATGCAAACATAAAATTATCTTTTAATGAGGATAAATCAATGATAGCAATTCCTAGTGATGCCATTGTTTTTGATAAAAGTAAAAACTTTGTTATGATATTTAAAGATCGTCATAATATTGAAACCAGACAAGTTGAAGTTTTTAGAGTCGTAGGCGATACAACTTACATCTCAAGCGGTTTAAAGGAAAATGAAAAGGTCATTACTAATAATCAGTTATTTATTTATCGCGCATTAAACGATTAAGACATGAACAAATTCATAAGAAACATTATTGCTTTCTCTCTTAAGAACAAAGCATTTACCTTTTTTTGGGTGGGAGTACTGGCCGTTGCAGGATTTATTTCCTTCAAAAATATGCCAATTGATGCTTTTCCTGATGTAACCAATACGCAGATTATTATCATCACACAGTGGAATGGAAAAAGTGCCGAAGAAGTTGAACGTTTTGTGACTTCGCCTATCGAAATTTCGATGAACTCGGTTCAAAAAAAGACTAGTGTACGAAGTATTACAATGTTTGGTTTATCTGTTATCAAAATTATTTTTGATGATGGTGTAGATGATACTTTCGCTCGTTTTCAAGTAAACAATCTACTTAAAAATGTAAAACTTCCCGATGATGTTGAACCTGATGTTCAACCTCCGTATGGACCAACTGGAGAAATTTTTAGATATATTGTAAAAAGCGACAGCAGAGACAGCCGTGAATTACTAACCTACCAAAACTGGATAATTGATAAACAATTGCGTGCAGTTCCAGGTGTTGCCGATTTAAATGTTTTTGGAGGTCAAGATAAAACGTATGAAGTTGGTGTTGATCCTATAAAACTGGCAAAATACAACATTACACCACTTCAAGTTTACAATGCTGTAAATGCAGGAAACTTGAATGTTGGAGGAGACATTATTGAAAAAAACGGACAGGCATTTGTAGTTCGAGGAGTTGGTTTACTAAAATCTATTTCTGATATCGAAAACATAATTGTCGACGACGCTGGAGGAAATCCTATTTTGGTAAAAAATGTAGCATCTGTTTACGAAAGTGCGATGCCTAGAGTTGGTCAAACCGGTATAGGCAAAAATGATGATGCTGTTGAAGGTATTATTGTAATGCGAAAAGGTGAAAATGCACAAGAAACACTAGCCTTAATTAAAGACAAAATAAAGGATTTAAATGAAAATGTACTTCCTAAAGATATAAAGATAGAAACTTTCTATGATCGTGATAATTTAATGAATTTCACTACCGAAACGGTAATGCATAATTTATTTGAAGGAATCATACTTGTTACTTGTGTTGTATTTCTTTTTATGGCCGATTGGCGAACAACTTTTACGGTTTCAATTGTAATTCCGCTTTCCTTATTGTTTGCCTTTTTATGTCTAAAAATGATGGGAATGAGTGCCAACCTGCTGAGTTTGGGAGCGGTCGATTTTGGGATAATTATTGATGGCGCGGTGGTAATGGTTGAAGGATTGTTTGTAGTGTTAGACCACCGTGCGCATCAATTAGGAATGACTGCGTATAATAAAATTGCCAAAGGAAGCATTATTAAGAAAACGGGAACTGAAATGGGTAAAGCCATCTTTTTCTCTAAATTAATAATTATTACAGCTTTACTTCCAATATTCTCTTTCCAGAAAGTAGAAGGAAAAATGTTCTCTCCTCTAGCCTATACATTAGGTTTTGCTTTAATGGGGGCATTACTTTTCACGCTGACTTTAGTTCCAGTTTTATCTCATATTTTACTGAACAAAAATGTAAAAGAAAAGAATAATCCGTTTGTGAACTTTTGGGATAGAATTGTAGGTAAAGGATTTGCATGGACATTTAAACACAAAGTAAAAACATTAGTTCTATCAATAGGAATTATTGCTGCTACATTTTTTTCAGCTACTTTTTTAGGAACTGAATTTCTACCTCAATTAAATGAGGGTGCTTTATGGGTAACTGCCGAATTACCAATGAGCACATCATTACCAGAAAGTGTAAAAACTGCTGCAATGATAAGAAAAGATCTAGAAACTTTTCCTGAAGTTAAAAAAGTACTGTCGCAAACAGGTCGAAGCAATGACGGAACAGATCCTAATGGTTTTGGATTTATTCAGCTACAAGTTGATTTAAAACCAAAAGCCGAATGGAAGCGAAAAATTACAATGGATGATTTAATTAATGAAATGGACGAGAAACTAAAAGTTCACCAAGGAATTACCTATAACTATTCGCAGCCTGTTATTGACAACGTAGCAGAATCTGTCGCTGGTTTTAAAGCTTCGAATGCGGTGAAAATTTATGGAGATGATTTAGATAAACTTGACGAGCTTTCTAATCAGGTTTTAGCAAAAATTAAAGACATTCCAGGAATCAAAGATGTTGGAATTCTGCGAAATGTAGGTCAGCCAGAAATAAGCGTCGTTTTAGATCGCGAAAAAATGGCAGCATATGGCGTAACTTTAAGTGATGCTCAAGCTGTTTTAGAATTAGCTTTTGGAGGAAAAACGGCAACAGAAAAATATGAAGATGAGAAGAAATTTGATGTTCGAGTACGTTTTTCTAAAGAGTATCGAAAAGACGAAGAAGATTTAGCCGAATTAAAAGTTCCAACTATAAACGGTGTAAAAATTCCATTGAAAGAAATCTGCGACATTAAAACGATTACAGGACCTGCTTTTATCTATAGAGATAATACAAAACGTTTTATAGGAGTTAAATTTTCTGTGAGAGATCGAGATTTAGGAAGTACAATTGCAGAAGCACAAAAGAAAGTAGCCGAAGTAAAAATGCCAACTGGTTATACAACTGGCTGGACTGGCGAATTTGAAAATCAAGTTCGTGCAAGTGCACGTTTAGCGCAAGTTGTACCAATAAGTTTAATTGGAATATTTGTACTGCTGTTTATTTTGTTTGGAAATCTAAAAGACTCACTGCTTGTATTGGCAAATGTTCCCTTTGCCGTAATTGGAGGAATTATTGCTTTGCATCTTACAGGTATGAATTTCGGAATTTCTGCCGGAGTTGGATTTATCGCTTTACTCGGAATTTGTATTCAGAATGGAGTAATCTTAATATCTGAATTTCATCACAATATCAAGGCAAAATTCTCACTCGAAGAATCGATTTTTAGAGGTGTAAAAGCACGAACAAGAGCGGTAATTATGACAGCATTAATGGCATCAATTGGTTTAATGCCAGCTGCAATCTCAACTGGAATTGGATCTGAATCTCAAAAACCTCTTGCGATTGTAATTATTGGAGGATTAGTTACAGCAACAATTCTAACGCTGTTGGTCTTCCCTATCTTATTCTGGATTTTTAATCGCAGAAAACATGCGCCTATCGAATAAAGATTTTAAAATTAATTAGTGGTTAATTAAATACGTTCAAAAAGAAAAAGCATCATTTTTAATGATGCTTTTTTGATTTCTAGGTACAAAAAAAAACGACCTTCTGCTCAGGAAGGTCGTTTCATTTACTAACTCAAACTCTTTAAACTTTTAGAACAAATGTTTATTTTGCTTCTTTCAAAATAGCGATAGCATCTGTCGCATTTGATAATTCAGCATATTTTAATGCTGTATAACCTTTTTCATTTTTTTCGTTTATGCGAGCTCCATTTGCTATTAAAACTTTCATAATTTCAGCTTTGTTATAGCGTGCTGCTGTCATTAAAGGTGATAAATCTTCAGACATTTCGTTTACATCTGCTCCGTACTCAATAAGTTTTTTTACAAATGCAAGATCTCCTTTACTAACTGCCACATTTAATGGCGAAGAGAAAATTTTTGTAATTTCCATTTGTGGTTTTACAAGTGATGTTTGATTTGATGCCATTGAAACATTGGCAAACGCTACTAAAGCAACTCCTAAATAAATGATTGAATTTTTCATAATGATTGATTGTTAATTGATTGATATTGATGATTTTTAAATTCTATGTAAATGTAAGTAATTTTATGTATTATGTATTACAAGGTAATATGTTTTAACAAATTACTAACATTCAGTTAATGAAAGGCTTATAAATTTAATCTAATTGTTATTAAACTTATTTGCCTACACTTATATAGACGCAGAGATTACAAAAATGTTACACTAAAAATGAAATTTTATAAAAAAAATCTTCAAAAAAAATTAAACGTGTTAAAATACAGCGTTTTACTTTTATAACTTTACAATCATTAATGCTTATTATTTAACTAATTTTCAAAAAAGTAATTAACTATCTAAACCAAAGATTATGGGACTTATCAAAAAAATTCTGGTTATCTTAATTTTAGTTTTTTCTATTGTACTAATTGCAGCTTACTTCATGCCAAAAAATTATGCGGTCGAAAGAGAAATTACGATCAACAAACCTGTTGATACCGTTTTTAATTATGTGAAATATCTAAAAAATCAAAATCGATTTAGTGTCTGGGCAAACATTGACCCAAAAATGAAATCAACTTTTAAAGGTGTTGATGGAACAGTCGGTGCAATTTCAGCATGGGAAAGTAAAGTTAAAGAAGTTGGTGTTGGAGAACAGGAAATAACCAAAATTATTCCTAACTCACGTCTTGAATTTGCACTTCGTTTTAAAGAGCCAATGGATGACACCGCCAATGGTTTCATGTCAACCGAAAGTTTGGGCGGAAATCAAACTAAAGTAAAATGGGGAGTCAATGGTGTTATTCCTTTTCCTATGAATATAATGCTGCCAATGATGAAAATGGATCAAATGATTGGAAACGATTTGCAAAAAGGTCTTGAAAATTTAAAAGATCAAATGGAACAAAAATAAAATCTAATTCTAATTTCGTAGAAAAATAGTCTTTTAAAATATAAAAAATGCCTTGCGATCATAAATCTGCAAGGCATTTTTAGTTTGAGAAGCCTGGTTTAAAAATAAATTAAAAACCTTTGACTTATTATTTATTACTTAGATAATCTAATACATTTTTATTAATACGCTGATCAATATTGTCGATATCAGCTTTAACAAATTTTTCTCCCAAAATATTTTCGTATAATTCGATATATCTTTCAGAAACTGATTCAATATAAGCCTCTGTCATATCAGGAATCTGTTGCCCTTCTTGTCCTTGAAAACCATTTTCAATCAACCAGCGACGAACAAACTCTTTAGATAATTGTTTTTGCTCCTCCCCTTTATCTTGTCTTTCCTGGTATCCATCAGCATAAAAATAACGAGAAGAATCTGGTGTATGAATTTCATCAATTAAAACAATAACTCCGTCTTTTGTTTTTCCGAATTCGTATTTTGTATCTACTAAAATCAAACCGCGAGAAGCCGCAATTTCGGTTCCTCTTTGAAATAACGCTCGTGTATATTTTTCTAAAACCAAATAATCTTCTTCAGAAACAATTCCTTTAGATAAAATATCCTCACGAGAAATATCTTCATCATGTGAACCGTTATCAGCTTTTGTAGTTGGCGTAATAATTGGCTCAGGAAATTTGTCATTTTCTTTCAAACCTTCGGCCATTGTTACACCGCAAATTTGTCTTCTTCCTGCAGCATATTCACGTGCAGCATGACCAGAAACATAACCACGAATAACCATTTCAACTTTAAAAGGTTCGCATAAATGTCCAACAGCAACATTTGGATCTGGAGTAGCAATTAACCAATTTGGAACAATATCAGCTGTAAGCTCCATAAATTTTGTTGCAATTTGATTCAAAATTTGTCCTTTGTATGGAATCCCTTTTGGCAAAACCACATCAAAAGCCGAAAGTCTATCTGTTGCGACCATTACCAAAAGCTCGTCGTTGATATTATAAACTTCTCTAACTTTTCCGCGGTAAACTGACTTTTGATTCGGAAAATTAAAATTTGTAGTTGTGATTGTATTACTCATTATCCTAAGTTGTGTTGTTTTTTATGAATGCAAATTTAAAACTAAATAAAAGAGCAAGCAAATGTTTATTGTTTGTAGTTGATGGTTTTTGGTTGATGGTTGGTGATTTTCACACTAACAACCATAAACCAAAAACTAAACAATTATTTCTTCAGCAAAGTCGAATTGAATAAATTCAGAATTCTGCTGTACTCATCTATCCAAGAATAAGTTTCCTTAAATCCGTGTGCTTCAACAGGGAAAGAGGCTAATGTCCAATTCTTTTTCTCCAACTCTATAAAACGTTGTGACAAACGAACAATATCTTTGTACTCTACATTATCATCAACCATTCCGTGAAGCATCACTAAGTTTCCTTTTAAATTATCTGCAAAATAAATAGGAGAGCTTTTTTTGTAAGCAACTGGATCTGTTTCTGGGAAATTCAAAATATTCCCTGTATATCCGTGATTGTAATGTGCCCAATCTGTAACCGAACGTAAAGCTGCGCCTGAAGCAAATTCGCCAGGAGTAGTAAGCATTCCCATTAAAGTAATAAAACCTCCATAAGACCCGCCGTAAATACCAACTCTATCCGCATCAATTCCGTACTTCTCTACCAAATATTTTTTACCATCCAATTGATCGGTCAAATCTTTTCCGCCCATAAAACGATAAATTCCAGTTCTAAAATCCCTTCCATAACCATCACTTCCTCTATAATCAATATCTAGAACGGTATAACCTAAATCAGTCAGCATATTATGAAACATATACTCTCTATAATAATTACTCCAATAATTATGAGCATTTTGCAAATATCCTGCACCATGAACAAAAATAACCGCAGCTTTATTCGAAGTTTCCGTTTTTGGCGTATATAATCTAGCGTATACAGGAGTTCCGTCTTGTGCTTTAAAAGTTACAACTTCAGGCTCTCTCCATTTATAATTTTTGAAACTTTCAGAAACCGAAGAAGTAATCTGTTGCAGTGAAGTATTTTTTTTGTTATCAGCGATGTATAAATCCCATGGAATATTTTTATATGAATAACGTACTAGCAGCGTTTTTTCATCTGGTGAAACTACTACTTCATGCGCTCCATCTTTAGTTAAAACAGGCTCTAAAGCACCGCCAGAAGCAGCTAGTTTATAATAATTCCTATTTCCTGGATGTGTGGTATTGGTTGTTAAATAAAATGTTTTTTTATCGTTAGACAGTGTCACATCGCGAACTTCCCAATTGCCGCTTGTAAGCTGTGTTTTTTTATTCGATTTAAAATTATAAGTGTATAAATGTGAATATCCTGTTACTTCAGATTGGAAATACAGCGTTTCATTATCTGCTAAGAAACCTAAAATTCCAGAATCAAAAGAATAAGATGGTATTCCTGGTCCTGCAATCCAAGCTTCGTCATGCTGATGCTCAATTTCTTTAAATGTTCCATTCTCAAGATTTAAACTCACCAGCCATCTATCTTTGTTATCTTGGCTTCTGATTTCAACAATTCCAATTGAACCGTTTTCGTTGTAAACTGGAGCCTGAGCCACAATTAACTTATCCTCTTTTGCCTTGCTTTTCAAGTTATCGTACGATTCATAATATTTAGGAACATCATGAATGTGGCTCAATTTTGAAAAATCGACAAAATAAACAGAATCCTTAGCAACAGAATAAATTCCGAATTTTGTTTTAACCAAATTTGCCGTAGATACTTTTTCCTTTGTCTCAGGTGATTGGTTATAACCGTCACTAGTTACAAAAACTTCCATTTTTTCTTTTTTAACATCTGCTTCTTCTACTAAACAAAACGTTGCAAAATTCCCGTTTGGATTCGCTTTTAGATTGTAAAAATTATCCTTTCCATAAAAATACTCTTTAGCAAAATCAGATTTAACAGCTTTGTTTTTGGCTAGATTCCACTGTTTTTTTGCTTCAGCATCTCTAATAAACTGAAATAATTCTTTCTGTTGTGTTTTTAAGAAAGAATCTTTCTCAGGTGTTTTACTTTTTTTCTCTCCTTTACTAAAATTGGTAATTTGCAAAACACTTCCCTCTTTTGCATTGTATTTAAAAATATTATCATTTTGCTCAAAAAATACTATTCCAGATTCGCTGCCTAATTCAAGATTTGAAATTGGTGCATTTTGCTGATAGATTTTTTTTGTTGTTTTTGAAGCAATAGAGTACGAAAACAATCTTCCGCTATCTAAATAATAAACTAAATCTGATCCCGGTTTTCTTTTAAAATCAAGTTTAGAAAAAGCGGCTTCCTTTGGTTCAACCAAAACTGGCTTTGCAGCTCCTTTTTGCCAAGAATAAGTACTTGCGCCTAAATCATTAGTTGGATTCCAATCAAAATAAACTTTTTTGCTATCTAAAGACCAGCGTCCGTTTGTGGGTTGATTTCCTATAAAAGATTCGCCCTTCATTATTTCCTCTAATTTCAATGTTTGGTTATATCCTTTTACTGAAAAAATTAGAAAGGCAGCAATAAAAATGTTTTTTGTCATGGTATTAGTTTTTATGAGAAAACAAAAATACACGTTGAAAATTACTAAAAAAACATTTTTGTAATTTCCTTGCAAAATCTTCTACATAATATCCATTTAACAATAAAATCCTTGAAGAATTACCTTCAAGGATCTTATTTTTATCAAAAGTCTAAAATTCAAAATTCTAAACCTTGTATATCTATTTTAATAATTACGCTTCGTTTGCAGCAAATTCTTTATTCAATATTTTTGAAGCAATATACTTTGCCACACCATCTTCGGCATTTGCAGTTATCACTTCTAAATTAGGCAATGTCTCTTTTAATAAAGCTGGAGCGTTGCCCATAATTAATCCTTTTCCGGCTGCTGCCAACATTTGTACGTCGTTAAAACCATCACCAAATGCAACTGCCTGATCTAAAGTAAAGCCTTCTTTTTCTAGAACTTTTTCGATTGCAACAGCTTTGTCTACAGATTTATCCATAAACTCTAAGCAAGTAGGCAAACTAAAAGCATGATGAAGATTATCTGAAGAATTAGCCAAAACAGCATCTTTTAATGCCACTAATTTTTCGTGATTGTCACATGAAAAGAAAATTTTAATTGCGCTAAAATCTTCAAGAATTTTGTAATCAACCAATTCAGGACGATATTTCAATTCAGCCTGAAAAGCATTTAACCTTTCATTTACTCTATTAGTCTGCCAAACATTTTCTTTGAATAAAACTACTGTAATTTCAGGGTCGATTTCAACATTTAAGGCTGCTTTAACTACATCGCTTTCTAAATCAAAAGCAAAAAGTTCTTCCTTTTCCGGCGAATGAATTCTAGCTCCATTTGAACTTACTAAATAAACAGGAACTTCAAGAGTTTCGATAATTGCCATTGCATCAAGATGATGACGCCCTGTAGCCACTACAATAAGATAATTTTGATTGTGAAGTTCTTGAAAAATTGATTTTGTATAATCTGAAATTCGGTGTTGAGGATTGAGTAAAGTTCCATCTAAATCACTTACTACAACTTTTATATTTTTAAGATTTGTCATATTAATAATCAAATATTTATGATGTGCAAATTTACGGCTTTAAGCCCAGCCACACAAAGTTTAAAGGGTTCTAAAGCCCAAAATAAGGTAAGTTTATTATTTATTTAACTATTTCGTTAAATAATACTATTTAAGCATTTAAACTTTAATAATACCCGTTTTATATAAATTTAAAGCTTTCTGAATTACTGATTCAATCTGCTCCAAAGGCAAATCTTCATCCGAATTAAGCATCATAATTTTCATTCTCGACCGTTTTTCCTGAAGCAAAAAAGGTTCATCAAAATGTTTTCCTTCTACAATTCCTATGTAGGGTTGCTTATTCTTTTTATGCTTCCATAAGTAGCAGAACATTTTTCCTTTATAGCAGAAAAAAGGCATTCCGTATTTTAGAACGTGCGTAATGTCTTTGTCTTGTTTTAAGATGATTTCTTTTAATGCTAGAAATGCCCCTTTTATGGGTTCTTCTTGGTTTAGGTAGAAATCATCTAGTTCTTTCATTTTTTTGAGTTTTAGCAAAAACAATTTTCAAAGTGTCACTACATTTTGATTCTGGCTTTACTTTGAAAATTAAAGAATCATTTTTAAGATAAAATTTTTCCTTTGAAAAAAGACAAAAACTTTTCAATTCATTAGGTTCGCAATTAGGAATTGTTAGCAAAGTTTTTTTTTCTTGTCTATCAAAAAAAATACAATCAGCAAAAGGGAAGGCTATATAACAAGTATCTATTTTTGTGCTATTTAATTCGATCGAATCTCCAACAATTTTCCATTTTCCTATAGAAAAAACTCTCCAATCGCAACCTGCACTTCCATAATCAAAAGTACTATCTGCATTTATTTTAATACTCGATTTTCCTGGAACTATATACTCTGTATCATACCAAGTTCCGATAAATTTACTAGGCAGACTTTCTGATTTTTTACACGAAATCAAACAGATAAACAATAAGAGACTAAATTCTTTACATTTCATTCATAACTTATTTGAAATTCAAAAAAATATTCGTTTTACTCACTTCTAAATTAATTAGAATTATGAATAAAACGAATATCAATAAATGTTAAAACACACTTTACGATTTACATTTAACATTTCACAAAAATTAAACTTAATCGTGATTTTCTATTTGCTTGTAAGCATCGATTACCTTTTTCACTAATCTGTGTCGAACGATATCTTTATCATCCAAGTAGATAATTCCAATTCCGTCAATATCTTTCAGAACCAAAATCGCTTCTTTAAGTCCCGAAATAGTGCGTCGCGGTAAATCGACCTGCCCAGGATCTCCCGTAATCATAAACTTAGCGTTTTTTCCCATACGAGTCAAAAACATCTTCATTTGTGAATGCGTCGTATTCTGCGCCTCGTCTAAAATTACAAAGGCATTATCAAGCGTTCGTCCGCGCATAAAAGCTAAAGGCGCAATCTGAATAATTCCTTTTAAAATGTAATCTTCGAGTTTTTCATTGGGTAACATATCGCGCAAAGCATCATAAAGCGGCTGCATGTAAGGATCCAGTTTTTCTTTCATATCGCCGGGTAAAAAACCAAGATTTTCACCTGCTTCTACCGCCGGACGAGTCAAAATTATCCTTTTTACTTCTTTGTCTTTAAGCGCTTTTACCGCCATTGCAACACCCGTATATGTTTTACCTGTTCCAGCTGGACCAATGGCAAAAACCATATCATTTTTTTTGATCGTATCCACCAGCAATTGCTGATTTGGCGTCATGGCTTTAATTATTTTACCGCCAACTCCGTGAACTAATATTTTGTCATGATCGTATGCTTTTTTTTCATCCTGACCATCACTCATAATTACGCGTTCAATTACATTATCATCAATGTTGTTGTATCTGGTAAAATGAAGCATAAGCCTCTGAAATCTCTTTTCGAATTCATCTAAAACTTCTTTTTCGCCAAAGGCTTTCAAAGTGGTCCCTCGCGCTACGATTTTAAGCTTTGGGTAATACTTTTTAATAATTTCAAGATGAGAATCCTGCGCGCCCCAAAAGTCTTTTGGAGCGATGTCTATTAGCTCGATAATTCTTTCGTTCAAAGGAGATAAATTTAAATTAAAAATAAATTTGTTTTGTAAATCTATTGCTGTCGGGTATTTTTTTATGTTATGGTTTTCAGCTGTACCTGTACTTTTAAATACCAATTAAAATAACTTTTTGTTAAAAGACTGAAAACTGAAACTGAAAATTGAGACTCTATATATTTTATTACAATTTGTCTTTTCTTTCTTTCAATTTGTTTTTACTATTCTTAGATTTGCATTTCTCAAATTTAATGAAAATTAGATTTAAATACTACCAATAGTTATAAACAAAATGATGTCAATAATTACCCTTACTACTGATTACGGCTTAAAAGACCACTTTGTTGGTTCGCTGAAGGGTAAAATACTTTCAGAGCTTTCTGAGGCAAAAATCATTGACATTTCGCACGATATTGATCCATTTAACACTGCCGAAGCAAGTTATATAATTGGAGCATCGTATTTAAGCTTTCCAAAAGGCACCGTTCACTTGATTGGTGTTGATATTGAACGCAACAAAGAAAACCAGCATATAGCCATGCAATGGAACGATCATTTCTTTATCTGTGCAGATAATGGAATTTTAAGCATGCTTACGCAAAAAATCGTTCCGCAGAAAATTGTAGCTATTAATATTCACGATCGTTTCCCAACGGAATATACTGATTTAGATGTTTTTATACAAGTTGCCTGCCACATAGCAAAAGGCGGATTACTAAACGTTATTGGCAAGGAAATCCCTGCTGTTAAAGAAGTAACCGAATTACAGGCAATTGTATCTGCCGATGGAAATACACTGAAAGGATATGTTATTTATATCGATCATTTTGGAAATGTCGTTACCAATATCTCTAAAAAACAATTTTTAGAAGTTTCACGCGGACGCCCATACGAGATCGTCATGAAACCAAAAAGTATCAAAACAATTCTGCCCAATTATTCAGATATTGCAACTTCAGACAAATATCCTATAAAGACCTATGAAGGCGAAAAACTAGCTATTTTTAATGAAGCAGGATTTCTCGAAATAGCCATTTTTAGAAGTAATCCATCAAAAGTAGGTTCAGCAAATAGTTTATTAGGATTGAATTATCGCGATGTAATTACTATTGTGTTTTCTTGATTATATATCAAATTACACAACGATTTTGCTGATTAAGTAAATTTACGCGAAGACTTCTGTTGTTTTTTATCAGAAATGACAATATTGTAAAAAACTATGATTTTATAATATTTTACTTTTTCCTAAAAAGAACAATCCCTTTTGGTATTTTTGCCCACCTATAAGCTTTCAGATTTTCAATAAATCTAAAAAACAACAATCTAAAATTTGAATACATGTTTGTCAGAATAGTAAAAATGAGTTTTCATGAAGACAAAATCTCTGATTTTCTAGAGAATTTTGAATCTGTTAAAGACAAAATACGCAATGCGGAAGGAAATCGTTTTTTAGAATTGTATCAAGATAAAAACGATAAATGTATCTTTTTTACCTATAGTTATTGGGAAACAGAAAGCGATTTAGAAAATTATCGACAATCTGAACTTTTTAGCAGTGTCTGGACTTTTACAAAAAAACTATTCAATGCCAAACCAGAAGCTTGGAGCGTCGACAAAATTGTGACTTTAATTTAGTTTAAATTCGATTTTCAATTTTAAACTTACAATAATTTTAAAAAAAAGAATGGTTTTTCGAGTACTATTTTCTATCTTGAAACCTGAAAAAATATTATAATTAAAGAATAGATATTCTCTAATAAAAGAGAATACAGAAGCAAATAAACCAACCGTTTTTAAAGTTCTTTTTAAAGGATAAAAAAACAAATTATTTGATTTTCATTTTTATTCATTGACCATTGACATTTAAGAATGTACGCAATACTAGACATAGAAACTACCGGAGGCCAGTTTAATGAAGAAGGAATTACTGAAATTGCCATCTATAAATTTGATGGTCATGAAGTAGTTGATCAGTTTATCAGCCTAATTAATCCCGAAATTCCAATTCAGCCATTTGTGGTTAAATTAACTGGAATCAATAACGCTATGTTGCAATCAGCTCCAAAATTTTTTGAAGTTGCCAAGCGAATCATCGAAATAACTTCAGACTGCATTATTGTCGCTCACAATGCATCGTTCGATTACCGTATTTTACGCACAGAATTTAGACGTCTGGGTTATGACTTTCAAGCAAAAACACTTTGTACTGTTGAACTTGCAAAAAAACTAATTCCAGAACAGCCTTCATACAGTTTAGGAAAACTAGTGCGCGCTCTTGGAATTCCAATGGCAGACAGACATCGCGCCAGCGGAGACGCAATGGCAACTACAAAGCTGTTTAAAATGCTTTTAGAAAAAGACTTAGAAAAAACAATCGTAAAAGATTTTATAAAGCTGGAAGTAGAAAAAGGAATTGCACCAAAATTTCTAGATCTATTAAACCAAATGCCTGCTAAAACCGGCGTATACTATATTTACAACGAAAGCGGGACTTTAATATACATTGGCAAAAGTCAAAACATTAGAAAAAGAATCAATCAGCATTTTACAGGAATCACAACAAAAAGTAAAAAAATTCAAGCCGAAGTTTTTACTATTACATACGATGAAACCGGAAGTGAATTAATTGCTCTTTTAAAAGAAAGCGAAGAAATAAAAATAAACAGACCTCGATACAATCGTGCTCAACGCAAAACAATTTTTCAATATGCCTTATATTCTGAGAAAGATTCTAACGGCTATATTAATCTAAAAATTGAAAAAACCGATGGTCGCAAACGAGAAATTACTTCATTTGTTACCCTGCAAGAAGCGAAAAATGCTCTTTTTAGATTTACCGAAAAATATCATTTGTGTCAAAAACTGACAGGACTTTATCAAACTAAAAAAGAGTGTTTTCAATATAAAATAAAACAATGCGACGGAGCTTGTATTGGCGAAATTACTCCAGAAGTTTACAATGCCCGAGTGCAGCAGTTTATCTCTGAAAATAGTTTTGAGAATAAAAGCATGATTTTAAAAGACAGAGGCCGAAATGTAAATGAAAGAAGTGCCGTTTTAATCGAAAATGGCATCTACAAAGGTTATGCATATTACGATCTAAACTATCAAATTACGAATATCGAAATTCTAAAGAATATTTTAATACCAATGCAGCACAATCGAGATGTAAAAAATATTATACAGAACTACATCCGTAAAAACAAGAACCTCAAGATTCTTCATTTTTAACGCTCGAAACTATCATTAGCTTCGCTGATATGAAAAACAAAAAAACGAACTACGAAATATTCAGAGAACGAATAAAAATCATTCTATACGGTACTAATACCATATTAGGACGAATGTTCGATTTGGTTTTATTGGGATTGATATTACTAAGTGTCCTACTTATTATGCTTGATACCGTCGAAGGAATCAGCCAAAAATATCATAACCAGCTGCTTATTTGCGAATGGATAATTACAGTATTTTTCACAATAGAATATATCTTAAGAATCATCTCCATTCAAAAACCAGTTAGATACGTATTCAGCTTTTACGGAGTAATTGATTTACTTGCCGTTTTACCTATGTATTTATCAATATTTTTTCCCGGAGCAAGTGTTTTATCCGTTGTCAGAGCGCTGCGTTTTTTCCGATTGTTCAAAATATTGCATATTCCCCAAATATCGCATCAATCTGCCCAACTTAAAGACGCAATAGAAGCCAGCAAAGAGAAAATTTTAGTTTTCATCTATTTTGTACTTATCAGCACGGTAATCATTGGTACAATTATGTATTTGGTCGAAGGCAAAGAATCAGGATTTACAAGTATTCCGATGGGAATTTACTGGACAATCGTAACCCTGACAACAGTTGGGTACGGCGATATTTCGCCACAATCTCCTTTAGGACAGTTTATCGCTGCATTTGTAATGATTTTAGGTTACGGAATCATTGCTGTTCCAACAGGAATTGTAACCGCAGAATTTGCAAAAAGCAGTCTAAAAAGCAGTTCCGTAAACACTAAAAAAACATGCAAAAAATGTCAATCGCAAGTTCACTTCGATAACGCCAAATATTGTTACGAATGCGGAACTCGATTGCCAAATAGTTAAATTTAAGAAGCTGATCCGGCTGTACATTACAACTCCTCCTTATCTTTGTTGTTTTTTAAAGGCATAAAAAGAGCTTCTGAAGTCGCTTTTTTATCCCCAAAAAAACGAACAAACATAAGTCCGGGGTTTTCATTTCCATCCGGGCTAAAAATAATATGAAATACCTAATTACCATTGTCGGACCAACAGCAATAGGCAAAACAGCCTTAAGTATTGCTTTGGCACAACATTTCAAATGCGAAATCGTTTCTTGCGACAGCCGTCAGTTTTTCAAAGAAATGACCATTGGAACCGCAGTTCCTAATCAAGAAGAATTAAGTGCTGCCCAACATCATTTCATTCAAAATAAATCTATTTTCGAAAATTATACCGTAGGCGATTACGAAAAAGAAGCTTTATCCAAAATTGAAGAACTATTTCAAACCAATGATTTTGTCATTCTTATTGGCGGTTCAGGTTTATATGTTGATGCCATTTTAAAAGGTTTCGATGAATTTCCTGAAATCGATCCTCAAGTTCGTTCTCAAATAAATTCTAACTATGAAAAACTTGGAATTGAGTATCTTCAAGAACAACTGAAAAATTTAGATCCTGAATATTATCAAAAAATAACTATAGAGAACCCACAAACACTACAAAATCCACAGCGAATGATGCGTTTTGTAGAAGTTTGTATTGGAGCTCAAAAACCCTATTCATCATTTCTAAATCAGAAAAAAAACAATAGAGACTTTACTCCTATTTTAATTGGTTTAGATGCAGACAGAGAAGTTATTTACAACCGAATCAACCAGCGTGTTGATATTATGATGAACGAAGGTTTGCTAGAAGAAGCCAAAGAATTGTATCCTAATAAAGCGTTAAATGCACTTCAAACCGTTGGTTATAGAGAATTATTTAGTTATTTTGATGGAGAATTCACTTTGCCTTTTGCCATAGATGAAATCAAAAAAAATACACGACGATTCTCCAAAAGGCAATTAACTTGGTTCAAACGAAATGAAAACACAAAATGGTTTGATTACGCAACAGATAGAAAAGAAATTATAATATATATAGATTCTTTAACAAAATGAAGTTTTTAAAACTAATAGGAAATATTTTCTTTCTTTTTTGCACAATGACTCTAACTTTCATATTTTCATTGGCATTAAAAGAAAAAATTGAAAAGCCGCATTTTAAAAATTTAAACACGACAGAATTTATAGTTTTCGGAATAATTGTATTTGGTTTTATTTTCATTAGTTTTAAAATAATATCAGCATATTTCAAAAAATCTAAAATTTAAAATCTATTTTCTTTCATCTTTCTTCTATTCTCTGAAAGATGAATCTAAAATCAACAATCTAAACTCTAAAAACATCAAATGCCAATATCTCCAAATTTTACATCCGTTTTAAGTAAAGACTGGGAAATCAATTTTACACAATGTACGCCAACAGGTTTCTTAAAATATACCGATTTGTGTAATATTTTACAATTAACCGCTGCCGCACACTCTGAAATTGGAGGAATCAGCTTTTATGATATGCAGGAATTTCACCAAGCTTGGGTTTTAAGCCGAATGCGAGTTGAAGTTCACGCTTTACCAAAATGGCAAGATGTAGTAACTGTAAAAACATGGATTAATAGTCTGGAAAACTCACGCTCCGTTCGTGCTTTAGAAATGTATGTAAACGGAAAGAAAATCGTAGGCTGCGAAACCTATTGGGCAGTTTTTAATACACAATTACGCCGCCCCGAAGCTTTAGCGTTACCTTACGAACATTTCGAATTATTTCCTGAAAATAGAGCAACTGAAGAAGGCTTTTCTAAAATAAATATCAATCACGAAAAAGAAGCCGTTTTTGAAAAAATAGTTTATTTATCTGATTTAGACATTATAAACCACGTAAACAACGTAAAATACCTCGAATGGTGTCTTGATCATGTTGACCCAAAAAGAATCATGAAACAGGAAGTAAAAAGCTTCGAAATGAATTTCATGAAAGAACTTTCATTAAAAGATAATGTTGTGATTCATGAAAGCGAAGATGACGATCACACTACAGCAACATTCAGCATTACAAAAGGCGACAAAACCTGTTTTGCGTTGGAATTACATTGGAAGTAAAACAAGTTTATAAATAAGTTTTCTTTCTCCTATTTTCCCGCAATATTGTCATTTCGACGAAGGAGAAATCTTCGCAAGAAGCTCTACAAAGATTGGACATTCGTTACGGAGTTACTCGCGAAGATTTCTCCTTCGTCGAAATGACAAACTTTATCTAAAAATCAAAAAAAACGATGCAATGTTGCATCGTTTTTTTATTTAAAATCATTTCGATTTCTCTTTAGAATTCTTTTTAGATTTCCTTTTCTTCTTTAACAAATCTATTTTTCCTTGAATTCTTTTCTCTACTTCACTAATATCAGAATCAAAAGCAAACTGTAAAGTACATAATTTTGCATTTTTAATTTCTTTTAATGCTTTTTCAAATTCCTTTTGAGCTTCAAAAAGAATCGCTTTCTTTACATAAATATCAGATTTATTAATTCCTTTTATCGTCAAAGCAAAATCGATTAACTTTTGAGCTTCTTCAAAATCTTCATTTAAAATTAAAGTCTGTAAATAATGCGGGTACACTTCAAACGCATAAATATTAATAGCCAAAGCCTCCTGAAAATAGGATTTTGCATCTTCGTAATTCATTAACTGCTCAGCCTGAACTCTTCCGTACAAACACAAAACCATAGTATTTTTTGCATCATAAGAAAAAGCATAGTCCAAAGATTCAATCGTTTCTTCAAGCGAATACGGATAATTATCCAAAGCCTGAAAAAGGTATTTATCAATTGTTTTCATTGCGTAAATCGTTTTTTAATTTCTGACGAGTTCCTTTATAACTTTTCTCTATTTTATTCTTCTTAAAATCACTTCCAGCAAAAACTCTGATAGGATTCCCACGCTGAATATTCAGCTGATTTTCCCATTGTTTCCCTACATGATTTTTAAGCTGAGTTAGTTTTTCGTCTTCTAATTTTCTTAATAATCTTTCTGTTGCCAGTTTTTTGTTTTGGTGCTGCGAACGGCTGTCCATTGCCACAACTGCAATTCCTGTTGGAATATGTGTTGCACGAATTGCTGAACTTACTTTGTTTACATGTTGACCTCCTGCTCCAGAACTTCGCATTGCCTGATACTGAATATCATTTTCTGAAACTGACACATTTTTTTGCGGTTCGATTTCAAAAATCCCAATAAACCAGTTCTTCCGTTTATGCATTTTCCTAAACTGACTCTGACCAATCCACTGAATCGTACCAACCCAAGAATTCACAAAACTATCTGCATTTATTCCTTTTACGGCAATTGATGCTGTTTCAACCGTTCCATTTTCCTGACCCGCTTCTCGCTGAAGCAAAACAACATCTAATTGCTGATCTTGTGCTTCTTCCAAAACTTTTTTTAGCACTTGGGCAGCAACCCAAGTGCATTCTGCAGGTCCGCGACCTGCTGTTATTTGAATTATTCTTTCCATTTTCTTAAAATTTTAAGCAGTTTTTCTCTGTTTTTTGCTGCTTTTACAAATTGTGGCAAACGTGCCACTAAACTTGATGAATAGTTAACTTTGGAATTCCGTTCTCTCAAATCAGCTTGAATATATCTTTCTAAATAATCAATATGATCCTGATTATAAGCCCAGAAAATATTGTCGCCTACTTCTTTTTGAAACCATAGCGGTAAATTATACCAACATTCTTTAACCAAACCATCATCTTGTTTTGATTCCTTTCTAACTCTATAAGCCTTTGTTTTCCATTCTTCTTGAAAGTTACAATTCGGGCATTTGGTTTTATACATTAACGGTTTTTCCTTTAATGGCTGAGACTTATATTCAAACTTTTCAAAGCAATTATTACAATACTCTTTCCCATAAGCCACATATTGATAAATAGGCTCATCCATTTTGCAAAAGCAATGTTTACACTCAAAAGTCATTGTTATGCATTTTCCACATTCACAATTTTTCTTAGGTATGCTCTTTACAATGGCGCTAGATTCACATTTTGGGCATTTTACAAAAATCTCATTGTAGAAATTCCCTAACCATTTATTTTCATCTTGAAATCTTTCCATAATCTACTTTTTAACGATCCATTCTAACAATCTTCGGCGTAAAAGTTCCTAAAACTTCAACCAAATCAGTTTGATTTGCCATCACTTTTGTAATGTCTTTGTATGCCATTGGCGCTTCGTCAATATTTCCTCCAATCAACGTTACATCATTAGCTTTCAAAACCTTTTTAATTTCGCTTTGAGTGAAAGTACTTTTACATTTCGCTCTAGAAAATAAACGTCCAGCACCATGCGAAGCCGAATTTAAACTTTCGGCATTTCCCTTTCCTTTTACAATGTAACCTGGCGCAGTCATTGAACCAGGAATAATTCCCAATTGTCCTTTTGCTGCTGGCGTAGCACCTTTTCTATGTACAATGCATTCCTGACCGTTTACCATTTCTTTCCATGCAAAATTGTGGTGGTTTTCAATCGTTACCACTACTCTTTTTCCAATCGCTTTGGCAATTCGCCTGTGAATATCGTCATGACATGCTTTCGCATATTCTCCTGCTAAATTCATCGCCAGCCAGTATTCCTGACCATCGTGCGTATTTAAATCTAACCAAGCCAAATGCTGTACATTTTTTGGCAGCGGACACTGTTTTGTTGCCAAATACGTGTAATGCTTCGCAATATTTGCACCTAAACCACGAGAGCCACTATGCGAAAGAACAGCAAAATATTCGCCTTTATCAAGCTTCCATTCGTTCTCTGGATTTTCAATTTTAGCGATTCCAAACTCTACAAAATGGTTTCCTCCGCCTGAACTTCCTAATTGTTTATAAGCTTTTGGCAAAAGATTCTTCAGTAATGGAATATCCTGAAATTCGCTTTTATAAAACACTTCATGATCAACTCTTGAAGCATGCGTTTCATACATCCCAAATTTTGTATTGTCTTTTAAAATTGCTTCTAATTGATACTCTTTTCCTTTAAAATGACAAGCTGGCAAATCGAAAATTGAAAGACTCATTCGGCATCCAATATCAACTCCAACTCCATATGGAATTACAGCATTATCTGTTGCTAAAACGCCGCCAATTGGCAATCCATATCCCGAATGTGCATCTGGCATTAATGCTCCAGCAATTGAAACTGGCAGTTTCAACGAATCGTACAATTGAAATTTTGCCTGTTGATCTATTTCATTTTCACCAAAAATGGTAAAAGGCGCTCTTGTTGTTTTAAGCTGATGCATTCTTACTTGAACTGGTTTTATTAAACCTTCAGCCACTTTGCCCCAAGTTCCATTTCCTTCGTACTTTTCCGGATGTAACAAAACGTCTTTTGCTTCTGTTAGAATAGATTCTTTTTTTTCTCTTTTTCTATATCTGTTTATCTGCCCTAAGGCAATATTTATTGAATTATTCTTTGGAAAACCTAATTTAATCAGGTCTTTTCCAGTTAATTTATTTCCCATAAATTATTTAATTATTTGTTGTGCAAGCTCAAATCAAATCGAACTCAAAATGGTTCAAAATGAAATAAACATGCGAAATCTTTAATCCTTTCGGATAGTTGTTAAATTATTCTTTCGGGAAAATTTGAAGTGTCTAGAATAAAAAAAGCCCGAAACTAAATGTCTTCGGGCTTTTTTATATATCTAAAAATGTATTTCTAAGATTGAAATAAGCCACGAAGAGTCGCTGCACCAAATCTGTTTGGTGTGAAGCTTTGTGATGTTGATGTAAGTACAAACATTTTTCTTCGTTTTTAAAAGGGTTATTATTTTTTCGTCTGCAAATATTCAGAATTGTTTTTTGAATTTCCAAATTTATTTTAAAGAAAATTCTTTAAAATAAATATTTCCGCTCTTTAATGCTACTCAAAAATGAAGTTATTATTTTAATAATAAACACTTTAACTCCAACACTAAATAATTAGTTTCTTATCGATATTGCCAACTATTTCAATCGTTGATGCGTAATGAATTATCGTAATCCGTCTCTCAAGGTTGAAACCTTCGCTATATAAATTCTAGTTTTAAAGCATAAAAAAAGCTCTGATTACTCAGAGCTTCTATTTTTTCGGATGAATTTATTATTCAGATACTTTGCTTTTAACAACTAATCTGAAACCTTCTCCGTGAATATTTAAGATTTCTACATCTTCATCTGCTTTTAGATATTTTCTAAGTTTTGCGATGTAAACGTCCATACTTCTTGAAGTAAAGTAATTGTCGTCTCTCCAAATCTTAGTCAAAGCTAATTCTCTTGGCATTAAGTCATTTTCATGAAGAATCAACATTTTTAGCAATTCGTTCTCTTTTGGAGATAATTTTATTGGTTCTTCGTTTTCAAAAGTTAAAAATCTAAGTTTAGAATTAAGGTGGAATTTACCAATATTAAACTCAAATTGAACTTGTTCTGCTTTTGTATCAGCAGATTTTCTTTGAATAATAGCTTTTATTTTCATCAATAAGACTTCTGAATCAAAAGGCTTATTCAAATAATCGTCAGCACCAGCTTTGTATCCTTTTAACACATCCTCTTTCATAGATTTTGCTGTTAAGAAGATAATAGGCACTTCACTGTTTTTTTCTCTGATTTCTTTGGCTAAAGTGTAACCATCTTTATAAGGCATCATTACATCCAGAATGCATAAATCATATACATCTTTTTTGAATTTCTCGAAACCTTCCATACCGTTTTTAGCTAAAGTAACTTCAAAGTCATTTAACATTAGATAATCTTTAAGAACTGCCCCAAAATTAAGGTCATCTTCTACTAAAAGTATTCTTTTGTTATTATTTTCCATATTTTAATTTATTAATGGTATTTTTATTATAAAGGTGCTACCTTTTCCTTTTTCACTTTCAACATATACTTGACCATTGTGGTCTTCTACAATTCTTTTTACGTAAGCAAGACCTAAACCATGTCCTTTTACGTTATGTAAATCTCCTGTATGTTCTCTGTAAAATTTCTCAAAAACCCTTTTCTGAGCAATTTTACTCATACCTAATCCATTGTCTTTTACTTTTATCAGAATCATGTCTTTAACATTCTCTGTAAAAATTTCAATTTCAGGAATATCTGGTGAATATTTTATTGCATTTTCTAAAATATTAACCAATACGTTTGTAAAATGTACTTCATTTATCAAACAAGTGGTTCTGGCCGCATTATAATGTCTTACAACAGTCCCTTTTCTATCTTCTAAAATTAAATTTACGTGCTCAATTGCATCATCAATTATCTCAGTAATTACAGTTGGCTCTTTTGTAATATCTAATTCTCGTTTTTCAAGTTTAGAAATACGCAATACATTCTCAACTTGCGCATGCATTCTCTTATTCTCATCCCGAATCATTTGAAGATAGCGATAAACCTTTTCTTTATCTTCAATAATTTTTGGATTCCGAATTGCATCTAATGCTAAATTTATTGTCGCAATTGGAGTTTTAAACTCATGCGTCATGTTATTTATAAAATCAGTTTTAATTTCAGAAATATGTTTCTGACGCAGCAACTGATTTAATGCACTAGTATAAGCTATTATAATAATTAATGTAAAAACGATTGATAATATCGTAATGCTTAACAATTCAGATAATAAAAATTTCTTTTTATGAGGAAATGTAACCGATAACTGATATTTACTATTTCCTTCGTTATCTGTAAAAATTGGAATACTGTACGTTGCCTCTTTGTCGTAATGAAATCCATCCGACTTTATTTTAGTTGGAACGCCGCTGCTGTAAACTCCAAATTCAAATTTGGTTTTAACGCCGTATTCTTCTAATTCTTTCCTTAAGAGTTTATAGAGTTTATCTTTTGTAATTCTGCCATCAATTGGGGTTAATGACGCAATATCTTTATATTGAATTTGCTGTTGAACTTTATTAAGAATATCTAAACTACCTGATTTTTCAATCTTTAGATCAGGTATTAAACTCTGTCCTAAATTATTATTATCAATACCGTTATTATTGTTATAAACTTCAGTTACTCTTTTTGTACTAAAATTTTTAAATCGTTCACTGCTGAATTTTTTATTAAAAAGCGAACCGCTTATATCATAATCTTCAGAAGTTAATGTATTCGAGTATATAATAGTTTTATTCGTCTTTGCATTTCTCTGAACATAAAAAACCTGCAATAAATCTTCTTTTTTTGGAATTTTTCCGGTACTGTCTTTAATGCGATTATATTTATCGTAAAAACTGTACTCTTCTTGCTGTTCAAGCTTATCGGCAACATTCCCGATTACCTGTGTAACGTGGTATTTAAACTGTTCTTCGTTATTTTTAAACGAAGAATTGAACCAAAATACCTGTACTAGAATTATCCCTATTAAGGACAAGCTCATCAATAAAACAAGTATTCTAAAAAATAATTTATTCATCGAAACAAAATTAATATTTTAACAATATACTAAATAATACATTAACCAAATATTAACATTTAAGACTGATTTTGTTTTATATTTAAAATTTTAAGAATTTTAACAACTTCTTCGTTAGCAATTTTAAGATTACTGTTATTAATAACAAAATTGCTCAAAGAAATTCGTTTTTCATCATTCCACTGCATTTCCATTCGACTTAAAACCTGTTCTCTTGTGGTATTGTCGCGTTTCATTACTCTTTCAATACGTACTTCGATTGGGGCTATTACAGTAACAATGTAATCACACTCTTTATATCTTCCGCTTTCAAATAAAATAGCTGCTTCATAAACCACAAATTGATCGTTTTTATGCTGCTGGAGCCAATTTTCAAAATCCTTTTTAACAGCTGGATGCACAATAGCATTTAGCTGAGCGAGTTTATCTGCATTATTAAATACGATTTCAGCAAGTTTTGCTCTATTTAAAACATTGTTTTCAAAAAGAGTTTCACCAAAAGCGCTTTTTATTTTATCGATAATTTCAATCGACTGCATTACTTTTTTGGCTTCGTCATCGGATATATAAACCGGCACCCCTTTTTCTTTAAAAAAATTGGCAATTGTAGTTTTACCGCTTCCAATTCCGCCCGTTAAACCAATGACTTTAACCATGAATTATACTTTAAAAAACATACGAGGAAAAGCTTCTTGTGGTTTTCTTTTTAACAAACCAACTTTTATGAAAGACTCTAAAAAACCTCTTCCGTAGCCGTAAAACTGTTTCCAAACTGCAATTACAGATAGATACCCAATTTTAATGCTTTTATTCTGAATAGTTGCTGTAAGAAAAATTATAACGAAATATACAAAATATAATTGTAATAAAATATCAATATTGAATATTAATAGTAAAAAAGCTAATAATAGACCTAATATAAATAAAGTCGGAAACCAGAAAGTCAGCTTTTTATGCTCTGGATACCAACTGTTTAATATTGGACGGGCTTTTCCGAACTTATTAACTTGTATCGAGAATTTTTCCCAATCGATTCTTCGCTTATGATACACATAGGCATCTGGAAATAATCGAGTTTCAAATCCTAAATTCCACAAACGAATGGATAAATCTGGATCTTCTCCCGGATGTATATTACCAAATCCTTTAGAAGCTTCAAATGCTTTTTTCGAAATTCCCATATTAAAACTTCGAGGCTGAAACTTATTAATTTTTTCAGAACCACCGCGAATTCCTCCTGTTGTCAGGAAAGAAGTCATGGCAAAATTGATTGCTTTTTGTATGTCTGAAAAACTATCTAATGCTTTATCTGGACCACCAAAACAATCCACATAATCTTCATTTAAAGCTTTACGAACTTCACTTAGATAATTTGGCGGAATTATACAATCTGAATCGAATATGATAAAATAATCTCCTCTAGCCTTCTGCATTCCAAAATTTCTAGAATCACCCGGCCCGGAATTTTCTTTAAAATAGTATGAAATATTTAATTTTCCTTGATAAGTCATTACAACATCTTTACAAGGAATTGTCGACCCGTCTTCAACAAGGACAATCTCAAAAGCTTCATTATAATCAGATTTTGAAAGACTTTCTAAAAGTTCATCTACTTCATCTGGACGATTATACACAGGTATAACTAAAGAAAAAATCATAATGGGAATGCGGTATTAAATTGTATATTTTAAACTTTAAAAATTTTAACAAAGATATGCTATATTCATAAAAAAACCATCAACTTTTGGTTGATGGTTTTTTACTTATGTTAATTTTTATTTATTTGATACTTTCAATATTAACTATCTCATTTGCTTCAGCTTTGTAGTCAACTCCAGCAAATTCAAATCCAAATAAATTTAAGAAATCATTTCTATAACCTGCTAAGTCTCCAATAGCTGGTAATGTTTCTGTCGTAGCTTCTTTCCAAAGTTCAGCAACTTTTGCCTGAACATCTTCACGCATTTCCCAATCGTCAATTCTAATTCTTCCTTTTTCGTCTGTTGGAACTTCAGAACCAGAATACAATCTATCTTGAAATAAACGCTGAATCTGCTCGATACAACCTTCATGAATACCTTCTTCTTTCATGATTTTATAAAGAAGCGAAATATACAACGGAATAACTGGAATTGCAGAACTTGCTTGTGTAACTAATGCTTTGTTTACAGAAACATAAGCCTTTCCTCCTATAGATTTTAAACTGTCTGTAATTGTAAATGCAGTTGCTTCTAAATGATCTTTTGCGCGACCAATTGTACCTTTACGATAAACAGCTTCTGTAAGTTCAGGCCCAATATAAGAATAAGCAATTGTTGTAGCGCCGTCTGCCAATAAATTTTCATTTTTTAAAGCATCCATCCACATAGCCCAGTCTTCACCACCCATAACTGCAACTGTATTTTCAATATCTTCCTCGTTTGCAGGAGCGATTGAAACTTCGGTTACATTTCCTGTATGAAAATCAACTGTTTTATTTGTAAAAGTTTGTCCAATAGGTTTTAAAACCGAACGGTGTAAAACTCCTGTATTAGGATTTGTACGCACTGGTGAAGCTAAACTATAAATTACAAGATCTACTTGTCCTAAATCAGCTTTTATTAAATCTAATGTTTCTCTTTTTATTTCGTTTGAAAAAGCATCTCCGTTAATACTTTTTGCATATAAACCTGCTTTATGAGCTTCTGTTTCAAATGCAGCAGAATTATACCAACCTGGAGAAGCTGTTTTTCCTTCAACCGGCGGTTTTTCAAAAAACACTCCAATTGTCGCAGCATCAGATCCAAAAGCACTTGTAATTCTTGAAGCTAATCCAAAACCTGTTGAAGCACCAATAACTAGTACTTTTTTTGCACCAGCGATTGCGCCTTTTGATTTGATATATTCTATTTGATTTTTAACATTTTGTTCGGCTCCCTTTGGGTGGGCTGTCAAACAAATAAATCCTCTCATTCTAGGCTCTATAATCATACTTTTTTTTATTTATTCGTAAATCAGCTTCTCATAAATAATCACAAATGATAAACTGATTTCGTTTGTTTAATACGTTTTTAGATGGCAAATATAAATTATTTCTTTAGTTCAACAAGGCTTTGGCATGATTTAAAGCTGAATCTGAAACTACTGCCCCAGATAACATTTGCGCAATCTCTATAACTCTTTCGTCCTGAGACAAAAGCTTTAATTCTGACTGTGTTGCATCATCAATTATTGATTTAAAAACTTTAAAGTGCGAATCGCCTTTTGCAGCAATTTGAGGTAAATGCGTAATGGCAAAAATTTGCATTTTTAAACTCATTTCTTTCATGATTTCACCCATTCTAATAGCTATTTCTCCAGAAACTCCGGTATCAATTTCATCAAAAATTAAAGTCGGTAATTTTGAATACTGAGCTAATATTGCTTTTACTGCAAGCATAATACGAGACATCTCTCCTCCTGATGCTACTTTTTTCAGTAATCCAAAATCAGTTCCTTTATTGGCTGCGAACAAAAACTGCAATTCATCTTTTCCATTCTGAAAATAAGTTTCTGATGGAATCAATTCAATTTTAAAGCGAACATTAGGCATTCCTAATGTATCTAAAATAGTTATTAATTGATTGGATAAAACCGGGATTGCATCAATTCTATTTTTATGAATTACAGTTGCAAATTCATTCAATTCTACCGCTTTTTGTTCTATTGCTTTTGAAAGAGATTCTATTTCTTCTTCAATATTATCCAATTCAAGCAATGTATTTCCTAAATCTTCCTGAATTTGAAGCAATTCTTCTACAGTAGCTGCGTGGTGCTTTTTCTGTAAATTAAAAATTAACTGCAATTTTTGACTTATTGCTTCTAATTGCTCTGGATCGTTTACTAATTTTTCAACGGCATTTTGTAACTCTTTAGAAATATCATCAAACTCAATAGATAAACTTGTTATCCTTTCGAATAAATTTTGATATTCAGATGAAAAAGGTGCAATTTTTTGCAATGATCCTTTAATCTCATTCAAATTATGAAAAACGCCAAATTGCTCTTCGTTTGCAATAACAAGCGATTTATCAATTGATTCTTTAATAATTTCGACATTATTCAACTTTTCAAAATCAGATTCTAATTCTGCTTGTTCACCAGATTTTAATTTAGCCGAAACCAATTCATTCAGTAAAAAAGTATTATACTCTTGTTCTTTTCCTGAATCGCTTTGTTTTTTAAGCAAAGCATTAAGTTTTGACTTATCTGATTTATAAACTTTTAATAAATCTTGATACGCTGCAATTGTATCTCCATTATTCGCAATCGCATCAATAATTTTAAACTGAACGCTTTCCTCAGATAATTCCTGAGTTTGCTGCTGCGAATGAATATCTATTAAAAATAAACTTAAATCTTGTAATTCCTGCAAATTCACAGGACTGTCATTTATAAAAGCGCGAGATTTTCCAGAAGGTAAAATTTCACGACGAATTATGGTTTCGTCTTCGTAATCTAGATCATTTGTCTCAAAAAACTCTTTTAGATTGTATTTAGAAATTTCAAACTGAGCTTCTATGACACATTTTTCTTCTTTATTTTTTAACGAAGTAAGATCTGCTCTTTTTCCTAAAACCAAACCAATTGCACCTAGTATTATAGATTTACCAGCTCCTGTTTCTCCTGTAATTATAGAAAATCCTTTTGAAAAATCAATTGAAAGCTTTTCAATAAGGGCATAATTTTTAATTGACAGTGAAGTTATCATAGGGGGAATTTATAAATATTTAAGCTAATGAAAAAACAAGAAATAAAGCTATTAAAACTTTATTTGAGACCATTTTGAAGAATTTAATGGCGAAACTTTATTTAAAACATCTGTTAAATCAGAAATTGGAATACTTGGACCTCCAGAGAAAATAGAAACAATTTCATCTGATTTTGCATCAAAAAATATTCTAGTTAAAAAAGCATTTGGTTTAACTGTATTTAACCTTCCAATAATTAAAATTGAATTTTTCACTTTCTCTTTTGACGTTTTCAAATCAAGACTCATTCCATCTAAACCAGTGTGATATGCATAAGTTACCTGACGCAAATCACTAAACATTGGAGAAACCATATCATTAATTAAATAATAACGGTTTTGAAGTCCATCAGACTGATTCCATCCTTTAAATCCTCCTTGCTGCGCAACGTTTGCAATATTTTGAGCGGTTTCAAGGTATTGATTTCCTGCTCCCATTTGAAACGTATCTGCATCCATTCCTAAAATTAAATAACTGTAAAATGATATTACAGAAACTAAATTAGATTCATAAACAGATGGATTAAACAATAAAGGTTCGTATTCTGTGTATTTAAAGTTGAAATCTTTATCATTATAATTCAGAACTGGTGAAGAATAGGTTGAATTAAAAATCAATCGAGAAGACTGTACTTGTATTGTTCCTGTAAATTGATCTGAGCTGTTAGATGAAAGCGTAATATACATTGAACAGTTAATTCGCTCATTCTGCTTTAAAACAGAACCAGTCCAATCTGTTTTGTTTACAAATTCGGACAAAGCTGTTTGAAGGGTTTTAAAAACCTGCTGATTGGGATTTGGCAGTCTTTCAGTATTAATAGTTACTATACAATTTAGTTGTTGTGCTTGTGTAAAGCCAAAAATTAAAAACGCTAAAAGAGTAACTATTTTATTCATATAAAAAAATATTAACTGCTATAAACAGTAATCTCAAATTTGCTTTAAGATGCTGTATTAAATCCTAACTATTTAGAGAAAAACGAAACTACTTTCTTTAAAATATCGATTGCTACAAATTCCTTAGATTTTAATTCCATTGGCTCGATCTTGAAGTTTTTATCAATAAAAGTAACTTTATTGGTTTCTTTTTTAAATCCAGCTCCTTCATCTTGTAAGGAATTTAAAACAATCAAATCTAAGTTTTTTTTCTGAATTTTCAGCTTAGCATTTTCAATTTCATTTTCAGTTTCTAAAGCAAAGCCAATTAAAAACTGTTTTTCTTTAGCTGCTCCCAAAGATGACAATATATCTTTTGTTTTTTCCAGCTCGATAGAAAATTCGTCTGAATTTTTCTTTATTTTCTGTAAAGCTACTTCCTTTGGTCTATAATCCGCTACAGCTGCCGCTGCAATTACTACATCAGCGTTTTTAAAATGCAAATGACAAGCATCATACATATCTTGTGCAGACGTAACGTTTACAACTTCAATAGACTGGTTTTTAACCTTTAAATGTGTTGGCCCCGCAACTAAAACAACTTCGGCTCCAAGTTTTGAAGCTTCATTTGCAATATCAAACCCCATTTTTCCTGAGGAATGGTTTCCTATAAAACGTACAGGATCTATTGCTTCGTATGTTGGTCCAGCAGTTACTAGTATTTTTTTTCCTTTCAAAGGCAATTTACTTTCTAAATCAGCCTCTAAAAAAGCGATAATATTTTCTGGTTCAGCCATACGTCCTTCACCAGACAAACCACTCGCAAGCTCACCATTTTCAGCAGGAATCATAATGTTTCCAAACTGTTTTAAAGAGGCAAAACTAGACAATGTAGATTGGTGTTTATACATATCTAAATCCATTGCCGGAGCAAAATAAACAGGACATTTGGCTGACAAATAGGCTGCGATTAAAAGATTATCGCAATTTCCATTAGCCATTTTCGACAATGTATTTGCAGTTGCGGGCGCAATCAACATTAAATCAGCCCAAAGAGCTAATTCTACATGATTGTTCCATACAGCATCTTCATCGTCCTGATTAAAGAAATTAGAATGTACAGGATTTTTTGATAAGGTAGATAATGTAAGCGGGGTTACAAAATCCTTAGAAGCAGGTGTCATTATCACTTGGACATGTGCACCTGCTTTTATAAAAAGTCGTACTAATGAGGCTGTTTTATACGCTGCAATTCCACCAGAAACTCCTAGTAAAATTTTCTTCCCGTTTAAAACTGACATTATACTATATTATTTATTTGAACTTCTATGGTAAGTTTTACCATCTAACCATTCTTGAACAGCTAGAGCGTGTGGTTTTGGTAATTTTTCGTAAAATTTAGAAACTTCAATTTGCTCTTTATTTTCAAAAACTTCTTCAAGACTGTCATTGTAAGTAGCAAACTCTTCTAATTTCTCAGTTAATTCTTTTTTAATTTCAGAATTAATTTGATTTGCTCTTTTAGCCATAATGGTAATTGCTTCATACACATTTCCTGTTGGCTCTTCAATAACTGTTTTATTGTAAGTTATTGTGTTAACAGGAGCATTCGTCTTTTTTAAATCCATGACTTTATTTATTTAGTAAATTTTTGTAAATCTGTTTCAACTCTGGCATTCATTTCTTCTGCCTTCTCTTTGTACTTTGTATCGCTTTTAAACTTTATCAAATTATTGTATGCAACTTTCGCAACGTTTAAACGTTCTTCCATTTTTGATGGAATACTATTAATTGCTAATTGATATGCTGAATCGTATTTGTAAAACAAAGCATCTTCTTTAAATGGTGTTCCAGGGAAATCTGCAATAAAATTATCAAATGCAACTAATGCTGATTTGTAATCTGAAATTGTGTTATATCCTTTAGCATTCTCGTAGGCTTTTTTCTCTAACTTTCCATTTAATATCTTCACAGCATCATTTGCTTGAGCAAGATATTCTGAGTTTGGATAATTATCAATAAAGGCTTGTAATTTCTCTAATGCTTTTACTGTATCTGCTTGATCTAAACTGTAAACCGGCGCTAATTTTGAGTAGCTGAAAGCACCTAAGAAAGCTGCTTCTTGTACTTTTTCACTTCGTGGATAACCTGATACAAAACTTTCGAATTGATATCCTGCTAAATAATATTGTTTTGTTTTATAGTAAGACTGTGAAAACATATAAAAAAGCTTTTCTGCTTGAGGTTTTCCTCTATATGTAGGCGCTAACTGCTCAAAAAGACGAATTGCTTTTGAATATTTTCCAGCATCATACATTTTTGTCGCCATTTCAAATTTTGCTGCGACGTCTTCATTTTTTAACACTTTTTGGTATTCACTACAAGAACAAAAAAGGGCAACAATAATTAATAGAGATACTAGTTTTTTCATTTTCTTACTTTTATTATGATTCCTTAGACGTTATGCCAAAGCAAAATCACACCGAAGTTTCGGTGGCAAATTTAGTTATTAATTTAGCGAATGCAAAATATTTTTTTCGTATAATAAAATACCGATAATCTTAGAGTTACTAAATACTCGCTTTTACAAAATCATTTAATCTTTGAGCTAATGAATCATCAACAGTTACGAGGGGTAAACGCACTGTATTGTCAGCAATACCAAGAGCTTGAAAGATTTGTTTAATTCCTGCTGGATTTCCCTGCTCAAAAATCATATCGATACAATCTGACAATAAATATTGTGTTTTAAACGCTTCGCTTACTTTTTTATTCAATCCTAAACGAATCATTTCTGAAAATTCTTTAGGAAAACCTTGTCCAATTACTGAAATTACTCCTGCTCCTCCTGCTAAAACAATCGGTAAAGCAATCATATCATCTCCTGAAATTACCAAGAAATCTTTTGGTGCATCTTTGATAATCTGCATTGCTTGAGCCATATCTCCGGCAGCTTCTTTTATGGCAACTACATTGCTAAAATCATTTGCTAAACGAACTACTGTAGACGGCAGCATATTACTTGCTGTTCTTCCTGGTACGTTATACAAAATTACAGGCACTGGAGATGCTTCTGCAATTGCTTTAAAATGCTGGTAAATTCCTTCTTGCGTTGGCTTATTATAATATGGCGAGACAGAAAGTATCGCTTCAAAAGCTGAAAAATCTCTTGTTTTTAATTCTTCTACAATCTGCAGAGTATTGTTTCCTCCTACTCCAAGAACTAGAGGCAGTCTTCCTTTATTAACATCGATAACGGTGTTTATAACTAACTCTTTCTCTTCTTGTGTTAAGGTAGCGTTTTCTGCTGTTGTTCCCATAACTACAAGATATTCAACTCCTCCGTCTATCGAAAAATTAACGATACGCTGTAAGGCTTCGATATCTATTGAAAAGTCTTTTTTAAATGGAGTTACAAGTGCAACACCAGTTCCTATTAATGATTGCATATTAATTTATAATTTATTTTATACTTTTTAAATACTTAAACAATTCTTTAATGAATAGTTTATAATTTTCAATTTCGGTTTTAATCATCCAGCGATTTAATCTATTATCTACTGAAGCAAATCCTACTTTAAACTTAGCTTTTGAGCTGTTGGTTATCATCATCAAAATCGCTTTTTCGATTTCGTAGTAACTAATCAAAAGATCAAATTCTGTTTCGATAAATTCGTTTAAAAATTTTTCTGTAATCTCTCCTTTCCAATTGATATGATTTTTACCAAAAGCGGGGTCTGAATACGTTTCTTTTACTTTAAATTTATCTCTGTACGCAACAATTTTTATGTTTTCAGGAGCAATTCCATAAAGGGTTAATTCTTTTACTAACTCTTTAGAATACTGAAATTTGCTTTCATCAACCAATAAACCAATCGTTTGTACATTGCTTGTAAAGACTTCGTTTTTGAGATTATTCAAGTTATTTTTTAATGATTTTTTTACAAAAAATTCCTTTATATAATTTAAAAACATAGTACTTTTACCAAATTACAAAATTAATTATTTAAGCCGCATTTAAAATGGTAAAACTAAAAAAGTATAACCGATTTTTAAAACTTTTTGTTATATTCTTAACACTATTTTCAATATTTTCCTGCAGTACTAAAAAATACAATCTAACAAAAATAGAAGGAAAACAAATTCCTGTTACAGAAAAAAGTGCACAAACACCAGAAATTGAGTCTTTTGTAAAGCCTTATCGCGATCATATAAATAAAGACTTAGACAGTATTCTAGCTTATTGCCCTGAAACTCTTGACAAAAGTACTGGCAAATGGCAAACGAGCATAGGCTGCTTAATGGCTGATGTTTGTTTAGAGAGAGGAAATCTTGTTTTTAAGGCTCGTGAAAAGAAAGATATTGATTTATGCTTTTTAAATCATGGCGGTATTCGCGCTATTTTACCAAAGGGTAATGTCACTACAAGATCGGCTTTTGAAATTATGCCTTTTGAAAATAATCTTGTTGTTCTGGCTTTAAAAGGACAGCAGGTTTTAGAAATGACTGCTTATATTATTAAGGAGAAAAAACCTCATCCTTTATCTGGAATGACGTTTACGATTGCAAAGGATCAAACTGCTAAAAATATACTTATTCAGGGTAAACCTCTTGATCTCGATAAGGTTTATTATGTTGCTACTAATGATTATTTGGCTAATGGCGGAGACAGTATGAATTTTTTTCTAAAAAATGTTCAGAAATTTGATTTGAATTATAAGCTTCGAAATGTACTTATTGATTATTTCAAACAAGTTGACACTATTCCAGTACCTAAAAACATTAGAATTACTGAAGAGTAAAAAGTTCGCCACGAATTTTAAAATGCTAAAAAAGCAATTTGTATTAATTCGTGAAATCAGCGGTCAAAAAAATAGAATTACTAAAAAATAAAAATACGAGCGTTCCCGCAAAAATATATATACAATGAAAAGAAGAGAATTTATCGAAAAAACCGCTGCAAGTACTGCTTTATTAAGCTTAGGGTTATCATTAAGCAGTTTTGGAAGTAACGATGTTAAACATTTAACGATTCTTCACACGAACGATGTTCATAGTCATATAGATCCTTTCCCAGCTGATGATCCTCGTAATCCAAACAAGGGCGGTGTATCTCGCAGGGCGGCGCTTATTGAATCTATTCGTCAGGAAAATCCAAATGTTCTTTTATTAGATGCGGGCGATATTTTTCAAGGAACTCCTTATTTTAATTATTATGGGGGCGAACTTGAATTTAAGTTAATGAGTATGATGAAATATGATGCTTCGACTATAGGTAATCATGATTTTGATAATGGTTTGGATGGTTTGTATGCGCAAATGCCTCACGCTTCTTTTGATTTTATTTGTTCTAATTATGACTTTAAAAATACGGTCATGAACGGGCTTGTAAAACCTTATAAGATTTTTAATAAAAATGGTATTAAGGTTGGTGTTTTTGGTCTTGGTATAGAAATGGCAGGATTAGTTGACAAACAACTTTATAAGGAAACTGTTTATAATGATCCTGTTGAAATTGCTCAGGATATGACTCAATTATTGAAGAAAGAGAAAAAATGTGATTTAGTTGTTTGTCTTTCGCATTTAGGCTATAAGTATAGAGATGATTCTGCTAAAATCTGCGATTTAAAATTGGCTGAACTTACTCAGGATATTGATTTAATAATTGGTGGTCATACGCATACTTTTCTTGACAAACCTACTATTGTTAAAAATAAGGCGGGAGAAAATGTATTGGTAAATCAAGTTGGCTGCTATGGAATAAATTTAGGCCGAATTGATTTTTACTTTGATAAAGATAAAGCACACAGCAATCAGGCTAGATCAATTGTTGTATAACGCTTTTCTATTATTTTTCTCTTTTTCAAGGAAATATTCAACCATAAAATAGTAAGCCAGAATTTGTGTTACGTCTCGAATTAAGACTAATACAATTGAGTACGAAAAGTATTCATTGAAAATATAGAATATATCCGAAAAAATATAACTTATTGCCATCAGGGACATTAATAAAGCCAAAAATGTTCCTTTTGTGATGTAACTTACAAATGAAAAATAACTTACTACACTAAGTACTATACCGTAAATGGTATAGACTGCATTAAATCTTTTCATTTTATCAAATTGCAGACTAAGGACTGAGATTAAAAGGTATACAATAAATATTACTACGATAGATATTGGCAGAATGTCCTTTTTTTTCAGTATTATTTTTTCGTGCTCGAAAATGAAAAGTTTCATGATTAACAGATATACAATCAAGAAACTTATCACTCCTCCTATTTCAGAAATTTCGATGTCCATAAGATCGAAAACCTGTCCTATAAAACAAAATAGAAAAATAAATCCTTCGGTTTTTCTAATCTTGAAATCGTTGCTTATCAAAAAATAAATAAAAATTGCAGGAAGCACGATTGCTTTAGCATAGATTGCTAAAAAATCCTGCCCTGTCCAATCAAAAATGACTGTAAACAGCAGTGCTGAAAAAAATAAAATCAACGATGGTTTATTCGCTTTCATTCAATTTGTTTATAAAATCTTCCTCTGACAATATTGGAATATTCAGCTTGTTTGCTTTTTCTAATTTAGCTGGTCCCATATTATCTCCTGCTACTACAAAATCGGTTTTTGCAGAAATAGAACTTCCTACTTTCCCGCCGTTATCTTCTATTGTTTTCTTTAATTCATCTCTAGAAAATGTGGTAAAGACTCCAGAAACAACAAAAGTTTTTCCTATAAATTTCTCAGTAGCATTTGGGTTGATTTTCTCAATTATTTCAAATTGAACTCCATAACTTTTTAAACGTTCTATGATGCGTTTGTTTTCTTCATTCTCAAAAAACTCTATAACACTTTTGGCAATTCTTTCTCCAATTTCATCTACTAAAATTAGATCCATTAGTGAGGCTTGACTAAGTGCTTCAATGTTTTTATAATGTTTGGCTAATTTTTTTGCAACGGTTTCTCCAACAAAACGAATTCCAAGAGCAAACAAAACACTCTCAAATGGAATTTCTTTTGATTTTTGAACTCCTTTAACTAAGTTTTCAGCAGATTTTTGCGCCATTCTTTCTAATGGAAGAATGTCTTCTACTTTCAATTCATAAAGGTCTGCATAATTATGTACTAAACCATTATTGAATAGCAGTGCAACTGTTTCGCCTCCCAATCCTTCAATATCCATCGCTTTTCTTGAGATAAAATGCTGAATTCGTCCAATAATCTGCGGCGGACAGCCGTAAAAATTAGGACAGTAATGATTGGCTTCGCCTTCATTTCTTACCAATTCGGTTTGACATTCAGGGCAATGCGTAATATAATTTGTTTTTTCTGAGTTTTCTGGGCGTTTATCTAAATCTACTGCTATAATTTTAGGGATAATTTCGCCTCCTTTCTCAACAAAAACGGTGTCGTTTATTCTAATATCAAGTTTCTCAATCTGATCTGCATTATGCAATGAGGCTCTTTTTACGATGGTTCCTGCTAATTGCACTGGTTCTAAATTTGCAACTGGTGTAATAGCGCCGGTACGCCCCACTTGATAAGATATTGATTTTAATTTTGTTGAAACTTGTTCTGATTTGAATTTATATGCTATTGCCCAACGCGGCGACTTAGCGGTATATCCTAATTCTTCCTGCGAATGAATACTATTTACTTTGATTACTACACCATCTGTTTCATAAGGTAATTCGTGACGGTGCACATCCCAATAATCAATAAATTCAAACACTTCTTGCATGTTATTGACTAATTTGGCTTCTTTTGGCACTTTAAATCCCCAATTTCTTGCCGCTTCTAATCCTTCGTATTGGGTTGTAAACGGAAGATCGTTTCCAGTTACAAAATACAGCAAACATTCTAACGGGCGTTTTGCCACTTCGGCACTGTCTTGCAATTTTAAACTTCCTGAAGCTGTATTTCTTGGGTTTGAATACGGTGTTTCGCCAATCTCTATTAATTCTTGATTCATTTTTTCGAAACCTGCAAACGGGAGAATGATTTCTCCACGAATATCAAATTTTTCAGGATAGTTTCCTTTTAACTGCAAAGGAACTGACTTGATTGTTTTAATATTATTGGTTACCTCATCTCCTTGAAAACCATCTCCACGGGTTAATGCTTGCACTAGTTTTCCGTTTTCATAAGTTATACTGATTGAAGCTCCGTCGTATTTTAATTCACAGGTATACTGTAAATCTACATTACCCAAAACACGTTGAATACGGTTTTCCCAATCAATTAAATCTTCTTTTGAATAGGAATTATCAAGCGAGTACATTCTGTACTGATGTGCAATAGTTTTAAAATTCTTTGTTATGGTTCCTCCAACACGTTGTGTAGGTGAATTTTCGTCAAAATACTCAGGATATTTACTTTCTAAATCTTGTAATTCTTTTAATTTAAGATCAAAATCATAATCTGAAATTGTGGCATTATCCAGCACATAATAGTTGTAATTGTGCTGATTTAGTTCGTTTCTTAAAGATTGAATGTTTTCTTGGATACTCATAAATAATAAAATGATGCTGATTTTGATCGAGAATAATTGAATATCAAAATTAGGATTATTTTTTGTTCAAAAAGCATAAGAATTGAAAGTTTTTAAAATCAAAAATCAAGCTACAAAATCATGCAGCCTGATTTTCTTCTTGTCCATTATTCTTAAAAAAGAATTAAACAAAACCAACTTCCAAATGGTTTCTACTTTTATATTTTCAATGCTGACTATCAAGTAATTAGATTGCAAATATAACGCTATTTTTGGATAATAATAAAGTCTGAACGTCTATTTAATAAATGCTCTTCTTCGGTACATTTTACACCGTTTTTACATTTATTAATTAATCTGCTTTCGCCGTAACCAATGGCGCTTTCGATTCTTGAAGGATCTACGTCCTGCGAAATGATGTAATCGCGTGTCGATTTGGCTCTGTTATCGGATAGTTTCATGTTGTAAGCGTCTTTTCCTCGCGAATCTGTATGTGACTCAATTTTGATACGGATATTTGGGAATTTCTTCATAACAAATACTACTTTCGAGAGTTCTTCGATGGCTAGAGGTGTAATGTCGTATTTGTCATAATCAAAATAAATTGGTTTTACATCTACTTTTTCAACTCCTTGCTTTTTCACTACTAAATCATCATAATTGCTTAGTTCGAAGTTGACATCTTTAATTTCACCTTCGTTTTCATTTGTGGTTTCTACGGTTTTTTCATCACTGCTGTAGTTTGGTTTTGCTGCAATCATTTTTACTACTTTTCCACAGGGAACTGTTATAGCGTATTTACCTTCGAAATTTGTTTTTGTTTCGCCAAGTACTTCGCTAAATGAGTTATATGCCATTACGGTAACATCTGTTAAGGGAAGTCTGGATTTTCTATCAATCGCAATGCCTGATATGCTTTGATTGCAAATAGGTTTTCCTTTTGTAAACGAATAAATATCATCGTCTCCTTTTCCTCCAGCTCTATTTGATGAAACGTATCCGAAGCTTTCGGTTTTATCAATAATAAATGCAAAGTCATCTTTATTACTATTAATAGGTGCTCCGAGGTTTCGCGGTATTGAAAAACTTCCGTCGTCTAATAATGTGCTTTCATAAACATCTAAATCTCCCCATCCGTAATGTCCATCGGAAGAAAAATACAATGTTCCGTTTCTGAAAAATGGAAAAAGATCATTACCAAGAGTGTTAATATTCGGCCCTAGATTTTTAGGTGAATTCATTGTGCCATCGGTTGCAATTTTTACCACATATAAATCTGTTCCGCCAAATCCGCCCGGCATATCTGATGCAAAGAAAAGTAATTGACCGTCTTCGCTTAAAGAAGGATGTCCTACGGAGTAATCGTCACTGTCAAAGAAGACTTTTTCAGAATTTTCTAGTTTATTATTGACTATTGAACCTTTAATAATCTGAAAGTTATTCGTTTTACTTTCGTCAATTACTAATTTCTTTTTCTTTACAATATTTGTCGAATAATAAATGGTTTTTCCGCTGCTGTCAAATGTTGCTGTAGCTTCATGATACTTAGTCATTACGTTTGGAAGGAATAATTCTGCATTGAGCAAATTTCCATCAGCAGCGTTTCTTTCAGCAATATATAAGTTTAGAAATGGCTGATTGTTCCAGTTGTATAATTTTTGACTAAATTTTGTTGTATCTCTTGCAGATGTAAATACGATTTTATCTTGAAAAAAAGTAGCTCCAAAATCAGATTTATTGGTGTTTATATCCAAGTTTTTAATCTGATACAGCGATTTTGTTTTCGCTAAACTGTCCATTTGTTTTTTCTGAGTCACATAGCGATTAATCTCTTTTTGATCTCCTTTTTTATTAAGATACTCTTTCGTAATTCTATCAGCATCATCATAATCCATAACTGCTTTCATTGTTTGGATGTATCGTAGATAATAAACGTCTGTCATATTATTATCCTGAGCTTCATATAGTTTTTTATACCATTTAAGCGCATTTCGAGCATCGGATATAAAATAATAGGAATCGGCGGCGTTCTTTAGCGTTTGCGTCGATGGTTTTTTAATGTTTTGCAAACATTCTTCATAGGCTTTTGAAGCATCGAGATAAGAATAATTTCTAAACAAGGCATCGGCTTTTTTTAAATTAGTTTGAGCAAAACCAAATGTCAAACTCAATACTAAACTAAGGATATATAGTTTTTTCATAGGTTTTTAATTTTAGAAGAATCGAGGAGATTTAATTTTACTTTGACCTTTGTTGAACTGGTAACGCAAAATGATTTCATGTGTTCCATCGTTATATTTATTTAACTGGCTCACTGTGTAATCGAAAGCATATCCTAAATAAAAACTCTTAGATATTTGAAAACCCGCTAAAATACTTACAGAATCATCTGTTCTATACGATGCACCGATGACAAATTTCTCGGCAATCATAAAATTTGCCGAAATATCAGCAGTAAGTGGTGCTCCACTCACTGCTTTTACTAAAAATGCGGGCTTGAATTTTAAGTTTGGATTTAAGTCAAAAACATAACCTCCCATTAAATAATAATGTAAACGGTCATAATCAACGGATTCCTGAACATCATCGTAATAAGTGCTTTGAATAAAACTAGGAACTGATAAACCTACATACCATTTATCTGTATAGTAATACACTCCTGCTCCAACAGCCAATTTTGCCTGATTGTTAATGTTTTGATTGAGTAAAACATCGTTTGAATCATAATATCTCCCTTTTGACCAGTCTATATTTAACATTCGCATACCCGCTTTTAATCCGAATGCTAATCTTTGTTCGTAACCTAAAGGAATCGAATAAGAGAAGTTTCCATCTAGATACAATTCATCTGACGGGCCGATTTTATCATTTACAATACTTAATCCTAAACCAATCTTTTCGTTGCGAAGTGGTGTCTGAAGAGAAAATGACTGTGTTTCTGGTGCTCCAGGAATTCCAATCCATTGCGAACGATATAAAAGAGCTGCTTCTAAACTGCTGGTAGACCCAGCATAAGCTGGATTTACCGCCATTGTGTTGTACATATATTGTGTGTACTCTGGATCTTGCTGCGCAGTTGCACAAAATGTGATTAAAGAACATATTATTACAAAATACGTTTCTAATGATTTTATATATAGTTTCATAACGATACTTATTTAGTTTAATTAATTAGATGATTAATCAAAACGCTTATCTCATAATAGATAACCATCCTTTTTTAACCGTTCCATCTCCAATGGTAATCACATAAAAATAAGTACCTGTTGGCAGCATATCTCCTCTATTAATTACTCCCGACACATTGGCCGTTCCGTTCCAATCATTTTCGTAATGCTGTTTACTGTATACCAATGCTCCATATCTGTTATAAACTTTCAGCTCATTATTTGGATATGATTCGATACAATCGATTCTGAAAAGATCGTTTGCTCCATCGTTATTTGGCGTGAATTCATTGTAAACTGTTAAACAAATTGGAGTAACCGAAACTGAAGCTGAATTATTTGAAGCATCAACATCTAGTGGCGTTGAAATTTCTATTGTAGCCACATTCAAATAATTTCCGCTTGGCAATACCTCAGCCACAATTGTAAGTATAGCACTTTGACCAGAATTCAACGTTGGAATCGTCCAAAGCTGTGTCTTTGGGTCATAAACTCCTATTGTTGTACTTGAACTTACCAAATCATAACCGCTAGGCAGTAATTCGCTGACGATGGTATTTATAAAACTACCTTGTCCTACATTATTTACAGTCACTGTAAAGGTTACATGATCGCCAAAATTAGGTGTTGGATTATCGACTGTGTTTGTAATTGTTATATCTGAACAAGTCGCAACTGTTACACCCAAAGTCTTGGTGGTAGTTTCATTACAAGTATTGGTATAGGTAACTTGAACTTTACCCGGCCCAATATCTGACCATGAAATTGTAACATCATCATCTGATGTTCCGCCGCCATTAATAATGGTTCCGTTAGTTACAGACCAAACGTAATTTGATTTTCCATTTGCTATTGAATAAGTCACACCTTGAAAAACACATGGTGTATCATCATTGGTTGTAATTGGAACTAAAGCATCATTTTCAAAACTAACTGTTACACCTAATCTTGAAGCTCCTCCACAACCATTTGTAAGATTGACAAGCGCATCTGCATAATATGTAGTTGCGGTTAGCAATGTACTTGCAGTCAACGGAACTCCTCCTGTTGGTGTTGAATACCAAACCACATTTGCTTCATTAACCTGAATATTAGCTAATGTTGGTGACGCTGCTAAACAGAATATTTGCGCTGTTCTTGGTGTTGTAATTCTTCCAGGCGTATTTACTGTTACTGCAACTGCTAATCTATTAGGATTCTCGCAGTTTGTACTGCTTGCTACTACTCCATAATAAGTTCCAGTCGCTAAAGCTGTAGAAGCAGGAATAGCGGTACCTCCGGTTTGGGTATTATACCAAATTACATTTGCTTCATTTACTTGTATACTTGCAACAGTAGACGAAGCAGTTGAACAGAAATCTTGTGTTGTATCTGTTGTAGTTGGCGTTGGACTCGGATTTGTTACTGTAATTGTAACTTTTAATCGAGCTGAGCTTTTACATCCTGTTGTAGTCTCTGTGATTTCTCCGTAATATATACCAGAAGTTAATGCAGTGGCTGCAGAAATTGCAGTTCCTCCAGAAGGAACATTAAACCATGACACATTGCTTTCATTTACGTTAATACTAGCAATGGTTGGCGCTGTTGTTGAACAAAACTCCTGTACTGCATTATTAGTTGTAGGTGTTGTTGAATTACCAACAGTAACGGTCACTTTTAATCTATTACTACTCTCACAACCTGTTACAGCATCTTTTAATGCTGCAAAATAATCTCCATTTGTTAATGGTGCAGTTGAAGCAACCATTGTTCCTCCAGTCGCTGCATTATACCAAATCACATTACTTTCATTTACTTGGATGCTGGCTACTGTTGGATTATTTCCTGAACAGAAAACCTGAGTTCCAGAAGTTGTTGTTGGTGTAACTGGGTCTGTAACACTTACAGCGACAGCTTGTCGTACTTTGCTTTCGCAAGTTGTTGCAGCATCTTTTAAGGCCGCATAATACGTTCTTGTAGTTAATGCTGTTGCTGCTGTTACTACATTTCCTCCTGTTAAGGCATCATACCAAACTACATTTCCTGTTACCGGGCTTACATTAATACTTGCAATTGTCGGTGCATTTACCAAACAGAAATCTTGATCAGTATCCGCAATGTTTGGTGTGCCTGGATCTGTAACATTTACCACTACTGCCAACCTTACATTACTTTCGCAAGTTGTTACGGCATCTTTTAGAGCAGCATAGTACGTTCTTGTAGTCAACGCTGTTGTTGCTGTTACTACATTTCCTCCTATTGAGGCATCATACCAAACAATATTACCTGTTTCCGGACTTTTATTAATACTTGCAATTGTTGGTGTATTTATTAAACAGAAGTCTTGATCTTTATCTGCAATATTTGGCGTACCCGGATCTGATACATTTATCGCAACTGCTAATCTTACATTACTTTCGCAAGTTGTTGTAGCATCTTTAAGAGCAGCATAGTAAGTTTTTGTAGTTAATGCTGTTGCTGATGTTACTACATTTCCTCCTGTTGAGGCATCATACCAAACTATATTTCCTGTTTCTGGACTTATATTTATGCTTGCAATTGTTGGTGCATTTATCAAACAGAAGTCTTGATATTTATCTGTTATGTTTGGCGTACCTGGATCTGTAACATTTACAACTACAGCTTGTCGTACTTTGCTTTCACAAGTTGTTGTCCCATCTTTTAAGGCTGCATAGTATGTTCTTGTAGTTAATGCTGTTGCTGCTTTTACTACATTTCCTCCTGTTAAGGCATCGTACCAAACTATATTTCCTGTTACTGGACTTATATTAATACTTGCAATTGTTGGTGCATTTACCAAACAGAAGTCTTGATCTGTATCTGCAATATTTGGTGTGCCCGGATCTGTAACATTTACCGCTACTGCCAACCTTACATTACTTTCACAAGTTGTTACAGCATCTTTTAGAGCAGCATAGTACGTTCTTGTCGTTAATGCTGTTGTTGATGGTACTACATTTCCTCCTGTTGAGGCATCATACCAAACAATATTTCCTGTTTCTGGACTTACATTTATACTTGCAATTGTTGGAGCATCAATCAAACAGAAGTCTTGATCTTTATCTGTTATATTTGGCGTACCTGGATCTGATACATTTACTGCAACAGCTAATCTTACATTGCTTTCACAAGTTGTTGTGGCATCTTTTAAAGCCGCATAATACGTTCTTGTTGTCAATGCTGTTGCTACAGTTACTACATTTCCTCCTGTTGAGGCATCATACCAAACTATATTTCCTGTTTCTGGACTTATATTTATGCTTGCAATTGTTGGTGCATTTATTAAACAGAAGTCTTGATCTTTATCTGTTATGTTTGGCGTACCCGGATCTGTAACATTTACAACTACAGCTTGTCTTACTTTGCTTTCACAAGTTGTTGTCCCATCTTTTAAGGCTGCATAGTACGTTCTTGTAGTTAATGCTGTTGCTGCTGTTACTACATTTCCTCCTGTTAAAGCATCATACCAAACTATATCTCCTGTTACTGGACTTACATTTATACTTGCAATTGTAGGTGCATTTACCAAACAGAAGTCTTGATCGGTATCTGCAATATTTGGTGTACCTGGATCTGATACATTTATTGCAACTGCTAATCTTACATTGCTTTCACAAGTTGTTGTGGCATCTTTTAAAGCTGCGTAGTAAGTTCTTGTGGTCAACGCTGTTGTTGATGTTACTACATTTCCGCCTGTTGAGGCGTCATACCAAACAATATTACCCGTTTCTGGACTTACATTTATACTTGCAATTGTTGGAGCATCAATCAAACAGAAGTCTTGATCTTTATCTGTGATGTTTGGTGTACCTGGATCTGATACATTTACTACAACAGCTAATCTTACATTGCTTTCACAAGTTGTGCTGACATCTTTTAAAGCCGCATAATACGTTCTTGTTGTCAATGCTGTTGTAGCTGTTACTAGATTTCCTCCTGTTGAGGCATCATACCAAACAATATTACCTGTCTCTGGACTTACATTTATACTTGCAATTGTTGGTGCATTTATCAAACAGAAGTCTTGATCTTTATCTGTTATATTTGGCGTACCCGGATCTGTAACACTTACAACTACCGCTTGTCTTACATTACTTTCGCAAGTTGTTGTAGCATTTTTCAAAGCTGCATAGTAAGTTTTTGTAGTTAATGCTGTTGTTGGTGTTACTACATTTCCTCCTGTTAAGGCATCATACCAAACTATATTTCCTGTCTCTGGGCTTACATTAATGCTTGCAATAGTCGGCGCATTTACTAAACAGAAGTCTTGATCTTTATCTGCAATATTTGGTGTGCCTGGATCTGTAACGGTAACTGTAATTGCTAATCTATTTTTACTTTCGCAATAAACCGTTGGGTTCAATTTTATAGGAACAGAAAGTACTCCATAATAAATTTTACTAGTCAATGGATCACTTGCTAATAGTGGAGTTGTACTTGTCGGTGAATCGTACCAAACAACATCAGCTTCATTAGTTTTAAGATCTGAAACTTTTGGACTGTTTATTACACAAAAATCTTGAGTATTATCATCAGTTGTTGGTGTTGCTGGATCAGTAACTGTTACCGTTACTTCTTTAAGCTCGCCAGCTTTATTTGGACAAGTATTATCACTTTTAACTGCTGCATAATAGGTCATAGGACTCATTGCTGCTGTTAAACCAGAGGCTGTTAAAACTCCTGTTGCATTATCTACTGTGTAAGTTACACCATCAATTACACCAGTTAAAATTGGCTTCGTTTTATTAGCATCCAAATACCAAAAGAATACAGGATTTACTAAAGAACTTGAAGGCGTTAAAGTCGCTGTTGTATTGTGACAAACTGAATCATTATCAACTGAAATATCCGTTGGAAGAGAAGTTGGTAAAATAGTAAATGTTACTTGTTTTCTATCGCCTGGAGCAGTTTCGCAATATTCATCAGAACTAAGTCCTACATAATAAGTATAAGTTCCAGGAGCTAATCCTGTTACGTTTAATATTGAAGCTGTTTCTCCGGCGATTAAATTACTTGTTGTTCCATCAAAACTATACCAATGATAAACGGGATTTGTAAGTGTTGGTACAGGTGTAACTAAAACTGCTTCTAAGCTTACATCTCCATTTTCAGAACAAATCACGGTACTAGATCCATTATTTATTTTTACACTAGCTATAGTTGCAGCTGGCGTGGTTGCTCTAACCACAACTGTTACGACACCTCTTGTTAAAGCGGGACAACCATAACGAATAGGTTGAATATAATATTTATAAGTACCCGCTGTCATTGCAGCTGGAAGTGTATAAGATTGACCATTAGCCAATACATTACCGCCAGTTGGAGAATCATACCAAGCGTAAGTTGAACAATTCTTAGGAGCAACCTCCAATTTTAGTTCAGAACCTGGACAGACCGTGAGCGTATTATTAATATCACTGCCTATAACCTTCGTATTGGTTACTCGATCTATACTATGAACTCTAAGCTGATCAAATACAGTTGCTACACCGCCTAAACTAATTTTAACTCTATCGTAAGGCTGGGTTTGAGGTGCAAGAATTGTCATAGCCATAGTATCGCCTGAAAGTAATTTTAAACTCAATAAATTACTGTCGTTCTTAATAGGTGCTCCAACCTCAATATTTCCTGAATAAAGTTGGATAACAAACCCTGTAAGCAAGTTAAGATTTAAAATTGTACCAGGTTTAGAAATCACTATTCTAAGACTATCACCAACCATTGATGGTGTTCTAAAAGCCGCTGTAAGTTCGGCTGCAGCCAAAACTCCTGCTCCGCTAAACATTGTAGCATAGGTACCCACATCACCATCAGCAGCATTCCATGGTTGAGAAACCCCTACTGTAGTAGTCAAAGCTCCTACTCCTAAATCTCTTACACCAGAAAAAATATCTTCGATATCGCCCTGACCACATGTAATTTGTGTTACTTGTTTTTTGTAATGAGCATCATAAACATTAATACTTTGTCCCACACTTAAAACTGATCCTAATTGTACTCTGATACCATCATAATCTTTAGTACCAGAAACATCAGAAGGAACAAAGGTGTATTCGAATGAATTTTGACCTGATAATAAATTCACTAATGATCCCGATACAGATTGCAGAGTTCCAATATCAATTGGATTTCCAAGTCCATCACGTTTCGTACCTACTACTGTAATACTTTGTCCTACCGCAATTAAACTGTTTTCTAAACCAAGTTTCACAGTTACAGGAGTTCCTTTAGAAATAGTTGTTGGCCATTGCAAATTTTGCCATGTCGTTCCGATACCCAAAAGTCCTAAACCTGTAGTTATTGTCGAATATGTACTTGGATTACCATCTACTGCTAAAGCCTCATTTGAAACACCTCCGGTAAGAATTGATCCGGAAGATTGTGCATTAGCATAAACTCTTTCTAATAAAGTATCACAATCCAAAGGATCAATAACACTAATTGTTACCGTTTGACTATTGGTACACGTTCCGTTATTAGCAATTGCAGTATAGGTATAAACACCAACAGTGTTAAGTGCTCCTGTACTATTTGATGGTAATGCATTTCCTTGCGGATCATACCAAGTTATTGGTGCGTTTGACGTTGCAGTTAATGTCACAATTTCTCCTTTGTTAACGACTCTATTAGTGATTACATTTGTTAAAGTTGGAACAGGATTAATTGTAACGGTTACTTTCTGTTTCGCAGACAAACAACTATTACCTGTTGTTTGAGCTTGAATCCAGTAATCTCCTCCTGTAGTAATATTTGCAGCTACTTCGTCTGTAATTTGAGTATTTATTGGACTGTAGAAAGTGTAAGTTGTATTTCCTGTGTTGTCAAAATTTGTAATCGCATCTTTTAAATTTACTTTCGCACAACCTGATAAAGCTGCTAAAACTGTCAAAGTTGGAGTAGCTGAATAATTTACTACCACTTCTTTTCGGTCTCCAGCTGCATTTTCGCAAGAACCTTGATTAAACACTGAAATATAATAGTTTTTAGAAGCTGTTAATCCAGTAATCGTTAAAGCACCTGTTACACCATCTTTTGAATATGTTATACCTCCTATTGTCCCATTTGCAATTGGTGTAATGTCACTCTGATTTTCATAATAGTTAAATATCACTCCTGTTAAAGAAGATGTCGGAGATAGTACAATTCCTCCTGCACAAGAAGCTGTCAAAGGACTACTTATTAAAATATCCGCAGCTGTTGGAACTGGTACAACATTTACTGTCACTGCCTGACGAGTAGAATTTACACAAGTTCCACGCGTTTCTTCTAAATAATAAGTAGTACTTGTACTTAATGCTGGTGTAGTATAAGTTGAAAGTGCAGAAAGCTCAGTCCCTCCTGTAGGCAGATTATACCATTTATATGTTTTTCCTGTAGTATCAGAAGTAACTGCCAAATTTGTTGATTTCCCAACACAAACAGTAGTTCCTGAAACAGTTGCTTCTTTATATCTATATGAAGCGCCATAAATATCTAAACTAGTTGCTACAGTTGCTAATCCTCCTAATGCAACTTGAATGGCTGAAAATGATCCTCCCGCAACAAAACTTGCTTTAAATCTATTTCCTCCCAACAACTGAACATTTACGAGAGCTCCAATAGTGGTCAAATCATTATTTGGAGTTACACCGTTAAAACTTCTTAATGTAACATTAGAAACAAGTCCAAGATCAACAATTCCTCCTGGCAATCCTAACTCTACATCTATAATATCTCCCGCTTGACCCGTTGTTGTAAAAATTAACTTTTGTTCTAAGGTTGATAAAATACCAAGTCCTAAAAAAAGTTTTGCTGCAGTAGTATTATCTCCATCTACTGAAAAATCTGGATCTGTTACACCACAAAAAAGAGTACACACAGCACCATTCAAACTCGTTTGTTGCGTAGTTGGTCTCAAACAAACATCAACACTGTTAATTACAGATACATTGATTGCGGCTCTTGAACTGCTTACACAATCTGAGGCTGTAGCACGGGCTTCAACATAAAATGTTTTACTCGCGGTTAAAGCAGGGACAGGTGTATAAGTGCTAGCTCCATCACTTAGATTTAAAGGAGTTCCTCCTGTTGGTGTATCAAACCATTTATAAGAAACACCAGCGACAGGATTTAAAACCTCTAAAGTAATACTTTGTCCAGACTGAATAACCACGTTCGAATTTGCAGGAACAGGTACTGAAGGTCGGGGACTTACATTAAGAGTTACCGATGAACGCGGACTTACACAATCTCCAATCACAGCTTCAACATGATAAGAAGTAGTAGTCGATAGATTTTGAGTTGTATAAGACGTTCCTGTAAAAACTAAATTTCCTCCAGTTAATGCATCATACCATTTATAAGTTGTACCCACAACCGGCGAATCGACTGTTATCGTACTTGATTGTCCTGCACAAAGATTTGACGGAGATGCCGTGATAGTAGATGTAACAGGATTATTTACAGTAACAAGAACAGCCGACCTTTCACTATTAACACATCCATTGCGAGTTACCTCGACATAATAAGTTGTATTTGCTGTTAAAGTAGGAGTTGTAAAAGCAGCTGTACTTGTTAATAAATTTCCTGCTGTTGCAGCATCATACCATTTGATCAATTCACCTAAAGCGACATCGGCTGTTAATGTTGTTGTTTGTCCACTGCAAATCGTTTTATTTCCAGTTATAGTTCTTTCCTTAAACTTATAAGAGGCTCCATAAATGTCAAGACTAGTTAATAATAAAGCCAATCCTCCCAATCTAACCTCTACTCGATCAAAAGCTGATTTTGCAGTTAAAGTAACTCTAAAGCGTTCTCCTCCTAATAACTGGACATTCAAAAGAGAGTTTACAGCCGTGCGATCGTTATTAAATGTAGCGCCATTGTAAGTTGCAAGAGAGATATAACTTAATAAACCAACATCTGCTAAGCCGCCTGGGATTCCTAATTCAACTGTAATAACATCTCCCGCCTGACCTGCATTATTAAATTGCAAAATCTGCTGCACCCAATCATTAATGAGTCCAACAGGTACAGACAGCCTTGCTGCAGAATTATTATCGCCATCAACCGACTTATTCTGATCTGATGAACCACAAAGTAAACAAAGCCCGCTCTGAGAAGTCTGCTGGCTATTTGCCTGCAAGCAGCTGCCTTGCGCAGCTGCAACCGTAACTGTTATAGGAACTCTTAAAGCACTAACACAACCACCAGCACTATTACGAGCCTCGACATAAAAAGTTTTTGTCGCAATTAAAATAGGTGTAGTAAAAGTATCTGAGTCTCCTAATAATTTAGTTCCTCCAGTATTTACATCGTACCAATCAAAAGTAACCCCTGATTCATTTGTAAAAGCACTTAAAGTTGCATTTTGTCCTGATAGTATCGACACACTCTGAGTCAATACCGTTGGATTTGCAGGAACTGCCGTTGATGTAACAGTTACCGTAGTTCTTGTTGTTTTACAGCTTCCAATTGCCGCCTCAACATAAAATTTTGTAACACCTATTGGAACTGTAGGAGCGTAAGTATTTCCTGTTGTCAAAAGAGTTCCTCCTGTTTCTGCATCATACCATCTGTAATCAGTACCAAGTACAGGATTAATTACAGATAATGTAGTTGACTTTGTTGCACCAGAGGAGCAAATTGCCGTACCTGCAGTACTAATTGTTGGTAAAACCGGCTCAATTACATTGACCGTTACAGGAGTACGTTGATCACTTTCACATCCTCCAACTCTTGAAGTGCTGACATAATAAGTTTTAGATGCTGTTAAAGCAGGAGTCGTAAAACTACTGACATTTGAAAGAACAGTTGTTGATGTTGGAGAATCATACCAAGCAATAGTCGTACCAGCAGCAGCAGTTGCAGAAAGAGCAATTGATTGACCTGTACACACAGATTGGGTCTCCCCGCCAACAATTGTTGGTTTAGCAAATTGTAAGCGTGCATCATAAATACGCAGAGTATTTAGAACACCAAGTAAACCACCTCCAAGCTTAATTACAACTTTGTTGGCATCTTGAGTCAAAGTGTATCGCACTACCCCAATTTTATCACCCGAAAGCAAGGATAAATTCAAAATAGAACTGCCTAAAGCAACTCTATTACCAGCACTTGTTGTGCCCAAAAAGGGCTCAATTGTTGCAGTTGAAAATAACCCCAAGTCAAGTATATCATCACCGCTGCCAATGTATAAGACAATTTGATCTCCGGCTTTTGCAGATTGACTAAAATTTAAGGTATACTCAAGAGTGCAGGCGACTCCTACAACAGTACTTAACGTTGCTCCTGTCTGTGGTATTGCACTTGACTCTGCATCGTAAGCAAATGTAGGATTGGTTACACCAGAACCAACGCAGATTCCAACATTATTAACACTATGCGAAGTGGGTCTACAAAAAGTTTGCGCGAAATTTATATTACTGAGCAGCAGTAAAAACACCAAACCAAATAATCTCTCCTTTAAGATGAGATCATAAAAAGTAATTTTTTTCATAATTTGGAAGATTAGAAAATGGACAATAAAATACCTGTTGCGGTAAGCACGTATGCTTAGGCAATTTTAAAACTGTTAATAATCAAACACTTATAATGAAATTTTAATTTTTAGTGATCAAAAATTAAAACTGCACTTTAATAAAAATTATGTTGTATTGTGTATACCAAAGTATACTAAAGAGCACTTTTTGCTCACTTTGAACAAAAACTGTCTTAAAACTTTTTGGAAATACTGATCTAAACCAGACTTCCTCGAGGAGTGATTTGTTAGAGGGATAATTTTCATAAAAGAAAATTTAAGTTTAAGTAGAACTGGGGGTAATTCTATTAAAAATACTATCATTCAATATTTATAGAAAGTTGATTACTCTTTCTGTAAACTTTGTTTCATTAGAATAAATTCTAAAATTGAATGCCAATACCCTTAATAAATAATAATACTGTTTTTAAAAAACAGAAAAACACCTTTCATCAACAAAACCGCCGATTGGATTTTGAAAACGAAAAAATAATATAATTGTAAAATTTGAATAATAAGTTTGAAGTGGAACTAAAATTAAATTTGAAAATCAATTTAATTTTATACAAACTCATAAAATATAAAGCTAAAATAATACCTAATGAAAAAATGATAAAGAAAGTAATGATTAATTCCATATGCAGCTTAATTAAGTTATTATAAAAAACTTCAACTCTCAATATTATAGAAGTAAACAATTAAGTATTAAAAAACACTTTATTAGGATGTCATTTCCAAAAACAGAAAAAACAACTTTGTTTAACTTTTCTAAACTAAAATTAGAAAAAAGAAAAACATTAAACAAACGTAAAATTCTTATTTTTTGATTCAGAAAAACCTAAAAACATCAGAACATCAGAAAAACCTATAGTTAAACTGCATCTTTTTGTCGTCAAACATCAATCAAAATTCTTTGTTATTTTGTGTTAAACTTTTTATTGTAGTACATATACTACAATAAAAAGAGAAAATCAATCAAAAAAAACACCAAAATCAATCAAACAAGGAACAAATCTTACATTTACACCTGAAACTTTCAATTTATTGCAGTATTAAGAAAAAAAGCGTAGAAATACGGGGTAAAAAAAACAACAAAGCTTAAACAAAAGTTAAAAAATTAAAAAAAGGTAAACAATTGCAATAAGCAACCATTTACCTTTTACTTCCTTTTTAATTTAAAAACTAAGATTCAATTATTGAATTAATCTGAGAGAATAATTGTCCATCACTTAAAAAAGCACCTTGCTGAATCAACTCAAATATAGATGCATTTCTATCTTCAGTAAATACTTTCTTTCCAACCTTCATTTCAATGTTTTCAGTAAACATATTATCAGATAACCATTGTAAACCTTCTGTAGTTAAAAAATCAGTTTCTTCAACTAGTGATTTCAAAACTATTGATTGTACATGCGTTTCAAAACACTGAAACAAGAAAATATGATTTCGAGAGAAATGTTCTAAAAATTCAGCTCTTGACAATACCCCTTCCCAAATTAAATCCGAGAAAACATCTAATTCCTGCTCAGCAACTTCAGGTTTGTTTACTTTTAGAGCATCCCACTCTGCTTTATCAATAGCTTGCGTCGCTAAAAAACTAGCAAATTCTGCATGCAGTTCATCAAATTGCTCTTTTGTTAATCTTGCGTATTTCATTTTATTTTAGGCTTTATGCTTTACGCTGTAAGCTAAATACTCTAGCCACCAACATTAAGTCTAATTAATATTAATTAATTTCATTAAACAAAAAAATCCCGATTCGCATCGGGATTTTTATATAATCTTTAAAACTATTACTTTTCAGCAACAATTTCGTAAGCTAACTCAACGATTACATCTCTGTGTAGACGAACTGAAGCATTGTATTTTCCAGTACGTTTAACGATACCACTAGTGATGAATTTTCTATCGATAGCATTTCCAGATTTCTCTAAAGCTTCAGCAATATCGATGTTAGTGATAGAACCAAAAAGTTTCTCTCCACCAGCTTTTGCAGTAAGTTTAATTTCAAGAGCTTTTAAAGTTTCAGCTAATGCTTTAGCATCAGCAACAACTTTAGCTTCTTTATGTGCTCTTTGTTTTAGGTTTTCAGCTAAAACTTTTTTAGCAGAAGGAGTTGCTAAAGTAGCAAAACCTTGAGGAATTAAAAAGTTACGACCGTAACCAGGTTTTACAGATACTACATCATCTTTAAATCCTAAGTTTTGTACGTCTTGTTTTAAAATAATTTCCATGTTGTTGTCCTTATTTTTAGAAGTTAGGTTCTGATCTAACAGAAACCAGCGACTAGATTTTTTTTATACTATTTTAATAAATCGGCCACGTATGGCATTAAAGCTAAGTGACGAGCTCTTTTTACAGCTACAGAAACTTTTCTTTGGTATTTTAATGAAGTTCCAGTTAAACGACGAGGAAGAATTTTTCCTTGCTCATTTACGAATTTCAATAAGAAATCAGCATCTTTATAATCGATGTATTTGATTCCTGATTTTTTGAAACGACAATACTTTTTAGTTTTGTTAGTTTCAATGTTTAAAGGCGTTAAATATCTGATATCTCCGTCTTTTTTTCCTTTTGCAGATTGCTCGATTGTAGACATAATAATTACGCTTTAGTAGATTTTAATTTTGCTCTTCTTCTTTCCGCCCATGAAATAGCATGTTTGTCTAAACTTACAGTTAAGAAACGCATAACTCTTTCGTCACGTCTGAATTCAGTTTCAAAAGCAATTAGAACTTCTCCAGCTACTTTGAATTCGAATAAATGGTAAAAACCACTTTTTTTGTTTTGGATTTCGTAAGCCATTTTTTTAAGACCCCAATCCTCTTTCGATACCATTTCAGCTCCTCTACTAGTAAGAAATTCTTCAAATTTCGTTACTGTTTCCTTCACCTGAACCTCAGATAAAACGGGATTTAAAATGAAAACAGTTTCATAATGATTCATAAATACAATATTTATTTGTTAAAATTGGGTGCAAAAGTAACCATAATTTTTAAATATACAACACTTTTTTACTTTTATTCGTTGTAATGTAAAAAACAGAGCTTAACTTTAGTTTTTTTTACAAAAAAATAATACATTTACTATTGCTATCCTGAATTTATTCTAAATTTATTGTTATGAAACTAAACTGTGTTGTTGTAGATGATAGTTCTATACAAAGGACAATTATTGCAAAATTAGTCAATAATCACCCAGGTTTGCATTTAATCGGTGATTTTTCTAATGCAATTGAAGCGAAGAGTTGTATCTCTTTAAATAATATCGACCTAATATTTCTTGATATAGAAATGCCTGTTATAAACGGCTTTGACTTCCTTGATGGGCTAAAGTCTAAACCGCAGATTATATTCATTACTTCTAAAGCTGAATACGCTTTAAAAGCTTTTGATTATGATGCAACTGATTATTTGCAAAAACCTATTGCCGTTGACCGTTTTAATGCTTCTGTAAAAAGAGCTATCGATATGCATTTGCTTAAAAAAGAAGTTAAAGAAGAAGAAGGCGAACATATCTTTATCAAAAGCAACCTTAAAAAACTTAAAATCTTCACAGCAAAAATCAAATGGATTGAAGCTTTTGGAGATTATGTAAGAGTGGTTACTGAGGACGACAGTAATTTGGTACTTTCAACTATGAAGTCTTTTGAAAATGACTTATCAAAAGATAAATTTATTCGTGTACACAAATCGTACATCATTAATATAGATAAAGTAGAACGTTTTAACAGCAAGTTTGCTGAAATCGGGATTACTAAAATTCCGCTTAGCCGCAACAAAAAAGAAGACTTAGTAAAAGCATTGTCAACGTCGTAATTTTTAATAAAAATCGACATTAACAACAACCTTTACTGCTCTATACTGAGCAACAGCCTCAAAACTATTCAATATTTTTTGAATAGTTTTTTTTGTACTCCCTAATGGAATTTCCTGTGGAATTTTAATCAAAATAGTTCGAATATACTCGTTTCGGATTCTATTTATTGCAGGCTCTTCAGGACCCAGAACCGGCATTTTTAAGTTCTGACTTAAAACCTGATACAACCACATAGAACCTTCTTTTAGCTTTTCAAACTCGCGATGTTTTAAAGTAAGTTTTATAATTCTGAAATAAGGCGGATATTTATAAATCATCCTATCATACAATTGCTCCTTATACATACCTATATAATTATGGTTTGTAACTTGTTGAATTGTATTGTGATTTGGATTATAGGTCTGAATCACCACTTTGCCCTGTTTTTCAGATCTCCCTGCTCTTCCTGCAACCTGTGTCATCATTTGAAAACTTCGTTCAAAAGCTCTAAAATCTGGATGATGCAGCATATTATCAGCATTCATAATTCCAACCAAACTCACATTATCAAAATCAAGACCTTTAGCCAGCATTTGTGTTCCAACCAAAATATCTACTTCTCTATTTTTGAAAGTATCGATAATTTTTTCGAAACCAAATTTACCTCTCGTTGTATCCTGATCCATTCTTGCTGTTTTTGCTTTTGGAAAAAGAGAAATCAATTCCTGTTCAATTTGCTCCGTCCCAAAACCTTTAGTCGTCAAATCTATGCTCGAACAGCTATGACAATGTGTTGGCTTCGCAATTGAATAACCACAATAATGACAACGCAATTGATTTTTAAATTTATGAAATGTCAAACTTACATCACATTGCTGGCAATGCGGTACATGACCACAAGTCATACATTCTATTACAGGAGAATAACCTCTTCTGTTTTGAAACAAAATTACCTGTTCACCTAAAGACAAAGCTTCGGCAATTTCTTCAATTAAAAGATCACTAAAATGCCCTGTCATTCTTTTCCTAAAATGTTTGTCTTTTAAATCAACCAAAACCACTTCAGGCATTCGAACATTTTTGTAGCGCTCAGTTAAAGTTACCAAGCCATATTTATCTGTTTGAGTATTAAAATAAGTTTCAATACTCGGGGTCGCAGATCCTAATAGTACTTTGGCATTATGAAAATTTGCCAAAACAATTGCAGAATCGCGCGCATGATATCTTGGTGCAGGATCCGTTTGCTTAAAAGTCTGTTCGTGTTCTTCATCAACAATAAGTAACCCCAAACTATTAAAAGGCAAAAATAAAGCAGACCTCGCTCCTATTACAATCTGTGCTTTTTCAGAGTTCTCAAGTGTTTGTTTCCAAACCTCAACTCTTTCATTGTTACTATATTTTGAATGAAATACGGCAACTTTATCTCCAAAATGAAGCCTCAATCGAGAAACTAACTGTGTTGTAAGTGCAATTTCCGGCAGTAAATACAAGATTTGTTTGCCCGTTTCTAAATATTCTTCAATCAACTTAATATAAATCTCTGTCTTTCCACTTGATGTAACACCATGCAGAAGACAAACTTCTTTTTCTAAAAAACTATTTTTAATTGCAGTAAAAGCATTTTCCTGAGCTTCGCTTAATTGAAGTTCTTTTTCTGTTTTTTCTCCATTAAATGAAACACGATCGTGCTGTAAATAATACTCCTTAAAAATTTCTTTTTCGATTAAAGCCTTTACAACAGCCGAAGTAGAATTTGAAACCTCAATCAATTTCTTTACCGTAATTGGTTTCTTCTCTGAAGCGCTTATCTGAAAATAAGCCAGCACAATTTCTTTTTGCTTATTAGCGCTTTTCAATACCTCAAGCAGTTCTCCTAAACCATTATCCGATTCATATTGCGAATGTAATTTTACATAACGAATCAGCTTTGGCTTGTAGCTTTCTTTTATTTCTTCCTCTAAAACAATAATATCCTTTGCAATTAATTTTTGAAGAATTGGCAGAATATTTTTCCTGTTTAAAATCGAGACAATCTCCTGAACTTTAAGTGAACTTTGATGCTGCAATGCTTCATAAACTAAAAACTCATCATCTGAAAGTTCTGAATCATTTACAACAACTTCTGGTTTGTGCGAAACAATAGTTTCACTTTCTAATAATAATCCAGTTGGAAAAGCACCACGATAAACATCGCCAATACCGCACATATAATAATTGGCGACCCAAAGCCAATGTTTAATCTGCGTTTCGGTCGCAATAGGTTTTTCATCTAAAATCTGATGAATTTCTTTAGCCTCATATAATGTTGGTGCGTTTTCGTGTATGTCGATCACCAGCGCCGTATAAATTTTACTTTTACCAAATGGCACTGCCACCCTCATACCCTTTTTTATAAAATGATATTCAGCTTCAGAAACGCGATAGGTAAAAGTTTTAGCTAAAGAAAGCGGTAAAACAACTTCGATAAAAAACATGTACTAATTTTATATGATTTGGAAATTTATTATTTTCCTGAAGGTTTAGCTAAATAATCATTAACCAATTTCAAAGTATGATTTAGAGATTTTGCAGTAGTTCCATCGTCATGACCCGGAATAACATATACTGGCATCTTGAATTTGGTTTGCACTTTATGCATCGATTTCTGCCATTCTTTTACATCCGCATCTCCTAAATAACCAAGATCAACAGCAGATATACTTTTTACGAAACATCCTCCGTAAAGTACTTTCTCTTTATTAAACCACACCACAACATTATCAGAAGCATGGCCTTTTCCTGGATAATAAACCTCAAAAGTATGCTGACCGACTGTAAATGTGGTATCATTCGGAATTATAAATTCTGCCCTGCCTTCGTTATTCTTTTTAAGAATATCATCTGTTAATTTGATTGTATAGGTTTTAATTCCCTTCTTTCTATAAAAATCCAATCCTCCAGCACGATCTTCGTGAGAATGCGTTGCAAAATGCATTATAACCTTTTTATTATGTCTCGCTTTTATCGTATCCAATAAAGGCTGAAACTGCGTTTTATCCCAAGGGGCATCAAACAAAACCACACCTTTACTTGTAACCAAATACAAAGCATTGGCAGAAATCTTTGTTCCTTTATAATCATGAAATGTTTTATAAACATAAAAGTCACCCGTAAGATGACTTATTTGTAATGGCGAGTTCTTAGATTGTCCAAAACTATTTGAAGCTAAGACTAAGAATAAAACTATCGAAGCTAATTTTCGCATATTTTAAAAGTTAATTTTTCACTCTTGTCCAGTATTGTGTTCTTCCCATTAAAGAAATTCCAACATAACCGCGAAGTTTCAATTTATCTGCAGATTCTAATGAAATATAACATTTGTATTTTTTACCATTTGTAGGATCTAAAATAGTTCCTCCGTTATATTCAGAACCATCTTTTTTAAGACCATTCATAATAACCATTCCTAAAATAGGTTTATTCTTCTCAGCACCATCACATTTAGTACAAACATCCTTTTTATGATCAGCACGAAGAATTTCAACTATTTTACCGTAAATTTTTCCAGATTTTTCATAAACCTCTACTACAGATTTTGCCTCACCCGTTTCATCGTCAATAGTTTTCCATTTTCCGATAACACTTTGAGATTGCATTGTACTTAATGCGAAGAAAAAAACACCAATTGTTAAGATCCAATTTTTCATACCTATTTATTTTTTTTTTGTTTTAATTTTCTGATTGAGGCATTCAGTTCAAAACCCAAAAGCAGAATCATACAGTTTATCCAAATGTAAAACATTAGAATTAATAATGTTCCAATTGAACCATAAAGTTCGTTATATTTTGAGAATTTTATAACCCAAATCCCAAAAAAGAACGAAGATATAACAATTAAGATTGTTGTAAAAACCGATCCTATACTTATAAAAGGCACTTTATTATACTGCTTTGTACCATAACGCAATAATATTGAAGATGTTATCAAAATCATCAGCATAATAAATAAATATCTACTTAAAATGATCAACGGAATACGATCACTCAAAACATCCTGAATAATTGTTTTTTGAATAAAAACCTCAAAAACAACAATAGTAGCCACCGTTACAAACAGTATAATAGTCATAACAAGCGAAATGGCCAATGCAACCAAATATTGTTTTAAAAAACCACGCTTATCAAAAACATGTTTAGAAGACTCGAAGCCGCTTAAAATTCCGTTAATACCATTTGCCATTAAAAAAATCGAAAGTAAAAATCCCGATGATAACAATCCAGAGTGACTATTATTTAAAATATCACTAATAATTTTACTAATAGCATCGTAAGTATTTGGAGGAACTCCCTGCTGTACAAACTGTAAAAAATCGGCCTGAAAACCTTCTATCGGAATAAAAGGAATTAAGTTTAAAATAAATAACGCAAAAGGAAATAAAGCCATAAAAAAGCTAAAAGAAACAGCACTGGCATGATACGAAAATGCACCTTCAATAATTCCTAAGGTATACATTTCAAGCAAATCATACAGCGAAAAACCTTCCAGCCAAGGCAATTTTATCTTCTTAAAAAATCGGGCTATAGAACGTATTACAGGTACTTTTTCAATCCGATCTTCTATTTCTTGAGACATACTATTTTAGATTTTAGATTGTTGAGTTGGATTTTAGATTACAAAAGTTACAATTTAAAACACTTTACTCAATTAAAAAGCTTTTAAACTCAAATCCATATTATAAACAGAATGAGTTAATGCTCCAGACGAAATATAATCTACACCGCAAAGTCCGTATTCACGAATCGTTTTTTCACTGATATTTCCAGAAGATTCTGTCTGACATTTTGAACCAATCAAAGCTACGGCAGTTTTAGTATCTTCATAATTAAAATTATCAATTAAGATTCTGTGAACACCGTCGCTCAACAAAATTTCACGAATTTCATCAAGATTTCTAGCCTCAACAATAATTTTTAAGTCCAGATTATTCTCTTTCAAATACTCTTTCGTTTTTTTTATAGCAAGCGTAATCCCGCCGGCAAAATCAATATGATTATCTTTCAGCATTACCATATCATATAAAGCGTAGCGATGATTTTCTCCACCTCCAATTTTTACTGCCCATTTTTCTGCCGCTCTAAAATTTGGAGTCGTTTTGCGAGTATCTAATATTTTAGCTCCCGTTCCTTCTAAAAGCTGTACACAATGATTTGTTTTTGTTGCAATTGCAGACATTCTTTGCATCGTATTTAAAACTACTCTTTCTGCCTTCAAAATAGATTGAGAACTTCCAGAAACTTCAAAAACAATCTCACCATATTCTACATGCGTTCCATCTTCAATAAAAGTTTTCACCTTTAATTTAGGATCAACATAATCAAATATCATTTTCGCAAGCGCAACACCAGCAATAATTCCTTGATCTTTTACCAATAATCTTGCTTGACCATGAGCAGTGTCAGGAATACAAGCAAGAGAACTATAATCGCCTGATCCTACATCTTCTCTAATCGCATTACGAATCAAAAGTTCTAATTCTGATTGAAATTGAGCTTCACTTATCATTTTTCTATTTTTTATAATAGGCTAAATTATGACTTATTTTATGGAATTAAAAGTTTCCATTGTACGAAAAGTTACTTATTAACTTTTTTTTATCAGCCGCAGATTATTAAAATTAAAATGATTTCAAAAAATCCGGGCTAATCTTTTTAATCTGCCACATAAATCTTTAATGGAAATATTTAAAGTTTATATTTTTTTCAACTAAAATCGGCATCCACAATTAAAAACATTAAATATCTTTGAGGTTCAAGCAAACAAAATTTATGGGATTAATTAAAGATATTTACTCGGTTTCTTTCTACGAAAAATTTAGTCAGGCGGTTGCCGAAGTACATCCAACATTCAACAAACAAAAATTTATTGAAGCAATTTATGAAGGTGATTTTGCTCAAAAAGAATGGAAAGAAAGAATGAAACACACCACAGTTGTTTTTCATGAATTTATGCCCGAAAATTTCCCGGAAGCGGTTACTTTAATTGACAAAATCATTGAAAACTTAAAGAAAAATAACTTCGCAGACAGCAATCTGGCTTTTATCTTCTTTGCTGATTATATCGAAATATATGGTTTAGACGATTTTAAAACTTCAGCGAAAGCCTTTGTTTCTATAACACAATTTATAAGCTGTGAATTTGCTGTTCGTCCTTTTATTTTAAAGTATAAAGAACAGATGATTGCCGAAATGGTAAAATGGTCTCTGCACGAAAATCATCACGTACGTCGTTTAGCCAGCGAAGGTTCGCGCCCTAGATTACCGTGGGCAATGGCAATTCCGTTCTTAAAAAAAGATCCTTCTTCTATCCTTCCAATTTTAGAAAATCTAAAAAACGATCCTTCAGAATACGTCCGAAGAAGCGTTGCTAATAACTTAAATGATATTGCAAAAGACAATCCGCAAATTGTATTAGAAATCGCTTCAAGATGGAAAAATCAAAACAAAGAAACTGATGGAATCATCAAACACGGCTGTAGAACATTATTAAAACAAGGACATCCTGAAATTTTAAGTCATTATGGTTTAGAAAACACGAATATCGAACTTTCGTCATTTGAAGTTAAAACACCAGTTGTAAAAATTGGCGATTATCTGCAATTTCATTTTCACTTAAACAATAAAAACGAAGACCCAAAAACGATTCGTTTAGAATATGCCGTTCATTACAAAAAAGCAAAAGGACATTTGGCTAAAAAAGTATTTAAAATCAGTGAGAAAGTTTACCATCCGAATCAATTAACCAAAATTGAAAGAAACCAATCTTTCAAATTAATTACAACAAGAGTTTTTCATACAGGAACGCATCAATTGTCGATTATTATTAATGGAACGGAAAGTGAAGTTTTAGAATTTGAATTGATTGAATAATTATAACGTATTCTCGCATTTTTGTCATTCCGAGGAACGAGGAATCACACTAGAGATTCGACAAAGATTGGCTCATTATTTTGCGGAGTTTTTTGTGTGATTCCTCGTTCCTCGGAATGACAAACAGAACTGAATAAAAAGAAGCATTTGAATTATTCTACATTTTCCTTACTTTTATAATTCGCAAAAAAAACCAAAACAAACTTTTCTTAATCTAAATTAAGTTACAGACAAGCGTCGTTACTTTAATTTTGTTTTCAAATCAAATAAAAAATACCACATGTCAAATATCAGTTTAATTATCGAAGAACGTGCTGCCAATATTGGCAACTTTATGGTAGGTCGTTTGTTGCCTTTCCGTGAAAAAAGAGCTGTTGGCCCATTTGTATTTATCGATCATATGGGACCTGCGCATTTAAGTGATCATGAAAATATGGATGTTCCTCCACACCCACATATTGGACTTTCGACTTTGACATTCTTGTTTGAAGGAAGCATTATGCATCGTGACAGCTTAGGAACCGAATTAGAAATAAAACCTGGCGCCGTAAACTGGATGACAGCCGGAAAAGGAATTGTTCACTCTGAAAGAACTCCAGAATATTTAAGACATTCAGACAAAATGCTTCACGGATTGCAGATTTGGGTAGCGCTTCCAAAAGAATTGGAACAAATGGATCCTAATTTCACGCATGTTGAAGCAGATGACATTCCAGCTTGGGAAGAAGACGGCGTTTCATACAAATTAATTGCCGGTGAAGCTTTTGGAAAAAAATCTCCAGTTCCTGTTTATAGCCCGCTTTATTTTATTGAGATCAAAAGTAAAGAAGCTAAAAAAATCAATATTGGAAGTCATCTATTTGGCGAAAGTGGTTTGTACATTCTTGAAGGAAGCATCAAAAGCGGAGAACATATTTACGACCCAAAACAAATTTTAATTACAAACGACAGTACACTTTGTGAGTTTGAAATTGCCGAAAATTCAACTGTTTATATCTTTGGCGGACAGCCGTTTCCTGAAGAACATTTTATCTTTTGGAACTTCGTTTCATCAGACAAAAACCTCATCGAAAAAGCCAAACAAGACTGGACAGCACAGACTTTTCCAAAAGTTCCAGGCGAAACAGAATTCGTTCCGTTACCAGAACCAAGAATCAAGTAAATTATGAAAACAATATCAGCACAAATAGATACTCGTTTGTATCGCACCGAAATAACATCATCCAGCGGAAATATTGTAATCGCCGATGAACCTCAAGAAGTTGGAGGAAAAAATCTTGGTTTTAGCCCATCAGAGCTTTTAGCATCTGCATTAGCGTCTTGTACTTTGATTACTTTGCGAATGTATATTAATCGCAAACAATGGGATGTTTCTGAAATCAATGTAAAAGTAGATTTTGAAAGAGACAGTCATCAAAACATTTCTGTATTTACAAGAAAAATTGAAGTTATAGGCGAAGTCGATGAAAAACAACGACAACGATTAGAAACAATTGCAAACAGCTGTCCGATACATAAAACATTAACAAACTCAATCGAAATTAAAACCATTTTAATATAATCATCATGGAAATTCAACAAATAAACGATACAAGAAGAGGCTACTTTGAAGCTGTAGAAGACGGACAAGAAGCTGGAAAAATGACTTATACTTGGGCAGGAGACACAAAATTTATTATCGATCATACCGAAGTAAATCCAGATTTTAACGGAAAAGGTGTTGGCAAAAAACTAGTTATGGCTGCAGTAGAATATGCCAGAACTAATAATTTAAAAATTATTCCGCTTTGTCCTTTTGCAAAAAGTGTTTTCGATAAAGTCGAAGAAATTCGTGATGTACTTTTTTCTTAAAGTGACAAAGAAACATAGGAACATAGTTTCAAAGATTTTATAGAGACGTACTTTTGTACGTCTTTTTTGTTAATACTTAAAAGACATTTTAAAAAAAAACTTTGTCACTTTGTCACTCTGAACCTTTGTCACTTCAAAAGAAATTTTCAAATCTCCGCAGAAACTCGTATATTTGCGCGTAATTTAAACTTAGAGTATGACAAGGATAATTACGCTTTTCTGTATTTTTATAGCACAAATCGGCTTTTCTCAAACAGCTGAAAGTTATTTAGAAAAAATCAGAAATAATGAAGCTCTCTTAACAGCTTTCTTTCAACAAATGCCAAAAGGAGGCGATTTACACCACCATTTTTCAGGATCAATTTATGCAGAACCTCTTTTAGAAAGAGCGATTGCAGAAAACTTTTATTTGAATTTAGAAACTATGGAAGTTTCTAAAACCAAACCTGCAAAAGGAAACTGGGAAAGCTTCTCTTCTCTTAAAGAAAAAGGAAAACTAGACTATTACGAACAGCAAATTATACAGACTTGGTCTATTAAGGATTATAATGGTTCTGTACCGTCTGACGATCAGTTTTTTGATTCTTTTATGAAATTCGAACCAACTATCGCGGGTCATTTTGCAGAAGGAATGCTTGAATTAAAAAAACGTGCTATTGCAGAAAATGTAAGTTATATTGAAACGCAATTATCAACGATTCCGTGCGATATGAATATTTCTGATCTAAACGATTTCAATACAAAACTTCGCCTTGCCGCAAATGCAAAAGATGAAAAAGCGGTTTTAAAACTTTTAGATGAATTGTATAAATCGCTTCAGCAAAAAGATGCCAAAAAATATGCTTTAGATTTCAACAACAATTTTATCGCAAAACTGCATAAAGACTTAAAAATGGATGACGAAAAATTCACAATGCGTTATCAAAACTTTGTGCTGCGTTTTATGGATCCGGTAGACTTGTTTAAAAACTTAGTTATTGCTTTTATTTCTTCTAATGAAAGCAAACTGACTGCGGGTGTAAACATCGTTTCTCCAGAACACGGACAAAATTCTATGAAAGATTACTGGCTTCACATGGTGATGTTTAAATATTGTCATTCAAAATTTCCAGAAGTAAAATATACACTTCACGCAGGCGAATTGACTTTAGGTTTGGTTCAGCCAGAAGATTTAACTTGGCATATAAACGATGCCATTTATATCGCTGGTGCTAACAGAATTGGTCACGGAGTTGATATTGCTTACGAAGCAAATTCATACGACTTATTGAAATATATGTCTAAAAACAATATTCCTATTGAGATCAATTTAGCCAGCAATGAGTTTATTTTGAAAGTAAAAGAAAACAGACATCCATTTACTCTTTATAAAGAATTTAATGTCCCTATCGTAATCAGTACAGATGATGCAGGGATCTTAAGAACTAATATGACAGAACAATATGTTTTATTAGCCAAAAGATATTCTGACGTGAATTACGAAACGATTAAAAAATACGTTTACAACAGCATCAATTACAGTTTTATTCAAGATGCAGCAGTAAAAAAACAATTAATAAAAGATTTAGATACTCGTTTTAAAACTTTTGAAGCTAAGTTTTCTAAAAACTAATCTGTGGAAAATTTCACGCAGATTTAAGCTGATAAACGCAGATTTTTTCAAACCAAAATATTAAAAATTAAATCAGCCAAATCTGTTAAATCTGCGAGAGGATATTTTTTTTTCTCGCAGATCAAGCAGATTAAAATTTAATAAAAAATCCTTTTAATCTGTGAAATCTGTGACTAAAAAATAAATTCGCGACAATTACTGTAATTCATGGCAAAAAAAAGAACTAATGAACATCAAACTAATCGCAATAGGCAAAACAGACAATAAATCGCTTCAAACTTTGATTGACGATTACACCAAACGTTTGTCATTTTACATCAAATTTGATTTGGAGATTATTCCAGACATCAAAAACGTAAAAAACTTATCTGAAAGTCAGCAAAAAGAAAAAGAAGGCGAATTGATTTTGTCGAAACTTTCCCCAACAGATCAATTAATTTTATTGGATGAAAACGGAAAAAACTTCTCCAGTGTTGGTTTTTCTGAAGAATTGCAAAAGAAAATGAATTCTGGCGTAAAAACACTAGTTTTCGTAATTGGAGGTCCTTACGGATTCTCGGAAACGGTTTATAAAAAAGCACAAGGAAAAGTTTCACTTTCGCTAATGACGTTTTCACACCAAATGGTTCGGTTGTTTTTTATCGAGCAATTGTACCGCGGATTTACGATTTTACGTAACGAACCTTATCATCATCAATAACGGTTAATCGTTGATTTGTTTAATGGTTTAATCGCAGTTTCTAGAAAACAAACTCTTCATCTTCGTTTATAAAAACAAACGGAATCTTTTTATCAATAATTGTTTTTACAAGAATTTTAGATTGAATATAATCTCCATAACTCATGTTTTTATCATATGAAAATGTAATTTGAGCTTTTGGATTTATAACCAAACTATCCAAAAATGGCTTTAAATTACTTTTAGGAAAATCATACGTTTTTCTTCCGCTGTATTGTATCATTCCGTTCTTTTTAAAATACAGCTGACTTCTATTATTCGCAATTTCCATTTTATAATACACTTTCGTGAAAGGCAGAAAAGCTAAATTCTTTCCGATTGAATCTGCGTATGAATAGTAGTTTTCAGCATTTTCATTTTTGTGAGCGCTGTCCGCTCTTTTCTTTTCCTGCATTTTCATAACCTGCGGAATTACCATTTTCAAAGGCAAACGCTTATCGATATTGAAAATCCAATTGGTCGAAATAATAGCACTTTTTCTATTTAAATCAGCAATCGTATCCTTTCCTTCAGTTTTAAAAAAAATATAAATCGGCGAATGATCTTGTACATCTTTTACAATTGAAACATTTGATTTTGGAAGTAAAACGTTTTCTTTTTTTCCGCAGGAGAAAAGCAACAGAGCTATAATTATAGTAAAGTATTTCATATTTGTTTGTTTTTAAACTCAAAGTATGTCATTTCGATGAAGGAGAAATCACACTAGTATTTCCTGAGAGAAATTCACCAATCTTTGTTGATCTAGCAACGAAGATTTCTCCTTCGTCGAAATGACAAACTCGGTGATTATTTCAATTATAAATCAAATTTATTAAACAAAGTAACACATTCCACTGCCTCTTTAACATCATGCACACGCAAAATTTTTGCTCCTTTTGTTAAAGCAATCGTATTTAAAAACGTGGTTCCGTTTAAAGCTTCTTGCGGTGTAATATCAAGTGTTTTATAAATCATTGACTTTCTTGAAATTCCTGCTAAAACAGGTAATTCTAAAAGATTAAAAAGTTCCATTTTTTGCATCACCTCATAATTCTGATCGGTTGTTTTGGCAAAACCAAATCCTGGATCTAGAATCAAATCATTAATTCCTAAACTTCTTGCTTTTTGTACTTTTTCTGAAAAATAAAAAAGCATTTCTTTTACAATGTCTTCATATTGCGTCAAACTCTGCATCGTCTGCGGATTGCCGCGCATATGCATCATAATGTATGGAACGTTATATTTTGCAATTACATCAAACATTTTATCATCTAGTTCTCCAGCGGCAATATCATTTATAATTGCAGCACCGCTTTCTATACTTGCTTTTGCCACTTCGGCTCTAAAAGTATCTATTGATAATAATGCCTTTGGAAAATGTTTTAAAATTAATTCTATAGCTGGAACGATTCTATCGATTTCTTCTTGTTCCGAAACAAATTCGGCACTAGGTTTACTTGAATAAGCGCCAATATCAATAAACGCAGCACCATCAGAAAGCATTTTGTCAACCTGCGAAATAATATCGTCTTCATTTTTATATTTTCCGCCATCAAAGAAAGAATTCGGCGTAACATTCAAAATTCCCATTACTTTAGTAATCATTAAATCTATAAGTTCGCCTTTGCAGTTAATCGTCATTGTTTGTTTTGTTTCAAGTTTCAGGTTTCAAGTTATCACCGTTAACACTTTGTTTAGAAAAAACTTGAAACAAAGAAAACACTAAACTTGAAACTCTTTAATTTAATCCTTATTTTTGGAAAAATTTTAGCAAATATACAGCAATAAATGAAGAATACTTCTCAAGAATTTGATAATGTAATCACGGTTTGCCGAACCTTGTTTATCAATAAAATGAAAGATTACGGCAGTGCGTGGCGAATTTTAAGATTGCCTTCGCTAACGGATCAAATTTTCATAAAAGCGCAAAGAATCAGAAGCTTACAAGAAAACGATGTTCGCAAAGTTGATGAAGATGAAAAAGGAGAATTTATCGGAATCATCAATTATTCTATTATGGCTTTAATTCAGTTAGAATTAGGAGTTGTTGACCAGCCTGATCTTGATGTTGAAAAAGCAACTGAATTGTATGATGCTAAAGTAAAACTTACGAAAGATTTAATGGAAGCCAAAAATCATGATTATGGAGAAGCATGGCGCGATATGCGTGTAAGCTCTTTAACTGATTTAATTCTTCAGAAACTGCTTCGCGTAAAACAAATTGAAGATAACAAAGGTGCAACTTTAGTTTCTGAAGGCATTGACGCTAATTATCAGGATATGATTAATTATGCCGTTTTTGCTTTAATCTTAAACCCAATCAAGTAAATCAAATTACAAAAAAATAAAATCCCAAATTCCAATCTTTGACTTGGTATTTGGTCCCGATAATCATCGGGAGGAATTTAAATTTTAAATATTTGCCATGAAAAACATTATTACTCAGTTCTCCCGCATATTTGTAGGTGTATTATTTATCATTTCGGGATTAATAAAACTAAATGACCCAGTTGGCTTCTCATACAAACTGGCCGAATATTTTAGCGAACCTGTTTTCAACATGCCATTCTTAGAGCCTTTTGCTTTAGGTTTAGCTATTTTTCTAGTGATTTTAGAAGTAGTTTTAGGTGTAATGTTATTAGTTGGCTATAGAGCAACATTGACGATTTGGGCATTACTGCTTCTAATTGTATTCTTTACATTCCTTACCTTCTACTCTGCCTATTTTGATGTAGTAAAAGATTGCGGTTGTTTTGGTGATGCTTTGCATTTAACGCCTTGGCAATCCTTTACAAAAGACGTTGTTTTATTATTCTTTATTTTGATTTTATTCATCAATCAAAAATTAATAAAACCATTATTTTCAACTCCAAAAACCAATTTTGCAGTTTACGTAAGTGTGCTTTTATGTTCGTTAATGGCTGTTTGGGTTTTAAACCACAATCCTATAAAAGATTTCCGTCCGTACAAAGTGGGAACTAACATCGAAAAAGGAATGGAAATTCCAGAAGGAGCTCCAAAATCTGTAGTTGAAATGATTTTTATCTACAAAGTAAACGGAGTTGACAAAGAATTTACAGAGAAAGATTTAATGAATATTCCCGAAGGTGCAACATTTGTTGACCGTAAAGACAAAGTAATTTCTGAAGGTTATGTACCGCCAATTCACGATTTTACAATGACAAAAGACGATTCTGATTATAAAGATGAATTCTTAAAAGAACCGAAATTAGTAATTTTTGTAACTTATGATTTGACTTTATCTGAACCGTCTGGGATGAAAAAATTAGCAAAAGTAACCGCAGATGCTAAAGCAAAAGGTTACAAAGTAATTGCCATGACAGCCTCTGGAGCTGATGAAATTGCAAAAGCCAAAAAGCAATACAACTTAGATGTTGATTTCTATTTCTGTGATGCTACTGCTTTAAAAACGGTTGAAAGAGCAAATCCAAGTATTGTAATTTTACAAAACGGTACAATTATTCAAAAAGTACATTATAATGATGTTGATGATTTGAAATTGTAATACTTTCAATCAAAATAAATCTTAAAACGCCAATTTTCTATTAAGTCAATTGGCGTTTTTCTTTATTAAGATAGTACATACTAAAAAGAATAAATCTGCCGTTTTGTTTTCTATATTTGTTCAAAGACTCATCAAAAAAACAAACCAATCTATGAAACCATTACCAAAGTTCCTACTTACTTTTTTATTAACTTTTCTTTCCAGCATTACAAGTTTCAGCCAAACTGAGACATCAAAAAAAGACCAACGGTACATTTTCTTCTTACACAATAAATTTGTTGAAGAAAATGATTTAACTACAGCCCATCCTGAATATGGAAAAGCGGAATACAATGAAATTTTAGCATCTTTTAGAAAAGATAACTTTATTGTTTTCAGTGAAAAAAGAAAGAAAAACACAAATGCTGCCGATTATGCAGAAAAAATCGTAAAACAAATTAAAGCACTTATAAAAAAAGGAATTTCTCCAAGTAAAATAACAGTTATTGGGACTTCAAAAGGCGGTTATATTGCACAATACGTTTCAACTTATCTCGCAAATCCTAATGTGAATTTTGTTTTTATTGGGTGTTTTAAAGATTCTGACATAGAACAAATTCCAGATATTAATTTCTGCGGCAACATTTTAACGATTTATGAAAAATCAGATATTTATGGCGTTTCAGCAATTAAACGAAAAGAAACTTCTAAGCTTAAAATAAATCACTTTAAGGAAATCGAACTGAATACTAATTTAAAACATGGCTTTTTATACAAAGCTTCAGATAACTGGATTGCTCCAAGTAAAAAATGGGCAACCGGAGATTATAATTAACCAATCAAAAAAACAGTATTAAAGCCTTCAATAATTCATTTTTATTGAAGGCTTTTTGATTGAAATCTGACGTTTTTTTACTTCAAAAATTATTCTACAAAATAAAGTTTTAACAATTCTATGATCTTTTGAAAAGGCTTTTCAAAAAAATAGTGAATTTTGGAGCCAACTATTACGATTTCATTCGCATTTTTTTAACCTAAAATTGTCGTTTTGTTACAAAATAAGCGAGTATTCAAAATTTGTTAATCTGCATTTGGCTTTCAAATTGTTTGTTTAACTTTGTTCGGAAACATTAATTTATGAAATTATCGAAATTCAAAGTTTGAACAACGATATGTCAATTACATTAAAAAATATAAATCTTATATGAAACAATTAGCTCTTGTCGTTATTGCATTTATTACGTTCTCTTGCTCGCAAGCACAAAAAACAAGTTTTTCTAAAGAAGCTTTATCTGAAAAATTATTAACTACTGATGGAGGTCAAGCTGCTTTTAAAAGCATTTTAAAAAAATATAAAGGAAAAACTTTAGTTATCGAAGTTTGGGCTTCATGGTGCGGTGACTGTGTAAAAGCGATGCCAAAAGTAAAAGAGCTGCAAACTAATAATCCAGATGTTTCTTATTTATTCCTTTCTGCTGACAAAACTGCTGAGAAATGGAAAGCTGGAATCGAAAAACACGAAATAAAAGGAGATCATTATATGATGAATGACGGTATGAAAGGTGTTTTTGGAAAAGCTATCGATCTAGATTGGATTCCGAGATACATTATCGTTGACAAAACAGGAAAAATTGTTTTATACCGCGCAATTGAAACTGATTTTGATAAAATTAACGAAACTTTAAAAGGTTTAAAATAACCTACTTTAAAATATCAATTTCAAAAATCGAAATTGATTTAATAAAACTTCAATAAAAACAAAAAATTAAAAGAATAATAAAAACTACCACAATGAGAAAAAAAATTGTTGCAGGAAACTGGAAAATGCATAAAAATGCAGAGCAAACTGAAGAATTATTGAATGAATTAATTGCAAAAATACCAGCACAAACAACTGCACAAGTAATTGTTGCACCAACATTTGTAAACTTACAAGCTGCTGCTGCAAAATTAAAAAATACAACTATTGGCGTTTCTGCTCAAAATGTTCACCAAGCTGAAGGCGGTGCTTTTACAGGAGAAATTTCTGCAGATATGCTAACAAGCGTTGGAGTTAACACTGTGATTTTAGGTCACTCTGAGCGTAGAGCTATTTTTCACGAAACTGACGCTTTAATTGCAAATAAAGTTGATACAGCACTAAAACACGACATGACAGTAATTTTCTGTTTTGGAGAAGAATTAAAAGATCGTCAAACTGGAAATCACTTTAATATTGTTGAAAATCAATTGCGTGACGGATTATTCCACATTGCAAAAGAATCTTGGGCAAAAGTTGTTTTAGCTTATGAGCCAGTTTGGGCTATCGGAACTGGAGAAACTGCTTCGCCAGAACAAGCTCAAGAAATGCACGAATTTATTAGAGAAACTATCCGTAAAGCTTTTGGAGCTGAAATAGCTGATGAAGTTTCTATTTTATACGGTGGTTCTGTAAAACCAGACAACGCAAAAGAAATCTTCTCTAAACCAGACGTAGATGGTGGTTTAATTGGAGGTGCAGCTTTAAAAGCTGATGATTTCTTAGCTATCGTTACAGCAATCTAATTTTAGATTTTAGATTTCGAAATCTGCTATATAAAAAAAGCGTTCGCACAGCGAACGCTTTTTTTTATTCTCTCACTCTCGTCTTTTGACTTTTGACTTTCGCCTTTTTGACTTTTTGACTTTTTGACTAAATCTAATTAATAAACGATTTCAAAAGCGGGCAATTGTATTTTTTAAATATCGGCGTAGTTTTATAAATAGAATAAAAATTAACCAGCTCCTTCCCTGCCTTAAATGGATTTTTCTCCTCGTCTTCTGCAGAAACTAAATCAGCGTAATGATTGTAATAATTACATTCAAAAATCATTAGACTTGCCATTGCTTTTTCGTTAGTATTTTTAGACATCTTTAAGGCTTTTTCATAATACATTTTGGCCATTTTTAAATTATGATAATTGCCATTTTGGTATTTCTTCTCATTCTCAGTATTATCGCCATAAACATAGTCTACGTACGATTCTCCTGAAGTCCAATCATAAGCTGTCATCATCCAGGAATTACCTAAATACGATACATTAAAATAAGCGTGCGCGAGTTGTAAATTACTGCTTGCCGTATTTTGCTTTTTTAACTGAATCAGTTTTGCAATAAAGTCCGTTTTATTAAAACGATAATCAAACTTGCGTTCTTGCTGCTTTTGCAAGATTTTAGGCGTAAAAGGGTTTTCATTTAAATAGTTTTTAAAATCATAATTCTTCTCCCAAAAATCCTGAGGCATACTTGAAAAAGTTTTATAAGCCAATTCCAAGTTATTATTTCTAAAAGCAATGGTTCCTTTTAAATCTTTATAATAATTAATATTTGGAGCGATTGTTCCTGAGCAAATATATTTTTCAAAAGGTGTTTTGTCTCTTTTCTGCTGTAGCGCCATCAAACGATCAACATCTTCAATAGTTGCTTTTCGATCAAAATAACCAATATAACTATAAAAATAGGGATTGTTGTAGGACACATATTCGCCTTCATTTTTAATATCAGCTTTCATAGATAGCAAACCTGCCATAGCTCCATCGCCTTTTTTATAAAACTCATCGCCAGCAATTCTATACAAACTGTATAAATTTTTAAACAATCCATGATCCGTTTCTACCAAATTTTCAACTGAACTAAAATAATTATAAAGCTGATTTTGAACTTTCTCATTCTTTAAATCATCTTGCTTTAAAGAAACCAAAGCGAGCTGAATATTCTTTTGCATTTGTATAGAAGCATTCGCTTTATTAGAAATCATATTGGTGTACTTTTTCCCTTCGTCAATTTGATCATCAATAAAACAAAGCTGAGCAATTGCTGCCGTAACATAATCTTTTTGTTCTCCTGAAGTTTGTTCGCGAATTGAAATCAAGAAATATTCTAATTCTCGCAAGTATAAAATATCTTTATTAAAATTCTCAGCTTTTGCTTTAGCGTAATCTTCATACCAATTTGTATCGCTAAAAGTTACAGATGGACTTCCACCATTAGTATATTGCGGTGTAAAAATCCAATCTTCGAGTTTGTTCACTTCTCTACCAATTAAAAAACTCAAAAACAAGCTGTTCGGACTTAGTTCATAAATTTCTTTAATCGATTTTAAATCAGGAGCTGGAGTTCTAAGACTTTCAATTGCTAGAATTATGCTTCGTTCCTCATCATTTTGTGCCAAAGCCAAAGTTTCGGCAGTAAGTTTCCAATTATAATGTTGTAAAACCGCAAATGCCTTTTCTTCGCAAGTATTAAAAACTTGACTTAATAAATAATTCTGCAAAGCTTTATTCTCTACACACAAAGCCTTATAGTACAAAGCCCACGGCTCTAAAATCGTTTTTTTATTCTGAGCAAAATAAGTATCATACAAACGGATCACTTCTTGTGGATCTGCATTATAAAAGCTATACCTCAAAATCAAAAAAGCATATCGTTGTTTTAAAAAAGGATCTTTAGCCGAATTGATTTTTTTTTCAAAATCAGTTACTTCAGCCAATTTATGGTTTTTACTTTCATAACCAATTTGTCCCCATGATTCCCATTTAACATCAGTATTGCTATTGTATTCCAGTTTTTTAGCAAATAAAATATAGCTTAAAAATTGTTTGTTTTTTGGCTGTAATAAGGCCTTAACAAAAGTATTCTTTTCAAAAACTTTATTCAAAGTTTTATTTTCATAAGCTGTTTCAAATTGTTCCGAATCTGTTTCATAGAGAATCACATAAACATCATTAGGATTAATATTGTTTCCTAATTTATTCTTCCATTCTAAACAATTTAATTGCTGATCAGCGTCAGAAATCGTATTTGTAGCATAATAATTATCTGCTGAATAATAAAACGGTGTGAGCTTAAAGAAACCTTCTCGCTGTGCTTTAAACAAAACCAAACGACTGGTTTCCGGCGATACGCTCCATCCGCAGGCAAAAGAAACCTGAAAGCTTAAAACCAAAAGTAAAGTGCTAAAAACTCTCATAATATTTAGATATATTTTGGGTTCCATAATCGGTTATGTATTTTTTATCAAATGAGAAAAAGGTCACTTTTGTTTGACTATCGATTTGAATTTTACTTTTTACAATCGAAATCATTTTTTCGAGTTCGTTGTCTGAAATTTTTTCGATTCTTATTTCGTCACCGTTTCGCAAATACGTCTGTCCTACCAGCACATCATCTTGCAAAACATATTTGGAATCAGAAACTTTCTTTAATTTGATACTGTCTTTTATTAATTGATCGTAATCTGATAAGATTCCTTTAAACTGATTTCCTCTAAAAGCAACTGCCCAACTGTACAATGGCAATGCAATATCTAATTTGAGTTTGTAATCGCTGTGGGTAATATATTGTGCTAATTCTTCGCTTGTACCAATAGAATTTTTAGTCTGCTGATCATCTGGTTTTGAAATATTGTAACACATCAATAAGCCTTTATCTACTGGTGGAACTCCAGCTTTTGTTGCGTATTTATACTGCCAAAGCCTAATTGTTGCTGCTATTTTTGCTGACGGAAACTGAGTTTTAATTTGTTTCAATAGGTAGAAATAACTTTTCTGTGATTTTTCAGTCCAATCACAATCAATCAGGATTTCTTTAAAATCAACTTTTAGTTTTGCTGCTTCGATTGATTTTACCGAATCATAATTTAAACGTTTGTAATTCTCCTGTTTATAATAGTCTTTTGGATAAACAATATTTGAAGCAAGAGTTTCTGCTTTCCTATCATTCATTTTTTGACCAATTTGTTCTATTCGTTTAGCTATTCTTACCGCCAGACTATCCAACTGTTTTTTATCTGATTTTAAAACAACTTCATTGGTAATAAAAATACTTGGCGTAATTTCAATATTATTTTTTTGAAGTGATATATCTCCAATTGTTGCAACAGGCAGCGGTTCTTTTGAATACGGATTATAATCAACATCAAAAAAACGAACGTACATATGTTTTACATCCAATTTTTTAATTAGAGAATCATCCTCTTCCCAAAAATACATATCTGTTTTCCAATAACAAAAGGAACGAATTACTTCATGCTCTTTTTTGCAGCTGCCAGAGCATAAAACGACAAAAAGTAAGATTAAAACAATATTTTTCATGGTACTAAAAAACTTACAGAATAAAGCTCAAAATTAACATTAATAATTCAAAGAATATGATTTATTTATGAACAAATTCTGCTTTGTATTCTTACCTTTGCAAAAAATTTATTTATGTCAAATATATATTTAGGATATCATTTTACGATTGAACCAAAAGAGCTTGGATCAGAAATTTTAGTAGCTGAATTAGGTGAAAAAGCATTTGAAAGTTTTACAGAAACAGACAACGGAATCTCGGCTTTTGTGAAGAAAGATTTATGGGATTCAACTATTCTGGATGATATTTATATTTTACAATCTGACGAGTTTAAAATTGAATATACTGTTGAGGAAATCGATCAGGTAAACTGGAATGAAGAATGGGAAAAGAATTTTGAAGCGATAGATGTTGACGGAAAATGCCATGTTCGTGCGCCTTTTCACGAAAAAACGGATGCTGAATTTGATATTGTAATTGAACCAAAAATGAGTTTTGGAACTGGTCATCATGAAACTACGCACATGATGATTCAGCATTTACTTGAAATGGATGTAAAAGGATTAAAAACTCTAGACATGGGTTGCGGAACTGCAATTTTAGCTATCCTTGCAGAAATGAAAGGCGCAGAACCTATTGATGCTATTGATATTGACAACTGGTGTTATTTGAATTCAATCGAAAATGCTGAACGCAATAATTGTAAACATATTACCGTTTACGAAGGCGATGCCGCTTTATTAGCAGGTAAAAAATATGATTTGATTATCGCTAATATCAACAGAAATATTCTTCTAAACGATATGCAGACTTATGTAGATAGTTTGAACCCAAAAGGAATTATATTATTCAGCGGTTTTTATGAAGAAGATGTTCCGTTTATCGATGCTTCATGCACTGAAAAAGGGCTGACATATGTTAAAAAATTTCAAAGAAACAACTGGGTTTCATTAAAATACGTAAATTAGTAATTACAACAGTACAAAAACCTAAAAACAATGAGTACTAAAGAAAAAGTAAGAGAAAGAGTCCGTGAGAAGGAAGCAATACATTTTAATAACGAAATTATTGTCTATAATGACGACGTAAACACTTTTGATCATGTAATTGATACTTTAATGCGAGTTTGCAGTCACACGGCAGAGCAGGCCGAACAATGTTCTTTAATTGTACATTATAACGGAAAATGCACAGTAAAAACAGGGCCTATTGACAAATTAAAACCGCAATGCACACAACTTTTAGAAGCAGGATTGAGCGCTGAAATTGTTTAATTGCAAATAATTAAAAAAACATTCTATTTTATTTTATATTTGAAATAAAATAGAATGTTTTTTTATGGAAGAATATGGAAAGATATTGATTATCGCAATGCCTGTTTTTTTAGTTTTAATTGTAATTGAAAAAATATACGGCATTTACAAAAAGGACGATACTGCACCTTTGATAGACAGCGTGTCTAGTATTAGTTCTGGCATTACAAATTCTGTAAAAGACGTTTTAGGCTTAAGCCTGACTTTCATATCCTATGAATGGATGGTTTCTAAAATTGCTCTTTTTCATCAAGAAGCCAATGTTCTCTCTTATATCATCGCCTTTTTTGTTATCGATTTCTATGGTTATTGGAGTCATCGCTGGGCGCATCAAATTAATCTTTTCTGGAACAAACACGCTATTCACCACAGCAGCGAAGAATTCAATCTTGCTTGTGCGCTGCGTCAGCCTATTGCAAGTTTAGCTAACTTGTTTACTTTTTTATTAATTCCCGCTGCGTTATTAGGTGTTCCAGCTTCGGTAATTGCAATTACACTCCCACTTCATTTATTCCTGCAGTTTTGGTACCATACTAAGCACATTAAAAAAATGGGGATTCTTGAACATATTCTCGTTACGCCATCACATCATAGAGTGCATCATGCTATAAATCCAGAATATTTAGATAAAAATCATTCACAAATTTTTATTTTTTGGGATAAACTTTTTGGTACTTTTCAAGCAGAATTAGATGATGTTCCGCCAGTTTTCGGAATCACTAGACCTGCTAATACTTGGAATCCAATAAAAATAAATTTTCAGCATCTTACCTTATTAATTAAAGATGCATGGCGTTCTGAGAGCTGGAAAGATAAATTTACCATTTGGTTTAAACCAACTGGATGGCGTCCAGAAAATTTTGAGCAAAAATATCCTGTAAATAAAATCGAAAATGTTTTTAATTTTGAGAAATACGGCACACAAAACTCTCAAAAACTAATTTATTGGTCTGTTACACAACTTTTAATAACGCTTTTATTTGTGAGTTATTTGTTTGATAATATTGCTAAAATCGGACTTCCAAACATTTTTATCTACGGTTTTTTCATCTTAATAACTATTTATAGTTACTGTGAACTAATGGACAAAAATAGGTACGCTGTTTTTTGGGAAGGTTTGCGTTTGGCCGTCGCAACAGCAATTATTACCTATTATGGCGATTGGTTTGGTTTAAATCAAGTTTTTTATCTAAGTAATTATATTATTCTTGGTTATTTGAGTTTATCGTTTTTAATATCGGTATACTTTATAACAATTGATTTTAAAACGATCCAAAACCAACCCATAAATACAGTACCCACAAAATGAGAAACGCTACTTTATTCAAAATCTATATTGCTTTCAGCGCAGTTTATCTTCTTATTCTATTTTTAGGACACGAAAATTTAAACTTTTTTTTGAAGCCGATATTAATACCAATTTTAATTTTTGGAGTTTATTTCTATAAAAATTTCCCAACTAAAAATATTCTTTTAACTGCCTTGGTGTTCTCATGGATTGGCGATGTAATATTGCTTTTTTCAGATATATCCGAAATCTATTTTATTCTAGGCTTAGTTTCTTTCTTAATTTCTCACATCGTTTACTGCATCCTTTTTAATCGTCAGACTAAAAGAAATTTAAAAAAGAACAGTATTGCAATAGGAATTGGCACCATATTAATTGCTTGTTATTTAATTGGAATGTTATCTGTGTTATTACCTTCACTAGGCGATTTAAAAATACCTGTAATTGTTTATGCCAGCGTAATTTCGATTATGCTTTTGTTTGCTTACAACGGACTTTTAAATTGGAATGAACCAGGCAACAAACTAGTTTTTTCTGGTGCGCTTGTTTTTGTTATTTCTGACAGTATTCTGGCGATTAACAAATTTTATAACCCAATTGAGAAAAGTTCCTTTTTTATCATGCTCACTTATCTTGTGGCACAATATCTGATTGTAATTGGTATATTAAAACTGAATCCAAAGAAGATTGAATAGTATTTGATGCAAATAGTCATTTCTTCTTTAAATGCATTTATACCGCAAAAAAACCTTTTACATTTGTACGACCAAAATAGATCAAACCATGAAAAAAACAGCTCTTTTCATTATTTTACTAATTACTGTATCATCTTGCATCAGTACAAAATCAACATTAAAAAATGTAGATGATAATGCGCCTGATTTGGTATTAGGCAAAAACAATACTTTTGTTATTTCGCTATTCAGCAAAGACAAAAAGTACGGTTATGATCCTGATTATCCTGTAAATATTTTTTTTAGAAATACAAAAGATGAAGCCACAAACGAAGTTCGTTTTTTAAACGCTTTAGCTGGCCCAAACGGTGAAAAAATTACTTATAAACGTTTAGAGACCTGCTGCCCGTTTCCTACCAAAAGAAGCGATATGGGTGCTGGATTTTTAAATGTCTACGAATTGACTTGGGAAGGACAAAAAAAACCGATAACACTGTATTTGAATATTTATGAAAAAGGAATTTTGATGGTTCCGATGGGATTGACTTTGAAAAAAGAGTAAATCTATAATTGATAAATGCATAAGTAACAATGTTTGGATCGATTCCTTTTATTTTAATTATTCTTCCTTTATTATCTCAGCTGCTATTTGGCACATTTGCAATTATTAAACCTGGTTCGTTTAAATTCAAAAAGGTATTCATCCTTAATGTTCTTCTGCAGATTGTTTGTTCTGTTATTTCTTTATATACTGCCACCACAAACTTTTCAAGGTTTCATGATGAGCATCCCGATATAACAAGATGCGGAATGCCTCTTTTAGCAATTGCCGCACTAATTTTGTTGACTTTCTTAATTCTTCTTGTCGTTATTATTATTCAATTTTTGGTAAAAAGATGGAGAGAAAATAAATCGAAAAGAGGTATTAGTCAAAACTAAAAAACAACATTAAACTGTAAAACTTCAGGACATGATAAATGTCATTTATCATGTCCTTTTCATGCTTTAATATTGTCTTGAAAAAAGCATTTAATCATTCTAAAGAAAATTTAAAAATTCCTTAATTCTACTAAGCTTCTAGTCAGTTATTCGAGTTCTTAAAATAATCTTAAATCTTCATCTGCTATTCATAAATCATGACTACCTTTGCAGTGCAAAAAAATAATTTTATGAACTTACAACATATTCCACAAATTAAGCATACTGACAGCGGAAATTTCTTTTTATTGGCGGGACCTTGCGCTATTGAAGGAGAAGAAATGGCTCTTAGAATTGCTGAAAAATTAGTTGGTATTACCGACAATCTTCAAATTCCTTATGTATTTAAAGGATCTTTTAAAAAAGCAAACCGTTCTAGAATTGACAGTTTCTCAGGAATTGGAGACGAAAAAGCTTTAAAAATTTTAAGAAAAGTTTCTGAAACTTTTCACGTTCCAACAGTTACAGACATTCATACTAATGAAGATGCTGACATGGCTGCGCAATACGTAGATGTTTTACAAATTCCAGCTTTCTTAGTTCGTCAAACTGATCTAGTTGTGGCAGCTGCAAATACAGGAAGAACAGTAAACTTGAAAAAAGGACAATTTATGAGTCCGGAAAGCATGAAACACGCTGTACAAAAAGTATTAGATTGTAACAACGAAAATGTTATGGTTACAGATCGCGGTACTATGTTTGGCTACCAAGACATGATTGTTGATTATAGAGGAATCCCTACTATGCAGCAATATGCAACTACTGTTCTAGATGTTACTCACTCATTACAACAGCCAAATCAAACAGCAGGAGTTACAGGCGGAAGACCAGATATGATCGAAACGGTTGCCAAAGCTGGTATTGCCGTAGGTGTTGATGGTATTTTTATCGAAACTCATTTTGATCCTGCTAATGCAAAAAGTGATGGTGCTAATATGCTTCACTTAGACTATTTTGAAGGTTTAATGACAAAATTAGTTGCTATTAGAAAAACAGTTAACTCATTCTAAATTTATAATACTAAGTTCTTTGAAAACAAAATTTTTATTTTTCTTCTTGATTTGTGTTTCTTTAAGCACATTTGCCCAAGAGGAAATTCCGGTACAAAAATACGCTGCTCATAATAAAGGAAAATTCTTTGTGATGTGGGGTGGAAACAGAGAAAGTTATTCTAACTCTGATGTAAATTTCAGAGGTAAAGATTACAACTTTACAGTTGAAAATATGAAGGCTCATGACAAACCAAAAGGCTGGCATGTTGATTATGTCAATCCTGTAAACATGACGATTCCGCAAACCAATTTGAGGTTAGGTTATTTTTTTAGTGATCATTACAGCGTAACAATTGGTGTAGACCACATGAAATATGTGATGGCACAGAACCAAATTGCAAATGTTAACGGATACATCAATTTGCCTTCGGATGATCCTGCATCAATTTACAATGGTAATTACAACAATACTCCTGTCGATATGTCTCAGGGAGGAGCTAAAGAAGGTGGTTATGGCAATGGTGAAATAAATGTAAACGGTCCAGCTTTTTTAATGTACGAACATACAGATGGTTTGAATTACATTAATACTGAGGTTTCAAGATTTGATGATATTTCAAAATGGTTTGGTCTGCCAAATATAGATAAGGTACAAATTAACTTAACTGAAGGTTTAGGTGCTGGACTTTTGTATCCTAAAACAAATACAACTTTACTAGGAAAAGATCGTCACGATGATTTTCACGTTTCTGGTTACGGTGTTTCGGCAAAAGCGGGTATCAATGTTACTTTTTTCAAACACTTCTATATTCAGGGTGAATTAAAAGGCGGTTACATCAATATGCAGGATATTAGAACTACAGTAAGTAGTGAAGATAAGGCTTCGCAAGACTTTTTCTTTTTTCAAAGAATTATTGCTGTTGGCGGTATTTTCAGAATCTAATATTTCGTAAGAAAAGAATTAAAAATAGTTATCATTTATTTGGTAACTATTTTTTTTATTACTTACTTTGTAATTCAAAGTTCTTTTTGATTGTGTTAATTTTTTATCAAAACAAATTTGATATAACATCTAAAAAAGTAATTTTAGCTTTCAAATATAAAAACATGAAAAAACAAAAATATCTATTTCTCGGCATTACATTTCTACTGAGCTTTGGTCTTGCTTTATTTGTAGCAATGTCTGTTTTTCCTAATAATCCCTTTTCTTCTAAAACAAAAACAGAAAATAAGGTTGTGAGTAAAATTCAGGATGGTGATATTATTTTTCAAACGTCGCAATCGCCTCAATGCGAAGCGGTGCGAATTGCCACAAACTCAAAGTTCTCTCATTGTGGAATTATTTATGATATAAACGGAAAATGGTTCGTTTTTGAAGCAGTTCAACCTGTAAAACTAACTCCGTTTGAGGATTGGATTAAGCACGGAAAAGACAATAAATATGTGGTAAAAAGATTAAAAGATACTTCGGTTTTAACTCCTGCTGTTCTTCAAAAAATGAAAGACTACAGCCAGCAGTTTGACGGTAAAGAGTATGATTCTTACTTTGAATGGACAGATAACCGAATCTATTGTTCTGAACTGGTTTGGAAAATTTATAAAAATGCCGCGGACATTGAGCTTTCGAAATTAAGAGAACTAAAAGATTTTAATTTAACTGATGTCAGAGTTCAAAAAATATTAAAAGAACGATATGGTAATGAAATTCCGCTTCAAGAGAAAGTAGTTGCTCCTTCTGATCTTTCAGATTCGAGTTTACTAAAAACTGTAGTTGATAATTATTAAAAAACAGCAAAAAGCTAATTCGAAAATCAATTGGCTTTTTTATTTATTATTTTACTTTGAATTTCAAAGAACTTTTAAATACATATTTATGCGAGATTATCTGATTGAAAAACTTTATGAATGCAGTAAAAAGCCGTATCAAAAATACTTTAAAAAAAATGAACCTTGGGAAATTGATAAAACGCAATTAATGGATTATCCTGAAGGAAGTCTAGGCCGTGAATTAGGAAATTTTCTGTATAAGAATCATTTCGACATACAAGAAAAACTTGAAGATCATGACATTATTCATGTCTTGACAAATACGGGTATTTCTGTATATGAAGAAATTGGAATGCAATATTATCTTTTTGGAAATGGGAAACGAAGTCTGTATTTGTTTATGGTTGTACTCTCTGGAACGGTGTTTTACCCAAACAAACTGCTGTATTTTATCAAGCAGTACAAAAAAGGAAAACGAGCACTGCCATTCCATTATCTTGATTTTTCAAAAATGCTTTTAAAACCAATTCATACTATTCAGCAATCCTTTAAAATTTAATTTATGAAAACAACTCATCACAAACCTTTTGAAGAAAAGCAATCGACTGAATTGGCTGTTGGCACTTTTATTATTAGTACGATCTTGTTTGTGCTTTATATTATTTCGAATGAGAGCCCGAATGTATTAGTTATTGCATGGCCTTTTGCGTCTTCTGCGATAATAGTAAATATTATAATGTTAGTGAATCTAACGGATCGATTTATTCATTTACCGGAATATCGAAAAGAGATTGCATTTAAGATTTTAATACTGCTTTCTAATATTCCAATAACCTTTTTGTATTATTTGATTGTGATGAGGCTTTAAATACAAATTATGAATCATTCGCTTAATTATCCCAAAACATATGTCGCTCCTCTGGAGCTTTCTTAAAAACACGATTCTTCTATTCTATAAATATTTCATCCCTCTGGGATTTTCACTTGGTATTTAAAATTATTTTTGCTTCAGAGAAGCATAATATTTATAGAAAAACAATTACACAAAGTCAAAAAGCTCCAGCGGAGCGACATAATTATTTTCTGTTTATATCCCGATCCACTGGAGGTTTACCATAAAATGACTATTCTTTCTATAAATACATCATCCCTCTGGGATTACTTTTATCAAAAAAAAAAATAGACTGTCAAAAATGACAGTCTATTTTATGTATTATCGACTTTTAAATCTTAATTCGCTTTCGGTAATTCAATTCCGTTTTGATCTAATAAATACATCAACGAAGTCATTGTAGCCGCTCCAAGTTCTAATTCTCTTTTATTGATAGCATCAAATTTATCATTTGCAGCGTGGTGATAATCAAAGTAGCGTTGTGAATCTGGTTTTAAACCTGCTTTAACGATGGCTTTAGACGTTAAATGACCAATATCTGAACCTGCATGCCCAATTGTAAAACTGTGTACTAAATAAGGCTCAAATAAGTCTTTAAATCCTTGTATTTTCTTAAAATTAGCATCATCAGCTTCTATAGAAAATCCTCTTGGAGAAAATCCGCCTGAATCGCTTTCTAATGCAAAAATGTGGTTTTCTTTTTTCTGTTTTGAAACTTCTTCGTATTTCGCTCCGCCTCTTCCGCCGTTTTCTTCATTCATAAAAAGTACAACACGAATTGTATTTTTTGGCTTGTAATTTAAGTTTTTAAGTATACGAACTACTTCCATACTTTGTACTACTCCTGCTCCATCATCATGAGAACCGTCTGCTAAATCCCAAGAATCTAAATGTCCGCCCACAACCATGATATTTTCGGGAGTTACTGTTCCTGTTAATTCTCCAATAACATTATAAGATAATGCATCTGGTAAAGTTTCGCATGATTGTTTAAAATAGAATTTTAAAGCTGGATTTCTTTTTAAAGATTTACTCAACAATTCGGCACCATTTGTACTAATTGCTGCTGTTGGAATATATTCTTCTTTTTTTAAATCGCCATAGCTTTGTGCTCCTGTGTGTGGGAAATCATCTAAACGCAAATTCATCGAACGAACAATTGTTCCTACAGCTCCTAATTTAGCAGCTTCTTTTGCACCAGCATATCTTTGATCTACGCAAGCTCCGTATGAAGTAAATGTTTCGATATTTTCAGGATTCATTGGTCTGTTATAAAAAACAATTTTTCCTTTTACTTTATCAGCCCCCAATTCACTCAATTCTTTAATACCCTGCACTTCTATAATTTCTGCAGTAAGTCCTGTTTTTGCAGTTGCAACAGATCCGCCTAAAGCACAAATTGGAACGGCTGTTTTTATTTTTCCGTCAAGGATATACGCCGTTTCTTTTTCGCCGCGCACCCAATGAGGAACCATAACTTCCTGTAAGTATACTTTATCAAGCCCAATACTTTCTAATTGTCTTTTGGTATATTGAACTGCTTCTTCTGCGGTTGCCGAGCCTGATAAACGTGCTCCAATATCATTAGACAGATATTCTAACCAAGAATAACATTTTGCTTCGGTTAAGGCTTTCTTATAGAATAATTTGATGTTTTTCTCGTCATTTGATTGGGCAAATAATGTCAATCCGTTTAAAACTAAAGCAGTTAAAAGAATCGTTTTTTTCATAGTTTTTATAGCGTTTTGGTCTTTTGTTTGAGTTTTTTTTAGCTTAGATCACAAAGGAACAAAAATCTTTTAAAACTGTACGAGTTTTTCCCTAAACCTTTCTCAAAAAAAACTCCAATTGCAAACTTATTTTGTTTGCAATTGGAGTTCATTTATTTTATTAGAATAAGATTACTTCACTTCTATAAGCTTAGCTTTATCTCCTATTCCATTTTCATTAAAAGCTTCAATTGTAAAATAGTACTTTGTACCTTTATCTAAGCCTCTAAAGTCATATGAATTTTCACCATAAACCATGATACTGTTGTACAATTTATCTGGAGTAATTCCGTAGTAAATATTATATCCTATTGCATCTGTTTGTTTTTTCCACGAAATCATTGCATTACGTGAATCAGCTGCTTTTCTATCTACTTTAAAAGATGAAACAGCTTTAGGTTTTGCCTGTAATCCGTTTCCAAATACTCTGAAATCTGAAACTGCAAATAATCCTGATGCATTATGAATATTAACCATCTTAATATATCTCGCTTTTATTGACTTTGTAAGTTCAACATAATCATGCGGAACGTCTTTTGCATTTTTAGATTTATCGACAACTAATGTCCAGTTTTGAGCATCATCAGACATGAAGATTTTATATTGATAATAAATATCCATTGCCTTATTGTATTGTGTTGCTTTATGATCTGCATAATTAATCTGCAATGCCTTTATCTCCATTGATCTGCCCAAATCCATTTGAAGCCATTCGCCAGAATCACTTGTTTTGGCTGACCAATAGGTTTGGATATTTTCATCGGTTAAATTTTCAGGGCCATAACAGAACTTTTCATATACTTTTTTACCTCCGTTATCCATTCTGTGTGTTTCGACTTCCATACATTCTTCAGATGAAGAAACGGTTACTGGCTTTTTGTACGAAAGCAGCATCCATCCTGATGAAGCTCCTTTTGTTTGATCACGCTGACTTGTTGGAAGTACAATTGGGAAATCTCCATAAGAAGTTATCGAATACATTACATCATCTTTATCAAATCCTGCTGGAAACATATCGATACGACGCTCAAAACGGTCTTTAATAGATATTTTACATGTTCCTGTGTTCCAATAATTCCCATAATTATCTGCAAATGTATTTCCGTGACCTGCACCAATTACAAATCCGCCTGGTTTGTATGACATCGGATTGTGTTTTTGATAGGTAAAAGGTCCTAGCGGATTATCGCCTACATGAACTCCGTTTGCATAACCTTTAAATTCTGTTGCTGGTGCACCATATTGCATATAGTATTTTCCGTTGTGTTTTGTCATCCAAGCGCCTTCAATAAAATTTCCCCAAGGTGCTGGTTCCATATCATTGTTTGGTCCAAAACGCTCCCATCCGTGATTTGCAGGATCTAATATTGCAACTTCTTTTACTTGACCGTACACTTTTTGAATATCTTCTACTTCAGTAGCTTTGTACAATTCTGCATAATCAGCCTGATTTCCTTTTGGAAGCCACGTATCGTAATCTACCTCTACACCTACAAGCGGCAATTTTCCGCTTGAACCATAGTACATATATACTTTTTTGTCATCGTCTTGAAAAATGGCAGGATCCCATGTTGGCAGCATTGCTTTATCAACATGTCGCAGCCATTGACCTGATTTTGGGTCATCGGTTTTCCAGATTGGATGATCTCTTTTCCAAGTAGAACCAACATAAAATAAGGTGTCGTTTACAACCCAAGCTGCTGGTGCACATTGATCATCATCTGCAGGCTTTCTTTGAAAACTTCCGTAGACAAATTTCCAATCAGACATATCTTTACTCCAAAAAAAGCCTGCTTGATTTGTGGCAAACAAATAATATTCGCCTTTAAAAGTAATAATAACAGGATCTGCGCTTGAACGTCGAGATACTGGAATTCCATTATGATTTTCGGTTGTATAGTTGTATCCAATGTTTATAGGATTACAATAAGTTGTTGCGGGTTTATTTGGATCAAACCATTCTGTTTTACCAGGAATATTAGTATTTTGCGCCCAACCGATTGAACTAACTATTAAAAGCAGCGAAAGCACTTTTAAGTGTAGTGTATATCTATTTTTCATTTTTTGATTTTTAAAGTTTAAAAACAAGATGATTTGCTTTGAATTAAGCTTTTCTTGAAAACTACTTTTTCTCTTTTATTCTTTGTGCCAAAAGTTCTGGCTCATTTGTCGTTATATAATTAAACTTACTCTCAATAATCCAATCCATATCTGAAGCTTCGTTAACGGTCCAAGCATTTAGAATAATATTATTTTCTTTTGCTTCTTTAATCCATTCAGGATGTTTTTTGAAAACAGAGTAATGATAATCAATGCCATTAATATTGTCCGCTTTTACTTCTTTCGGCGATTTATTTCCTTCTAAATATTGTAAAACGGTTTTGTGATCAACTGCTCTAATTTGTTTTAATATTTCATAATCAAAACTAATGTAGCAGGTGATTTTATCAGCCTTTAGTTCTTTGATGGTTTCAACGACTTTCAAAGCGGTCTTTTTTCCTCGTTCTTTACTTATTTCTGAAGGTTTTATTTCGCAGACTAAAAGTGTTTGCTTATTGTTTCTTTTGCCTTCTGTAATATATTCATGCAGAGTTGGCAATTTCTCTCCGTTTGAAAGTTTGAACTTTATCAGATCTGCGTAATTTGTTTCTTCAATAAGTAATTTGTTATAATGTGCATCGTGATTGATTACAAGAGAATCATCAGCAGTTCTCCAAACATCAAATTCAGAACCAGCATTTTTCAAATCGATAGCGTGTCTTAAAGCCGCTATAGAATTCTCTGGAAGATTATTCTTTTTCCATGCGCCGCGATGTGCTACAATTCCATTATTTTGTACACTGCAAGAATGGAAAGCTATTATTACTGCGAAAAAAAGAAGGGCTCTAAATATTTTACTAGTATTCATTTTTTTGAAATTATAATTGAATAAAAATGTCCTTTTAGAAAAAAAGCCCTCCGTCAACCAAACGAAGGGCTTTTAACTAACCAATAAACCAACTATTTAGTTAACTCAAAACTAACTTTCTTGTCGGCAGTTGAATTTCCTCCAACGAAAATATCAAACTGTCCAGGTTCTGCTACAAATTGTAAATCAGAATTATAAAATTTTAAATCTTCAACTGTGATATCAAAAGTCACGGTTTGTTTTTCACCTTTTTTAAGTGCTATTTTTTGGAAACCTTTCAATTCTCTAACTGGTCTTGTTACTGAACCAACTAAATCTCTAATGTATAATTGAACTGTTTCTTTTCCGTCATAATTTCCAGTATTTGCTACATCAACTGTAACTTTTAATTTTCCATTGAAATTCATTTTATCTGATGAAATTTTCAAGTTTGAATAATCAAAAGTGGTATAGCTTAGACCAAAACCAAATGGGAATAATGGTTCGTTTCTTTCATCGATATAGTTAGATCTGAATTTTTCAAATTTTCCTTCTGTGTTAGAAAGTGGTCTTCCTGTATTTTTGTGTGCATAGTAAATTGGTAATTGTCCAACGCTTCTTGGGAAAGTTGAAGTCAATTTTCCTGAAGGGTTTACATCTCCAAATAAAACATCAGCAATTGCATAACCTGCTTCTGAACCTGCAAACCAAACATTTAAAATAGCTGGTACAGTTTCGTTTTCTTCTTTAATAACTAACGGACGACCGTCGAATAAAACTAAAACTACTGGTTTTCCAGTTTTTAATAATGCGTTTAATAAATCTTTTTGTGCTTGTGGAACTTCTAAATTCGTACGGCTGCTAGATTCTCCACTCATTTCTGCAGATTCTCCAAGAGCTGCAACAATTACATCTGACTGGTTTGCTACTTTTAAAGCTTCTGCCAATAATTCTTCTTTTGAACGAGAATCACGGTGCAATGTTTTTCCAAACATTGTTGCATTGGTTTCAAAAGTTTCATCGTAATCTAAGTTGCTTCCTTTTGCATATAATACTTTAGTAGATTTTCCTGCTACTTCTTTGATTCCTGCTAATAATGAGATAGCATTTTCCATTTTTGTCGCTACACTCCAAGTTCCCGGCATATTTTCTTTAGCATCTGCCAATGGCCCGATTAAAGCAATTGTTCCCGATTTTTTAAGAGGCAATACTTGGTTTTGATTTTTTAATAAAACCAATGATTGTGCAGAGATTGATCTTGCTTCTTTTCTGCTGCTTGAAGTAAAGATTTCTGTTTTTGCTCTTTTTTCGTCACAATACTTATATGGATCATTAAATAATCCTAAATCGTATTTTGCTTCAAGAATAAGTTTAACAGCATTGTCGATTGTCGCCATTGTAACTTTTTTCTCGTCTAAAGATTTTTTCAAAGTTGTTAAAAAACCTTCTCCAACCATATCCATTTCAACACCAGCATTTAGAGACTGAGCAGAAACTGCTTGTAAATCTCCCATTCCGTGCTCGATCATTTCAGGAATTCCTGTAAAATCTGTTACTACGAAACCTTTAAAACCCCATTGTTTTCTTAAAACATCTGTCATTAACCATTTGTTTCCAGTTGCAGGAATTCCGTCAACTTCATTAAAAGAAGCCATAACTGAACCTACACCAGCGTCAATAGCAGCTTTGTAAGGAGGAAAATAATCGTTGAACATTCTGATATGACTCATATCTACAGTATTGTAATCACGACCACCTTCTGGCGCGCCATATAAAGCGAAGTGCTTTACACATGCCATAATTGAATTGTTTTTAGAAAGATCGTGTTGTTGGTATCCATTAACCATTGCTTTTGCAATTTCGCTTCCTAAATATGGATCTTCACCTGAACCTTCAGAAACTCTTCCCCAACGCGGATCGCGAGAAACATCAACCATTGGTGAGAATGTCCAGTTGATACCGTCTGCACTAGCTTCTTGCGCTGCAATTTGTGCACTTCTTTCGATTAAGCCCATATCCCAAGTACAAGATAATCCTAACGGAATTGGAAATGTTGTTTCATAACCGTGAATAACATCCATACCAAAAATCAATGGAATTTTCAATCGGCTTTCTTCAACTGCAATTCTTTGTACTTCTTTAATTTTTTGAACAGATTTAATATTGAATAAACCTCCAACTTTACCTTCAGCAATTTTTTTAGCCACATCAGAACTGTTTGCTTGTCCTGTTGTAATATCTCCAGAAGTTGGTAAATTAAGCTGACCTAATTTTTCGTCTAATGTCATTTTTGACAATAGCTCAGCTACAAACTCTGACTTTGGTTTAATTTTTACTGTATTTTTAGTATTCTTTTTTTGGGCATAACCCAAAACAGCACATCCTAAAAATAGTAAGACTAATTTGTTTTTCATTCTATTATATTTATTTGTTCGTATTCGTTCTTTTCTGTTTAAACATCCAGTTATAAATTTCAGGATTGTCATAAACTCTTGTCCAGCTGTCATGACCTGCATCATCAAAAATGGTCAATTGAACATCTTTTGCATTGCATTTTTTTAATTCTTTGTAAATCGTAATCGCATAATTTACATTGACCACATCATCTAATAAACCGTGATAAATTCTGGTTGGAATATTGGCTATTTCACAGGCTTTTTCTAACTGAATTAAATCTACAAAACCAGCGACAGGTACGTTTGCGGCAAATAGATCAGCATGTGCAAAAGCCAAATTCCATGAAACCCAGCCTCCTGAGCTTAAACCAGTAACATATATTCTTTCTGAATCAATTTTATTTTCTTTCTGAATTTTCAAAATCAGTTGATAAATTGATTCTGTATCCCAATTTTCGTCTTCTTTACATTGCGGCGCTAAAACATAAGCATCTAGCTGATGGCTTTTTAGATATTTTAAAGGGCCGTTAATTTTGACTTTTTCGAGGTCTGTACCTTTTTCTCCATCTCCTGAAATAAAAACGATTAATGGCTTTTTCTCTTTTGTGTTTAACGGTTTGTGTAAAACATATCCCAATTCATAATTGGTTACAACAACCGTTTTAATTTTTCCTGTAGTTTCACTTTGTGCAAAACCAACTAGAGAAAAAAGGATAAACAATAAGCCTGCTTTATATTTCATAAATACTAAACCTTAAATTCCGTATTTTCCGGATTTAAATCCAAGTTTTGTTAAACCTTGTTTTACTTCTGGAGCATTCATAAATAATTTCCATAATAGTCCTGTGCGATAATTTTCGAGCATTACTACTTCTGGACCTTGATCGATTGCCAAATATCTTTTTGCAACCCAATTATTTCCTAAGCTTAACGCGTCATAAAAACCTGCTTCGCCCCACGTTTCTTTTTTATGGTTTTGATAAAGGTTTCTCATTAAAGCAATAGACTCTTTTGGTGTGTATGCGATTGAACTTATAGCTGCAGTTGGAGAAATTACGCCTTGATCATTACTTGGCATATGTGCATTATAACCAATTGATCCATCAGAATTTCTAGAATATGATGCTGTTAATCCCCAATAATCAGAACCATAACCTTTTATTTTTGCTGGATTTTCAACGCAATATTCATAATTGATTTTTGTTTGATTAACATTTAAATCCCAATAATTAGCGTATTTATCTGTTAATTGATTTGGATCTAAGCCAACGTATGAATAATGTGCCCAAAATAATGGTCCGCCAAACTCCTCAGCTCCATTATGTTTTAGAATTAAAGGAATGTTATACTTTGTTTTTGAAGTAACAATTCCGCCGCTTCTAGCCCAGCCTTCATGATATGCTTTTGCATCGATTGTGTGTGTTGGTGAAGATGCTGCCAAGACATAAGTAATTAAACATTCATTATATCCTTCAAGCGGAAAATTCATCTGCCAGTCGTAATTAGGCGACCAGTGCCAGTATAGAACATTTTTGTTATTGGTATACCATTGCCAGTCAACGCCTTTCCAAAGTGCATCATATTTTGCAGCAACAGCCTTCTCTTTTTCTGAACCTGTTTTAAGATATTCACGAACGGTAATCATTCCTGCAACCAAAAATGAAGTTTCGACTAAATCGCCGCCATTATCCTTGGTTCCAAAAGGTTTTACTTTTCCTGTATTTCCGTCAATCCAATGTGACCATGCCCCGTGAAAACGATCTGCTTTGCCTAAAAAATCAGCAATTTTGTTAAGTCTTTCTACTCCTTGTTCTTTGGTAATATAGCCTTGAGACATTCCTGATACAAGTGCCATTAAACCAAAACCAGAACCTCCTGTTGTAACAATGTTTGAATCATTCTCTGGGTAATTTCCGTCAGGATGATAACGCTCTCGTGCTAATCCAGAATTTGGTTCTGCATAATCCCAGAAATATTTGAAGGTTTGTTTTTGAACCATTTCAATAAGCTGCTCATCTGTCAGGGCAACACTAGAAGTTTTTTCTTCTGTATTTCCTTTAGATTTAACAGCAGAGGATCCACATCCAAAAAAAGTAAAAGCTAAAAATAAAACTGAAATTCTAATCATTATAAAAATTTAAAATATTGAATAAATAATCACTTCCTCTAAACGTTTAGAGGAAGTGATTTTAAGATGTTAATTAATAACCACCTGGATTTTGTTGAGAAAGCCCATTTGCTTCTCTTAAGAATGACGTTGGTATAGGCCATAATTCATGTTTTCCAACAATAAAAGTCTTACCATCTGCTGCCATAGCTGCTTCGGCTTGTCCTGTTCTAACTATATCAAACCATCTGTCATGCTCAAAAGCAAATTCTAATCTTCTTTCTTTATAGATTGCTTTTCTAATATCTGATTGAGAAGTAAAAGGAGTGTTTCCTAAACCTGCTCTTTTACGAATTTGATTTACTAAAGGAATAGCTTCCGAAGTTTGTCCTAATTCGTTTAATGCTTCAGCTTTCATTAATATAACTTCCGCATATCTTAAGTATCTAAGATTTGTATCAGTAAATTCTTGATTGTAAAAAGATGATGAATATGCTTTATAATTATATCTTGGGTTTGCTACAGTTGATGGTACTTCTCTACCATCGTATAAAACTGAACCTCTAAAAATAATTGTAGCATCTCTTCTAACATCTCCAGGCTCATAAGCATCTGCTAAACCTTTAGTTGGCGTATTGAATCCCCAACCCCAGCCTCCAGCTCCACGAGGCGCTTGAGAAACAGTATAATTTCCAATTCCAAATCCTGGGCTAGAAGTAGAACCTACTCCATTGATTTCGAAAATAGATTCTGGACCAAATTCTCCTTCTTTTTTATATTGTAAAGCATAATCAGAAACTAAAGAATAACCTGTTACTTTATCACAATTGTCAATTACTTTTTGCCACTTTTTTTGATACAGATTTACTTTTGCTAATAAAGCATATGCTGCTCCTTTAGAAGCTCTAACAACATCTGCTCCTGTGTAAGCTGATTTTAAAGGCAAAGCTTCGATAGCATCATTTAAATCTTGCTCGATAAAAGCATAAACTTCTGCTACTGACTTACGTGTCAATTGCATTTTTCTGTCTTCTTCAGATATTGGCACTGTAGCTAAATGATCTATAATTGGAACTCCTCCATATCCTTTTACTAAAGTAAAATACATAAATGCTCTCATGAATTTTGTTTCCCCAACTAATCTAGCTTTTAAATCAGGCGATGCTTTATCTAATTTAGGGAACATTTCTAATGCTTGATTACATCTGTTAATTCCAGCATAATTGGCATTCCAAGTTGATTGAAATGAAGCAGTTGAAGCATTATAAGTTAAAGCATCAACAATGTCTTTATCTCCACCTGCATCTCCTGGATCAGAACCTTTATCGGCGTCATCAGTGATGATACTTGAAACTGCATTCCATCCAAAAGATGACATTTCCCATCCTAAAAACTGATTGTAAATAGCTGTTACAAAACCTTTAGCTCCATCATCGCTATTTACCAAATTAGGATCAGCCGGAATAGCTTCTGTTGGTTCAACATCCAAAAAGTCATTTGAACATCCGGATAATAATAATCCAGAAAGAACAAACATTGATATATATAATCTTTTCATAATATTAAAATTTTAAATTAGCACCAATTACAAATGATCTCAATGATGGGTAAGCATCTAACTCAACCCCTTGAGTACCTTCAACTAGTTTACCATCTGATACAACATCTGGTGAGAATCCAGAGAATTTTTGCGTAATAAATGGGTTAATTGCGTTTACATAAATTCGGCAAAAACTAATAAAACTATCTTCTCTAAGTGGTAATTTATATCCTAGAGTAATGTTATTGATTCTAAAAAAGTCTGCAGACTCCAAGTAGTAAGTTGAAGCGTAAGGAGTTAAATTAGAAGGTGCAGGAATTGATGATGTAGTATTTGTAGGTGTCCAAAAACCGTTTGCCATTGATGCTTCTACATTTTCTCCTCCAAATCTTTGCGCTTTCTTTCCGTTATATACTTTTGCTCCTCCTGTTCCGTAACCATCAACAGAAAAATCAAAGTTTTTGTAGTTTAATCCTAAAGTAACACCATAGTTAGAAGTCGGTAAAAGAGATCCAACGTATTTTTTGTCTTTTAGTTCATCTAATCCTGCTTGAGCAACTTTAGAACCATCTGCTTTATAGTACAACATTTGACCATTTGCTGGGTCAACCCCTGCATATTCATACATGTAAAAACTACCTAATGGCTGTCCTACTGAAGTGTTATCAAGGATTTTAGTATTTTGACCATTTCCTAAACTTCCTCCAATAATTGGATTTAACTGAACATTTTTAAGACTTGTAAGTTCATTTTTATTATGAGAAAAATTTCCTCCAACCCAGTAACTTAAATTGTCATTGATTTTATCATCCCAACGTAAAGAGATTTCGTAACCTTTGTTTGATACCTCTCCAACATGTGCAGGCGTAGCAACTGTAATTCCAGAAGTTGAGTATGGTTTAACATTCAAAATTGTATTTGTTGTGTTTTTATCATACACATCAAATGACCCTTTTAATCTGCTGTTCAATACTTCAAAATCGAAACCTCCTGAAAGTTCTTCAACAATCTCCCAAGATAAATTAGGATCTACTTGAGAATTAATTGTAGTACCTCCTAAACCAGAATAATCTAATCCTGAAGTCAATAATTGAGTATTAAGAGGCACATTTTGATTTCCTAATCTACCCCAAGAACCTCTAATTTTTAATAAATTAATTTGCTCAACATTACTTAAAAAGCTTTCTTTTGAAACTACCCACCCTAAACCAACTGATGGAAATGTTCCCCAACGTTTGTCTTCAGCAAATTGAGATGATCCATCACGTCTTACAGTACCTGTAAGCAAATATCTATCTAACAATTTATATTGAAAACGAGCAAAATAAGATGCCAATCTTCTTTGATTTAAAGCCTCATCTTTTAAACCTGTAACAGTACCTGCAACATTAACATCTTTTAAAGACCAATAATTTGAGTTTGCATTTACATTCTTTCTATCGATTGTTAACTTTTCTCTAGTTCCTTGCACATTCGCCTCAATACCAGCTGTAACTTCAACATCATGAATTTCTGCAAAAACTTTATTATACGTTAAATAGTTAGATAAGTTCCAATTAAAATATTGGTCTCTATTTCTTGTCAAAGTGTTCACATTCAAATCACCTGGATATTTTGATACTACACGAGTAGGATCTGCAGAAAGCCAAAGAGCCTGGTTATCAACATAGTTATACTGTTTGTAAGTATAAAACTCTCCATTAAACTGTGAAGTAAATTTTAATGATTTGATAATATCATAATCTAATTTTAATCCTCCTTGCAGCATAACAGTTTGCTGCTGTTCATTAGTATAATCCAATTGAGCTACTGGATTCCCAACATTATTAAATGATGCACCAGTTTCTGATACAACTCCATTTGACACAAATGGAACACCATATTTACCATTTGCATAACGCACAGGAACAAGTGGAGATTGTCTGTAAGCATTAGTAAATGCACTCAAAGGCATTGGTGTATTCTTTATAGTACTTACACTAAAGTTTTGAGTTAATTTAACTTTATCAGAAAGTTTAAACTCATTATTATTTCTAATAGTTGTACGTCCGTAATCTGAACCGTTTAAGATTCCTTTTTCTTCATAATTTCCAACACTAAAAAAGTATTTTACATTTTCTGAAGATCCAGAGATTGCAAGATTGTTTTGAGTATAAGATCCCGTTCTTGTAATCGCATCTAACCAGTCTGTATTGTACGGTTGATTTGCAGAGAATCTGCCTTGAGGGTAATCGTTGATGTAAGCTGCGTTGCTATAACGAACATACTCGTCAGCATTTGCCATTTTTACCGTTTTTAGAGGTGTTCTAAATCCTGTAAAACTTTCAACATCTACAACAAGTTTTCCTTTACCTGCTTTGGTTGTAATCATAATTACACCGTTTGCACCTCTAGTTCCATAAATAGCTAATGAAGAAGCATCTTTTAAGATCTCATAAGATGTAATGTCATTAGTATTAATGTTGTTGATATTATCAGTAGGCATACCGTCTACTACATATAAAGGATTTCTTCCTCCTAATGCAGTACCAGCTCCCCTGATTACAACAGATGGCGTACTTCCAGGCGCATCTGAAGTAGATACCTGAACACCAGCTGCTTTACCTTGGATAGCCTGAGAAGCATTTATTACCTTCATTTTGGTAATTTCCTCAGATTTGATTGAACTTACAGCAGATGTATTATCAATCTTTTTTCTTGTACCGTATCCAATTACAACTACTTCTTTTAATGCAGTATCCTCTGCTTCTTTTAAGGTAATTGTCATTGGTGCGGCAGTTGCCGGTACAGAAACTGAATTAAAACCCAACATAGAGACTTTTAATATATCTCCTGGTTTTGCATTAATAGTAAAGTTTCCGTCGAAATCTGCATCAGCAGTAGCACGAGCATCAGATGAAGCGATTATTGCTCCAGGAATTCCCATTCCGCTGCTGTCTACTACTTTTCCTTTAATTGCTTGCGCTTGCCCCATCATATAAGATGGTAACAATAAGAGCGCTAAAAAGCTAAAAATAAAATTTTTCATACAGTATGTAATCGTTTAAGTTAGTAGAGCCAAATTAAACAATTACAACGTTGTAGTACATCAGATACCACTACAACATAACTACATCATTGTGTTAAATTTTTAAGCTATATAAATGATTATCAAACATATAAATGTTAAATAAAATCTGTTAACATAACGTTATGATGTAGTATTGATGTATTAGAATTATATAAAAAATGAGATGGAAAAATATAAGATCTATAAATTTTAAAACCAAATCTTACAGACTTAATAAAAACTTTGACAGGTTTTCATCTTGGGTAAGACTAAGTTTCTTTCTTAAGCGGTATCTATGTAATTCGACACCTCTAAATGAAATATTCATTAAAGGTGCAATTTCTTTTGACGATAGATTCATTTTAAGATAAACACAGAGTTTTATATCTTTTGGAGTTAGATGGGGATACTTTTTAGAAAGGTTAATAATAAACTCATTGTGAATTTGATTCAAATTTGTTTCAAAAGTCTCCCATTCGTGTTTATTAACCTCATTTATCTTTATTGCCTTTTTGATTTCGCTTTTTAGTTTATTGAAATCTTTTTCAGAATCAAGAATACCTTGAATGTTTTCGATCATTTCGCTTTGTTTAGCAATCGACAAAGATTTACCCGCAACTTCAGATGATTTCGTCTGCAATTCAAGCTCTAGAATATGTTTCTCAAATTCTTGAATATTCAGCTCATTCTCTTTCTTAAGTTCCATTTCAAGAATTTCGCGCTGATGTTTTAATTCTTCTGCCTGCAATTTTAATTTTTGTGTATAACGAAGTTTGTTCCATTTGTAATAGAAAAATAAAACTGCGGCTATTACCAATAAATAAAGCAACACCATCCAAAATGAAAAATACCAAGGCTGCGAAACTTTAAACTCAAAGCTTGAAACTTTATCATAATTAGCACCATCATGTTTAAAAATCACGACAGAATGTGATCCGCTGCTTAAGTTATTTAAAACAACTGCGCCATTTGAAATTGGTACGTATTTCTTGTCATTATTTATCTGATAAAATAAATTTGGCTTACTGGCTCCATAAATTCCAGAAATCACATTTATTCTAAGTTCCGTATTGTGTTTTATTCTACTTTCATCCGGAAGAAGTTCACCATTATTATAAGCTTCAATTCTAACGCCTTTGTTCTGCTTATTTTCATATTCTAATTGAAGCGAAATAAATCCATCATCAAGATTTAATAAATAATGATTGTTACTTCTAAAAATTCTTAGATTTTCATTAATCAACTTTCCTTTATAGTATTTCTCTTGAATAATATTCCAAACAAATTTATTTTCATTTGCATAAATATGATAGAGAACACCCTCTTGTAAAACAATAAAATGATTTTTATCTATGGCAACTACATCAGAGATATTTTTAAAATTGGTATTGAATAATTCGTTCTCTTCTAATTTATTTGTGATCGAATTAAACGTATACCAAACGTTATTAATTAAAAAAAGAATTTCTCCTCTAAATTCAAAAATCTTAACTCCAAAATCATTTTTGATTTTACTTAGCTGCGTAATGTTCTCAACTTTCTTGGTCTTGAAATTATCATCTAAGAAAACTCTATATAAACCACGATAATTATCTGCCGCCCAAATTTCATTTTTTTTATTTTGAGCAACATATTTTATAGGTTTTGATAGTCCGTCAATTTTTTTGCTTTGACTAAGATCCGAAGCATTGTTATATAATAAGATTCCGCTGTAAGTCGATTGAAAATAAGTATCATTAATAATACTTTTTGATAAGTTCCAACCTCCATTTACATTATTAATCTTTGTCAAAGCACCATTTTCATAACAAAATGTACCATCATTATGACCTATAACATATTTACTTCCAATTTTGGTGATATTCCATCCCTGCCCTTGTGTATTGGGCATCATTTTGAAGTTTCCAGAATCAAACTCAAAAATACCATGATTTGAAGCAATTAAATATCCTTTATCAATAGTGGCAACGGAGTAAACAGAGCCCAAGATTCCAGAATTATCATAAAAAAACGAAATTGGAGAATTTACCTCAACATGAGCAATTCCGTTATCTAAACCAAGCCATAGATCTTCTTCTTTATCAAAACCAATGCTTAGCACCGAGTTATTCATCAAAACATTGTTTCGGTCAATATTTTTAGATGTATTGGCATTAAAATCGTAAATAAACACCCCTTTATTACCAGTACCAACAACGAGTTTATTATTCTTAATAAATTTGGCAACATTAATTCCGTTAGATTTTAATGTTTCATTCAATGGGTTATTCCAAGGTTTTAGCCCCTCTTTATCGGCAACAAAAATCCCTCGCTTTTGCGTAAAAATATAAGTTTTGCCGTTATATTTTTCGATTGCATGCACAACGGTATTTTTCAAAACTTCCCAGCCTTTTGGAATTGCGATTTTTGTTCCATTCATTCTAAAAAGACCTTTCTCGACAGAAGCAACATAAAGGTTCTTATCTACGACAAAGCAATAGGATACTAAAAAGGGAAATTTGATTCTTTGAATATGTTTTCCGTCATAAATAAAAACATCATTGAAGGATTGAAAATACAATGATCCATTAAACCTGAATATCTTCCAGATTTCTTCATTGTCTTTTTCATCAAATAAGCGAAGATTTTTGGTAATAGAAACGTAGTGCATTTTACCATCTTTTCTGTACCAATATCCAAATTCTTTATACGATCCTGAATAAATTCGATCGCCTTCAATTAAAATCGAGCGAATTATCGTTTTGTTTGGCAAAGAGTACTTTTCCCAAATGACACCATCATAACGCAGCAGATAATGATTATTTGCAAAATACATTGCCTTATCTTTACCTTGAGCAACGTTCCAGATTTGATTATCACCTTGATAATCTGATTTATTGTAATTTTCAACGAAGGGAAGTAATTCTTGTGCTTGGATTTGAAAAGCAATGAAAAAGAAGAATAGTAATTTAAAAAGTTTCGATTTCAAAATATTCGGATTTATACCTCAAAGATACTCACAAATATTTAATCTGAAGCCATAAAAAAAGCTCCCAACAAGGAGCTTTCTTATAATCTTCAATTTAAAATCTTTAATTATTCAGCAATTGATAAACCTGATTTGCAATTTCATACTCTTCGTCAGTTGGCACTACAAGTATTTTTGCTCTTGAACTTGGCTTGTTGATTTCTCTAATTTCTTTTGAACGAATTTGATTTTTATCATCATCAATTTCAATTCCAAAATAATCCATATCTGTACAAACCAGCTTACGCATATACGATGAGTTTTCGCCAATTCCAGCTGTAAAAATTATAGCATCTAATCCGTTTAAAGAAGCTGCATAAGCTCCAATAGTTTTTCTAATTCTATAAGCATTCATTAACAAAGCCAGCTGACATTCTTTGTTTCCTTTTTCTGCTTCCGATTCAATATCACGCAAATCACTGTAACCTGTAAGACCTAGCATTCCGCTTTGTTTCAATAAAATAGAATTTACTTCATCTGGTGTATATCCTAAATTTTTGATCATATAAAATATTACAGATTGATCAATATCTCCCGCTCTTGTACCCATTATTAGACCATTCGCAGGCGAAAATCCCATTGTTGTGTCAATACTTTTTCCGTCTTTTACAGCAGTCATACTGCATCCGTTTCCTAAATGTATTGTGATAATTTTAGACTTATTCTCTAAGTAGTCTATTGCCTTTTCAGATACGTATTTATGACTTGTTCCATGAAATCCATATACGCGGACTTTATTCTCTGTTAAAAGATAATTTGGAATCGCATATTTATAAGCTTGAACTGGAATTGTCTGGTGAAATGCAGTATCAAAAACAGCCACTTGTTTTGCTTCGGCAAATATTTCTTCTGCAACATTTATTCCTACCAAATGCGCTGGATTATGAAGCGGAGCTAATTCTGAAAGTTCTTTAATTTTTTCTTTTACTTCTTCTGTAATAATTGTTGTATCAGAAAAATAACTTCCTCCGTGTACGACTCTATGCCCTACGGCTGCAATTTCTGAAGTTGTTTTAATTACTCCTTTGTCAGCATCCAAAAGCATATCTGCTACTTTTTGCAATCCTACTTTATGAGTTGGAATCGGCAATATCTCTTCGCGCGAATTTGAAGCTGTTTTAAACATAATATTTGATGTTTCTAGACCAATTCTATCAATCATACCGCTGCAAATTACTTCGTTTGCCGGCATAACCATTAATTGATATTTTATTGATGAACTTCCTGAGTTTATTATTAGTATTTTCATTTTTATTTAAAGGTGCTAAGATGCTAAGTTTCTAAGGTGCTGAGTTTTATAAAAGACTCAAAACTTTTTTTATTTGCTTTGCATATTTTGAATTTACACTACAATAAAAGTAATTATCAAGACAAAGTATAAATTCACAATTTACAATTAACAATTCATAATTATATTACATTCCCTGCGCCTGAATGGCTGTAATTACAACTGTATTGATAATATCGTCTACAGTACAACCACGGCTTAAATCGTTTACTGGTTTATTTAGTCCTTGCAGCATCGGACCAATTGCCAATGCTCCTGTTTCTCTTTGTACTGCTTTATAAGTATTGTTTCCTGTGTTCAAATCTGGAAAAATTAGTACACTCGCCTGTCCTGCTACTTCAGAATCTGGCATTTTACTTTTTCCAACTGCACGGTCAACTGCAGCGTCATACTGAATTGGGCCTTCAATTTTTAAATCAGGACGTTTTTGTTTTACAATTTCGGTTGCGGCTCTCACTTTATCTACTTCATCGCCTTTTCCTGATGATCCAGAAGAATAAGAAAGCATGGCAATTTTTGGTTCAATTCCAAAAGCTGAGCTTGATTCTGCCGATGAAATGGCGATTTCTGCCAATTGTTCGGCAGTTGGGTTTGGATTAATAGCACAATCTCCAAAAACAGAAACTCGATCTTCTAAACACATAAAAAACACAGATGAAACTACAGACGAATTAGGTTTAGTTTTAATGAATTGCAAAGCTGGCAGAATAGTATGCTGTGTAGTATGTGCCGCACCCGAAACCATTCCGTCTGCATGACCTTTATAAACCATCATGGTTCCAAAATACGAAACGTCTTCCATTAAATCTCTTGCCATTGTAATACTTACATTCTTTGCTTTTCTAAGCTCATAATAAGTATTAGCATAATCTTCATACAATTCAGATTCTTTTGGATTGATGATATTCACTTTAGAAAAATCAAATGCAATTCCAAGTTCTGCAATTTTACTTTCAATTTGTTTTCTTTCACCAATAATCGAAATATCCACAACATCCATCGACAAAAGTCTTGAAGCTGCAATAATAATTCTCTCATCATTTCCTTCGGGCAGAACGATATGTTTACGATGCTGTCTGGCTCTTTTAACCATGTTGTATTGAAACATTTTTGGCGTCATGCCTTCAGCTTCAAAAGTGATTAATCTTTCGGATAAAGCTTCGTTATCAACATATTTTTCAAAAGTAGTTATCGATGTTTCAATTTTATGCGTGTTGTTAGCATATATTTCAGACTTAATGGCACCAATTCTGTTGGTAATATGATACGTTCCACCGTCAACTGCTATAATTGGAACAATTGCCGAAAGTCCTTCTATAAGCTTTAAAATGCTTTCTTCTGGAACAATATTACCTGTTAGGATAATTCCTGATATTGTTGGATAATTTGCTGATTCATTAGCTTGCAAAGCTCCTAAAATAATATCCGAACGATCTCCAGGAGTGATTACAAGCGCATTATCATGTAAATGAACTAAATAATTATGCAATTGCATGGCTCCAACGCTAAAGTGACCAATTTCATTATTTAAATAGTTGCCTCCAAACAAAACTTTAGCATCAAGTTCATTAACAATTTCCTGCATCGTTGGATTGTTTAAACTTGAAATTAACGGAATTGTATCGACTAAAACATTCTCCGGTAAACTTTTTTGAAGACTTTTAGTTACTAATTCAATATTTTCTGGCTGCACTTTATTGGCAAAAACAGATAAAACCTCAACCTCTTTTACTTTGAAAGAATCGTAAACTAAATACAAGCTGTCAACCAATTCTTCCAACGTTTTTCCAACTCCTGAACCAATAATTATTGTTGGAATTCCTAAGTTTTTGGCAATTAAAACATTCAAATCTAATTCTATTGAAGTTCCTTCGCCAGTAAAGCTTGTTCCTTCTACCAAAACAAAATCAAAACGTTCTTCGAGTTTTTTATATTTTTCGATAATTAAATCTAAAACCTCACCTATTTTTCCTTTATTCTTTTTCTTAATCAGTTTACTCTTTGTGATGGCATAAGCATCTTCAAACTTAATATCGAGGTTAAAATGCGATAAAACAGTTTCAATGTGATTATCTAATTCGCCATCGACAAAATCTTCTACAATAGGTCTAAAATACCCTACTTTGGCTGTTTTTCCAATCAAAATACTCATCAAACCGAGTGTAATAATCGATTTTCCGCTATTGTGATCGCTCGTTGCTATATATATTGCTTTACTCATAATTTATATTTTGAAACTTAACGTATCTATTTGAATTCTATTTTAATATTTATAAGGTTAAAACCAACGCCTTTTCTTGAAATAAACAATCAAGGCTATTACCAGTAAAACCATTGCCACCATCACGCTATAATAACCATAACGGTATTTTAGCTCTGGCATGTTTTCAAAGTTCATACCGTAAACTCCAACAATAAAAGTAAGGGGTATAAATATGGCCGAAATTATAGTAAGGGTTTTCATAATCTCGTTCATTTTTCGGCTTTGTTCCGAAAAATAAAAGTTAGAAGCACTTTCAAGTGAGCTCATATCTGATTCTATTTGCTCTAAAAGCTCTAAGCTTTTTTGATGCAGTCTGATAAAAAAATTAAAAGTTTCCTTTTGTATCAAACTGTTGGTGTCATCATCTTTAATCGTTTTTAAGTAATAAAGTGAATCTCGAAGAGGAACAATTGAACGCTTTAAAAAATTAAAGTTATCACGGTGATTTTCAATCTTTTCTAAAATAACAGGATCTGCCCCTTTTTTAGTCAAGTTGATCAATTCTTCAATTTTATCTTCTTCATCTTCAATTGTAATGTAGAAGTTTTCGATTACAGCATCTAATAACAAATAAAGCAGATAATCTACTTTTTTAGTTCTTACAATTCCTGAATGCGTTCGAAGGCGTTCGCGAATATGCGTAAAAAAATCACTTCGCTTTTCTTGAAAAGAAATTAAAATTCCGTCTTTTAAAATAAAGCTAAGCTGTTCAACACTTATATTATCTGAATATTCCGAAGGCAAAAGCGATTTTATGTTGAAAAACAAAATATCAGGCTGTTCTTCTAGTTTGGTTCTTTTAGTGGTGTTTAAAATATCAGCCAATAAATAATCATCAAATTTAAAATGCGCTCCTATAGTTTTAAGTAAACCAATGTCATTTAAACCATGAATATTAAGCCAATTATTTTTAGTATAATCAAAACAAGAATTTAGAGCTAGAACGGTAAACTTATCATATTCAACAACATCTGTATCGTTATATACAAAAAGTTGCATCTCGGTTTCATGCTCTTTATGCGAGCCTGTGTACTCTAAAGTAATATGCTGCAGCTTTCTTCCTTTCTTGTATTTGATCTTTCTCATTCAAAAAAATTTACAATAGTAATATTACGAAAAAGAATCCGAATGAGAAATGACAATTATCATTTTATAAAAATCCTAGCAAATAGACACATTCCAGTCGATTCTACATAAATTATAGGCATAAAAAAAACCGAGCCATTTCTGACTCGGTTTTCATATTCAATTGTAAAGATGCACCGCAGTGTGTCTCTACGTAGTAAATTATTTTACCTCTTCGAATTCAACGTCTTCAACGTTATCTCCTTGAGATTGCTCTTGTTGTGGAGCAGCTTGTTGTCCTGCATCACCTTGAGCGTACATTGCTTCTGTAGCTGTTTTCCAAGCTGCATTAACATTGTCTAATCCCTTTTGGATTGCATCAAGATCTTGAGATTGGTGAGCCATTCTCAATTCAGTTAAAGCATATTCAATAGCTGTTTTGTGCTCATCTGTAATTTTATCTCCCAATTCTTTCAATTGACTTTCAGTTTGGAAAATAGTACTATCAGCTTCGTTCAATTTCTCAGCTCTTTCTTTTGCAATTCTGTCAGCATCAGCATTAGCTTCAGCATCTTTTTTCATTTTTTCGATTTCTTCAGCTGTTAATCCAGAAGAAGCTTCGATACGGATATCGTGAGATTTTCCAGTTCCTTTGTCAGTTGCAGAAACTTTGATGATACCATTAGCATCGATATCGAAAGTTACTTCGATTTGAGGAACTCCTCTTGGTGCTGGTGGAATACCATCTAAGTGGAAACGACCGATAGTTTTGTTATCAGCAGCCATAGCTCTTTCTCCTTGCAATACGTGGATTTCAACAGATGGTTGAGAATCAGCAGCAGTAGAGAATACTTGAGATTTTTTAGTTGGAATAGTTGTGTTAGACTCGATTAATTTAGTCAATACACCACCCATAGTTTCGATACCTAAAGAAAGAGGTGTTACGTCAAGTAACAATACATCTTTTACATCTCCAGATAAAACTCCACCTTGAATAGCAGCTCCAATAGCAACAACCTCATCAGGGTTAACACCTTTAGATGCTTTTTTACCGAAGAATTTTTCAACTTCGTCAGCGATTCTTGGCATACGAGTAGAACCTCCTACAAGGATTACTTCGTCGATATCAGATGTAGATAAACCTGCATCTTTTAATGCTTTAGCAACTGGCTCCATAGAACGTTTTACTAAAGTATCAGATAATTGCTCAAATTTAGCTCTAGATAATTTTTTCACTAAGTGTTTTGGTCCAGAAGCAGTAGCAGTTACGTATGGTAAGTTGATTTCTGTTTCAGCAGAAGATGATAATTCAATCTTAGCTTTCTCAGCAGCTTCTTTCAAACGTTGTAATGACATTGGATCTAAACGTAAATCAATACCTTCTTCAGTTTTGAATTCGTCAGCTAACCAGTCAATAATAACTTGGTCAAAATCATCACCACCTAAGTGAGTATCACCATTTGTAGATAATACTTCGAATACACCATCTCCTAATTCAAGAACAGAGATATCAAAAGTACCTCCACCTAAATCGTAAACAGCAATTTTTTGATCAGTTCCTTTTTTATCTAATCCGTAAGCAAGTGCAGCAGCAGTTGGCTCATTGATGATACGCATAACTTTAAGACCAGCAATTTCACCAGCTTCTTTTGTAGCTTGACGTTGTGCATCGTTAAAGTAAGCAGGAACAGTAATAACTGCTTCAGTTACAGTTTGACCTAAATAGTCTTCAGCAGTTTTTTTCATTTTTTGAAGTGTCATTGCAGACAATTCTTGAGCAGTGTATAAACGACCGTCAATATCCACACGTGGAGTATTGTTGTCACCTTTTACAACACTGTAAGGAACTCTTTTTGCCTCTTCTTGAGTTTCAGCAAAAGTGTGTCCCATAAAACGTTTAATAGAAGCAATCGTTTTTGTAGGATTCGTTACTGCTTGTCTTTTTGCAGGATCACCTACTTTAATTTCGCCACCTTCAACAAAAGCGATGATAGATGGAGTTGTTCTTTTTCCTTCTGCGTTAGGAATAACAACTGCTTCGTTACCTTCCATTACAGAAACACAAGAGTTCGTCGTACCTAAGTCAATTCCGATTATTTTACCCATTTTTTATATATTTAATTTTTGATTTAATTTTATAACTCAGGTGGCATAAGTCAATCTTTGTGCCAATATAAAAAACTAAATAAAATTGTCAGTTTTATTATTGGCACGACAATAATCGGCTGACAACATGACATTTTTTAAACCTGACATACATGGCATACTCCAATAATTCATGTCATTATTTTAGCAGACTTCTTTTTATTTTTCCCCAGATTTGCTAAATAAAGCCCTGTCGCAAATCTATTTACATAAAACTTCTAAAACTCAGTCCTATCAAAATCAATTTAGAGAATCCATTATTAAAACGCACTAAAAAAATGATTAATGCTATAAATAATTAATACGAAAACATCTTACATTTGAAAAATAATACGCTCTATAGAAGAGCAAAAAAAATTATAGTTTAAAAACAGTGATGGTCGAAATTGATAAAATTGCATTAATAAAAATTGAAAACGGTCAAATATTAAGCACAAAATCGAAAGGAAAAAACAAATATTATATTCCAGGCGGAAAAAGAGAAAATAATGAAACCGACGAACAAACTCTAATTAGAGAAATTCAAGAAGAATTAAACGTTGACATAATCCCCGAATCTATTGAATACATAGGGACATTCAAAGCTCAATCAGATGGAGATACGAATGGAATCATTGTAAAGATGACATGCTACAAAGCGGATTATATTGGAATACCAAAAGAGAGCAACGAAATAGCCGAAATCAAATGGCTAAACTATACTGACTTAAATATAATATCTGAGGTTGATAAAATTATTTTTAAACACCTAAAAGAAAGTGGATTGCTAGTTTAAGAACAACTATCAAAGCATCTTTATATTTATTCTGCCAACTCAGTTTAAACTTAATCACAACGAAATATTTAACTATTAAGAAAAACTCCTATTTCATATTTATTCGTAATTTCGATTTCTCATTAAAATTACAATTACAAAATGGCATCATTTACAAAAGAAATATCTTTTCGCTGGTCAGATCTAGACCCAAACTTTCACGTTCGTCATAGTGCTTATTACGATTTTGGCGCACAGCATCGTATCGAAATTCTAGAAGAATTAGGTTTAACTTTAAGAGTAATGCAGACACAAGGTTTTGGTCCTGTTTTGTTTAGAGAAGAATGTGTTTTTAGAAAAGAATTAAAACTCTCAGACAAAATATTTATTCATACCAAAACGTCAAAAATGAAAGCCGATGCTTCACGCTGGTCTATCATCCACGAATTTAGACGTGAAGACGATACACTTTGTGCCGTTATTACTGTGGATGGCGCATGGATGGACACTAAACTAAGAAAACTAGCTTCTCCAACACCAGAAATTGCAATTCAGGCATTGAGTATTTTTCCTAAAAGCGATGATTTTGTTGGATTATAAAATTAAATCCAACTGTCTATAAAACACTAAAATCCGAAAAGCGATCACTTTTCGGATTTTTTATTTCCTTTTAAATCAAACCTATTCAAACTTCAATCCAAAATTTACCCTGTCAAAAGTAGTACTGCAAGAAATAGCAAATCGACCAATATTTACAGTCCCAAAAATTCCTTCAACACCATGTCCCGAATAAAATCCACCTGCCGAAAATCGGTTAACCTGATATTTCAAAGCAATATCATTAACCCTGCTGCTTAATTGCCCGAAAACTATAAAATTTGGAACAAACTCGTAACTGGCAAAAACCTTCGGAACCATTTTTTGATAATAATCAAAACTTTCATCCGTTTCATAATCCATACTTACAGAATGTACATTTTCTAAGTTCCCTCCCACATAAGTATTTTCTCCAAAATGATACGAAATACTAAATCCTGTAAATGTTCCTTGATAACCGCTTCGTGAATCAACATAACCTATGCCGATTGTTGCTCTAAACTTATCGCATATTTTACCAATATAACCAATATAAGTCCTGTCAATCTCAGATTTATCAATCCCGGCACCAAAAATAATATCTTCCTGACACATCGCAAGAGCATACTGAAAATAGGCCGAATATTGATCTTTATTTGCCGCAACAACGCTCCTTCCTTTATCAAGATCGATATTGGCAGATATCAAAGTAGAGTTTATAACAGCAAAATCAAATGTGTTGATTTCCTGAGCAAATGCAGAGACGGAAAGCAAGAGTATAAGTATTGTTTTTTTCATAATACCAATTTTAGCTGACAACATTCTTACACTAATTTAAAGACAATTTTCCTGTTAATAAAAGAAGTTCCTCCAAGTACCACATTACTCGTTTAAATACATTATTTTCATAATCAATATCATTTAATCGATAAAAACACAATAAATAATCGATAAATGGCTTCAAAAACAACAAAACAACTTAGAACACCTATTTTCTGATAACTTTATGACACTGTTTTTTGTATTTCAAAATGCATAACAGTAATTTTATATTTTACAATTCTTCAATCTTATCAAGAATACATTCCTTAAATATGATTCATTAATAAAATCAATAATCGTATTTTTGAAAAAGTAATTAATTAAAAACGAAACATATGTTTACTATAGAGCAAATCAAAGAGGCTCACGCCAAAGTACAAAGCGGTGCCGACTTTCCTAATTATATACAAGACCTGATTATTCTGGGCGTAAAAGGCTACGATACATTTGTACACGATGGTCATGTTGAATATTACGGAGTAAACAATTATACTGTTACTTCTGATGAAAAATACAGTCCAATTGCAATTGCTCCAACGGTTAATAAAGAGCTTTTTATTGAATTTTTAGTAAAACATCAACATGGCGAAACAGATTATATTACTTTTTGCAATCATTCTGGTCAATGCGGAATAGCAAAATGGAGAGTTGATATTATAGAAATGACCTGCACTTATTTTGATAGCGCAGAAAACAAAATTCTAATTGAGAAAATTCCAAGTTAAGCTGCCTTAGAAATGCTTGTTTTCAATAACACAAAATATTTTACAACTAAAAAAAGTATCCTTATGATGCTTTTTTTGGTTTGCTTTACAGGATTTTCACAGCAAAAAAAAGAAAAACCTAAATTTAAGGTTATTGCTTTTTATACGGCAAAAAATGATCAAGCACACATTAGCTTTATACATGAAGCTACTAAATTTATCCAAAATGGCTGCTAAACTCTCTCCAATTATAAATGCTGAAGAACTATTAAACCTGAGCAATTTATCTGAAATCATATTGATTGACGCCAGAGCAGGAATTAATGCCGAAGAAAATTTCAAAACCGAACATTTACAAGATGCTCGTTATGTTGATTTAAACAAAGATTTAGCAACAGTCGAAAATCCTGCAAACGGCGGCAGACATCCATTGCCTTCTTTCTCTAAATTTTCTGAAGTACTTTCTAAATTAGGAATTTCACCAACATCGCATATTGTCATTTATGATGATAAAAACGGTTCAAACGCCGCTTCTAGATTTTGGTGGATGCTAAAAGCAATTGGTCACGAACAAGTTCAAGTTTTAAACGGAGGTTTACAAGAAGCCATAAAAACAGGTTTCCCTGTGAGTTCTGAAATCGGATCTTTTGAAGTAGTAGAAAAATATCCTATTTCTGAATGGAAACTAAAAACAGCTGATATTGAAGAAGTAGAAAAAGCCCGAAACAACAGCGAAAATATTGTAATTGATGTAAGAGATAAAAATCGTTTTGACGGACTTACTGAACCTTTGGATTTAATTGCTGGACACATTCCGGGTGCCATAAATATTCCGTTTAGCGAAAACCTAGATGAAAATGGTCTCTTTAAATCTTCAAATACTTTAGCGGAAAAATATACAACAATTTTAAAAGACAAACCATCCGAAAATATAATTGTACATTGCGGATCAGGTGTTACGGCTTGTCACACATTATTAGCAATGGATTATGCCGGAATAGAAATTCCGAAACTTTATGTAGGATCATGGAGCGAATGGTCAAGAAATGATCGTGAAATGGCAGTGAAAAAATCAGAATAAATAGTTTTGCTGCTTTCAATAACTTTCGAGAACAGTAAAAAAGCTCAAAATACAACACAATCAACAATTTTTTAAAATACAGAAATGCAGCATTGGGATATACTTTTATCAAATCAAGTAAATAAAAAAGCTTTTATAGACAGCTTACTTTCAAGTGAAGCAAAAGGAGAATTAGCCGTTTTTAACAATCAAAAAGGGATTTTGTTCTCAGACATTGCAATTGAAAAATTCATTGAAAAAGAATATCAATATGATAGTGTCGAAGCATCTCCAGAATCACACAGACAGCTTCGTACATTTTCATCTGGAGAACGTAAAAAAGAATTTTTAAAATACTGTATCAATCAAAAACCAGATTTTATCATTTTTGATAATCCTTTTGATCATTTAGATCAAGCTTCTCGTGTAGTTTTAGCAGAATCTTTAAAAAGCTTAACAAATGAAATTGCTATTATTCAACTTCTAAATCGTACCGTTGATGTTCTTGATTTTGTTCCGAATAAAGCGCAGATTAACGACAACACCTTTGAACTTCATCCAATTTCAAAAACCGAAAATCATTTTAAAACCCTAAATACAGCCTCAATTCCTAAAGCGATTGAATCGCATTCTTTTCACGAAAGTGTATTAATTAAACTCGAAAATGTTTCTGTAAGTTACGATGAAAGAAAAATTCTCGATACTATTTCGTGGACAATAAAACAAGGTGAATTCTGGCAGTTAATTGGTCCAAATGGATCAGGAAAAAGTACTATTCTATCTTTAATCACAGGCGACAACCCAAAAGGATTTGGTCAGGATTTGTTTTTATTTGGAAGAAAAAAAGGAAGCGGCGAAAGCGTTTGGGACATCAAAAAGCAAATTGGAATCTTTGCAACTTCGATGACCGATTTGTTTCAAAAAAGCCATACACTGGAGGAAATGATTCTTTCTGGATTCTTTGATTCTATTGGACTTTACATTGAGCCAACAACACATCAAAAACAAATTGTTTCGCAATGGCTTGAAGTTATCGAAATGACACATTTAAGAAAAAAACGTTTTATAGATCTTTCGATCGGACAGCAGCGAGTGGCATTAATTGTTCGCGCCGTTTTAAAACATCCACCGTTATTAATTTTAGACGAACCTGTAGAAGGCTTAGACGACGAAAATGTAGATTTAGTAATTCAGCTAATCAACACCATCAAACAAGAAACTAATGTTACTGTATTATATGTTTCTCATCGAATTGAATCTGGACTTGCTCCTACTTCTGTATTTGAGCTTTTGCCAGCGCCAACAGGTTCTATTGGTAAAATAAAATACCATTCAGAATTAAATTAAACAAAAAAATGAGATTTAACTATTATGCAGCTGTACTTACAATACTTCTGCTTACCTCCTGCTCCAATTCAATTTCTACAGTTAGAAAAGAATATAAGCTCGCAGAAGTTTCAAAACTAAAACCAGATTGGAATATTGATTCAAAAGAATGGTTTCTAAAAAAAGATACTTTGATAGGAACTGGAGGCCCGATGCATTGGGGCGTTATACGATCAAAAAGACGTCTTCCAAAAAACTACGAAATTGATTTTAAAGCAAACATGACCAAAGAATCTTTATTTGAAATCATGTTAAACTCTGATAAAGAAAACTACATCAGAACATACTTGTATCAAATTGATCAAAATATAGTTATTGGAAAAGGAGTATACTACAAAGACAATGATGAATATGGCAAACGAGGCGGAAAAAGCCTATTTACCAAACCAATGAAATTAGAGAACAACAAATGGTATTCGATAAAAATCAGAGTCACGAACAATCAGTTGCTCTTTTCTGTAGACAATCAAACCTATTTAGAATGTTTCATAGAAAAAAGCAATCTCAGCCAACAAGGAAAACTAGGTTTCATAACCAACGGAGAAGTCAAAATAACCGATTTAAGTATCAAAACACTATAAGAAAAACTTACAGTTAAAACAAAAAAAGCTCCATCAGGAGCTTTTTTTTACTATAACAAATTGTCTAATTTTCTAATTGACAAATTATCTAATCTAATTCTCTTCGTCTTCCGTATTGTGCGACTTAACATAATTACGCCATTTTTCAATACAATCCTGAAAATCCTGAGGTAATTCCGTATCAAAACGCATCATTTCGCCTGTATTTGGATGCACAAAACCAAGTGTCTTTGCATGCAAAGCCTGACGCGGCAACGCTTTAAAACAATTCTCTATAAACTGTTTGTATTTTGTAAAAGTAGTTCCTTTCAAAATCAAATGTCCGCCATAACGTTCATCATTAAACAACGGATGTCCAATATGTTTCATATGCGCACGAATTTGATGTGTTCTTCCGGTTTCTAATCTACAAGAAATCAACGTAACATATCCAAAACGTTCCAAAACTTTATAATGTGTAATTGCAGGTTTTCCAATTTCTGGATCAGCAAAAACCGCCATTTGCATACGATCTTTTAAATGTCTTGCTAAGTTTCCTTCAATTGTACCCTCTTCTTCCGTAACATTTCCCCAAACAAGAGCAATATATTCACGTTCAGAAGTTTTAGCTTCAAATTGTTTCGCCAAATGAGTCATTGCTGCCTCTGTTTTAGCCACAACCAAAAGTCCTGATGTATCCTTATCAATTCTATGCACCAAACCCGGACGCTCGCTGCTGTTCATTGGCAGATTATCAAAATGATGTGCCAAAGCATTTACCAGCGTTCCCGTATAATTACCGTGACCAGGATGCACAACCATTCCCGGCTCTTTATTAATCAATAAAAGAGCGTCATCTTCATACACAATATTCAACGGAATATCTTCTGGCAGAATATGGTTTTCAAACGGCGGATGCGATAACATAACCGTTACAACATCAAAAGGTTTAACCTTATAATTTGATTTTACTGGAATATCATTTACAAAAATGTTTCCTTCAGTTGCAGCATTTTGAATTTTATTTCGCGTTGCATTCTGAATCAAATTCATTAAATATTTGTCAATACGCAAAAGCGCTTGACCTTTAGGGACTTCAAATCTAAAATGCTCGAATAATTCGTCTTCTAGATCTAAATTTTCAATATTATTGTTCATCTTGTGGGGTTTCAGTAGTTGGTGCAGCCGTACTGTCTGCAGCCTGACCTTCATCTTCATAAGTTGCTTTTCCGTCTCCTAAAACCAAGTCGATTTTTGAAGCCTTCAACACACGATCTCCTACTTTTAAATTTCTTCCTTTATAACGCATCTCCAAAACCATATCTTTTCCAAGATTCGGTATATAAGTAATTGTTCCCGGTTCAAGCCCTAAAGCTTTTAAAGTTGGAACCGCTTCACGATACGTTTTTTCAATTAAATCAGGAATTCTAACAGATGAGAATCCTGATGAATTAATTTTAATATATATTTTTCTTCCCACTTTTACTTTTGTTCCCGGCAATGGATCTTGCTCAACAACACTATATTTTGGAAATTCACTACGATAATCAACACTATCCAAAAGCACATAATCTAAATCCAGTTCATCCAGTTTTTGCTCTACCTGCTCCTCTGTCAGTTTAGCTAAATTTGGAACCGCGATTTCATGACCATGATCCGTGGTAAAAGTCAGCCAATGCATAAACAAATAACCTAAAACGGCAATAATAGCAGCCGCACTTAATACTTGAATAAAAAATACTCGGCTTGTTAAATACTTACGTAAACTCATAAATTTATTTTTATTAGAGGCAAAGATAAAGCTATTTCGTTTCAAAAAAAATGATAATTTTGTTTTAAACGAAATAGCTTTTAATACATGATTAGTATAAGGAGCTGTTTCCTGCTGTCCGCTGTATTCCCGATAAACAAAAACTACGGTTAAAAGCCTTGTTTTTCTAAATCGAGAGATACCGCTCCCATCAGGGCTAGGGCACTTGGTTTCAAAAGTTTAATAATGCAGCCACAATATTGTCAGGCAGAGCGGAGTCGAAACTTCCGCAAAGTGATTCAGCAAACGGTGCTTCAACTCCGCTCAGCCTGACAAACAAAACGAATAAAAAAACAATTCGTGAAAATTTGAGAAATTCGTGGCAGCCAAACAGTTAAACAAATAAACAGTTAAACGATTAAACAAATAAACATCATAAAATGAAAAACATAGCCATCATCATGGGCGGATATTCAAGCGAATATAAAATCTCGCTTATCAGCGGAAACGTTGTTTATCAATATCTTGACAAAACAAAATACAACGGATTCCGTATCCATATTTTTAAAGAAAAATGGGTATATGTAGACGAAAAGGACGCTGAATATGCGATCGATAAAAACGACTTTTCTGTAACTATAAACGATCAGAAAATTACTTTCGACTGTGTTTTCAATGCCATTCACGGAACTCCAGGTGAAGATGGATTAATGCAGGCTTATTTTGAATTATTAGGAATTCCGCAATCTTCTTGCGATTACTATCAATCAGCTTTAACATTCAATAAAAGAGATTTGTTATCTGTTTTAAAACCGTACGGAATCAAAACAGCAATTTCATATTACTTAAACAAAGGTGATGTTATCAATACCGAGGAAATCGTTAAAAAAGTAGGCTTGCCATGTTTTGTTAAACCAAACAAAGCTGGATCTAGTTTTGGAATTTCAAAAGTAAAAACAGAAGCTGAACTTCCAATCGCGATTGAAGTTGCTTACAAAGAAGACAACGAAATCATCATTGAAAGTTTCCTTGACGGAACGGAAGTTTCTGTTGGAGTAATCAATTACAAAGGCGAAATTAAAGTATTGCCAATTACCGAAATCGTATCTGATAATGATTTCTTCGATTATGAAGCCAAATACGAAGGAAAATCACAAGAAATCACACCTGCCAGAATCTCTGATGAGCTAACACAAAAAGTAAGTGATGTAGCCAAACGCGCTTACGAAGTGCTAAAAATGAAAGGATTCTCAAGAAGTGAATTTATCATTGTAGACAACGAACCGTATATGCTCGAAATGAATACAATTCCAGGTTTAACAACCGAAAGTTTGATTCCGCAGCAAGCAAGAGCAGCCGGAATTTCTCTAGAAGATTTGTTTACAAATGCAATTGAACTGGCTCTTTCTTAAAGACGCTAAGGTGCTAAGGTTCTAAGATCTTAGCACTTTATTTTTTAAACACAATATTACCACACTGAGTAAAGTCGAAGTCTTCCAAAGAACCTTTTAACCTAAAAACTCAGAATCTCAGAACCTTAGAACCTTAGAACCTTAAAAAAGATGCGAAAAGCCCTATTCCCAGGATCATTTGACCCAATTACCTTAGGTCACGAAGATATTATCAAAAGAGGAATTTCTTTATTTGATGAAATCGTAATTGCAATTGGTGTAAATGCCGAAAAAAAATACATGTTTTCATTAGAAGAAAGAAAACGTTTTATCGAAGAAACTTTCAAAGACGAACCAAAAGTCTCGGTTATCACTTATGAAGGTCTGACAATAGATCTCGCCAAAAAACAAAAAGCTGATTTCATATTAAGAGGTTTGCGTAACCCTGCCGATTTCGAATTCGAAAAAGCCATTGCACACACCAATAGAAAACTGTCTAAAATTGAAACTGTCTTTTTATTAACTGCTGCAAGCACATCATATATAAGTTCAAGCATTGTTCGTGATGTACTGCGTAATGGCGGCGAATATGAAATGCTCGTTCCAGAAGCGGTTAGAGTTAAAAAATAATTTTAGCTCCCAATATCTAAGTCATCATCAAATTAAATTTAAACAATGAAATTATACATTTCGGTTTTATTTACAATTTTATTTATAAATAGTTCTTATTCTCAAGTTAATTCAGAAATCTCATTAACCACATCACAAAGCCAAGTTTTAATAAGTAAAAAAGGGGAAACATTTCAATTAACAGACGAAGATGGAAAAATAGTAATTTCAGATATAGACAGTCTTTATCAGAAGAAAAAATCAGATTTAATTTTTATTAAGAAAAAAGGACTTTGGGGTGTTGTTTCTAATTATGGCAAGATAATGATTCCTATTAATTTTAATAAAACAGAAAGAATTTACAATGAATTCTGGGCAGTTACCAAAAATCAAAAAAAAGGAGTATTTAGTATCGCCAAAGGAGAGATACTTCCTGTAGAATTTGATAATATCGAATTCTCTCAGTCCTATAACCAAGAATTTATTGTAAAAAAAGACAACAAAAAAGGTGTATTCAATTATTTAGGAAAGGAAATAATTCCAATTGATTATGACGAGATAAAAAAGAAAAATGGCGTTCTGGTTCTTTCTAAAAACAACAAAACAAATTATTTTTTAAATAATAAAATAATTTCAGATTCTTTAGTTTTAGATAAAAGTTTTGAAATCTACGGAGACTATATCTCAGATAAAAAAACTTTCTATGTTTTCTATAAAAACAAAAAACAAGGCATCATAGACAGTGAAAACAATGTTCTTATTCAAGCAAAATATGACAATATCGAATACAAGCGCTTGATTGAAAACCCTAAAAAAGAAAATTTTTTAATAGTTAAAGAAGGAAATCTTTACGGTATGATTGATTTAAGTGAAAAAGAAATAATTCCAATTAAATATCAAAATATCGAGATAATAACTGCAGATTTTGCAGTTTTAACAATCAATAATTTAAAGCATTTTTATAATTTCAGAACTAAAAAATTAAATACCAATTTCGATTTTGAGAAATTTGATATGTACAGCAGACAATTCACAAGAATAAAAAAAGGTGATAAAGAGACATTAGTTTTAAATGACGATTTTTCCAATCTATTGTTTCCATTTATGTATGAAGACGTTTCTCAAAATGATAATCTATTTGTTGTCAAACTAAATTCTAAATATGGGCTTGTTGATAAAAATAATAAGGTAATAATTCCTATTCTTTATGAGCAATTATACATATCTTGTAACAAAGTGATTGCGCAATTAAATAATAAATACGGCATCTTATCATTAGAAAATAAAATAGTAATGCCATTCGACTATCCAAACATTGTTGGGTATTCTGAAAAAATAGAAGTAACCCAAAAAGATTTTAAAACCAAAACCTACGATTGCGACTTATTATGTATTGAAAATTGTAATTAGTCTGCCCCAAAAAACCTGTCCAAAATATAAACTTGCAATGAAACTAAATTATAAGTAATTTCGCATTTTTAAAATAAACAATAAGTAATGAGTATCGAAAGAGAATTAAACAAACGAAGCGGATCTAAATGCGAACTTTGCGGCGCTGAAGAAAACCTAAAAGCATATCAAGTATTACCAACTCAAAAAGGCGGTCTTGACGAAAGTATTTTAGCTTGTACTACCTGTATTGACCAAATTGAAAATCCAGATAACGTCGATTTAAATCACTGGAGATGTCTTAACGACAGCATGTGGAACGAAAATGTCGCTGTACAAGTTGTGGCTTGGAGAATGTTAAGCCGTATGCGTGCTGCAGGATGGCCGCAAGAATTACTTGATATGATGTATTTAGACGAAGATACACTGGCGTGGGCACAAGCTACAGGCGAAGGCGAAGACGACGAAAACAAATTGGTTCACCGTGACAGCAATGGCGTAGTTTTACAACACGGAGATTCAGTTGTTTTAATCAAAGATCTTAAAGTAAAAGGATCAAGTATGGTTGCCAAACAAGGAACCGCAGTAAGAAACATTCGTCTTGACCATGAAAATGCCGAATATATTGAAGGAAAAGTAGATGGTCAACAAATTGTGATTATCACGCAATATGTGAAGAAGATATAATTTTTTTTTAGGTTCATAGTTACAAAGAGGCAAAGTTGCAAAGGCTTTTTTTGCTTGACTTATGAAACTTGAAGCAATAAAAAAAGGCTATTCAAAATACGAATAGCCTTTTTTATTATTTTTCGGTTCTGGAAATAACTTGAAACAAATTAAACCTGAAACCTCAAACTAAAAATTATCGTTGAAATAATTTATTGATTTGCTCTTTGATCAACGGCTCAGAAACATTGTTTGTCGCAGCATCTTTATCTTTGCTTGAAACCATAAACTGAACTGTCGCTTTATCTGGAACAACGTTTCCTGTATAGTGTAACCAAATATAATTGTTTGGTAATTCTAATTTTATATCATACAATGGAGTTGCTGTAAAACCATTTACAATTATGTTGTAAAGATTTACATAATCGTTGTCAACATTTTTGAAGGTAAATTTTCTTAAACTTGATGCATCTTCATCATCGTTTTGAATACTAGTGTAATACACTGTGTATTCATCGCCAATTTTCTGAATGTAATTGTTATTTACTTTTCCTAATTTTTCAACAGGAACTGTTTCAAGAACCTTAATCTGTGCAAACGACACAAGACTAAAGAACAAAACGGCAATGGTAATAGTTCTTTTCATAATAAATTTGGGATTTATAATTTTTACAGCAACAAAAAAACACAGAAATAATGAAAAAACACCTATCAAATCGTTATTTTTTTAACATAAAATCACAAACCACAAACGCAAAATAATTAAAATACTGATATACAATTACATAAAATTAAAACTGGTAAATTACCAGCAATTTTCTGTTATTTAATATTTATTGTTCTTCTCCTCTTCTTTCTTCACCACATTACGAGCCACCTCAATTTTAAACTTTTTCCCTTTCATTTTTTCATCTTTAATATTCTTAAGCAGCTCTTTTACTTTTCCGAATTTTACTGCCGCAAACGAAACAAAATCTTTTACCTCGATAAGTCCTAAATCACCTTTTTCCAATTTCCCTTTTTGAGAAAAGAAACCAACAATATCAAACTTATTCAGTTTTGTTTTTTTACCGCCGCTAATGTAAATCGTTTGAAATTCAGGTGGTTTTGGCAGAGCTGTCGTATTCTTCACATCAAAGATTTCCATATCATAATCGATATAATCCAATTGTTTTTCACTTTCATGAACAATAACATATGCCGTTCCAGTTGCCTGCATACGTGCTGTACGTCCGTTACGATGTGTAAATTCGTCTGCTTTTAAAGGCAAATGATAATGAATAACGTGTTTCATCTCCGGAATATCCAATCCACGCGCGGCAAGATCAGTTGTAACAAGATAACTCACACTTCCATTTCTAAACTGAATCAATGCACGTTCACGCTCATCCTGATCCATTCCGCCATGATAATACGTAGCGTAAATGCCTTTTTCATTCAAAGTGTCGCTGATACGTTCTGCAGCATCACGGTGATTACAAAATATAATAGCCGATTGCGATTTTAAAGAACAAATCAAATTGAACAAACTTTCTAATTTGTCTTTTGAAGGAGACAAAATCATTTTCATAGAAAGATTAGTCTTTTCCTCTTCTTCAGGAATAAAATCTAAAACAGTTGGGTTAACCACTCTTGTATATTTTGGAATCTCAATATCAGATGTTGCCGAAACCAAAACTCTTTTATTCACTTTAGGTAATCTACCAATTATAAAAGACATCTGTTCATGAAACCCTAATTGAAGCGATTTGTCAAACTCATCCAAAATTAAAGTCTGAACCTTATCTGTTCGAAAAGTTTCCCTGTCAATATGATCTGCAATTCTTCCTGGAGTTCCAATTAAAACAGCCGGCGGATTGCTCAAATTTTTAATTTCAGTATCAATCGAGTGTCCTCCGTAACAAATATTTACTTTGTACTGCGTTCCCATTTTTTTCCAAACCTGTTCAATCTGAAGCCCTAATTCGCGCGAAGGCACTAAAATTAAACATTGAACTGAAAGTATCTCAGGCTGTAATAATTCTAAAATAGGAAGCAAAAAAGCCAATGTTTTTCCTGATCCTGTTGGAGAAAGCAATAAAACATTGTTTTCGTGCAAAATGGCATCTTGCGCCATTTCCTGCATTTCGTTTAAGCTTTCAATACCTAAATTCGAAAGTATATTGTTGGAATGGTGTTTTTTATTCATTTTGCAAAAGTAGGTAAAAAATTGTTTTAAGTTTTTTCTTGTTTCAAGTTTCAAGTTTAGATAGAAATCACAAAAAATGTTTCACGCAGATTTTGCAGATTTGAGCAGATTTCTATTTTTATTATTTAAAAAATCCTTTTTGATCAGCTCAAATCTGCAAAATCTGCGTGAAACCAAAACCGCAAAGTGATTAACCTGAAACTTGAAACAAAAAACTTATATTTGATTTTGATTAAAACCACAACCATGAAACTTTTTACCATTCTCTTTTCACTTTTTACAATAACCATTTCCGCTCAAAACAATAAAAAATACGATACCTTTTTCGAAAAAGGAAACGGAAATCAAACCGCTTCTTACCAAGAAACTATTGCCTATTATAAGCTATTGGCTGCTGATTTTCCAACGATTCAAATGAAAGAAATGGGTTTGACTGATTCTGGAGAACCTTTGCACATGATTGTTTATAATCCTGACAAGGAATTTGATTTTGATAAAATTCAGAAAAACAAAGCCGTTCTTTTTATCAATAACGGTATTCATGCCGGTGAACCCGACGGAATCGATGCCACAATGCAATTTTACAGAGATTTGGCAATAGGAAAAATAAAAGCACCAAAAAACACCGTTTTAGTTACCATTCCTGTTTACAATATTGGCGGTGCTTTAAACCGAAACTCGACTACAAGAGCCAATCAAGATGGTCCTGAAATTTATGGTTTTAGAGGAAACGCCAGAAACTATGATTTGAATCGCGATTTGATGAAATCCGACACTCGAAATACAAAAAGCTTTGTCGAAATTTTCCAAAAAATAAATCCTGATATTTTTATCGATAATCACGTAAGCAACGGTTCTGATTATCAATACAAACTAACTTATATTATGACGCAACATAATAAGCTAGGAACCGTTTTGGGTGATTTTATGAATGTCGAAATGATGCCCGCTTTGGTAAAAGATTTACAGAAAAAGAAAATTGAAACAACGCCGTATGTAGATTCTTTTAAAGATACTCCAGACAAAGGTTTTGGGCAATTTGTAGATAATCCAAGATATACAACAGGCTATACGTCGCTATTTAATACAATTGGTTTTGTCGTTGAAACACATATGTTGAAAAAATATGCCGAACGTGTAAAAATGACCTACGAATACACAAAATCGACTTTGGATTTTACCGATGCAAATTATCAAAAGATAAAAGATTTAAGAGTAAAAAATTTAGAGCAATATCAACCCAAAAAATCCTATACTTTAAAATGGGAATTGGATAGCACAAAAGCAACTACATTTTCATTTTTAGGATATGAAGCAGGTTACAAAAAAAGTGAAGCCACAACAGGAAACCGTTTGTATTATGACCGAAATAAGCCGTATAAAAAAGACGTTCCGTATATCAAAGAATTCAAGTCGGTGAAAGAAGTTGTGATTCCAACTGCTTATATTATTCCGCGCGGATATTGGAATATTATTGATCTTTTAAAGAATAACAATATCTCTTATTTTCAGCTTAAAAACGATACCATTATCGAGGTTGAAAGCTATAAAATTGCCGATTTTAAAACGGTTCCAAACGCTTACGAAGGGCATTATTTACACTACAATACCACAATAACTTCTAAAATTATAAAAATGGCTTTCGCCAAAGGGGATTATTTGGTTCCAACAAACCAAAAAGGCGTAAAATATCTCGTAGAAGCTTTTGAACCAGAAGGCGTTGATTCGTTCTTCAACTGGAATTTTTTCGATCCTATTTTGCAGCAAAAAGAACATTATTCAGAATATATTTTTGAAGATACGGCTTCGCAACTTTTAAAAGAAAATCCTTCTTTAAAAGCTGAATTAGAAGCTAAAAAACAAACTGATCGCGAATTTGCAAAAAATGCAGAAGCCCAATTAAACTGGATTTACAAACACTCTGTTTATTATGAAAAGGCACATTTGCAGTATCCTGTTTATCGAGTTTTGTAGAGTTATTTTGATAGCGCAGATTTTTTTACCACAAAGTGCGCTAATATTTTTTCTTTGATTGCTTTAGGCTTGCGATAAAATCGCAAAGCTTTGCGCGTAGAACTTTATCAAAGTTTTCGCATAAAGTTTGTCATTTCGACCAAGGAGAAATCGCACTCGTGAGTCTACAACGAAAATTACCAATCTTTGTCGAGCTTCTAGTGCGATTTCTCCTTCGTCGAAATGACAAGCAAACTCTTTCTCAATAATATTAGAAATATAAATATGGTTTACAAAAAACTAACTAATGCTAATTTTGTTATCGTTAGAAATTCCCAGCTGCGCAAATGTCTGTGACTTTGCGCCCGCAACGATAAGTCGTAAAGAGGGTAAAAAGAAAAAAGCAACTTAGAAATGAGTTGCTTTTTACTTTTAGATCCCAGACCTTTAAAATCGTTATTTGCTGTTTTCGTCTTTAATACCTTTTAGCAAAGCGTAAATTGCCATTGAATGTCCTTGTCCTAAATCAAAATCTTCTTTAAGCCAGTTTACAATTTCGCCGGCTTTTACTTCGGGTTTAAGTTTCCCGTTTAATGTAAAGTTTTTTTGTTCTGCCAAAACTCTAAATTCAGCTGGACCATTGCCCGTTTTTTCTTTAATTGTCTTTAAATACGCTTGAAATGACATAGAATTTACATTTAATAAGTTAATTTACATGTAAACGAAAATACAAATTAAATTTAATTTCTATACTCTAATATTCAGCTTATTACTACAAAAAAAAAGTCTTATATATGAAAAACAAATTTTAATCTGTTTTAACCTTCTTCTCTTCTTCAAATAATAATTTAATATTCTCGTAAGAGTTTTTTAAAGCTTCTTTGATTTGCTCAGGATTCAGCCACGCCACTTTTTCGATTCCTTCTTCAAGCTGACCTTGCGGAATGCCTTCAAAATCAGAATGCATTTCGAACCAATGCGTAACTTTGAGTTTATATTTTCCGTTGCGTTTAAAAATATGATACGTCTTTTGCAGTTTATTTGTTATTCGAAGTTGGTTTACGCCGGTTTCTTCTTCAACTTCGCGCATTGCGGTTGCTTCGATCTCCTCGCCTTTCTCGATACCGCCTTTTGGCAAGTCCCATTTTCCGTTTCTGAAGATAAATAAAACCTCTCCTTTTTTATTGTAAACAAAACCGCCTCCCGCTTTATTTACAGGGATTTTGGCTTTAAGAGTCTTCATAATCTCCTTTTCGTCAGGATGATACAAATAAGCCTTTTGAATTTTATTTTGAAACATTTTGACAATAAGCTGCTCAATATCAATACTCTCTAACAAGAATAATTGAAAATCGGTCTCTCTTGAGATTTCATTTGTCAAAAAAAGTGGTTTGTCGTTCACAAAAACTTTATACATTTGTACTATGATTTTTAATAAAGATACTGCCGAAAAAACAGCCGAATTGCTTTTGCAAATAAATGCAATTAAATTGAATCCCGAAAATCCTTTTACATGGGCTTCTGGTTGGAAATCTCCTATTTACTGCGATAATAGGTTAATTCTTTCATTTCCAAGCATCCGAAATTACGTTCGTGATGAGTTTGCGAAAAACATTGAAAAACAATTTGGAAAACCTGACGTAATTGCCGGTGTTGCTACTGGAGCGATTGGAGTTGGTATTCTGGTTGCTGAAAGTCTTGGACTGCCGTTTGTATATGTGCGTCCAGAAGCAAAAAAGCACGGAAGACAAAATCAAGTTGAAGGTTTTTTACAAAAAGGACAAAATGTTGTTGTTGTTGAAGATTTAATTAGTACCGGAAACAGCAGTCTAATGGCTGTTGAAGCTTTACGCAATGAAGGTGCAAACATTAAAGGTATGGCAGCGATTTTTACTTACGGCTTTAATGTTGCCGAAGAAAATTTCAAAAACGCTAATATCGATTTGTATACATTAAGCAATTATGAAAACCTGCTTGATTTAGCTGTTCAAAAACAATATATTACCGAAGATCAACAATCGACTTTGCTTGAATGGAACGAAAGTCCATCAACTTGGGGACAACCTGAATAGATTTTAGATTTTAGATTTTAGATTTTAGATTTTAGATTTTAGATTTTAGATTTTAGATTTTAGATTTTAGATTTTAGATTTTCTAAAAAATCGCTCCGCTCTTTTTTTAATTCCAGCTTTGCGAACTTAAATAAAGTCAAAGTAACATAAAAAACCTTGTGTCCTTTGCGGTAAAAAAACATTTGCAGTAAAAAACAAATAACAAAACAAAAAAAATATGAACTTAGAAAGTCCAAAAGTTACAGTTCAGAAATCAGCTCAGGATCTATTTGATTTATTGACTGATGTTAAGAATTTCGAAAAATTAATGCCTGATAATATTGCTAAATTTGAAGTAATTGGTGAAGACGCTTTTATTTTTGGATTGAAAGGTATGCCGGAAATCAAACTTAAAATGAAAGAAAAAACAGCTCCAAACAAAATTGTTTTGGGCGCTGCAAGCGATAAACTTCCGTTTACTTTAGTTTCAAATATTGACAGTGTTTCTGATTCAGAAAGCGCTGTTCAATTAGTATTTGATGGTGAATTTAACGCCATGATGGGAATGATGATCAAAGGACCTATCAGCAAGTTTATTGAAACTTTAGCAACAAATATGACGAAACTTTAATAATGGTGAATTATTAATTGTGAATTATAAATGAAAAGTCCAATCGAAATGATTGGACTTTTTTTTGTCATATCAATTTAAAACCTCAGTCCCGAAGCCTCGGGATAGTTACTCAGAGCCTCAGAACCTTCCAAAAAAAAACATTTCATCCTCAAAAAAATACAGTTCAGTACAATAAATTATTACAAAATAAATTATTGCCCGAAGTTTGATCCATCAAAACTAACAAACCACAAAATGGAATCAACTATTAAGATCTTAATTTACATTCACGCTTTTTTTGGCGGAATTGGGCTAATTACTGGAATTGGAAGTATCATCGTTAAAAAAGGCGGTGTATTACACAAAAGAATGGGGAAACTTTTCTCTATCGGAATGATTACTAGTTCGCTTATCTCTGTTCCGATCTGCTGGATGCCAAAACATCAAAACATTTTTTTATTCTTAATTGGCTTATTTACCATTTATCTGGTTATTTCTGGAAATCGAGCCTTAACTTTTAAACACAAACAAAAAGCTGATTTTACAGACAAACTAATTTCAGGAAGTATGTTATTCTTTTCTGTACTAATGATTTCTATTGGATTGTATTGCCAATTAAACGCTATTGCAAATGGTATTTTATTTACTTTCTTTGGCGCTTTTGGATTTTACATGACTGTAAAAGATTTTATTTTCTTCAAAAACGTTTCAGAAATAAAGAAAAAATGGCTGTCAAAACATATTGGCAAAATGATTGGCGCATTGATTGCCTCTATAACAGCTTTTATAGTGGCTGGAATTGGGTTAGGAAATATCATTACATGGATGGCACCCTCTATTTTAGGAACAATCTATATCATGCATTGGAATAGAAAAATAGCGCCAAAAAACACAAAAGTATTAGAGGTTTAAAAACAAAATAAAGATTCAGCAAATAAAAAAAACCTCTGCACCTTTGCCACTTTCAACCTTTGCACCTATCAGTAAAGCATCTGTATTTCCTTAATATCAAATTCTGAAACGGAATCATCTTCTAACAAAACCTGCAATTTACCAACTGAAGATACTCCTTGAATAATTCCCATGAAATTATGTCCCGATGTTTTTGGATTAAGGTCTTTAAAAGGCATTGGAACTCCTTTTCGAAACAAGAAATTAAAATAATCGTCCCAGAAAAATGAAGCTGATGACTGCCATAAATCTATTTTCTGCTTCATTTTTTCAACGATCAAAACAACTAAAGATTCTTTATCGAAAGTATTCCCAGAAATAACGGCAAGAGAAGAAGCATTTGGCAATTCATCATAATTAGTTTGATTAACATTCAACCCTAATCCGACAACTGACACGATTCTGCCATCACTTTTTAAGGTATTTTCGATAAGTATGCCACCTACTTTTTTATTATATGACATAATGTCGTTTGGCCATTTTATAGATAATTCAGGAATATTTAATTCTTTTAAGACTTCTAAAACACTTAAAGAAACGACAATGCTTAAATTAAAAACTCGTTCATAATCAAACACAAAATCCTTCACCAAGACACTCATAATTAAGTTTTTACCTATCTCAGACTCCCACTTCGCTCCCATTTGTCCTTTGCCTTTTGTTTGATTTTCAGCAGTTACGACCATAAAATTCTCCAGTTCATCTTGACTTGACAATGATTTTAAGAAATCATTTGTAGAATCTATGGCATCGAGTTTGATTAGTTTCATCTAAGTAATTTAAATAACTTAATTTAATATTTTGTTAAGCATCAAAAATAATCACAAAATTTGGTAACTTTACAAATTCATATAAAATAATTCATGGCGAAAAAGACTATTAATAATGATGTTCTATTGGCGAACATAATCAAAGGGATTGAAGAAGTAAAAGGAAATGACATCGATATTCTTGACTTAAGAGATATAGATACGGCGGTTTGCGACTATTTTGTAATTTGCAACGGAACCTCAAATACCCAAGTTAACGCCATTGTCAACTCAATTCAAAAAACAGTTTCTAAAGATTTAAAAGACAAACCTTGGCACGTAGAAGGAACCGATAATGCAGAATGGGTTCTAATGGATTATGTGCACATCGTGGTACATGTTTTCCAGAAGCACATTCGTGAATACTACAATATCGAGAGTCTTTGGGGTGATGCCAAAATAACTACAATCGAAAACAAATACTAAAGAAAATTTTTTCTAATGGCTAAAGATAATAATCCAAATCCGAGTAAATTTAAAATAAGTCCTTGGTTAATATACACCGCAATACTTCTAGTTTTTTTATTTATAAGTTTTGCAACCGGTGGATCAAGTATGAGCGAACCTGCTCAATTAACTTCATCTAAATTCAATACTTTATTAGAGAAAGGTCAAATTGAAAAAGTTATCGTTTATAACAAAGCCGAGGCCGAAGTTTACTTAACTCAAGCAGCTCTTAAAGATGCTGCAAATAAAAAAGTTTCTAAAGATATTTTTGAAAGACCAAACAAAGGTCCACACTATACTTTGGAAATTGGTAACGATCAAATCTTTCAAACAAAACTTGAAAAAGCAGTTGGCGAAGGCAAACTGAAAGATTTCAATTTCTTGCAAAAAAACAACTGGAGCGACATTTTAATCAGTCTGCTTCCAATTATCATCATTATTGGTGTATGGATTTTTATTATGCGTAAAATGTCAGGCGGTGCTGGAGGCGGCGGCGGACAAATTTTTAACATTGGAAAATCAAAAGCTAAACTTTTTGATGAGAAAACAGATATCAAAACTACATTTAAAGATGTTGCTGGTTTAGAAGGTGCAAAAGAAGAAATACAAGAAATTGTAGAATTCCTTAAAAACCCTGAAAAATACACTAATCTAGGAGGTAAAATCCCTAAAGGAGCTTTACTTGTAGGACCTCCAGGAACTGGTAAAACATTATTAGCTAAAGCTGTTGCCGGTGAAGCGCAAGTTCCATTTTTCTCATTATCAGGTTCTGATTTCGTAGAAATGTTTGTTGGAGTTGGTGCATCACGTGTACGTGACTTATTTAAACAAGCTAAAGAAAAATCTCCTGCTATTATCTTTATTGATGAAATTGACGCCGTTGGTAGAGCAAGAGGAAAAAGCAATATGTCTGGCGGAAATGACGAAAGAGAAAATACTCTGAACCAACTATTAACTGAAATGGATGGTTTTGGTACCAACTCTAACGTGATTGTTTTGGCTGCAACCAACAGAGCTGATGTACTTGACAAAGCTTTAATGCGTGCAGGTCGTTTTGACAGACAAATTTTTGTTGACTTACCAGACATTCGCGAAAGAGCAGAGATTTTTGCAGTGCATTTAGCTCCAATTAAAAAAGTTGAAGGTCTTGATTTAGATTTCTTAGCAAAACAAACTCCTGGATTCTCAGGTGCTGATATTGCAAACGTGTGTAACGAAGCCGCTTTAATTGCAGCTCGTAATAACAAAACTGCAGTTGACAGACAAGATTTCCTTGATGCTGTAGATAGAATTATTGGTGGTTTAGAAAAGAAAAACAAAATTATCACTCCAGACGAAAAGAGAGCAATTGCTATTCACGAAGCGGGTCACGCTACTGTAAGCTGGATGCTGGAACACGCAGCACCACTTATTAAGGTAACTATTGTACCTCGCGGACAAAGTTTAGGAGCGGCATGGTACTTACCAGAAGAAAGACAAATCGTAAGAACAGATCAAATGTTGGACGAAATGTGTGCTACTATGGGAGGAAGAGCTGCTGAAAAAGTAACTTTTGACAGAATTTCTACTGGCGCATTAAGCGATTTAGAAAAAGTAACACGTCAAGCTCGTGCTATGGTAACGATTTACGGTTTGAATGATAAAATCGGAAATGTTACTTATTATGATTCAAGCGGACAAAGTGAATACAATTTCTCAAAACCATATTCTGACGAAACTGCTAAAATTATTGACAAAGAAATTTCAGAATTAATTGAAGGTCAATACCAAAGAGCAATTGAGATTCTTGAAGAAAACAAAGACAAGTTAAATCAGCTTGCTGATATCTTAATAGAAAAAGAAGTTATCTTTAAAGACGACTTAGAAGCAATTTTCGGAAAACGTACTTTTGATAAAAATTTAGAAGAAGTGGTTTCGTAAATTAATCAGGAAATATGTAATATTTTTTAAAATCTTAATTCAAAATAGCCTTTTGAATTAAGATTTTTTTATCTTTGAACGTTTTCAATTAACATGTAAAGCATTTCATATAAAAATGAATTTTTTCAAAAAAATATTTGGGTCCAGTGAATCCGCTTCTGACGAAGAACATGAAAGTGAATATGGAGGAAATCCAGTCCAAAATAGTCATTTGTCTCTTGACGAACAATTCATTTTCAATTTCAAAAAAAATGGCGGAAAATTCTTGTATTGCGAAAACAACCAAGAACTTGCTGAACAGTTTGAAAATATCCTTGAAGAGAATGATTGGTTTGAGAGTGAAGTACTATGCTACGAACCAGCTCTATTTAATTTATTAGATGAAAATAAATTATTTTATACTGCACCAGCTAAACCAAAGTTTCTTTTAGCGGTATGTGAAAATCTTATAGCCGATGAGGGTTCTATTTTATTTTCATCAAAACAAATTAGACAAAACAAACCAAACGAGTTACCGGCAAACATTGTAATTATTGCCACTACAAGTCAAATTCTACCTATGAAAAGTGATGGTTTAACAGCCATTAAACGTAAATACGATAGAGATATTCCAACTAATATTACCACAATAAAATATTTCGAAAAAGCAAAAGAAGAAGATTTTACGCAATACGGAAGTGTTGCCAAGAATTTATATTTACTGCTCTTAGAAGATCTTTAAGATGAATGAAACACTCAAGAGAACCATTTCTGGTGCTGTTTATATTGCTCTGTTATTAACTTCAATCTTGTTTTCGACTGAAAGCTTTATCCTCCTTTTTGGCATTTTTCTAGTTATTACGATTTATGAGTTTTCTAACTTAGTAAATCTCAATAAAGTCTTTTCAATTTTATTTGGAACCTTGCTTTACAGCGCCATAGTACTTGTGAGCCATTACGGTAAACAAACGGCCGCTTACTTAAACAATTTATTCAAATCAAATTTAAACTTAGAACTCAATATACAGCAGTTAGACCTAGTGCTTCTTGCTGTTACAATTGTGGTTTCAATTAAATGTATTCTATTCTTATTTTACGACTCCGTTCAAAAAGTAAGCATCTCTTCTAAATACTTATATTTATTAGGTTACATTACACTTCCTTTTGTTTTTATTGTCAAAATTTCCTTTGGAACTAATGATTATAACCCAAAAATCATCCTTGGCTTATTCATCTTAATCTGGACAAATGACACTTTCGCTTATTTAGTTGGAAAATCGATGGGAAAACACAAACTTTTTGAGCGTGTTTCGCCTAAAAAAACAATTGAAGGATTTCTTGGCGGAGCTGTATTTGCCGCTTTTGCAGGTTTCTTGATTTCAAAATTATACATTCAGCCCAATCCAGCTTTTAGCGCAAAATCTATTTTAATATGGACTATAATCGCTTTAATTGTAAGTGTTTTTGGCACTATTGGTGATTTGATTGAATCAAAATTTAAAAGAATTGCAGGCGTAAAAGACAGCGGTTCTATCATGCCGGGACACGGCGGTATCTTAGATCGATTAGATAGTGTTATATTTGTAGCACCAATTATATTTTTATTTTATCAAATTTTATATTATGTTTCATAAAGAAGGAGCCCCATCTATTTTATTAGGAACAGTTTTTACTGTTGCCGTACTTGTAATTGCTGATAGATTTATAGATATCAATTGGCTGAGAATGCTTGTTCAAATAGCAGCATTATTGATTTTAATTATCATCTTACAATTTTTTAGAAACCCAAAAAGAATTGCGGTTAGAAACAGCGATCATATTCTTGCTCCTGTTGACGGAAAAGTGGTAGTTATTGAAGAAGTTTATGAAGGAGAATATTTTAAAGACAAACGTTTACAAGTTTCTATCTTTATGTCGCCAATAAACGTTCACGTTACACGTTACGCAATGGACGGAATTATTAAATTCAGCAAATACCACCCTGGTAAATTTTTGGTTGCATGGCACCCAAAAGCTAGTGAAGAAAACGAAAGAACAACTGTGGTAATCGAAAATGATACTTTTGGTCAAGTATTATACAGACAAATCGCAGGTGCTTTGGCAAGAAGAATTGTAAATTACGCTCAAGAAGGAATGCAGGTTATTCAAGGTACTGATGCCGGGTTTATAAAATTTGGTTCGAGAGTAGATTTATTTTTACCTTTAGGTACGCCAATTAATGTGGTTCTGGACCAAAAAGCAATTGGCGGAAAAACTATTATCGCTACAAAAGCTTAAATGACAAAAAAAGATTTAGATACTCGTTTTTCAGAGGCTGTTGAAACTGCTCTAAAAATGACTCAAGCCTCACTGCCGCAAGATGTGCAGCTAAGACTTTATGCCTATTACAAACAAGCAACTTTTGGAACTGCTGTGTACAATCAATCTGAAAATTTTGATTTACGAGATGCTTTCAAAACCAATGCCTGGATGCAGATTAGTCATATTTCTGTTGATGAAGCTAAAGAGTGTTATATCGAGATCATCAATTCATTAACATCAAAATAAATTAACATTATGAAGAAAAACATTGTCCTTTTCAGCATTTTGCCTTCATTTTTACTATTATTTTCTTGTAACGATAATAAACTAACTGAAGTTGTCGAGGTTCCTCTTCCTACTAAAGAGGAAAAAATAATGATTGGATCGCCAAATGATGTAAAGGCAGATCCAGGATCATTTGAAATGACAAAACTTCCTTTTGGATATGACGGATTATCTCCTGCAATAAGATCATTGACTTTAGAAACTCATTATTCTAAACACTATTTAACGTACACAAATAATTTTAACAAAGAAATTGTGTCGACTGAGTATGAAAACATGCCAATTGCAGATATTCTAAAGAAATTAGATTTAAGCAACGCAAAACTTCGCCAGAATGCCGGAGGATATTACAATCATACTCTTTATTTCAACATCTTAACTCAAAAAGAACAAACTCCAAAAGATACTCTAGCAGGATCTATTAATAAAGAGTTTGGATCTTTTAACAACTTAACCAGTCAGTTTAAAGGACAAGCTGAAAAACAATTTGGTTCTGGATGGGTTTGGCTTGTTGTTGACAGATATGGAAAATTACAAATCACCACAACTGAAGATCAGGATAATCCATTAATGAAAAATGCATTAATTCCTGGAACACCAATTTTAGGTATTGACTTATGGGAACATGCTTATTATTTGGATTATCAAAATAGAAAAGGTAGTTATATCGATGCTTTTTACGAACATATAAACTGGGAAAAAGTAAACGAAAATTATATTGAAGCTTTGAAAAAAGTAAAAAAAGTATAACACAAAAAAGCTGATACAAAATTTGTATCAGCTTTTTTTTTATTTACAACAGAAATACACAATGTATGAAAGATATAGCTGTTCGTTTTAAAGAAAATCCTCTGCTGTCACCTTCAGATTTAACACCAAGCAGAGAAGGACTGGAAATAACCTGCCTTTTAAATCCTGGAGTATTTCAATTTCAAAATAAAATTTGGCTCCTTGTAAGAGTTGCTGAACGACCAAAACAAATGGAAAACAGCATCTCTTTTCCAATATTGACAAATAAAGGGACTATTGAAATCATTGAGATTAAAAAAGACGATCCCGAATTAATCGCAACAGATGCAAGAGTAATAAACTATAAAGGTGCTGATTATTTAACCACACTTTCACATCTTCGCTTATTATGCAGTGAAGATGGTCGCACTTTTTATGAGCCAAAAAATTCCCCATCACTGGTTGGAGAAGGCATACTGGAAACGTTTGGAATCGAAGATTGCCGCGTTGTCTTGATTGATGAAGTTTATTATTTGACTTTTACTTCTGTATCAAAAAATGGTGTTGGTGTTGGTTTACGAACTACTGTAGATTGGCAAAAATTTGAAAAACACGGTATGATATTACCCCCTCACAATAAGGACTGCGCTATTTTTGAAGAAAAAATTAACGGCTTATTTTACGCATTACACCGTCCTAGCAGCGTAGACATTGGAGGCAATTATATCTGGATAGCTTCATCTCTAGATGGTATTCACTGGGGAAATCATCATTGTATTATCAAAACTAGAAAAGAGCACTGGGACAGCAAAAGAGTTGGCGCTGGTGCTGCACCAATAAAAACCGCAAAAGGCTGGTTAGAAATTTATCATGGAGCCAATGAAAACCATCAATATTGTTTAGGTGCTTTTTTAATGGATCTTGAAGTCCCAACAAAAGTTCTCGCCAGAACAGAAGACCCAATTATGTTTCCTAAAACAAATTACGAATTAAGCGGCTTTTTTGGAAATGTTGTATTTACAAATGGTCATATTTTAGATCCCGATGGAGAAACACTGACAATCTATTACGGAGCTTCAGATGAGTTTGTCTGCGGTGCTAAATTTTCGATTACCGAAATCCTTTCGCTTTTAACGAATATCTAACAAAGCTTGTTTGAAGAATCAATTAATCACTTCAAACAAGCTTTTTTTTATATTATTGCAACTCAAAAATAAATGATTCAGAAGGCAGAATTTTAATTCTAGCCTTGCCTACTCCATTTTCTACTTTTAGCAATACAGAATTTTGCTGATACAATTGATCTGTAAGTTTATACTCCCCCTCTTTTAAATTCCATTTTGCAATGACATCCGCGGGAATTTTCAATTCGAATTCACTAGTTTTTTCTGAAGAAAAATTAGCGATAATGATTAGCTTTTGCTTCTCTGACCAGCGAAGGTAAGAATAAAGCAATTCGTCATATCCAACATTATTTTGACGATTTTCAGATTGTATTTCCTGAAAGCTTCCCATTAAAGCTGGGCTCTTTATAGAGAAATTCAATAAGCGCTTGTAAAAATCTCGTAAGTTTCTCTCTGATTCTGAAAGCTGTCCGCCGTCAAACTTACCATCATTCATCCATTTTTGATGATTTGGAACTCCGATATAATCGAAAATAGAAGTTCTCGAACGAGTACCAAAACCTGCATTTTCGTTTCCAGCCTCTCCTACTTCCTGTCCAAAATAAATCATCGTAGGCGACGTGCTTAAAGTTGTTGAAACCACCATTAAAGGTTTTCCTCTTTCTGGTGTTCCAGCAAACTCAGGCGAAGCCAAACGCTGCTCATCATGATTGTCTAAAAAGTGAAGCATATGATGCTCAATATCTGACATTCCTTTTTGAATATCTGATAATCCATCTGGAGTAGATTTTCCGCGAATAACATCTTTCAATTTATCATAAGTTTCTACTTTATCATATAAATAGTCCATTTTACCTAAACGAATATAATTTCGATATTCATTTGGATTATAAACTTCTGCTAATAAAAAAGCGTTTGGATTTTTCATTTTGATCGCTGAGTTCATATAACTCCAAAATTCATACGGAACCATTTCTGCCATATCATAACGAAAACCGTCAACACCTTTTGCTGTCCAATACATAGCAATTGATTTGAATTTTTTCCACGAATCCGGAACATCTTTATCCTGCCAAAATGCAAAATGTTCTTGATATGATTTCTGATCAAATCCAGCTGGGAGTTCAGGAAAATCTTTTGAGCCGTCAGGACGAATTCCATAATTAACCTTTACCGTTTCGTACCAGTCATTTTGATCTGGTTTTACTTTACGCGAACCATTTCCCGTCCATTTTGCAGGATTTTCATCAAAAAAACCATCAACCATAGGATTTTTTTCTCCGTTTAACGGAATATCTCCATCAGGAATTTCAAAATGTGCTTTTGGAATGTAGTAAAAGTTGTTATCTCTTTTATATTCAACATTTGTATCGTCATCGGCGCCAAAATCTCTTACTCCTTCAGGATTATTTTTTCCTTCATATTTTCTGGCAATATGATTGGGAACAATATCAATAATCAATTTTAGACCCGCTTTATGCGTTCGAGTAATTAAGTTGTCAAATTCCTGTAATCTATTTGCTGGATTTACTGCCAAATCTGGATTTACATTATAATAATCCTTAACCGCATAAGGCGATCCTGCACGACCTTTTACTACCTCGGGATCATCATTTGAAATTCCGTATGCTGTATAATCTCCTACCAAAGCATGATGAGGAACGCCAGTGTACCAAATGTAAGTAACTCCCAAATCTTTAATTTCGTTAAGTGCTTTATCAGTAAAATCATTAAACTTCCCTACTCCATTCTCTTCAATTGTTCCCCAAGGTTTATTGGTTTTATTTTTATTCCCAAACAATCGGGTAAAAACCTGATACACTACAACTTTATGTTCTTTTGAATTTTCTTCTTTTACTTCACTCATTTTTAAATCTTTTGTTTTACAGCCCGAAAACAAAATTGTTACGGCTGTTCCAACAGCAAATAATTTACTTTTTATCATATTTTTAAATCTAAGACATACTTTCTTGAACCAGAACCTTAAATCCTAATCCAAAAACTAATTCCTAAATTTAGTTTATTTTCTACAACCCAAAGAACACAAATTTTGATTTACACGTTTTAACTTCAAAAATGCATCACTACAACGTGAGAGTTAAACGTTTTGTTGATAAATTACAGGAGAAGGTTCAAAGTTGCAAAGGTTCAAAGAAGCAAAGATTTAAAATAGGTAAAAAACTTGAAATATGTTTCAAATACAAACTTTGAGCCTTTGCTTCTTTGAACCTCTAATCCTAAAAATAAACATTTATAAATTAATGCTAATAACAATATAAGGTTGTAACCTTTTTCATAAATTTGACAAAAATTTAATCACTTGAAGAAATTACTCTTTTTTATATCTTGTCTGCTTCTATTAAGTATACAATTCATTTCTGCACAAGCTTCAAAAACTGCTCAGGCACCAAAAAAAATTAACATAGAGCATTCTGATTTCTTAGATGTTGATCAAGTTTTAGTACCTGATGGAATTTTACTTACAGGAAATGTAAAGGTAAATCATGATGGCGTTGTTCTTACTTGCAACAAAGCCTACTTTTTTCAAAAAGAAAATTATCTAAAAGCCTTCGGAAATGTACAGTTGGTTCAAGGTGACACTTTGTTTCTAAACAGTAAATATGCAGAATACAGCGGAAACATCAAAAAAGCATTCGCAACAGGAAACGCTGTAATGACTTCTCCAGATGCAACTTTACAAACAGATACGATCAATTTTGACCGAAATGTTCAAGAAGTTTTTTATAATACCAAAGGTACAATCATCAACAAAGACAATACGTTAGTCAGTAAATCAGGAAAATATTTTGTTGCAGAGAAAAAATTTCAGTTTTTAACTGCAGTTACTCTTACCAACCCAAAATATGTTGTAAAATCGAATCACTTAGATTATTACAGTAATTCGGGGCACACTTATTTACTTGGACCATCGACTATAACTAGTAAAGCCAACTATATTTACACAGAAAAAGGTTTTTATGATACCAAAAAAAACCTCGCGCATTTTCTGCGAAAATCGTATATAAAATATGATGATCGACTTATAGAAGGTGATAGTTTGTATTATAATCGAAATACCGAATTTGCATCGGCAACTCGAAATGTAAAAATCACTGATTCTATAAATCGAGGTATTGTAAAAGGTCATTATGCCGAAGTTTACAAACTAAAAGACTCCATGTTTGTGACCAAAAGAGCTGTTGCGGTTAACTTTGTAGAAAATGATTCTGTATATATTCACGGTCAAAAACTAATGGTTACAGGAAAAGAAGGTGAACGTATTTTAAGAGCTTTTAAAAATGTACGTTTCTACAAAACAGACATGAGCGGTAAATGTGATTCGATACATTCTAATTCTAAAACGGCTTTAACCAAACTTATTGGAAATCCAATTTTATGGAATGGCGGCAGTCAGATTACTGGTGATATTATGCATTTAATTGGCGATAATAACACTAAAAAACTAGATTCCTTAAAAGTCCTCAACAATACTTTTCTTATTTCAAAGGATACGATAGGAACAGGCTACAATCAAGTCAAGGGACTCAATTTATTTGGAAAATTCAGAGAAGGTAAACTTCACGATGTAGATGTTATTAAAAACACCGAAGTTGTTTATTTTATGCGGAATGACGCCAATGAATTAATTGGGATCAATAAAAATGTAAGCAGTAAAATTAATTTGATTCTAGAAAATAACGCGGTAGAAACTATTACATTCTTTAACAGAGTCGACGGCGATATTTATCCTGAAGAAGATTTACCTGAAAATGCGCGTAAATTACGAGGTTTCGTCTGGCGCGGCGACGAAAGAATAAAATCAAAAGATGATATTTTTACTGCCGAAGATAATGAAATGAATGACAAACTAATAAAGCAAGGAAAAGACGAAGAAGCTAAAGAGAATGTCCCAATGAAAGTCAGGAAAGAGACACGAGATTACGACAAAAAGAAACCTGTTGCTAAAGCAAATACTACGAAAGCAAACACTAATACTAAAAAATAGTTGTTAGTCGCAGTCACAGTTTTCAGTTTCATTTCTTTTCGATAAAACTATTCATAACGTAAGCCACAATTTTAATTTTAGCAACTTTGCGAACTTTGCATTTTAATAATACCAACTTGATTTAAAACTTAGCAAACTTTGCGATCTTTGCGGTTAAATTCAGTCACAGTATCAGTTTTTAGTTTTCAGCCAACTTGAAACCTGAAACCTGAAACTTTTAAAACAAACAATAGTGAATCCAGATTTTATAAAATACCAAGCACAAACATCTCCATATCCATTAGGAATGGAAGTTTCGCACGCCGTTGGTTCCTATATTTACGATACTAGTAATAAAAAATATTTAGATTTTGTTGCCGGAGTTTCGGCTTGTACGCTGGGACACCAACATCCAAGAGTTAATCAAGCTATTAAAGACCAATTAGACAAATATTCTCATGTAATGGTTTACGGAGAATACTCACAAAGTCCTGCTGTTCAATATTGCAAATTAATGGCTTCTCTGCTTCCAGAATCTTTAAATAAAACCTATTTAGTAAATTCGGGTACAGAAGCAATTGAAGGCGCCTTAAAACTAGCCAAAAGAGTAACTGGACGAAGCCAGCTTATTTCTTGTCATAACGCATATCACGGAAACACAATGGGCTCTATGAGTGTAATGGGATTTGAAGAGCGCAAACAAGCTTTTCGCCCTTTACTTCCTGATGTAGATTTTATCACTTTTAATAACGATGCCGATTTAGAAAAAATCACAACTAGAACTGCTGCAATTTTATTAGAAACTATACAAGGCGGAGCTGGTTTTATTCAGCCCGAGAATAATTTTCTGCAAAAGGTGCGCAAGCGTTGTGATGAAGTTGGTGCAATGTTTATTGTAGATGAAATTCAGCCTGGATTTGGAAGAACCGGAAAACTTTTTGGTTTTCAAAACTATGATGTTATTCCAGATATTGTGGTAATGGGAAAAGGTATGGGAGGCGGAATGCCTGTGGGAGCATTTACAGCTTCAGCTGAAAAAATGGATCTTTTAACAGAGAATCCTAAACTTGGACACATCACTACTTTTGGAGGTCATCCTGTCATTGCGTCAGCCTGTCTTGCTACTTTGCAGGAATTAACTGAAACAAATTTAATGCAGCAAACTTTAGAGAAAGAAAAACTTTTTAGATCGCTTTTGGTACATCCTTTGATAAAAGAAGTAAGAGGAAAGGGATTAATGCTTGCCGCCATGACTGAAACGGCCGAAATAACCAATCAGGTCATTTTAAATTGTCAAGACAAAGGACTAATTTTATTCTGGCTGCTCTTTGAAGGATGCGCTATAAGAATAACACCGCCATTAACTATTTCAGAAGAAGAAATAAAAGAAGGCTGTGCCATAATTTTAAATGTTATGGATGAAATATTGAAAAAGGAACAAGTCTAATAAATAGTAAGGCTTATTTCAACAGCAATTAGAACCTGTTTGACATCTCAGTTACTAAAATAATAATCAAATAATCTTTTTGTTATCAGAAGATTATGACTAAAAACAGAAACGGAATTCTGTCCATATTGTTAATTAAATTGTTCACAACAATTAATTTTCCTTTCCCACATCAATAATATGGTTGCCTAATTTTATAACAGGCTAATTTCAAATAAAACAAAGTATGCAATTAAGCAACGAAGAAGAAGATTATAACCTATCCCTATCCAAATTTGAGTCGATGTTAAAAACTAACAAAGTACTCTTTTTTGATTCTGAAGAATTTGAAGAAATCATTCTTCATTATTTAGACATAGGCAAGGCTAATTTAGCAAAAAAGGCCTTAAAACTTGCATTAGACCAACATCCAAAATCTACAGGCTTAAAATTAGTACAAGTAGAAATGCTGGTTTATGACGACAAACTTGAAATCGCTGAAAAGCTTTTAAACGAGTTATATGCGATTGAACCTAACAACGAGGAAATTTATATCCAGAAAGCCAATATTTGTTCGAAAAGAGATCAACACGAAAAAGCGGTAGAATTACTTAAAATAGCACTGCAATATACAGATGACTATGCTGACGTGTACAACTTGATTGGAATGGAATATCTTTTTATGGATAACCTTGAAATGGCAAAAGACAGCTTTATCAAATGTCTTGAAGAAGACTTAGAAGACCAATCTGCCTTATACAACGTGGTTTATTGTTTTGAATTTTTAGATCAAAACCAAGAAGCCATTCTCTATCTTAACGAATACATTAACAAAAATCCGTACAGCGAAATCGCTTGGCATCAGCTTGGGCGTTTGCATTACGGAGTAAAAGAATACGAAAATGCAATTCGCGCTTTTGATTATGCAACCCTTATAGACGATGAGTTTTTAGGTGCATTTATGGAAAAAGCCAAAGCTTACGAGCGTCTAAAAAAATACAATGAAGCGATAGAAAGCTATAATCGTACAATCGAATTAGACGACGCTACTTCTTATGCCTTACTGCGTATTGGAAAATGCTACGAAAAGCTTGGAAATTCGATAAAAGCGTTACAATATTACAATCAAACTGTACACGAAGATCCTCTTTTAGATAAAGGATGGATTGCCATTACAGATTTTTATGTTCGCCAAAAGAACTTTCAAAAAGCGTTGTTTTTTGTCAATAAAGCTTTAGCAATCGATAATCAAAATCGTTTGTACTGGAAGCGTTATGCAACCATAAACAAACAAATGAACTTTTTTGAAGAAGCTGAATTTGGTTATAGAAAAGCAGTCGAATTTGGTGATCATGCTTTAGATACCTGGTTGTTTTGGGTTGATATTCTTCAGTTTTTAGGAGAATTTGACAGCGCAATACAAACTTTATTACAAGCTTCTGAATATTTCCCAGAAGAAAATGAAATCGAATATCGTTTGGCAGGATTGTACTTTATGATTCAGGATAACACAAAAGCAAAATTTCATTTAAGCAATGGATTACGCTTAAACTTCGATAATTATATTTTAATCGAAGATTTATTTCCAGTAGTTTGGACAAAAAAAACAGTTAAAAATTATATCGAAAAACACAGAAAACAATAATGATTGGTATTTTAAAAAGACGTTTTGGCTTACTAGGTCGTAATATTAGTTACTCATTTTCAAAAGGTTATTTCACAGAGAAATTCAACGATGAAGTTTTTGCAGGTAACACCTATGAAAATTTTGATATTTCTGAAATTGAACATTTCAAAGGATTAATCAAGAATAATCCTGATTTAAAAGGACTAAATGTAACAATTCCTTACAAAGAGCAAGTCATTCCCTTTTTAGATAAACTTTCAAAAAAAGCAGCTCTAATTGGCGCTGTAAACACGATTAAATTTACTAAAAAAGGCAAACTAAAAGGATACAATACTGATTATTACGGTTTTAAAAAATCGTTAAAGCCTTTATTAGAACCACATCATAAAAAAGCACTTATTCTAGGCACAGGCGGCGCATCAAAAGGCGTTGCCTTTGCTCTAGACGAACTTGATATTCCGTATATTTTTGTTTCTAGAGAAGCAAAAGAAAATATCATTGATTATAATTTAATCAACGCTACTACTTTTGATAATTTCAAAATCATTATCAATTGTACGCCAGTAGGTACAAGTCCAAATATAGAAGCTTGTCCAGATCTTCCGTACGAGTTTTTTACAGACAAGCATATTGCTTATGACTTAATTTACAATCCAGCAGAAACTCAATTCTTAAAAAATGCAAAAGAAAGAGGAGCTGTAATAAAAAACGGATACGATATGCTTATTTTTCAGGCAGAAAAAGCTTGGAAAATATGGAACAAGTAATATGCACCTAAAATAAAATAGTAACGTATTTTTTCATAAATTAGACTACTCATTAATAAGTAGTTATGAAAAAATCGCCACTATTTTTTTTTATATGCTTTTTGATTACTCTTTCTGCAGAGGCACAGGACTCTAGTGATATCGACATAAATTCATCAAACCTTTATTCAGAAGCCCGATATCATTACTATCTAAAAACAATTTTACTTTTTAATGAATATTTAGATACAGACAATGGCTCGTTTAATACAACTGAACTTCGATTCTTACATCCAATTGGAAACAAAGCTTGGAATTTAAGAGTCGATCTTCCGTTAGTTTCTTCAAACACTTCCTCAATCAATAAAACTGGAATTGGAGATATTGGTGTTGGCGTCAGTTATATTCCTTACTTAGAACAAAAAAATGGAGGTATTGCTTTTCGTGCAAGAGTGCTTTCAAATTCAGCGGCCGATCCAGCTTTAGGATCTGGAAAATGGATATTTGCTCCTGCAGTATTTTTCGGAAAATATCTAATCCCTAATAGACTTCTATGGATTACCTCATTAGAAAATCAAAGTAGTTTTGCAGGATCCAGCAATAGAAATGACATTAATACCACTGCATTCGAAAACTACTTTATGTACATTATTGGCAAAAACTGGATTGCCGCCGACGCTGCTTTTAGATACAACGCCATAAACAAAGGTTTTCCTAATAATGCTTTTGTTGAGTTTGGTAGAAAAATCACTAAAAATGATATGGCGTATATTCATCCAAGCGTTGCTTTTGGTAGTCATAAAACCTACAACTTTGGCATTGAAGTCGGGATGTTGATTCTGTTTTAAAAAATTTCTATAAAAGATTATTTAACGATCTCTCCTATTCTCCATTCTTATAATAAAAGTAATACTCCTCAATAGAAATGCAAATTTTCAAGCTTTTTTCTTAAAAGGATATCTATTCTCAATTTAAATTTACTTCAAAAAAAAATCTAAAAAACAGATATCATATTTCCAAACATCTTCATTAAATAAGAATTTCATCGTAAAATAGCGTATAAACAAACGATTTATTTTGTATTTAGAAACACCTTTACTATCTTTCGCACTGTTAAAGTAAAAACCTTATACATTTAAAATGTTAGAAGAAAAGAATGATAACCTGCAAGAAGCAGACGGAAAATTAGAAATCGATACTACTGATTCTACACAAAACGATACTATAGAAACTCCCGTTTCTGAAACAGTATCTGAAAATTCAATTTCGAATACTGAAATTGAAGAAGAAAAAAATGTAGAAACTGAAGAGACAGATCATCAAAATGCGTTGGATGCCATCACAAATTCTAATGCTGAAGAAAGTGAAGACGAAACGCTGAAAGAGCGTCATGATATTCCTATGAAGGATTATCACACGTTTACATTAGACGCCCTTGTTGACGAGTTAAAGAAACTGGTAAGTATAGACAAAGTAATGTCTGTAAAAGACCATATTGAAGAAATAAAGAAATCATTTTTACTACAATACAATCATCTTATAGAAGAGAAAAAAGAAGAGTTTAACGCTTCAAAAGAAGATCCAAACGAAGAGTTTGAATATCATTCTCCTTTGAAATCTAAATTTGATGAATATTATAATGTTTTTAGAGAGAAAAGAAATGCTCACTTTAAACATTTGCAAAGCAACTTAAAATCAAACTTAGACAATCGTCTTGCGATTGTAGAAGAACTAAAAGAGCTGATAAATCCGCAGGAAAACATAAAAGATACTCTTAAACATTTTAATGATTTAAGAGAAAGATGGAAAAATGCTGGAGCGATTCCTAAAGACAAATACAATCACGTTTGGAACAACTACCATTTTCATGTAGAAAATTTTTATGATTATCTGCATTTAGATCGTGAAGCAAGAGACTTAGACTTTAAACACAATTTAGAGCAAAAGCAAAAAATTATTGCAAGAGTTGAAGAACTTGTAAACGAAAGCGACATAAGCAAGGCTTTCCGTGAATTACAAGATTTACACAGACTTTGGAAAGAAGACATTGGTCCTGTTTCTAAGGAACACCGTGATACTATTTGGAATAAGTTTAGTGAACTGACAAAAAAGATTCATGACAAAAGAGAACTTTTGTTTGAAAGTCAGCGTGCAAACGAACACAACAATCTCGAAGTAAAAAAAGAAATCATTGCAAAGATTGAAGTTCTAGGAACTGAAAAAGTAAATTCACATTCGCAATGGCTGGTACAAATTCAAAAAGTTGAAACGCTTAGAAATGAGTTTTTCGCAGCAGGAAAAGTACCATCAGAAGTAAATGAAGAGACTTGGGCTGCATTCAAAACTGCCGTTAGAAACTTTAATGCATTTAAAAATTCGTTTTATAAAGACATTAAAAAAGATCAAAACGACAATTTGAATAAAAAAATGGCTCTTGTCGCTAAAGCTAAAGAATTACAGGAAAGTGTTGACTTTAATGCAACTACTCCAATCATGAAACAAATTCAAGAAGAATGGAAACAGATTGGTCACGTTCCTAAAAAATATTCAGACAAAATCTGGAAAGAATTTAAAGATGCCTGCAATCATTATTTTGACAAACTAAAAGAACATAAATCAGAAGAAAACGGTGACGAAGTTGCTGCTTTTGACAACAAAAAAGCCTACTTAGATATTCTTCGTACTTATCAGTTGACAGGAGATCATAAAACTGATTTAGATGCGATTAAAAAACATATTGAAATTTGGAAAGGTTACGGAAAAGTTCCATTTTCAAGACGTCATATTGAAGGAAAATTCAACAAAATCCTTGATGCTCTTTTTGAAAAATTAAGCTTAAGCAAAAAGGAAACTGAAATGATTCGTTTTTCTAATCGAATTGATTCATTGAGCGACAGTAACGACACTCGCAAATTAGACAATGAAAAGATTTTCTTGATGCGAAAAATTGAAGAGGTACAAAATGAAATTTTCCAATTAGAAAATAATATTCAGTTTTTTGCGAATACTAAAAATGCTAAAAAAGAGAATTCGATTGTTCTTGAAGTTCGCAAAAACATAGCGATTCACAAAGAAAGTCTAGACGTTTGGAAAGATAAATTGAAACAATTAAGAAACTTAGGTCAAGAATAACGTTTTAAGTTTAAACAATAAAAAAAGGTGTAATGATTTATTCGTTACACCTTTTTTATGTTATAACGTTTTTTTTCACCGCAAAGCACGCAAAGTTTTTATATGCAAACTTGCTATAAACACACAAAATTTACAAAGCTGATTCAATACGAAACTTTGCAAATTTTGTATTTTTCTAACCGCAATGTAAAACAAAAATCTTAGCGTGCTTTGAGGTAAAATTAGCCCCAACCTTAATCTCATTTCAACCCGAAATTTAACATTCTCATCAAACTTAGTAAAACCGTTCTAAAAAATAATGTTTATATTTGATAATCAACCAAGTAACCACACTAGTATTAATTCTAATAACAACAGAAAATGAAATTTACAAGAAAAGCAAATGCCAACTGGCAAGGAACCGGTATGGAAGGAAAAGGAACCATAAGTACACAAAGCACAACTTTAGACAAAGCTCAACTCTCTTTTAAGACTAGATTTGCAGATGGTGTTGGTACAAATCCTGAAGAATTAGTCGCTGCAGCTCATTCAGGCTGTTTTACGATGCAATTAAGTTTTTTACTTAACGAGGCAGGTTTTACTGCCGATGATTTATCTACAGAAGCGACAGTGACTTTTGAAGACGGCTCTATTACTTTAATTCATTTGGACTTAAAAGGAAAAGTTCCTGAAATTTCTGCAGAAGAGTTTGAAAAAACAGCCGCAAAAGCAAAAGAAATCTGTCCGATTTCTAAACTCTTAAACACAACAATTACTCTTTCAGCGGTACTAGTAAATTAAGCTGAAAACAAAGCATAAAAAAACCATCAGCCGCGGCTGATGGTTTTTTCTTTATATAACGAATAAAGCTATTAGTTCATTGTCGCTTTTAAAGCTTTTGCTTCAGCAGTCATTTCTAACGCTTTGTAAACTCCTAATAATGTTTTAGAAACATCTTCGTTTTTAGGATCTAACTCGTTTGCTTTTTTAAGGTAAGGAATTACTCCTTTGAAAACTTGCTCTCTTTGTGCTTTTAAAACATCGTAACGTTTCATATCTTTTGCAGAAGTTCCCAATTTATTCATCTCATCAATAATTGGTCTTTCAGCTTCTAATTTTAATGCAGCAAGGTTAAGATATGCATTAGTATAACTAGGATTGATTTCGATAGCTTTTAAGTAATATTTCTCAGCATCAGCAGTATTCTTTGCATTTGCACTTAATACACCTAAATTAAAAACTAAATCAGCATTGTTTGGTTCTTTTTCTAAAGCTTCACCAACCAATTTTTTATACATATCGAAATCTTTAGTTTCTAGGTATAAGTTTGCTTCTGTCAAAATCAAAGAAGTATCTTCTGGATTTGTTTTTCTAGCGTCAGAAATCGCTTTCTTAGCATCTTCAGTACGTCCTTTTTGAACTAAAATCAACGCTAAGTTTTTATAAATTTCACCTCTTTTTGAAGGAATAGTTTCTGTTTTAGGTTTTTCGTGAGTTCCTAACTTTACAGCTAAATCTCTTTCTTTTGCATTGTTAAAACCATCTTCACTGCCGTTTGCTTTATTTACCGCAGTATACATCGTTCCTTTCCCTGAATAGTTTAATTTTTTCAACTCTTCATACATTGGAAGTGCACTATCAAAATCTTGAGCATTTACAGCTGTCGAAGCTGCATAATACAAATTGATAGTATCATTTTTATCTAACAAATACGCTTCATATAATTTTTTAGCTCCTTCAGCACTTTTGTTAGATTGAGTATCAGCAATTGCAGAATTAATCAATTTACCTTTAATTTCAGTAATCGATGCTGCTCCCTGAGTTGAATACTTTTGTTTTCCAGATGCCTTTTCAACTTCAATTAATTTCTTATAGCTGTCAGCAGCTGCAGATAAGTTTTTACTTTCTTCAACTTTTTTGTTTGCTAACTCTAAAAAAGCATTTCCTTGTACAAAATAGTACTGAGCCTGCTCAACATCTTTAGCATTAGCGATCAAGTTTTGAGCATCTTTTAATATCGTGATCGCTCCTTGAGCATCACCGCCTTTTAATGCCTTCTCAGCATTTTTAATTTGATCTTTTTGAGCAAAAGTAGCTACTGAAATCAGTAGAGCTGATGCAAGTATTACATATTTACTTTTCATAATGTTCAATTTGTATATTTAATTTTATTTTAGTGGTTTATAATTATTCTTCTGATTCTTCTTCCTCTGAATCGTCTTCGTCTTCAATTTCTTCTTCAGAATCATCATCATCGTCATCTTCTACAACACCGTCGTCTTCAAGAACTTCTAAGTCTGGTTTAACTCTTTCGATTGCATTTTCAATAACGTTGCCATCTTCATCTACAACAACTTCTTCAGCATCATCTTTCATTACTTTTGTAACCGCAGCGATAGAATCTTTTCCTTTAAGGTTAATCAATCTCACACCTTGAGTTGCACGTCCCATAACACGTAAATCCTCAATCGCCATTCTAATAGTTAATCCAGATTTATTAATAATCATTAAATCATCTGCATCTGTTACAGCACTAATTGAGATAAGTTTCCCTGTTTTCTCAGTGATATTAAGAGTTTTAACTCCTTTACCTCCACGGTTTGTAATTCTATAAACATCTTCACCATCTTCATCTACTAATTTGGTACGTTTTCCGTATCCATTTTCAGTTACAACAAGAATTTGCGAATCGTTTACATCATTTTTAGCAACAGTAACCATACCAATTACTTCATCAGTTTCATCTTTTAAAGTAATTCCACGAACTCCTGAGGCTGTTCTTCCCATCGGACGTGTTTTTGTTTCTTCAAAACGAACTAGTTTACCTGATTTTACTGCTAAAATAATTTGGCTTTCTCCATCAGTTAATTTCGCTTCAAGTAACTCATCTCCTTCTTTAATTGTAATAGCGGCAACACCATTTGCACGAGGTTTAGAATATTTCTCTAAAGAAGTTTTCTTAACCTGTCCTTGTTTAGTAACCATTACAAGATTATGAGTATTGATATAATCTTTGTCTTTTAAGTCTTGTGTACAAATGAAAGCTTTTACTTTATCATCGCTTTCGATATTCACTAAATTCTGAATTGCTCTTCCTTTAGCCGTTTTACTTCCTTCTGGAATTTCGTAAACACGCATCCAGAAACATTTTCCTTTTTGCGTAAAGAACATCATATATTGGTGGTTTGTTGCAACGAACATATGCTCAAGGAAGTCTTGATCTCTTGTTCCTGCGCTTTTTTGACCAACTCCACCTCTATTTTGAGTTTTGTATTCAGTAAGATTTGTACGTTTGATGTAACCAGCGTGAGAAATAGTAATTACTACATTTTCATCGGCAATTAAATCCTCGATACTTACGTCTCCACCTGAATATTCAATTTGAGAACGACGATCATCACCATATTTATCGCGAATTTCCTCAAGTTCTTCTTTAATCAAATTCGTTCTTAAATTAACATCTGCTAATAAAGCTTTCAAATGCTCGATTAATTTCATTAATTCTTCAAACTCAGCTCTTAATTTATCTTGCTCCAGACCTGTTAACTGACGTAAACGCATCTCAACAATAGCACGAGCTTGAATATCTGACAAACTAAATCTTTCGATTAATTTATCACGAGCTTCTTCTGTATTTTTAGAGCCTCTAATAATTGCAATTACTTCATCAATATTATCCGAAGCAATAATTAAGCCTTCTAATATATGAGCTCTTTCTTCTGCTTTACGTAATTCAAACTGTGTTCTTCTAACTACCACATCATGACGGTGCTCAATAAAGTAGTGAATCATATCTTTTAGATTCAATAATTGAGGACGTCCTTTAACCAATGCAATATTATTTACACTGAAAGAAGATTGTAATGAAGTATACTTATATAAGGTATTTAAAACTACGTTTGGTGTAGCATCACGTTTCAAAATATAAACGATACGCATACCATTTCTATCAGACTCGTCACGGATATTTGCGATACCTTCGATCTTTTTCTCGTTAACCAAATCAGCCGTACGTTTAATCATCTCGGCTTTGTTAACTTGATAAGGTATTTCAGTAACAATAATAGACTCTCTTCCATCCACTTCTTCAAAACCAACTTTGGCACGCATTACAATACGTCCTCTACCTGTTTTAAAAGCTTCACGAACTCCTTCATAACCATATATTACACCTCCAGTTGGAAAATCAGGAGCTTTAATATGCGTCATTAATTCATCTACTTCAATATCATTATTATCAAGGTATGCTAAAGTACCATTAATAACTTCTGTTAAATTGTGCGGCGGCATATTTGTCGCCATACCAACTGCAATACCTGTTGCTCCGTTTACTAATAAAGTAGGAACTCTTGTAGGCATTACTTTTGGTTCATATAATGTATCGTCAAAGTTTAATTGAAAATCAACCGTTTCTTTTTCGATATCTGCCATAATTTCTTCAGAAATCTTGCGCATTCTGGCCTCAGTATAACGCATCGCTGCCGGGCTGTCTCCATCTACAGATCCAAAGTTACCTTGACCATCCACTAATAAATAACGCATACTCCATTCTTGAGCCATACGCACCATTGCATCATATACCGAAGTATCTCCGTGCGGATGATACTTACCCAGAACCTCTCCTACAATTCTCGCAGATTTTTTGTGGGCTGATCTTGAAGTCACACCTAAATCATACATTCCGTAAAGAACTCTTCGATGCACTGGTTTCAAGCCATCTCTAACATCCGGAAGCGCTCTCGATACAATTACTGACATCGAATAATCGATGTAAGCTGATTTCATTTCATCTTCAATGTTAATAGGAATTAACTTTTCTCCTTCAGACATAAGTTGTTATGTTTAAATAATTATATTAGTTTCAAAGCGTGCCAAGATACGTTTTTTTGGAATTTTTTCAGCTATTTACTTACACTTATTTCAATGATTTATTAACAACTTTATTTTGCCTTTTAGTTAATAAATTAAGCGTTTTTTAACTGTTTTTTTATTATTTTTTTTGTCAATTAGCTGACAGGAGTTCTCGATGGGTACGGTTTTTGTTTTTCAAACAGTAATTCACTAAATTTACAATACCAATTATATATTATGGATGATAATTTTTCACCAAGAGTAAAAGATGTTATTACATACAGTAAAGAAGAAGCCCTTCGTTTAGGACACGACTTTATTGGTACTGAACATCTAATGCTGGGCATTTTAAGAGATGGTAACGGAAAAGCTATTCATATACTTAATAACCTAGCAGTCGATTTAGATCATTTACGCAGGAAAGTAGAAATACTGAGTCCAGCTAACCACAGCGTGGAAGTAAATGCCGAAAAGAAAAATCTTCATCTTACCCGACAGGCCGAAAGAGCCCTGAAGACCACTTTTCTTGAAGCTAAAGTATTCCAAAGCTCATCAATTAGTACAGCTCACTTGCTTTTATGCATCTTACGAAACGAAAACGATCCAACAACCAAGCTGTTGAATAAACTAAAAATAGATTATGACATAGCTAAAGAACAATATTTAAACATGACGCCAAACGAAGAAGAATTCTTAGAAAACTTGCCAAGAAACGAATCGTATAATGACGATTCAGGACAAGATGACAGTCTAAAAGAAAGTAGTTTCAATAATCCAGCCAATAAGTCAAACAAAAAATCTAAAACTCCTGTTTTGGATAATTTTGGGAGAGATTTAACAGAAATGGCGGAAGAAGGAAAACTAGATCCAGTTGTTGGACGCGAAAAAGAAATTGAACGCGTTTCACAAATTCTAAGCCGTAGAAAAAAGAACAATCCGCTTCTTATTGGAGAACCTGGAGTTGGTAAATCTGCTATTGCAGAAGGACTTGCTTTACGTATTATTCAAAAGAAAGTATCTCGTATCCTTTTCCACAAACGTGTTGTAACACTTGATTTAGCAAGTTTAGTTGCTGGAACAAAATACAGAGGACAATTTGAAGAAAGAATGAAAGCCGTAATGAACGAGCTTGAAAAAAACGACGATATTATTCTTTTTATTGACGAAATTCACACTATTGTTGGTGCCGGCGGAGCAACAGGTTCACTTGATGCTTCAAACATGTTCAAACCTGCATTAGCAAGAGGAGAAATTCAATGTATTGGTGCTACTACTCTAGACGAGTACAGACAATATATTGAGAAAGACGGCGCTTTAGAAAGACGTTTCCAAAAAGTAATTGTTGAACCAACTTCTGTTGAAGAAACAATTGCAATTTTAAATAACGTAAAAGATAAATATGAAGATCACCACAACGTAACTTATACTCAAGAAGCAATCGAAGCCTGTGTTAAATTAACAAACAGATATATGTCTGAGCGTTTCTTACCAGACAAAGCGATTGATGCTCTTGACGAAGCAGGATCTCGCGTTCACATTACCAATATTGATGTTCCTAAACAAATTCTTGATTTAGAACGTCAATTAGAGGAAGTTCGTGAAATGAAAAACATGGTAGTTAAAAAACAAAAATATGAAGAAGCTGCCAAACTTCGCGACGATGAAAAACGCATAGAAAAAGATCTAGCTGCTGCGCAAGAACAATGGGAAGAAGATTCTAAAAACAACAGAATTGAAGTTACAGAAAATAATGTAGCCGATGTTGTATCAATGATGACTGGAATTCCTGTAAACAGAATTGCACAAACAGAAAGCAACAAATTAGCTCAATTACCTGAATTAATTCAGAACAAAGTAATTGGTCAAAACGAAGCTGTTCTTAAAATTGCACGTTCTATTCAGCGTAACAGAGCCGGACTTAAAGATCCTAACAAACCAATTGGTTCATTTATTTTCTTAGGTCAGACTGGGGTTGGTAAAACGCAATTAGCAAAAGTTTTGGCTAAAGAACTATTCGATTCAGAAGATGCATTAGTTCGTATCGACATGAGCGAATACATGGAAAAATTTGCTATCTCTCGTTTAGTGGGAGCGCCTCCGGGATACGTAGGATACGAAGAAGGCGGACAATTGACTGAAAAAGTTCGTAGAAAACCATATTGTGTTGTTCTTTTAGATGAAATCGAAAAAGCGCATCCAGATGTATTTAATATGATGCTTCAGGTTTTAGATGATGGATATTTAACAGATAGTTTAGGTCGTAAAATTGACTTTAAAAACACTATCATTATCATGACTTCTAACGTTGGTGCTCGTCAGTTGAAAGATTTTGGACAAGGTGTAGGATTCGGAACTGCCGCAAAAGTGGCTCAAGCCGATGAAAACTCAAAAAGCATTATCGAAAATGCTTTGAAGAAAACTTTTGCTCCTGAATTCTTAAACAGAATTGACGACGTAATCGTATTCAACGCATTAGAAAAAGCTGACATTGATTTAATTATCGAAATTGAACTTAAAAAACTATATTCTCGTATTGCTGAATTAGGTTACAAACTAAGCTTAACTGACAAAGCAAAAGCATTTATTGCTGAAAAAGGCTTTGACAGACAATTTGGTGCAAGACCGCTTAAAAGAGCAATTCAGAAATACGTTGAAGATTTATTAGCCGAAGAAATCATCACTTCAAAAATACATTCAGGTGATGAGATCATGATGGATTTAAAAGACGACTCACAAGAGCTTTCAGTAGAAATTCACAAAGCTGAAGAGCCTACAAATCAATAAAATGATTTAAATTTATAACAAAAATAATATACCCGTTACGTTTTCATAACATAACGGGTATTTTTTTTGGATAATTTACTATCTTTAGTAAAAGCAAATAGCTATTTTTGGATATTAAATTCTATAATAAAAAACAACGTATGCTTCAACACAAAGTCATTTTAGGCAGCGAAGAATGGTGTTCATTTCCAGAACTAGGAATCCCGACAATCAAGGCTCGGGTTGACTCTGGTGCCAAAACTTCGGCAATGCACGCCATAAACATAGCTCCTTTTATAAAAAATGATGCCAATTGGGTGAAATTTGACATTAATCCAATTCAAAACAACATTAAAACCATCATTCATTGTGAAGCACCGCTGGTTGACAAAAGAATTGTAAAAAGCTCAAGCGGTTTTAGAGAACATCGTTACGTAATTCAAACCAGCATTAAAATTGGCGATTCAAAATGGCCGATCGAAATGACTTTGACCAATCGTGATTCTATGGGCTTTAGAATGCTTTTAGGACGCGAAGCCATGAGCGGTCGTGTATTGGTCGATCCAGAAGAAAAATACCTTCTTGGACAGCCTACTCCAGAATCTCTTAAAGAATTATATCAAAATTCAGAAAAAGCCAGTTCAGGTTTACGAATCGGACTATTAGCCAGTAATCCTGAATTATACAGTAATAAAAGAATCATGGAAGCAGGAGAAATGCGCGGTCATGAAATGCATTTTTTAAACATCAAAGAATGCTACATGAAACTGGACGCCAAAACTCCTGAAATTCATTATAGAGGCGGAAAAATTTTAAATCAATTTGACGCTATTATTCCAAGAATCCGACCAAGTATTACATTCTACGGTTGTGCATTAACACGTCAGTTTGAAGCTTTAAAAGTTTTCTGTTTAAACTCAGCAACAGCCATAACACAATCTCGCGATAAATTATATTCACTGCAATTACTTTTAAACAGCGGAATTGATATTCCAACAACTGGTTTTGCTAATTCTCCGCTTGATACAGACAACTTAATTAAAATGGTAGGCGGTTCACCTTTAATTGTCAAATTATTAGAAGGAACGCAAGGAAAAGGTGTTGTTTTGGCCGAAACCAAAAAAGCTGCAGAAAGTGTTATCAATGCTTTTAAAAGCTTAAATGCTAATATTCTAGTTCAAGAATTCATTAAAGAAGCCAACGGAAAAGATATTCGTTGTTTTGTAATTGACGGAAAAGTAGTTGCCGCCATTCAGCGTGAGGCTATGCCGGGCGAGTTTAGAGCTAATATTCATCTTGGCGGAACTGCATCTGTAATAAAAGTAACTGCCGAAGAGAAAAAGATCGCCATTAAAGCCGCAAAAGCAATGGATTTAAAAGTGGCTGGAGTTGATATTATTCGATCTTCTAAAGGACCGTTATTACTTGAAGTAAACTCTTCCCCAGGCCTTGAAGGAATCGAAGGTGCAACAAACAAAGATGTTGCCGGAGAAATGATTAAAGCCATTGAGAAAAATTTCAAACTATAATTAAGTTCATCTAAACTTAATAACGCATAAATAATTTAGCAGCTTTGTCAAAGTTTAAAACTTTGACAAAGCTTTTTTTATTTAACTTTAATAAAACTAAAGAATAAAAAATGGTACAATTCCCATATTTAGATATAATAATCAGAAGTGTCGCTGTCTACTTTTTTATGACTATTGCTCTACGAATATTCGGTAAAAAAGAACTTTCTCAATTAAATACGGCCGATATAATTTTAATTCTATTAATCAGTAATTCGGTTCAGAATGCAATGGTTGGTCCAGATACTAGTCTTGTTGGCGGTTTACTAGCCGCTTTGGTTTTATTTGTAATTAACTTCACGATAAAAAAGCTGACTCATCGGTATAAAACATTAAACAATTTACTTTTAGACAAACCCGAGATTCTTATTCATAACGGAAAACTTGATTTTAAAGCCTTAAGCAAATTAGACATATCTCACGACGAATTAAAAGAAGCAGCCCGTGAACATGGTTTAGAACATTTAACAGATATAAAGCTCGCTATGCTAGAAATTGATGGTACAATCAGCATTATTTCGCAAGACCAAAAGAAATTAAAACAAACACATTATAAACGAAAACACAATCGTAAAAATCTTCAAAAGTTTTAAAACAAAAAAAGCCGATTTCAAATTGAAATCGGCTTTTTTTTAATAGTTATTAAGATCGGTTTCTTTTATTGTTTTATTCGTTAGCCCAAAAGCTTTCAGTCTATGATTTAAATTCACTAAGATATAATCTTGCTCTTCCGGAAACCGCTCTGCAATATTTTTATAATGCTGCAGAAGTTTTTTGTCATTTACACCATCTAAAGCTTGTAAAGTAATATGAACAACCCTGTTTGCCTTATCATTTAAACCTAAAATAAAAGTATCAAGATAATTTATTTTATTCTTCAAAAGACCAAGTGAATAATAAGCACTCATTCGTATATCAACATCTTGATGTGAAGTAAACGGAATTAAAACAGCTGCATAATCAGTACCAGTTTCTTTTAACAAATAAGTACAAAAACGAAATGTTTCATCATCTTGAATTTTCGACGCATTTTCTTTAATCACATCCAGCCAGTCAGCACTTTTATCTTTTGCATACCAAAATACAGATTGAAAAACTGTCAATGAATCATTTTTAACGAAATCAATCAAATGCAAGAGTGCAAGATCATAATCGAATTTAGCAAGAAGCCGAAGAAGTTTTTTTTGAATTTCACCATTACTTACTTTAAATTCTTTTTCCAGAAAGTCTAAAGCCTCTAAATCTATTTTCTTCTTACGCAGGATTCCAGACAAACACTCCAATTTAACTTCCTCATCATCTGTCGAAGCATATACTTTTAAAATATATGCCACCGAACCGCTCAATGTATAATTAAACAAATCGTGGTCTTTAGTTTGGCTTTCAGCTGTAGTTTCATCAAGCCAGCGCTCGTACCAGTCTAAAAAATTGGATTCGAAAACAAAGTAAGGCTTTTGCCTGTCTAAATCAACACCTACCACTCTTCCTTTAAATTCTCCATTTAAAACAAGTCCATAATAATACGAACAGCCTTGGCTTCCTATAGGCAAAATTCCCGCAAACATTTTACCTAATTCCTCGTCAAATTCTTCATCAGAAATATCATCATTCTCATCTATCTTTTTCGTTAATTCCCGCCAGTACTCATCTGTCATTTTAGGATAAATCACACATTTTTTTTCTAAAAAATTTTCAAGATTATCATAAACAAATTCATCGATATGATCTCCAAATGGAAATATGCCATAACAAGGTCCCGCCGCAGAATTTTCGTATGATATGCCGCTGTTACCAATATTGAGCAGAAAAGCTTTATATGCTTCAGGAAGAGAAATATTATAATCACTTTCAAATTTTAAAATATCATGATGATTAGCAGTATTTCCAACAACATATTTATGATTGCTAGCTCCAAATACTTTTAAATCCTTATCAATTTCTTTTGCTAAAATCAGTTTCTGTTTGATTCTCTCAATTTGGCTTGTAAATTCTTCACTCATTATAATTATTTAAAAAAGTTTATGGATTTATTTCCCAATCTCAACTCCGGCAGTACTTAAACTAGATTTTACAATCAGTAATAAGACCAATAGAATTATTCCTTTTATTATTTTAAACATTAAACTATTAACAAAAATCTTAAAAACTAATTCAATAAACAGCCAATAAAAGTTTTCAAAGTATCATTTTAGGTGTTTCATGTTCATTTTTAACCAAGAAAAAAGCCGATTTCGAACTGAAATCGGCTTTAAATATTTTATAAAAAATGCAATTTATATCTCACATTTTTCAATATCATTTCACTAAATAAATACACTTAAAATAAAGTATATTAAACCTGCTAACAGAGCTGAAATTGGAATAGTTAATACCCAAGCCCAGATTAAACTTACTGTAACTCCCCATCTTACCGCAGATACACGTTTTGTTAATCCAACTCCAATGATAGATCCAGTAATAGTATGCGTTGTACTTACAGGAATTTTTAAATGCTCTGTAAAATAAAGCGTTAATGCACCCGCAGTTTCTGCAGCAACACCTTCAAACGAACTTACTTTTGTGATTTTAGAACCCATTGTTTTCACAATTTTCCATCCACCACTTAGAGTTCCCGCAGCAATTGCAGAATAACACGCTAACGGAATCCATCCTGGCATTACTCCTTTAATTCCTAAATCATCATTTGGTAAAACAACATCTAACCAAGCATCCATATGAACACCAGGATTTGTGTTAATATATACCGCAACGGCTGCAGCGATAATACCCATTACTTTTTGAGAATCGTTTCCTCCGTGACCTAAACTAAAAGCTGCAGAAGATAATAATTGCATTTTTTTCAAAGCAGCATCAGCTTGATGAAGATTCAAACTGCTGAATATTAAACAAAAAGTACTTACCGTTAAAATAATAAAGGCAACTAAAAACCATTTAATATTATGAGCTTCAAAAGCAACACTCCAAAAATGCGAATCAAATCTAGGTTTTTCGATTTCAGAATATGGTATCATTTGAGTATATACAAACCATACAGTTGCAATCATTAAAAGTCCTGTAAAAATCTTAGGACCAATACTTTTACGAGAAGCATTTAAAAGCCAGATCGAAATTAAGTACGAAGCCAAAGCTCCTAATAAAGGCGCCAAAACAATAAATGCAATGATAATAAGAACTCCCGAAGGCATTGCACCATCTTTTCCTGCTTTGTACCAGCTTACAATTTCATACCAATAATGTGTTGTTCCGTCTTCACCAATATAACCAGAGAAACCATGAACTGCAATTGCGTGTGCAACAGCCGCTCCCGCAAAACCTCCAATTAAAGTATGCGAAGAACTTGAAGGAATTCCTAACCACCAAGTTAGTAAGTTCCAACAGATTGCCGCAATAACACCGGCAAGAATTACCACTAGGTTAATTTCCATTGTGTGCGCTGTTTTAGCAACAGTATCCGCAACACCAAATCCGAAAACCCAATAAGCCAGAAAGTTAAAAAATGCTGCCCAAAGAACGGCCTGAAAAGGCGTTAAAACCTTTGTAGCAACAACAGTCGCTATAGCATTTGCCGCATCATGAAAACCATTGATGTAATCAAATATTAAAGCTAATACTATAATTAATATAAGTAGCGTCATAAAATTATAACTTCAGAATGAAAAATTGAATTAAGAATGTTTTACAGAAATAGATTCTAGTATGTTCGCAACACTCTTACACTTGTCTGTTGCTGATTCTAAAACAGATAACACTTCTTTATATTTAATAATATTTTTAGCATCTGTTTCGTTTTCAAAAATTTCAAAAACTGCTTTGTTATATACATTATCAGACTTGTTTTCCAGCTTGTTAATTCTAGCACAAGAATCTTTGATAACTTTAAAATTCTTTAAGTTTCTCAACTCTTTTACTGCACTGTCAATATTTTGACAAGCTTCAAGGTTGATTTCTGTCATTTTTCTGATCGATTTTGTAATCTTATCAACTTGATACAATTTCATACGGCTTGCAGCACCATGAAGGTAATCAGCAACGTTATCAATAGAAGTAATCAGGGTATGAATATCCTCTCTATCAAATGGAGTAATAAAATTTCTACTCAATTCAAGATTGGTTTGACGCGTAATATCTTCACCTTTTTGCTCTAATTCATCAATTTTTTGAAAAAGAACTTCTCTTTCTTTCAATGGAAGGTTTACAGCTTCGTGTAAATTAGAAGCTAATTCAATTAAATTGCTTGAAGCCTCTTCAAAAAGTGGAAAGAATTTCTTGTCTTTCGGCACTAAAAATTGGAAAATACTGTTTATTGACATTTTTATATTTTTGATAGTGCAAAATTACTTCAATAATATTTTACAATGTTAAGCCATTGTTAACAAATCGTTTTCAATTTGGAAACTATCAAGGAACGAAATAGTCTTTTCAATGTCATAATGTAAGATTCTATCCTCTTTTACCAAAGGCACTACTTCTCTATAGCTATTCAAGAACATTTCAATAAAATCGCTTGACTTCAAAGGCTCTCTGTAAGCAATTGCCTGCGAAGCATTTAACAATTCGATTGCCAAAATGCGCTCTAAATTATCCATAACACGCAAAGCTTTTGTAGCTCCGTTTGCTCCCATACTTACATGATCTTCCTGTCCATTACTCGATACAATACTGTCTATACTTGACGGAGTTGCCAATTGCTTGTTTTGACTTGCAATACTTGCCGCCGTGTATTGCGGAATCATGAAACCAGAGTTCAATCCTGGATTATCAACTAAAAAAGCAGGAAGATTACGCAATCCTGAAATTAATTGATACGTTCTTCTTTCAGAAATACTCCCTAATTCAGCCAAAGCAATTGCCATAAAATCTAAAGCTAAAGCTAAAGGCTGTCCGTGGAAATTTCCACCAGAAATAATCTGATCTGCTTCAATAAATATGTTTGGATTATCTGTTACAGAGTTAATCTCTGTCTTGAATACTTTTCTAACATAATCAATAGCATCTTTTGATGCTCCATGAACCTGAGGCATACAACGGAAAGAATACGGATCTTGAACGTGTTTTTTCTCTTGAGCAATAATTTCGCTTCCGTCCAAAAATTCAGTAATACGTTTTGCCGTTACAATTTGTCCTTTATGCGGACGTATATAATGTATCAATTCATTAAATGGCTCGATTCTTCCATCAAAACCTTCCAATGAAATTGTTCCAATTAAATCTGCCAAATACGAATATTTATAGGCTTTTAATAAAATATGAGCTCCATAAGCACTCATAAACTGCGTTCCGTTTAGCAAAGCCAAACCTTCTTTTGACTGAAGTACAATTGGTTCCCAGTTAAAATGTTTTAAAACTTCGGCAGAAGCCATTCTTTTACCTTCAAAAAACACTTCACCTTCGCCTAATAACGGTAAAGATAAATGTGCCAATGGTGCCAAATCTCCAGAAGCTCCTAATGAACCTTGTGTATAAATAACCGGCAGAATATCATTATTATAAAAATCAACCAAACGCTCTAATGTAACAAGCTGTACGCCAGAATGTCCGTAACTTAAAGATTGAATCTTAAGTAAAAGCATCATTTTTACAATTGCAGCAGGAACTTCCTCGCCAGTTCCGCAAGCGTGTGACTTAACAAGATTCTCCTGTAGCTGTGATAAATTTTCATTAGAGATTTTCACATTACAAAGCGATCCAAAACCGGTATTGATTCCGTAAATAGGTTCTGAATGCGAAGCCATCTTTTTATCTAAATAATCACGGCATTTTTGCACGTTTACTTTTGCCTCTTCAGACAATTCTAGTTTTTTATCTAGAACGATGATTTCTTGTAAAGCTTCTAAACTTAATGTTTCTGTACTTATATAATGGATTTCTCTCATGATGTTTTTCAATTTAAGATGTCAAAATTCAACAAATCAATATTAAAAAGCAACATTTTATCACAATAATTAAAATTTCAACACAAGACATTCTTCGCTTTTATTTTTTTCTCAATGCTAAAAATGGAGTCTTTTACTGCTTTTTGATTATTTTTTCATTAAAAATCAACTCATTGCAATAGGTTTTTATTGTAAAATGCGTTCTTAATTATATCAAAACCTCAATTTAGGTTGTCTAATTTTAACAAATACTCAATATTGAATTTTTGAGATTTGAATTATTAAAATATTCGTAAAAAGGCTCAAGGAGTTTTAATTACATCTAAAAAACAGTACTTTTGAAAAATCAAAATGAAAAGTAACAGCACAAAATATCATTCTACAATAACAACTCAAACTAGAGTTGCAATTGCTGCTACCATTACTTCTACTACAACAACTACTACCCCTTAGGGGTATACATTTTTACATATAATCCTAGGTTACCTATACTTTTTTCTTGAAAGAAGAGAGTTATTGGATAGATAAAATATTTGCATAAAAGAAAAAAAATATCAAAATGAAAGTATTAAAATTTGGCGGAACTTCGGTAGCCAATGCTCAAAATATAAAACTCGTTCTCGAAATTGTTAATCAAAAATCAAAAACAGATAAATTAGTTGTTGTAGTTTCTGCGCTTAGCAAAGTGACCGATTTATTGCAATTAGCAGCGGCTAAAGCGGCAGCAAGTGACGAGAGTTTTAGAGATATTGTTGCCGAAATAGAGAAAAAACATCTTGACACGCTCAAAGAACTTATACCTGTAAGCGAGCAAAGCAGTTTGTTGAGCCATGTAAAAAGAATCATAAATCACTTAGAAACTTTACTAGACGGTTGTTTTTTATTAGGAGAATTATCTCCAAGAACTGCTGATACTATTTTGAGTTTTGGAGAATTGCTTTCGTCTTTTATCATCGCACAGGCATATCAGCAAATTGACAAAAATGCGGTTTATAAAGACAGCCGCGAATTGATAAAAACAAATAACAACTTTGGTAAAGCGGTTGTAAATTTTGAAGCATCAAACAATTTGATTCAAGAATATTTTGCACAAAATCAAGCTCAAATCAATATTTTACCAGGTTTTATTGCACAAACTCTTGACGGAATTACAACTACTTTAGGCCGCGGCGGTTCTGATTATACAGCTGCAATTGTTGCAGGCGCTCTTGAAGCGGAACAATTAGAAATTTGGACTGATGTAAACGGAATGTTTACTGCAAACCCAAAAATTGTAAAGCAAGCAAGACCTATTGCCGACATTTCGTATCAGGAAGCGATGGAATTATCGCATTTTGGTGCCAAAGTTTTATATCCGCCTACAATTCAACCGGTTTTAAGAAAAAACATTCCCATTTTAATCAAAAATACTTTTGAACCAGAAGCCGAAGGAACTTTAATTTCCAACCATGTTTCCTCAAAAGATACTGTTGTAAAAGGAATCAGTCATATCGATAATATTTCACTTGTAACACTTGAAGGTCCGGGAATGATTGGCGTTTCAGGTTCATCAAAACGTTTGTTTGAAGTCTTGTCTCAGGAAAAAATCAATGTTATATTTATTACTCAGGCTTCTTCTGAACATTCAATTTGTATCGGAATTTTAAATTCGGATGCTGATAATGCCGAAGCTGCGATTAATAGAGCTTTTGAAATTGAAATACTTCAAAACAAAATTGATCCGTGTATCGTCGAAAAAGACCTTTGCATTATTGCTTTGGTTGGTGAAAACATGAAAAACCACCAAGGTTTAAGCGGAAGAATGTTCAGTACTTTAGGAAAAAACAACGTAAATATTCGTGCCATTGCTCAAGGTGCTTCCGAAAGAAATATCTCGACTGTAATTAACGAAAGAGACGTCAAAAAAGCATTGAATACTTTACACGAAAATTTCTTTGAAGAAAACACAAAACAGCTCAATTTATTTGTAATGGGAGTTGGAAATGTGGGCGAAAAATTCATCGAGCAGATTCACAATCAAAGAAAATTTTTAAAAGACAATTTAAAAATTAATGTTCGTGTAATCGCTTTGTCAAACTCTAGAAAAATGCTTTTTGATGAAGACGGAATCTCATTAAAAGATTGGAAATCGGCTTTAGACAAAGGCGAACCAGTTAATGCTGCAGAATTTATCCTGCGTGCAAAAGAAATGAATTTACGTAATAGCATTTTTGTTGACATTACAGCAAATGCAAGCGTTTCTGAACTATATGAGCAATTCCTAAAACAAAGTATTGCGGTTGTAACTTGCAACAAAATTGCCTGTTCATCTGCTTATGATAATTATAAAAAACTAAAAAGTTTATCTCGCCAATACAATGCTCCGTTTTTATTTGAAACAAATGTTGGTGCGGGATTACCAATTATAGACACGGTAAAAAACTTAATTGCTTCTGGCGATAAAGTGCATAAAATTCAGGCGGTTTTATCTGGAAGTTTGAACTTCATTTTCAATAATTTCGACAAAAACAATTCTTTCCACGATGTGGTAAAAGAAGCCGGAGTTCAAGGTTTCACTGAACCAGATCCAAAAATTGACTTAAGCGGAATCGATGTGGCTCGTAAAATCCTGATTCTTATTCGCGAAAGCGGTTACGAAATGGATATTGACGCCATTGCAAACGAATCGTTCTTGCCTGCAGATTGTTTAGCAACAACAAACAACGAAGACTTTTTTGCATCGTTAATCAAACACGCTTCTCATTTTGAAGGTATTTACAACAAAGCTTTAGCCAAAGATTCAAGATTGAAATACGTGGCACAATTCGAAAACGGAAAAGCAAGCGTAGGTCTGCAATTCATTCCAAAAGATCACCCTTTTTACAACTTAGAAGGAAAAGACAATATTGTATTGTTCTACACAGATCGCTACGTAGATCAGCCTTTATTGATCAAAGGAGCCGGAGCTGGAGCAGCAGTTACAGCATCGGGAATTTTTGCGGATGTAATTAGAATAGGGAATATTTAAAGGTGCTAAGGTTCTAAGATGCTAAGGTTCTGAGTTTTTTTTTCAAAACTGATCTTAGCCTCTTAGAATCTCAAAACCTTAGAAACTAAAAAATAAAAAGTTGCTACAGAAACCTTAGAATCTTAGCATCTTAGAACCTCAGAACCTTAAAAATGGAAATTAAACTATTTTGTCCTGCTACAATTGCAAACCTCTCGTGCGGATTTGACGTACTTGGACTTTGCTTAGACAATGCGGGCGATGAAATGATTGTTCGAAAAGTCGATCAAAAAGGAGTTCGAATCACTAAAATTGTAGGTGCCGATCTGCCTATGGAAACTGAGAAAAACGTTTCTGGAGTTGCAGCTTTGGCTATGCTTGAAACTTTAAGCGATTTGGATTTTGGATTCGAAATCGAAATTTACAAACACATAAAAGCGGGAAGCGGAATTGGAAGCAGTGCTGCAAGTTCTGCCGGAGCGGTTTTCGGAATTAATGAATTATTAGGAAGACCATATTCTCGTAAAGATTTGGTTCAGTTTGCAATGCAGGGCGAGAAATTAGCCAGCGGAAATGCGCATGCAGATAACGTTGCTCCTGCCCTTTTAGGCGGATTTACTTTGGTAAGAAGTTATGCTCCGCTTGATATTATCAGAATTGACAGTCCAGAAGAATTGTACGCAACGGTGGTTCACCCGCAAATTGAATTAAAAACGTCTGATGCACGTTCGGTTTTAAAACAAAACGTTTCGCTGAAAAGTGCTATTATGCAATGGGGAAATGTGGGCGGACTTGTAGCGGGTCTTTATACCAAAGATTACGATTTGATTGGAAGATCGCTTCATGATGAAATCGTTGAACCTTTAAGAAGTGTTTTAATTCCGGGATTTGATCAAATCAAACAAACGGCTTATGAAAACGGTGCTTTAGGTTCTGGAATTTCAGGTTCCGGCCCATCGATTTTTGCTTTAAGCAGAGGAAAAAATACCGCTGACCAAATCGCAAAAGCCATGAGCGAAGTGTACGAAAAAATGAGTTTACCGTATGAAATTCACGTTTCGAAGATAAATCCCGATGGTGTCCGCATCCTTTAGGATGGGACGCTGTAAGCAATAGGCTTTAGGCATTAAGCTTAAAATCTTTGCGTATAATATAAAAACCAAGAAAAAAATGAAAAGCTAAAAGCTAAACGCATTCAGAAAAAGCCTAATGCCTAATGCTTAAAGCTTAAAGCCATAAAAAAATGAAATACTATAGTTTAAACCACAATGCCCCAAAAGTTTCTTTTCAGGAAGCTGTTATACAAGGATTAGCGAGTGATAAAGGATTATATTTCCCAGAAAATATCACTGCTTTAGATTCTTCCTTTTTTGATAAAATCGAAAGTTTAAGCCACGAAGAAATTGCCTTTGAAGCGATTAAACAATTTGTTGGCGACGAAATACCTGCGGACAAATTAAAAGAAATCATTGCTGACACTTTAGTTTTTGATTTTCCAGTTGTAAAAGTCGAAGATGGAATTTATTCGTTAGAATTATTTCACGGACCAACAATGGCTTTTAAAGACGTTGGAGCGCGATTTATGTCGCGTTGTTTGGGTTATTTCAATAAAGACAAAAAAGACGCTAAAAACACCGTTTTAGTAGCCACTTCTGGAGATACAGGCGGAGCGGTTGCGAGCGGATTTTTAGGCGTTGACGGCGTTGATGTTGTCATTTTATATCCGTCAGGAAAAGTGAGCGATATTCAGGAAAAACAATTGACTACTTTAGGGCAAAACATTAAAGCGCTTGAAGTTGACGGTGTTTTTGATGATTGCCAGGACATGGTAAAAAAAGCGTTTTTAGATGAAACTTTAGCACATAAAAACCTGACTTCGGCCAACTCGATTAATATTGCGCGCTGGTTACCGCAAATGTTTTATTTCTTCTTTGCTTACAAAGCCTTGAAAAGCCAAAACAAACCTTTAGTTTTCTCTTGCCCAAGCGGGAACTTCGGGAATATCTGCGCCGGAATTATGGCAAAGAAATTAGGTTTACCAATTGAACATTTCGTGGCTTCTACAAACGTAAACGACACGGTGCCAAGATTCTTAGAAAACGGAAAATACGACCCAAAACCTTCTAAAGCGACTATCTCTAACGCCATGGACGTTGGAAACCCAAGTAACTTTATTAGAATTCAGGAATTGTATAATAATGATTTAAAAGCTTTCGAAAAAGACTTCTCTTCTTATAGTTATACTGACGAGGAAACGCTTGAAGCTCTAAAGAAAATTTATAACACAGATGGTTATATCGCAGAACCGCACGGCGCTGTTGGTTATTTAGGTTTGAAAAAAGAGCTTAAAAAACACTCTAACGCAATTGGTATTTTCTTAGAAACCGCACATCCTATTAAATTCTTAGATGTTGTTGAGCCCGCTTTAGGAATTACACTTCCTATTCCTGCTCAGATTGAGAGTGTTATTAATGAGGAGAAAGTGAGTGTGAAGATTTCTAGTTATGAGGAGTTGAAAAAATTCTTGAAATAAAAAATTTACTACAAATAATATTGAGCGAGTGAAAAATATTTTTCACTCGCTTTTTTTTTTAACTATCATAAATATTATTTCAAAACTTCTCTTTTAAACATTATGGAAATCCGTAAAATTATTTTAATAATAAACTGGACTTTTACACATTATTAACTCATAAAAAATAATATGAAATTACATTCTTTAAACATTTCAGGGTATAAAAGATTAAAAAACGTGAATGTCATGTTTGGCGATGCAACTTTCCTAATCGGGCAAAATAATTGTGGAAAAACCTCAATAATAAAAGCTATTGAAGTTTTATTATCAGCTAAAAAACAGTTATCAAGCAGTGAATATTATTCAATTATTGATGAAGAAACAAAAGAAACGAAAGTAGACGTTACAACTATAGTTTTGGAAGCTGAATTTAGAAATTTACCTACAGATGCGAAAACTTGGCGAGGATTTAAAGGTAGAATTTTTAATTATGAAATTCCTGAAGATTCTGAAGAAACGGGGCTATCTGTTATTTATAAAAAAACGTACGAACTAGGAAAAGATGTTATTATTGAATTTAAATCAAAGACAAGAGTCATTAAAGAAGAATTTTTAGATTGTAAAAAACCTCAAGATTATATTGATAAAGGGCTCGATGAGCAAATAATTTTATCTTATTTTACTGAATTAGACAAGAATATTGGAATAAGTAAAGCTGCTAAAGATAAACTAGAAGAAATTGATGAAATTTGGGATATCCTTGATAGTGAAGAATGGTTTCAAAATCCTGGAGGTATTCCTGGAAATGTTTTAAAAATGTTACCTAGATTTTTATTAATACCTGTGGATGCTTCTGCAAATGAAATACAAGGAAGTGGAAATGGTGTTTTAAATAAAACTCTAAGTGAATTATTTGAAACCGTTAGAGAAAGTTCTGATCATTTTAAAGAAGCGCAAATTCATCTAAATAATTTAGCAAAAGAGCTAGATCCTTCAGATGATGAATCTGAATTTGGTAAAATGATGCTAGATTTGAATAATGTTTTATCAAGTGTTTTTCCCGAATCTAAACTTCATGCAAATACAAGTCTTAGTGATCCTTCTAGTTTAAAACCAAGTTTTAATGTTGAAATGTCAAGTAATATTAGAACTACTGTTGACAATCAAGGAACTGGTATGATTAGAGCAGCAGTTTTTGGAATGTTAAGATATAGACAAATGTGGTTATCGAAGAAAGAGGATGAGCATATTAGATCTTTAATAATTTGTTTTGAAGAACCAGAAACTTACTTACATCCAAGCGCCGCAAATCAAATGAGAGATGCAATTTATGATTTGAGCACTCAAAGTTCTCAAATTATTGCATCAACTCATTCCCCTTACATAATTGACATTTCAAGAAAACCGAGACAGGTCCTTAATCGATTATATAATTGTGGTAATCATGTAGAATGTGATACTTTTAGTGTAAGTGAAAAATTTAAAGCCCTTCAAGAAGATGATAAACAATATGTAAAAATGATCCTTAAAATAGATAACTATATTTCGAGAATTTTCTTTACTAAAAATATTGTTATTGTTGAAGGGGACACAGAAGATATCCTAATAAAAGAGACATTAAAAAGACTAGAAAAAGCCAAATATTTAAAAATTATATCTGATTTTGAAATTATAAAAGCACGAGGTAAAGCTGCAATAATTGGATTAGTTAAATATCTTATTTCGATGGGAATACAACCTATAGTAGTTCATGATCTTGATGCTAATGAACCTAATGCTGAGAAGTTTAATCAACCAATCGAAAATGCATTAGGCGATGGTGGTAAAATTATACTAATGAATAATAATGTTGAAGATGAAATTGGATATACAGCAACTTACGAAAAACCTTTTAAAGCGTATAAGGAAACAGAAAAATGGGGACAGGATTGGAATGATATACCTCAAAATTGGCAAAAAAAAATAATCGAAATATTTGGAGAATATATTACTAAATAAAAAAACTTTTTCATAGCTCACTTTCCTGAGCTAGCGCGAGCGTTCCGCTCGTGAACACAAAGAAATTCAAAAGCCAATTGAAACATGCACGAGCGGGACGCTCGCTCTAGCAGAGGATATAGGTGCAAGGGTTTTCTTTATCATAAACTAATAAGATTATATAAAAACTAAATAAATTTTCCATTTAAAAAAATAACAAAATGAAAATAAAATCATTCATTATTTTATCATTCCTATTTTTAATATCATGTAAAAAAGAAATTGCTGAAAAAGAAATTTCTAAAAAAGAAACGGTTAAAAAAGAAACGGTTAAAAAAGAAATAACTAAAGATGAAATTATAAAATTAAATATTGAGAATAAATTAAAGCAAAGATTGAAAAATCCTGATAGTTATGAATTTGTAAGTTTGAATTTAGCGAAATCCTTTACAGTAAAAGAAAGAAAAGAAACTATTACTAAGAAAGATTTAGAACAATTACGCGAACTTAATAAAACAATTCCTTCTCCAGATCTTTTAAATAGAATGGAAGTCGAATACTCATTTTTGGAAAAACAAAGGGATATAAATAAAATTGCTTTATATCGTTATGATTTCATTGCAAAAGGCACAAATAGTTTAGGAGGAATAATTCAGTCTAAATATTCTGCTGATGTTTTAAATGACAATAATTACACTGCATTAAGCATTAGTAAAAACGATTAAATTAAATTAAATTTAATTCCCATCGCTGTGCGAAGTCTCCGACTTCGTACCCGTTCCAATTAATCACAAAGCAAATTATAAAAAATTGGAACGGAATATAGGAGCCGGTACGAAGTCGGAGACTTCGCACAGCTCTGGGTTCGCAGTAATTGTCACACGCCCGAAAAAAATGACACCTAACAATTTAAAATCAGAAATAACTAAACCAAATAAAATGAAAAATTTATCAAAACTATTGACTTTAATTTTCGCAATAACATTATTAAGTTGCGGGAATAACAAAAAAACTGAAAATGTTGTTGAGGAAGTTGTCGAAACGCCGAAAAGCAATATGAAAATTAAACTATTTAATGAAACCGAAAATCTTTTAAATAAACTATCTGAAAATGGTATTGGAGAACTTAAAGAATGGAAAAACCCAGAAGATATGGGTTGGGGTTCATTAACTGATTATTATCAATTCGGAGAGCAAAAAGATGGAGTTGGAATGCAAAATAATCTAGCTTACTATTTAGAAGGAGAAGAAAACTATGCGAAAAATTTATTACTGAACTTAAACGTAAATAATCCAAAAAGTAAAAAAGAAGCAGTAAAATTATTTTCAGAAACAACTGAAACAACTTTTAAAACTTTAGAAATAGAAATTCCACAAGGACTTTTAGAAGCAATAAAAAATGGTAAAGATTTCAAAAGTGAAAATGATAATTTCACTACAGATTTTAAAATTGAAAATTCGAACATAGATACATACAAAATGGAAATCGTTTCTAAATAAAAAAACTACTGCCAACAACTACTACAACGAATTTAGGCAATTGGCTTAATAGAAGGTCGGTTTCGTATTTGGGATGATTTGGCAAATAATACGCTGGCACGAGCGTGACGCTCGCTTTAGTAATTAAACATAAAAAAAGAAACCTCATCAAAGGTCTCTTTTTTTTTAATATATCTTCAAAACGATTATTTCCCGTTCAATAATTTCTCTAAATACCCCCGCTCTACGAAGTGTTCTTTCTCACGAATCGTAGTCGCTGTGCGAAGTCTCCCGACTTCGTACCCGTTCCAATGAGCAATGCAAACGGAATATAGCAATGAGTACGAAGTCGGGAGACTTCGCACACCTCAAAACTTCAAGTTAATCAGCAATCAAAAAAGCAGCCAAAACCCCTTTATGATCTGACGGCCAAATACCATTTGGTTTCAAAAATGTATCCCCGTCTTGAGTCTCCACTCCTTTTCCTTTTACAATACTTGCTGTAGGCCCAACAATTACGGTATTTGTCAGCGACAGTTTTTTATTTGGATAAAAATAGATAAAATCAATACGATCTCTTTCATCGGCATCTTTTGCCCATAATAGTTTTGATAATTCTACATCAGTATTATAAGCCGGCCAAGTAAATCCTGGATTTTTAACCGGATCAGGATATTTTACTCGGTAAGCATCTAGAAAACCATTATTTTTAAGCGTTACACTGTTATGCCACGGTATAATAACGCCGTTATGATCGTATAAATCTTTTGTTGCTGCTGTCCAATCTAAATGCGAAGGTTCGTTAAAATCGCCACCTAAAAGCACTAGATTTCCTTTTTGACGTTCGATTTGAGCATCTTTTACAAAAAGTGCAATTTCTTCGTCACGCTGCGAATCAATATTTTGTTTCAGAATTTTTTCGGTATCTAAAATGGGTTCTGGTAATTTTTTCCAATCAACTCCATCGTAACCTCTTGGCAGATAACAAGCATAATGTGTGTAATCTAAATGTGCGGCATATACGGCAACACTAGTTTTCTTGCTTAACCTAATCATACATTTTATCAAGGATTCTGAACTTATCGATGTCGTAGATTCGATAGGAAATTTAGACAAAATAACAGCATCTGTTTTGAGGCTCGAACCATAAAAAATCTTGCCTTTAGCTTTTAAAGCTTCTAAAATATGCGGTGTAAACAATACTTCTTTATAATTGCGTATTTCACTCAGCAAAACAATATCCGCATCAGATTGAAGAATTACGTCTACAATCGCATCAAATCCTCCTTTTACTGTAGTTCCTTCGTGCCAAGTATTTAATGACAGCACTTTTAACTCTTTCTTAAAATTATCTTCCGCCGAAGACTTCACACCAAAAGCTGACACAGAACTAATTGCTGCTCCAAAAAACAGCAAAGAAACAAGGAATAGTATTTTATTTTTCATTGAATATCTTAAAAAAACAGACTAAGTTTTTCTCTCGTCTGCATTATTGATTTGCTAAATTCAAATATACATTATAATACAAATCAAGAGAAATAGTTATTAAAAATTAATACAAAAATGGCTTCAATCAAAAAACGTTTGTATTTTGGCTAAAGCCAATCTTCAATATTGTAATTTTGTTTCTCGAGCTAAAGCAAAAAGCAAATTTCATTATGATTATTAAAATTTTAAAAATAAAACTATGCTAAAAAAACTTGCTTTCTTTTCATTAATTCTCTTGGTCTCTTGCCGAGAAAATGAAACCAACCGCACAAGTAATGAAGAACCAAAAGCATTTCAGGAAAAAAGTATCGATATAGGAAGATTTAGAAAAGGCCATGATTTAGTCGAAGACTTGTATCAGGAACTTGTAGATAAATCTCCTGAATTGAAATCTTTAGAAAAAGAGTTAAGTGAGTTGAATCCTAGAGATACAACAAATATTTTTTATAATTATAATCAAAAATCCGATGATTATTACAATTCTGCAGAAAGCCATATAACTGGCATAAGGGATAGTATAATGAAACTGAAAATTATAAACTTAATTAAGAAAAGTAACGATAAATATATCTCACAAAAAGCTGATCTGGAAAATTTAATAGATACTATCAATAAAAAACAAACTGAAATAAATAATTATCATAGAGCCTTGAAAATTATTTTAACGATTCCGCTTATTGAACAATATCAAAAGCAACATTTGCCAGACAAATCTCCGTTTAAAAAATTGATTGAAAAAGAAGATCAACTACTTCAAAAAACAAAAAAGAATACTCCAAAATATTAATTGGAGAGAAATATTATATACCATGATTACCAAAGCAGCACTACAAGATATTCCCGCATTAGTAACTTTAATTAACTCAGCCTACAGAGGCGAATCTTCTAAAAAAGGCTGGACAACCGAAGCGAATTTACTAGAAGGAAAAAGAACTGATGAAGAAGAAATGACCGAAATTTTGCAGGATTCTAAAAACACGATTCTGAAATTTACGGAGAATGATAAAATTATTGGTTCGGTTTTATTGGTCGAAAAAGGACATCAATTGTATTTAGGAATGTTGACGGTTTCGCCTGAACTTCAAAATAGCGGCATCGGGAAAAAGCTTTTGGCTGAAGCCGAAATTCATGCTAAAACTCTTGGTTTATCCAGCATTATTATGACCGTTATTTCAGTTCGTGAAGAACTGATCACTTGGTACAAACGCCACGGTTATGTTGATACTGGCGAAAAAGAAGCTTTTCCTGAAAGCGGTATTCATGTTACGGTTTCTGCAGTGCCTTTGGAGTTTATTTTCTTAGAGAAACAGCTTTAAGAAAGTTTTATCAGAGATTCATTGAATTTTTTATATCTCGCAAAGAAGCCAAGCCGCAAAGTTTTTTTATTACTTTGTGACTTGGCTTCTTTACTAGTTTATATGTAACTTTCCCTAAATAAGCTGAAATTTATTTGTACTCGAAAATAACTTTCTCGTCGACAAAATTTGTTGCTGAATTTAGTGGATTACTTGTAACACAACTTCCAGAAATTATAATTTCGCTAATTCTTCCTGATTTATCTAAATTTCTTTTAAAATTAACAGTTTTATATGATTTTTGAAATGGAGTTTCAGTAAAGACATTTTCCATTGAAATTACATTATTTTTATTTCTCTTTCCAAGTTTATTGTGAGTTAAAATTTCATATCCATCAACTTTAAACAATGGTGTTTCATAAGCTATATCTCCCAAAAGGATATTTGGTTCAGAATCGTATTTATAATTACTGACTACAACATCTCCGTACTCAAGGGTTTTAACTTGTGTAATATTACCATCAGTAACTATAAAATCAAGTTGTTTATCAAGACGATATTTTCCGTCACCATCAACAGACATTTTATGATATTTAACAATTTTAGCTATATATTCATTATCATAAGTATACACCGTTGAATCTCTTTCGATACTATAAACTTCTCCAGTTGTTCTCTTAAAAACAGTATTACTAATAACCAATGAAATGTTTTTATTTTTTAATATAATAGATGTCTTATTTTCAATGTTAGCATTAGACACATTATCTCCTAAATTTTTGGTTTCAATCAAGTCATCATTGACATACGTTATAGCATAATAATTTCCTATTAAGTTAATACGCCTTTTATCATCATATTTGAATTCTTGCTTGTCAGTCATATACGCCATATTACTACTAGTAGGAAACGTAATAGAAACCAAATTTTGTGCTGCCGGATCAATTGTTTCCGGTTGATCTGATTTTGGAGAATCTTCTGATGAGCACGCAGATAAATTAAGTAAAATGATAGTTAATGATAACAATGAAAAAAAATTTAATTTCATATTTTGGTAGGTTTTAAAAGTGAAATGTTTTAATTAATTGGGCTATTATAATTTATGGCAAACTTAAAAAAATATTAAACCAATAATAAGCATTTTCCTAAAAAAAAGCAGAAATTATAAAACAACTGATTAAACAACTATTTAAAGATTAAAAAAAAAATAGCGGGAAATAAAGAGACAAAATCTCTAAGTTTTCTTTACTAATATATCTTCTGGACTTGGCATCTTGTGAGATTTTTAAATTATATCTTAAACGAACTGCTGTCTACCTATACAAAAATCATTGCCTCTTTGTAACTTTGTAACTTTGTAACTTTGAACCTTTTTTTTAAGTCAAGAACTTAAACTAATCCCGTGAAATAATAAAAATGAATATAAGCCTTTTGTCTAAAAAAGATAGTAAAGCCTCTATTTGGAGAGGTGGATTGACATACGAATATATGATATATCCGAAAACAGCAAACTATGCCGATAGAGATTTTATATTCAGAATAAGCAGTGCTACAATAGAGCAAGCGCCTTCAGAATTCACCAAATTTAAGGGTTATCACCGATACTTGGTTATGCTTGATAACAATCTAGATATTGAGATAAACAAAGAAAAAAAAACGTATGAGAAATATAAAATCATGGAATTCAATTCGGATGACGAAGTAACTTCTTATACAAAAGGTATTGATTTTAATTGGATGATTTCTGAAAAGATACCTCATCATAAACTGGCAATAACAAATCGTAGTCAGAATTGTGATGCTCAAATACTGCTTTTGTTTTCTTTACAGACAACCGTTATTACGATTAATAAGAAGCGTTACTCTTTAGAACCTTATGATTTATTGGTGATTGAAAATCAAGAAAAAGAAAATGTAATACTTGATTTTTCTACTGAATGTCTTTTTGGATTATTAGATTTTTAATTTTTTTGCCGCGAAGGAACAAAGGCACTATTTTTTTTGTTAAAGTTCTCTCACAGTTTGTCATTTCGACGAAGGAGAAATCACACTCGTAAATCGATAAAGTTTGACAACCTTCTTTGCGGAATTTCTAGTGCGATTTCTCGTACCTCGAAATGACAAGATTGGGGATAATATTTTACTGCTATTATCTCGATAGCCAACGGGAGTAAACTTACAAAGGCTTTTGATAAAGTTTCCATACAGTTTGTCATTTCGAGGCACGAGAAATCTTCGCAAGTAACTCCGCAACAGAAATCCAATCTTTGTCGAGCTTCTCACGAAGATTTCTCGTACCTCGAAATGACAAGATTGAGGATAATACTTTTCAACTACAATCTCGATAGCCAACGGGAGTAAATTTACAAAGGCTTTTTGACAAAATTTCGACACAGTTTGTCATTTCGACGAAGGAGAAATCACACTTGTAAATCGATAAGTTTGACAACCTTCTTTGCGGAATTTCTAGTGCGATTTCTCGTACCTCGAAATGACAAGATTGGGGAATAAATGCATTAAATAAAACCTTTGTAACTCTGAACCTCTGCCCCTTTGAGCCTTCCTTAAAGAACTAACTCTTCAAACAAACGCTGAATAGTTTTCTCCAAATCCTGACACAAACCTGGATGTGGTCTTGACGTTTGGATCGCCGAACTTCTAATTGCGGTTAACCATCGAAAACGCTCCGGAATATCAAATTCTGCAATTGGTCCGCCATCTTTGGCTCCGTTTGTGATTTTTTCTAATGAGGTTAAATTGCATTCTAATTGTTCGATATCGAAATCATCAGAAAGTGCTTGTATTTTTTCTTTATTGAGATGAAAAAGAACTTTTATAAATTTGGATTTTTTACAAAACAAAATAATTCCGATATTCAGAAATTCTTCGCGTTCTACCCTTGGTACAACTCGAATCACGGCATACTCATATAAGTGATTATCTTGCATTTTGAGCCTGATTTACAAAGGTTTCTGAATTTTCTAATCTGGTTTTTAAAAACTGTAAATACACATTTCTTAAACCTTCGGGCGTTTCATCGGTATCTTCCCATTGCAGCCATTCTAGCGGAATTGTATTTACAATATCTTCTAAAATTTCTGTTGTTAAAAGCGCTTTAAACTCGGCATCAACTTCTTTTAAAAGTGAAGCCTGCGGCAGTAAAACGTGATCTTTTATCAATGCAAACGGACTTTTGGCATGTTGTTCCCAATTATTCCAAGAATGATGAAAATACAAACACGCACCATGATCTATGAGCCATAGTTCTTTATGCCAAATCAGCATATTGGTGTTTTTAAAAGTTCTGTCGACGTTTGTAATATAAGCATCCAGCCACACAATTTGCGAAGCCAATTTGGCATCGACAGTGGTTACAACAGGATCAAAAGTAATAGCACCTGATAAAAAATGAAGTGCAAGGTTTAATCCCTGACTTCCTTGCAGTAAATCTTGAATTTCCTCATCGCCTTCGGTTCTTCCAAAAGCTTCATCAAGGTTAGCAAAAACCAATTCTGGCAGCTGCAATTTTAAAGCTTTTGCAATTTGTCCGCCTACTAATTCGGCTATAAGTGCTTTTACACCGTGTCCGGCTCCTTTAAATTTTAAGACGTATTTAAAATCGTCATCGGCTTCTGCCAAAGCGGGTAAAGATCCGCCTTCACGCAAAGGTGTAATATAACGAGTAACATTTACCGTTCTAAGATCGAAGTTGTTTTTCATTTTTTAAAGATTCAAAGATGCTAAGGTACTGAGTTGCTAAATTTCTAATCTTTGACATTACAAACTTACGATTTTTGATTTTAGATTGCGGAAACCAGATTTTAGATTTTTTCTCTTTTCACGCAGATTTTGCAGATTTATTCTCATTTTGTGTCATCCTGAACGAAGCCGAAGGACTTCACATTACGATTAGTCTTCGACTACGCTCAGACTGACATTCGTAATTATATCCATTTCAAAACAATACTGTGCACAAAAAAGTACAACATTATCTAATTATCAAATTGACACATTTTCTAATTCAAGAAAAGCTTTTCCAAGATATTTAATAATTGTAGAAGCTGTAAAAGACTCATAGCCTGTTTTTGGCAAAGCTAAATCGGCTGTTAATCCGTGTAGGTAAACGCCAAGTTTTGCCGCATATTTGGGTTCGTAGCCTTGTGCAAGAAGACTTGTTAGAATTCCTGTTAAGACGTCACCGCTTCCTGCAGTTGCCAGCGCCGCGTTTCCGCTCGTGTTTTCGTAGACCGAAGTTCTGTTGATGATGTAGGTTGGCGCTCCTTTCATAACCACAATAACTTTGTATTTTTCTGAAAAAGCAATTGTTTTTTGAAATTTCTCGGCTTCTGAATTCCACTTTCCAATCAAACGTTCTAATTCTTTTGGATGAGGTGTTAGAATGGTATCTTCTGGAACTAATTCCAGCCAAGACAGGTTTTCGGCTAAAATATTCAATGCGTCCGCATCAATAACTAAAGGCGCTTTGTTTACTCTTAAAAATTCAAATAAGGCTTTTTGCATTCCCAGCTCCTTTCCTATTCCTGGTCCAATGCCAACTGCCTGCGGAATTAACGGTAAATGAATGTTAGTAATGAAATTTGTGTTTTCATCTGTAACGGTCATTACCTCGGGAATTGAGATTTGAAGAATCTGATAACCGCATTTTGGGATAAAAGTCGTTACGAGTCCGCATCCTGATTTTAAACAGGATTTTGAGGCCAAAACGGCGGCTCCCATTTTTCCGTAACTTCCTGCAATAATAACTGCATGGCCTTGAAGTCCTTTGTGTGTATGAGGATTTACGGGTTTGTAGACTCTTAAAACTTCTTCTTTTGTGATTAAATACGGAGATTTCATTTGATGCTTTTTTATTTTAAACACACAGAATCATAGCTTTTCTTTGCGAATAAAGGCGTTTCACTTGTTTGGACAAACATAGCTGATTATGAAAACTTTGCATAAAGGATTCTTTTATGTTTCTCGATTAAAGTTACATAAAAAATCGAATGCACGAATGTTTCTTTTAAACGGTCAGCCCTAGCCCTGATAGCAGCGGTATCCTTTTACTTTTTTCTTTAAAAAGTAAAAGATATAGCGGATAGCAGGAAATAGCTCCTAATCATTGCGAAATTTATAATTTATACCGTTCAAATTTGATATTTTTTAAATAAATTTGCGATTCAATTTTATAAAACAACACAATGAAAAATACTGCGCTTACGCACATACATGAGAGTTTGGGAGCAAAAATGCTGCCTTTTGCGGGTTACAATATGCCTATTACATACGAAGGTGTAAATGCTGAACATGAAACTGTTCGAAACAGTGTAGGTGTTTTTGACGTTTCGCATATGGGTGAATTTTTACTTACTGGTCCAAATGCTTTGGCTTTGATTCAGAAAGTAACTTCAAACGATGCTTCGACTTTGACAATTGGAAGAGCGCAATATTCTTGCCTGCCAAATAATGAAGGCGGAATTGTAGATGATTTGATTGTATATAAAATGAAAGAAGAAGAGTATTTACTTGTTGTAAATGCTTCGAATATTGAAAAAGACTGGAACTGGATTTCATCTCACAATGATTTAGGTGTTGAAATGAAAAATCTTTCTGATGATTATTCTTTATTAGCTATTCAAGGACCTAAAGCGGTTGAGGCAATGCAGCCTTTATCGTCATTAGATTTAGCTGCAATTCCTTATTACCACTTTGAAGTGGGTGATTTTGCAGGTTTTAACGATGTAATTATTTCTGCTACTGGATATACTGGTTCTGGCGGATTTGAAATTTATTGCAAAAATGCTGATGCTGAAGCAATCTGGAACAAGGTTTTTGAAGCTGGTGCAGCTTACGGAATCAAACCAATTGGTCTTGCTGCTCGTGATACTTTACGTCTAGAAATGGGATTCTGTTTGTACGGAAACGATATTAACGATACAACTTCTCCTCTTGAAGCTGGTTTAGGATGGATTACTAAGTTTACTAAAGATTTTACCAATTCTGAAAGTTTAAAAAAACAAAAAGAAGCTGGCGTTACAAAAAAATTAGTAGCTTTTGAAATGCAGGAACGTGCGGTACCAAGACACGATTACGAAATTGTTGATGCTCAAGGCGAAGTAATTGGTATTGTAACTTCTGGAACAATGTCTCCGTCTATGAACAAAGGTATTGGTTTAGGATATGTTACTGTTGCAAACAGCGCTGTTGACAGTGATGTTTTTATTAGAATTAGAAAAAATGATGTTCCTGCAAAAGTGGTAAAACTGCCTTTTTACAAGAAATAATATTTTCCTATAATATTTAGAAAATGCATTACAAATTGTAATGCATTTTTTTTGGCCAAAAATTAAAGTATTTACAAGAAAAAGTGATTTAATCTGCGTTATTTTCAAATGCATTTACGGCTGTTAAAAACATTTATCCGAATGTAAGATTTTTTAGAAAAAACGTAATTTTTATGAAAAAATAAACGTAATTTTAGTCTAAACGAAGATTTTCGATTTATGAAAAAAATAGTATTAGTATTGATGTTAACTGCCAACGTTCTATTTAGTCAAAATAGTGACAACACCTGCGAAATACTAAACAAAATAAATGCAACAATCCAAGCAGAACATCTACGTCCAAAACCAGTCGATGACAGTTTATCGGTTTTTGTTTTTGATAATCTAATTAATGAATTAGACCCTTCTCGAAACATTTTCTTCAAAAGTGAATACGATGAAATGGCAGCAAAATATCGTTTAAACTTAGATAATTTAATTCTAGAAAACGACTGCAACTTTTTGGCTGACATTACATCAAAATACATTTCCGGATTAGAAAGAACAAAAAATATTCTTGAAAAAATTCAAGCCGCACCTTTTGATTACAGTAAAAAAGATACGATTAGATTTTACAAAAAATCATTTCCTTTTTATTTGAAAAATGAAGACTTAGAAAAGGTATGGCGAAAAAAAATACGCTACCAAATTCTTGATGATATGGCAGAGACAAGTGATAATTTAGATTCTATTAAAACCAATTTTAAATCTATAGAAGCAAAATCTAGAAAATTGATTTTATCAAATGAAATCTGCCGTATTAATACGCTGCTGGAAACCAAAACAAATCAAAACGAGAATCTTTATAATTTTTTCTGCACTTATTTTGATCCGCATACAGCCTATTTTAGTGATGACTCTAAATCGAGCTTTGTTGCGTCGTTATCAAAAGAGCATTTATCATTAGGAATGACGGTAAATCTTAATGAAAAAAATGAAATTATTGTACAAGAACTTGATCCTAATGGCCCTGCCTATCAAACTGGTCAGATAAAAAAAGGCGATCAAATCGTTTCGGTTTCTAATCAAAAAGAAACACTTCAGGTTTCTTGCGCTTCACTAGAATCTATTTCGACTATGATTTTATCTGAGGCGAATAAAAGCTTAACCATAACTCTTAAAAGAAACTCAGGTAAAAGTTTTGAAGTTTACATCGAAAAGCAAGTAATGAAAGACGAAGAAAATTCGGTTTTCAGTTTTATAATTGGTAAAGACAGTAAAATTGGATACATCAAAATTCCAAGTTTCTATGCTGATCTAGATGGAAACAGTCGCAAAGGCTGTGCCGATGATGTAGCCAGAGAAATTATAAAATTAGAAAGAGACAATATCAAAGGTCTAGTTATAGATTTAATAGATAATGGCGGCGGTTCTATGGAAGAAGCCATAAAACTGGCAGGAATGTTTGTTGATTATGGTCCGCTTTCGATTGTTATCGATCATACTAAAGAAAAATCTATTATAAATGATCCATTTAAAGGTGTAATTTATAAAGGTCCAATTGTAATACTTGTTAATAGTAATACAGCATCGGCAAGTGAATTTTTCTCGTCTATTATGCAAGATTATAATCGCGCTCTTTTATTAGGCAGCAGTACTCTTGGTAAAGCAACTATGCAGACAATCCTTTCGCTTGACGAAACAAAGAATACTGATTTTCTAAAAATTACGATTAATAAATTCTACCGAGTAACAGGAAAAAGCCATCAATATATAGGTGTAACTCCAGATGTGGTTCTTCCTGAGTTTTATGAAGATGTTTATCAAAAAGAAAGCGATTTTCCAACTGCTATTAAAAATGACAGCATTACCTCTACTCTAAAATACCGCCCGTATGTAAAACGAGCTTTAATCGATAAACTAGCCAAAAACAGCAAGACAAGGCTGGCAGATAATTTTTATTTTAATGATATTAAAAAGATCAATCTAAAAATAGATCAATTAGTAAACACTCCAAAAGCCGAAGTGCCAATGACGATTGACGCTGTCTTTAATCAGAAAAAAATAGTAAATTCTTTGTGGAAAGAAATCAATACTTTTAATGATGAAAATAATCCGCTGGACGTTTACAACTCCACAGTAAACCAGTATTTATTGAGTGCATATCCTAATGACAAAACGATAAATCAGTACCAAATAGATCATTTAAAAATAAACCCATACTTAAATGAAGCGGTTAATATTATAAATGACTTTAATTCGTCAAAATAATTTTTCTTTGTTTCAGGTTTCAGTTTTTACCGTAGTAAAGTGCACTAAGTTTTACACAATGTTGTGTCAACTTGAAACTTGAAACCTTAAACTTTAGGCTTAACCTCAAAACAAATCGAAAAAAACTTAAATTTTGATTTTGGAAAAATTAAGGAATAACCGTATTTTTGCATCACAAAAACTAAAAATTAGAAATGGGAAGAGCGTTCGAATTTAGAAAAGGAAGAAAAATGAAACGTTGGTCAGCAATGGCTAAAACATTTACCAGAATTGGTAAAGATATCGTTATGGCAGTTAAAGAAGGTGGTCCAAACCCTGATGCCAATTCTAGATTAAGAGCTGTTATACAAAATGCAAAAGCCGCAAACATGCCGAAAGACAATGTGGAGCGCGCGATAAAAAATGCAAGTAATAAAGATACTGCCAACTATAAGGAAATTTTATTTGAAGGATATGCGCCTCACGGAATTGCAATCTTGATTGAAACTGCATCTGATAACAATAACAGAACGGTTGCTAATATTCGCAGTTATTTTAACAAATGCAACGGAACTATGGGAACTCAAGGTTCTGTTGAGTTTATGTTTGACCATACTTGTAACTTTAGAATTGCAAACAACGGTCTTGATGCTGAAGAATTAGAGCTTGAATTAATTGATTTCGGTGCCGAAGAAGTTTTTGAAGATGAAGATGGAATCTTAATCTATGCTCCTTTTGGAAGTTTTGGTGCTTTGCAAAAAGAATTAGAAAACAGAGGACTTGAAATTTTATCATCAGGCTTTGAACGTATTCCGCAAATCACTAAAGAATTAACAGAAGCTCAAATCGCTGACGTTGAAAAATTAATCGAAAAAATCGAAGAAGATGATGACGTTATGAACGTTTATCATACGATGAAAGAGGAATAATCTTTTCTTTTTTTACAATACAAAACTTGAACTCCAGAGAAATCTGGAGTTTTTTTTTTATTAATACGAAAACACGTAAACCAAAAACAAAATTAATGCATACGTTTGAAAAAAAAACAAAACAAGACGATAGACAGCTATACTAACAAATCATTTATTCATTAATAATACGATGAAAAAAGCTCTTGCCTATATAATAATAGTATTTGCATCACTAATGTTGATTGAAGAAATAATTCATAATTTTTCAGTTCTCAAAACTGGATATACGATCGCATTTTGCAAAGATGGCTTTGTAAAAGATACATTAATAATCACAGAATCTGGTCCGGCTACTGGTGTAGGTCGAAATACATCTTCTAATTTTGTCTATCATGGTTTTTTAGTCTCTAATAATAAAAAGGCCTCATTAACAATGAACATCAACATTTCTACATTTTCATATCGTTTTAAAGATCATCGACTAATGGTCTATCACTCTAAATACACATCTACCAATTTGTTTTATCAGAAACCTACCAGTTTTTTAGGTTTAGACTTCAAATATTTTCTAGAACCCTTTTTCTTTTTATTTGCTTTATTTTCAATAATTTATTTAATTTTTAAAAGAAATCAATAATCGAACAAAACCATTATATTTTGAATTCTGATAACTAAATAAATTATTAAATAAACACTAACAAACCGATAAAACAACACCAATAAAATATTATTAACTCATGAAAACACTATGTTTGATTCTTATATTTTTGGGATTATCAATAATTGGAATAGAAGCAATAAATGATTTCTCAAAAACTAAAGTATTCTATGCATCATTGAATCCCGAGAAAAATTACTCTAAAGATATACTGGTAGTAAATGAAAAAATACCTCCTTCAAATAGCGGCAGCAATAAAACTTCTTGGGTATTTTATGGGTATTGCAAATCTGATAAACTAAAAAGCGGAATCTCAATACCAATAAATATTATTGAAAGTGGAAGTTTAAACACAAGCCAGATTCCGATTTGGAGAATTAAAACGGTAAAGGATAAAATAATTTATAGAAGAGAGAATAATATAATCAATAGTCCATTTTCATATGAAATGCGTCAATATTGGGCAACTCCATTATTTATGATTGCAATACTCCCAGCACTATTTTGTTATTTAAAAATAAGACGAAGAGAAAACACACACAAGCCCTCATTCTAGATTTAAATACAATGATAAAGACATAAGAAATTATTAAGTGTTTATTGATTACATCATTCCCATTGCGATAATATTGATAATTCTACGTTATACAGGTATCCAAAAACATCTAAAAGAAACTCATAATCAAAAAAACTATTATATTTGTTTTTCTCAACACGAAATTAATTTAAAAATAAAGAACAATGCAAAACTCAAAATACACAAAATTTGCTGTAATAATTTTAGTTATATTATTTATAGTAATTAGCGTTATAAGCTAAAAAAAACTTTCACTATTCTACTTTTGTTATAACGATAATGAAATAAAGTAGAATTTATATTTATTCCCCATTCTCAGATAGACAAAAAATGCAAACATCAAAATACACTAAATATATTATAATCGTAATGGTTATTTTATTTGTAATCATCAGCGCTATAAGCTGCTCAACTCATACTCACACGTATACACCTGTACCATCAGGTAAAAAAATACCACCAGGACAAGCAAAGAAAATGAATGGAGATAAAAGTGCAAAAGCTTATGCTCCAGGACAGCAAAAAAAGCATTAATACTATACAAAGCAAAAAGCCTTCTGAAATTCAGAAGGCTTTTTTACTATTCCAAAACCTGAGTGCTACTAAAAATATAAAAAACTAACTAACTATTATAAAATAACGTAATGCTTTATTTTGAAGTAATTTTCTTGGCTGGTGAATTTGTAATTTTCAGCAGATAAGTTCCTTCAGGAAGATCATTAACATTCAGTGAACTGGTATTACCCAACACCTTCTGTCCTTGCGAAAACACTTCAATATTTTTTGTTCCTGCATTTACATCACTGTTCGTTATTATAGAACCTGATGCTGCAGATTTTGTATTTACTTTAGACTTTAAAACTGCTGGCTTTGTTACCGCCGCTGCTGCTATAGTAACGACTGCCTTAGAGCTGTTATAAAGCTCTGTAACCTGTTGATCTGTCAAAGCTGTATCATAGATCTTTAAATCGTCGATATCAGCGTTAATTCCAACTGTCGTATTTACTTCTCCTAATCTAAAAATATTTCCTTTTGTTGAACGTGTTATACCGCTTAACGATTTCAACAATTCTCCGTTTCTATAAATTTTAGAAACTGTACCATCATACGTTATAGTATATTGATACCATGTGTCTTTGCTTAAAGTGGTTGAAACAATAACATCGTTAGTAGCACCCCAGCCTGCTAAACTTAAATCTGAATTTGACGATGAGGTACCTTGCTGTAATAATCCGCAATACTGCGCATTGTAAGCTGTACCGTAACCCCAAATATAATTAGCCGTAGTAATATCATTAAACTTAACCCAAATACTTACTGTTCTTGCATTATTTGCCATTGGCAGATTATCAATAACAGCTTCCATAGCCCTGCCATTTAGTCTTTGTGCACTTGCAGTAACTCCTGCTCTATCAGCAACAAAATTATTTGTTCCGATAAAAGAAGTCGTATTTGCTGTATTATTTAAAGTCCCATTGAAACTAAACTCCTGAATTGGGTTCTGAGCAGTCGCATTCAAATAACTTACAAACAAAAATGAGAGTAGTAATTTTTTCATGATATGTAGATTTAGGGATTAAAAAAAACATTGTGTCATTTTAACACTGCTAAACTAGATTATTATGTTTTTGAGCTGAAATTTATCCGACAACTAACCTAAATAATCGTTCAAATAACCAAAATTGATGATTTTTAGCCAACAATTAGAATTATTTATACCACATACTATTATATTAAAATTTTAAACATCTCATAATTAAACTAAAATTTTCTTACGTATAAATACGGTATTCTCACTTAAAACAAACACATTCGTAATTTTAAAAACCAAAAATTACACGCAATCATACTATCAACTAAAAATAGTTCCATAAAAAAACTCCATTCGCAAATACGAATGGAGTTCTAGTATCTAAAAAAGCAGTCTAACCTACTTTACAAATTCAATTTTTTGAGCTTCTTCTTCATTAACACTATCAAAGAAACCTTGTTCATTCATCCAGTCATCGCTAAATACTTTACTCATATAGCGTGAACCATGATCTGGGAAAATTGCTATAATATTACTGTCTTTTGTAAACTCTCCTTCTTCTGCATATTGTTTAATAGCCTGCATTACTGCTCCAGAAGTATAACCTACAAACAATCCTTCTTTTCGAGTGATTTCTCTAGCTGAGTGCGCACTCTCCTCATCGGTCACTTTCATGAACTTATCGATGATATCAAAATCTGTAGCTGATGGGATTAAATTTTTTCCTAAACCTTCAATTCGGTATGGATAAATCTCTTTATTATCAAATTCTTTTGTTTCGTGGTATTTCTTCAATACTGATCCAAAAGCATCAACACCTAAAATTCTAATATTCGGATTTTGCTCTTTTAAGAATTTTGCTGTTCCAGAAATTGTCCCTCCAGTTCCGCTGCAAGCAATAAGGTGTGTAATTTTTCCTTTAGTTTGTTCCCAAATTTCAGGGCCAGTAGTGTTGTAGTGGGCATCAATATTTAATTGATTAAAATACTGATTGATATAAACCGATCCTTTTGTTTCCTCGTGAAGTCGTTTAGCTACATTGTAATACGATCTTTCATCGTCTGCAGAAACGTGAGCAGGGCAAACATATACTTTGGCACCTAAACTCCTCAACATGTCAATTTTATCTTTGGATGATTTTGAACTTACGGCCAAAATACAATTGTAACCTTTTATAATGCTTACCATTGCCAAACTAAAACCTGTGTTACCTGATGTAGTTTCGATAATAGTATCACCTGGTGATAAAATTCCCTTTTTCTCGGCTTCTTCGATAATATATAACGCTATTCTATCTTTTGAGGAATGACCTGGATTAAAAGCTTCTACCTTTGCGTAGAAATTTCCTTCTAACTCTTCGGTGACTTTATTTAGTTTAATAAGCGGGGTATTACCTATTAATTCTAAAACATTATTATAAGCGTTTATTTCTTCTTTCATAAAAAAATAGTTAATCGAGATGGTATTTTAAAATAACCTCGATAGGTTGCAAATTTAACAAAAAATTTTTAATTAGCTTTTAATTTTTTCTAAATCTAATAAAAAACTAAATTCCTTTGCTAAGTCTCTCAAAGCCTCAAAACGTCCTGAAGCCCCACCATGTCCAGCATCCATATTGGTATCTAAAAACAAAAAATTATTATTTGTTTTTAAATCTCTCAATTTAGCCACCCATTTCGCTGGCTCCCAATATTGTACTTGAGAATCGTGCAATCCTGTTGATACATACATATTAGGATAGTTTTGCGCTTTTACATTATCATACGGTGAGTACGATAACATATAATCGTAATACTTTTTATTATTTGGGTTTCCCCATTCATCATATTCTCCGGTTGTAAGCGGAATACTGTCGTCCAGCATTGTTGTAATGACATCTACAAAAGGCACCTGAGCAATAACTCCGTTGTATAATTCTGGAGCTTCATTAACTACAACTCCCATTAAAAGCCCTCCTGCAGATCCTCCTTCAGCATATAAATGTTCTGGAGATGTATAATTCTCGTTAATTACAAATTTAGAGCAATCGATGAAATCTGTAAAGGTATTTTTCTTTTTTAACAGTTTTCCATCTTCATACCATTGTCTTCCTAAGTCTTCTCCTCCTCTAATATGTGCGATCGCATAAACAAAACCGCGATCTAACAAAGAAAGCCTTGTCGAAGAAAAATAAGTATCCATAGTAATCCCATAAGAACCGTAAGAGTATAACAACAACGGATTTTTCCCGTTTTTCTTCAACCCTTTTCTATAAATCATCGAAATTGGCACTTTTACACCATCTCTTGCTGTTGCCCAAACACGTTCTTCGGTATAATTTTCTTTGTCAAATTTACCCCCTAAAACCTGTTGTTCTTTTAAGATTTCTTTGGTTTTGGTTTTCATATTAAAATCAATAACAGATGATGGCGTAGCAAGCGATTGATAGCTGTATCGCAACACATCTGTATCAAAATCAATATTTGTTGTAGTATAGGCATTATATGTTTCACTGCCAAATGGCAGATAATAATCTTTATCTTCACCCCAAGGCATAATTCGGATATGATTTAAACCGTTTGAGCGTTCTTCTACAACTAAAAAATTTTTAAAAATCTCAATATCTTCTAATAAAACATCTTCACGATGCGGAATAAGATCTACCCAATTTTTCTTTCCTGTTTTATTTTCAGGCGTTTTCATTAATTTAAAATTAGTCGCCTTATCTTTATTCGTCAAGATATAAAAAGAATCTTCGTAGTGTGAAATACTATACTCTAAACCACGAACACGAGGCTGAAAAACCTCAAATTCACCATCAGGATTATCTGAATTTAAAATTCTATATTCAGTTGTTAAAGTACTTCCTGAACTTATTACAATATATTTTCTTGACTTTTCTTTACTTACCGAAACATTAAAAGTATCATCAACTTCATCATAAACCAAAACATCTTTTTTTGAATCTGTATTTAGTTTATGTCTAAAAATCTTATCGGCTCTTAAAGTAACTTCATCTTGTCTGGTGTAAAAAATAGTCTTATTATCATTTGCCCAAACAGATCCTCCAGTTGCATTCTCGATTTTATCTGATAATATTTCTCCTGTTTCAAGATTTTTAATCTGAATCGTGTAAATTCTTCTTCCAACAATGTCAACTCCAAAAGTGACAAATTTATTATCTGGACTTATACTTAAACCTCCTAATTTGAAATAAGCATGCCCTTTTGCTAATTCATTACAGTTGAATAAAATTTCTTCATCTGCAGAAAGACTGCTCTTTTTTCTAGCAAATATTGGATAATCCTGACCTGTTTCAAATCGTGTAATATAAAAATATCCGTTGTAAAAATAAGGAACCGATGAATCATCTTCTTTAATTCTCGCTTTCATTTCCTCATACAAAGACTCTTGTAAATCCTTTGTATGAGCGGTCATTTTTTGATAAAACTCATTCTCTTTATTCAAATAATCAATGACTTCTGGGTTCTCTCGATCGTTCAGCCAAAAATAATTATCTATCCTAGATTCTTTATGTTTCTTTAATGTTTTTGGAATTTCTTTAGCCTTTGGAGCCAATATATCGTTTTGCATTATTTAATTAAGCTTTTGTTTTTAAATACGGAAAGGCAAAAATACTACAATCAGAATAGAACGGGAATTAATTTTTTCATAAAATATTCTATTGTAATCATAAAGCAATATACTAATTTTGTATGAAATAATTTAAAAATCAACAAAAAATGGATTTAATGGGAATGATGGGAAAACTTAAAGAAACCCAACAAAAAATTGAAGATACAAAGAAACGCCTAGATACTGTTTTAATTGACGAACAAAGCGCTGACGGATTATTGAAAGTAACATTAACTGCCAATAGAAAAATAAAAACAATCTCTATAGACGACTCTCTATTAGAAGACAAAGAACAGCTTGAAGATTACTTAATTGTAACTTTAAATAAGGCAATTGAAAAAGCAACAAGTGTTAACGAAAGAGAACTTGACACTGTTGCAAAAATGGATATGCCAATGATTCCTGGAATGGATAATTTGTTTAAATAGTTTTTTTTTAAGATTCAAAGTGGCAAAGATTCATAGGAACAGAGGTTTTCTTTGCTTAATGTATAAAAACTTCAATTCTTTAAACAAAAAAAAGACGCGTTGCGTCTTTTTTTTTGTTTAACGTTATTCTCTATGCCTTTGTCACTTTGAGCCTTTGCCACTTTGAACCTTTAAAATTAAATCTTCGAAAGCATTTCCACTACATAACTATGCATAACCTCTTTATAATCTAAATGCGTTACAATTCGGAGTTTGTTATGCCCAAGCGAACTTATTATAATATTTTTCTGCTTTAATTTTTCAATCAAAAGCTGATCGCTGTACCCTTCTGCTAAAGAAAAAATCAAAATATTAGTTTCTACTGGTTCTACTGAGGCAACCCATGATTTTGTACTTAAAATAGCTCCAATTTCTTTAGCTCTTCTATGATCTTCTGCCAAGCGTTCAATATTATTTGCCAAAGCATATAATCCTGCAGCGGCCAAATAACCAACTTGACGCATTCCACCACCCAATATCTTTCTGATTCTCAACGCTCTATGAATATCAGCTTTACTTCCAAGCAAAACAGAACCAATTGGCGCTCCTAATCCTTTTGACAAACAAACTGATATAGTGTCGAAAATCGCTCCAAATTCTTTCGGATTTTGCCTTTTTGCCACTAATGCATTCCAGATTCTGGCTCCGTCTAAGTGGAATTTTAAATTATTTGCATCACAAACTCTTTTTATTTCTCTTAAATCTTCTAATTCATAACAAGCACCACCACCCTTGTTAGTCGTATTTTCTACACAAACCAAACTTGTTAAAGGACTGTGATAAAATTCAGGATCATTTATAGCTGCCGCAACTTGTTTTGCATTTATCATACCGCGATGACCGTCTAATAAACAGCAGGAAACACCGCTGTTAAAAGAAACTCCTCCTCCTTCATAATGATAAACGTGTGCATATTTATCAGCAATTAACTGCTCACCCGGCTGTGTATGCAGTTTTATAGCTGCTTGGTTTGCCATAGTTCCTGACGGAAAAAAAAGTCCAGCTTCCATACCAAAAAACTCAGCTACTCTTGTTTCTAATTCTATAACCGTAGGATCTTGTTTGTATACATCATCGCCAACATGAGCGTTAAACATATACTGCAGCATCTCCTGTGTAGGTTTAGTTATGGTATCGCTAATTAAATTTATTTCCATATAAAACTATATCTTTTTTTTGGACAGCAAAATTACATATTACTGTTAGTTTTTGATCGCAAGTTTTAATAAATTTTAACTTGCCACATAACTATAGAACCAAATTAACGTAATATTTATAAAAAACATATAAATCATGCCTTAATAATTCAAAAAATAAGTTGTTATTTTTAAAACTTTTTCAACTAAACCAAAAATATATATTCCTAATTAGTATTAATCAATCTTTTTTAGACAAATAGTATTTCCTTATATTATCCCTGATGATTTAGTGTAAATTCTAAAAACTATATCTTATTTTTGTACAACGAAATTACGTTGTATTTTTTTCTATAGAAATGTAATAGCGGTAAAAAACAAACAAAAAACACTTATTAATTTATGACAACAGCCGAACAAGTAAAAGGTATTGTGGAGCGCCTTGGTGCGTTGAGGAGGTATCTTTGACGTCGATGCCAAGCTAATCGAAATTGCAAACGAAGAGGAAAAAACTTTCGCGCCTGATTTCTGGAATAATCCCAAGGAAGCCGAAAACATTGTAAAAAATCTTCGAAACAAGAAAAAATGGATTGAAGATTATGACAAAGCTGTCTCACTTACAGAAGAATTGCAGCTGGCGTATGATTTTTATAAAGAAGGAGAACTTTCTGCAGACGAACTTGACGAACAATACAACATTACACAATCTCATATAGAAAACATCGAATTCAAAAACATGCTTTCTGATGAAGGTGACAGTTTAAGTGCTGTTCTTCAAATTACTGCTGGAGCTGGCGGAACCGAAAGCTGTGATTGGGCAGGAATGTTAATGCGTATGTACATGATGTGGGGAGAAAGTTATGGCTATAAAATAAAAGAGCTGAACTTTCAAGCTGGTGATGTTGCTGGAATTAAAACGGTTACTTTAGAATTTGAAGGCGATTATTCATTTGGGTATTTAAAAGGAGAAAACGGTGTACATCGTTTAGTTAGAATTTCACCTTTTGACAGTAATGCAAAACGCCATACCTCATTTGCTTCTGTGTATGTTTATCCGTTGGTTGACGACAGTATCGAAATTGACATTAATCCTGCTGATATCGAAATTACTACTTCTCGTTCAAGTGGAGCTGGAGGACAAAACGTAAATAAGGTAGAAACAAAAGTTCAATTGGTACACAAACCAACCGGAATCCAAATTCAGTGTTCTGAAACAAGATCTCAGCAAGACAACAGACAACGTGCAATGCAAATGCTTCGTTCTCAGTTATACGAAATTGAATTAAAAAAACAACAGGCACAACGTGCTGATATTGAAGCCGGAAAAATGAAAATTGAATGGGGTTCGCAAATACGTAATTATGTAATGCAGCCTTATAAATTAGTAAAAGATGTTCGTACCGGTTATGAAACAAGCGACGTCGATGGCGTAATGAACGGAAATATTGACCCATTCTTGAAAGCATTTTTAATGATGATGGGACAAAAAGAAGAGGAATAGTCAAAAGTGGTCTTTGCTCGGTCTTTAGTAGTTAGTTTTAGTTTACAATAAACTTTAAAGAAAAAAAATTATGATAAAATGGGCAGATGTAATTCATTTTACAAATAAAGGAAATCCAGCTCCTGAAAAAAGAGTTGAAAAAACTGAAGATGAATGGAAGCAGCTTTTAACTCCCGAAGAGTTTCAAGTAACACGTTTAAAAGGAACAGAGAGATCTTTTAGTTCTGAACTTTGCAGTTTATTTGATCCTGGAATTTATGAGTGTAAATGCTGTGGCACTTTGCTTTTTGATGCTTCAGAAAAATTCGAATCAGGAACAGGCTGGCCCTCTTTTACACAACCAATAAAAGAAAATGCAATTGCTTATCATGCTGACAAGTCATACGGAATGATTCGCGTTGAAGTAGTATGCAATGTATGTGATGCACATTTAGGACATGTTTTTCCAGACGGACCACAACCAAGCGGCTTGAGATATTGCATTAATGCGATTTCACTCTCTAAAATTAAAGACTAATAAAAAGCGATTCCTTAACTCAAAATAAGGAATCGCTTTTTTTTTTACACAAATATCAAAATATTAATTAACATTAAAAATGTAAGTCACTACCTATCAATAAAATGATTCCCTTTTATCGCTGTATGTTTTACAATATTTAATTACTTAAACATCGATAATACAAGAAAAGGCAGCACGTAAAATTAGAATACATTCATTAAATTAATAGGTAAAATGTTAATTTTGTAATATTTAAACTATTATTATAAACTTTTATCAAAAAACTTGAAAATTTTATTAGGTAATTAAAATCTATTTCATTTTATTTGGCAAAAAATAAACCCTTAGTCAATTAAACTTATCAATGAAATCCTATTCTATTCAAGAAATTAACGAAGTAATTAATGGTGTAATATACGGCACAACTTCACAAAGCGTAACCGCAACCGAGCAATTAGAAAAAGCCACCACTTCTGAAATTTCGTTTATAGGAAACAAAAAATATGAAAAATATTGGTCAGCATCAAATGCTTCAATTGCAGTTGTTAATGAAGACATTTCGATCGAACCAGGAGAAAATCGTGCTTTTATCAAAGTAAAAAACGCAGATTTAGCGATGTCACAAATTCTAAATCTTTTTGCCCCTCCTACTCCAATATTTCGCACAAACATTCACAAAACTGCAACTGTAGATGAGACTGCAGTAATTGGCGAAGGCGCTAAGATTGGTGCTGGATGTTATATTGGTCCAAAAGTTGAAATTGGAGCAAATGCAACTCTATATCCAAATGTGACAATTTTAGACGAATGCACTATCGGGAAAAACACTGTTGTTTGGTCAGGATCAGTAGTTCGTGAGCGCTGCCACATTGGTAACGATTGCATCATTCACCCAAATGCCACGATTGGAGCCGACGGTTTTGGATTTCGCCCATGTTCTGAAAACGGTTTAGTCAAAATTCCACAAATTGGAAATGTAATTATAGGAAACGGCGTTGAAATTGGAGCAAACTCTTGCGTTGACCGCGGGAAATTCAGTTCGACAATTTTAGGCGATGGCTGTAAAATTGATAATTTAGTTCAAATTGGACATAACAGTAAATTAGGAAAATTTTGTATTATGGCTGGAAACAGTGGTTTGGCTGGATCAGTAACTTTAGGAAACGGAGTTATTATTGGCGGAAGCGCTTCTATAAAAGATCACACTACAATTGGCGACGGCGCTGTTATTGGTGCTGGATCTGGTGTTATAGGTGATGTTTCAGCAGGAAAAACAATGTTAGGTTATCCAGCTGTTGAAGCACGTGATGCTTTAAAACAATGGGCAACATTAAAAAGAATGGCTTGCAATCCGAAAAAATAATACAACTTATATAGCTATAGAAAAAGCAGAAGCCAACCGCTTCTGCTTTTTTATTTAAGAAAATAAAATCCTCTAAAATAAAGTTCAGACAAATTTGAAATACTCTGTTTATTTCAATTGATTTTGTAAATTAGCCAACACTATTTTACAAAATCAATACTATATCATGGATTTAAACTTCAATAAAAACGAAGATCATAATAAACTACTCCTTTCTGAATTAAAACAAAAGTTTGCCAAAGTAAAATTGGGCGGCGGTGAAAAACGCATTGAGAAATTACATGCGGAAGGAAAAATGACGGCTCGTGAACGAATCGCTTATTTATTGGATGAAAATTCAAATAGTATTGAAGTTGGCGGTTTTGCAGGCGAAGGAATGTACAAAGAACATGGCGGATGCCCTTCTGCTGGCGTGGTTGTTAAAATTGGTTATGTAAAAGGCAAACAATGTATTGTTGTTGCAAATGATGCTACTGTAAAAGCAGGGGCATGGTTTCCTATAACTGCCAAAAAAAATCTGCGAGCACAGGAAATTGCAATCGAAAACAAACTTCCCATTATTTATTTAGTTGACAGTGCAGGTGTTTATCTGCCTCTTCAAGATGAAATTTTTCCTGACAAAGAACATTTTGGACGAATTTTTAGAAACAACGCTCAAATGAGCAGTATGGGTATTACCCAAATAGCGGCTGTAATGGGCAGTTGTGTTGCTGGCGGAGCTTATCTTCCAATTATGAGCGACGAAGCCTTAATTGTAGATAAAACCGGCAGTATTTTCCTTGCTGGAAGTTATTTAGTAAAAGCAGCTATTGGCGAAACAATAGATAATGAAACTTTGGGCGGAGCAACAACGCATTGCGAGATTTCGGGCGTTACCGATTATAAGGCTAAAGATGATAAAGATGCTCTAGACAAAATTAAAAATATAGTTGATAAAATTGGTGATTTTGATAAAGCAGGTTACAGTCGAATTAAAGCCGAAAAACCAGCATTAGAACCAACTGATATCTACGGAATTCTGCCAAAAGCTAGAAATGAACAGTATGATATGATGGAAATAATCAATCGCTTGGTTGACAATTCAGAATTTGAAGCTTATAAAGATGGTTACGGTCAATCCTTAATTACTGGATACGCAAGAATTGACGGCTGGGCCGTAGGAATAGTTGCTAATCAACGTAAAGTAGTTAAAACAAAAAAAGGCGAAATGCAGTTTGGCGGTGTTATCTATTCTGACAGTGCCGACAAAGCAACCCGATTTATTGCTAATTGTAATCAAAAGAAAATTCCTTTAGTATTTCTGCAAGATGTTACTGGTTTTATGGTTGGATCAAAATCTGAACATAGCGGAATTATTAAAGATGGTGCCAAAATGGTCAATGCCGTAAGTAATTCGGTTGTCCCAAAGTTCACTGTAATTGTAGGAAACTCTTATGGAGCAGGAAACTATGCCATGTGCGGTAAAGCTTATGACCCAAGATTAATTTTTGCATGGCCGAGCGCTGAGCTTGCTGTTATGGGCGGGACTCAAGCAGCAAAAGTTTTGGCACAAATTGAAGCTTCTTCACTTAAAGCAAAAGGAGAAATTATCGACGAAGAAAAAGAAACTGAACTTTTTAACAAAATAAAAGCACGTTACGACGAACAGACTTCTCCTTATTATGCTGCGTCTAGATTATGGACAGATGCTATAATTGATCCGTTGGATACACGTAAATGGGTTTCTATGGGAATTGAAGCGGCAAATCATGCACCGATTCAAAAACCATTTAATTTAGGAGTAATTCAGGTTTAAATTGCGCACCTCTTTTTAAACTTGTTAAAATAATATCAAAAAACTTATTTCCAGATACTTAAATTAAATATATCACTAAAAATTAGTAACTTAGTATATAATTTTTAATCTCGTTGTATCATGGAAAATGTAAAAAGCTTGAATAAGTGGGCAAATTCGCATACTTATTTACCAGTAGATTTAGTACGCATAATATTGGGGGTTTTCTTATTTATGAAAGGGGTTTCTTTTGTAACCAACGTTCAATATTTGCATGATTTGATTTCTCCAATAGATCGATTCGGAGGCGGAATGTTTCTTCTGCATTATATCGCGCCGGCTCACATGATTGGAGGCATAATGATCTTTTTTGGGCTGCTTACCCGCTGGGCAATCGCCGCTCAATTGCCAATACTATTTGGAGCTGTTCTTATCAATTTCATGGGACACATGCATTCTGAAAGCTTAGCTTTAGCAATCATTGTATTGTTACTCTGCATATTTTTCTTGTTTTATGGCGGTGGAAAACACTCTGCTGACTATTATTTTAAAATGCAGCAATAATGTTTTATTATCCTCAATTTAATCAAAATAAATTGAGGATAATTTAATAAACCATTTTTTAAGAAGTAATTAGCACTCTAAATTTCTTTTATTGTATTTTATGAACTAATTTCGCCCGCATGAATTGGATTCGTAAAATTGTATTTTTTATATCACTCTTAATTATTGGAGTTTTTGCTGCTCAAGCAGAAGGCTCTGTGGTACAAAAAATCGAAACTCAAAAAACGGATACCAATTTCGGTAAAGAAACACCAGATTCATCTGCATTTATTCAACCGCAGGCAGGTTATCAATTAGCCGCAAATATTAAACACACCAATTCTGGTGTAATAAAGTGGTTTGATTCTTTACTACTGGCTATTCCAAACTATAGAATTGAAAAGCCATCTTCAAACTTTGTCAATCAATTTTCTACTCAGAGCAAGAAAATCTTAATAATGCTCTACCCTTTCCACTTTTTTTGGTAGTATAACTATGAAACTTTAAGGAAGATTATTTTCTTCTCACACTAGTAAACCGTTTTCTTTCAGGAAAACTGTTTATAATTTCATGTATTTATCAAATTTAAAAAGAAATGGACACAAGTATTACAATAATAGGCATTGTGATTGCGATCATAGTTGCCGTACCAGTATATTTTTCTGCACGATCGAGCGCAGCGAACAAATCAAAAATTCTAGACATAAAAAAGAAGTTCAATCCAACTCATCCCGAAGATTTTGATTTAACGGAATCACAAAACAATAAAACACTTACAATAGATCAAAAAAACCGAAAGTTTATTTTAATGAACTTCAATCCTAATCAACAGGAATCGATTTATGTTGACTTAAAAAGTGTATCATCATGCAAGTTAGTTTTAACCACCGAAGGCAATTCAGAAACCATTGTTAAAATTGATTTTGAATTTCAGGATAAAGAAACTTCTAAAAAAATTACAATTCCATTCTATGATTTTGACGATGACCGCATCAAACAGATTAGCGTATACCAAGATCATATGTTTGCAAAAAAATGGCTTAAAATCATTCAGGATTCTATTTAATGTTAGTTATTTAATTCAGTAAAGGGAGGTTCATTATGAGCCTCTTTTTTTTTGATCGATACATGACATTTGTCATTTTACATCTTCTTATCAATAACTAACTTTGGGGGAAAATAAATTTGTCTTATGAAAATTTCACTAACCCAGAAGTACAATGTACCAGGCCCAAGATATACAAGTTACCCAACTGTTCCTTATTGGAACGAATCTGCCTTTACTGTAGAACAATGGAAGTCTTCTTTTCAAAAATCCTTCTCAGAGAGTAATTCACAAAACGGAATTAGTTTATACCTGCATCTGCCATTCTGCGAAAGCATGTGTACTTTTTGCGGCTGCAATAAAAGAATTACAAAAAATCATTCTGTAGAGGAGATATACATAAGTGCAATTTTAAAAGAATGGAGATTATACTGTGAGTTGCTTCCTGAAAAACCTTTCATTAAAGAAATTCATCTAGGCGGCGGTACTCCAACCTTTTTTTCTACCGAAAATTTAGAACATTTAATTAATGGTATTTTTAAATTAGCCGACAAAACTGATAATTATGAATTTAGCTTTGAAGGACATCCTAATAATACTACCTACGAACAGTTAAAAAAACTATATGATCTAGGCTTCCGCCGAGTTAGTTTTGGTGTTCAGGATTATGCCGAAAAAGTACAAAAAGCAATACATCGTATACAACCTTTTCATAATGTCGCAAAAGTAACTTTTTGGGCAAAAGAAATTGGTTATAAATCTATAGGACACGATATTATCTTTGGTCTGCCATTTCAAACCGTTGAAGACGTTATTGATACGGTTGAAAAAACAAATTCATTAAAACCAGACCGTTTAGCGTTTTACAGCTATGCTCATGTGCCTTGGATAAAAGGAAACGGACAACGCGGCTTTAATGAAGAAAACCTGCCTAAAGATGCAGAGAAAAGACAACTATACGAAACTGGAAAACAATTGCTTTCTGCCAATGGTTATCATGAAATTGGTATGGATCATTTTGCTTTGTCTTCTGACAGTTTATTTGACGCCGCGCATAATAAAAAAATGCATCGAAACTTTATGGGATACAGTGCATCTAAAACGCAGCTTATGATAGGCTTAGGTGTTTCATCTATCAGCGACAGCTGGTATAGTTTTGCTCAAAACACAAAAAGTCTTGAAGAATATTACCGAATTTTAAGAGAAGATCAACTGCCAATCGTAAAAGGACATATTTTAAATGATGAAGATTTAATTATTAGAAAACACATCTTAAACCTTACTTGCGATCTTGAAACTTCTTGGAGCAGCGAATCTTTATATTTTAAAGAATTACCATCTGTATTATTAGATCTTGAAGAAATTGAGAAAGACAAGTTAATTGTAATTGAGGAAAATAAACTAAAAATTACTGAAGCAGGAAGACCATTTGTTCGTAATATTTGTATGGCTTTTGATTTGCATTTAAAAAGAAAATCTCCTGAGACTAATTTATTCTCAATGACAGTTTAAAAACATCAAAATTTAAAGAGAATTTGAAATAGAAAGGTTTAATGACAATTTGGAGTTGCTTGAACAAACAAATTCATATTAGACGGAGATAAATAAGGAATTCCTAACCCTAAACCTCTCAAAATAAACAACGCTCCAATTATTACTGCAACATAAGGAATTGCTTTTTGAATTTTGTTTCTAAAAGGTAATTTTAGTAATGAATTAATATAAACTACAACTGTCATTAAAGGAATAGTTCCTAATCCATACAACAGCATATACAACACACCAAGTCCTGCGCTCTGCATGGCAATTGCACCAAACAAGGCAACATAAACCATTCCGCATGGTAAAAAGCCATTTAATAAACCAATAGTAAAAAGAGACTTGTAACTTTTCTTTTTAAACTGACTTCCCAGACTAGATTTTATATTTGAAATAATTTTATATACTGGTTTTGAGAAATTGTATTTAGCAAATACTTTTTCTGGAATTAGAACGATTAAAATCATTGCAACACCAATAAAAATCGACATATTTTGCTGCATTCCGGCAAGAAAAAAGCCTCTCCCTAACAGTCCAAAAACCAGTCCGATTATGGCGTAAGCAGATAATCGTCCTAAGTGATAAGTAATAATCTGCGCTGCCTTTTTAGTTTCATTGTTATGATCTACTGGAAGCATCATAGCTATAGGTCCGCACATTCCAACACAATGCAGACTGCTTATAAGACCAAATATTAGAGCAGAAAATAACATTTTATGATTAATTTACGTAGATAACTTCTTTTGTCAGGTATTTTTTCCCTTTATACTGCCACTCCATATTAACATCCCAACGCCCTTTTATTAATTTTTTCTGCGGAATTAACAATGAAGAATTTGTTAAAGCAATCTGAGTATCAAAATCAAATTTCTTATTTGAAGGTCTATATAATAAAACATTCCCTTTTACTTTACTTCCTTCAAAGTCTGCTGGAAAAGTAACCTGCACACCATCTTCACTATATTTAATAGACGGCTTATGCTGCAAATCATGCGCATTTTGAATTCTTGCCATTTCTTCCTGAAAATGAGTATCATGCTTGTAATACTCTTCTACAACCAAGTCATTATCATATTTGCTATTTGATTGTACTTCGAAAACAAAGTATAATATAAATGTCATAAACAATGCAAATGCAATGACAATTCCAGTTCCCCAATTAATTTTCATGATACTTGTGTTTATTTAATTAAAACTTCTTGGTCCTAAGAAATTTGTATTTGTTGTTTCAAGCAATTCGTTACCATTATAGACACCAATTTTTACTTTGGTTTTGTCACTTTCTAACAATACTTCATTTATTTCAATAAATAATGTTCCTTGCGAAATTCCTTCTTTTGGAACTTTAAAATGTTGTTTTCCTACGTTTCTAATTTCTCCTTTTTGATCGATTAACTCAAAATGAATATCATTGTAATCTTTCATTGTTTTGTTAACAATCTTGTAGGTATAAACATTACTGATTTTATCTCCTTTATGCTGAAAAAGCTGTCCAGGTAAACGTAAAACAACTGCTTGAACATTTGTTCTTAAAAACAGCATTCCAACAAAAATACTCAATAAAATAAACAGTACAGCGGTATAACCTTTCATTCTTGCTGTGAACTTAAAAGGCTCTTTTTTAGCAATCTCATCTTCAGAAGCGTAACGAATAAGTCCTTTAGGCAATCCTACGCTTTCCATAATATGATCACACTCGTCTATACAAGCTGTACAGTTTGTGCATTCAAGCTGTGTTCCGTTCCTAATATCAATACCCATTGGGCATACATGAACACATTGAAGACAATCAATGCAATCACCTTTTCCTGTTAGTGCTCTATCTTCTTTTTTATTAAACTTGGCTCTTCCATTCTCTTTTTCGCCTCGTACGAAATCATACGCAACATTTATTGATTTATTATCTAATAAAACACCTTGTAATCTTCCGTAAGGACAGGCAATAATACAAACCTGTTCACGAAACCATACAAAAACGAAATAAAAAACTCCAGTAAAAATAAGAAGTGCTATAAAATTACTTGCCTGTTTAACAGGTCCTTGCTCAACCATTAAAAATAAAGCGTCGGAGCCAACTAAATAAGCGAGAAATACATTTGCTATACCAAAAGAGATTAAAAAGAAAATGGTCCATTTAACAACTCTTTTTCTAATTTTTTCTGCATTCCACTCTTGCCTTGCTAAACGAGACTGTGCTCCACGATCTCCGTCAATCCAATACTCGATTCGGCGAAATACCATTTCTAAAAAAATGGTTTGAGGGCAAATCCATCCACAAAAGATTCTTCCAAAAACAACCGTAAATAATATAATGAATACAACACCGACAAGTATTGAAATAACGAAAAGGTAGAAGTCCTGGGGCCAAAAAGGAAATCCGAAAATATTAAAACGACGTTCAAGTATATTGAACATCATAAATTGGTTTCCGTTTACTTTAATAAACGGGTTAACAATTAAAATAGTCAGTAAAACATAACTGACTATTTTTCTGTAATTATAAAATTTACCAGACGGTTTCTTAGGGAATATAAATTTCCTGTTACCGCCTTCATCTATAGTTCCAATGGTATCTCTAAAAGCTTCGTCTGGTAAATTTGACATGATATTCTAAATTATTTTTTAACTTCTGTGGTATCTTTTGGTGTATTTGCTGCAGTATCTGCTTGAGGAGCACCTTCTCCTGCCCATACTTCACCTTCGGCTTCTTTTGGGTCTTTTGGATTACTTCCTTGCAATGACAAAATGTAGCTGGCAACCTTTTGAATTTCTTTTGGTTTAAGAGTTCCTTTCCAAGCGATCATTCCTTTACCGTCACGACCTCCGTTTGTAATGGTGTGGAATATCTCTTTTATTCCTCCTCCTAAAATCCAATGATTATCTGTTAAGTTTGGACCAATTTGTCCTCCTCCATCTGCTCTATGACAAGCTGCACAGTTTGTTGTAAATATTTCCTTTCCGGCATCTAAACTTGGTGCATCAGTAAGTAAAACAACTGTTTTTTCATCCATCAAATCTGGAGCAGTTTTCATATACTCTTCTACATCAATTTTTGCCTGAGCCATTTCTTTTTTAAGCTCCATTTCCTGATCATCAGCTCCTAAAACATCATAACGAACTACATAAAGTACTCCAAAAATGATACAGATGTAGAATAAATAAACCCACCATGGCGGTAAATTATTATCAAGCTCTTTAATGCCGTCATAATCATGATCTAGTAATAAATCTGCTTCTTTAGACATTGGTACTGTCTTAGTAAGTTTATGCATTAAGTCTTTGTACCAAGTACTCTCCTTAAGACTCAAACTGTTTTCATACTCCGCTTTTGCTTTTTCTTCAGGAGACATTAATTGATACATAATTCGATTTACTGCACTAAGCGTAATTTCGATTGCAATCAAAATAAATAGAAATACAAACAAAAAGACAGATACCATTGGGTATTTAATAAATGCCGGTTTATCACCTGAATCTATAAAATACTCCATCAAAGCAAAAACGATGAAAAAAATCAACGGTACTCTAACATATACTGGGAAAAACTTTTTCATTTTATCTATCTTTTGAAATTAAATTATCCTCTAAAGGTATTTGGCTCATTTCTTGAATTTTATCTTTTTTATAAGAGAATACCCAAAAGCCTAATCCTACGAAAAAGAAAAAGAAAATCAAGAGAGAAAGAATCGGGTAAATTTCTATACCCGATATCGTTTCCATATTGTGTTTTATTTGTTCAAACATAATGCTGTTATTTAGAAGTTTCTTTTACTTTAATATCAGTACCAAGTCTTTGAATGTAAGCAATCAAAGCAACGATTTCTCTTTCATTCATCGGAATAAATTTCTCACCTTTAGCTTCTGCTTTTTTCCTGCTGTCTTCATAACTTTTTACAAAATCAGGATCGCTTTCTAAACTTTTTTCAATTTTAACTGCCTGTTCTCTTAAAGTTCTTTGCGCATTTGCAACTTCTTCTTCAGTATAAGGTACACCAAGCGAAATCATTGCTTTCATTTTCTTCTGAGTTAATGAAATGTCCATTGGCTCATTGTCAAACAACCATTTATAACCTGGCATTATCGATCCTGCAGATGTACTTTGCGGATTCCACATATGATTAAAGTGCCAGTTATCATTATACTTACCACCAACTCTTAATAAATCTGGACCTGTACGTTTTGATCCCCATAAGAATGGATGATCATAAACAAACTCTCCTGCTTTTGATTGTACTCCATAACGCTCAACTTCACTTCTAAATGGTCGAACTGATTGTGAGTGACAACCTACACAACCTTCTCTGATATACAAATCACGTCCTTCAAGTTCTAATGGTGTATAAGGTTTTACACTTGAAATTGTTGGTATATTGGATTTTACCATAATGGTTGGTACAATTTGAATAATACCTCCAATTAAAATTGCTATTGTAGCCAAAATCGTTAACTGAATTGGTTTTCTTTCTAACCAAGAATGGAATTTCTCTCCATTAAGTCTTCCACTGCTGATTTTTTGCAGTGCTGGAGCTTGAGCCAATTCATCTTCAATTGTCTGACCAGCTTTTACAGTCATAATGATATTGTAAACCAAAGTCAACATACCTATTAGGTATAAACTTCCTCCAATTGCTCTCATCCAATACATTGGCATAATTGCAGTTACTGTTTCAAGAAAGTTTCCATACGTTAATGTACCATCTGGATTAAATTGTTTCCACATTGAAGCTTGTTGAAAACCTGCTACGTATAATGGAATTGTATATACTATAATACCTAATGTACCTATCCAAAAATGGAAGTTTGCTAATTTCTTAGAAAATAAATCTGATTTTGTCATTCGAGGAATCAACCAATAAATGATACCAAAAGACATAAATCCGTTCCAAGCTAATGCACCAACGTGTACGTGAGCAACGATCCAGTCCGTATAATGCGCAATAGCATTCACATTTTTAAGAGATAACATCGGCCCTTCAAAAGTCGCCATACCATAACCTGTAATAGCTACTACAAAGAATTTTAAAACTGGTTCTTCACGAACTTTGTCCCAAGCACCTCTCAATGTTAATAATCCGTTGATCATACCTCCCCATGATGGAGCAATTAACATTACTGAAAATGCAACTCCTAAATTTTGAGCCCAGTTAGGTAATGCTGAGTATAACAAGTGGTGAGGTCCTGCCCAGATATAAATAAAGATTAAAGACCAAAAGTGAATAATTGATAATCTATAAGAGTATACTGGACGATTTGCTACTTTAGGCACGAAATAATACATTAATCCTAAAAATGGAGTCGTCAAGAAAAATGCAACCGCATTATGACCATACCACCATTGTACTAAAGCATCTTGTACACCAGCATAAACGGAATAACTTTTTAATGCTGAAACTGGAATTTCAATATTATTAAAAATATGAAGAACTGCAACAGTTACAAACGTAGCAAGATAGAACCAAATAGCTACATATAAGTGACGTTCCCTGCGTCGCAGCATTGTACCTATCATATTGATCCCCATTACTACCCAAATAAGCGCTATGGCAATATCTATAGGCCATTCAAGCTCAGCATACTCTTTTGAAGAAGTATACCCTAATGGCAATGTAATTGCAGCGGCTACGATAATTAACTGCCAGCCCCAAAAATGCAAATTACTTAAAAAGTCACTAAACATTCTGGCTTTAAGCAATCTCTGCATGGAATAATACATTCCGGCAAAAAAGGCATTTCCAACAAATGCAAAAATAACCGCATTGGTGTGCAACGGTCTCAAACGACCATAACTTAACCACGATATCCCATCTGTCAAATTGGGAAAAAGGTACATGACCGCTAAGGTCAGCCCCACTAACATACCCACTACTCCAAAAAGGATGGTGGCGTAAATGAATTTTTTTACAATTTTGTTGTCGTAATAAAACTGTTCCATTTCCATAATTATACTTGTTTTTCTTCTATTGGTGAATTATTATTTTGGGAAGTAATTTTGGTTTCGTCGTCAAAAAGTATTCTGACCGAAGGCGTATAATCGTCATCGTACTGCCCTGATTTGACCGCTGCGATGAAAGCAATAAAGAAGCATATTGCTACGAAAATACTCACTGAAATTAATAGATAAATAACACTCATACCGTAAATTTATGTTAACAAAATTAATAGGTTACCTGCGTGTAAAATATGATAATTATCATAATCAAAGAATAATGTTAAATTTATAAAATTTACTCTTTGAATTATTTAAAATCATTCTAAACTACTCTTGCTGAAATAGTTAGACATGATCGTTACAAAGCTGACAATTGTAATTGTACTCAATGGCATAATAATAGCCGCTACTAAAGGTAGTAAATTTCCTGTTACAGCAAACGAGAGTCCGACTACGTTGTACAACAATGACAATCCAAAACTCATTTTGATTATTAATATCGATTTATGCGACAGTTTTAAAAAATAATCTAATCGATAAAACTCTCCTGCATCCAAAATAGCATCACAAGCTGGAGAAAAAACATTGACATTTTCAGAAACTGACACTCCTACATTACTTTGTGCTAATGCTCCAGCATCATTCAGTCCATCGCCAACCATCATAACGTTCTTTCCTGAATCTTGCAGTTTTTTAATAAAATCAAGCTTTTGTTCGGGTTTTTGATTAAAAACCAATTCTGTGTTTTTAGGCAATATAGCTTCGAGATTAGCTCTCTCTCCATCATTATCTCCTGAAAGGACTTTAATATTATAATCTCTGCTTAATGTTCCAAAAAGTTTTTCCAAACCTTCCCTATACTTATTTTGAAACACAAACTGTCCGTAATATAAATCATCAATCTTAATATGCAGTGCGGTTCGTTCGATTTCTGATGTATTTAAACCTGGATTTCCCACAAAAGAAGCTGACCCGATTTTTATTGTTCGATTATTAACTACAGCCAAAATTCCCTTTCCTGTTATCTCCGTAAATTCATCAATTTTAACTCGATCCTGATCAGGTAAAAAATCATACAGCATACGGCTTAACGGATGGTTTGAACCGCGAAGAACATTTTTTATCAGGATATAATTTTCTTTCGAAATTTCTTTTCCTTCATACAAAATATTTGACTTTTTATTGGTGGTAATAGTTCCTGTTTTATCAAAAACTATAGTGTCAACTTTTGCTAACTGCTCAATAACCAATGCATTTTTTAAGTACATTTTTTGTTTCCCCATTATACGCAGTATATTACCAAAAGTAAATGGTGCCGTTAAAGCAAGCGCACAAGGACAAGCAACAATTAAAACCGCTGTAAAAACATTAAATGCTGTAGTTGCATCGATAAAAATCCAATACCCGAAACCTGCAAAGGCTATCAATAATAAAATAGGAGTAAAATAACGGCTTATGGCATCGGTAATCGTTTTATGCTTTTGAAGTACTTTTTTCTGAAATATCTCATTACTCCATAATTGCGTTAAATAACTTTGCGAAACAGATTGCAGTACTTCCATTTCAATAACTTTTCCAATCTGTTTTCCGCCGGCAAATACTTTATCTCCAGACTTCTTAATAATAGGATCTGCTTCTCCAGTCACAAAACTATAGTCAATCTCAGCCTTTTCGCTTATTAAAATTCCATCAACAGGAATTAATTCTTGATTTCGTATCAACAAACGATTTCCTTTTAAAACATCATAAATAGGAACGCTTTCTTCTGATAAATCGGAATTTATACGAGTAACTGCAATAGGAAAATAAGATTTAAAATCACGTTCAAAACTTAAAAAGCTATACGTCTTAATTTGAAACATTTTTCCAAGCAGCATAAAGAATACTAACCCTGTTAGACTATCAAAAAAGCCAGGACCATAATTCATCACCATATCAAAAGTACTGCGAATAAACATTACGATGATTCCTAAAGCAATTGGAATATCTATATTAAGCATTTTTGATTTTATACTTTTATAAGCTGAAACGTAATAACCACTTGCAGAATATAAGAAACTTGGCAATGCCAAAACAAAAATCAAAATCCTAAAAAAGGGTTTATAATTATCCAGCCAAAACTCTTTTATTTCAAAATACTCAGGAAACGAAAGAAGCATAATATTTCCGAAACAAAAAAAGGCAACACCCAGTTTGTATGTCAAACTTCTGTCAACATTGTTTTTTCCTGTTTCGTAATTTTCTAAACTTATATAAGGTTCATAACCAATTGAGCTTAATAAATAAGCTATTGATTTTAGTGAAACTACGTCTGAATTGAAAGTAATTCGAACTTTTTTCTCAGGAAAATTAACCTGAGAAGTACTTATTCCCTTTTCAAGACGGTTAAGGTTTTCTAGAATCCAGATACATGAACTGCAATGAATGTGCGGAATACTTAATGAAACTATAGCGGTATTTCCTTCCTGAAATTCTAAAACTTTTGAAAGGATTGCTTCATTATCTAAAAAATCATATTTTCCCTGAATATCTTGCGGTGTGGCTCCCGGTGATTTTTGAAAATCGTAATAACAGGTCAAATCATGAAAACTGAAAATTTCGTAAACCGTTTTACAACCGGTGCAACAAAACTTTTTTTCATCAAAATTGATTTCTTCATTTTTAGGAATAGTTAATCCGCAATGAAAACAACTCTGCTCAATCATAATTTGTTTTTTTTAATGCAACAAATATTCAAAATAAGTCCCTCTTTTTACTATGACAATTATCATATTAAAATGAAATAGAATTCTAATTTAATGAAAATAAAACTGCCAAATTGCGTCATCCTCTTTTTTATAGATATTTTAAACGATATTACTAGTATTAAACGTCAATATTGGTTAATTTTGCACTAAATTTTTTTGCCATGAGTAAATGTGATCAATGTATCGTAAGACAGCTTTCTTCTCTAAAAGCCCTCAGTAAAGATGAAGTTGTAAAATTGGCTAGCAGCAAAACTACCTATACAATTAAAAAAGGCGAAGCTATTTTTGAAGAAGGCGAAGTTACCAATGGTGTATTTTGTGTCAAAGATGGTGTTGGAAAACTTTCTAAATTAAGCGCTAACGGAAAAGATCAGATTGTAAAACTGGTAAAATCTGGTGAATTATTAGGACAACGCTCAATGATCAGCAACGAACCTGCAAACTTAACCGCAAAAGCGGTTGCAGATATGGAGGTTTGTTTTATTCCTAAAAACGAAATCATACATTTCTTTAATACAAACAATCAATTCTCTTTGAATTTAATGCAGTCTGTCTGCGAAGATTTAAAAGAATCTGAAAATGATAAAATTGCTTTAGTTCAAAAAACAGTAAAACAGCGTTTAGCAGAAACTTTATTACAGTTGCATGAAGGTTTTGGCGAAAATACAGACAAAACCTTAAAAGTACAACTTACAAGAGAGGAACTGGCAGGAATAATTGGTACGGCAACTGAAAGCTGTATCCGTTTATTATCTGACTTTAATAAACTGGACTTAATTGAATTAGTTGGGAAAAAAATTATGCTTAAAAATATTAAAGCCTTAAAGAAAATGGCTGAATAATTTATTGTTTTTTTGCTTCATTCCAAAAAACATCCATTTCTGCTAAAGTCATATCCATTAAAGGTTTCCCTAATTCACTTGCTTTACTTTCTAAATATTGAAAGCGTTTGATGAATTTTTTATTAGTGCGCTCTAAAGCATCTTCTGGATTAACATTTAAAAAACGGGCATAATTTATCATTGAGAATAGGACATCTCCAAATTCGGCTTCGATTTTATCTTGATCACCTGATTTAACTTCTACTTGAAGTTCTTCTAATTCTTCTTGAACTTTATCCCAAACTTGATGTGGTTCTTCCCAATCGAAGCCAACACCTTTTACTTTATCTTGAATACGGCTTGCTTTTACTAACGCAGGAAGACTTCTTGGCACGCCTTCCAAAACTGATTTTTTACCTTCTTTCAATTTAAGCTTTTCCCAATTTTGTTTTACTTCTTCTTCATCTTTCACAACTGTGTCGCTGTATATATGAGGATGGCGATGAATTAATTTATCACAAATTTCATTGCACACATCAGCAATATCAAAATCATTTGTTTCTGAACCTATTTTTGCATAAAAAACAATGTGAAGCAATAAATCACCCAGTTCTTTTTTTACTTCATTCAAATCATTATCTAAAATAGCATCACCCAATTCGTAAGTTTCTTCAATCGTTAAATGTCTCAGCGTTTGCAATGTCTGTTTTTTATCCCACGGACATTGCTCACGAAGTTCATCCATTATAATTAATAATCTTTCAAAAGCTTTTAATTGAAGTTCTTTGCTCATTTTTTCTTGTTTTTATGTTTCCAGGCAAGTGATTGTAAAAGTAAAAAATCCTGTCAAGAAAACATCTCAACAGGATTAATATATTTAAATTCAGAAAAACTATTATTCTTCTTTCTGAGCTTTTGCTTTTTTAGCAGCTGGAGCTTTTTTTACTTTCTCTTCCACTGCTGGAGTTTCTTCTGGAGCTTCTGCAGCAGCTGGTGCTAAATCAGTAACCAAACCTTTAGCTTGAAGTGTATTGTACCAGTTTAATACTTTTTTAATATCAGAAGGATAAACTCTTTCTTCATCATATTCTGGCAAAATTTCTTTAAAATAAGCGCTTAATGTTGCGTTATCTTCTTTGTGCGAAATAGCTTGACCTTTGTTTTCTTTAGCAGCAATTTTTTGCATTACTTCAGTCAATGGTTTTTCTCCTTCGTATGTATAAATTGAAATTTCTGATAATAAACTTACATTACTTTTTAAGTTTACAGTAATTTTTTTTCCGTCTAATAATGATTCTGCCACAAAACCTGTACGAGTCTGTACTTTCAATACATATAAACCTGGTTTCCCAGAAATGGCTAAAATTTTGTCTAAATTCATGTTTATTAAAATTAGTATTAAGAATTTTATTATATTTTTTTATGTTCTAAATTATTCAGAACATTTATCTTCCTTTTTTAGCAGCAGCAAATTTCATTCTATATTCTTGAAATGTTTTACCTTCAGTGATGTTTTTCAATTTTTTCTGAATCAAACGTTTTTTCAAAGATGATATTTTATCTGTAAATAAAACCCCTTCGATATGATCGTATTCATGCTGAATAACTCTGGCGATTAAACCATCAAAAACTTCTGTTTTCATTACAAAATCCTCTTCACAATATTCGATTGTAACGGTTGGTTTTCTATAAACGTCCTCGCGAACATCCGGAATACTTAAACATCCTTCATTAAAACTCCATTCTTCACCTTCTTCTTTAATGATTTTTGCATTGATAAAAGTCTTTTTAAAACCTTTCAAATCTTTCTGCTCATTTGATGATAAATCCTCATCGTCACTAAAAGGAGTTGTATCAATAACAAACACACGAATTGGCAGGCCAACTTGCGGTGCAGCAAGCCCAACTCCATATGCATTATACATGGTTTCATACATGTTTGCTAATGTCTCTTTTAAGTTTGGATAATCTGGCGTAATTGCTGTTCCCACTTTTCTTAAAACTGGGTCGCCATATCCTACAATTGGTAAAATCATTTGTTTTTGTTTAATGTTTTATCTAACAAAAACCCTATATTGGGTTCTTATATTTCAGCTGGCAAAAATAGTAAAAAATAGTCAATGAATAATTTTAAACCTATATTTATGATATATTTTGCATGCTTCTAAAAACTCAGCTATAATTATGCCAAAATAGTTCGTACAATTCTTACCTTTGCTAGTAAACCTCACTTTATGTTTGAACGTATCTCGAAATTCACAAATAGTACTTCTTTTTTAAATGCGTCAAAAGTAACCATCGCCTCAGTTGTACCCGTTTTAATTTTAAATTTTTTAGGACATTTCGAAATAGGTTTCACAATTGCATTAGGTGCATTTTATACGTATCCCAGTGATATTCCGAGTTCTTTAAGCCATAAAATAAAAGGTCTTATTGTTGCTTCCTTTATTGTTTCGGGCGTTAATTTATTAGTAAATCTTGCTTATCCGCATCCTTATTTGTTTTATCCCTTTTTAGGATTTTTATTGTTTATATGCTCCATGATTTCAGTATACGGTCAGAGAGCAACATTAGTTTCGTTTTCTGCTTTATTATCGATTTCATTATCCTTTGGTCATTTACATGAGGGCTGGGAAGCTTTTCAATACTCTGGTTTTATTTTTGTCGGGGGAATTTTATACTTAATTGTTTCACTAGTTTTTCACTTTGTACAACCTTATAAATATATCGAACTGCAAATTGCAGAAGGCATAAAGCTAACCTCTAAATACTTAAAACTTAGAGGTGATTTATGGAATCCCGAAGCAAATCGTGAAAAGATAATCGAAAAACAGCTGGCGATACAGGTTGATCTTAATTTGATTCATGAGGATTTACGAAAAATGCTGATTGGAAATCAAAATGCGTCAGGAACAACAAGCCAAAATCGAAAAATGCTGCTGGTTTTTATAACCTTAGTAGAAATTCAAGAGCTTGCTTTGTATACTTCTTTTGACCATAATAAGATTCATGAAAAGTTCAATAAACATCCTGAAGTTTTACGCACTTATCAAAATGTAGCGTATAAGCTGGCATCAACTTTAAAGAAGCTTTCTAAAAACGTACAGCATATTGCTGTTTATGTTGACAAAAATGATTTAAAAAATGAACTTGATGCTCTTGAGTTTGCGATTTTTGATTATGAAAAGAGCTTAGGTAAAGAAGAAGCGGCAGAAGGCGTATTAATGCTTACTAATATGCTGAAATATGCCAAAAATCAGGTTGGAAAAATTAAAACTATTCAACGTGCTTTATCGCTGGCAATGCAGTCTTATAAATTAAAAGATAAAGACAAAGAATTAGAAAAATTCTTAACGCCGCAATATTATCCGCTGCGAACTTTAATTGAAAACTTAAGTTATTCGTCGTCAATATTCAGACACTCTATTCGCTTAACGGTAACTATTTTGTGTGGTTTTATCCTTGGTCAATTATTACATCTTCAAAATAATTACTGGATTCTGCTAACTATAGTTGTAATTATGCGCCCCGGATATGGTTTAACTAAAGAACGATCTTATAATAGAATTTTCGGAACTATTTTAGGAGGACTTTTAGCATTTGGAATCGTATCGCTTATTCAAAATCATGTTGTTTTGAGTATTTTTTCGATTGTTTGTATGCTTCTCGGAATTTCGTTTACTCAAATTAACTATAAAGTAAGCGCCACATTTGTAACGATGTATGTTGTGTTTATTTACGGAATTTTGACACCAAATGTTGTTGAAGTAATTCAATTTAGAATACTTGATTCGCTTGCTGGTGCCACTTTGGCCTTTATAGCTAATCAATTTTTATGGCCGGCTTGGGAATTTTTAAATACACCTATTCATATTGAGAATTCGATTAGAGCAAATAGAAATTATCTTAAAGAAATTGCTGATTTCTATAATAAAAAAGGTGAAGTTCCGACTTCTTATAAATTAGCGAGAAAGAATGCATTTGTTGAGACTGGTAATTTAATGACTTCTTTTCAAAGGATGATGCAAGAGCCAAAATCGAAGCAAAAAACAATGCCTTTGGTAAACAAACTAGTGGTTTTAAATCATTCTTTTTTATCGGCTTTAGCCTCTTTATCTACGTACATACAATCACATCAAACAACATCGGCTTCAGAATCTTTCAATTACATCATAAAAACTATTCTTTCAAACTTAGAACATTCTATTTCAATTTTAAGAAATGAAGCTGTAATTACGGATACTTTTTTTGACAAAGAAGATGTTACACTGCAGTTTGAAGAGCTTAAACGTAAAAACTTTTCTCGTCTTGCTGCTGATGATGAACTAGACAAGGAAACGCGTCAAGCAAAAATGCAGGAAGCCCAAATGGTTATTGAGCAATTAATATGGATGAGCAATCTTGCAGAAAAAATCCTGAAAATTACAAAGGAACTAAAAACAACAAATCCAGATTAATTCATCTGGATTTGTTGTTTTTTATATAAAATTTGACCTTAATTATTCAATTTCAAAACTTCGGCAGTTTCTTTTCTAAGTTCTGCTAAAAGTTCTGGTTTGTCATTAAGCGTTTTTCCATAAGAAGGAATCATTTCTTTCATTTTTGCTTCCCATTCTGGCGTTTTAATTTGATTTGTAAAGCATCTTCCAATCAAATCAATCATAATGGCAACTGCAGTAGATGCTCCAGGAGAAGCTCCTAATAGAACAGCTAAGCTTCCGTCGTGCGTGCTGATCACTTCTGTACCAAACTCTAGAACTCCTCCTCCATCTTCGCCTTTTTTAATAACCTGAACACGTTGCCCTGCTTTTTCTAATTTCCAATCTTTAGAACGAGCGCTTGGCAAATATTCACGAAGGGCTTTCATTCTGTCTTTTGGAGATTGACGAACCTGCTCTATTAAATATTTTGTCAAAGGAATATTATGGTACCCTGCAGAAAGCATAGGAATTAAGTTGTTTGCTTTTATCGATAATGGAAGATCTAAATACGAACCATTTTTCAAGAATCGTGTTGAGAATCCTGCAAAAGGACCAAACAACAATGCTTTTTCACCATCGATTACACGTGTATCAATATGCGGAACTGACATTGGCGGTGCTCCCACGCTTGCTTTTCCATAAACTTTAGCCTGATGTTTTGCAATAACGTCTGGATTTGTACATTTCAACCATTGTCCGCTTACTGGAAATCCACCGTAACCTGCTCCTTCTGGAACATTTGCTTTTTCCAATAAAGGCAATGAACCTCCACCAGCTCCAATAAATACAAATTTAGTATATGCTTTTCGCTTTTGACCAGTAGACAAATCTGTGATTTTAATTCTCCAAGATTTATCCTCACGTTGTTTTAATTTTTTAACCTCATGGTTAAAGTATAAAGTAACACCGTCTAATTTTTCAAGATAATTAAACATGCTTCTTGTCAGCGCACCAAAATTAACATCGGTACCAATTTCCATGTGAGTAGCTGCTAATTTTTCATCAGCCGCTCTGCCTTCCATTACTAAAGGCATCCATTCTTTTAACTGATTAAAATCAGTACTGAATGTCATTTCAGAAAAAATAGGATTACTTTGAAGTGCTTTAAATCTCTTTTTAAGGTATTCTACATTTTTATCTCCCCAAACAAAACTCATATGAGGAACACTTTTTATAAAATTTTCTGGAGAAGGTACTTTATTTTGTTGTACCAAATAAGACCAAAACTGGCGGGAAATTTCAAAAGATTCAGCAATACTAATTGCTTTTTTTGGATCAATACTTCCGTCAGCCTTTTCTGGGGTATAATTTAATTCACAAAAGGCAGAGTGTCCGGTTCCTGCATTGTTCCAAGCATCGGAACTTTCGGCAGCAGCCACATCTAATCTTTCATAAATTTCAATTTTAATATCTGGTTGCAGCTCTTTTAAAATTAATCCAAGAGTTGCACTCATAATTCCAGCTCCAATAAGCACTACTTCACTATTGGAACGTATTGTATTGTCAGGCATAACAGTAATTTGTTTTTAAAGTGCAAAGGTACCTTTTTCAATCGCAAAAAAAAACTAATTTTTACATGATAAAAGTTAGAAAATTATAAATTTTTCCAAAAAAGTGAAATTAATCAGAAATAAACTTAAAAACGCTTCGAAGAAAGATAATCCTGAAGCATAATTGTTGCCGAAATCTCATCAATTAAACCTTTATTCTGCCTTTGTTTTTTGCTCAAACCACTGTCGATCATGGTCTGGAATGCCATTTTTGAAGTAAATCGTTCGTCAACACGAATTACCTTCATCTCGGGAAAAATATTTGAAAAGTGAGTCACAAAACCTTTAATTATTGATGCGCTTTGAGATGGCTCGCCGTTCATTTGTTTTGGCTCGCCTATCAAAACTGCTTCTACTTTTTCTTTAGCAAAATAATCTTTTAGAAAATCAATTAAAGTATGAGTTGGAATCGTAGTTAATCCTGATGCAATAATCTGCATTTCGTCAGTAACAGCAATTCCTGTACGTTTTTGTCCGTAATCTAATGAGAGGATTCTAGGCATATTATCTAAATTTTATAAACGATAATTTAAAAAGAAACTTAAAAAAAATGCAAATATAACCTTTTACAAGCCTTTTAACTTTAACCCTCCTCTCAAAATTATTTACCAATAAAAAATCCGTTCTGAAAAACTCAGAACGGACCTCACCAAAAATATTTAAAACTAAAAAAATATATCTATCTATTAAACAGTCTTCTAAAAAAGCCTCTTTCTTCCTCTTCCTCCTCGTCTTCTTTTTCTTTCTCTTCGTAATTCGCAAACTTAGACTGTGTTTTTTCATGTTCGTATATCAACTCTTTTATATACTCTACATAAGTTCTCTTTTTCTCCTCTAGAAATCCAATTAAATATTTCTCGCTGTATTCAACACCGCTTGCAGCTTCTATTTGCAGCAGTTTTTTGTACAATGGTTCAATATGCAGTGAAATAACTTCTTGCGGAACGGCTTGTCTTCTTCCAAAATAGTTCATAATGACTCCGTTTTCATCTTTTGCAATCTCAAAATCGGTAATAACCCAGTAATAACGCCCAGATCTTGCTAAATTCTTTACAATTGCATGAAAGTTTTTTCCAGCTTTAAGATTTTCCCATAAAACTTTAAAAATGACTTTTGGCATATCTGGGTGACGAATGATATTATGCGGCTGTCCCATTAATTCGTAATCTTCATAACCAGAAACATCAACAAAAACTTCATTGGCATATTCGATAATACCAAACGCATTTGTTTTACTCATAATTACTTGTGTCTTGTCCCACGTAACCTCTTTATCTATAACTGGAATTCGATTTTGAAGTTGATTTTCTTGATTCATCATTTTTCTGCTTATATTATTTGTTTTGGATTGTACGCTTAATTTCCTTACAAAACTGCTCTGGAATTATGTCGCGAAATTAGACAGAAGAAAAAAAGCAAAATCTGATTTTTGTCATATTTTGATATTAAAAAAACTTTTAGCGGCTCTTAATTTCAATTTTTATATTATTGCTTCTTTATTATTTATCAAAATACAAACAAAAAGTTAAATATATAACATCTTCAAAAGACTTTCTCTTTTTTGCATTTACTCAAATACCTTATCTTTGCCAAAAATTAAACACTATGAATTCTTTACAGACTATAATTGAACAAGCTTGGGAAAACAGAGCTTTATTACAAGAAACTACAACAACTGATGCTATTAGAGAAGTTATCGAATTAATTGATGCTGGAAAGTTACGTTGTGCTGAACCAGTTGGTGACAAATGGCAGGTAAACGAATGGGTAAAAAAGGCTGTTGTAATGTATTTCCCAATTCAAAAAATGGAAACATGGGAGTCTGGTATTTTTGAATACCACGACAAAATGTTACTAAAAAGAAATTATGCTGAAAAAGGAATTCGTGTAGTACCAAATGCTGTTGCACGTTACGGAGCTTACATTTCGAGCGGTGTAATCTTAATGCCAAGTTATGTAAATATTGGTGCTTATGTAGATGAAGGAACTATGGTAGATACTTGGGCAACTGTTGGAAGCTGTGCTCAAATTGGTAAAAACGTTCACTTAAGCGGTGGTGTTGGTATTGGCGGTGTTCTTGAGCCATTACAAGCTGCTCCGGTTATTATTGAAGACGGTGCTTTTATTGGTTCTCGTTGTATTGTTGTAGAAGGAGTTCACGTAGGTAAAGAAGCTGTTCTTGGTGCTAATGTGTGTTTAACTGCTTCAACAAAAATTATCGACGTTACTGGTGATGAGCCTGTTGAAATGAAAGGTTTTGTTCCTGCTCGCTCAGTAGTAATTCCTGGAAGTTATACTAAAAAGTTTGCTGCCGGAGAGTTTCAAGTTCCATGTGCCTTAATCATTGGTACTCGTAAACCTTCTACAGATTTAAAAACTTCCCTAAACAATGCACTTCGTGAATACGATGTTGCTGTTTAATTTATAGTTTTACAAATAAAAAAAAGGAATGATTTTCAAAAACTCATTCCTTTTTTTATACTTATTTCTGTTTTTTAGCTGCTTCCTGAAGCTTCAAAAGCTTAGCATATTTCATATAGGAAAAAAAGCTCTGAATCATTGCGAATGTAAGACCATCCAATCCATTCAAAAAGCCTTTTTTAAAAAAGTAGCATCTTACAAAAGCTACCAAACCGTTTAATATTGGTTTAAAACTATTAACTTTTTTATTCTGCTCAAAAAGCTGCTGTGCATGCCAAGTCGAATATAAATTTTTCTTCCTGATAAGCTGATCAAAATCCTCCCATGCATAATGGTGAACATGAACTTTTAAATGGGTTTTGTTGTTTCCTGAAACCTTTTGATGAACACTGTCTTTTGATGGAGATGCTGTTTTTTTATTAAAAAAACGCGACGTTTTATCAGGATACCAGCCAGAAAAATTTATTAACTTATTTCCCAAATAGTTATAAAGACTAAAGGCATAAACATCAAAATGCTGATCTTCATATTTTCTAGATAGTATAAATTTCTCTGCATCTTCTGCCAAAATCTCATCAGCATCCAGATTTAAAATCCAGTCGTTTTTACAATAAGGCAGTCCGTGAATTCTCTGAGGTCCGTCGCCTAAAAAAGCTTGCGAGATAACTTTAGCTCCTTTTTCTTCTGCAATTTTAACCGTATTATCAACACTTAATGAATCTATAACAATTACTTCATCACAAATTCTAAACAAAGCATCAATACATTTACCTATATACTTTTCTTCATTATAGGTAATTACTAACCCACTAATTTCCATATTTCCTAAAAAATCTTAAGCTTTCCTATTTTCAGTTTTAATTTAAATTTCAATAAACTATCTTCTCCTTTTATATCTATTCTTTTTACCAGATAGTTGTTCTTAAAAGGAAATTTATTCACCCTGTTCCCTATTCGTAAACCATATTTGATACCATTATCGCGCATTATTTTTTCAAAAACAGCAAATTCGGTATCTTTCTTAGCATAATTCCCAAAAGGATATGCCAAAACAGGTTTTATATCTAATTGATTTTCAAGTATAAAATTATTCGATTTAATAAAATCAGCTTCCAGTTCTTCTTTAGATAATGAACTGTATTTTCTATGTTCAAAAGAATGATATCCCAACTCAATAAGATTGCGGTCTAATCCTCTTAATTGTTCGGCACTCATTATCTTTTCTCTTCCTTCTATCCAATAATCAAAATTTCCAACGTAAGTAAAAGGTATAAAAAAAGAAGCTTTTAATTGGTATTTTTCAAGCAAAGGCACAGCATATAAGAGCTGACATTCGGTAACATCATCAAAAGTAATAATAATGCTTTTTGAAGGCAGTTCTTTTAAATTGTCTAAATCTTTAAAATGAAATGTTGTGTAATTATTATCGCAAAGAAACTTAAACTGCTCCTCCAACTTTGACACAGAAATACATAAATACAAAGATTTTGCATCATCTTGGTCAACATTATGGTACATTAAAATGGGCAGCTTTGACATTTACTTTTGATTTTTTTCGCAAAGCTAACATTAATAGTATTATTATTCACAAAAAAATTACTTCTTAACCAAAAAATAAGAAACCAACTAGTAAACCAATATATAATCAGATAATAAATGAAGTTGATTTACAGAAGATTCTATACATTTATTATAACTGCAAACCTGACTTATATAAACAAAAAAAAGCAGACATTGAGATTGTCTGCAATAAATTATAGTTAAAAATAATTATGGTGTATCTTTCTTAATAATTTTAATCTTGATGCCCCATAATTATTGCTTTTTTTGAAGTTTTAAAAGCTTCGCATATTTTATGTAAGAAAAAAAGCTTTGAATCATTGCGATTGTAAGTCCGTCGATACCATTAAAAATACCTTTTTTAAAGAAGTAGCATCGAATAAACGCTACAGCACCATTTAGAACTGGCTTAAATGCATTTATTCTTTTTCCTTGATCGAATAATTGCTGCGCATGCCACCCAGAATATTGATTCTTTTTGGCAATTATCTGATCTAAAGAATCCCAGCCGTAATGCAAAATATGCACCGCAACTTTTTTCTCGTTTTGAGTAATTATTTTTTGATGCACTTTTGAATCAGAAGGATGTGCTGTTTGTTTATTGAAAAAACGCACTTTATGATCTGGATACCATCCCGAAAAATCAATCAATTTATCGGCTAAGAAATTTTTTACTCGAAAACTAAATGCATCATAATTTCCTTCAAGATATTTTTTATTCAGAATAAACTCTTCAGCGTCTTTATCTAAAAATTCATCTGCATCAAGATTTAAAATCCAGTCATTTTTGCAGTATGGCAAACCATGAGTACGTTGTGGTCCGTCGCCCAAAAAAGCCTGCTCAATAACTATTGCGCCTTTTTCTTTGGCAATTTCTACTGTACGATCTTTACTAAAAGAATCTACAATAATTACTTCATTACAAACTTTTAATAAAGCATCAATGCATTTTCCTATGTTCTTCTCTTCATTAAAAGTAATAACTAAACCACTTATTTCCATTCTAAGATTAAATTTGTTTAAATGCAAAGATAACTTTTACATTAGTTTTATCCTATTCTTAACGATCAGCTTGCACACATTATAAAATAGTTTGTAATTTAGCCTCAAATTGAATTAAAGAAATAAATGAAAATATTAGTCATTCAGCAAAAAAGAATTGGAGACGTATTAACGAGTACAATAATTTGTAATAATCTAAAAACAAAATATCCAGACTCCACAATAGATTATATGTGCTACCCTAATTCTGTTGATGTTCTAAAAGAAAATCCCAATATTGACAATGTTATTGTATTAACAAATAAGGTCAGAAAGTCAATTCCTTCCTTATTTAAATTTATTTTTCAAATTCGAAGAAAAAAATACAACGCTGTAATTGATGTTTACAGCAAATTAGAAACAAATTTAATTACGCTGTTCTCTGGAGCAAAATATAAAGTTTCTTATCATAAATGGTATTCAAGCGTTTTTTACAATCACAGTTATGAGCGTTTTGATGCTGTAAAATCAGAACACGGTCTTGCAATCGAGAATAGATTATTACTTCTTAAACCTTTTATTTCTGAAAAAATCACAGACGTAAAGCCTAAAATCTTTTTAAAAGAATCTGAAATTAATGATGCCAAAAGTCTTTTAAAAAGTCATAACATTGACACCAGCAAACCTTTAATCATGTTTGGAATTCTAGGAAGTGAAGTTTACAAAACTTATCCGCTGGAAGGAATGGCAAAAATTATTGATTTTACGGTTGTCAAAACCAATGCTTCGATCATCTTTAATTATGTTCCAGATCAAAAAGATCTTGCTCAGGAAGTCTATAATTATTGCAGCGAGGAAACAAAAAAACACATTGCTTTTGATTTATATTGTACTGAACTACGTTCTTTTTTAGCACTTCTATCTCAATGCGAAATGCTTATAGGAAATGAAGGCGGCGCGGTAAACATGGCTAAAGCACTTGAAATTCCAACATTTTCTATATTCACACCTTCTGTTAGAAAAGAAACTTGGCAGATATTTGAAAATGAAGCCAAAAATGCTTCTATTCACTTAAAAGATTTAAAACCTGAAATTTACGAGCAGCATACCGAGCAATACATAAAAGAACGTACTTTTGAGTATTATGCAGAGTATCCTTTGCCTTTAATGCTTGAAAAATTAGAAACTTATTTTCAAGAGTACAAAAACTGAGAATACTCAGGATAATCATTATGCAAATTAATAACGAGCAAAAATTATCGGTTCTAATAATTACACTCAACGAGGAACGATATATAAAATCTCTGCTTGAAGATATTGATTTTGCTGATGAAATTATCGTAGTTGACTCATACAGTACCGATAAAACGGTTGATATAGCCAAATCTTTTCCGAATGTAAAATTGATTCAAAACGATTTTACAAACTATACTGCTCAACGTAATTTTGCTTTAGATCAAGCTAGAAATTCTTGGGTTTTATTTATCGATGCCGATGAACGATTGACTTCAGCGCTAAAAACTGAAATTATCTCGACAATAAACAGTAATAACACCGCAAGTGCTTATTTAATATATCGAACTTTTATGTTCAAGAATAAGCCGTTAAACTTCAGCGGCTGGCAGACTGATAAGATTTTCAGGCTTTTTAAAAAATCTGATTGCAGATACAATTCTGAAAGAATGGTTCATGAAAAGTTAATCGTAAATGGTAAAACTTCGATTTTAAAGAACAAAATCATTCACTTTTCTTATACTTCATATCAAGATTATAAACTGAAAATGTATAATTATGGCATTTTTAAGGCGAATGAAAAGCTAAAAAAAGGGCAAAAATCATCTTATATTTTAATGATTCTTCACCCTTTATATACTTTTTTATACCAATTTTTAATTCGTCTTGGTTTTCTCGACGGCATCAATGGCATTACCATTTGTTACCTAAACGCTTATAGTGTTTTTGTTCGTTACAAAAAGCTGCAAGAACTTACTTCTTCCAAAATTTAAGTTTCTTCTTTAAGCGTTTTTTTCTGTAAAACTTCTCCTGAAAATCAGAAGTATATTTCCACAACAACTCAAAAATTCTTTCTTCAGATTCTGAATATAATTTAGCATATTCATTACTCATTACCGCAACCATTTCTTTAAGAGGAGTTAATCGGCATAAATTTTTCATACGCATTTCAAAAGTCATTGTCTTATGAAATTCCATTCTATTTAAATCAACCAAAAAGAAATCATAATTCCCTTCAGCATTCTTTTTAATCAAAGTATTTCCAGGCGAATGATCTAAAAACTCAATTCCTTTTTCATGCAGATCAAAACTAAATCTAGTAAATTGTCTTAGAATATTCTCGCGATCCGGAAAATCTGGAATTTCAACCAGTTCTCTATAAGTCAGATCGCATTCTAAATGCTCGCTTGCATAAAAACTTTTATTAAGACCTAATATTGTCGAATACTCCGCAAAAGCAATAGGTTTTGGAGTTCCAATTTCCATTTCCAACAATTGCGTTGCAAACTCATATGATCGTCTTGCTTTTGACTTTCTAAAATATTTGTATGCAATTTTATTAATAAAGTGCGGAACTTTAAAAGACTTAATATTTATCACTTTATGATCGATCTCAAAAAGTTTAATTTTGTTACGGTCACCTATTCCAAAAAGCATTCCCGTTGAATCGAAATTTTCGATTGCATCCTGCAAACTTTTCTGATCAGATATATGAGAAGTATTAAAGATTATGTTCTTTTTCAATTTTTCAATTTTAGTAATCATTTTTTACAACGATCTTATTTAAACAAAAATTTAAACCATTGCCCAAAATTCCTGAAAAACAATTTTGTTTTTGGAATATTCAAATTCTTAGATTTTTCGACAATTTCCTTAATAGCTTTCATGTCTTTCGCTGGAAAATAATCCAACTTTTTCCATCTTTCTGGCTCTATGTAATAGAAATCGCTGTATTCCTTATAATTATTTTCATTGACTTTAATCCATTTATCAAGGAAGCCATTGTTTATATCTGTATTGTGTCCCCAGTTTTGACATTTAAAACGTAATTCTTCTTCACTTCTCGACAATGATTCATGTAAAACAATGTTATTAGTATAAATAACTTGTCCTTTTATTCTGCGCCCCACAACATATTGAGGATTATTTGTGGCAAAAATGGCTTTTGCAGGTTTGTCAACATATAAAATTCCTTCAGGAGTATATTTGTATAAAACAACCCAAAATGCAGCAACTTGAATTGATTTTTTTAATGGATTATCCAAATAAGAATCATACTTTCTTAAATCTGAAATAAACTTCTTAAAATCAACAAAATACTCGTCGCAATCAATTTGAATCAACCAATTTCCAATACCCATTTTTTCAGAAAGCATTTTACGCTCTCTAATTTCGCATTGCATTGTTGTTAGTTCAGGAACATAAAAATCGTCTTCAAAAATGACTACTTTTTTATCCACATCAAAAGCCTCAAGCCAATCAAAAAAAGAATTCTCAATAATGAAAGTCCCTCCATTCCAAGTGTTTCTGTTTTTGTCAATAGCTAAAAAAATCGTATCAGCATCCTTATACGTGGTCGGTAATGAGTTTTTTAATAATTCATAGTCATACGAAACCAAATAGCCAACTTGTATTTTTCCTATCATTGATACTTTTGTAAAATTTGTTGCAATTTACTAATTAATATCTATTTTTATGCCATGAAAAAGCAATATGACTATTTAATAATTGGATCGGGACTCTTTGGAAGTGTTTTCGCACATGAAGCAACAAAAGCAGGTAAAAAATGTCTGGTTATTGACAAAAGAAAACATACTGGAGGAAATGTATATTGTGAAAATATTGAAGGTATTAATGTTCATAAATATGGTGCACATATATTTCACACCAATGATAAAGGATTGTGGGATTATGTAAATCAATTTGTAAAATTTAATAATTTCACAAATTCTCCAATTGCATTAGCAAAAGGTAAATTATATAATTTACCTTTTAACATGAATACTTTTTATCAGCTTTGGGGCACAAAAACTCCGCAAGAAGCCAAAGCAAAAATTAAAGAACAAATAGCTACTTATGGCGTTGAAAATCCAAAAAACCTCGAAGAACAAGCTTTAAGCCTTGTTGGAAAAGACATTTATGATAATTTTATTAAAGAATATACTGAAAAACAATGGGGTCGAAAAGCTACTGAATTACCAGCTTTTATTATAAAAAGGCTTCCAGTTCGATTTACTTTTGATAATAATTATTTTAACGATCAATATCAGGGAATTCCAATAGGCGGATACAATAAACTAATCGAAGGTTTATTAGAAGACATTGAAGTAGTTACAAATACAGATTATTTTTTATACAGAGAAAAATTCAATGCCCTTGCAGATAAAATCGTTTATTCAGGAAAAATTGATGAATACTTTGATTATAAATTAGGAGTTCTTGAATACAGATCTCTTCATTTTGAAAATGAAGTTCTGAATACAGATAATTTTCAAGGAAATGCTGTTGTCAATTATAATGATGCTGGTTATGATTTTACAAGAATAATTGAGCACAAACATTTTGAATTTGGTAATCAGAGCAAAACAGTTATCACAAAGGAATATCCACAAGAATGGAATCCTTCTAACGAAGCTTTTTACCCTATAAATGATATTAAAAACCAAGCCTTATTTGAAAAATACAAAGAACTATCTCTAAAAGAAGAAAATGTAATATTTGGAGGAAGATTATCTGAATATAAATATTACGACATGCATCAGGTAATTGCCATGGCTTTAACAAGATCTAAAAAAGAATTAAACAATGATTAAAATTTTTGTAGTTACCCATAAAGAAAATCCAATATTGACTAATGACATTCTTGTACCTATTCAGGTTGGAACCAATGAGCCTATTACTGCAACTGTTTTAAGAGACAATACTCTTGATAATATAGCGGCCAAAAATGGTAATTACTGCGAATTAACTGCGGCTTACTGGATCTGGAAAAATGTAAAAGATGCTGATTATGTTGGTATTTGTCATTATAGAAGATATTTGAACTTTTATAATGATTGGTATAATTTAAAACCATCTGCTCAAAAAAAAATCAATCTGAATGATTTTAGGAATACTAAATTATTCAATACTTCTTCTTCAAAATTAGAAAAAAAAATAGCTTCGATTCTTTCAGAATATGATGTAATTTTGTGCAGACCTTATAAATTTAAAAAAGGCAGCTTAACTCAAAATTATTGTGACGATCACAGAAAAGAAGATTGGGATTTGACTAAAGCCATAATTCTGGAAAAATACCCGGAATACAAAGACAACATTGTGAAATTTCTAGATGAAGGAACTACTTTTCATATGGGAAATATGATGATTTCTTCAAAAGAAAAATTCGACACCTATTACAGTTGGTTATTCTCAATTCTTTTTGAACTTGAATCACGAATTACGATTCCGGAAGACACATATCAAGCCCGAATTTTTGGTTTTATTTCAGAAAGACTAATTAACCTTTATATGTACCACAACAAATTCAAAATCAAAGGAATTCCGTCATATAAAATAATAGATTTATAAAATGAACGAAGAAATACTAAAAGCATACGAAGTAATCAAAGAAGGCGGCATTATACTTTACCCAACTGATACTGTTTGGGGAATTGGCTGCGATGCTACAAATCCTGAAGCTGTTGCTAAAATATACAAGCTGAAACAACGTGCAGAAACACAAAGCATGATTGTTTTAATGAATGGCGAAAAAATGATGTACAATGTTTTTAAAAACATTCCAGAAGTAGCTTGGCAAATTTTAGATTTATCTGAAAAACCAACAACATTAATTTTAGATGAACCTAGAAATGTTGCTGCTAATATTATCGCCGCAGATAATTCGCTTGGAGTAAGATTAGTAAAAGAACCTTTTTGTTTTAAATTACTAGAGCGAATGAAAAAACCGCTGGTTTCAACATCAGCAAATATTTCAGGACAGCCTACTCCAATTGCTTTTAAAGATATTAACCCTGAAATCATCAACGGAGTTGATTATGTGGTTAATTTATATCACGATAAAGTTGCAGGAAAACCTTCGACAATTATAAAACTGACAAACGATTCTCAGGTAAAAGTGATTAGAAAATAAAAGGCTTCGACTTCGCTCAGTCAGACAAATCTTTTATGTCATCCTGAGCGAAGTCGAAGAACTTTTCACACTAAAAAAACCTTTGAATCTCTAAACAACTTTCAAAGACTCAATCAGCCAATCAATATCTTCTTTTGTGTTATAATGGCTGAATGAAATTCGAAGATTTGGCAACTGCAAATCATCTTCTGAAAGCATTTCTTTTAAAACATGCGACGGTTTTATACTCCCAGATTGGCAGGCGCTTCCTCTAGAAACTGCAATTCCTTTCATATCTAAACTAAACAAAAGCATCGACGTTTTATCTGAAGAAAACGGAAGTGTAATATTGATGATATTATAAAAATCATCTTTTCTCCCATTAATTCTAAAACCTGAAAAATAAGTTTCTAACTGCTCAATAAGATATTTCTTAAGCTCAGAAATATATTCGCGTTCTTCAGTTAAATTCTCATAAGAAACAGACAAAGCTTTTGCCATTCCAGCAATTTGATGTACTGCTTCGGTACCTGCGCGAAGTCCTTTTTCTTGCTCACCACCAAAAAACAAAGGCTGTAGTCCAGAATTTTTTCGAACAAAAGCAAAACCAACGCCTTTAGGCCCGTGAAATTTGTGCGCACTGGCTAAAATAAAATCAACTGGAGTTTTTTGCAGATCAATCTCGGTTTTCCCAATTGATTGAACCGTATCTGAATGAAATAAGGCGTTATATTGCTTACAAATAACCCCAACTCTATCCAAGTCTAAAATAGTGCCTGTTTCGTTGTTTACATGCATCAAACTAACGATTGTTTTTTTCTCGTCGCTTAGTAAATTAGATAAATGCGTCAAATCAAGACTTCCATCAGCATTTATCTTTACATAATTGACCTGAACACCATATTCTTCTTCCAATGCCATAACGGTATGCAAAACGGCATGATGTTCTATTTTTGAAGTAATAATTCGTTCGATCTTAAGATCTTCTACTGCCGATCTTAAAATCCAATTATCTGCTTCAGTTCCTCCCGAAGTAAAAATGATTTCCTGAGCAGAGCAGTTTAAGTGTTTAGCAATGCTTTTTCTAGAAAGTTCTAAAACTGTTTTGGCATTACGTCCAAAACTATGTGTCGATGATGGATTGCCAAAATCTTCAGTCATAACTTTAGTCATTTCCTGAATAACTTCAGGACGCATCGCAGTTGTTGAGGCGTTATCGAGGTATACTTTTTTCATTGCTGCAAAGTTATGAAATATCAATTGTCTAATCTTAAATATCATTTGCCAAATTTTTCACTATTTTTGACCCAAATAAAATTTACGATGAAAAAATATGCAAGCCTTGTATTATTGGCGTTTTTGCTAAACGGCTGTGATGATGGCGACCTTACAGTAGATACAATCGATTTTGACAGTGTTACAGCTGCAAGTTGCGATCCCACAACTAACACTTTAATTTACAAACTTAAAACGCAAGAATCATTACTGCTTCAATTACCGCAGGCAAACGGAATTGTAAACGATCCTAAAGTTTACACTTACGACATAGACAATAATCTATATCGTGTTGTATACAGAGCGTATGACGGTAAAGTAGAAACTACAAATATTTGCGGCGCTATACCACCAAGAACTCCAAATGTTACCGAAGAATGGTTAGGGAAAAGCGGGAAAATTGTAATTACAACTACACAAATAGCTAATGACCCAGACGTAAACGGAGCAACAAGAATTACGGGTTATAACCACAATATTGTATTTCAAAACATCACTTTTGCAAAACCTGCGGGAGATCAAGTTGAAGCCGAATTTCCGTTTGGAGATTATAAAACTACAGTTACTCCAGCTAATTTAACGTTTCAAAATGCCGCCAGCGGCGAAGCATTTATTTGCCCTGACAATTTAACGGTTTACAATTACAATACGTCCTTTACTTTAACAATCGAAAACTTTGATAAAAGCTTACTTGATAATGTAGAGACCCCTCCAGGAAAGCCAAGAACAGGAGCAATTGGAGCAACCACAAACAAGCTTTTTTATAGAACTTTTTTAAGCGGGACTGGAAGTATTTCTGCTGGTTATTTTTGTCAAACAACAACTCCTGCATTACCTGCTGTAAATGAAACTTGGGTGGGTGAAAATACAAACGCAGATCTAAAAGCAGAAATACAAGTTACAACAGAAAAAGTAGGCACAAACTATATTCACACCATTGTTCTTGCAAACGTTTCGCTAGTAAAAGGAAACAGTAAATTTAGACTTGGAACTAGTTTTCTTCTAGGAAAAATCACCAAGTAAAAAAGCAAAAAACAAAACAAAAAAAGAAGCAAAGACAACGTTCAAAAACGATCTTTGCTTCTTTTTTTATGCTTTTAAAAGAGCTTATTTAAGACTTCAAAACGTATTTATTTATTGTTTTGTCTAAAATAAACTTCGGTCGCCCCCAGTCCATATTTTTGATAATTAGCGTCTTGAAAATCGATACTATCATAACGACCCAATAAAAAATCTAATTCCGCTTTTAAAATTCCTTCGCCGACACCGTGAATAAAAACAATTTTTGGAATGCGATTTTTGATCGCAAATTCAATGTGTCTTTTCGCCGTTTCCGTCTGCAAAGTTAAGATGTCATAATTCGACATTCCACGTTTATTTGGAACCAGCTTTTCAATATGCAAATCAAATTCTGGAGCCGAAATTTCGCGTTTATCTTTGCGTTCTTTGACAAAACTACGTGGTTTTGGCTCTGTTTTTTCTTTTGAAATCTCATTTAAATCTATTCTTTTAATAGAATTCATTAAATTACTGGTTTCTTGAATTTTAAGTAACTCATTGACAAAAAATGTCATCATAAATCCGTCCTCTGTTTCAATCAAAACCTCATTGTTTTTCACTGAAACTACTGTTCCATTTATGGCCTCGTCTAAGACAGAAACCTTATCTCCTTTAGTCAACATCCTTCTCTTCTTTATCTTGGTTTTTACTTGGTGTTTTTGCGCTCAGCTGCATCATTCCATACATGAAAACTGCAATTGCAATTACCGTTATATAGATATTTTTTTCTTCCGAAACCTGCTCATATAACGCAACCGAAATGGCAAGAATCATAATTAAAATTTTAAACGTTTTCATATTTTAAAGTTTAAGAATTCAAAAGTAGCAAACTTTAAAATAACAGTTCCCTCCTCTTGAAATGTTATCTTATATTTTTTTCGTAAAATTGTAAAAAAAAATCACCGTGTCTTTAGAAAAATATATGATCCCCTGCATGTTCAAAACGCTCTTTGGAATTGAGTGTTTAGGCTGCGGTTTTCAGCGATCATTATTCTTACTTTTTCAAGGTGAATTTTTAGCGGCTTTTAATATGTATCCGGCAGTTTATACTACCCTTTTATTTTTGCTTTTAGTCGTTTTATATTTTGTAGATAAATCGAGAAATTATAAAAATATAATTTGGAAAGCAGCAAGCTTGAATATCATTTTTATGCTGGCCGGTTACTTTTACAAACACTTTTATCTTTGATGATTTTGGTCTTTTTTTACTTCTTAATTTTGTTCAAAATATCATTCATCATCTCAATTTGCACTTTCTGAATTTCGATTAATTCTTGCTGCTGATGCATAATTAAATGATCAATTTTATCGTGAATCATTCTAATTTCTAATTCCGATTTTAAGTTAATCATGTAGTCTTTTTTGGCACGATTTCGATCCTTCTCTTCTTGACGATTTTGACTCATCATAATTACCGGCGCTTGCAAAGCTGCAATACAAGATAAGATCAAATTCAGTAAAATAAACGGATATGGATCAAACCCTTTATTGACCAAAATATAAACATTCGAGCCAATCCAAATAATAATAAAAGCCAGAAACGAAATTATAAAAGTCCAGCTTCCGCCAAAATCTGCCACCTGATCTGCAATCTTTTGCCCAAAGTTTCTTGTCTCAGCTTCATCCTCAACAATACTCACTATTGATTTATCTTCTTTCAAAGAAGAAATAACGTTCTTTTCAAGATCTGAAAGCGCTCCAATTTCAGTAGACAAATAATTCGAAATGTATCTCTGACGATATTCATTCAGCTCCTCGACAGCTATACAATCGTCATCGCAAAAAGAAGGATGATCTTTGACAATTAACCCCAGTATTGGGTCGTGAATTGATTTTCCGTAAACTTTATCACTTTCGGGAAATTCTATATTTGAAATTGCACTCTTAAACGTTGAATTGTTTTTCATTTTTGTAAATTTTATAGGCTAATTTACACAATTAACTTCTTAAGAATCACATTATACTTTAGATTTCAGCAAACTTTCATTTATCACAAATACAACCCGAAGCACAAAATTTCTTTAGTTAATTCGTGCCTGTATTTACAAAAAACACCTTACTTTTAACGTTTTAAAATATCCATTCAATTTTATAATTGTGACAAAAGATACTATCATACAAAACATTAAAGCTTTAAAAAGCCATTCTACAATAAACTACGGTATCAAAACCAAAACCGAAGATTTTACTGAAAAGCTGTTCTATACTCTTTTTGATTCGAATGCCGCATTAGACGAAAGCATAAATGAACTCGAAATACGCTTTAAAGAAATTGCTGTTTTAGCTTGTCAAAAACCTGAAAACTTATGCGAGTCTATTTGGGATAGATTTCTTGAAAAACTGCCTGGGGTTCTTGAAAAACTGAATCAAGACGCAGCATATATTTTAGAAAATGATCCGGCATCAAACAGTATAGACGAAGTTTACTTGGGCTATCCTGGTTTTTATGCTATTGCCATTTATAGATTAAGTCACGAATTATACCATCTAGACTTATTGCTGTTCTCACGATTAATGAGCGAATATGCGCATCGAATTACAGGAACTGACATACACGCGGGAGCAAGTATTGCATCACCGTTTTTTATCGATCACGCAACTGGAATTGTTATAGGGGAAACCTCTGTTATTAAAAAACACGTTAAAATTTACCAAGGGGTTACTTTAGGAGCTTTGAGTGTGAGTAAGGAAATGAAAAATGCAAAAAGACATCCAACCGTTGAAGCAAATGTGTGCATTTATGCCAATGCCACAATATTAGGAGGAGGAACTATCATAGGCGAAAATAGTGTTATTGGAGGAAATGCATGGGTAACTAAATCTATTCCTGCAGATTCTATTGTTTTAAATACTACTACAACCGACGTTAAAATAAAAGAAAAAAGATAAAATGGGTCCACAGAAATTGTTAAACCTTATTGGAAATACTCCATTAATGGAAACTGTCAATTTGGTTAAAAATAAAAACGTAAAACTTTTACTAAAACTTGAAGGAAACAATCCGGGCGGAAGTGTAAAAGACAGAGCTGCTTACAACATGATTGCTTCGGCACTTGAAAGAGGCGAAATTAAAAAAGGCGACAAACTAATTGAAGCAACAAGCGGCAATACCGGAATTGCATTGGCAATGATTGCGCAATTGTTTCAAATAGAAATCGAATTGGTTTTACCAGAGGATTCTACAAAAGAAAGAACACAAACTATGCGCGCTTATGGCGCTACGGTTATTCTAACACCAGCAAGCGAAGGAATTATCGGCTCAAGAGATTATGCCGACAAAAAAGTCGCTCAAGGCGGATATTTAATGCTAAATCAGTTTGCGAATGACGATAACTGGAAAGCGCATTATAAAACTACTGGTCCAGAAATCTGGAATGATACTGACGGAACTGTAACGCATTTTGTTTCGGCAATGGGAACAACTGGCACAATCATAGGAACATCTACTTATTTAAAAGAAAAAAATCCTGCTATTCAAATTGTAGGCGCACAGCCAAGCGACGGATCGCAAATTCCGGGAATTCGTAAATGGCCGCAAGAATATCTGCCTAAAATTTTTGATGCTTCAAAAGTCGATACTGTTATTGATGTAAGCGAAGAAGAAGCCAGAGCAATGACAAAGAGATTGGCTCTGGAAGAAGGCGTTTTTGCAGGAATGAGCAGCGGAGGATCTGTTGCAGTTGCTTTAAAAATTGCAGAACAGTTAGAATCTGGTGTTATAGTTGCCGTTATCTGTGATCGCGGCGATCGTTATCTGTCATCTGATTTATTTGATTAATTTATAATGAAGGCTCTAAGCTTCTGAGACGCTAAGGTTCTAAGTTTTTTTTTAGATTCTACACACAAAACCTTAGCCCCTCAGAATCTTAGACTCTTAGAACCTAAAAAAATGAACTACAGAAAACTAGGCAAAACAAACTTCAACATATCCGAAATCTCACTGGGAACTTGGCAGGTTGGGGGAAAATGGGGATCAGGATTTAATGATAAAACTGCCGACGAACTTATAAATACTGCCATAGACAATGGCGTAAATTTTATTGATACTGCCGATGTTTATGAAAACGGATTAAGCGAAACTGCCGTTGGCCGTGTTGTTCGTTCGCGTTCTGAACGTATTTATGTGGCTACAAAATGCGGACGCAATATTAATCCGCATGTCAATGAAGGCTACCAGCCAAAAGTACTTCAGAAATTTGTTGAAGACAGTTTAAGAAGAACCGGATTAGAAACCTTAGATTTAATACAACTTCATTGTCCGCCTACCGAAGTTTATTATCGCCCTGAAATCTTTGAACTTTTTGACCGATTAAAAGAACAAGGCAAAATTTTGAATCTTGGCGTAAGCGTCGAAAAAGTCGAAGAAGCCTTAAAAGCAATAGAATATTCAAATGTAACTACAGTTCAAATCATCTTTAATTTATTCCGCCAGCGCCCGTCGCAGCTATTTTTCTCTGAAGCAAAAAAGAAAGATATCGGTATCATTGCACGTGTTCCGCTCGCAAGTGGTCTTTTAACGGGTAAATTTGATTCAAAAACAACTTTTGACACTCAGGATCATCGCAATTTTAATCGCAACGGAGATGCCTTTGATAAGGGCGAAACTTTTTCTGGTATTGATTATGAATTAGGTTTAAAAGCGGTCGAAAAACTAAAAGCCTTATTTCCTGAAACAACAAACCTTGCTCCTATTGCCTTGCAATGGATTTTGAGTTTCAATGAAGTAAGTTGCATTATTCCTGGAGCTTCAAAAAAAGATCACGTTCTTTCGAATTTATCAATTTATGATCTGCCTAATTTAAGCAGCGAAAAAATCGCAGCTATGAATAAAATTTATGAAGAGTACATAAAACCATCTGTACATCAGCTGTGGTAATTTTTAGAAGACACTAAGGTTCTAAGATGCTAAGGTGCTAAGTTTTAAACTTTGCGAAAAAAACTTAGATTCTTAGAACCTTAGTATCTTAGCATCTCCAAATTTACAATTCAAATTCAATTTTAAATTCAGCGCCTTTATTCCTGCCTTCGCTTAAAGCAGTTAGTTTTCCTTTATTTTTCTCAACAATTTTTTTGCATAAATACAATCCAATTCCCGTTGACGATTCATTTGCAGTCCCTAAACGGCTCATTTTTGTGAATTTCTTAAACAATTCATCAATCTGATTTTTATCGAACCCAATTCCTTCATCAGTAACCGTAATAATTACATTTGAATTCTCTTTAAAAACCCTAAGTTTTATTTCGCTGTCGAAATAAGAAAACTTAACGGCATTACTGATTAAATTAACTAAAACTTGAACTAATAAGCCTTCGTCTATTTTAAGTTTCACCTCGTCAACTTCGACATTTACTTTTAAGTTTACTTTTTTATCAATCAAACGTTGTTCAACCTGCTCGTTAATAAAAGGCAGAATGCTCGAGATTAAAATAGTCTTAAATTCAGGATTTATTTTTACAACTTGATCTTGTTCTTTTAATAATTTTATAAAATTCTCGATGTATCGAAATTGCAAATTAGTCGATTCGCAAATTAAACCTGCTAAATGTTTAACGGACTCAGATGGATTTTCACTTAAAATAAGCTCGGCTAAACCTTGCGGATTTCCTGCAAAATTTTTTAAATCGTGCGAAAGCATATAAATCAAATCCTGTTTTTCGTTTATAAAACTTTCGGCCTCATAAATTGATTCTTGAATATTACACATCAAAAGCCCTGCTTCATCAGTATATTCTGTTGGTAACACTGAAAGCTGCCTGTTATTTCTATAATCATCCAAAGATCTCGAAGCAATAGAAATTGGCTTGATTAATTGTTTTAATATCAAAAGCGTAACTACCGTTGCCAGCAGAGTCATAATTAAAGAAAAAAGTAAAATTGAAGTTGGTGAGACGGTATGTTCAAAAAAAAGTACAAAAAATAAAATTCCTATAAGCGGAATATGTATTCCTATAAATGCGACAAACAAAAATTTAAATGCATAACTTTTTTTCAAAAAGCTGATTTGTGAAAGATTGTGATACAACTTCATAAAACACGACAAACAATAGGTTATACTTGATACATTTGAGACTAATGCTAAAAACAAAGTTAACTTTTAAACTCAATTAAACTAATAAATTCAACAATTTGATAATTTTTTTTGAAATTTAAATTTATAAAAGTTTTCAAACGCTTATTTTTGCGCTATGGGAAGAAAAAATACAGACAAAGTTGTCTTTCATCAAATCCAGGTTCTTGATGCTGGAGCAAAAGGAGTGTCAGTAGCAAAAGCACCTGACGGAAAAGTAATCTTTATTCCGAATGTAGTTCCGGGTGATGTAGTTGATGTACAGACATTCAAAAAAAGAAAAGCCTATTACGAAGGTAAAGCCGTAAAATTTCACGAATTATCAGAGCATCGTATTGAGCCTATCTGCGATCATTTTGGTGTTTGCGGTGGTTGTAAATGGCAAAATATGAAATACAGCCAACAGTTGTATTACAAACAAAACGAAGTAAAAAATCATTTACAGCGTATTGGAAAAGTTGAACTTCCTGAATTTGAAACTATTTTAGGTTCTGAAAAGCAGTTTTTCTATAGAAATAAAATGGAATTTTCATTTTCTAACAGCCGTTGGTTAACAGAAAAAGAAATTGAAAGCAAGGAAGATCTAGGAAACAGAAATGCTTTAGGATTTCACATTCCGAAAATGTGGGATAAAATTCTTGACATTCAAAAATGTCACTTACAAGAAGATCCTTCTAATGCTATTAGAAATGAAATCAGAGCTTTTGCGAATGAACATAATTTAGCATTCTTTAACCCAAGAGAACATTCTGGCTTATTAAGAACAGTAATGATTCGTACTGCTTCAACAGGCGAAATTATGGTTTTGATTCAGTTTTTCGAAAATGACAAAGCTAATCGTGAACTTATTTTAGATCATTTATACGAGAAATTCCCGCAAATTACTTCTTTGCAATATGTGGTAAATGCTAAGCAAAACGACACTATCTACGATCAAGATATTAAACTTTATAAAGGAAGAGATTATATCTTGGAAGAAATGGAAGGTTTGAAATTCAGCATCAACGCTAAATCATTCTATCAAACAAATTCTGATCAAGCATATGAATTGTACAAAATTACACGTGACTTTGCTGGATTATCAGGAAACGAAACAGTTTACGATTTATATACTGGAACAGGAACTATTGCGCAATTTGTTTCTAAAAAAGCAAAAAAAGTAATTGGTGTAGAAAGTGTTCCTGAAGCAATTTTAGATGCAAAAGCAAATGCAGAGCGCAATAATATTACAAATTGCGAGTTTTTTGTTGGAGACATGAAAGTGGTATTCAATGAAGAATTCATTGCTCAGCATGGCAAACCGGATGTTATTATTACAGATCCGCCAAGAGATGGTATGCATGCAGCCGTAATCGATCAGATTTTAAAAATTGCTCCTAAAAAAGTAGTTTATGTAAGCTGCAACTCGGCAACACAAGCTCGTGATTTAGCATTGATGGACGAAAAATACAAAGTTACCCGCGTTCGACCTGTTGATATGTTCCCACAAACACATCATGTTGAAAATGTTGTACTTTTAGAACTTCGATAATTATAAAATTATAAATGAAAAAAATAGTCTCACTTTTACTTCTTTTTACGTTTGGACTGTCCAGCTGTGAAAAAGATGACATTTGCGATGGAAATACACCTACAACTCCACGACTTGTTATTACTTTTTATAATATTTCAGATCCGTCTGTTGTAAAAAATGTAACAAACCTAAAAGTTGTTGGTATTGGCGGCGGTGATCCAAATGGGATTATTTTTAACAGCAAAGGTACTGACACAGGTAAATATCTAGCAAATGGAAGTACTATTTCAATTCCATTAAAAACAGATGGTACAACCACTGCTTACAGTTTTATATTTAATGCCATAAACACTAATCCTGCAGCAGTAAATACAGATGTATTGACATTTAATTATACAACACAAAACATTTATGTATCGAGAGCTTGTGGTTTTAAAACTAATTTTACATTGAACCCAAGCGATAATTCAAGCACTGCCGGAATCATACGAACTGATCCTGCTAACGACGGTCAATGGATGCAGAGTATTGATATACTAACTCCTAACATTCAAACAGAAAATGAAACACATGTTAAAATATATTTTTAGTTTTTGCTTAGTGTTTTCAATGTTTTTAGGACATTCTCAAGAAACACCAGCTGCAACAAAAGAAATCGTTCAGGAAAAAACCAAAAAAACAGCAAAACCTGCTGTTCAGGAAACAAAAACAGATAGTATCCCAACAAAAACAGATCGTTATGGTTTGCGTGTAGGAGTAGATTTATACAAACTTACAAGAGGTCTTTATGATAAAGATTATAAAGGAATTGAGTTTGTGGGAGATTATCGTTTAACCAAAACGTATTATTTAGCCGCTGAATTGGGTTTTGAAAACAAAACAACTGATGATGACCGACTAAATTCCACTGCAAAAGGAACTTATATTAAAGCAGGATTTGATTACAATATGTACCAAAACTGGTTAGATATGGAAAACCTTATAACAATTGGTATGCGTGCTGGTTTCAGCTCTTTTAGTCAAGACTTAAACAGCTACAAAATTTATAATCCAAATCCGTATTGGGGAGAACAGCCCTACATTACGGCAAATCAAAAATACAACGGATTAAGCGCCGGCTGGATAGAAGTTGCGGGCGGTATTAAAGCTAAAGTTTTTAATAATGTATTTGTTGGTTTTGGTGTTCAACTTAAACTTTTAGTTATGAACAACAAACCTTCTGGATTTGACAATCTTTATATCCCAGGTTTTAACAGAACTTACGACGGAAGTTTTGGAGTAGGATTCAACTATACTGTTTCTTATTTTATTCCAATTTACAAGAAGAAAGTAGTTCTTCCAGAAATCAAAAAAGAAACTCCTAAAAAATAGAAAATCTTAATATAAAAAAGCCCCGAATTCAATAATTCGGGGCTTTTTTATATATGTGTAGTCGAAATCCAGCTTATTGCTTCAATACGTTTAATTCCTACTTACTAAAACTTTAAAGAATTATCCAATTTCTTTAATTCCTTTTATAAAAATCCATTTCATAAAAAGCTTCTCACCATCCTTTGTTCTTGCAGCCTGAAATTTTGGTGAAATTAAAGTAGCCACAATAAATGCCGTCATCGGAATCCACAAGCCTGTTAATCCTGTATAGCTTGCAATTAAAAATCTGCCTAAAATAAACAGAATTGCAAAACATCCTAATTGATATAAAAAAGCTCTTACTTGTAGTTTTGTCATTTTTTTTTGAGTTGCTTAGGTTCTGAGATACTAAGGTTCTAAGTTTTTTATTTAGAACTTTAGTTTTGAACCTAAAATTAATATATAACTAAATTTCACAAGCCAAATCTCTTAGTACCTTAGAAACTTAGCTCCTTAGAATCTTATATCTGAAATTTCGTTCTCTTACTGCCTTCGTACATTTCATATTTTACCAAACGAGCTTCAAGACTTCCGTTAAAAAGTTTGATTTTTCTTGACGGTTTTAATCCAACAAATTTTAAAGCTTCTAGGTTTGCAGTGATAAACCAAGCGTTTGTTCCTGGATAATTTTTCTTTAGAGTGTCACCAATACTAGCATAGAATTTCTCCATATGAATATCTAAACGCTCATCATACGGCGGATTAAATACAATATGTAATTTTCCTTCTACTTCTTTTTCAGAATCAAAAAAGTTGTCCTCAGAAATGGTTACATAATCTTCAAGATTAGCATTTCTAATGTTGTCTTTTGCTTTACTTACCGCACTTGGCGCTTTATCAAAACCTTTTATAGTATAATGAAATTCTTTTGTTTTTTTCATTAAACTGTTTACAATCTGATCAAACAAATCGTTGTCCCAGTCTTTCCATTTTTCAAAAGCAAATTCTTTACGATTGATATTAGCTGGAATATTGCAGGCGATCATTGCCGCTTCTGCTAAAAAAGTTCCTGATCCGCACATTGGATCTAAAAAGTGACTTTGTCCTTCCCAACCCGAAAGCAAAAGAACTCCAGCTGCTAAAACTTCGTTTATAGGTGCAATATTTGTAGCTGTTCTATACCCACGCTGATGCAATGAGTTTCCAGAAGTATCTAAAGCTACCGAAACCTGATCTTTGTCGATATGCACATTGATTCGTAAATCAGGATATTGCTTATCAATACTTGGTCTCTGCCCTGTTCTCTCTCTAAACTGATCCACAATAGCATCCTTACATTTTTGAGAAACAAACTCAGAATGATTAAAATAAGTAGAATGCACAGTTGCATCAATTACAAAAGTTTGATTTGCATTTAACAATTTCGACCAATTTATACCCGAAATTCCTTTGTACAATGCCTGCTCATTGTTAGCTCTAAAAGAGTAAATTGGTTTAAGTACTTTTAACGCCGTTCTAAGCGACAAATTGGCTTTATACATAAAACCTTTGTCCCCTTTAAAACTTACCATTCGCACTCCTTTTTCAACATCCTGAGCACCAAGCGTACGTAATTCTTGTTCTAATATTTCTTCAAAGCCAAAAAAACATTTGGCAATCATTCTAAAATTTTCTTCCATTTCTCTATAAATTAAAAAAACTAAAACTCAAAAGATGCACAGCAGTGCATCTCTACATTATGCAATGATAAAATTTAGTATCACCGCGAAATAGTTATTTTTCGGCAAAAATACACTAAATTTGCGGTACTTTAAATTAAATGAAATAGAATAAATGTCTGAAGCACCAAACTCATCAACACCAAATCAGGATCGTAATACAGAAAACTGGTTCTCTTCATGGTTTGATACTCCGTATTATCACATTCTTTATAAAGATCGAAATTACCGAGAAGCTCAGGTTTTCATGGATAATCTTACACATTACCTTAATCTTCCTGAAAAAGCAAAGGTGCTCGATTTAGCCTGTGGAAAAGGAAGACATTCTATATACTTAAACCAACTTGGTTATAACGTATTAGGTGCTGATTTATCTGAAAACAGCATTGCAGAAGCCAATAAAAACAGCAACGAATCACTGCACTTTAAAGTGCACGATATGCGTGAGCCTTTTGAAGAAAAATTTGATGCCATTTTTAATCTTTTTACCAGTTTTGGTTATTTTGAAAGTGACGATGATAATTTGACTACCCTAAAAGCTATCAAAGAAAGCTTATCTGAATATGGTTTTGCTGTAATTGATTTTATGAACGTAAATCAAGTTATTGAAACTCTAGTTCCAGAAGAAGTAAAAACGGTTGACGAAATTGATTTTCATATAAAAAGATATGTTGAAGACGGTCACATTTTCAAAGAAATTGACTTTGAAGATCAAGGCAGAAAATATCATTTTACAGAAAAAGTAAAAGCATTAACTTTGAAAGACTTTCAAGATTTAATGGATGAAGCAGGAATTTTTCTGTTAGACATTTTTGGAGATTATAAACTCAAAAAATTCCATAAAACCGAAAGCGAACGATTAATCATGATTTTTAAGTAAGTTTATTCGTTTAACTGTTAATTTGTTTAATCGCTTGAGCAAATTGACAAAAAGACCGATTAAACGATTAAACAAAAAACCGATTAAACAAAAAAATGAACTATTTACTACCCTTATTCTCTGTACTTTTAGGATATATAGTGGCTTTGTTTTTAAAACCTAAAAACAAAACCAATTTAAAGTTACTGCTGGCATTCAGCGGTTCATTTTTGTTATCTTTAACGGTAATGCATCTTTTGCCCGAAGTGTATGAATCCCACAATCATAATATTGGGATTTTTATTATGCTTGGGATTTTGTTTCAAATTGTACTTGAATTTTTCTCAAAAGGTGCAGAACATGGGCATGTTCATGGTCATGCAAAAATGTCTCAAATTCCGTGGCTCCTTTTTATAAGTCTTTGCATTCATGCTTTCTTAGAGGGTTTTCCTGTAAGCCATCATCATGACTTAGCTTTAGGAATTGCGATTCATCATTTGCCAATTGCAGTAATTTTAACCACATTTTTTATCAATGCGGATTTAGACAAAAAAGCCATTTTTGCCTTCATGCTTACTTTTGCCGTAATGACGCCTTTAGGAACTGTTGCTTCTGAATATCTGCCAATTTTAAATGAGTATTATACTGAAATTACCGCAGTAGTAATAGGTATTCTATTCCACATTTCATCAACCATTATTTTTGAAAGCAGTGAAGGACATAAATTTAATATCGCAAAAGTTTCAATGATTGTACTTGGAATTTTACTGGCATTTTTCTTGTAATTTCATGAAATTTTGTTTCCTTTTTAGCGGCTGAATATCATTTTTCATTATTTAAAATGATGCTTTTTCTTACTTGCTTTTTAATATTAGATTTCAAAAATAATACGGCTGAGCGTTTTTAGTATTTATGAAATTTTAAATAACTGACAAAAAATTAAAGCCTTTCCCTTTTTAGTTTTTCACTAAAAAAGAAACTGATTACGAGCTAAAATTCTAGATATTCCAGCTAATAAGTCTAGTTTCTTCATTAATCTTAACTATTCAGCAATATTGCTTTTCTTATTCGCGTAACAAAACTTCTGACAAACAGTCTTTATTGATAAAAAATAGAGCACAAAAAAAGATTACATTTCTTTGTGACTTTGTGTTGTAATTTTCTTTATTAAAATAAAAAAATATTAATTTTGACTGGTCTAAATAACACTCAAATGACATTTACAAAAACAACTGAACTCTCATCACAATATGAACATTTAGAAAAAATGTCTGTTCATGAATTGTTATCAAATATCAACCAAGAAGATAAAACTGTTCCTTATGCAGTAGAAAAAGCTTTACCTCAAATAGAAGCTTTGATTCCACAAATAGTTGCAAAATTGAAACTAGGCGGCAGATTGTTTTATATTGGAGCAGGAACTTCAGGTCGTTTAGGTGTTGTTGATGCATCAGAATGTCCGCCTACTTTTGGTGTTCCTTTTGATTTAGTAAATGGTATAATTGCCGGCGGTGATACCGCGATAAGAAGGGCAGTTGAAAATGCCGAAGATAACCCAACACAAGCTTGGATTGATTTAAAGGCTTATAATATCAATCAAAATGATGTCGTGATTGGAATTGCTGCTTCAGGAACAACTCCTTATGTTATTGGAGGATTAGAAACCTGCAACCAAAACAATATTGTAACGGGCTGTATTACCAACAATGCTGGAAGTCCGCTTGCATTAACAGCAAAGTTCCCAATTGAAGTTGTGGTTGGTCCTGAATTTATTACAGGAAGTTCGCGAATGAAAGCAGGAACAGCACAGAAACTGGTTTTAAACATGATTTCGACAGCAGCGATGATTCAGCTTGGAAAAGTAAGAGGCAACAAAATGGTCGATATGCAGTTAAGTAATGTTAAACTTGTAGATCGAGGTGTTAAAATGATTATGGGTGAAATTCCCGTTTCATATGATGAAGCATCTGAATTACTCAAAAAATATGGCAGCGTTAGAAATGCTGTTGATAATTATCATAAGTAAACCGTTTTCTTTGTGGTACCTTTAACCGCAAACTTTATCAAGTTTTCAAACTTGAAACAAAAACACACTCAAATGGCAACAAATAAGCAACTATTAGGAAAAGGAATTAAATATTTAACTGGCGCTCTGCCGTTAATGTTTCTTGGACCTTCATTGATTTACAATGCTTTTATGAATCAACATACCAATTGGCATTATTTAGTTTTAGGAATTGGAATTGCGGCTTGCTTAGCTTCTATGTTTTTAATTTTCTACGGATTGAAAACAATTATGAAAGGTATATTTAATGACTAATTTTAGTCAAGTAAACAATTCTTAACAGCTCCGAACCTATTAAGTATTCCTCTGCTATTTAATATTTATCCAACACAAAATGGAAAGTCTAATTCACATTCAAAAAACATTCGAAAAAGTTGTTTACATCGATAAAAAAATAAACAATCGTGAGTTTGAAGATTGTGTGTTTAAAAATTGTGATTTCTCGAATAGTAATTTTAATTCTAATACTTTTTTAGACTGCGAATTTATTGACTGCAACTTATCTATGACAAGTTTAGCAGGAACGAGTTTAAAAAATGTGACTTTTAGAAACTGCAAACTTTTAGGAATCGCTTTTAATGAATGTGACGATTTTTTGTTTCAAGTCCATTTTGAAGAGTGCACTTTAGATTATGCTTCATTTGCTAATAAAAAAATGCCAAAAACAAAATTTATTAATTCATCACTTAGAGAAGTAACTTTTATAAGTGTTAATTTAACCAGTTCTGTTTTTGACAATTGTAACTTAGACAGCGCTATATTTAATGAAACCCAATTGGCAGCAGTTGATTTTAGAACGGCTTACAATTACAAAATCGATCCTGAATTTAATGCTATGCGAAAAGCACAATTTTCGACTCAGGGAATTGTTGGGCTTTTAGATAAATACGATATTAAGATTGTATAAATAGCGGCTTGACTTTCATTTTTCAATTGTTCTCAATCCCTTCTTTATAATATAAGCTGTTTCTTTTGCAGTACTTTCTGTTTGCCACTTTTTGCATAAATCTTTAACAAAATCTGGTCGCGATTTGCTGGCATCATTAAGCCAGTTCCCTACACTATCCTGAACATATTTAGATGGATCTGATTTTAGGGAATCTAAAATTTTTAAAGCCAATTCTGGTTTTTGCTTAAGCTCTTCGATATGTTCGCACCAAACTCCTCTAGGCCGTATTGCTTCGGTTGCAAAGCGTCTAATATTTTCATCTTCGTTTAAAGTCCATTTTAATAAAATTTCAAGGCTTCTATCCAAATTCTTTGCTATATATGAACGAACAGCCAACCATGAAATTTCTCGAACTCCAAAATGTTTATCGGCTGCCAAAAACTGAATTTGTTCTAACATTTCCTCAATTGTATATTCTGTATTTTTACCTATTGTATATGCTGACCAGCATCTAACTAAATCTGATTTATGCTTAGAAATATCTGACAGGATGCTTAAATCATTATTTAAAGCAGACAATTTTAATATTCCAGTTCCAATTGCTTCGTTTATAGTATTAACAGTTTGCTTTTTCAATCTTCCAACATCTATTAAAATAGGTTCCAAATATTCAGTTCTATTTAATTCTTTCAAGAGGTTTTCGAGAAGTACAATTTGATTAACAGCAAGCCATTCGACTAAATTTGCCGATTCAATTTTGCCTTTATTAAGCTGTTCTAAAATAGAGCTCGGAATGTCTTTTGCAGATCGTGCTCCTTTACGTTTTATGGCTGTATTCGATGTTTCTATTTGATTCATTAATTCACTCATTCTGCTTAAAATTTTGACTATTTTTGTAAAGATCGGTAAGTTGGATCAACTTGACAATACCGCATATTTTTATCCCATAGGGGCACAAAAGTCAATTTTATGCAAACAAAGGAACGAAACACAGAAAATAAAATTTGTCCATTAGAAATTGCTGTAAACTGTATCAGCGGAAAATGGAAAATTCCCATTGTCTGGCAGATTAATGACGGAAAAAAAAGACCAAGTGAATTTTTACGCGGCATTGCTAAAGTAGACAGACGCGTTTTAAATCAGCAGCTAAATGAAATGGTAGAAGACGGCATATTGATAAAACATTCTTTTAATGAACTTCCTCCGCGTGTTGAATATACTTTGACCGAAACTGGAGAACAATTAGTCGAAATACTATGGAAACTTAATGATTGGGGGAAATTACTGATTTCCGAAAACAAAATTGAGCTTCAATCTTAAAACGCACAAATCATGAAAACAAATGAATCTTATTTAGAAAGTGTTAAAAAACAATTTTTGTATTACAAAATACTTGGCGAAAAAGCGATCAACCAACTAGAACCTGAGCAGCTTTTTCTTGAAACAAACGAAGACACTAACAGTATTGCTACGATTGTAAAACATATTTCTGGAAATATGCTTTCACGATGGACAGACTTTTTAACTTCTGATGGCGAAAAGGAATGGCGAAATCGTGATTCTGAATTTGAAAATGATTTAAAGTCAAAACAAGAGGTTTTAGAAGTTTGGAATAAAGGCTGGAAATGTCTAGAAAATGCTTTGGACGTCCTAAAACCTGAACAGCTTTCGGATATTATTTATATTCGAAATGAAGGTCATACCGTTATTGAAGCCATAAATAGACAACTTGCACATTATCCTTATCATGTTGGGCAGATTATTTTTTATGCTAAACAACTAAAAAACAGTTCTTGGGACAGCTTATCGATTGCTAAGAATAAATCAGGAAATTACAATGCCGAAAAGTTTGCCAAAGAAAAAGAAATTAAGAACTTTACCGATGATGAATTAAAGAGATTGAAATTATAAAAGCTATAGGCTTTAAGCTGTAAGCGATAAGCAAAGCTGCTTACTGCTTAAAGCTTAAAGCCTATAGCTTAAAGCTTAAAAAAAAATGAAAAAAATACTATTCTTACTTCCAGTATTAGCACTGGTATCCTGTTATAATGCCGAGCACAATTGTAAAGATTTTAAAACCGGAAAATTCAAATTTGAGTTTGAAGTAAACGGCGTAAAAAAAACTACGGTTTTTGAACGTAAAGACAATATTGAAATCGAAACTTTTGAAGGAAAAACTGATACTTCGACTATCCGCTGGGTGAGCGACTGCGAATATGTACTGCAAAAAAAGCATCCAAAAAATATGGCCGAAGAAAAAGCAATCAGTATGAAAATCCTAACCACCACAAAAGATTCTTATACCTTTGAATTTGGTATGGTTGGTTCTGAGGAAAAACAACGCGGTACCGTTTTTAAAATTGACTAAATAATATAAATAAACTCGTTTGATATGGAAGTATTCTTGAATCCTGATGCTTGGATTGCTTTATTGACTCTAACTTTTCTTGAAATTGTTTTAGGAATCGATAACATCATTTTTATATCGATTGTTACGGGCAAACTGCCTGAAGAAGATCGCAAAAAAGCAACTCGAATAGGTTTATTTCTGGCTATGTTCATGCGAATTGCTTTATTAATGGGAATCTCTTATTTAATCGCCATGAAAGCAACAATTTTCAGCATTCATTGGGGTTGGTTTGAGGGTGATTTTACTGGACAAGCCGTTATTTTATTCCTTGGAGGTTTATTTTTAATTTATAAAAGCACCAAAGAAATCAGTGAAAAAGTGGACCATAAAGGCGAGGAAGAAAAAACAATTAAAACTGCTGCAAAAAAATCATTTTCAAATGTTATCGTTCAGATTTTATTGATCGATTTAATATTTTCTGTTGATTCTATTTTGACTGCGGTTGGAATGACAAATGGTGTACACGGCGCATTGACAATTATGATAACCGCGGTTATTATTTCTGTTGCCGTTATGATGTTATTTGCCGTTCCTGTTGGAAACTTCGTAAACCAAAACCCATCCATTCAAATATTAGGACTTTCATTTTTAATCTTAATTGGATTCATGCTAATTACAGAAAGTATGCACTTATCAAATGCAGCTCTTGCTGGTGAACATATTGGTGCTGTGCCAAAAGGTTATCTATATTTTGCCATCTCCTTTTCACTGGCTGTGGAATTTATTAATATGAGAATCCGAAAAAGACAAGCATAAACATAAAATTAAAGTCCCATTCGGGGCTTTTTTTTTGATCTCTTAACAAAATTTCTCACCTCTTCACCTTTGCCCCTCTGTACCTCTGCCCCTTTACAACCAAACCAAAATAATAATCACGTGTTTCTTTTACATTTCTATTTTATATAGTACATTAGATTTCAAATCTGATGTATGAAAAATACCATTTCACAAAGAGTTGCCGACTTTTTAAAGAACTTCCCTCCCTTTAATTTTTTGCATCCAATGGATCTCGAAAAGCTTTCGGAACAAATCTCTATTGTTTATAAAGATAAAGATGCTGTTATTTTTGCCGAAAATGAAAAAACTCATGATTCCTTCTATGTAGTTCACAAAGGAGCAGTTGCACTTAAAAAGAGTCAAAAAAGCACTGTTTTAGATATGTGTGACGAAGGTGATATTTTTGGATTACGTCCGCTTTTAGCACAGGAAAATTATATTATGGAAGCCGTGGCACACGAAGAAACCATTCTATATGCAATTCCTATAGCCGTATTTAAGCCTTATGCGCTCGAAAATAGAAACATAGGCAATTTCCTGATTGAAAGTTATGCTTCAAATACTAAAAATCCTTATTCAGATATTCACAAAGACAAACTCTATGGCGATGATGATTTATTAAATGAAAACCGTCATTCAAATAATGATTCATTTGACTTAGCACCCATAAAATATTCAAAAAAAATTGTCACTTGCAGTCCTTCTACAACAGTAAAAGAAATTGCAAAAATCATGAACACTAAAAAAGTAGGCGCCATACTGATTGTTGACGAAATGCTGCCAATTGGTATTTTAACCGATAAAGATCTGCGAAACAAAATTGTTACTGGAGATTATTCGATCATGACTACTGCCGAAACAATCATGACAAAACCAGTAATTACGTATCCAAAAAAAATGACGGTTACTGAGGCTCAAATGGCGATGATGAAAAGTAATATCAGTCATTTATGTCTTACCAAAGATGGAACTGTAAATACAAAAGCGGTAGGAATTTTATCGAAACACGATGTAATGGTTGCGCTTGGAAATAATCCAGCCGTTTTGATTAAAGCTTTGAAAAGAGCTAAAAAAACCAAAGAAATAAAACCTATTAGAAATCGTATTATGCAACTTCTTCAAGGATATTTAGATCAAAATATTCCGATGACATTGATTTCTAAAATCATAACAGAACTCAATGAAGCCTGCACAACACGCGTAATCGAAATTTGTATCGAAAAAATGAGCAGTCCGCCGCCTGTAAAATTTGCATGGCTGGCTCTAGGAAGTCAAGGACGAGGAGAACAAATGCTGCATACAGATCAAGACAATGCAATTGTATACGAAAATGTTTCAGATGTTTTTAAAGATGAAACTAAAATTTACTTTTTAAAGTTTGCTGCATTGGTCAATAAAGGTTTATTTGATATTGGTTACGATTATTGTCCTGCCGAAATGATGGCTTCAAACCCTAAATGGTGTATGAGTCTAGATGAATGGAAAGCCCACGTACATCATTGGATTACAAATCCAGGGAAAAATGAGGTTTTACTGTCCTTTATTTTCTTTGATTATAGTTTGACGTATGGCGATGCCGAAATTGCAAATCAACTCTCCGATTTTATTTTTGAAGACATAAAAGCCAATCCAATATTTTATGTTCATTTAGTAAGCGGAGCATTGCAAAACCCGTCTCCAACAGGTTTCTTCCGACAGTTTCTTGTAGAGCAAGACGGTGCAAACAAAGATAATTTCGATATTAAAAGACGAGCTTTAATGCCTTTAACAGATGCTGCGCGAGTATTAATTTTATCACATTCTGTTAAATCAATCAGCAATACTGCCGAGCGTTTTGAAAAACTGGCAGAATTAGAACATAATAATAGAGAACTTTATTTATCCTGTTCCTACTCCTTTAAAGCTTTATTAAAATTTAGAACTAAACAAGGGCTTTTGCACCATGATTCAGGGCAGTTTATTGCTTTAGAATCTTTATCTAAAATGGAAAAAATTAAACTGAAACGTACTTTTAAAACTATAAAAGAACTTCAAGAACTGATCTCGATACGATTTAATATTTCAAATTTAGTATAGGGATGGGTTTATTTAATTTTTGGAAAAAAGACGACGAACTCTTCGATGAAAGCATCACTATCGAAGAAACGCGATTTGTAGTTCTGGATACCGAAACAACGGGATTCGACTACGAAAATGATCGAATTTTATGCATTGGTGCGTTAGTGCTGCAAAACAATGTAATTTCTATTCAGGAAACACTTGAAATTTATCTTCAGCAAGATCATTACGACAAATCGACTGCCCAGATTCACGGAATATTAAGAGATTTTGTTTTACAACGTCCAAGTGAACTAGAGGCTTTACAGCAGTTTTTAACTTTTTTAGGAGACTCTATTATTGTTGCACATCATACTATTTTTGATATAACAATGATAAACAAAGCATTAGAAAGAAATAATCTGCCGCAGTTAACTAATAAAACTTTAGATACGGCGTATTTGTACAAAAAAACGCTAATTAAATCTCATTTGTTTGAACGCAAAGATCATTACACTTTAGACGATCTTGCAGATAAATTTGATATTTCAAAAAAAGACAGACATACAGCTTTGGGCGATGCTTACATCACTGCAATCGCTTTTTTGAAAATTGTAAAAAAATTAAAAGAGAAAAAAGAAATTTCTTTAAATCAGCTTTTTAAATAATTTTAAGATTTTATTAATACTCTAAAATTTACATTAGACTTAAAAATTTACCATTTAGTAATCTTTGACTTATTATTTATTAGCAATAAGAAAAAACTAGCGTAACATATATTTTGTTTTTCGAGGATAGCTTTGCCTCAATCAAAAAAAACAAAAACACATATGAAAACTACTTTTTTAAAATCAGTTGCATTGCTTGGAATTACAGGTCTTTCTGTAATTAGCTGCCAAAATGACGACAAAGATTCATCAAAAGATGTAAACGCTGCTATCGACTTTACTTCACACTCAAAAGTTCCTGCTTTTGTATTTCCGATGGCAGGTTTTGAAAACCTTAAAATAAGCACTTTAATTGCAAGTTCTGACGTTCTTCCAGATTCTCCTAAATTTGTTTATGGTGCGCAGCCTGATGGTGCTGGATTAATGAAAAATCCAACTGGAGAAGGTTATATTATGATTACAAATCATGAAATCCTGCAATCAGTTTCTAGAGTTTATTTAGACAAAACTTTTAAACCTGTAAAAGGAGATTATCTTGTTGACGGAGTTGGAGGTTTAACACGTTTATGCTCTGCAACTTTAGCAACACCAGAAATTCACGGATTTGGTCCTATCTTTTTAACTGCTGGAGAAAGCGGACAAGAAAGTATGGTTCACGGAATTAATCCGTTAGGACAATCATCAGACAAAAGCAGAACAGATAGAGTTTTACCAGCTTTAGGAAAAGCAAGTATGGAAAATGCAGTTCCGCTTCCTAAAGAAGCTTATCCAGGAAAAACTGTTATCCTTATTGGAGAAGATCAATCGTATGCAACTTCACACGTAAGTGCAGGACAATTGATTATGTATATGAGTTCTACTGTTGGAGATTTAAGTAATGGTAAATTATATGCTTTAAAAAGAACAGACGGGAATCAAGTAGAAACTACAATGAAACTGAACAATTCTTATCCTGTTCAGTTTGTTGAAATCCCGAATGCTAAAAACTTAACTGGAGCTGTAATTAATACAACTGTTAATGACTTAAAAGCAATTCGTTTTTCAAGAGTTGAAGATGTAGATTACAGAAAAGGAAGTGCAAGCAACAACAGAGAAGTTTATTTTACAGCAACTGGTCAAGCAACAAACAATGCACCTGTTGACGGATATACAATGTGGGGAAGAGTTTATAAATTAAAAATGGACGCTGCAGATCCTTTAAAAGGAACTTTAGAATTGGCTGTTGAAGGTGATAGTACTCCAGGAACTGGAATCATCAACCCAGATAACTTATGTGTAACTGAAAACTTCGTTTACATTCAGGAAGATGGTGATAGTTATTATGCTGATGCTAAACACGATTCGTACATCTGGCAGTACAATATCGCTACAAAACAAAACAAACCTTGGTTGAACATGAACCACAAAAGAACAGATACGGCTTGGAACGCTCTTTACAACCAAACTGGTGAAATGAGATTTGGAAGCTGGGAATTTGGAGCAATGGAAGATATATCTGATATCATTGGTGTTCCTGATACTTTTACGGTAAATATTCACCCTCATACTTGGCAGAGTGATGCGTTTAAAAACGCTGATGGTTCTGGAACTCAAACAAACAAAGAGGGCGGACAAACTGTAATTATTAGAAACGTACAACGATAATAAATACAGCCAAAATCTATCAACAACCCTTATTTTCTAGATAAGGGTTGTTTCTATTACAATACTATTATGAAATTAAAGCACTTTACTTTTCTACTTCTGACACTTTGTTTTTTCTTTTCATGTCAAAAAAATGAAGTTTCAAAAACGACCATAAAACAAGATTTATTAGTTGACTTAACCAAGTTAAACAATGAAATTGTAAAATTTCAGAAGCTGATAACAAATACCTCATCGCAAAAAGAAATTGTTGAACAGTTTAAAAAATCACGTCTGGCTTATAAAAAAGTCGAATGGGCAATTGAATACTTTGCGCCTGAAACGGCAAGATTTATGAATGGTCCTGCTTTAGACGAAATGGAGCTTGAAGAAAACAGATCATTTGAACCTCATGGCTTTCAGGTTATCGAAGAAATGATTTATCCAGAATATGATGCTGAAAACAATCCCGATATAATTAAAGAATTGAATATTTTTCAATCTAATATTAAACAGCTCAAAAGTACTTTTGAAGTTATTACAATTAGTAACGATTATGCACTAGACGCTATTCAACAAAATGTTTTTAGGGTTATTACACTTGGAATTACAGGTTTTGACAGTCCAATTTTACAATCTTCAATTCCAGAAGCGGCCGAAAGTTTGATTGTAATTTCAAAATCGCTTGAAAAAATTAATGCCGGCAATACATCATTATCAGAACTAAAGAAATTAACTGCAAAAGCGCAAAAGTACTGCACTGAAAACAATAATTTCAATGCTTTTAATCGTGCCTTTTTTATAACGGAATATCTAAATCCGATTTCAAAAAATATTAAAGCTTTTCAGAAAGAAGAAAATATTAAAAATGTAAAAAAGAGCAGTCCATTAAATCCAGCTATTGAAACTTTATTTGATAAAAATGCGTTTGATGTTAATGCTTTTGTACTATCTGACGAGTATAATTTTACAAAAGAAAAAGCTGTTTTAGGAGAAAAATTATTTTATGATAAAGGTCTTTCTAAAAGCAATGATCGAAGCTGCGCCTCCTGTCATCATCCTGAAAAAGCATTTACAGACGGCTTAAAAACAAACGTTTCTTTGACTGGTTCCAATTTAGCCCGAAACACTCCTACTCTAACCTATGCTTCTTTACAAAATGCTCAATTTTGGGATATGCGCCAATTAGATTTAGAAAAACAAAGTGTAGATGTTATTCAAAATAAAGATGAGATGCATGGTTCTATGGAAAATATTCATGCGAAGATTCAATTGGATAATGACTATGTAAAACTATTTAAAAAGGCATATCCAAAAACTTCAAAACCAGAAGCTTGGCAGATTCAAAATGCTATTGCTAGTTATGTTCGTTCTTTAAATGCATTCGATTCTCAATTTGATGAATATATGCGAGGGAATAAAAATAGTCTTAACAATGAAGAAATAGAAGGAATGAACCTTTTTATGGGAAAAGCAAAATGCGCAACTTGTCATTTTACGCCATTATTTAACGGAACAGTTCCGCCTAGTTATTCTAAAACGGAACACGAAGTTATTGGAACTCCAAATGAAGCTTCAGGAAAAACATTAAGTCCGGATAAAGGTCGTTATCTATATAACAAAATGCCGCAATTAGTTGGTGCCTTTAAAACTCCAACTGTACGAAATGCAGCAGTTACAGCTCCATATATGCACAACGGCGTTTTTAAAACCCTCGAAGAAGTAGTTTCTTTTTACAATAAAGGCGGCGGGCAAGGTCTAGGTTATGAAGTCGAAAATCAAACGCTTCCTTTTGATAAATTGAACCTAACTGTAAAAGAAGAAAAAGCGCTCGTTGCTTTTATGAAAACACTTACGGACAAGAAATACCAGTAAAACCAAAATAATTTTCACAACAAAAACGGCCAAAAATTATCTTTTTGGCCGTTTTACATTTAATCAACAAACATTCGATACGGAAACACATTTGAAGATCTGTTTTTTAGATTCTTCATGAAGCTTTCGCATAAATAGCTCCACTCAGAATCCGACAAATACTGTTTCTCCTCAGGATTTGTTTTAATATAAATATCAACTGTTCGGCTAAAACCTGCTTTTACAGAAATTTCTTTTCGTGTGCCTTTTTCGATTTTAATATCTTCAACTGAACTTTTAAAATGACTAAATCCAAAGGCTTTAATATCGGCAAATGTTACGATTCTGCCGCGAGTCAGTAAGGCATTCCTGTAAGCTAGAATTCTGTCTTTGTTACTTTGTTTATTTAAACCACCAGCTGTATTAGTCATTAGAGTTGTTGTCTCACTTACAAAAAATAAATCATCTTTACATTCCAAAACAGTTCCTGCCTTAATATCATTTCCTTCTTCTGCACATGTAGACCAATAACTAATCTTGAATCCTTTCCCTATTGATTCATCTGCTTTGGGTTTAATCATTAAATAAGGATCATTATTCTTAGAAAAATCACGTTCCTTCGCCTGCTGTTCTACCGAAGCCAGTAACTGATTGATTTCAATCAACGAACTGTTCATAAAATCTTTTCCTAAACCTGCAAAAGAAGAGCTTTCGTCTTTTAATAAATCTAAAACATTTTGAAGCAATTCAGAAGCTGTTCTAGAATCAAATCTAGAAACTCCTCCAGTTCTTAATACTGCATTTCCCTCTTCTAAAATACCTTCTTTAAACTCCTTTATCTCATAATGTCTGTTAAGTCCATCTACAACAGTGTCTATATCCAGAAAAATATCATTCTTTGTGTCTAAAGCAATATAAGATAAAAAAGTTCCCAGTGGCTTACTAAGTGTATGCCTCTTTTTATTAATTACGGGAATACAGTTTGCTGTAAAAGAAACATTATCAATAATTTGAGGAACTAATGATTCTGGAAATATCATTTTTAACCAAATCACTGGTTTTTCACTTTTATCTATTACTACTTCAAATGGCTTATAATCAGCCGCATACTCTTTTATGTTTTTATGTTTTAAAACTCCTTTTAAAGTATAAAAATTATCAAAGTAAAATGCATTTACTTCCTGCATTACTTCAGTAAGATTCGAATAATTGTTATTGATAATACCTTCAACATCAAGATTATTAAGAGGTACATTATACCCCTCTTTTACTTCTATTTCTTTATCGTCAAGAAAACATTTCATTTGTTTTAAATAATAATGAAACATTTCTTTCTGGTGGGTATTTTTAATATCAATATACAGCATTAAATCTTCAAGCTCTGATACCTTTTGGTCGCCTAATTCAATTCCTAAAACAATCTCTCCCGATGGCAGAGTATGATTATAATCTCTAACAATGTCTTTGTAAAAAAGATTGGAAATTTGATACAGATTCCTTTCGTAAGCAATATATTTTATTTCGCAGGCAGATAGCTTTACTTCGAGAGTTGGAGCAAGCACAATATCTTTTGTAATTGGCGCCAATGGATTATAAATATTATGAATCCTTCTGCTTGCTGTCATTTGATTCTGCAGAGAAACTTTAATATTATTTTCTATTGGCAATGCATGAACAATCGCTCTTGAGGGTTTTGCTCCAGATGTTACTTCTGGAAACATAATTTCTAAAACCCTTTCAACAATACGGGTTTTAGAATCTTCGAGTTCATGAGCTACTTTTTCGAGTTCATACGATAACGCATTCAGCATCATCGCTACTACAGGATCAAATGAAGTTTCCATTTCAACATCTGAAAATCCCCATGATCTTGCTGCTCTTTTTAATACTCTGTCTTTTATTCGTTCTTGTCTCATTGCTTAACTTCTTTAAACTTGTTTAGAATTACTGAATGATTTTATTTAGAGGTCACTATCGCTCTTAAACATATAAATGGGGCTTCTTTTCGGCTTACTATTTTTACCTTTCTCCCGAAAATCTGGTTTTCGAAACACACTCTTAATAACATAACCCTGCCGTTTTAAATTTATAATACAATTAGAATTTGAGTTTACTTCTATCACAAAATAACCAATGCTGTCAGTCTTTGTACTTTTATCATTGATGTTTACAGTAACATTTTGAATAGGTTTTCCAGTATCAAAATCATAGATATAACCTGAGAATTTATTATGTGTACAACTGCATAAAAGAAATGCAATTATGATAAGTTTTATTTTCATTTATAAATTTTGATAATATTTTGCATGTTTTATTTGCAGTTAAAAAAAATATAAGAAAAAATATGTTTTTTTGTTTAGAAATTAAATAAGTCTTTTAATCATTCCTCTTTTATTAAAAACTAGACTTTATCAACATACCGCCGCATGAAAGGATTCTCGCGGGAGCGGGATACCGGTTTTTTTCTTTGTACATAAACAAAACAAAATATACTTTTTTATCGTTATTTTAAACGCAACTTTTCCATATATGGATTTTCTACGACCTCTAGGATATAGTTATTGACTTCTATTATTGTCAACACTTTGAATTTAATTTGCTTGCCAGTAATTTTTCCTGTTTTTAAAAATCTTTCAAAAAGTAAGTAATATAAACCAATGAAGATGCCAAACAGAAATACTAACAAAAAATTTAATAGGCTAACCTCGTTTTTCTGAATCTTAATATATTCATCTATTTGTGAAGCGGTTATGTCTGGATATTCATCTAATCTTGCAACTAAATATTCTGATTTACGATCTGTGGCTATCTTTTCAATTGTTTCTATATTACGATTATGAATAAAAATGAATTCTTTTCCTGAATTTATATTATTCACATTGTCTTTAAAACTATTAATAAGTAGGATAGATCTTTTCAGTATGTCAAGTTCTCTCTCTGTAATCATTGTTTTTTTATTAATATTATTTGCTCGTACGAACTTCCCGTTCGTGAACACTTCATTATTTTAATTAAAAGGAATGTTATACGAGCGGGGACATAATAATTATCTATAATTATTGATGAAAGAAAATTGAAAACTTCTGTCTTTATTTTTCTTTTCTTTTAAAAAGGCACTCGCTCTCAAACGAATCCCTTCGTGTGTGGCACGTTGCGCTTAAAATAGCAAATACAATAAACTTTTTTTCTACTTTCTTTTTGTGTTACTATATATTTCTAATCTATAAGGCGACTTTCAGCATATCGCCACACGAAAGGATTCGTGCGGTAGCAGGGCTATCGGGGCGTGGCACTATTCTCTAATTATCAAAAAGAAATTCAAAATCTAAAAAATTATCTTTAACATTATTTGGATCATAATAAAAACTTAATTCTTTTTGTATTGCTAGTTTCATTCGAAGTATCTCAGGTTCCATATCTATTCTATACTCTTCTCTAAAATGAACATTATCAAATACCTTTGTAAGAGTTAACACATTAAGATTCACATCTACATATTCATTATGCGAATTTCTACCATTCCCCACCTCAACCTCCTCTACCCAACAGTTTGTTTTTATCTCAAGCTCATTGTAACTAACATGTATTCTTTTCCCAATTTTTCTAAGTCTAGTTCGAGCTTCTTCACCCTCATTTATTAATTTATTCTCCTCATCTTTAGCAATTCCCCTCAAAATAAGAGCTATAAAAAGTGAAACAATTATACCAACCCAACCTATACTATGATTGCTATGGTATAAAAAAATAATTATTTTTAACACAATACTTCTTTTTTTAAATTATAGAATTTCATCGTTATTTAATTTTTGTTGCTTTACTTTTCATTTAAATAAGGTTTTACCTTTAAACTTACTTATAAAGAATTAATTGAAACTACATGTTTACATCGTACCATTCTATTCTCTGACGAAGTCGAAAGTTTTCCTGACCACGAATTCTCGCAAGAAAATAAATTTTGTCTCCCGATTTTTCGTAATCATTAATTGGCTCATTATTATCTTCTCTAAATTTATCACATGATACTAATTTTATAATATCACCTGATTTTAAATTATCTATGGACTTGAAAATATGATACTTTTTCAATAATTCCTTTGTTTCTTGTTCAGACAATAGATGTCTTTTATTTTTGATTAATAAATTTATTTTTTGATTTATCGGAAATATAGTATCAGTAGAATCTTTTGGTACAATTTTAAAAATTTGTTTTGTTTTATCTATTTTATTATAAACCTCAAAATCAAAATAATCTTTATCTAAAACTCTTCTATCTATATAATAAATCCAAGAAATAGAATTAATGCTTGAATTTATTGTAATTTCAAATTCAACAGGAATACTTAATAAAAAACACCTTTTCAAAGTTTTTTCCTCAATGTAACTACCTTCAATAGTTACTTTTTCATTAGTACTAATCTGTTTTACTTCGATAGGATCTTTTTTCTTACATGATAACATCAAAAAACATGTAAAAAAATACAAATAGATGTGCTTCATAGCTTAATATATAATCAAAAGCTCTTTATTTTTTAATTTTTATTACCAATGTATTTTAAAATCATGCGAATTAAAAAACTCTTCTCCTTTACAACTTGTAGTAATTCTAATTTTATCATCAACTCTTCTTAATTCCTTTAAAATTTTAATATTATCTTTTCTAAATTTATCATAGGAAATTAAGTATATAGTATCTCCATTTTTTAAATTGCTCAAAGATTTTCTTTTATTATACTTTGTTAATAATTCTTGAGCATCATTTTTTGAAATTAAATGATTTCTCTCTCTAATAACAATCGAAAAGGTGTTCTTAGACATTAAGTATGGTTTAAAATCAAATATTGGCTTATTACTAGCTTTATCATATACAACATATTCAGATACCATACTTAAATACTTCTTATTTATAAAATAATCAATATCTAAATATTTTAAATTCAAATTATTAATTGTTATTTGGTATTCATTTGGCAAGCTTATCAGCAAACTATCTTTTAATGGTGACCTTTTAGAATCTAATGCCAATAAGACTTGTTCGTTTGAAACAACTTCCCTTAAAAAATATGATTCCTTTTTTTTGCAAGAACTTATAAGGAGCGTTACAACACACATATATATAAAATATTTCATCATAATTAATTTATAAAAATACAATCGATTATTATTTTAGTCGTTTTATCAACTTCATCATTTTTTTTATAATAAAAAACATCATATAGTTGAGACTCTGATTGATTTTTGGAATAAAAAGCTATCATATCTTCTAAATTTTTAAAATCACCTCGAAATAATTTATTCAAAGTCGTTTGATTTATTTTAAACATTTTAAATGCATAACGTTTTTCTTTTCCTCCACTACTTTGCAAAAATTCATTAACCCCTTTAATCCCTTTATCCTTAGCTTTTTCGGCTAAATCATGAACTGGAATATCCCAAGATTCTTTTATTGACTCTAACAGTTCTGGTGCCACTACTGCCATTAAAAAATCTGCAGGCGCAAAACCTATCATTATTGTTTCCGGATGTTCATCCATAGCATATTTAAGTACATCAGAAAAACCAAAAATACTTACCAAATCTCTCGAGGCATTGGCAACTTTGTTAAAAAGACCAACGTCTTTAAAATAATCCAACTGACTTATTCCTTTTGTAGTAACTAGTTTGCCTTCTTTTCTGTAACCAAAATTAGCAGCTTTAGTAATGGTGTAGAGCTCTCCGCTGTTATCAAAAACTGGTTTTGTATATATCCTTCGACTAAATTCTATTTTACCTAAATTATTTGCTAGATAACCTTTTTCAAGCTGTTGAACTGCAATAGTATGCTGTACTTTGTCTCTGTATTTTTGCACTACTTCACCAACAGTTCCATAAAACTCACTTTTTAGTTTGTTTTTTATCTCTTGAAGCTCACTTTCTAAAAGTTTATTTGATTCATTAATTAATCCAATTCCTGCCGAGAAAACTACAATATTGCCATCTGCAGTTCGTATTTCAGGGAAACCATAATCTCTGTAAGCCGGTTTTATTATTAGTGTTTTTTCAGAAAAATAAACTCTTAACAAAAATCTTTCAGAATTCCATTCGATACCATTATAATTCCACTTCCAATAAAAATCTAAACAGCCATCGGTCAGCATTCCTTTTTCTGCTGCAATATCATCACTCCATGCAGGATCAAGAAGCAATTCAATCGTTATTCTTTTTTTTCCATTTACTTCCCTAACTTTTCCTTTTACAAAAACTTTTTTTCCATTAAATTCATCATCATCAGGATTAAAACAATCATGAAAGAGGAACATATCAAAATCCCACAGTTGGAAAACAATTTCGGTACCTGTTGGTACTTTATTACTAACATTTAAATGAAAATAAATTATCTCATCTAAATGAGCTTTCGGTCCTCTGGAATCTCTCTTTAAATATTTCTCGCCTTCATAATCATAAGTATACCATCCTGTTGCAAAAAACTTATCATTTTCTTCTTGCCATTCATAATCACCAACGTGAACACCTTCTTCAACACCATGAAAATTAACTTTTTTTGCTGCTGAAAAAGTAACATCACCTTTTGTGGCAATTATGTTCATATCGCCTTTAGAAGTCCAATTAGATTCGCCTAAAATAATACGGGTTATTTTTCCTCCTTCACTCATATTTAAAAGAAATTAGAATTTTCACCCGAATTGGTACTTATTTTTTTTTGTCCCTGTACATTAATATTATCATCAGTTGCATGTTTTTGAATGGCACCTGCCTGTTCTTGTATAATCTCAGCATGGGAATTTCTTTTTCCTACGGCAGATTCATTTATATCAAATGCAGTAAGATTATAATCTCCAACAGCACTTTGGGTCATAATTCCGCCTGCTTTACTTGTATGATTTACTCCTGCAGTCTCTGAAATATCCTGTCCCGCATTAGATGTTATATCTCTTCCCGCCGTCATAATAATATCCTCACCAGCATCAAACTCGATATTTTTAGGCGCTTTAAATCTTATATTACCATCACCATGAACAACTGCAATGGTTTCTCCCATTTTACTTTCTATTGTAATATCTCCTGTAGCATCATCAGAAATAATTCTGTTTCCGCTTCGGGTTTGTATTACTTTTAAATCATTTTTTTCAGTAGCATAACCGCTTTTTGCCTGGCCATTATAATGTGCCCCCATAACATAAGGATTCTGTGCATTGCCATCTTCAAAACCAACCAGCACTTCCTCGCCAATTTCTGGTATCAAATAGGAACCTTTTCCTGCTCCTGTGTGCGGCTGAATCATTCTGATCCACTGACTTGTTTTGGTCCCTGATGCCCAATAAAATTCTACTTTTACTCGACCAAGTCCTTCGGGATCGTTATTGTCTCTTATCTTTGCTGGCTGTGTTTCTGCTTTAGCAAAAACTTTTGTATTGGTATAATGCGGTGCCGAAACATCGTCTGGAATGGCTTTGAACTCGCAGGTATAATTTCCATGCACTTCTGAGTGGTGTATGGCTTCTATACAAACTAAATGGTGTTCGATGGTTTGGTTTACAATGGTAAAAGTCTGCCCTAATCCTAAAGGGAAATAAGAGATTCCGCTGTAGTACACACTGTTTGCATCACTTCCTGCTGTCTGCAGTGTGATCATTTCTTGTATTTCTTCTTTATTTTGTGCATTGTTGGTGTACGCTCCAACACTCAATTCGCCTTGTGTTATGGTGCTTTGGTTAAATCCTACAATAGAAGCAAAACTGTCTTTACTGCCTGTGGCGGTTCTTTCTGATGCGTCACGAATGCCTGCTGCATTTTTATAATCATAACCCGCTAATGAAATGTTATGTGCAGTCATATTGGCTTGTATCTTAAAACTATGCATGGAAGCTCCGTTGATGAGTTTAACCTTGGAGTTTTTAAGCTGTCCGAACTGCATGCGCATTCCGTCAAAATAAAACCATTGTCCGTATCGAGCTGCCAGTCTTTTAAGAAACTCAAAATTGGTCTCATTGTACTGCGCCATATAATTGAATTCTTTCAAATAAGTTGATCTGATAGCATCTCTCTGATAAAACTCTGTTGGCCCTTCTGACAATAGATCTATAACAATATCATCCATCCCTCTTTCTAGATAAGTTCTGGATTTTGGCATATCGTCAATTACTTTGCTGTGGCTTATTCCTGTAATATGTAGACCAGCGGCACTGCCGTGCCTGTCTATTGAAGCGACCTCAGTAATGATTCCTTTACTCATCAGCCTGATTCCGGTCAGACTTTTGAAAGTAAAAATGACTTCATCGCCAATGTATTTTCGCATGGCTTGCGCCTGATCAACGGGATTTATAACTGCTTTACCTGTATATTGCCAGACAAATGAAAAATGGTGATGATCTGCCATTTTTTGCGACAGCATTAAATCGTAATAAATAATGTTCTGTGTAAAATCACCAATAGTAATATGTACTTGATCTGAGAAATGTGCCATAATGAAATAGTATTTTTATTATATTAAAAACTTAATCTAAAGCAATCCAGTTATTGGAGAATTTTGCATCTCCAAAAGTCAAATCTTTAGTTACTAATTCCATCGTGATTTTCATAGGTACTTCGGTCGTACTGGTAAATTGTTCATGATAACTGATACAAAATGCCTTTTCAAATGTTAGTTCTTTCATCTTACTTAAGGCATCTCTTCTATAAAAAATAATTTTTCCGTCTTTGGTTAAATCACTATTTAACATCCATGACAGAAAAAGACTGTTTTGTGTTGCCTCAATTATTACTTTTATAATGCCTCCTTTGGCATTTCCTGTTGGTTTACTAGAGGTGTCAATATCTTGTTTAAAATCTATATTAAATTCAAGTACATTATATTCTTCTCCGTCGATATGTAATTTTGATAAAAAGCTCATTTTTATATATTTTTAAGTTAATTGATTAGTCATTTAGCAAAAAAGGAAGTCCTTTAAAAAGACTTCCTTTAATAGTTTTCAAGCTTAATCAAGTTTGATAAAGTCTTTAAGTGTTATACCCAAGCATTATCAAACTCGCCTCCGCCCATCGAAATCTTACGTGCAGAAATCATAAAAGTCTCCGTTAATGGATTCTCACTGTTATGATCAAAGTTTTCTTTGTACTTAACCATGTAAGCCTCTGTAAATTTCAACTCTTTTAGAGTAGCATTTGAATCGCGTTTAATGAATTTTACTGACCCATCTTTTCTTTCGAAATTGTTAGTCATCCATTCAAACAATTCAGTGCTTCCTGTTGATTCTACTTCGATCATGATTCTTCCTCCACGTGTTACTGTAGAAGGACGCCCAGAAGCATCTGTTTCTTGAGCTAAATCATAACTTACGTTAAGCACTTTGTAATCTTTTCCTGCAACTGTTAATGATGTTAAAAACGACATAATAAAAATTTTTAGTTATTAATTTATTTATTCATAATGTAAATATATAATTTATTTCTTACTTTTTAATAAAAATACTTAAAATTTATATTACAAATTATAAAATCCAGTTCAAAAAGCCTACAATGAGGTTTTCTTACAAAAAAATTATTGATATGACAATGGACCAACAAAAAAATAACCTCGAAAATCAAAATTTCTATTGGTACTTTTGATAGTTGCTGTAATAATTATATCAACTTTTTTTTTCGTTCTTCGCACATTATCAACAAAAAAGAATTTTTCTGTCAATTCTACTACAAGTTCCACCACCTTAATTCTATTTTCATGTAAGAGCAATGATTGTTTCATTGTTTTCGAAATGATTTCTTTCAATTCATTTTCATTCATCAATAAATCAAAATCAATTTCCCAGATTCGCGACCCAAAAGTTTCGTCAAATTTGCATTCTCCAAAAGTGGTTGTTGCTAGTAATATTATCTGCTGTGCTATCGAATGCTCGATTGATGTTTTTTCAAGTTCCTTTTTTTGAACAATTGCATTAAAATCAATAGGCAGTTTGTAAAAAGCTCCTTTCATCGTTGTGTTCTTTTTAAATGTAAATCAGCTTTTCTGTTTGTCCTTGTTTGTTAGTTTCTACAGCTTTAGAAACGGTTTTTCGTTTTATAATATAAAGTTTTACTTTGGGTGTAAGCTTCAAAAACTTTTCACGATACAAAATATCTCCAATAAAACGCTGTCCTTTGTTTTCATCAACGATTACAAAATAACTTGTTCCTTTTTGCATTTTAAGATGGTTAACATCACCAGCAAAAATCTGAATATGCTGCTCTTCGTTTTGAAAGGTATATGTTAACTCGTCGTGGCTCAATTTTCTGAATTTTGAAATATCGTAAGTTTCAACAGCCTCTTTTAGAGGTTCAAAAGCTATATTTTCGAACAGAAAATTCTTTGTTTCTAAAAATTTGAGTCCTAAGAAACTCCACAGGCCTTTTTTTGTTTTTTGTTCCTTAAAAAAATAGGTATCTCGAGTTACCTGATACATTTCCTTTTCTTCTGTTTTATCATCTGTAACTATCATTTGATAGGTGGGAATTTCGATTTCAGCAGGAACTTTTGACTCTCCTAAATTGGTTTTTAAATGTATAGTTCCAATTTGTTTTTCAGAAATTACGATACTGATAATATGCTGTTTTAAAGCTGAATCTGTTCTTACTACAACTTCTCCTTCCCCATCTCCAGCGTAAAAAACGGAACCTTTATTATCGGTTAACCCTAATGAAAGATTTAATTCAGGAATTGACATATTTTTTAATTTTTCGAGGATTATTAATTAAAACCGTTTAACGTTTTTTTATTTTATACAATTTCAAACAATTCAAATACTCTTTAATGTTTTGATTGTCTTTACTGTTTGGACTAAACTCGTAATCTTTTTTTAGCGTAAAAAATTTGATCGAATTAATGCTGTTGTTCATTAATTTCTTAAAATCTCTTCTTCTTAATTGTATTATTGCTGTACCATCACAATTAACAGAATAGGAATTTTTCAGCACATACATTTCTCCCGTTTTAAAATACAGTTCCAAAGGCTGTTTCTGTTTTACACAAACATTATCTGTGAAAATTTTAAAATAGAGATAAATTTTATTCTCTCGTTTTCCAAATTGTAAAACCGAATATTCGAAATTTTCATTAAAAACACGCAGTAAAATTGGAGGTGCACTTGCAAAGTTTTTCCCTTTAAGCAATAACTCATTTTGCGAAATAGGACAATTTAAGGTGTCTATAGTATTTATTTTTTGCGCCGAAACTAAATATGGAATAGAAAGTAAGACAGTCAAAAATAAAATTTGAAGTGCTCTCATATATTTGATTTTATAATTCAAAAGATCAATGTTTTGATTAAAAAGGAAACACAAATTGTGTTTCCTTTTTTCTTTATTTAGGGATTTACTTTTGTTCGTAATCTGTATCCCATTCTGTTCCATCATCTCCCTTATGACCATCCATTTTTATAAGGAAATTTTTAGCTGGGAAATAAGGTTTCATATGGATATCCATATAAATTCTGTCTTTCTGAATCGGGTCCTGTTCAAATCTTCTGATCTCAAAGTTTTCAATTAATTTGTCTGGTCCGGTAATTCCATCAAGGAAAGCGACGATTTGATTCATAATCTCTTTACGCGTTTTGGCTGTAAAGTTTTCAAACGCACGACGATTAAGGAAATCCATCAATACTTTTGTTACATAATCAAATACACGCACTACAGAATAGGTTTGAAGACCTAAATTATCTCCGCTAAATAATGTTTTTGCAGAGAAAGCCATTACTTTTCCATACTCGTTTACCATTGGTACCAAGCCAAGATTTTCAAGATTGGCAATTTCGCTTTTCTTAAGATCAAACTTAACTCCGTCTACCTCATTAATTCCACCAAACTTTTTACCTGCAGTAACCTGAGACATTAGTGTTTTGTAGATTTTTCCAGCCAACGCTGCCGATGGGGCAATATGCAAATCTTCATTTTCACCAATTTGGTCAAATCTGCCACGGCCTACAAGCCAGTTACAAGTCATGATAACGTTAGAACGATAAACATCTCCACCTGTTAATGAAGCAGCATCAAACATTTTCATTACATCATCCGGTTCGTCAAGATGTTCAAAATCTGTAACCAGCATTACTTTATTTTCATGCGCTATTTTTGCCCATTTTTCTATTACTTTATTTGATCCTAAGTAACCTGGAATAACCAGAATCCCGTAGTTATTTTTAAGATCTAAACGATCGTAATTATCTACTAATTCTGAATGAATGGCATCAATAAAACGGGTATTATCTAAATCTTTTAACTGCTCAATATCAGCATTTACTATTGTTACGTTTTTAACTTTGTCGGTTTCTGTATTTTTGAAAAACAAGGCAACAGTTCTGTAAGCCGCTTCGATTTCTCTGGTATCTTCAACTGCTTTTGCTAAGTTCTTTTTTAACAACGCCTCAGATTCTTTACATTTATCCTCACATTGCGCCACCATATCCGTCAAAGCTTCATTATTGCTTAAAACTGATGACCATAGCTCTAAAGTCTTTTTTAGAGTTTCTCTTTCTTTGGTTTTATTTACTTCTCCAAGAAAAATTTTTCTTCTTGCTTTTCTGTCAGGATTTAGGTTTTGCACGCCTTCAATGGCCATTTCCAATAAATCAAATCCGCCGTATTTGGCTAACTTTTCTACATTTTTTTCTATAGAACTCCCTGAAACTTTGCGTTCTAAAACCGCTGTATCTTCACTATTCTGATGTGTTTGTTTACTTGACATATTTCTTTATCTTTTAATTATTTATTTTCTTTTAATTCATTAATCAATGAGCCAAGACTTTCTAATAAAGCTTTTTTAGCCTCACCATCTTCGAGAGCGGCTTTTAAAATCTTGTTTGATTTTAACTGACGAATGATTTTTTGATATTGATCTTTTTCTGTTTCAAGATCCGACAGAAAATTACTTTGTGCTGTAATCCCTTTTACGCCAAAATCTCCTAAATTTTTAAATTTTAAAGCTTCCACTTTTGTAGCGCCATCAGCATTTTCAAAGTTTACTTTTACTTCTGGTTTAAAGTGTTCAAAAGCTTTTTCAACGTTCGTAATTCCTTCTACCAGTTCTGGTTTTATAGGAGCGTCTACTGTTAGTTTTTGAGCTACAAGTGTTCTGTTTTGAGGGATTGCAATGATCGCTTCATCTGCATCCAGTTTTACTTCATTTCCTCCAATTCCGTAATTTGATAACATAATTCCTAATTTTAAATGGTTACTATTTTTTTACTTTACTAATTATTGATTCTGATAAATCTGGCGGCAGACATCTAAATCTCTGCTTACTTTTTCCAGTTCTTCTTTATATGTTTTGGCAGACTGATTTAAACTGTCTATCAAATGTGCATTGTGCGTAAGGCTCCTTATTTGTTTTTTGTAATCAATAATATTTTTGTAAGCCAAAATGATATTATTGTACAGTTTCTTATTATCTGTTGAATCTTTTGGGATTTTTTGATAGATATTGGCTACCATAACATTTGCCAAACGCTGCTGAAAATCATTATCTACTTTAGGCGAATTGATCGAATCAATTGTCATTCGAACGCTGTCGATTTTGACTGAAAAGTTGGACTGATAATCATATTCTCTCTTCATCATTTCGTTTTCTGCTTTCAACAATTTATTTTCTGCTGTGGGCAGATACAGATTAAAGGCTAGTGCCGAAAACATTATGATAAAAGTGATTGTAAACGCAATTAAAAATGCGTAGAAAGCTTTCTGACGTTCTTTTTTATTTAGTACTTCCATAATTTATATTTACTTTTTAATTAGTCTTTCATGAAAAAACCATGTCTTTTCGGATTGTGAACAATGTCTTTTTTCTCTGTTTCGGCAACAAACAATTCGATGCTTTCTTTTTTCTTCCCGATGTAATCCAGCTTGCTTAAAGTGTCAAACAGCTTTTCAATTTTCGCTAGAAAATTCATTGTAAGCGTTGTTGTTTTATCGATATGAACATGATCATAATTTGTATTTATCAAGGTGGTAAAAAGCACCTCTAAATCTCCTTGAGATAAATCGCACCATTCGGCGAAATAGTTTAGAAGCTCTTCTTTTCCTGCTCCAGCTTTAGAATCGATAAAATTTTTCATCACTCGAGCAAACGAAACAACCGTACTCAACATAGAAGCGGGATGCTGATGCAATGAAAACCAGCGAAACTGCGTTAGACAATTCCCCAAGAAATAACTTGTGTTGTCTGACAATTGCATCACGGTTTGAGCAAGAACACCTGTCTGCTGGAATCGATTAATTTTCTGAGAAATTTGAACCGAATAAATCTCAATCTGACCAAACGATCTTGCAATTTCTGCCTGCATGTCGGCTAGTTTTGAATTACAGCTTACGGTAACCGAGGCAGGAATATAATTTTCATCCAGAACTGTGGTATCGCCAATCAAAATTTTTCCGATTGCCAGATAAAAACCTCCATAACCAATCCCTGAACGAAATTCTTCTGCTTTAATTAAATGAAGTTTGTATTCTGGCTGTGTAAATGGATATCTTGGCGGAACCTCATCTGGATCGGGTTCGCCAAACGGAATTCTTTTTCTGGAATTAACCGAAATACAGGCAAGCAATTCTAATTGTTCTCCTTCTTTAATTTCGTAAGTATCCTCAGGATACGGAACCTGGAGATCTAATGTATCTGTATTTGCTTTACTTATTTCGATTCTAGAACCGTTTGGCGTAATAGCATGACATTCTTCTACACGAACTCTTAATAGTTTGTGATTGTCAATCCCCAAAGTAATTTTGGTCGATTCTTTGCTGTGATTTCCTGAGTCCAGCAAACCGTAGCTAATAGGCGTAGTATGAATTCCGACTGCGTCATTGACCAATTCGGAAACGTTGTCCTGCATGGCCAAGAAATGATTTTTATTGATTTTCATTCCGTCTATCCAGTTTACCGGAAAATGATTTAATTTTTCTATCATGATTTATTCTTTATACTTTTTTAAGTTTATTCCATAGTAAAATGCCTCATGTAATTAGATTATTTGAGGTTTTTAGGTAATTATTAGCAGTGGTGGCTAGTTAATTACTTTTATTTGTTTTTGGAAATTGTTTTTGGTGATGTTGTATAATATTGATTATGTGTCTATTAAAACACATAATCAATATTATTACTGTCCTCTTAATTTATTTTCTACTCTAAGTATAGCATTATCATAAACAGTATTTTCTTTTAACTCTTTAGCTAATTTGTAATAGTTTAAGGCTCCTTGAAAATCATTATCGTTTTCAAATATTTTAGCAATATTGAAATAAGCACTAGCTTTAGTTGTATTGACAGAATTTCCAGAAGCATATGTTATGGCTTTTCGATTGGCATATATAGCTTCTGCTTTAAAACCTTTTTTTATGTACATCAAACCTAAATTTCCGTAGGCCTGTCCAAAAGTTGGATAATATTCTAAAGCTTGTTTATAAAAACTTAATGCCATATCAATGTCTTTGCTCTGATAGGCTAAATCTCCTTTTTGATTTAATTGTAGTGCTTTCTTTTTATCCTCATTTGAAACATAAACCTGTTCTTCGGTATTATCATAAGAGCTTTCAATACCTATTTCCTGCTCAGATTTAGAAATTATAGTATTGATGTCTATAATCTCTCCATTACCATTGATTTTAAATAAGTTCCAAATATTTCCTTTTTTATTTTTAGGAATGTAGTACGTTTTAACTAATGACTGCCCTACATACACAAAGACTTTTGCATCACTGTTTGATAGTTGAAAAGAATTTGAATTTCCTCTATTCGAATAATCGTGTACAAAATAATGATAGGTTTGTCCAAACTTTTTATTTTCGATTGTTATCGTTTCCGGCCCATAGCTATCTGTATCATCAACATCTAAATTAGCCGAGCTTCCTTTTTTATGCTGAAAGTAAATGTGGCTCCCTGGAAAACTTAAATGCGAATCTAGATCTTCTGGATATCTACCCCAGTTCAAAACAATTCTCATTCCGTCTAAGTTTTTCATTACTGGACTTAATGCGTATGTCAAATCATTGCAGGGGCATTTTACTACCAAACTCGAATAGTTCTCTTTTTTAATGATTAATAATGTATTGGAGTCATCTTGAAAACCACCATTAATTACAGCTTTACCTTGACTATTGGTTAATTTTTTGGCTGATGATTCTCCATTACGCTGGATCATTACCTCTGCATTATCTAGTACCTTGTCTTTTTCTACTGCTGACAAAACTTGTATAGAAATATTTTGACTCATTACATTTCCTGTAATTGCCAAGGCTAAAAAGGACATTAAAAAATTTATTCTCATTTATAATTATTGTTTAATTTAATACCATAGCAAAATGCCTCATGTAATTGGATTACGTGAGGTTTTTAGTAATTATTAGCAGTGGTAGCTAGTAATTAATTTTTATTTGTTTTTGGAAATTGTTTGCGGTGGTATTGGGGAAAATGATATATTAGTCTTACAAAGTTAAAGGTTTAATCTTTTATTTAAAAGTCTTAATGAGAATCTGCATTTTTTTTAATATTAAAATAGGATTGTTAATCAAACTTATAATTTTCTCCTACTATATTATGAAGTTTTGCAATAAAAAATTTTAATTTAATTAGTAAATTAATATCAATATTTTGTGGTTTTCCAAAAGAAAAATAAACTTCTAAAGCTCTCAATGGAAAATTGAGACTAAAGCTGTCATTTATACTATTCAATTTCTTTTCTAACTTTACTAGAATGTTAAAAGTATTAATATCTAAATTCTCCATATTTAAATTAAAATGTTTGACTATGTAACTTTTATTTGATATTGGAATTTCAAAATTTGATACTACAAAAACTGCCAATTCTTTATAAGCTTCTAACATTAATTTATCTTCAGAAACATTAAAACTTCGATTCCCTACTAAGAATCTAACATCTGATATCAATATTGCTATTATATTATAATTTTCACACATAACTTTTCTTTAAAATGATATATTTAATCCACGCTGCTCCCACAAGAATCCTTTCGTGTGGTACGCTCTACTTACACATTAAACATCCTAAAAACAATTACATCATCAACTAATCATTTTAATATATTAAACCTTTTTAAAACTAGAATTCTACCGGCATAATACAACACGAAAGGATTCGTGCGGGAGCGGGGAAATTCACCATGACTATTTAATTATTTTTAACTACTATAGTACCTTTCTTATCAATAATGTAAGATTTGAAAAAAATATTCTTTTCATTTATATTTTTTCTTTTGTATAGACTGATTACATAATCCTTTGAAATATTAAATTGAGTAATTGATTTTCCATCCATTAATCCTATTTCTAAAGAAGAAATTACTTTATTACCACTAAGAACTATTAAATCATATGATTCTATATCTGAATCAGTATTACATAAAATCATAGGTTGATAATCATCAATTTTTGGAAGATACATATAATCACTTGGATGGAAATTATTACCAAAAACTCCTGCAATGATATCATCTTCTTTAAAAAAATATTTTGGATAATTATTATTGCATTTTATACTATCATATGGATTTATACATGCTTTATAATATTCATCAAATTCTATCGGTAAAACCGAATATCTAATTTTTTCATTGGAAATATTTTTTTTAATTTCCTTTTTTTCTATTTGACATAAATTGAAGATATCATTTTGAGATAATATGCTTTTATCAAAATCTAATTCTATTGGGGTATCTAGATCAGCACTTGTATTGTATAATTTATGATCATTAACATTTAGAACTAACCAAGCAATTGTACTTTCGACAATTTGTTTAATCTTAGGGTTTTCAGATACGTTATTTTCAATGTATACTTGAATAGTTATATTATCACCTTCAATTCTATCTATTTTAGTTAAAAAGTCATTTTGTCCTCTTAAATCTAATTTACTTGATTTAACAATTTGGTAAATAATGTCACCACACGTTGTTTTTTGACTCTCAGTTGAGGTATCTTTTAATGAATCATTTTGCTTTTCAAATTTGGAATTTTTACAGCTTATTAAAATCAATGATATTACTACTATAAGTATTTTTTTCATGTTAAAATTCTTTTCTACTTTCTCTTGGATTTTCTTATATGCTTTTTACTATCGATTGACTAGTAAACCTTTTTTCAGGATGAGAAAGCAAACATTTTATTCCAATCTTAATTTACTTTTGTGAACATATCCCATATTATTTTCTTTTGTACTTACATAAAACCAATCTCCTGATACATCAATAATAGAAACTTCATCTCCTGTCTTTATTTTTTGTAAAATTTTAGAGATTGTGTTTTTTTCTTTTCGCAAATTAGTATAACCGTCAGAATCCTGTATTACACGATTTGCCATCGGAGGACTTTCTCTGATATAATCATTTAATAATGGATATCCATAAGCCTTATACTTTTTCAATTTATTCAAATATTCAGGGTTATTTTCTAACACATTACTAACCGCTCCATCTTTCAAATCTCCTTTTTTTCTTGCTTGATAAATCATTTTTTCAAGTAAAAAAGAAATATCTTCTTCCCTATTTCCCTCATATCTTTTTATATAGTCTGGATTATTTTTATCAATCAAAATTTCAATAAATCCAGAATCATAAATAGGTGATTTTGGATAAATATCTAAATAACTTTCAAATAGCTCTTTTCTTAATTCCCAATTTCCACGAACTCCATGTCTTCCAAAAAAAAGATTAAATAAGTCACTCATATTTTCTTCAGAATCTTTAAATATATAATTTAGATATTCTTTTTCTTGATCCGTATTCCCCTTGTATCCAAAATATACAATTAGAGAACCTAAATAACTATTATCATTATGAAGCTTTAAATAACTAAATGCCATCTTATCATTATAGAAAATATATTTATTTAGATAAACAAACGCTAGTGGATCATTATAATTATCTCCACCTGTAGGATCAGGATACCATAAAATAAATCTTTTGTCTTTAATTGCAATTGGATACAATTCTTGTGAATCTGTAATTATTGTCCTTGGATTTATTTCTACTTCTTTTTCATTTGGATATAAATTTAAATCTAAGCCAAAAACTTCTTTTACTTTGTTATTATAAATCGTTTCAGAAGGAAAAATAAAACCATTTTTTCTTAAAATTTCATAATATTTATCTGTTTCATTTCTTTTTTCTCCTAATACTGTTTTTAGATTATCATTTTTTATTAATTTATTTTCCTTCTTTTTCGAATTACAAGAATTTAAAAAAAATAACACCAAAAAGAACAGAGTGAAAATTATTACTTTTTTCATTACATTTTCTTTTACAAATTTTCCTCAGCCGACAAAAACATAACTAGACTTTTTTATTTCTTTTATTCAACTTTTATTTTGGTTTTATAGACATATCCTTTTTTCCTTTCTTTAGTTTGTACGAGCCACCAATCTCCAGAATTATCTAAAATTTCTATTTCAGAACCAGTACTTATTTTCTGTAAAATCTCAGATGATGAATTTTTCTCTTTTCGCAAATTTGTATAACCATCTGAATCTAATATACTGCCAAACTTAGTGGGTTGATTTTCAAATTGCAGAACATGATATATTTTTGTATATTTTTTAAGTACTGGAAATTCAAAATCTTTTAATCTATTTATCAAAGTTGAATCCTCTACATAAAAATTATTTAAAGCTCTATAAGCCATATTTACATGTGTATCTTCATTATCATGTATTTTAAGAACTGTTTCTAACAGATATCCCAATGTTTCATCATATAATTTATCAGGAATAGTTTTTTTTATCTCCGTCTTCTTTTTAAATAAAAAGTATGAAAGATCAATTATAAAATCAGGATTTTTTAATGCTATATCAGAAATTATTTTTTTTCTAATTACTTCCGTTTTACCTTTATTATTATACCAAAGCAAATGAAATTTGAAATCATCATTAAAATCATCAATATTTTTAATGTTTTGTATTAAACTCTTCTTTAATAAATCATTCTTTTCATAATCAAAGTATATTACAACATTTTCTAATCTATCTTTATCGCTAATTATTTTTGATATCGTTTCTACATCATCATAAAATAGAATTTTATTGTAATATACAAAGTCTTTGTTATAGTCATCTTCCATACCTTCGTTCAATATCTCTGAAAATGCATCTCCTGCCCCATCGATGTTACCTCGATCTAATGAATAAGTATCAATAAATCTTTCACTAATAATAGCACTAACACTATTAGGTATATTTAGATCATTATATTGTGAAGTATCTAAATTAACTCCAAAATAATCAACAATTCTATTTTGAAAATCTTCATAACTTGGATATTTATAGTTGTTATCTTTTAGCAACTTATTCATCAATGGTACATATCTTTTGTATAATGTATCCTGGTATAATTTTGTCAATTTATCTGTTTCCATCTTTTCTTTTCTTGTCTTAGAATTACAACTAATCAATACACTTGTGATAATAATTAAAATAATAAATGTGTTTTTCATTACTGTTTACTGTTTTGCATTCTTTGAATAATTTCTTTTTACATCTTTTGAATCAATTTCAAAATCATATTCCTTATATACGTCCTTTATATTAGTGACTTCCTCTAAATATAAATTGATTTTTTTTCCACTATTTTTCAACTTATTATATTGCTCAACCAAAACTTTCATATCGGCATTATAAACCCTCATACATCCATAAGTAAACTCCAAATAACTATTATCATTGATAGTATTTCCTTGTCTATGAGTATGTCCACTATGTATTGCTATACCACTTCTCCCCTTTTTAGTTGCTTCTAAAGCATCCCCACTTATTCCTGTGACTTTGATTAAACCATGATTACCATAACTCGATTCTCCTATGTGTACCTTTTCATACCAAGAACTCCACAGCCCTTTGGGAGTGCTTCCATGTCCTTCTGGTATCATTATAGCATTATTAGTAGTACCCATTGCTAGTACATAACATTTGAACAAAATCTCTTTATCATCAAATAAAACTAAAAGTCCTTCATTTCTTCGATCATTAGGAACAATAACATCAATGTATGCAACTTTAGAATCTGCTACATATGCATTATCATATGTTTTTAATTTATTTTTATCCTTGTTAATATTTTTCCCCCAAGTGCAATCTTTAATTTTAAATATTTTTGATGTGACATTATCAAATACTTTTTGTTTTTCTTCATAATTTGAAGAATTGTTTCCGTTCTTGTCTTTTATCTTAACATCATTTCCAACTTTAGGACATATTTTTCTTATTACATCTGTAGTTCCGTTTGCAATTGTATTTAAACCTTTCCATTTAAAAAAAGCCATTGAAGATAAAACTGCAGTCCTTACATCTGTTCCTACTAATTCAGGATGCTTTACAATATCCGAACCCGATTTTAACGTATAAGTATTTGCATATTCGTATCCTGCCCTTCCTGTCAGTTGCAATAATCCTCGTCCTCTAAAATCCCAACCATCATTACCTCCTTTATTTCCTAAATCTTTACCAGTTTTATAATCTGGCATATAAGCCCAATTGGCAATATTTCTTTCATTTTCTAGAGTAACATCCACTGCTCTTGGATCTTTTCTATCTGCAATTTTTCTTCCCCATTCCTTTGCTTTTTTTCTGCCTTCTTCTGTTTGAAATTTACCAAAAGTGTCAATCAAACTTTGATAGTACCAATTAAAGCTTTCCCCATTTTTTAACTTCAAATTCAAACCAGTTTCAACCCTTGCCTGTGCAAAAAAGTGAGCTTTGTTCCAACAAGTATCCATTCCTAGCTCCTTCATATACGTATTGTATGTATCAGCGACAGCTTTACGCATACTAAAAGTGGCATTAGGAAATATTTCTTTTAAGTCATCTTGAGAACTATCCACTCTAATAGGTTTCTCACAATTTGGACACGTTCCTTTTTCCTTTTCCTTTTTATCATCCTCACTCCATTGAAAAAACTTCAAAACCTTATTAAAAATTTCAACAGCATCTTGTTTAAAGACCTGGTTGTCAACATCTACAACTTTGCTTTTTTTAGTGGTATGATCTTGCAATACTTCTACTTCTGCATAAAGTTCAAATTCTGAACCTTCTCCTATATAACCTCCTCCTTTACTTCTTGGGATTTGATTAAGAGGAACAACTACAGCATATAGATTTGATTTTATAGTAAATTTTTCATCAAATAATAAATCATCCGAAATCTTATCTTCATCGTATAATTTAAGTCTTATTTCTTTACTTATTAAGCCCGTAGAGTTTATCCAAACTTTAATCTGTTTTTCCTTAAAAACACCTTTTATTGCATGTCCAGCAGTGTCTGTAATACTTACAGAATTAATTTTTCCCTGAGCTGTTTTAGAAGTTTGGGATGTCTTCGGTTTTGCAGTTTCTGTTTTAGGCTGTTGTACAGGTACATTGTTTTTAGCCTGTTCTTTGGGAGTTGTTTTTCCTTTATAGGGTGTTACAGGTATATCAGTTTCTGTAACATCAACATTATTACTTGATATCTTGTCTTTTTTTAAGCCAGTTGTAGCATAGTAGGTATGTGTTTTGTTTCCCATCGAAGCAATATTGCCTATACTGGGTTTTAATACAAAATCAATATCTGCTTTACCATTTTTTACAGTTCCAGAACGGGTTTCAATTATATTTCTCGGGTTGGCATTTTCATGTCCTTTCTTCCCACTAAGGTCTTCTTCCCAAAGTGTTACGTAAACAGTACGTTTTTCCATATCCAAACAATGAACGCGTGCTTTTAGGGTTTGCCCGTAAGATAAAGGTTTTGTTACTTTTTTCCCGCTCTTGTCCAATAAGTCTATATCCTCGACTTTTGGGTTTTGAGCCGTATGTGTTTTTATATCAAGACGTGCTGTTTCTTCGCCTCTTTTTACCAAAATTCGAATGCCGTTTCTGGTTAAACTCTTTTGAAAGAATGTGTATGATATTTTCTTGCCTGTTTTATCATTTTCTTTGGTTTTGCGCCACCTTCTGTTCTCCAGCACATACACTTCCCATTTTACAGGATGCTCAAAACTAGCAGTGCCGACAGTTGCAGTATTTTGATAAGGCAGTACCGAAAGAATAGTATCACTTACTGTGTAAAACTCTTCAACTCCTACAACAGGATTAGGGTTACCAATTATTTTAAAATCTGACATACTATTTTATTTTATTTGCAAATAGAATCACTCTCGTCTAAACTCTCCTTAAATTTTGCTGTATCAACCATTGGGTTTAACTGGTTGTTTACTTGTGGCTTTGCTTTTTGGGCATTTTGCTTACTCACTTCTGCTTTTTGACCATGTTTGTAAACAGTAATGCAATCGGCTCCTCCAATAGGACAAGTGGCTTTACTGTCTTCCAGTAATATTTTTCCCTGATTGCTTAAGGTTACTTTTTCATAGAAACCGCTCCATTTTGTAATTACTGCCTGACATGGCAAATAATCGCCGCTTCCGTTGGGTTGCATTTTGCATTTCCCGAAGGTGTTTTTCTCTAATGTCTGACTAATTTCTTTGTCTGTAGCAATGAGTTTTTTATCTGCATCTTTATCATTAGCATAATGCTTTTGCTGCGATTTTACTTTTAATATATCTGCTTTTTGATCTACGCTAAATTTACATTTAAGCGAAGCTCCCTGAACTACTGCATGTTTCTCACTCATTGTCTTACATTTTTGAATATCACACTCGTTTGACTACTCTATTTTTATTCTTTAATTTTGAGTTTCTTCTTTCTTTAAAGGTTCAATTTGTATAATCACTTTTATTGGCTCATCATACTCGATACTGCATTCTAAATTTACCTTTTCGATACAATAACTATATTCATCAAGAAAATACAAAGCATGGAACTTTCCTTTCCAAGGATCAAATTCAAAACTGGTTTCGCCTTCAGTATCAACATAATCTCCTTTTTGCTCCACTTTTACCAAATTTGATTCATCTAAAACCAGATCTATCTTTTGTTCTACTGCAAACTTCGATTCTTCCTCTTTTTCTAATGGAAAAAAAACTTCATTCTGAAAGGAATAACTCGATGTGTAACCTATATAAATTCCGTTAAAAAAAGTTCTTAAAAAAAAATCAGAAGCAAGAGCATCAAATAATGTTTCAGAATTATCCAGAGCATATTCTGTCTGTTCTATATAATTTTCTGCAACCTCTCCTTCAAAATAATCTAAAACTGCTTCTTTTGCCTCCTTCCATCGGTTATCTATTTCATCATAATTGTAAATGTCAATCCACTTTCCTGATTCATCTGCAACAATTTTTAAAGGGTAAAGAACTTCTCCCGTTTTAGCTTCTAATTCATCCATAACTGTGTCTGGCATCTTATTGTTTACCTGAACATCTTTTCTGTTTATTTCAAACAAATGATATTTGTTTCTATCTGTAGCAAGCCATTTTACGCTTACTTTCATTTCAATTGTATCTGCTTCGTCTCCAAAAACAGTTGTATAGTTAACCTGATACTCTTTATTAATTTTGTCTGCAACAAATGGCAGTGTATAATTACTTGCTAAGCTTACTTTTTGATTTTTTTTCTCTGTTTTTTCCTTTCGTTCTTCAATAGTTTTTTCGGATGCCAAAATCAGAAACTTCAAGTGGCTTTTAAAATCTGCTTCTATTAAATCAGGAATTTCACAGTACATATTATGATACCATCTAAGATCCTCAGCTTCCACACCAAGATCACGAGCTACACTTTCGAGCGTATCACCTTTCTTTATTTTATAGGTACGAAACTTGTCGTATGATGACTCTTCGGGCTGATCTCTGTAATACATACTATCTCTAAAAAATTAAACTTCAGGCTCTTTTTCTTTTGTTTTAGGCTTAGGCTCAAACATAAAACCTTCTTTATCCTTATCTTTTTTATTTACTTTGATTTCTTCTTTTTTCTGTCTTTTACAGATAATAACTGAATTCTCCGTAATACCATTCATTCCTAAAGTGTATTTGGCATCTACATATTTTGCAGCTTGATACCATTTTGGTTGTAAAAAAAACACCCAGCTGCAATTTTCTCCGTCTTGCTTTAAATCAATTTTACTTTCGGCATTGTGTTCATTATAACCTGAAACAGTATGGTAGAACAAAGCTCCAAAGTCAATTCGTACTGGGCCTTTAGATCTTATTGAGGTATATTTTGTGTCGTTTTCTTTTTTCTGGATTAATAATGTTATCAGCAGTAAATCTTTCATCTGAACATTTTCAATTTCTGGGAAAGGATTTTTTCTTTCGGGAATTTTCCACGTAACATATTCTCGTGCAGGTATCTGCATCATATACTCAAAAACAATGTAAATTCCTGTAGGAACAAAAAGTAAGATAAAATGGGAGCACATTATAAATGTCATTTCGATCCCGTTTAATGCTGTATAAATAATCGCAAATAAAACACTTGAATAAAGCACCACCAATACTGCAAACAAAAGCTCTACTGCTACACTTCTAGCGTTAAACTCTTTAAAATACCAGCGATACAGCCATACATGTAAAATCCCAAATAATAAAGTAGCTATTTGGTAAAACATAAACTCGTCTGAGAGTTCATTGAATAGTTTATTATATCCTAAAAATGCTACTAAAGCATAGAGAAGTGCAAAAGAAAAAACATAGATGTAAAACTTTCTTTTATATTGTGCTGCGAATTCTTTTACTTTATCACTAAACAGTAATGTTAGTATAGCACAAAGCGCTATTACAACTACTATAAAGACGATGAGTTTTACATCAATAAGTGCTAATAAATGTTTTTTAACCATTTTTAAATTCGTGTTGTATACCCTAACACAGGCTGTTTATTAAAATTAAATTCTTCTGTTTCATGATTCATTATCAAAACTGTTTTTGGTTCTACTTCCATCGGGAAGAAATGCTCATAAAAACAATCTATAAATCTTTTTATTGATCCGTTGTGTATATAACTCTCAAAGGAATTATTCATAATTGGACCAATTTTTATTGTTACGTTCATCGAATAATCCATGTATTTATTCCCGCAGATAAAATCGACTCCTAACCTATTTTCTCCTAAATTAATCTGTTCATTTTCTTCGCTGTATTCTTTTGAACTTGTAATTATATATTCTACTTTTTCTTCAATAATAGTCTCCAGACAGCGGCAGGACAGATCAATATCTCCAACGATTTTATAAGCATAAGGCAGCAATTGTATAAACTTTGAGACCAAAACGGCGGGATAATTTTTTGATAATCCCCAAAAGTCATAGAAAAAATCAAGGGGTTTACTGCCATTTAGTTTATACAAAAAGCTTTTCTCAACACTTTCAATTTTTGTTCGGTAATGAAAAATTTCATTTTCAAAAGGATCAAAAAAACTGCGCGCTTCATTTTCCTGTTTTTTTTGATGTTTATGTTCCTTAATCATCTGGCGGACAGACTTGTCTGTTTTGTTTTCAGACAAACTATGCACAAATCCTTCAGGCAGAGAATCATACATGCTGTCACGAGACAAAAGCATTGTAACATAATCATGCCTAATATAATTATCGTCCTGAATTACAGCACTTAAAACATCTTTTCTGAAAGCTCTTGAAAACTGTCCTTGATTTGAAATGGTAATTTCATCAGCAGAAATAACCTCTTTTTCTATTAGTTCGTTAGCAATAATTTCTGCTCGAATATCATAAGAAATGCTTTCTATTTCCTGTACTATATTTTCAAGATCTTTATTATTTTTTTCTTGTATCTTCATTTATTCGCCCTGCTCCTATATATCGCAATTGAAAATATTCATCGTTAAAATTGTAAATCCCTAAACCTTTATCTGTGCAGGCCAAAATTCTGTCATTGTGCAGATACAAAGCCACATCTGAAATGGGATGATCTTTATCGTATCTAAAAAAAACCAGATCGCCTTCGGCCAAAAATGTACGTCCAGTAAAAATCTGAATAGACTTTGATTTCCACATTCCTGCCGGATCTTTAGGCAGTGTAACTTTATAAACATCACTATACAGAGATTGAAGAAAATAAGAACAGTCTATTCCTTTTTTAGAAAAACTCTTTTCCTTATATGGCGTATTAAGCCATGGGTCAAAATAAGAATAGAGTTTATAATTGGTAATCTTATTGGGCATAACTGCTAATACAATTGAGTACTTCTCTTTTAGATATAAAACTTCATCACTTAGATTTTCAGAATTATCATTAACAACGGTTTTATTTTTTAAACCTGTTTCTTCCATTTCCGCATCTTTTTTGAGTAACTCTAGTGAGTAATCATATTTAAAAGGAATTTGTGAAATATATTTTTTTCCAGTACATCCAAAGCATATAGCAACAAGCAACAGAACAAATAACTGTTTCATTTTTTAGTATTAATAATTAGAAAATTTGAATGCCCTTATTAGATTTTTTTACAACCAAAATGAGATAGAAGTGGTATTTCTCATTTATAACAAGAGACATTAAAATAGGTATAGGTTTACAAATATAAAATAATATTTTAAACATTTATAAGATTTTACATATAATATTAAAATAAATAAACTTATTTTTGCCATTATTATATACAAGCCTAAAATGAACACTAAAAAAATAGACAGCAGAATCATACTTTTTTTTAGTATTATTCTTCTTATAGCAATTGTATCTTTTCTAATACAATTTTTTAAACATGTAGATTGCAATGATGTGAAGTATTATATATTCTCTGATCATTCGCAAAGTGAAGAACCTGTTGAATTTTATGACAGGACACCCAATGCTAAGTCCTGGAAATGGGATTTTGGAGACGGCTCTAATATAGACACTAGAAGACATACTTTTCATACTTATAAAAAGCCTGGCAAATATATTGTAACCCTTACCATCAATGGAGAATGCACTCATACCAAAGAACTAGTTCTTACAGATAAATACTTATTAGACAAACTAGGAACTCCTAAAATCATAACTTCAAAAGTAATTACAGTTGGGCAGGCAACTTATTTTAATTCTATCTCAGAAAATGCAAAAACCTGGGAATGGGGTTTTGGCGAAGGAAGAGGAGTTATTGAAACATCTTCTAATCCTGTATATACTTTTTTAACTCCGGGAGAAAAGACGATCACTCTTGTTATTAATGGAGATTTCAGCAGGGTTGCAAAAAAAGTAATTTATGTACATCCAAAAGTAATTAAAAAGACAAATCCACTGGATGTAACTTCTTACGTGTATGAAAAAAATGCTGAATCTTTCAGCCTGCCAAGGGGCTCTGTAAAAAAAGATCCTCTAGACGATATGCTGCAATATGTTCCTGTAGCGCCAAAAAACAAAACTCAAAAAGACAGTATTACGCCAATTAAAAAAGCGCCTAAAATATCTGAAGATCAATTTGAGATCCTATTAAACAAAGTTGCAGAAGGAAGTAAAGTAAAAGATGATTTTGCTGATTTTTTATGTGATGATCTAGATGTTCCAGTTGTAAAAAATGATAAAGATTTATTGACTTTTTCTCAATTATGCGCTTCATTAAAAGGAAAAAAAATAAAGATAGAATCGATACGTCTTAACAAAGATAAACAGACAAATTGTGTTAAAGGAATAAACATCAGTTATAAAGTAAAAAAGTATCTGATATGGTCTAAAGATTAATTTTGGTATGGAAGAAGAAAAAAATGTTTTCAGCACAGAACTATTAAGTGCACTCGAAATTGCTAAAAAAATTGCTAAAGCCAATTTAAATAAATATTACTCAGCACCTCATTTACTCAAAGCCATTCTAACTCGTGATTTATCACTTTTGAAACGTCTTGAAAACATGAATAAAGATGTATATTATCTTGACGAATGGGCAGATGTACGAATAGAAGAAGAACCAAAAACAACAAATGTTCTTGATGCAGAACCTAGTGATTTAATTGACGAAATTATTAAAGAAGCTGAATCAATAAGAATAGCATTGAATGAAGAGGAAATTAGTCTTTATGCCATAATTACGGCTATTAGTTCTCCTGGTGTAGCATTTTCGTTTGATCAAATGAAAACGTATCCTATATCGCGAAATGAATTATTGGAAGAAATAGAAACAATTCCGCAAAATACTACATTCTCGAAACAAGAAATTAAAAAAGGTTTTTTAAGTAAATATTGTATTCATAAAAACGCCGAAAAGAAAAAAAACAAAGTTTTTGCGGTAGGACGTGAATCAGAATTAAATACCATTAAAGAAATTTTATGCCGCTTCTCTAAGCCAAATGTTTTATTAATTGGAGATAGAGGCATTGGAAAATCAATTCTAATTGACACGTTAATTCAAAATATAACTGATAACCAAGTTCCTGATATATTAATCAAAACACAGCTGTTTGAATTAGATTTATCTTCGTTAATCGCTGGTGCATCATACAAAGGTGAAATTGAGGATCGCTTAAAAAACTGTATTCACGAATTACAGCAGTTTCCTAAGTCCATACTTATTATTGAAGAAATTCATACTTTATTGGATAAAAATGGCGGTGACTCAGGAGTTTCCAACATTTTAAAAAGTGAGATGGCAAAAGGTTTAAATATTATTGCAACCTCGACGATAGATGAATTTTCAAAAAGAATAGAAAAAGAACAAGGTCTTGCTGGAATGTTTGAAATTGTCAAACTAGAAGAGGCAAATGATGAAACATTATTTCGAATGATTCGAGAATCTATCAAAATTTATCAGGAACATCATAAAATTCAAATTGACAACGAAACCATTTCAGAATCAATACGATTATCTAGAAGGTATTTAAAAGAAAAAAGTCTTCCAGAATCAGCAATTAATTTGATTGATCATACAATGTCGGTTTTAAAAACTTCAGGTGAGACTTTTTTAAAAGAAAAAGGAGCACTTCAAAACAAATTGGCTGTTTTAAAAAACAATGACGCCAATTTATCTGAAGAACAATTAATTAAAGAATGTCACTGGTTTTTAGCAGACATATTACAAAAAACTACCTTTTTAATGATTGCTGAAGAAGAAAATGAAACAAAACAATTAGAATCTTCTGCAGCTTTAATTAATCAAATAACAGTTCTTTTAAGCACTCTTGAAATAAGAGCTTTGGACAAAAGAAGCCACATTGAAGCTTTTGATCTTTCTTTAGTCATTGCTCAAAAAACGGGTATTCCCGCAGGCAAACTAAATGAAGAAGAAAAACAGAAACTAAGCACCATTGAAGAGGTCTTAAACCAAAGAGTTATTGGTCAGGATCATTGTATTTCGACCGTTGCAGGCTCAATTTTAGAATCAAGATCGGGATTGAGCAAGGCTGGACAGCCTATTGCATCATTCTTCTTTTTAGGCCCAACAGGAACCGGGAAAACAGAGTTAGCCAAATCTTTAGCTGAATTCCTTTTTCAAGATGAAAATGCTATTATCCGATTTGATATGTCTGAATTTAAAGAAGAACATTCTGCAGCACTGCTCTATGGCGCGCCTCCTGGATATGTTGGTTATGAAGAGGGCGGCTTGTTGGTAAACAAGATCAGACAAAAACCCTACTCCATTGTTTTATTTGATGAGATTGAAAAAGCACATCCTTCTGTTTTTGATGTTTTTCTTCAAATAATGGATGAAGGAAAATTGCATGACCGCTTAGGAAAGGAAGGCGATTTCTCGAATGCAATTATTCTTTTTACCTCAAATATTGGTGCAGATCATATTGTGACCACTTTTAATAACGGTGAAATTCCGACTTCAAGTTCTTTAATGGAAATTATGGCAAATTATTTCAGACCTGAATTTTTGGGACGCTTAACAGAAATTGTACCTTTTGCGCCTATCAGCAAAGAAAATGCGTTGAAAATATTTGAAATTCACCTTAAGAAAGAGTTCATGGATTTGCTGAAAAATATCAATATTAGAGTCGAAATTCCGATCGAAGCAAAACTTTATCTTGCTGAAAATGGTTACAATGCCAAATATGGAGCAAGACCAATTAAAAGCATTATTAGAACACATTTAAGAAGACCTTTAGCAAAAAAAATAATTTCTGGTGAAGTGCAAGACGGAGATACAATTTCTGTCAGCATCGAAAACAACGAAGTAAAATGGGTTAAAGAAGAAACCGTTTCTCTTTAAAATTAGACTTCGACAATTTTATATAAAAAAAACGCTAAGAAATCAATCTTAGCGTTTTTTGCTATTTATTCTAAAATCAAACCAATCTGGCCATCATCTTCTAATTCTGTTTCGACTGAATCATCTTCTGGCAATTCTGGTTTTTCTGGAACTTCTTCTACAGGTTCTTCAAAAGGAAGCGGTTCCAACAAATTAACTTGTTTTAATTTATCTGCTGTTAATTGATTCCCTAAAGCTTTAAAACCTTTTACAGCAATAAAATCTTCAACATCAATATGTAAATCTTCTTTTTGAACTCCTTTTACTTTTGCAAAAACTAATTGCGCTACAGGACGATAATCCGTTGATACAATTTCTAGCTGCGAATTTGGATGATCTGTAATAAAACTTTCTTCTTTACCTTCATTTTCTACTAAGAAACGTTTTAAGAAATAACGTTCTTTTTCTCCATCATAATAAATCGCCGAAATTGGTTTTTTAGGTTTCCATTTTTCCAAAACGATCATATCTTCCTCAAAATGAGTAGATAATTCTGGAATAATAACTTTTAATTTTCCAGTCTGACTGATTACTAAAATTTTATCACTTGGTTTAAATTCTCCAAGCAATTCTCCTCTAGCATCAACATTCAAACGTTTAACAGTATCATCAAACCAAACTTTTCTTGGCAATAAAGTCGAAATCCCCTTTTCTTTTAATTCAATTTTTTTTATCGGATATTTGGTCACTAAATTTCCTTTAGAACCACGTCCTTTAATTGCCAATTTAGCAAAATCAATATCGAATTTCAGTTTTTTAATAGTTCCTATTTGACGCAATAAAATAGTTACAACCTCAGCTTCTCCATTCGGATTATGTGAAAAATACACAACTTGCGAACCATTTGTTCCGTTTGTTAAATCGTACGCTTTATCACGCGTCACACCCGAAACATTGAAACGCTTGATATATGACGGACCAGATTTTCCATCACGATACATCATGTTATAAATAGTACGCTTATCACTCTTATCAAAAACAGCAGCGTGTATAATATCTTTTCCAATAAAAGTTTTGGCATCGACTTTTGTAATCATCAATGTTCCGTCTCGTAAAAACACAATGACATCATCAATATCAGAACAATCACCTACATATTCGTCTTTCTTTAAACTTGTCCCTACGAATCCTTCTTCGCGGTTTACATATAGTTTTGTGTTACGTAGAACTACTTTTGTAGCTTCAACGTTATCAAAAACACGAAGTTCTGTCTGGCGCTCACGGCCTTTTCCGTATTTCTCTTTTAATTTAGTGAAGTATGCAATGGCAAAATCTGTTAAATGTTCCAGATTATGCTCTACCTCTTTCATTTCTTCTTCTAACCTCGAAATCAATTCATCGGCTTTATCAGAATCGAAACGCGTAATACGAATCATCGGAATTTGAGTCAAACGCTGTAAATCTTCATCAGTAATATCTCTGACAAATGATTTTTTGAAAGGCTCAAAACGATCGTATAAATATTTGTAAAGTGATTCTCTGTCTCCATATAATTTGAAGTCGATATACATTTCTTCACGAATGAAGATTTTTTCTAAAGTAGAGAAATGCCACTTATTTTTTAATTCTTCTAACTGAATTTCTAATTCCTGACGAAGTAAATCAACTGTTCTGTGTGTTGAAATTTTCAACATTTCAGAAACACCAATAAACAATGGCTTATTATCCTCGATAACACAACCTAAAGGTGCTACAGAAGTTTCGCAAGCTGTAAAAGCAAACAAAGCATCAATTGTTTTATCTGGAGAAACCCCTGGGAAAAGATGAATTAAAATCTCAACATCGGCAGCAGTGTTATCTTCGATTTTCTTGATTTTGATTTTACCTTTTTCATTGGCTTTCAAAATACTATCAATCAAACTTGATGTATTGGTAGAAAACGGAATTTGCGTAATCACCAAGGTATTTTTGTCTAATTGCGAAATTTTAGCACGCACACGCACACGTCCGCCACGAAGTCCATCATTATAGTTCGACACATCGGCAATACCTTGTGTCATGAAATCAGGATATAATGTAAAAGGCTTACCCTTTAGAATTTTGATCGAAGCATCTATTAATTCATTGAAGTTATGAGGCAGTACTTTTGTCGAAAGTCCAACCGCAATACCTTCCGCTCCTTGCGCTAGAAGTAAAGGAAATTTTACAGGAAGATTGTTTGGTTCAGCACGACGACCGTCATACGAAACACCCCAATCAGTAATTTTTGGAGAATACAAAACCTCCAAAGCAAATTTAGATAAACGTGCCTCAATATAACGCGAAGCTGCTGCTCCATCACCCGTTAAGATATTTCCCCAGTTTCCCTGGCAGTCAATCAATAAATCTTTCTGACCAATTTGTACCATAGCGTCACCAATACTTGCATCTCCGTGTGGGTGATACTGCATGGTATGACCAACAACATTGGCAACTTTATTATAACGGCCATCATCCAGCTCTTTTAAAGAGTGCATAATACGACGCTGAACCGGTTTGAATCCGTCCTCGATAGCAGGAACTGCACGTTCCAAGATTACATACGAAGCATAATCCAAAAACCAGTCTTTGTACATTCCCGTTACTTTAGTAATAACGTCTTCTCCCTCTTCTTCCTTATTTTCGTAAAAATGCTGCCCCTCGAAATTCTTTGCATCTACATTTATAATATCATCTGAATCATCTTGATTTTCATCAAATTGATTTTCATCTGAATTATTCTCGTCGTCGTTTGGAATGATGTTATCGTCTTCTTCGTCTTTCATTATATATGCTGAATTTATTTCAGTAAACTATTTCTTTTATTCATAATCTTCGTCAAAATATTTGATTCCAGCTTTTTTAAAAAGCTCTTCCATTTGACTAAAGCAAAAGCCATTGTAATTTTCAAGGTTTTTCGATTCTCTAAAACCTCTACACGACAAACAAAGCTCTTTATAACCAATTATTCTATTTTTTTTATCTCTGAAAAGTATCACATGTCGTGGCATATAACAATCTGCAGGCAACTCTTCTACCTGACAACTATCCTGAGACATTAATTCCAGTAATTCTGTTTTCAATACTGAATTTAATAATACTCTTTCTTTTACTTTTGTACTATCAAAATTCAATTTATGATCAACAACTAGATCTTTTGTATATTTATTATCTTTTTTCGTAATTTTTCTATCCCATCGCATTCGGTCTTCATAAGACAAAACCTCAACTTTAGATAAATTCTTTAAAGGAAAATCTCTTTTATTAATTATTTTGCTTACTGATTTTACAATTGGAATTCCTTCATTTTCGGTTGACACTTCCTTTTTTTCATATTTACAAGAAACTAAGATTACAACAACTAATAAAAATATTTTTCTCATTTTTATAATCTATTTACTTTCCAGAAGTTCTTTTAAAACTTCAACACTTGGTAAAACGGTCTTATATTTACTAGCAAAAATCTGCTCGTTGTTTTCTGGCAAAGTATATTTTACAACAGCTTCACTTTTAGTCTGGCAAAGCACAATTCCGATGGTTTTGTTTTCATCTTCCAATCTCATTTCTCTATCATAATAGTTGACATACATTTGCATTTGACCTAAATCCTGATGTTTTAATTCACCAATTTTCAAATCTATAAGGACAAAACATCTCAATATTCTATTGTAAAAAACCAAATCAATTCTAAAATGCTTATCATCAAAAGTAATTCTTTCCTGTCTTCCAACAAAAGTAAAACCATGACCTAATTCTAGCAAAAATTGCTCTAGTTTACTAATAATTTCTTCTTCTAATTGCGATTCAGAATATTGATGTAATTCGGGTAATCCTAGAAACTCAAGTATATAAGGATCTTTGATAACATCTTTCGGTTTTTCAATAATCTGCCCTTGCTCTGAAAGTTTTAAGATTCCTTCTTTATCTCTGCTTAATGTTAATCTTGTATAAAGTGCGGTATCATATTGGCGTTTTAGTTCTCGTACACTCCAATTGTGTTTTTCAGCTTCGATTTTGTAAAAACGTCTTTCTTTTTCATCATCAATTCGCATTAAAAAGACATAATGAGTAAATGTTAATTTAAAAAACGAAGCCAATGTTTGGTAATCCAGACTTTTGAATTCCGCAGTCACTGACTGCGTTTTTTCAGATTTGAATTCCTCAGTCAGTGACTGGGGTTTTTGAATTTGCAAAATCCTAGTCAGTGACTCGGATTTTGAATAAGTCAAATAAAACTTTCTAATATTCTCTAAATTAACTACCGAAAATCCTTTTCCAAACTCTTTAGTCAATTGTTTAGAAAGATCTGTTAGAAGTTTTTTACCATATTCTGCCCTATCTTTTCCGTTTTGTTCTTCCTCAACAATTATTCTTCCAATTTCAAAATAAGTAATTGTCATTGTTGAATTTACGGTACGCAAAACCTGTTGTCGAGCATTTTGCAATAACTCGGCGACTTGTTGGAAAATAACTTTATTTTGAAGGCCGTCTGACATTTAGTATTCTAAAATTATTAAACTTCTTCAAGTTCATCAATCTCAACCTTCAAATTCTTGATAATAAACTCTTGTCTGTCTGGCGTATTTTTCCCCATATAAAAAGATAACAACTGTTCAATCGAAGTATGTTTATCCATCATAACTGGATCAAGGCGGATCGTGTCTCCAATAAAATTCTTGAACTCATCTGGCGAAATCTCTCCTAAACCTTTAAATCGGGTGATTTCTGGTTTTGGTTTCAGCTTTTCAATAGCATCTTTTCTTTCTTCTTCAGAATAACAATAAATCGTTTCTTTTTTGTTTCGAACTCTGAAAAGTGGTGTTTGTAAAATATACAAATGCCCTTCTTTGATTAACTCAGGGAAAAACTGCAAAAAGAAAGTAATTAAAAGCAAGCGAATGTGCATGCCGTCGACATCGGCATCGGTTGCAATTACGATGTTATTGTAACGTAATTTTTCTAATCCGTCTTCAATATCAAGCGCTGCTTGCAGTAAGTTGAATTCTTCGTTTTCATACACAATTTTTTTCGTCATTCCGTATGAGTTCAAAGGCTTTCCACGCAAACTGAAAACCGCTTGTGTGTTTACATCACGCGATTTTGTAATCGATCCGGAAGCCGAATCTCCCTCGGTAATAAAAAGCGTACTTTCTAAGTTTCTTGGGTTTTTGGTATCTGGAAGATGCGCACGGCAGTCTCTTAATTTTTTATTGTGAAGATTCGCTTTTTTAGCACGATCTGTTGCCAGTTTTCTAATTCCTGATAATTCTTTACGCTCACGTTCTGCCTGAAGAATTTTACGAAGTAAAGCCTCAGCAGTTGTTGGATTTTTATGCAGGTAATTATCAAGCTTTGTTTTGATAAAATCGTTTACGAAAGTACGAACAGAAACCGCTGGTGTTCCATCATCAGAACCCATATCTGTAGAACCTAATTTTGTTTTGGTTTGAGACTCAAAAACTGGCTCCATCACTTTAATACTAATCGCACTCACAATCGATTTACGAACATCTGATGCTTCGAAATTCTTATTGTAAAACTCACGAATTGTTTTTACAACGGCTTCACGATACGCCGCTAAGTGCGTTCCTCCTTGTGTTGTATTCTGACCATTCACAAAAGAGTGGTATTCTTCACTGTACTGCGTTTTACTGTGTGTAAGCGCAACCTCAATATCATGCTCTTTTAAGTGGATAATTGGATATTCTAAATCTTCTTCGCTAATTGTTTCTTCTAATAAATCACGAAGTCCGTTTTCTGAATAGTATTTTTCTCCATTAAAAATAATAGTCAAACCATTGTTTAAGTAACAATAGTTTTTGACCATTTTGATTACATATTCTAAACGGAATTTATAGTTTTTGAAGATTGTTTCGTCTGGCGTAAAAGTTACTTTTGTTCCTTTACGTTTTGTAGTATCAATTACATCTTCTTCTGAAACTAAATTTCCAGCAGAAAACTCCGCTGCTTTTTGTTTATCATCACGAACAGATTCTACACGGAAATAGTTCGAAAGCGCATTTACCGCTTTTGTTCCGACACCGTTCAAACCAACCGATTTTTGGAAAGCTTTAGAATCGTACTTTCCTCCTGTATTCATTTTCGAAACTACATCAACCACTTTCCCTAACGGAATTCCACGTCCGTAATCACGAACTGAAACCGTTTTATCCCTGATAGTCACCTCAATAGTTTTCCCTGAGCCCATTACGAACTCATCGATACAGTTGTCTAAAACCTCTTTTAATAAAATGTAAATACCATCATCTGGAGAAGAACCGTCTCCAAGTTTTCCGATATACATTCCGGGACGCATACGGATATGTTCTTTCCAATCAAGCGAACGAATATTATCTTCGGTATATTGATTTTGCTCTAGCATATATGAATTTAGGATTTTTTGCTAATGTACCATTTCTTAACAAAAAATAAAAGCGTATTTTCTTTTTGTTATGAATAATAACAGTTTAAAATCTATTTAAACTAATTTTTAAAAAAAACAGGGGCTAAAAAGATGAAAAAACTGCTTTTTCGGCAAAGAAATACTATTTGATTCCGAGTACTTCCTTCGCTAAAGCAATCATTTCGGGCGTTCCCGTATTTTTATTTTTTTCATCAGAAAGTTTCACTACACCCTGCCAATGTAAATTATCTGGTTTTGTATCCGTCAATTTAATCACCATATTCATGGCAGGAAGCCCTACATCATTAGTGAAATTTGTTCCGATTCCGAAAGACATTTTTATTTTGTCTTGACAAAAATCAACGATCGTTTTTACTTTTTCGTAATTAAGAGAATCCGAAAAAACTATAGCTTTCGATTTTGGATCAATTCCCATCTTGGTATAATGCGAAATCACTTTTTGAGCAAATTCTATCGGGTCACCGCTGTCATGTCGAACGCCGTCAAAAAGTTTGGAATATTTTTTATCAAATTGATTGAAAAATATTTCTGTGGTATAAGTATCCGTTAAAGCAATTCCGAGGTCGCCGCCGTATACTTGAGTCCAATGTTCCAAACTTATCAAATTAGCCATTTTAAAACCATATTGTGCAGCATGAAACATAAACCATTCGTGTGCATGAGTTCCTAACGGACGTTTATTATTGAGCATTGCAAAATGCACATTGCTGGTTCCCATAAAACTCTGACCTCCAAAAGTATTCAAGGTGTCATTAACAAGAACATGAACATCATAAGAATGACGACGTCTTGTACCAAATTCTAAAACGGAAACACCCAGCTTATTGTAATTATCAATTTTATCTTTGGTAAGATTTTTAATTGCTTCATCATTTAAGCGAATTAAATGATTTGATTTATAAAAAAGCTCTGAAATTAAAGACATTAACGGAACTTCCCATAAAATTGTTCTGTACCAAAACCCTTCAACGGTAACTTTAATTTCTGAACCTTCCTGCGAAATTTGTACTTCAGAAGGATCAAAACTATACCCTTGCAGAAAATCTAAATAAGTGGGATCAAGATAAGGGCAATAATGCGATAGATAATTTTTTTCTTCTTTTGTTAAACGAAGATCAGCCAAAGCATCAACAGAACGTCGAAGCAAATCTGCAAAACCTTCAGGAAAAATATGCTTTCCTCTGTTTATAAATCCATAACGAACTTTTGCCTTTGGAAAAAGCCGTATTACAGCATGCTGCATCGTAAATTTATAAAAATCATTATCTAAGATTGATTTCAAAAAAGTAGTCTCCATAGGTTGTTAATTCAAATCCTGAATTGCTAAGATACGGCAATTCGATAAAAGGAAAAAACACTGCTAAATAAACCTTTTCAGAATTTACTTTTTAATTATTTTAAAAGAAACAATACTGTTTGTATTAACATAAATAGTAATATAATCTCCGATATTTTTGTCGTAAGCGATTTGAAATTCTAAACTGCCTCGTTTTTCTCTTGAGTTTTGAATTTTAACAGGCTGATTCTTTTTATTAAGATAAAAAACCTGATCGAATTTTGAAATATTTTTGATTTCAAAAGTAATTTTGTCGCCAAATTTTGCACCAATAATTCCAGAAACCGGCAATTTAACTTTATAATCTTCTTCTATTGTTTTATTGTAAATTAAAGGCCCGTTAAGAAAATCTTCTTTACTTAATTTATTTCCTAAGTACGAACCTGAATCTGGAAAGTGTTTTGCAAAAAAATAATCAGGATCAGTATCAAAATAAACAGGTGTAAAATCATTTACCATTTTTCCTTTGTTGCTGTCATAATATCCTTGTCCCCAAGTAACATCAACTAAGCGCCATTTTTTATCAATCAAAACAATATTCCAAGCATGATTTGAAGAAGTTGTTTTTCTTCCAATATCAGCCAATCTGGTTTTAGAATCTCCGCGAATTATTTCAGATTTAAGACCAACCAATTCAGCCAAATGTTGATACAAAGCTGTAAATCCTTCGCAAACTGCTATTCTTGAAGTAAAAGTTTTTTGAAGCATTTTATCATTCAACGCTTTAATTTTACGTTGCTTCTCTGCTTCTGTTGAATATGAAAAACCTTGTGCTTTGGGCGGATTTAAAAAAGCATTGTAATCGTACTTTATATTAAAAGCCATCCAACTGTAAATCGCTCGTGCTTTATCATAATCAGAATTGAAGTCGGTTTCAATTTTTTCTGCTAGTTTTTCTGTTGATGCAAATTTGTTTGGATATTTTGCAACAATTCTGTCAACTTCACTAATTTTTTGTGCAAAAGCGTAATTCAAAAAAATACTGTTCAACAGCAGGAATATAAAAGCAATCTTTTTTTGCGGCATTGATTAAAAACTTGATTTGATAATATCTTTCAGTTCTTTATCTAACTCTGCATTTGAGATTTTATTTTCTTCTAAATCAAAATTGGCATTAAAAGCAGGTAATGAAAATGTCGCTTTTATTTGTGCTCCATATCTTGGTAAAGCATTATTGGCAATTTCTAAAACTGATGCTCCGCCTCGCACTCCAGGTGAAGTTGCTAATAACAACATTGGCTTTTGCTGAAAAATTTCTTTCATTATTCTTGAACACCAATCAAAAAGGTTTTTAAATGCTGCGGAATAATTTCCATTATTCTCTGCCAAAGAAACTACTAAAAGATCTGCGCTTTCTATTTTAACCAAAAAAGCTTTTGCAAGTTCATGCTGACCAATATGTTTTTCTAAATCAACACTAAACAGCGGCATTGCAAAATCATTTAAATCTAAAACTTCTACATCAGCATTTTCAAATAAACTTGATGCATAAGTTGCTAAATGTTTATTGATTGACTGTGTACTGTTACTTCCTCCAAACGCTATTATTTTCATATTGTGGTATTTTTTTTTAGTTATTCTCGATTTCAAAAATCTCTTTTTGTATTTCCACAGAGTATTCATTTGGAGAAATACTGCCGCCAAAAGTTTTCGCATAAACCTTAGTGAATTCAGCACCAAAGTATAAAATAATGGCGGAATAATACACCCAGACCAATATTATAATTACGGAACCAGCTGCACCATATACACTGGCAATTGTCGAATTTCCTAAATAAAGCCCAATCGCAAATTTACCTATCATAAATAAAACTGCGGTGCAGGAAGCGCCAATAAAAGCATCTTTCCATTTGATAACTCCATCAGGTAAAGTTCGGAATATAATTGCAAAAAGCAATGTAATACTTGCTAAAACAATTACTAAATTTATAATATAAAAGAGGTACACAGTAGTATCTGGCAAATAAAGTTTTAATCGTGCGTTTAAAACATCGAGTGTGGCATTTAGCATCAAACTCACAAGCATTAAGAATCCAACAGTTACAATCATTGAAAATGACATTATTCTGTTTTGAATAAACTTTTTCAAACCTTTATTGGGTTTTGCCCGTAATCCCCAAATGTAATTGATTGAGCTCTGAATTTCGGCAAAAACTCCCGAAGCTCCAATTAAGAGCATTATAACTCCAAAAACCGTTACAAATACATTGCTGTCTGATAATTGAACATTTTTGATTGCTTCTTGAATTTGTACCGCAGCATTATTCCCAACCAATCTATTAATTTGACCATATAATTGCCCTGTGACCGCTTCTTCTCCAAAAAAAACGCCGCAAATAGTAATTATAATTATCAATAACGGAGGTAATGCAAAAATGGTATAGTACGATAATGCTGCGCTTAACTTTATAGCATTGTCATCATTAAATTCTAAAAATGTTGTTTTTAATAAATACCAGGATTTTGAAAATATATTTTGATTTTTCATCTGCTCATTCTTTGAGATTCTCTCAAATTTAAGCATTTAAGAAAAAAAATCAATTCTTGTATTGTAAAGGAATTTTATATTTTTTCCATGTCTCAGTTCGAGACTTTTTTATATTCTTGATCGTAACCTAGATTTTTAATTTTCAAAATATTTTTAAATTCTTTTCTTGTTGGTTTTATCAAATATGACATTGAATCAATTACTCTAGCCTTTATCGCTGTAACAGAATCCAGTTTGTTTAAATCACCAGGCAAATAGATATTTTTGAATTTAAGCTTATTTTTCTCTAGAGAAAGAAACTCAATATCCCAAAAAATGGAATCCCGAGTACTTAATATCAATTCCCCATTAATCCGTTTTGCTTTTTGATTATATGAAAATCGAAAAATAGTATCTAAATACACTTCTGTCAATTCTAATGAATCGCCTTTTGGACACATGTATATACTTTGTTTAGAATCTTTTCTGATTATTTTATTTTTAAAAATTAAAAAATCGGATTTCATAGAATCTATCTTGTTTTTATGTATTTTATATTTTGCAAAGTACGTTGCTATAATACGATCTTCATCAATTTTTAAAAAAGTCGAATCTTCATTTTTGTATATCCCTCTAAATTTATGAGGAAACCTATCTAACTCAACATCATTATCTGGTTGAGGACTTTCAAAATAGAAAAAGAAACAGTCAGGACATGGACGCATTCTAACTTTTTTACAAGATCCTAGTGCAATTATTACGACGATTAATAAGATTGCTTTTCTCATAACTCAACTATTGATAATGACAAAAAATCCCTTTATCGTAAACTGTCCATAAACTCGCTTTTTGATTTGCTGCTTTCAAGGCGCAGTTTGCCCAAGTATTACAGGTATAAAAAAGACTGTAACTTCCTTTTGCTTCATAAAAAGCATCTCTTTTTCCGTAACTGTGACCTTCAATCCATTCTGGTTTTGTTGGATTATTGAAACTACCAGAAATATAAGTAACTAAGTTTTGATAATTTTCTTTCGAAATTAAAATACGCTTGCAGTCTTCTCCTTCTTGCAATTGCTTATAAAATGTAGTATGCACGGCAGATGAACTTACTCCAAATGCAGCTTTTAATGCCGTGCTTGCTTTTAAATCTGACCATTCTGGTGTATCGAGATAAAAACCTTTGTCGCCCCAGCCGAAAGCGATAAAATTCATTATTGAATCTTTTGATTGGGTTTGATTAAATTGAATTTCATTTCGCCAGTCTTTGATTTCATTTTTTATCGGAACGACAATATCGGTATGAACACCGTTTGAAAGAATGTAAATTGGAATCGCATTTTCTTCTTCGACTTTTGCAATATCTGAATTCACGGTGATTTTCGAAATAATTAAAACTGATGAAATGTACAAAGCCAGAAAAGTGAAAATTCCGAAAAGTGTCCAGCCTATAAATTTGAAAGATTTTTTTAGCATTTTGATTGATTGGTTTTAGATTAGTTATTGGTTAATTTTTCTCTAACCAATTTTTGAGCCAAAAATTTTGATCGCAGAAAATGGTACACGGATTTTACAGATTCGCTTTCGCGAAAGCGTCGATTTAAATGATTTTTTTATTTTTTTTGTCATTTCGACTGAAAGGAGAAATCACACGAGAAACTCGCTAAATATTGACGATTCTCTTTATGGATTCACGAGTGTGATTTCTCCTTTCAGTCGAAATGACAAACTTGTGGTTATTCATTTTAAAACATAAAAAAAACTGCTGAATCTCTCCAGCAGTTTTAGTCTATTCTCTTTCTTCTTTATTCTTTTCTTTAAAAAAAATTAAACGTTGAAACGGAAGTGCATTACATCTCCATCTTTCACCACATATTCTTTTCCTTCAACTTTAAATTTTCCAGCTTCTTTTGCTTTTGCCTCAGAACCGTATTGAACGTAATCTTCGTACGAAATCACTTCTGCACGGATGAAACCTTTTTCAAAATCAGTGTGGATAACTCCAGCAGCTTGAGGCGCTGTAGCTCCAATATTGATTGTCCAAGCACGAACTTCTTTTACACCAGCTGTAAAGTAAGTTTGCTGCTTTAATAATTTGTAAGCTGCACGAATTAAAACTGATGCTCCCGGCTCAGTTAATCCCATATCTTCTAGAAAAACTTGACGTTCTTCGTAACTTTCTAATTCTGTAATATCTGCCTCTGCTCCTACTGAAAGAATAATAACTTCAGCTTCTTCATCTTTTACTAGTTCACGAACTTGGTCAACATATTTATTTCCGTTTACTGCTGAACTTTCGTCAACATTACAAACATATAAAACTGGTTTTGCAGTAATTAATTGAAAAGCTTCCATAAGAACTTCTTCATCATTGTTTTGAGGAATAATTGTTCTTGCAGATTTTGCTTGCAATAAGGCTTCTCTAATTCTGTTTAACAAAGCTTCTTCTGTTTGAGCTTCTTTGTTTCCAGTTTTTGCAGCACGTTTCACTTTTTCTAAACGTTTTTCGATCGTTTCTAAGTCTTTTAACTGTAACTCGATATCGATAGTTTCTTTATCACGAATTGGGTTTACATTTCCGTCAACGTGTACAATATTATCATTATCAAAACAACGCAAAACGTGAATAATTGCATTACACTCTCTAATGTTTCCTAAAAACTGATTTCCAAGACCTTCACCTTTACTTGCACCTTTTACCAAACCTGCAATATCCACGATATCTACCGTCGCCATTTGTACACGCTCTGGTTTTACCAATTCTTCCAATTTATTGATTCTTGGATCTGGAACGTTTACAACACCAATATTAGGTTCGATTGTACAAAACGGAAAGTTAGCACTTTGCGCTTTTGCATTAGATAAACAATTAAATAATGTTGATTTTCCAACATTTGGTAATCCTACAATTCCTGCTTTCATCTGTTGTTTCTATTTACTTTTAGTAGACTCCAAATTTCTAGAGTCAAGCCACTAAGCGGTATTACTTAATGGATTATAATTTTAAGTTTTTCTTTCTCTTTATGCCAAAATGATATTTTTGGGCTTTAAAATTTTGCAAATATAAGATTTAATAGCTCTTAAGCGAAGTAAAAATGTTTATTAATAAAATTACTTTTATTCAACTGCTTATTTTTTTTTCAAAACTCGAGAAATCATGCTTCTAAATAATAATTTTACAAAAAAAATCCTGAAGTTCATTCAGGATTTTTTTTTGTTATTTTAATCAAAACTACATTTTAAACTCTAAGGAACTTACAATTGCCTTTTCTTCATCTGTAGCTGTTAATCCTGAAATATCCCAGTAATTGGTTAGGATTTTATTCTTTTTATTAAAAAGCGATTTCTCTTTAAAAACGTCACTTTCCTTATAAGTGAAATTTTGTTTACTAAAACTTGTTGTTGTAAAGCTATTACGCACTTGAATCTTTTTAACTGCGTCTTTTAAAATAAGATTATAAGCTATTTCTTCGTTTGAGCTCAACAAATAATAATTCTTGCCATCAAATCTATAATCCACTTTTACAAAAGACTTTGTAATATTTTTTGAATTTACAGTCGTGTTTTCTTCTATTTTATCAATATTTTTCGGAGTTGCATCAATTGTAAACTCTAGAATAAGTTTCTTTTCTGGATCGTAAATAATTTCAAAACTATCAATTGCTTCTTTTGCTTTCTCCAAAGGTGTAATTGTCATTACATAGTAATCTTTATTTTTGGAATGACCTTTTATAATAAAATCGTATTCTTTTTTTGCTTTTGAGCTTAAGAGCGGTTCAAAATATTTTAAGTTCGAATAATTCTCCATGATATTATTCAAATTATAACCTTTTAAATCTGCACTTACGTCTGTTTCTAATATCCCGTAAGATCTGTTTTGTTCTACCAAAAGCGTTGTTTCTGCTTTTTTCTGATTTCCAACAAACTGAAAATTTACAAGCCCGTCATTATAATAAGAATATTGATTATCGAGCATAAAAAACTCTCTTACATACACTTTCAGCCTATAAGATGCGGCCAACATATGCATAGAGTTAGAAACTATTTTTTGAAGTACTTTTTGAGGTGATTGTTTAGACAAAACAACTTCATCTAGTTTATTATTCTTACTGTTTAGATAAACCACAAAATTATTCTCTTTTAAAGAAGTCCATCGAATGGTTAAACTCTCATAATTAGTTTCAGAAACCTGTATATTAGATCCTCCGTTTAACACAAAAACAGCTTTACCATCTTTATTAGTTAATAAAATCTGTTTGGTTTTCAAAACAACAATCGTAGCATTTTCAATAGGCAATTGCGTTTCTATATCTTTTACAACTATAGAATGCTCCTCGTTTTGTGCAGAAATACTAGTACCGAATAACACAATACATAGAAGTATAATTTTCCTCATAGGCAATCTTAAATTTTCAACTAAAGTATTAATTTTATTCTTACAATTTCAAAAAATTAAAAATCAAAAACATTAAAAACCAACAAAATAGCCTATTTACAAAAGCAAAATTTTGAGCAAAAAAAATCCTGAATATTATATTCAGGATTTTTTTTATCATTTATTTAGAAAGATTATGCATCTCCATGTAAAAACGCTTGTCTGTTTAACAAAGTTTCTTCGTCTTCTACATGATTATCATCTGGTACACAACAATCAACAGGACACACAGCAGCACATTGAGGTTCATCATGAAAACCTTTACATTCTGTACATTTTCCTGGAACAATATAATAGATCTCGTCAGAAATTGGAGTTTGTGCATCTTCTGCATCAACTTCAGTTCCGTCTGGTAAAATTACTTTTCCTGAAAGACTAGTTCCGTCTTTGTATCTCCAATCATCAGCTCCTTCATAAATTGCTGTATTTGGGCATTCTGGTTCGCAAGCCCCACAATTAATACATTCGTCTGTTATAATTATTGCCATTTTATTCTTGATTTCGAGTTAAAAGTTATCAGATTTCCATTAAAAATGTCAAACATTTTATTCGGCTTTGCCTTATAACTTAATATAGCTTATTTTTGTGCAAAATTACAATCAAAACCTTTCATATACAAACATTATGACATTAGAAACAAAAAAAAGTGTTTTTGTTGAATTAGGAAAATTTTTAAGTCAGTTTTCTGAAAAGGAATCCGTGAAAAAATCTGACGTTTTACACAATGAAACTTTTTTTAATGATTTTGAAAAACTAATAACATTATCACAATCTCACAATGGCTGGTATACTCCTGAACAGGTTTTCTTTGCCATAAAATCATGGGCAGATGCTTTAACGGAAGAAAACATTGAAAAATGGCTTTCTAATTACTCGTCTGAGTTTGCTCAAAACGATAAAAAAGAAAAAACTGTTGCCTTAATTCTAGCCGGGAATATACCATTAGTTGGTTTTCATGATTTTTTATCTGTTATAATAACTGGAAACAGAGCTTTAATAAAAACGTCATCTAATGATCAGCATTTATTGCCGTTTTTAGCCAAATATTTAATTGCTGTTGATAAAAATTTAAAAGATAAAATCACTTTCGTTGAAGGAAAATTAGAAAATTTTGATGCTGTAATCGCTACAGGAAGCAACAATACAGCACGATATTTTGAATATTATTTTAAAGATAAACCTTCAATCATCAGAAAAAATAGAAATTCGGCTGCGATACTAAACGGAAAAGAAACTCATGAAGAATTAGAAGCTCTTGGTGAAGATATTTTTAGATATTTTGGTTTAGGATGCCGCAATGTTTCTAAGCTTTTTGTACCAAAAGGCTATTCATTTGATGCTTTCTTTCAAGCGGTTTTTAAATATCAGGATGTTATTCATTACGAAAAATACGCTAACAATTACGATTACAACAAAGCGGTTTTTTTAATGAGTAATTTTAAATTGCTAGACAATGGCTTTTTGACTCTTAAAGAAGATTCTAGTTATGCCTCACCTATTTCGAGTGTTTTTTATGAATATTATGAAGATATTGAAAGTTTACAAACTCGTCTTGAAGCAGACGAAGAGCAAATACAATGTATTGTAAGCAATAATTTGATTAAAAACAGTACTGCATTTGGTCAAAGTCAGAATCCTCAATTGTGGGATTATGCAGATAACGTTGATACTATAACGTTTTTGTTAACAACAAAGTAATAAAATGTTCAAATATTTCGAATAATTTATCGCTTTTTCAGCTCCTATTGCCGAAATTTGCGTCTTTAAAATTTCGACTATTAACAACAACCATGAAAAAACACAACTACAGCGCAGGACCAAGTATTTTACCTCAGGAAGTTTTTGAGAAGGCATCAAAAGCAGTTTTAAATTTTAATGATTCAGGATTATCGATTCTTGAAATTTCACACCGAAGCAAAGATTTCGTTGCTGTAATGGATGAAGCTCGTTCGCTTGCTTTAGAATTATTAGGACTTCAAGGAAAAGGATATCAAGCCTTATTTTTACAAGGTGGTGCAAGTACAGCATTCTTAATGGCTCCTTACAACTTGATGAAAGAAAATGGAAAAGCGGCTTATTTAGATTCAGGAACTTGGGCGGCAGCAGCTATTAAAGAAGCTAAGTTTTTTGGAGAAACTGTTATCGTAGGATCTTCGAAAGAAGAAAATTACAATCATATTCCAAAAGGATACGAAATACCATCTGATGCAGATTATTTTCACTGCACAAGTAATAATACCATTTTTGGAACTCAAATGAAAGACTTTCCAGCAACTAATGTTCCTGTTGTCTGCGATATGAGTTCTGATATTTTTTCACGTCAATTAGATTTCTCAAAATTTGATTTAATTTATGCTGGAGCTCAAAAAAACATGGGACCTGCAGGAACTACATTGGTAGTAATTAAAGAAGAAATTTTAGAAAAAAACGGAAGAACAATTCCTAGCATGTTAGATTACGCTAAACATATTAAAGCAGAAAGTATGTACAATACTCCGCCTGTTTTTGCAGTATATGTTTCGTTATTAACTTTACAATGGATTAAAGAAAAAGGCGGAATTGCAGCTGTTGAGAAATTAAACGATGCAAAAGCGGCTTTACTTTATGCTGAAATCGACAGAAACCCATTATTCAAAGGTGCGGCTGCTGTAGAGGATCGTTCTAATATGAATGTAACTTTCTTATTGAACAATGCTGATCATACTGCAATATTTGATGCTTTATGGAAAGAAGCAGGAATTTCTGGATTGCCAGGACACCGTTCTGTTGGCGGTTACAGAGCTTCTATTTACAATGCTATGCCAATTGAAAGCGTTCAGGTTTTAGTTGATGTAATGAAAGCATTAGAATCTAAGGTTTAATTTTTTTTCGGTTAATCGTTAATTTGTTTAACTGTTTAATCGTCAAAAAAAACTTCCTTTAAAATATCAAAAAAGAAAAATCAAATAGCTGGTTTGTCGATTAAACAATTTAACGATTAACCAAATAAACAATAAACACACAATGAAAGTATTAGCTAACGACGGAATTTCTAAAAGTGGAATTCTAGCCTTAGAAAAAGGTGGTTTTGAAGTTATAACTACAAAAGTAGCACAAGAACAAGTAGCAAATTTTGTAAACGAAAATAATGTTGACGTAGTTTTAGTTCGTTCTGCAACTAAAGTTCGTAAAGATATTATCGACGCTTGCCCTGGTCTAAAAATTATTGGCCGCGGTGGAGTTGGTATGGACAATATCGATGTTGACTATGCAAAAAGCAAAGGAATTCATGTAATAAATACTCCAGCTTCATCATCAGAATCTGTTGCTGAATTGGTATTTGGACACTTATTTTCTGGTGTTCGTTTTTTACATGATTCTAACAGAAATATGCCTCTTGAAGGAGATTCAAACTTTGACGGTTTGAAAAAAGCTTACGCTAACGGAACTGAATTAAGAGGAAAAACTCTTGGTATTGTTGGTATTGGACGTATTGGTCAAGCTACTGCAAAAATGGCGCTTGGTTTAGGTATGAAAGTTATCGCTGCTGACAGCTTTATCCCGCAAGTTGATGTAAAAGTGGAATTTTTTGACGGACAATCTATCACAACTACAATCGTTTCTCAATCATTAGAATCTTTATTCAAAGAAGCTGATTTCATTACATTACACGTTCCTGCTCAAAATGGTTATATCATTGGAGAAAAAGAACTTGAAATCATGAAAGACGGCGTTGGAATTGTAAACTGTGCTCGTGGCGGGGTTATCGATGAAGTAGCTTTAGTAAAAGCTTTAGATTCAGGAAAAGTTGCTTTTGCTGGTTTAGATGTTTTCGAAAGCGAACCAAAACCAGAAATGGCAATTTTAATGCATTCTAAAATTTCTCTTACACCGCACATTGGTGCTGCAACAGGAGAAGCACAAGACAGAATTGGTACTGAATTAGCTTCGCAAATTATTACTTTATTGAGCTAATTAATTATATCTAAATTATTTAGAAGGGATTTATTAACATCGTTTAATAGATCCCTTTCTTTTTTTGATTAAATTTGAGTTCTAATCTAAACTCTTTAAATCATGTTTGAACAATTAACTCAATTAGTACAGCAATACGGAGGTAACGCTGTTGTTAACAATACAGCTATCCCAAACGAACACAATGAAGCAGTAATAAGCGAAACAAGTACTTCGATATTTGCAGGACTTCAAAAAATTGCATCTGAAGGCGGTGGTGAGCAGCTAGCAGGTTTATTTAACGGAAGTTCTCCAATAGACAGTTCGAATCCTGTAGTACAGCAAATCTCGCAGCAATTAACTGGAAGCTTGGGCGAAAAATTTGGTTTAAGCAGTGCAGATTCTTCTGGTGTAGCTTCAAACATGATTCCACAAATCTTAAATTCGCTGGTTAATAAAGCAAAAGATCCAAACGACAGCAGTTTTCAAATTACAGATATTATCAATTCAATTTCTGGAAACAGCGGACAGGCTTCAAATATCATGGACACTATTTCTAAATACGGAATGCAGTTTGGTTTAGACCAAAATAACGACGGAAAAGTTGATATTGCAGATGCTGCAGCCTTAACCAAAAGTGGCGGATTAGGAGGTTTACTAGGAAAGTTATTTGGAAAATAAACAAGTCTTTTAGTTCCAAATTTATAAAGGAACGCAGGCTTAAAATATAAAATTCAAAAGCTGTTTTACTAAAAGTAAAACAGCTTTTTTTATAAAAAACACCTCTAAACTTTTACAGATTTGAACTTCTGAACCTCTTATACAAAAGTTAAATAGCAAGCTCTTCTGCTGATTTATTCGTAAATTTAGATTTGAATTTCAAATACTATGAAAAAATATATTTCCATATTCGTTTTTATTCTAACTATAGTTGCTTGTTCTACAGCCTCAAAAAATGTTGCTGTTACCGATAATCCTATTAAGAAAGGAAACGATACTGTTAGAATTGCAAATGATTCGTTAGAATATGAAGTTATAATAATAGATAACGGTTTTAATACTTGGCTTGCTTCTAGAGCTTATCCGCGAAATTATTACTCTTTAACGTACCTAGAAAATAAGAATTATTTGTATGTAACCGAATGGAACAACAGAGCTATGCAGCCACAACGTTACAATCCAAATTTATACGAAATGACGATCGATTACCGACGAGATATACATTATGGTTACGAAGTAAATTACCTGATCTACAATTATATGATTTATTTTCAAAATACTTACAAACAAAAGCTTTGGGGTTATGTCCCATCAAGATAATATAGTATATTTGTAATCATTACAAATAGCAATGAATAGATTAAAGAAACGTTGGGGAATTACCTCAAATTTACAAGCCATTATTATACTTATAGTTTTTGCCATTACAGGATCGGCATCTGCTTGGCTCTCTAAACCTTTTTGTATTTGGTTAGGCATTACCAAAGAGGATTTTGGTATTTGGTTTACCTTAATTCGTCTTATTATTATTTTTCCAATTTATCAAGTTTTATTGGTTGGTATTGGAACCATTTTTGGGCAGTTTAAATTCTTTTGGAACTTCGAAAAGAAAATGCTTAAAAACATGGGACTGGGATTCTTGTTTAAAGACTAAATTTTCATACGTTCTTTCGAAAAGAAATACGTATAAATCCAAGTAAGTGTAAAAGAAGGAATAATGTCTGTAAACGGAATTATCTCTTCAAGAAAAGTCAAAACTCCAGCTACTTTTCCAATACGTCCTTTATACATTCTGCTCATAATAAGAGCCGCAATTGGCGCCCAAATAACGTCTGAAAATTCGCCGATTAAAGGAATTGAAAATGAAATCATACCAATTCCATCCAAAATTAAACCAATTATTAATTTTGACATTCTGTTGTCTTCTACAACTGTTGTTTCTTCTATTTCCATCATATTCACCTTTATTTTTTTCTAACTACTGCAAATAATGCACCAAAATTTCCGTCAGTTTGAATCCACTTTTCCGAAGGCACATAAGCTCTCGATACAAAACCGTCTAAATACAAAGCATTCTTGCATCCCAAGCCTTTAAAATACGCTGCAAAATCATAAAAATTTATTTCCTTTTTAGACAATACAAAAACTACATTTCCATTTGGCAGAATTCCAACACCGTTTCTAATATTCAAGTTAGAAGAACCTTCTTTAAATTCGGGATGTATTTTTCCATCAATAACCAGCATAGGACCTGATTGCGTGGCATACTTTACTTTTGCATTATTTTGAAACTGTTCTGTTTTACAAATTACAGGTACATTTCCTGTTGTTATGTAAAATACTCCGTTAGGTTTTAAATAAAAATTTCCAACATCGTTTGTTGTATCTAATGCTGTTAATACTTTTTGTTTCTCGATATAAAGTCCTTGAGGCGAATTTTCTTTATTATACATTCCCGCATTCATCGCAAAATCTAAAACCAGATTTTGTTTTTCAATCCAGTCTTTTAAATTTTGAATGCTTTTAAATTTTTCGCCATTCTCGTTTTTCCAAAACAATCTCAAATCTTGCTTTTTAACATCGATTGTATATACTACAAAAGAATTTTTATCATAAACTTTTGCACTTATAAAAATAATCAATATTGCCGCCGTAAGCAAAAATAGCTTTAATTTCATGTTCAATAAAACCTTCATAAAAACCATATAAAATTTCATCACTAATTTATGTTGTTTTTCTCACAAACAAACTATTTACTGCATTAAAAATGTTATTCATAAAATTCTGTTACAACCCATTTTTATATCGACAGATTCTTTGTTTCTTTGTAAAAACAGTTTCACTACATGATACACGCAAAAAACATACATAAATTCTACGATAAACTTGAAGTTTTAAAGGGAGTTGATTTACATATTAAAAAAGGCGAAATTGTTTCGATCGTTGGAGCTTCTGGTGCAGGAAAAACAACTTTATTACAAATTTTAGGAACTTTAGATAAACCAGACAGTAATCCTGATTCATCATTAACCATTAATGGCGAAAATGTTTTGAAACTGCAAGATGTTGAAACTGATAATTCAAAAGAAGAAAGAAAATTTAAGATCATTACTTGGGCAAGTTCGATTTACATCATACTTCTGGCTGTTTTTTTACTGTTTTTCAGAACTAAAATCTTCGACGAAATAGTACGATTAATTACAATTGGCGCTTTATTTTTACCAATAGTTTTAATGCTTGTTTATTATACAAGATATTTCAAAAAGAAAAGCAAAAAGGACAAAATACTATCCGATTTTAGAAATTTGAATCTTGGATTTATTTTTCAGTTTCATCAATTATTACCAGAATTCACTGCTTTAGAAAACGTTTGTATTCCCGCTTTTATGGCTAACAAACCAAAAGCTGAAACGGAAAAGGAAGCTAAAAGAATCTTAGAATATCTTGGTCTATCACACAGAATCAATCACAAACCAAACGAACTTTCGGGCGGAGAGCAACAGCGTGTTGCGGTTGCAAGAGCTTTAATCAATAAACCAGATGTTATTTTTGCCGATGAACCTTCTGGAAACCTCGACACACATTCGGCAGAAAATTTACATCAATTGTTTTTTCAGCTTCGTGACGAATTTGGGCAGACTTTTGTAATTGTAACTCACAATGAAGAATTAGCGAATATGGCTGATAGAAAATTAATTATGGTCGACGGCCAAATTAGTAATTAGGTTTCCTAATTATTTGAATATTTCATTTGAACATGAACCAAAAAGAACTTAAAGAATTTCTTGACGAAAAAGTCATTCAATATAACAATCAGGATTTTATTGAAAGTGATCCCGTTCAGATTCCCCATTTATTTACTCAAAAAGAAGATATTGAGATTGCAGGTTTTCTGAGCGCTTCAATTGCTTGGGGAAATCGCAAAATGATTATCAAAAATTCGCATAAAATGATGGAATTAATGGGTAGCACACCTTACGATTTTGTCATGTCACATTCTGAAGATAATTTAGCCGATTTAGAAACTTTTGTGCACCGCACTTTCAACGGTAAAGATTTTGGCGGATTCATTAAAGGTTTACAACATATTTACAAAAACCATAACGGACTTGAAGCTGTATTTGCCAAAAATCAGGAAAAAGACAGTTTGCAAAAAAGTATAAGCGAATTCAAAAAAATATTTTTCGAAATCGATCATTTACCTCGAACACAAAAACATATTTCAGATCCGCTGAATAATTCGGCAGCAAAACGAATTAATATGTAAACAAGGATAATTAAGGAAGTTTATTTTTTAGGCCAAATGCATGATGCGTAATCAGCATTGCCATTCCCTATAGGCAATCTTTTTAAACAATGTTCCTCGGGATTGAATATTGCTTCTTTTTGAAGTATAAAATTAATTAGAGGAACAGATAATTCTGCTCCAACAGCTTTTCTTATTTTTATTAAAAGCCATCCAATATCAATAATTTGATTAAGCCAGATTGTTGCCTCTTCAATTGTTATTACTAAATGAGGTGGGTCAAAGTGCATCATATGATTTCTTAGCTCTCGTAAATTATTGACATTTTGCATGTAATCTTCTGCTCCAAGATGATTTCCAGAAATCTTATATATCCATCCAATTTTATCATCAAACTTTCTGCCATGCCTAATACCAAGTTTTTTTTCATCAAAGTTCCAATTAGGTAAAGGATTATATTGTGCCTTTATATATATTTGATGCAGTGTAATCTCAATAAGAGATATACTGTCACTAATTAATGCCCTTAAATCAAAAAAACAATCATCTGTTAATGCTTCATGAGAATTATTTATTAGTTTGGTTCTATATCTAACTATTCGATGCAATAACTGAGGTTGTAAACTTGTATACGTGTGTCCTTCTCTAATTAATTTTGGTGTAATTGGATAATCTTCTCCATATATTTGTTTGGTATATCCATCTGCAATAGTCAATCCTTCTGGAGCAGTATGGTCATGGACATGAAAATTTATTTTACCTTCAAAAGTAGAATCAAGCCAAAAACACTTAAATACGGGTAACTGAAAAACCTCTGTATCGAAATATCCTTCTTCCCTTATGAATTTAGCTATTTCTACATAATTTACTGGTTTACTTGTTATATCGTTGTTTGCGATATCCTTACCATGAATATTATATAAGTTTTTATCTTTTCGCCACTGATTAAGAGATAACTCTCTATTAAAAATCTGATTACAAATTAATAAACTTGCTTGACTCATACTTCCTGTTCGCGGAGTTTGAGAAAAAATAATATATTGATGATTGTTTAACATATTTCAAATACTTTTTTATATCTGAAATATAAACAAATATTGCATTTAGAAGAAAGTTAATATTAAATTTATCAATTATTGTAATTTAATGAATATATGAAATCATCAGGTGAAGTTGCCGCTATTTTTGGATATAATAAACAATATAATGTATTTGCTGTTGAAATTTATGACTCGTTACTAAATAACGATTTAGAATGGGTGGAGCTTGCTAGTAATGATGCGGGGAAATTAGATGATGTATTAATAGGTTCTAAAAAAGAAGTAAAGGCATATCAAGTAAAAGATATTACTGGCAATCTGACATATCAAAAGTTTACTGATTCTGATACTGAAAGTATTTTCAAAGGTTGTTATAAAGGATGGCTTTACCTAAAAGAAAAATATCCTGAAAAGAAAATATTAGCCAAATATATTTCGAATGAATTACCTTCATCAAGTGATAAAATTTCAAAATTCATTGGTACAAAAACACCTTCTTTTAAAGAATTTATTCAATTATTCTGGAATCGAATTAAAATTGAAAATCTAGAAGTAGATGAGATTTCTTCTCAGTGGAAAGAAGTCTTTAACGAATTAAAAATGAAAACTAACTCAAGTGATGCTAATTTAATTGAGTTTATTAAATCTTTTGATTTTGTGCTAAATAATGATTACAAAGTTTATGAAAATATGTTAGGGAATAATAATTCTCAACGATATAGGGACATAGAAAAAATCTCTAAACATATTTTTAAAGTTATTGGTACACAAGGAACAACAAGATACGAAAGAGTAGAATTTCTAAAAGAATTTGGGTTATTGTCACGCTATGAAACTCATTTTAAGCATTCTTTTTTTGTTGATGAAGAGCATTATCAGCCAATAACAGATACAATTCAAAAGTTAGAATTTGTAATTAATAATACCCTAAAAGGATATATTGCTGTAATTGGCAATGCTGGTTCAGGAAAATCAACTTTATTAACAAAATGGTTAAAAGACCGTAAGGAAAAAGTATTACGGTATTATGCATATATAAACAAAGAAATGAATGGCGAATACGGTTATCGAGGTGAAGCTGAAATTTTCCTTAAAGACCTTTTAATTCAAATTAGAGAGCATCAATATTCTTCAGTAGAAAACTTACCTTCAGAGACTTTGCCTGAATTACAAAAACAACTTTCCTATGAACTTGAAAAATTTAAAAATGAAGGGAGAAAGGTTTTTATAATTGTAGACGGGTTAGACCATATTGAACGAGAACAAAATGTTAATAAAAGTTTAATTGACATTTTACCTATACCAAACCAAATCCCAGATAATGTATATTTTATTTTAGGTACAAGAACCACTAGAAACTTAGCGAATTTACCTGAGCGAATTAAAATTAGCTTGGAAGATGAGGGAAGAACTATTATAATTAACCCACTTTCTCCTAGTCAAATTCAAAAATTGCTCAAATCTCATAAGATATATCTAAACAACAGTCAATTAGCAAATTTAAATACAAACACGCTTGGGCATCCTTTATTTCTTCGTTACACTATTGAAGAATTACAGAATGTTTCAAAAGAATCTTATGATAGCCTAATTGATAATAAAAGCTTCAAAGGAGATATATATGAAGAGTATAAAATATTTTGGAACAAAAATAAATTAGAAGATAACTTTATAAACATTCTTGGTATAATATCAAGATTTCGATACTCATATATTGACATAAATTTACTTCCAAAATTTGTGAGTTCGAGAGCAGACTGGAATAAAGTTGAAAAATTATCAGAACATTTCTTCTATAAGAAAAATAATATATGGCAGTTTTTTCATAATAGCTTTAAAGAATTTTTAAAGGACGAAACAGCCAAAAATTATATTACAAATCAATATGATGAAAAGATTGACACTGGATTTCATTTGAGAATTTACGATGTGATAGCTAATTCAAATGCAGACTATAAGTGGAATGTTTTATTTCATTTATATCATGGTAAGAATTACGATGAATTACTTTCTATTGCAACCCAAGATTTTTTTAGAGAGCAATGGTTTGATTTTAGAAATCATAGAAATATTTACGATGATATTAAAATCGCTTCTGATACTTCATATATACAAAACTCTTCTAAAAAACTTTTTGAATATATTTTAGCACATTCTGAATTGACACAAAGAATTAATAACTTTTATCCAAGTGATTACTTTAGAACATTTCATCAATTAAATAAAATAGATATAGCAAATTCTTTCATATTTGATAATACAGAACTACTCGTTTCAAATTCTAAAGTCCTAGAATATGCATTGGAAATTTATAAAAAAGGAAATCATGCGTTAGCTTTTGACTTACTAAAAAAAGCTGAACCCGTTTATCTCCTAAATATTACTAAAGAAGTTTCTCCTAATCGTTATGATAGAGATGAACTAGCAGAAGTAGATGAAGTAGAATTAATCAAAAATTGGGCAATTTTATCTAGTTTATTTTATCCCACAAAAAAGATTTTTGAAAAAGTTTCCACTATCAAGATAATAGTTGATGAAAGGAGAGGAAATACAGAAAGAAATATTCTACAAGAAATTAGTGATGAAATAACAGATTTTTTAGTTGAATTAGAAGACTGGGAGAAACTAAATAACCTTTACTCATTTATAAATAAAAATCCAGAAATTAATATTTTTCATTTTTGTTTTGAAACAGTTTGGCAACTTGATAATAATAATGATTTATATGGTTTATGTTTAAACGACTTACGAAAATGGAGTTATGATGAGGATGTAAATCCTATAAATAGAAGATTAGCTTTAGTTGAAATATTTATAAATAAAAATCTAGAGGAAGGGAAAAAAAGATTTGATAAACTAAAACACCCAAAAGAAATTAAAATAAATGACAATTATTTATATGGAACTCTAGATTATGTTTATGATTATTCTAGACTATTTTACATTATTTCAAAAGAGTTTGATGTTGACTCTTCATTATTAGTTCCTAATTTAAACAAAGAAATACTTCTAGGCTTCTATTCAGAATTTGCCGAGTTAGGAAAGTCAAGCGCATATATCTACTGTGGAAATAGTGATGCTTCAACAGGTTTTATATTTCGATTCAAACAAATATTAGGATATTTTAATTATTCTCATTTAGACTATGATTATGACTACAGTATTCAACAAAATAAAGCTGAACTAATTAATTTAGTGTTACTTGTCAGTTCTAGGATATCAACAGATTTTTTCAATCAAATTCTAAATGAAATATCAATTGCATGGCAAAAAAACTTAAAGCACTGGAGCAGAAAAGATAAGCAAGAAGTAATTGAATTTGTCATAGACTCAAAGATAAACATTGATTGGTGTTCTAAAGAATTAAATATATTGAACAAAGAATTGTTTGAATATGGAGATACTTATTCAAGAATTGAGAATGGTGTCAAACAGATAGAATTGCTATCATTATTAAATAAGATTGACGAAGGAGAAGAAATTCTAAATAAACTTATGGAAATTTCGTTTGATATAAATCATGAAAAAGATTCGCAACTAGATGATATCATTAATTGGTTTGAGAAAAAGGAGAATATCGATTCTAAAGAGATTGAATTTTATATTAATTGTCTTGATTCTATTAATCAAAAGACTAGTAGGGCTTCTGAAAACATTGCTAAAAAATTACTCAACTTAGCACTACCTAGAGGTAATGGTTTTGAGATTTTTAAATATCTTTTGTTTGAAGGACAAGTTAATTTTAATGATAGTTTAGAAATCTTATTAATTCATTTTTTAAATGTATTTCCTGAACACAGTACTTTATTCAGTAAAATGTTTACTCGTATAATTCTAAATTTTGACAATGATTATTCTTATAGAACTTCTTTCATTGAGGAATTATTTAATCGTAATTTATCACAATTAGAATTAAATTTTTTAGTCAATGAAATTGCCATACATAGTGTTTTTGAGCACCGTCAATCTTATTATAGTTTAATAAAAAAATATACAGAGAAAAATCATTTAGAATTTGTTATGCAAATAACCTCTACAAATGATAACAATAGAAATGATGATTATTCTCATCTAAAGCTAAAAGGAGAAGTTACCATTAATAAAAAAGATGTTCTCGAGCGAATAAATTCTTATAATGATATTATTGAACTGTTAGAACAAGAAGATAGGAATAGTTATTTTAAATGGTCTACTCCAGTTGTTAAGATTATTGATAAATTAAAAAGTAATGAGATTAGAAAAATTAAAGAGAAAAAAAACTTTGACAGTATAGAGCTCGTTAAAATTGCAAAAGCTTATGATGAGAGTAGGAATGATGTTGAATTTACAAAAGAACTTCTAGATGAAGCTATCAAAAAATCATCTTCTTCTGGATGGTTCAAGTATTATGATGGAGGAAGCAAGTTAGAGACATATAAACTACTAAAAACCATTGATAATAATACAAGTAAATTAGTTTTTAAAGATTTTGTTTCAAACATTGATATAGTAGATTCTAAGCTTATTAATGTAGTACATGAAATACTTGCCTTAATTGATGATGATTTTAGTTTTTCTAGCTATTATGATATTTTAGAGTCATATAAAAATGAATTACTGAAAACACATTACAACGAATCGACTACTCCAAATATCGATGGAAATTTAAGTAATGAAGATTTTTTTTATGAGACAATAAAATTTTTAATAGGATTTCCAACAAATTTTGATGATGTCATATTTGAAATTTTTATCGAAGAATTGGATAAAAACAAAAAAATAATAGAAAAAATTTTAAATCATCTTTATCATGAAAAATATGACTATCAATTTATAAAATTATTGTCAGCAATAAGCTTAAAAGATTTAAAATTTGTTAAATCTTATGAAACCAATGTCATAGAATTTTTAAATCATTCACGATTCGATATTCACAGAATCGCAGTGAGGATTTTAGAACGTTTACAAATTAATTATAAAAAATTATTTAATCGAAAAACTACACAGATTCCATTGGCATACAAACTAGAGTTTGAATATAAACCTGAATTAGTAGTTTCTGAAAAAGAAAAAATTAAGAGGCTTAATAAAACAGGTTATTTAAGAGAAACAAATGACCCAATCGAATATTGTAATTTATATAAATTAGAAATTAAGACTTTATCAAAAGGAACAGGGTTCCAAATTATAAATTTAGCTACACGTATAGTTGATTTAGGGGATAAATTTTTAAACCAACCCGATTGGTATAAGAATTTATCAGAAAAAGAAATCAGAGATATTTACAAGCATCGATTTGATTTAAAAGTTTCATATAGAAGACCAAGATATCAAAAGGTATGGGCTGGGTTGATGATTGTTGTTAAAGAACTTTGGGAACTGAATCTAATAGATAGAAGTCATGCTAATTTTTTATCAAACCAATTTGACGAAAACTTATATTTCGTTAAACCTGAAATGAAACCATCATTTATTTCATCAATAATAAAAGAAGATAATTATGTTCCTTTTGCAAATGAAAAATGGGTATCTGAATTATCGTTAAAGTATCTATCAGATAACTTGAAACTAACTGATAATGAGTTTTATGTCATTGCTGAGCACTCATTGATAGAAGGTCAAGGAGATGGTCACACACAAGAGACGAGACAATCATTTGTCGATTTTGAGAGAGTTGATTTTAATGATGATTTTATAATTTTTGAAAAGGTTTATAATCAACTTATTTCAGATTACGCTAATATTGAAATTGATGGGTTATGTTTCTATAATTTTCAATTGACTGTAGATAAGAAAGTAAACTGGCTAGCTTTTAACCCAGAAATTGCTGTTCTTATGGGTCTTGAATTGAGTAGAGATGGTATATTTAGATGGGTTGACAAAGAGAATACTATTGTAATTGAATCGGTATTCTGGCAGAATAATGACGAAACAAACAAAAGTAGGAATCTTCATTCAGAATGTGGTCATGGATGGTATGTTCGAATTACTAAAGCGGGAATCGAAAAATTAAAAGAGTTAGAATTATATCCTCAATATCATCATCAAAAAATATCTCGAAATTTAACTTTTATTCAAAATAGATATAATACATACATTGAAAATAAAAACGATATTGATAACATTGTAGAAATAGATTTATTAGAGTTATAAATCAAAAGATGTACTTTCAAAAACTGTACTCAATGGATACTATAATTTTCAACCTTTATTAAATAGATTATCTTTGCTGAAATTATTTATAAAAGAAGTATAAAAATGTTTGAAATAAAAAAAGACGAGTTAAAAGACTTTCTTGATTCAAAAGTAGTTCAATATAATACAATAGATTTCATAGAACCCGACCCAATAAGTGTACCTCATAGATACTCTTTAAAAGAAGACGTTGAAATTGCGGGTTTTTTAGCTTCAACAATAGCTTGGGGTAATCGAAAAATGATTACAAAAAATGGTCATAGAATGATGGACTTGTTGGGGAATTCACCTTATGATTTTGTAATGAGCCATAAAGAAAACCAGCTAGAAAGATTAGAGGGCTTCGTTCATCGTACATTTAATTCAGAGGATTTTGTATATTTTATAAAAGCTTTGAATCACATTTATTCAAACAAAGGAGGATTAGAAGCAATTTTCACTAAATATCAAACAGAAGATTCATTACAGCAATCAATTCATGAGTTTAATAAAATTTTTTTTGAGATACCTCATCAATCTAGAACTAGAAAACATGTTGCTGACCCTTTAAAAGGTTCTGTTGCGAAAAGAATAAATATGTGTTTAAGATGGTTTGTAAGAAATGATAATGCAGGGGTAGATTTAGGTATTTGGAAAGACATACCTATGTCTAAACTTTCCTGTCCTTTAGATATTCATTCTGGAAATGTGGCACGTAAGTTAGGGCTTTTAGAAAGAAAACAAAATGACGGAAAGGCTTTATTAGAACTAGATACTAATTTAAGACTTCTTGACCCTAAAGACCCTGTAAAATACGATTTTGCCTTATTTGGTTTGGGAATTTTTGAAGGATTCTGAGAAATACAGACTAGCTGGAACTTAAAAAGTTTCTATTAATTTTAATTGAATTCCTTTATCAGTAACCTTTTCAATTTTAACCTTTACTTTTTTGTTTTTTACAAATGCTTCTTTGTAAGAACTTTTTAAATGGTTTGGTAAACTATTTTTATGTAATAAGCCATCAGTACCATCTTGCATGCGAATAAAAATTCCAAAATCGGTTATATTTGTTACACTACCATCTAAAATCTTACCAATAAGATTTTTAGTTTTTCCACTAAGATGTTCTTCAATTAGAGAAATTCTTTCAGCTATATTTTTACCATCATAAGATTGCATAGTATAAAACTCAACAATTGCTCCTTTTAAATTCTCAATTGATTTCATCTTTTTTACTAAATCTTTTTTATGAAATTCTATTAAATTATTATGTTCATCTTTTATACGTCCTATTTTTCCATTTTTGTGAATTGAAATAATTGAGCCTTTTCTTTTAGGATGTTTGCCATACCTTTCATTTGACCAAAAAATATTTGCATCATGCATTATTTCTTTTATAGTTCGCAATGATGTTTTGTCAATTTTATAATAGAGAAATAACTTATTATATTCTGCTTTTTCTTTCCATTCATTTTCTTTAAGAATCGCACAAATTAATTCCGCTAATATCTTGCCTTCTTCTTGTCTTTTTAGTTTAAAGAGAATGCGAGCCTGAAGCAAATATAAACCAATAAGAAAGTGAGGTTCATTACCATGAAATATTGCATCAACGGCATGTTTCCACGCTTTTATATAATCCTTTTTTTCGAAGTAGATTTCAGAGATATCTCGATACAAAAACCATTTATCATTACCTGCTTTACTTTCCAAAAGTTCTTTAAATAATTCTTCACTTTTTTCATGATTACCTAAACCATCTTCTGACAATGCAATTCTCATTTTAAACCACAAATCATTATTATAATGAAATTTAGAAAGCAACTCTAATCCCTTTGTACAAGACTCTATACAAGATTCAAAATACCCTAATTTTAGGAGGGCTTTAGTTTTTAGCGCAAAATATTTTTCAAGGTCTGATGATAATTCTACATCTCCTCTTGATGAAGTCTCTATTGTTTTTGATTTGTTTGATAACAATGAATAATCTAATACCGATAAAAGTTCATTTATCTTAGTTGCGTTAAAGAGATTCTCCGCATGAGCATCACAAAGTTTCAAAACTGAAATAGTCGTAGGACAAGGATAAGAATCTTCTTCTATCAAGCATTTTTGAGGTGAATGATGTACTAAGTCTTCTATAAATTTTTCATTTTCTAGTAAATCGATTCTACTTTTACCTTTAACACATTTGTCAAAAATCAACCAACCGTATAAATTAGTAACTTTCTCATCTTTGATTTTTTTTGCAATTTCTGTAGCTAAAGATAAATTTAGAAAAGTTGATACTCTCATGGCTTTTAAAGTATAAAAAGCATCCCAAACACTAAATTGCTCTGGATAAACTTCCCATAATTCTTGATATACCTTTACCGCTTCGTTAGGGTTGGTACTTACTAATGCTTTTGCTTTTTCTTCAAAATCTCGTTTAGTATTCATCAATAAGCCATTTTTTAAGATTCTCACCTAAACTGTCATTAGATTTTTCTAGCATTATGAACTGACTAATAAAACCGTCATTGCTATACCACACTTTAAATTTTGCATTTTCTAAATTTGAATTAATTCTGAAAACATCTTGATTATTATGTGATTCTATTATTTTTAACTCAAAATCTTTTTCTAAGAGTTTCTTCTTCCATTTTCCATAAACTTTTCCTCTAAAGTCGGTTGGCATGGAAAGAGATTTTTCATTTTCACTTGCAGATTTAAATAAGTCTTCAATAAAATTATTAATGTTTGATTCATTTTCACCTTCACTTTTCTCTATTCTAATAGATGAAACTGTCCAATTGTCTTTTATTCCTTTATTATTTATGGCAATAATTAAATGTTTATTATCAGTACTTGGAATTGAAAAATTAATCTTAGTTAGGTATTCTCCATTTTGACTTACAGATTCTAATAAATAACCATTAAGTTCAAATAGTTTCGCTAGTTCACAAATACTACCTTTTACACTTTCTTTTAGTGTATCTGGTACTTTATCTTTAAATCTATTTTCAATGGTGTAATTATCAAATGACAAAAATGTCTTTTTAGGTTTAGATGAATTATTATTTTCTACTGTTGTGTCTTCAAAATAAGTTTCCATTAAAGGATTTATAATTTGAGGATTTGCGATTCTCAAGATACCAGAAGTTGTTGTAATCCCAGAATATAACCAACGGAAATACTCTGAATTTTTAATTCCTCTGTTTTCACCCTGATATGAGTTCATAATAACATTGGTAAAAGTAGAACCTATACATTTGTGAACAGTTAGAGCCCAACCATAATTTGCATAAACGGCATTTACGAGTGGATTTGTCTGAATTATATTTGAAAGAATTCTACTTTTGAATCTTTTTAAGTAAATATCTTGCAACTGTCTAAGCTCTCTTTGCTTTTGGTCTAATTTAGTTTTTACTTTTTCACCTTTCTTGTAATTTTCATTTAGACTTTTCTCTTCATTAAATAATTGTTTATACAATTTATCTTGTGTGAGTTGAATATGCTCGTAAGAATCTTCAAATGGTTGTTCTTTTATATTGGAAGCAACAATCTGATTTACAAACACACGAAAAGCAATTTGTTCTTCTTTTGAAAGCTTGTCATCACTATTAAAATAATTATTTAGTAACCAAACTTCTGTTGTAGACTTGTTCTGCAAATTAAGACAGTTCACTTTGATTTTCGTGAAGTGTAATGATATTGGCGCTGTAGCTTGTCTAAGTGGTATAGTTTGAGTAATTGATTCCCCAATTTCCTCAACAAGAAGAAACATACCGTTATGTAATTTGATTGGTTGTCCAAAACCACTTTTGTCAATAATATTGATATTATTATTAACAATTAGTAAATCATTTTTGGCTAATTCTCTTCCATTTTTAAGGCAATTTGTTTTAATCCATCGATTAATTCTCTTTGCATCTCTATTAGAGAAAACCAATACTGTATTAATTGGTTCCGAATTAATTGGAACAGTAAACCATTCTGTTAAATATTTAGGAATAGTATCTTTATCTATTTCTACTAGGTCATTTGGTTTCCAGGGATATTCGAGGTCATTAAACAACTTATTCTCAATTCCTTTTGCAAGTTTGTTTCTTAATTCAAGTTTACCATCAATACTTTCATTAAGTGTTTGATGTCTGTGATAGTATATTTTACCATCATATAATTCTGCTATTGTATTAAGATTAATTGCGGAATCAATATCCTTTCCATAAGTCAAAGAGTAAGGGTCACCTATACAAATTAGTTTTCGTTTTGTTTTTTCTAAATTGAGAAAGTTAAATAAGTCCTCCAATAACCTGCCCGAACCAAATCTTAATAATTCTGATTGATGTAAGCTTCTTGATACCAAATGTGCTTCATGTAATATAATTACTGCTGATTGGTCAATAGTATCATCTGGACGGATTGGTATAACTTCTTGTAATTGTTCTTCATACAATTTATCCTTTTCAGTATTATTCTCTCTTTCAAGTGTTTTAGGAGCGCCACCATAAATTGAATTGTATAAACTTTGTAATTCGAATCCCAAACGTAATGATACTTTTCTTCCAATTCTAGCAGAATGAATCCATATTTCTGTTTGTGGAATATTGAAGTTTAATGCTTCTGATAAAATGTATTGCGCCCAATTATCTCTGTCTACAGTGGACATCGATTCGAGAACTAAAATACCGCTAGTATCTGTTTTCAAAAACTCAGAGATAGCAGTTTCTACTTTTTCCTCAATTTCAAAAGTACGTTCTACAAGAGACTTAACTTTAGGAAGTTCAATGTGCTCTAACCAATCTTCAGCATTAAATATTTTTAATAATGCATCAGCAGTAGTTTTTGAATATTTGTTATCACTCGAATAATCGTAAAGAAATGTACCCAAATTAGACTCTTGCGTTACCTTATAAAATGGAATTTCCTTCGGAACACTATTTTCAATAATTAAGGAATCTGAAAATATATTTAATATACAAGTTTTGTTTTCTTGGAGTAAATTATTTAGGTAAATCTCCGAACGAATAATTTCTTTGAAAGCTTCTCTATAAGAATTTAGTTGTTTAAAAGGATTGATAAACTTATTACCAGCCTTCACTAATGTTCTTTCATTATCATAATCTGATTCGGTATACCATTGAGATGTCTCAAAATCAGTTTTATTGTTTGGAAATATTAATTTTCCTCCATAAACTTTAAAATCGATGATTATAAAACCATAGTCATAGAGTAAAATAGCATCAGCACGGAAGCGTGAATATTTTTCGTTGAATGGATTTCCAATTAAAATACCTGTCCATTCTTTTTGCTTAAAAAGTATTTTTAAAGACGATGCAACTCGGCGGAATTGTTCATTTTCATGAATATGATAAGCTCTATTATGTTTAACTTCTAATGCCATAACTTTCCATAAAGAATCTATAATTTTACAAATAATGAATTACTCACAAGTAAAGAAAAAAATATTATTTTTCAGTTGGTTTAGGCAGATAATATGGAAGTTTAACCACATAAAAGTTTATTATATAGTGTTTGAAGGTGTACAACTTCCCAAACGTTTTTCTTGATTGGTTTATATAAGCAAATATATAAATAATCAAATTTGATTTTTAATTTCACCCAAAAACACGTAATTATACCTATTACTAACTGTTAATTAAATCGTCAAAGAACAAATATCAATTTTTAACAACTAGCTCTATTATGGAAAACCATATTTTGTTCGAATAGAGAAATCTTAGTATACAGAATTTCAATAATCTTAAATTTTTGATATATCAAAAATATTAATAACAATTTCTAACATGGAAAATGCAATTCTATTAAACAATTTATCACCAGCGGAATTAGAAGAAATTATCAAAAAAGCTGTTAAAACTCAATTAGAAGAATTTAAAAAAAACAATGGTAATCCTGATGAATTACTAACTAGGTCTGAAGCCTGTAGTTATTTGAAAATCAATATGACGACTTTATGGAATTGGTCAAAAAAAGGGAAAATAATTTCTTATGGCATCGGTAACAGAGTTTATTATAAGAAATATGAGTTGTTAGAGAGTTTAGTTAGATTAAATTGAATCGTCTAATTATCAGTAACTTCTTATTGCGAATAAGGAACATGAATTCAAAAAACGACATTAATATCGACCAAAATAATATTGAAGGTTAAAAATCAAGTAATTCGCTTAAGGTTATTCCAAGCCCTTTTGAAATTTCAAGGAGATATAGGTAGGTAGGATTAAATTCTCCAGCTTCAACCTTATGAATTGACTGTTGGTCTTTTAATATGCTTAAACCAAGTTTAGCTTGTGATAACCCACGAGCTAATCTTAATTGCTTAATACGCAATCCCAAACGTTTTAAATCCTCAACATTGTCCATAAACTATATTTCAAGACAATTTGAGGATAATGCGTATTTTTTTTAACATACTATAGTATGTTAATTTTATTTTTTACTTATGTTTGCTAAAATTTTAAAATGATAGCAAAAAGTAAATGATTTGATTTTTACTAAAGTGTAATAAAGTTTTTATTTAATTCTTAAACAGTTATAAATTAAAGATAAAATGATTAAAAGTATTAGAATTGGGATTTTAGGACTAATTTCTTTACTCTTTACTTATTGCCAAGAGAGAGAGAAACCTAAAAAGATTGAAATAAAAAAAGCACAAAAGAAATATGAGAATATCAATTACTCAAAGATTGATAGCTCACTTTTTCGTTTAAGCGGTGATGGTTATCAAAGATTAGATGAAAATTGGATGAAAAGAAGAAGACTTAGATTTAAAGAATTAGGAATAGATACAACAATTTTTAATGATTGGTCAACTAATAGCATTATAGAAACGAATCTGGATGATGATAATGTAAAAGATTATATTGTTATTGCTAAGAGTCAATCCAATGCTCCAACAGATATTCATTATGCGATTATTGCTGTTTTAGGAAAATCTTTCAAGAGTTACCAGCTTCCAGATTGTTCTTGGTCAACCAAGGATTTGGAAGACTTACCAAATGAATATTCAGATGATTTCGGTTTTACTGAATATGAATTACCTATGGTGAGATTAGAGAAAAATGAAAATGTTACTACAGTATACTGTCATTCAAACCGAAATGTAGATTCTTATAATTCATATTATTATGACACTGAAAAAAAACATTTTGAAACTATTACTTATGACTAAGTTTCTTTATTTTTTATTGTTTTTAGTTTTGTTTATCTCTTGTGAAAAATCTAAAAGCTCAATTTCTTCTTTAGATGCGAAGATTAAAAATGAAGTTAAGTTAGATACTACAATTTATCCTTATGAATTAATTAATCTTGGTATTGAACCTCATATCAAAGAGTTGTCAAATGAATTAGTAGAGTACGGAAAAAAAACTCATCCCTATTGGCCTAAATGGTATTTGATAGAAAATGATTTTGATAACGATGGAAAAAAAGACAGAGTCTATTTAATAAAAGGGCTTAGGGAGAATGGTGTTGAAGACAAATATTTTTTGCTTTATTTTAAAAAGAAAAGAGTTGGTTATGAAAATTCTGTTCAAATTGATTGGTTTTCTAAACCAGGAATAGTAGAGCTAAAAAATGGCGCATTATCAGTAAATTTTGGTAATAATGAGAATGAAAGATATGGATGCAAAGATGGTAAATGGGAAAAAGTACCTATCCCTATAAATAACTATATATCACAAGATGCAGGTCAATTTTTTCAAGGGCAAAAGATAAAGAATAATGAAAAAATAATTAAGATTAATTGGGGGAAAGAAATTAGGGTAAATTACACTAGAGATATGAGCTATCAAGGTAGTCGTTATGCATCTAAATCATACAAAGTGCCAACTGGAAAAAAATGGATTTTACTTTATATAAATGAAGATTTTACATTTGAAGAAGATGGACTTGTATTAGGTTCTATTCCCAATTTATTTATCGATAACAAAGAGCAAAAATTTTATGGGAGGCAATTTTCCCACTCAAATAATATTAATTTATCAAGAGCTAAAGATGAAAACTTTAAATACTATTCAGGCTCTGTCATTAAAGCAGTTTCTAGCAGAACAAATGGAAAGGGAATGGGTAACAATTTTGTAGATTATCTTGGTGAAATCTGGTTTTTGGAAATTAATGAGTAAATTTTTCAGAATATTATATGAATAAAATACTTTTTAATTTTTTCATAGTTTTCTTGCTTATACTCTTTTTGTTAACAAGATGTAGTAAGGAAGATTTAAATATAACTAAATCTATTGGAAGTGAACAAATTGACTCGTCGTCTACCGAGATTTATAGTAAAACTTATAAAGTAAGTTGTTTGAATTGTGGAAAAGTAATTAATGGATTTGGATATGAAATGATTTCCGCAGAAAAATGTGTTAAATGTGAGATAGAAAATTCTATTGATTGTTCTTTTTGTAGTGAGGATTGCGGTTTAGAACATGATAAGAAATCAGATGCAAAATATAATAAAATACTTAATGAATATGGTTATGACTCTATAAAATCCACTAAAAACAGTCGTGATAATGTTGATGAATATAATGTTGGAAGTGACGGAATGATTTATGAGCAAAAGAAATGTTCGCTATGTAATGGAGCAGGTATTGAAACAAATATAACTACTGGAAAAGTTCAAAGTAGAGTCTGCCCTATGTGTCAGGGCAGAGGAGTTAAGAGTTATTGATTTTATTTCAATAAATTTCTGTTTTTCATTACTTTTTTCACTTTAATTATAGTTGCAGAAGAAGCACCTGTTATTTGCGAAATTTCGCGAATAGTTAGTCCTTTTATTATCTTTTTCTGGATGGCTTGGTGGCGCTCTAGTAATTTTTCATCACTTTGAACTGTTCCAATTTTTCTACCTGAATATTTTCCCAAGGCACGTGCAATTAAAATTCCTTCAGAACTTCTTTCCTTAATTTTTAAACGCTCTAATTCCGATATTGAGCCCATACAAGCTACCACAAGCTTGGCCATAGGGTTTTCTTTGCCGTCTTCAAGTAATGTTGAAAATCCTTCTTTTAAGGATTGAAGGTTAATACCGTTGTTTGTGAAAATTTGAATAGTATTTAAAATGTCTTGTAAAGACCTTCCGATTCTGTCTAAAGAATCGATGCAGATTGTGTTTAATTCTGAATTATTTGAAGTTACGGTTTCAAATAATTTTATAGCTTCTGGTCGTTGCATAAATGGAATATTGCCTTGAATCTTGTCTAAAAAAACATTCTTCGAATCATAGCCATATTGTTTTTTAAAATTCTCGTGCTGTCTGGCGCCAGATTGTGTAATTGATGAAATTCTGGAATAAAAATAAATCATAATATTTTGTTTATGGTAGATTTTGTTTCAAATTTAGGGTTCAAATTATTTTGAAACAATCGAACCGTTTTACTTGATGTTTCGTTTTCATAATAGTTTTAAAAAATGGGTATAGTCTAAAACTAAAACAGGAATCAAATTTACCTTCCTTCAATCCAATCGATAACGGGAACTAACATATCACAATATGCTCCTTCAAAGGTTTTAACGACTTCACGATTTTTGTTGATGAATATTATTGTATAATCGTCGACCCAACGAAGACAAACTTTTACCCATCCTTTGTGCTTTAATCCATTTACTTGAAAAGCTAAGCCACCTTCGAATTCTTTGCTTTCGCTGATTGCCGAAAAGTTTTTAGCTCCCCATGCCATTAAAGCACTTCTGTCTGAGTAATTAATTTGTTCTAATATTGTATGTGCAATTTGCATTGTTCTTGCTGATGTTTCCATTTTTTTTCTTAATTACGTTAGTCTAATGCTCCAAAGCTTTTTATGTATTCTTCATCTGTTTTAGGATTCCAGAAGCTTTCAAATTGGATTCCAGTTACAGAATTAGTTCTAATTAGTTCTCCAAGGTTTTTAATTGATTTTACCGATAGTGTTCCACAATCTGTCCAAACTTGATTTATTCTAAAATCATTTCCTTTTGACTCTTCGTTTAAAATAGCATTGCCAAAATCTTTTAGACTAAAATATGGTCTATAGCCATTTTTGGTTACCAATTGAAGAGTTAGTCCTTTTAGGCTTTCTTTTATTTCTCTTAATTCTAATTTAAAGTCTGTCGCTGTCATAAATCAAGTTTTGCTTTATTATTACATAACAAAGTAAAGTAATATTTTACTTAAAAGCAAATTTTACTTTATTTTTATTTTAATAAATTAAGCTGCGCTTTATTTTTTTGTTTTTTTTGATTATCTTTGGATTTGAATAAAACTGAAATGGAAATACTACGACTAAAAGAATTGATGAATTTGAAAGGAATTTCAAGAGATGAGCTTGCGAGTAAGGTTGGTGTAAGCATGACAACAATATCTAATATTTCATCAGAAAAAAATTTGCCAACAATAAATTTGTTGCTTCAGTTGGCAGAAGCACTTGATGTTGATGTAAGGGAGATGTTCGTTCCTACTAAAGGAACCTCTATCGCTCAAAGTGAGATTGATGAAGCTAAAAGTTTTATTGAAAAAGGTTTAATGATTTTAGAAGGAAATAAAACCAATAAGGTCTAAAAAGCTAGTTTAAGCTTAAAAAAATAGAAAAAATTACTTTATGGCATAAAGAGAACTCAGCTAAACGTTCAATTACCCTAAAATAAAGGGGTTTTGGAGCTAAAATTGTTTTTTAATACGTGCTCTTTTATTTCAAAATTGTATCAAAATATGCTGTTTAAGTACAGAAAATTGTCAAAAAATGTCAAAAATATTTTTTTGGCATCATGGGTCTGTATAGGGCAGTATTTTTTTTTTGTGTATATAAAAGAGAAGTAACTGATGAATTTATTTTTACCTAGTTTTTTTTACTACGGGGGGAGGGGGTAAAAAAAATCATACATAGGGAGGGGATGTTGTTTACTTTTTATGGAGATGTCATATATTTATTTTAGTGGTTTATTATCACAGCTGGGTTCCAAGTGGGTTGCTCCATTTGGTTCTCTCACCAGCATAATAATTTGAGAGGAATATTAAAGAGAGAATAAAATTATGACCAAATACAACAAGTTTAGAACTTTCTGTTTACCTAAAGAAATGGTAGACCAGCTTATTATTTCATCATATTTATCGCCACTGGAAGAGAACAAAATTCCTGAAGTTATAGTTGGATTATCTGTAATTAATGAGATTATTTCGAAAAGTAATCAAATTAGAAAATTAGAAAACTATCCTTTTCATTGTATTCCAATGGATTCAAAATTTCTTAAAGTTAAATTTGGTTATGATTATAAATTATATTTTCATTGGTTGCTATCTAATAATATAGTTTGGAGAGATACATATTATAGTGGTAAAACAACTTACTATTATTTAAATTCTATTAAATCTTATATTGATAATTCTTACTTTTTATTAAAAGAAAATGATTTAAAATTAGATGATGTTATCTATACCTATTGTATACATAAAGAGATTGAAATAACTCAGTTAAGTGCTGATATTAAAGGGATAGATGTGATTGGAAAAGATAGGATTTACAATAATTGGTATAAAATTAGAATCCCTATAACTGCCTTAAACAAGAAATTCTTAGTTAGAGATTATGAAAATGATTCAATAGAAATTAATAATGCTCCAAAGCATATAAAACAGATGGGAAGTTATTATAGAAATAATCTTTCTATTAGATTTGATGACGCAATTAAGTATGCAGAAGAAAGATATTTATACGAGCTGTCAGAAGCTAAAACACAGGAAGAAGAATACACGTCATTTAAAAGATATTCGTCTCGTATTTCAAGTATAAATGCAATTAACAACGGTAAGCAAAATAAAACATTGCGCTTCAAACGAAATGGTACAAACAAACGCTTGGACACTAATTTAACAAATATGGCTTCTGATTTGAGACCGTTTATCATGGGATATGAAAATATGTCTTATCTAGATTTAAATAACTCCCAACCAGTGCTTTTTAATATTTTATTAAATAAATACAAAAATGATGCTTCACAAAGTCTTTTACATGAAATTGATAGCTATTTTAATTTCACCACTAGTGGTAAATGGTATGAAAAACTAATGGAATTATATAGTCTTTCTAGAAATGATTGCAAAAAAATTTGGATGGAAATCGCATATTCTAAAAATCAACATTTTAAAGAGCATAAAAATATTTTTAAAAAAGAATTTCCGTCAATTTATGCTATTATTGAAAATGTAAAAAAAGTAAATTATAGCGCGTTTGCTATCGAACTTCAAAGTATTGAAAGTAAAATATTTATTGATGAAATTTCTAGAGAGTTGGTTAACAATCAAATCATACCCTTTACGATGCATGATGGATTACTTGTAAAGAAAGAAATGGAGACAAAATGTCTTGAAATAATGGAGAGAGTTTTAAAAAAACACCTAGGCGTTGTGCCTGTAATCAGTATTGGATAGAGTTCCGTAGATTTAATTCAAAATAAAATCTTCTAAAGAATTATAAAAAAGGTACCTGTTTGAAAGACATACTCTTTTGTAAATTTTAGCTAGTATCAGAGCTGGTACGAATTACAAAAGAGCATGTCTTTTAGTGCTAGTTTATATATTTTCCTCTTTTTTTGTTTTCCACCATTGTCTTAATTCAATAATTTTAGGCTCACCAATATTTATAAGTCCTTTTCCTGATTCAAGCTTTTTGATTTCTGTTTCTAATTTGTATTTACTAATCGGTGTCCCAACAAAATTAGTGATAGCTTTATAGTCCTTATTTTGCACATTCAAACAAATAGGAAGTTGTACTTGTGAAGCAAAATCAAAGTCTTTTGTTTTATAATCTTCAACACCTTGTGAGAGCATTACAATTATTACACCTTTTGACCTTAAAAGTCTTAAAAGTTCCTCAAGTGCTTTTCTAGCATTTTTGTTTTTTAAATAAATATGAGCTTCATCTATGACAATCACATAGCGTATTGGAAAAATATGGTCATGTGGTTCACAATCATTTGTAGAACTAAAATAAGTATTAAAATATCTCAATAATAAAAACACAACTAACTGTCTTAAAGTGTCAGATAAAGCTGGTGGAAGATTGAGATATAAACTTTTATCTAAAATATCCGTATTGTTTGGACTGCAATTAAAAATATTGGTTGTTAAATCTTGAATTCCTGCAAATAACGTATCTGGTTTTTTATTATTTTCTTCATAATATTCTTCAAGATTTTCAAATAATTCATTTATTGTTGGATAAGTACCATTTTTACTGTCGAATAAATCGGTAATAACATTCGTTAGAATGTTTTTTTGTGCAACTCCAACGCTAGGAACAAAAGTAGCTATTGTGTCAACAAATGCTTTAATACTAAAAGGCCTTTGTCTTTCATCCAAACTTATTGATAACAATGGGTTAAATTCAATTCCTCCATCATTTACAATATCTACAAACTTACATTTTGTAGCATCTAAAAAAGATTTTAATTGCTCTGGATTTCCTTCTCCTTTGTAATCAAAAAAGATAAATTTTAGTTCATTATTTGTGTTTTTAGAAATTTGATATAAAATATCTTTTATTAACTGGGTTTTGCCTGAACCTGCCATTCCTGCAATGGCCATATTTCTATTGTCAAACTCTCTTAAGTCATTAATTTTTATGATAATTTTTTCTCCTTCCGCAGTTTGTCCTAAGTCAAAAATTAAAGGGTCTTTAAACTCTTTAACTTGAATGTTTTTTGATGAAAAGTTGGTTTTGATTATGTTTTTTCTTAAATCAAGACCGCTTTTAACAAATTTTAAAAGAATATCAATATGGTCGCCTTTTGAAATGTTAGCATTTTCAATTTTATTATTCCAAATATCTAAACCGTGATTTAAATGAAGTTTAAATAATTTTATAAACTCATCTTCAAATGTGTTTTTACCATAATGTTGGTCAAGAATAGATTTAAAAATTATTGTATTAGACCCGCTTCCTATAACAGTCCCAAAAATAGCTTTATCATCTCTAAATTCTTTACCATCAGAAGTTGGAATGACCTCTTTTTCAATATCAAACATTTTACCTGATAACAAACTATTGGAAAATGCAATACGAGGAACTATACCGTCATTTTTAAAATTGTATAATGTTTTTAGCTTATACAATAATTCGTCATTTTCTTTACTTATTTTAATTCTCATAGCTTTGGAAATAACCTGTTTTCAAATTTGTGTTTGCCCCATCATTATATAATAGATAGGATTTGGAAATGCTTGCTGAAATATCCTTGTATCTTTTAGGTGTAATCTCACTGTTTGTAGAGAATAAAACAACTTGTTCAGAAAGAGCAGGATAATAACTTTTAGTAATATTATCTCTATGCTCTTCATCAAGTCTACCAAGAGGTGTATCTATAAATATTGGTAAACTTTGTATTGATTCGTTTAATATTGCTTTGATTAAGCACGAAATATAAATTTGTTTTTCACCAGAGGATAAACTCTCTTTTCTAATTTCATTATCGTCTTGGTCTAAAAGAGTTATTTTCATTCCTTGGCCAGATGCTAAAATGGTTACTTTTACATCTTCTATAAACTTGCTTTTGTTTTCTTCACTTCCAAGTTTATGCATCAATGCCTTAAGTTCACTTAGAATTGTTGTTTCTAGACTCTCTTTATGCTTGTTTTTTTGCTCTTCTAGGAAGAGATTTAAGCAATCAATGTATTTTTGACTTTCCGTTATTTTGAGTTTATTTAGAGCATTAATATCAACCTTTTTAACCAATAGAGACAATTGTTGGTTTAGTCTGATTATGTCTCCTTTTAATCTGTTTATTTGTTGATTGTTCTCTCCAATTTTTCTGTTGTTTTCTGTGATATTATAATCTGCTGTTTCTTTTTTGGATGAATAGTCTAAAATCAATTCATCTTCTAAATCAGCATCAACTTTACTTAAAGTTTTATTTAATTCTGCAATTGTAATTCTAGTTTTGTTGAATTCTTCAATAGTAGTTTCAAATAAATCTTTCGATTGAGAATTAACTAGATTAATGGCATCATAAATTAAATTCCTTTCGGAATTGTTTAAATCTTGTTCAAAATCTAATTCTTGGTAATCTCCATTTGCACTAAATAATTCAGAACCCAGATTTTTAGCCTTTTCATAGTAAAAAAGCTTATCCTTAAATGACATTGTAGAATTTTCTGGTTCAGGTGGCTTATTAAAAAGGAGTTCAATGAAATTCTCTATTTTTTCTGAATTTTCTTTTGATGAGTTTTGTGTGATTTTATTTTTCTCTTGAATTTCAAGATGTTCACTAACTTCTTCAAGTTTTCCTGTTAAAATAGCTAATGGAATTATTTCACTTAATTCATTAAATCTTTCAGATAGTTCATACTCTTTTGTTTTTAACTTCTCTATTTCTGATAAAATAGATTCTCTATCGAAAGTTGTATTACCTTGTTTACTGTGTTGAGAAATTAGATTATCGTATTGGCGTATTGTCTTTTTATAACCATCTATTTCTTTAAGCTTTTCTGCATTTTCTTCTTCGAGTCTATCTATATTTATGTTAGAGAGTTCTATAGCTTTTTCTTTATCTACAATTTCTTCTTGTAGATTTTTGGTTGCACCTTCTTTTTTTAGGGTGTTGATATAAAATTCAATATCTTCAATAAGTGTGTCATATGTATCTAATCCCAAAATTTTACCTAAAGCATCATTTATAAAACTACCTTCTTCTTTAATTGATAAGTTGGCAATTTCAGATATTTTTTCTGCATCAAAGAACACAAATTTCGCAGCATCTATAGGGATAATATAATCATTGATAAAATTAATCTTATCAGCTTCATCATCAAAGATTTCAATATTTGTATTTGGGTCAGAAATAGAAAGTTTTTCATTCATACTTGTAACATTAAATGTTCTAGTAATTAATACACTTTCTGAATTGGAGTTTAATTCCTTTACTTCAGGTAACTGAATATCTGATACTACTATGCTTACAGAAAATACATCCTTATTTTCTTTTCTTGCAGTCCAATTAATGGATTGTTGCATAAAAGATGAATAATTCTTTTCTTTTTGGATTTCCTTTTTAAAGTTATCGTCAATTTGTGATATTTTTTCACCATAAAGACACCAAACTATTGATAATAAAAAATTTGTTTTACCATAACCATTTCTACCGCCAATCAATATTATGTTCTGGTCAGAATTAGTTGATAAATCAATATTAACAGCATCATAATATTGCCTGAAATTGTTAATTTCTATGTTTGATAATTTCATTTTATAGCTTTTTCAATAACATCATTAATTTTTTGCTGATGATAATTATTTCTTTTCAGCAACTTTTTTGTTTTAACAGATTCTAATAGAATTTCAATTGATTCAAAATTAACTTCTGAACCATTGCAGATTTCTTTTAGTCTCTGACTTTGCAATAATTTAGTTTCTTTTATTTTCATATTTTAATTTTTTGAAAAAGTTTTGCAACTTCGATAAATTTAATTTCTTCTAGATTGTCAAGTTCATTTGCTTCAAAAAGTTTACGTTGTTTATAATAAAATTGGTATAAATTTTCCTCACCATCTTTATTTGCTGATGGTAGTCTATGATTTGTCGAAATAAACACTATTAATTCTTCGTATTTTTCCTGTGAGTTTAATCTTCTTCTACCATTTGTAATTGGATGTTTTGTCAGTAAACTATTTAATTTCTCCATCTTGTTTTCCTCAAGGTTTCCTTTTTTTTGTTTGGATTGTTGCAAATTAATCCAGCGGTAAAGTTTTATTTCCTCTTCAGGGACTCCATTTGAAAACGGAAGTCTTTGTTTAATTGAAATAAAATTTTGAAGTATTTCAAACGTCTCTTCCCAAGTCTTTATATCAGTTCTTGTTACTTCTGATAATTTTTTGAAGTCAGATTCATATTTTTTCGAAGCTAATCCAATATGAGAATCTTTATAAAAAATATATAAACCAGACTCATCAAGTTTTAAATTTTGTAAAATACTGTACTGACTAGATTTCGGGCGATATTTTAAAACGTATTCAGTTATGTTTGAAATATGTTTTGGTGTAGAAAATTGCATTAAATATTCCTCGACAATATCTCTTATAGTCCCTCCTTTAAAATTTTCTAATTCATTTTCCCATTTTTTTAATCCAAATACACTTTTTCTGCCAACAGGAACAAAACCATGTATCCGCTTCATTGAAACTCTTATTTTGGCTTCTTCAGTATTATAATTTGGATGAAGTTCTATTACCTTCTCAAAAATTTCTTTAACCTTTGATGGTTTCCCTAATTGTTGAAGAGCTTCATAAGCATATTCGTGTACTTGTCTACTGCTATTTCTTTTAAAATCTAGATTTTCATCTAAATCAAGATATATTTCAAATTCGTCATTGATTACTCTCTCACAGATTGGAGACAATAAATCTAACATTTTGATATTATTGTTTGTTAGAAATTTAGATAAATAGCTTTTAAAATTAAAAGAATAAGACTCCTCAATTCTAGCACTTAATCTGCTAGAAATATCATCCATAAAAAAAGTGAAATCAATTTCTGAAGCTAATTTTTTATCTATTAAATAGAAATTATTCCAATTGTGCTTATTGCGTGAATTAAAGTATTTGAATTGTAATATATCTTCATAATCTCCAATTAGAGTAAAACGGTTGTGTAGATATGCGGAAAGTATGTAAATGATAAATTCTCTGGAAAAATGGGTATGATTTAAATTATTGATTTTTTCCAAAATATCAGTATTAATTTCTATATAACTAGATTCAGTATCAATATTGTACTTTTGAAATAAATCGTCATTGAAATTAGAAATAAAAAGAAGGTTGCTAAATAAATCTTCAAGGCAATTTTTTCTTATTTGTCTAACCCTTTCTCTAGATAAGTCAACTTGTTCAGCAATTTCATCAAGAGTTAATTCTTTTTGATGATTGTACAGTTTTAAGCCTTTCTTAACTACTATTGTTTTTGTTTCATCAAAAAAAGCATTTTGATTAAATAGAAAGTCTGTAAGAAGAAAAATAGATTCTGATTCCAATATTTCACTAGGAACAAATGGAATTCCGAAAGTTTGTTGTATTAAATATTTGTTTTTTAGCGCAATTAAATATTTTTCATCTGTTGTTTGACTAACTTCAAATATAAAGTCTTTAATAATTGAAATATTAACTTCTAATTCAGGAACACATTTAGCTCCAACATTTTTTATGTCATTGACGTTAAAGCTTTCGGAAAGTAGTATTTTTTCAGTATAGTTTTTAACCTTTAAATTGTTTTTTAAATACATTGCTATTGCATTCTTACTTCTTACTGATAAGCTATTTGTTTTTACAAAAATGAAGCTATTTATTACTTCTCTTTGTACTCTAGTTAAATTTAATACTATCTCTTTTAAAGCATTCTCTTTTTTTATTTCAATTTCTCTATTTTCAATGTAATCGTTTTTATATTTAGTACATGTCTTAACTAATTCTAAATTTGATTTACTACCGCAGTTTCGAAGTTTTTCAAAGGATTTATTTTGGTAATAATAATTTAAAATATCTAATATAGAGTGTAATTTGTTGTATTTACAAACGTGATAAGTCCTAACGCTTATTTCGTTTCTTTTAAAGATTTCGTCAATAGTTATTATGTTTTGCAAATCAATTTTTTGTTTGGTTCTAAAATACGACTATTATATTTCTTGATTTTACGGCTTTCCGTAATTCTTTTAAACTTTTGGTAAAAAAGTTTTTTACAATTTTATTGATGAATCTAAATGTGCCGTTTCTAATGTTCATTTCAAGCCCGTTTGTAACAATTGCTTTAGTTCTACATTTATTAAGTTTATGAAAACAAACTTTCTAAGCAATACGAAAATACAGATTAAAACGATAATTCAATTAAACAAGAATTGTATTACTATCCAGTGCTTTCTTGGTAATAATCTCTTAATGTTATTATTTGTAAACTAGTGCAACTAATTTTTTTCCTCTGGAATTTTTCGCTTAGAAAAAATGAATAAATAAAAAAATTACCATCTATATTACCTTTTTTAAATATTTTATATTTTTGAGGAAATAAAAACATTTTATGCTTGCTATTTATTGTCGTACATCCAAAAACAAAGAAGAGGGAACTGACTATTCAATTGAAACTCAGCAACAGGGTGGTATAAAACTAGCTAATCAATTAGGGCTACAATACAAATTTTATATTGATGAAGGTATGAGTGGAACTTTGATTATTGAGGATAGACCAGCTCTAGCTGATATGATGTCAGATTTAAAAAAAGGTATTATAACAAATATTTACTGCATTGACCAGTCAAGAATTGAGCGTAATTCAATTGTTTGGGATATTTTTTCTGCTGAGTGCATTACACATAAATGCAATTATTATCCAAACGGAATCGAATTTGATTTAACTAATGATGAAAGTGTTTTTAATTCTAAGCTTATGTCTCTAGTCAATTCATACTATGCTAAAATAACATCCAGAAAAGTAAAATTAGCTAATTATAATAAAACACTAAAAGGAAAAACGCACGGGATGAAGCCTTACGGATATCAACGTGACGAAGAGAATAATTTTGAAATTTTTGAAGAAGAAGCTCAGTATGTTCGTAAGATGTTTGAGTTATCTCTAAAAGGAGTTGGAACTTATACAATTGCTAATATTTTAAATGAAGAAGGCGCTCCTACAAAATTTAATAGATTTAAAGGTAAAATAAAAAGAAAAGATGACTATACAAAGAATGTCATCGAATTTGAAAAAAGTGACGTAAAATGGCGTGGAAATGTTATTCATGACATGCTAAGAAATCCCATCTATAAAGGCATACGAGTATGGAATAAAGGTGAAATTGATAAAAGGATTGATGTCAAAATAAATGTGCAAATAATCGATGATGACCTTTGGGAAAAGGTTAATATGAATCTATCTACAAACATTAAGAATGTGGGTAAAAAAGCAGAATATCATTATTTATTAAATGGAATAATTACATGTGGACACTGTGGAAATGAGGTTTTAGGTAAAAAGAGACCTCAAGGGAATGATAACTCTTACAAGTGTAAAGGAAAAAGACCACCACATAAAAATTGCGACGATAGCAGAGCTATTTCACTTCCAAAACTTGAAAATTTTATCATTCAACATTTATTTAAAACAAAAAAACTTAAAGATTTATTGATTGAAGCCCCAAAGAATAACTTATCAATTCCTCTTAGAGAAAAATTAGAGAAAAAAAAGAAAGAGCTAATTATATTGGATAAGCAGGTTGAACGTTTAATAAAATTGCTAAAAGACCCTGAATTGGAGAATGATGAAATTTTCAAAAATGACTATAAATTATCGAAAACTAAAAAACTAAAAATAAGCTCAGAAATAGAAGAACTCCAGATAAAAGTTTTAGAAATGGAAAATGAAACAAGAAGTTCAAGAGCTAAAACTTTAATAGAAACATACACTGATGATATTCAATTTATTGAAATCAAGCGTTTGGTGCATTTACTAATTGAAAATATCATAATAAAACATACTAAAGAAGAGAAATCTGGATATTATTCTTTGGTAATAAAGTATAAAGGTTATTCCGAGCAATCATTTTTTTTGACAAATTGGAAAGCTTTGAATTGGATGTGGCATTCTTATTACCGAGAAAAAGCAACTGATGAAGAACAACTTACTGAAGACTTAACAATTTATGAAGAGACTCTGGCTATATTAGGAAAGCCAGCACTTACTGTTGATGAGAAAATCGATTTTATGGGATTTGAATCGTCATCTAGTGTGCTTGAAATTATAGAACTTAGTCCTAAAGAATTAATTCAATTCGATTAGTCATCCTAATTACCTTTGCTTACATGTATTTACGCTGGATGGTTCGCCAAGATACAAAAGGTGTCGATTTAGGAATCTGGAAATCTATTTCCCCATCCGTATTATCTTGTCCGCTTGATGTTCATTCAGGAAATGTAGCCAGAAAATTAGGTATTTTAGAGCGAAAACAAAACGATGGTAAAGCACTTGCTCAATTAGATCAAAAATTACGCGAAATGGATGCTCAAGATCCTGTAAAATACGATTTTGCTTTGTTTGGTTTAGGTGTTTTTGAAGGGTTTTAAGTTCCTTAAATTCGTTATCAAACTGAGTGATCCTGAAACTTCAGGCAATCGTAAAATGCTTCAGCGGGGCAAAATATCTATAGCAATTATACACACCGTGATTTCAAGCTCCAGAGGAGCGAAATATGTATTGTTTAAAAATATATCGCTCCTCTGGAGCTTTTTGTGAATGGAAACAAACTGCGCTACAAATATTCAGTTCCGGTGGAGCTTTCTCTGCAAATAAAAAATTAGTGGATAACTGATATTTAATCAAAAATTACAAAATCGACAAAAAACCATCATTTTAACGTACATTTGCACAAAATTTAATGCAAATGAGCACTTTCGAAAAATTCAATCTTCCAAAATCATTACAAAAAGCAATCGACGAACTGGGATTTGTTACGCCAACTCCTATTCAGGAAAAATCTTTCTCTGTAATCATGTCTGGACGCGATATGATGGGAATTGCACAAACCGGTACTGGTAAAACATTTGCCTATTTACTGCCTCTTTTAAAATTATACAAATTTACAAATACCAATACTCCAAAAATTGTTGTACTTGTTCCAACTCGTGAATTAGTCGTTCAAGTTGTTGAAGAAGTTGAAAAACTGACTAAATATATGTCGGTTAAAACACTTGGAATTTATGGAGGTGTAAACATCAATACACAAAAAAAAGCCGTTTACGAAGGTGTTGATATTCTAGTTGGAACTCCTGGACGTACAATGGATTTAGCTTTAGATGCTGTTGTTCGTTTTGATGACACTCAAAAATTAGTAATTGATGAGTTTGACGAAATGCTTAATTTAGGTTTTCGTACGCAATTGACAGCGCTTTTGGCAATGATGAAAGCAAAACGCCAAAACATCTTATTCTCTGCAACAATGACAGATGAAGTAGATGATATTTTGAATGATTATTTTGATTTTCCTGAAGAGGTTACACTTGCAGCATCTGGAACACCACTAGAAAAAATTACTCAAATTACTTATAATGTTCCAAATTTCAACACAAAAGTAAACCTTCTAAAACATTTGCTTCAAACTGATGAAAGCATGGATCGTGTTTTAGTTTTTGTAAACAATAAAAAGATCTCGGATATGCTTCATACCCGAATTGAAGAAGATTTTGACGGACAATTTGGTGTAATTCACTCTAATAAATCTCAAAATTACCGTTTGAGTACAATGGCTGAATTTCAAGAAGGAAATCTTCGCGGTTTGATTACTACAGATATTATGGCGAGAGGTTTAGATATTTCTGATATTTCTCACGTTATTAACTTCGAGCTTCCAGAATTACCAGAATTATACATGCACAGAATTGGTCGTACAGGTCGTGCTGATGCAACTGGAACTGCAATTAGTTTTGTAACTCCTAGAGAGGAAGAATTTAAAATTGAAGTCGAAGTTTTAATGAACCAAGAACTTGAAATCACTGATTTCCCTGAAGAAGTTGAAATTTCATCAAAACTAATTGAACCTGAAAAAGACAAGCAGCCAATTAAGTTTTTAATGAAAAAAGTAAAACTTGAAGGTGACGGAGCTTTTCACGAAAAATCTAAAAAGAATAAAAAAGTTAATCTTGGCGGTCCTTCAAAAACAAAAAAGAAAACGCACGGTTCTGTCAATCGAAATATGTTGAAAACGAGAGATAAGAAGAGAAAAGATAGTAACAAATAAAATTTTTAGACGCTAAGGTTCTGAGGGACTAAGGTGCTAAGTTTTTTTTCAAAATTATAAAAGGCTCAAAAGATTCAAGTAAAACTTTGAATCTTTTGAGCCTTTATCTTAGTATCTAAGAACCTTAGTCACTCAGAACCTCAAAAAACTATATCTTCGTAAAAACCAACCCAACAGGCGAACACAATTGCATTCTTCTTCCTGTATCCGTAATTTTTCCAGTTGCGATATCTCTTTTAAAAATAACAATATCATTGGTGTACTGATGTCCTACTAACAAGTAATTTCCAGTTGGATCAATTGCAAAATCTCTCGGTCCTTTTCCTAAAGTACTTTGCTGTTCTACTAATTCTATACTTCCATTTTTTAGAATTTTATAAACTGAAATTGCATTAACATCTACACGATCAGAAACGTATAAAAAATTTCCATCAGGCGAAATCTTTATCGCTGCAGCACCTGTGCCTCCTTTAAAACCTTTTGGCAAAATACTAGTTTCAGCAATTACTTTTAAACTTCCTGTTTTGCTGTCATAACTAAACGTTGTCAATGTTCCGTCTAATTCCTGAACCAGATAAACAAATTTACCATCTTTACTAAAAGTCAAATGTCTTGGGCCGCTTGCAGGTTTTACATCTACACTTCCTTTTAATGTTAATATTTCGTTTTTAGCAATTGGATTGTATTTATAAATAAAAACTTTATCCAAACCTAAATCATTCGCCAATACAAACTTTTTATCTGGCGAAAAACAAACCATATGCACATGTGCTTTTTCTTGACGAGCTGCATTTGGTCCTTTTCCTTGATGCTGAACTAATTGTTGTCCCTCAGAAATACTACCATCAGCATTTTTCTTAAAAACAGCGATGCTTCCACCAGAATAATTTGCTATAATCACATTTTTATCATCATTAATCAAATGACAGGGATCTGCTCCTAAAGCATCATTTTTATTCAAAAAAGTAACCTTTCCTAAAGCTGAATCATAACTAAAAGCACTTACAGCACTTTGATCTCCGTTTTCATTTACAGCATAAATAAACTTATTATCTGCTGAGACTGACAAATAGCTTGGGCTGACTACATTTTCTGAAGAGCCTTTTAATTTAAACTCTCCCGAATCAGCATTAAATTCATAAACGTAAATTCCGTTACTTGGGCAGGTATTCGTATAAGTTCCTACTAATAAATTAAATTTATTTTGAGCCTTAGCAGCTGTAAATACTAAAGCTGAAAATAACACTAGATATATTTTTTTCATACTTAATTTTTTGAATACGCTAAAATACGCATTTATATCATTTTTGTCATTACAAATAGAGCCTTAAAAGTTACATTTTTCAAAAAGGATTTCCACTATATATGTCATACAACTTCATTTTAAAATGCTTTAAATACTTTTTACTTATAATCTCTATATGAACTTATATGGTTCAATTAAAAAATTTGTATTTTTGACCAGCATCTTCGCGAAAAACAAAACGTAGTGAAGTAAATCGAAGCCAGAATGCATTTTAAACATCCCGAAATTCTATACTTCCTTTTTTTATTGATCGTTCCAATTTTGGTTCATTTATTTCAATTACGACGTTTTAAAACCTCTTATTTCACCAATGTTCGTTTCTTAAAAGAACTTGCCATTCAAACTCGTAAAAGTTCGAAAATCAAAAAACGACTATTACTGGCAACTCGCCTTTTATTACTTACATGTATTATTACAGCCTTTGCACAACCTTTTTTTGAAGCCAAAGACAGTAAAAATGCTTCAAATGAAATGTATATTATTCTAGATAATTCGTTTAGTATGCAGGCAAAAGGAAAAAAAGGAGAATTGCTAAAACGAGCTGTTCAGGAATTATTAGAAAATACGCCTGAAACTGCACAATTTTCATTGCTGACAAACACCGAAAATTATTGGAATACCGATATTAAATCGGCTAAAAGTGCCTTACAAAACTTAAAATACAGCGCAACGCCATTTGAACTCTCGTCGATTATGGCAAAAATAAAAGCACATAAATCAGCACATAAAAAGGATATTGTAATTATTTCTGATGCTGTTGGCTTGACGGAAAATGACGTAAAAAATATTGATCCCGAAGAAAAACCTTATTTCATTGTTCCTGAAGCAGAACAAAAAAATAATGTTTCTATTGACAGCGTTTACATCAATCAGACATTAGAAAATTTTTACGAAATAACGGTTGACTTATCTGGTTATGGAGAAGATTTTAAGCCTATTTCGACTTCTTTATACAATCAAAACAAATTAATTGCTAAAACAATTATCAATTTTGATGCAAAGAAAAAGAAAATCAACTTTACCATTCCCAAAGAAGCTTTTCATGGTTATGCTTCTATTGAAGACAATGGTTTAACCTATGACAACAAACTGTTTTTCAGCATTTCTAAAAACAAAAAAACTAACGTAATCAGCATCGGAGAACCTGAAAAAAGTAATTTCTTATCTAGAATTTATACTTCTGCCGAATTCAATTATAATAATTACGCAATTGGTTCTCTAGACTATAATAGTTTAGAAAAGCAAAATACAATCATCTTAAACGAGTTAGTTGAAATTCCGCAAGCCTTGCAAACTACTTTAAAGGCTTTTGTTTCTAAAGGCGGGAATTTAGTTGTAATTCCTTCTGAAAAAAGTTCAATTTCAAATTTAAATTCGTTTTTAGGAAATTTTGGAAAAGTTCAATTTAATACGCTAAAAGCGCAAAATAAATTAATTACCAAAATCAATTTTGATCATCCTTTGTTTTCAGGTGTTTTTGAGAATAAAATCACAAATTTTCAATATCCAAAAACAAGCAATTCATTTGATGTTTCAAGTCCTTATCCAGCCGTTTTATCTTATGAAGATCAAACTGCATTTGTAACAGCAATTCAAAATCAAGTTTCTGGAATTACCGTTTTTTCGGCACCAATAAATACAACAAATTCAAACTTTCAGCAATCGCCATTGATTGTTCCGTTATTTTATAAAATGGGACAAAATAATCAGAAAACAGGAGTCAATGCCTTGACTATTGGTAACAATCAACCTTATTTCGTAGATGTTTTATTAAGTAAAGATGCAATTCTAGAAGTAAAAGGAACTGACGATTCTTTCATTCCGATTCAGCAGATACTAAACAATAAAGTAAAACTGACTTTTAATGATTTTCCTGAAACAGCTGGAAATTACAGCATTTTTGACAAAAAAGAATGGGTTGAAAATTTAAGTTTTAATTACAAACGATCAGAAAGTGATTTAAGCCAGGTAAATACCAATGTCGTTTCTAACTTTAAAACTGCAGATACAATTTCGACCATTTTTAATACCTTACAAACTGAGCGCACAGACAGCCAAATTTGGAAATGGTTTGTTATCTTTGCACTGTTATTTTTAGCATTAGAAATGGCGATTATAAAATTCGTGAAGTAATTTTTTTAGCATGTTTGTCATTTCGACGAAGGAGAAATCACACAAGCTGCGAACATACTGCACAGAAAATTGGATGCGATTTCTCCTTCGTCGAAATGACAAAAGTTGAATCTGTAAATAAAAAAATAAATTTCTCTACATATGAAAATAATCATCAAAAGCGCCAAAATTATCGACTCAAAAAGTCCGTTTCATAACCAGACTGTTGATCTTTTAATTGCAGATGGTTTAATAGAAAAAATAGGCGTTTCACTTCCAAATGATAATGCAACAGAGGTAAAATTCGATAATCTTCATGTTTCTCAAGGATGGTTTGACAGCAGTGTTTCGCTTGGAGAACCAGGTTATGAAGATCGAGAAACTATCGCAAACGGACTAAACGTTGCGGCAAAAAGCGGTTTTACAGCAATTGCTCTCCAGCCAAACTCCTTCCCTATTATTGACAATCAATCTCAGGTAAATTTTGTGAAAAATAAAGCAAATGGTTTTGCAACAGAAATTTTCCCAATTGGAGCTTTAACAAAAGCCAGTGAAGGAAAAGATATGGCAGAGTTGTTTGATATGAAAAAAGCCGGTGCTGTTGCTTTTGGAGATTACAACAAAAGCATTGATAATGCCAATCTATTAAAAATTGCTTTGCAATACGTTCAGGATTTTGACGGTTTGGTAATTACTTATTCGCAAGACCCAAACATAAAAGGAAACGGCGTTGCAAACGAAGGAATTGTTTCGACTCGTTTAGGATTAAAAGGGATTCCTGATTTAGCTGAAGAACTTCAAATATCTCGAAACTTATTTTTACTGGAATATGCAGGCGGAAAACTTCATATTCCAACAATTTCTACTGCGAAGTCAGTTCAATTAATTAGAGAAGCTAAAGCAAAAGGTTTAAACGTAACTGCAAGTGCATCTGCGCATCATTTGGTTTTAACAGATGAAAAACTAGATGGTTTTGACACTCGTTTTAAAGTTACTCCGCCTTTACGTACTGAAGTTGACAGACAGGCTTTACTTAACGGAATTGCTGATGGGACTATCGATATGATTACTTCTGACCACAATCCTATTGATATCGAATTCAAGAAAATGGAATTTGATACGGCAAAAAATGGAACTATTGGTTTAGAAAGTGCTTTTGGAGCTTTATTGACTGTTTTACCTTTAGAAACTGTAGTTTCAAAACTAACTTTTGGAAGAGCTGTTTTTGGACTTGAAAATAATACAATTGCCGAAGGTTCTAAAGCAAACTTAACTTTCTTTACTCCAGAAGGAAAATCGACTTTTACTAAAGAAAATATCCTTTCAAAATCTAAAAATTCTGCCTTTTTAGGAACTGAAATCAAAGGTTCTGTGTACGGAATTTTAAATCAAAATCAACTTGTTACAAAATAATACAATGAACAATACAATTGAAGAAGGAAAATCTATCGCTATTACCAGTTATATTTTAATTATTGGCGTTTTGATAGCGATGTCTATGAATTCTGAAAACAAAAACAGCTTTGCTTCTTTTCATATCCGTCAAGCTTTAGGATTATCGCTTACTTTTATTTCTTTCGGAGCAATTATCAGCAATTTTGACAGCTTTTTTATCACTTTTCCAATGTGGATCTGCATTTCAATTCTTTGGACTTTTGGCATTTTTAATGCGATACAAGGACAGACAAAGCCTATTCCGTTAGTGGGAGAACTTTTTCAAAAATGGTTTAAATCTATCGGTTAACTTAAATTTAAAAAAACAAATCCGTTGAAATCAGCGTTTTCGCTTTAGCGAATCTGTTTTATCAGCGTATAAAATTTGAACACGGATGACGCAGATTTGCAAGCAAAAACGCTGATTTCAACAGATTTTTTATAGTAACATCACCAACAAACTTTGTCAAAGTTGAAAACTGAAAACCTAGACTGAGACTGAGAACTAACAATTCACAATTAAAAAATGAATCTATCTTTAGAATATAAAATAAGAGAACCAAAAGTTATTTTAGACAAAAACCCTCTTTTGCTTTTATTACACGGTTATGGCAGCAATGAAGCCGACTTATTTTCATTTGCAACTGAACTTCCTGATAATTATTATATCATTTCGGCAAGAGCGCCTTATGATTTACAATATGGTGCTTACGCTTGGTACGCTATTAATTTTGATGCTGACCAAAATAAATTTTCAGATAACGAACAAGCTAAAACTTCAAGAGATATAATTGCCAATTTTATTGACGAATTAGTTGTCAATTATCCTATTGATGCTAATAATGTGACTTTAATTGGTTTTAGCCAAGGTTCAATTTTAAGTTATGCAACTGCACTTTCTTATCCTGAAAAAATTCAAAGAGTTGTGGCGATGAGCGGTTATTTTAATGAAGAAATCATCAAAGATGGTTTTGAGAAAAACGACTTTAAAAACCTAAAAATATTCGCTTCACACGGAACTGTAGATCAAGTTATTCCGATTGAATGGGCTAGAAAAACTCCAGCGATTTTAGACAAACTAAATATTCCAGTCACTTATAAAGAATATCCTGTTGGTCATGGTGTTGCGCCACAGAATTTCTTCGATTTTAAGAATTGGCTTTCGGTATAAAAGAAAAAAGTGAGATGTAGAATGGTAATACCAAAATACATCTCACTTTTTTACTCTTTATTTTTTTCTTATTGTCCTGTATAAACAATCTTTCCAGCTTTTTTCAGAACGTAACCTTTCCACGGAATTAGCTCTAGATCATCTTTCTTCCAAGAATCGCCTTCGGATTTTCTTTCTAAAATGATAGATTCTTTTTGAGTATCAAGAAAAAGTTCTGCTTTGTTTCCATCAAAAATAACATATGCAGCTGTGGTGTATGTTTTTCCATCTTCTGCATGATTTAATCTTGTACCTTCAAATATTCGGATACATTCTTTTTTTAATGTTGACCAAGTGTAGCCGGCAGAAGCTTTACATCCGTGAGAATCAGAATCTCCACCTACAACTGTTTCTTTTTCTGTCTCTTTAGAAGTTACTTTATCCTGAGAAACCTTTTTTGCACAAGAAAATGTTCCGGCAATAATCAAAAACAAAAATATTTTTTTCATAATCCTATTAAATTTAAATTGATAAAAAAACAGGATAACACAATCCTATTTTTGATACAACCAAGTTTGGTTTACTTCAAAGGTAATATTATCATCATTATCAACAAAGTATTTTAACAAGACTTCCCCCCATAATTCACCATTACTGTAATCAGCAATAATCCAACGGTGGTTTAAAATCTTTACTTTATTGATAATAAATTTGTTTGGTCCAATTTGATCTTGTCCTGTATATGGATTCCCTTTTGGGTTTGCATTAAAATCTAATAATTTCTCAGTTACAACTGGAATCAATTTTTCAAATAAAATTACTTTTCCTCCAGAAGCACTGTTATCAAAGTAATTTTGGGCATTTTCATTATGTTCAAGAGAAAAATAATTTGCATCAGCCAATTGCGTTTTTACCAATTGAATACTGTCTCTTAGCTTTTTAGTCGTTTTATCATATCTTTCCTGCCCGAATTTTACTTCGCTGCTATAAAACATATACGTAAAAACATTCATTAATATCGCAAGGATAAAAAGATAAAGCATTAGGGATTTTTTCATTTTTATGGAATAATTAAATTGTAATTTCTAAGTTATCGTAAGCCAGAAAAACATTTTCTGGAAGTTGTTTCTGCACTTCTTCGTGAAAACCTAAAACATGGCTGATATGCGTTAAATAAGCCTTTTCGGGTTTTACGAGATTAATAAAATCAAGTGCTTCTTGTAAGTTAAAGTGCGTATCGTGAGGTTCAACGCGTAAAGCATTCACAACCAAAACTTTCAATCCTTTAAGCTTTTCGACTTCGGCAGTTTCAATTGTTTTCACATCAGTCAAATAGGCAAAATCATCGATTCTATATCCAAAAACCTGCAAATCACCGTGCATTACATTTATCGGAATCGCCATTTTATCGCCAACGGCAAAAGGTTTGTCATTTTCGACTTCGATCGTTTTTACGCTTGGAGCGCCTGGATATTTATTTACCGTCTCGAAAACATAATCAAAACGGCGTCTTAAATTACCTAGTACACGCTCATGTCCGTAAATAGGAATTTCGCCTTGTCTAAAATTAAACGGACGAATATCATCTAAACCTGCTGTATGATCTGCATGTTCGTGAGTAAATAAAATAGCATCGAGTTTGCGGCATCCGCAGGAAAGCATTTGCTGCCTGAAATCAGGACCGCAATCGATTACAAATGAGTGCTCGTTCCAAGTAATCCAAATGGATACGCGGAGCCTTTTGTCCTTAGCATCAGTGCTTTTGCAAACAGGATGATCCACTCCGATAATCGGAATGCCTTGAGAAGTACCAGTACCTAAAAAATAGACCTTCAATTGAACTTAATTTTTTTACAAAAATAGGATTATTTCTCTTTCATTAGAAGCCTAATTTACTAACTTTGTAACAAATCTATTTAAAATAAAATGGGTACAGAAATAAAACTCAAAGGTGACAAGGTCATCGAACAGATTCCCTCTATAAAAGACAAAGCTTTACGCATTAATTTAAACGAAAACATTTACGGAACATTTGCAGAAATTGGCGCTGGACAAGAGACAGTTAGACATTTTTTCAGATCCGGAGGTTCTTCAGGAACTATTGCAAAGGCTATGTCTGCCTATGACAAAGATTTTAGTGATGCTATTTACGGAATTGAAACTGACGGCCGTTACGTAACCGAAGAACGTTTAAAAAAGATGTTAACTCTCGAAGGACAAATCATCGAAGAGCGTTTAAGCAGAGAAAAACATCCCACAAAACTTTTCTTTAGTTATGCCAATACAGTTGCAACTATAGATTTTGCCAAACAATTTAAAGGACACGGCTGGGTAGGAATTAGATACCAAATTGAACCAGACGAAGCTTATAACGAAATTATTCTTCACATTCGTTTTAGAGAAACTGACGCTAGATTACAACAAGAAACACTTGGAATTTTAGGTGTAAACTTAATTTACGGTGCTTTTTACAAATATAATGATCCAAAACGTTTACTTCGATATTTGTACGATCACTTAGACAAAGATCAATTAGAAATCGATACTATCAATTTCTCTGGACCTCGTTTTGCTGATGTTGACAATCGTTTGATGAGTTTACAATTGGTTAAAAACGGAATGACGGATGCGGTTATGTTTAATCCTGAAGGAAAAAACATTTTGCCTGCTGCCATTTTGTACAAAAAGAACCTTTTAGCTTTAAGAGGAAGTTTTCGCCCGGTTACAAAGGTAAACATGGATATGTACGAGAAATCGTTGAAGATGTTTCTTGAAGAAAACAAGGTTGAAAAAGATAATACATTAGTTATTTTCGAAATTACACTTTCGAATTTACGTTCTGACGGTGAAATCGACGAACGTGACTTTATGGACAGAGCTGAATTACTTTGCTCACTTGGTCAAACAGTAATGATTTCGAATTTCCAAGAATACTATAAAGTGGTTGAATATTTTGCTAACTATACTAAAGCTCGTATGGGATTAGCAATGGGTGTAAATAACCTTGTCGATATTTTTGACGAGAAGTATTACAGACACTTAAGCGGTGGAATTCTAGAGGCTTTTGGGAAATTATTCTACAGAGATATGAAAGTTTTCCTTTATCCAATGCTGGATGAAAATGGAGAATTAATGAATTCAACTAATTTAAAAGTACATCCAAGAATGAAAGAACTTTACAAATTCTTCAAATTCAACGGAAAAGTGGTTGACATTACAGATTATGACCCGCACAACTTAGAGGTTTTTTCTCGCGAGATTTTAAAAATGATCAATCAAGGCAAAAAAGGATGGGAACATATGCTTCCGCCGGGTATTGCAGAAATTATAAAAGAACACCATTTGTTTGGATATCATCCTCAAACGGAATTAGAACAAAATGCTTAATTAAAAAGTCCCTTATTGGGACTTTTTTTTGTTTCATCAGGTTCTGGAATGCGTAAAATTTACCGCAAAGCACGCTAAGTTTTTTATATGGAAGCTTAAAAAAAAACGCAAGGTTCGCAAAGCTTTGTCAATAATCAGCTTTGCGAACCTTGCGTTTTTCAAAATCACACCAAGAAAACTTAGCGTGCTTTGCGGTAAATTTTTCTTCTGTTCGAAAGAACATAATACTTGAAACAAAAACTACTTCAATATCTGCGCAGCGTGTTCTTTTGTTTTTACTTTTTCGATTACTTCTTCAATAATTCCCTTTTCATTAATTACAAAAGTTGTTCTGTGAATTCCGTCGTATTCTCTTCCCATGAACTTTTTTGGCCCCCAAACTCCAAATGCATTGATTACTGATTTATCTTCATCTGCTAACAACGGAAAAGGAAATTCGTATTTATCTTTAAATTTCAATTGTGCCTTCTGACTATCTGCACTCACGCCCAAAAGTTCGTAATTATTCGCTTTAAAGCGTTCAAAATTATCTCTCAAATCACAAGCTTCAGCCGTACAACCAGGTGTGCTTGCTTTTGGATAAAAGAAAACTACTAATTTTTTTCCAGTATAATCTGCTAGTTTATGTGACTTCCCATCTTGATCTATTCCTGAAAAACTTGGTGCTTTATCGCCTGCTTTTAATGTTGTCATATCTTTTTATTTTAAATTTTAGATTTCAGATTATTGATTAAACAAAGATAATCACAACTCTTAACTCATAACTTATAATTCATTATTTTTACGTTCTTAAAAATAAGGAAATGAATAAAGAAGCTCGCGTACAATTTGTTATAAACACTTTAAAAGAACTCTACCCTACTATACCTGTACCGCTTGATCATAAAGATCCTTATACACTGCTAATTGCCGTATTACTTTCAGCACAATGTACTGATGTTCGCGTTAACCAAATTACTCCTCTTTTGTTTGCAAAAGCTGATAATCCGTATGACATGGTAAAAATGTCTGTAGAAGAAATTAAAGAAATTATTCGACCATGCGGTTTATCTCCAATGAAATCTAAAGGAATTCATGGTTTGTCTGAAATTTTAATTGAAAAACACAATGGAGAGGTTCCGCAAAGTTTTGAAGCATTAGAAGAATTACCAGCTGTAGGTCATAAAACAGCAAGTGTTGTAATGTCTCAAGCTTTTGGAGTTCCCGCTTTTCCTGTAGACACACATATACATAGATTGATGTACAGATGGAATCTTTCGAATGGAAAAAATGTTACTCAGACTGAAAAAGACGCTAAACGATTATTTCCTAAAGAAATATGGAATGATCTTCATTTACAGATTATTTGGTACGGACGTGAATATTCGCCTGCTCGAGGCTGGAGTTTAGAGAAAGATATTATAACAAAAACAGTTGGAAAAAAATCTATTATTGAAGAAATGACAAAAGTGACAAAATAGAAAAAAGGCACAAAGTTTAAAACCTTTGTGCCTTTTATATTTTTATTTCTTTATACCTTAAAAACTACATACTGCCTTTTAACGCATTATATTCTTTTGTCATATCAAGCGATCTATAAACTCCTAAAAGTGTTTTAGTCGCTTCTGAATTTTTTGGTTCAATAGTAAGCACTTTCTTTAGATACGGAATCGCACTGCGGGTTACATCATCTTTTACAGCACTCAATTTATCATATTTCTTCATTTCTGCCGGCGTTGTTCCTAAAGATGAAATTTCATCGGCTAAATCTTTTTTCTGCTGTAATTTTAAGTACGCTAAATTTATATAAGCGTCGATATAATTCGGATTCAATTCCAAAACATAATTATAAATCATTTCTGCTTTAGAATACTCTTTCTTTTCTAGATAGGAATAAGCTAGATTATTATTAATCTCAATCTTTTTTGAAGGAACTGATTCTGTTCTTGGCTTTTCATATACTCCTTGCTGAATAGCGGCTTCTCGGGCTTTTGGCGAAACAAACATGTCTTCTTCTTTTGTTTTCTTGTTTGTTGCGTAGTACAAAACTCCTTTTCCCGAAAAATTGATTTTTTTGAGCTGCTCATAATATCGTATTGCTGAATCAAAATCTCTTGCATTTACAGATGAAGATGCGGCATTAAACAAGTTCAATGTATCTTTTTTATCAAACAAATAAACTTTATAACTTTTCTCTGCGCTTTCTTTAAATTTGCCTGCATTAAAATCGGTCATTGCGCCATTGACCAAATTAGATTTCATCTCTTTTAGCGCCAAATTTGCTTTAATAGTAAATTTAAATTTACCTGATTCATTTTCGTATAAAAATACATCCTGATAAGCTTGTGATGCCAATGTAAAATTATTGGCTGCATCAATGTTTTTTCCAGCTAAATCTTTTAATACATTTCCTTTTAAAAAGTAATAATCAGATTTATCCTCATCAGAAGCATTAAGTATAAGATATTCTGTTTTATTTAAAATTGCCAAAGCTTCCGGACTTTTTCCCTTGTCATACAAGGACTGTGCTTCTTTGATTTTATCTTTTTGAGCAAATGCTCCAATTGTTACCAATAGAAGAGTTGATAACAGAATTAGTTTTCTTTTCATTTTTGGTTAGTTTTGGTTGGTTGTTAAATAGACTTAATGGCTGTTTAGTAAAAGAATGAGCATCAAAAAAGAAGATGCCAAAACTTTTATTTAATATGCTCTGGCACGCACATTAAAAAACAAAAAACTCTTTTCCATCAAAAGAATAGTAGAAACCAACAATGATCCCTGCTATTATCTATCTGACTTACAACAAACAAAACAACGGAGTGTAATTTTTTTCCATAGATTATCGGTGATTTGGGTTAAACGTTTTTCTTAAATATTAACATTTCTAGATAAAAATGAGTTTCTACACTTTAATAATAAAAACTTCATATTTTAATACTATCAATGAAATAAATAATACTTTTTAACTAAACTAAAATTAAATCTCGAACAAATAAAGAAAACCTGATTAAAATATGAAAATTTAACAATACAGAATAAAACTATACAAAAAATCTGATATTGTTTGTATAGTAAAAAAGACTGAGATTCCTTTTTTTGCCATTTAAAATTAAAAATCATCAGATTGATGCGGTCAATTACCAGTGAGTTTAGTAAAATAAAAAACTCACTATCTGTATTTAAATACAAATAGTGAGCTTTCAACCAAAACGACCATTTGGTTTTCTTTCGAAATAAACATCCGACTGGGCAAGCGGGCTGTTTAATTTGCTATAATTTCAAAACTTTTATTTTCAATTTTCACAACAGTTAAAGCTTGTGAATAATTCAACAAAAAAGAAACTACTTCTTTTTTAGGTTTTAAATCTTTAGCAGCTGCTGCTTTTTTTGAGTAAATTTTCGCCATACCAATAAAATGTTTTATACTAGTATAACGAGCTTATATTCAAAATAGTATTAGTTGGTCAAAATAATTTGATGTTTGTCGATAATTTTTCTCAAATTCATCAATGCATAACGCATTCTTCCTAATGCAGTATTAATACTTACATCTGTTAACTCAGAGATTTCTTTAAAACTCATATCCTGATACATTCTCATTACCAAAACTTCTTTTTGATCGTCTGGCAGCTCTTCGATTAATCTTTTTAAATCAACTTCAACTTGATCTAAAATCATTTTACTTTCAATGTTTAGCGAATCATCAGACATGATTGAGAAAATCGAAAACTCTTCGGTTTCTCTATACATTGGCATTTTCTTGGTTTTGCGAAAATGATCCACAATTAAGTTGTGTGATATACGCATAACCCAAGGCAAAAACTTGCCTTCTTCATTATATGAATTGCTTTTTAAAGTTTTGATAACTTTAATAAATGTGTCTTGAAAAATATCGTTTGAAATATCTCTATCAGCAATCTTTGAATATATAAAACCATATATCTTAGATTCGTGTCTTTTTATCAATGTCGCAAGGGCACTTTCGTTGCCTTCGACATAATTTTTCACTAATAGAGCGTCTGGAATATGCAGATCAGCCATAATACTTACTTTTTTAGGTTCTATAATTTTGGAGTAAATTTTCTAAAAAGTAATTTTATTGTATAGGCGTATCTTTTTTATAATGTTAATATTGTGACCAAATTTAACAAATTATTATTTTAAAAAGCAAACAAATGCAATAATAATTAACATTTAACCGTTAAGTTTTTTAACACATCGTTCTATTTTGTTTTAAATCATTAAAAAAAATGGAAATTTTAGTAAGTTTAATGCTTTTCAAAAACAAGCATAAATAACTTACATTTAAATATTTACACTGCTCAAATCTGCATTATTTCTAAATTTCGCGGTGAGTTCTTTATTGATATACCCTTACGTAATCTATATAAAACTTTTGCGGAAAAATCGCATCGTCTACTTCTGGACCTCCAAAATTTCCTCCAACTGCCAAATTCAAAATAATATAAAATGGTTTATCAAAAGGCCAGGTATCTTCGTTTTTCACAGAAGGATTAAAGGTATAAACTAAAGTTTTATCTACAAAAAAATCAATTTTATCTTTATCCCACTCAATAGCATACACATGATAACCTTCTTCAATATTTAAAAACTCAGTTCTTTTTGTGTTGATTGTATTCCCGTGACTGTCTTGCGTATGAAGCGTCGTGTAAACCATGTGAGGATCTCTCCCTATATATTCCAGAATATCAATTTCACCGCTTTTTGGCCATTGCACCTCGTCAATATTAGCGCCAAGCATCCAGAAAGCAGGCCATATACCTTGTCCAACAGGTAATTTTGCCCTTGCTTCTATCCTGCCGTATTTAAACTCTTTCTTGCCTTTAGTTGTAATTTTTGTCGAAGTATATTTATTTCCTTCTTTCCTGGCTTCGATTACCAAATTACCATCTTTTACTTCGTGATTAATTTTGGTATAAATCTGCCTTTCATTATTACCAAAACCACACGAATTCGGACAGCCGTCTCCAAGTTCAAAATTCCAAAACTTTTCATTTATCTCTTTCTTATTGAAGTTTTCTTCCCATACCAGTTTTCTCTTTACTTCTTGTGCGTATGAAAAACTACAAATGAGCATTAATAGAACTACTTTATTCATAACTATTACTTTAGAAATTATTAAAACTGTTCTAAAATAGAATATTTCCTAAACACTAGCCGTTTTTTAATCAAAAAATTTGGCATTCGAAATTGGAGCTAACAATGTGATTCTGTTAAAATTTGGAACAATATCCTTAACTAAACTCAATTCAAAATTGATTACTTTTGTAAAAATTGACATTTTTTATGCAAATCGATCTTTCTACACTCGACCCAAAACAAAATATTATAATAAAAGGAGCACAAGTACATAATTTAAAAAATGTAGATGTTGCTATTCCGCGAAATAAACTGGTTGTAATTACAGGTCTTTCGGGATCAGGAAAATCAAGTTTAGCATTTGATACTTTATATGCCGAAGGACAACGTCGTTATGTAGAAAGTTTATCTTCATACGCACGTCAGTTTTTGGGGCGTTTAGACAAACCTAAAGTAGAATATATTAAAGGTATTGCGCCGGCAATTGCAATTGAGCAAAAAGTGAATACTACAAATGCTCGTTCTACTGTAGGAACTTCTACAGAAATCTACGATTATATTAAACTTTTGTTTGCCAGAATCGGACGCACTTATTCTCCTGTTTCTGGTCAAGAAGTTAAAAAAAACACTGTTTCTGATGTGGTTTCTGATGTAAAAACATTGGAAATCGATAGTAAATGGCTGCTTCTTGCTCCTATTCATCTGGAAGAAGGGCGACAGCTCGAAGATAAACTTAAAGTATTATTACAACAAGGTTTTGCTCGTATTCTCGTCGAAAATGAAATGGTACGTTTAGATGAATTTTCAGCAGAAAACCTACATCAATTAGACAATAAAGATATTTTATTAATTATCGATCGTATTGTTGTAAAGGAAGAGGAAGAGTTTTTCAATCGTCTTGCTGATGCTGTTCAAACAGCTTTTTTTGAAGGAAAAGGAATTTGTTATCTTCAGGAATTGGGTTCAGATAAACGATTTTCTTATTCTAATAATTTCGAATTAGACGGTATTACTTTTCTAGAACCAAATGTTCACTTATTCAGCTTTAATAATCCGTATGGTGCCTGCCCTGTTTGTGAAGGTTACGGAAATATAATTGGCATCGATGCTGATTTGGTTGTTCCTAATACTTCGCTTTCTATTTTTGAAAGTGCTATTTATCCTTGGCGAGGCGAAAGTATGAGCTGGTACAAAGATGAATTAGTAAAACATGCCTATAAATTTGATTTCCCAATTCACAAACCTTATTTCGAACTTTCTGACAGTCAAAAAGACTTAATTTGGACAGGAAATCAATATTTTCAAGGTCTAAACAGCTTTTTTAAAGAACTTGAAGAGAAAAACTATAAAATACAAAATCGTGTAATGCTGTCGCGTTACCGCGGAAAAACGAAATGTCACGCTTGTCGCGGAAAACGTCTTCGCGAGGAAGCTTCATATGTAAAAATCAACGAAAAAACAGTTTCAGATTTAGTTGATTTGCCAATTAAGCATTTAGTTACTTTTTTCAAAAATATCGATTTAAATACTTACGAGCAGCAAATTGCGAAACGTTTGATGGTCGAAATCAATAATCGTTTATCGTTTTTAACCGAAGTTGGTTTGGATTATCTTACCTTAAACCGAAACTCTTCGACACTTTCGGGAGGAGAATCGCAGCGTATTAATCTAGCTACTTCGTTAGGAAGCAGCTTGGTTGGTTCGATGTACATTCTAGACGAACCTAGTATTGGACTTCACCCAAAAGATTCTGAAAGGCTAATTAAGGTTTTACTTTCGCTGCGTGATTTAGGCAACACTGTAATTGTGGTAGAACACGATGAGGATATTATGAAAGCGGCTGATATGATTATTGATATTGGTCCTGAAGCAGGAACTTTTGGTGGAAAACTAGTAGCACAGGGAACTTATGAAGAAATCCTAAAATCAGATTCGCTTACTTCTAAGTATTTGAATGGAGATTTAGAGATTTCAGTTCCGCAGAGAAGAAGAAAATTCAAAAATCATATTGATATTATTGGTGCAAGAGAGAATAACTTAAAGAATATCAATATTACTTTTCCTTTAGATATTTTAACTGTTGTAACTGGAGTTTCTGGAAGTGGAAAAAGTACTTTGATTAAGAAAATTCTATTTCCTGCTATGCAGAAAAAACTGGAAAATGCTGCTGAAAAAGCAGGACAATTTAGTGAAATTAAAGGCTCTTTCTCACAAATAAAACACATTGAATATGTAGATCAAAACCCGATTGGTAGAAGTTCCAGATCAAATCCTGTAACTTATATTAAGGCTTATGACGATATTCGTGATTTGTATGCTAAAGAAAAATTATCAAAAATAAGAGGTTATCAGGCGAAACATTTCTCTTTTAATGTTGACGGAGGACGCTGTGAAACTTGTAAAGGAGAAGGTTCTATAAATGTTGAAATGGTATTTATGGCTGATGTTTCTCTGCCTTGTGAAACCTGCGGCGGAAAACGATTCAAAAAAGAAATCTTAGAGATTAATTTTGACGATAAAAACATCAACGATATTCTTACGATGACCATTGATGATGCTATTGCTTTCTTTGAAAAAAACAAGCAGACAAAAATCACGCAAAAATTACAGCCTTTACAAGATGTTGGTTTAGGCTATGTTCAATTAGGACAATCATCCTCTACTCTTTCGGGCGGTGAAGCACAGCGTATTAAACTGGCTTCATTTTTAGTAAAAGGAGCAACAAAAGATAAAGCTCTATTTGTTTTTGATGAACCTACAACCGGACTTCATTTTCATGACATTAAAAAGCTGATGGCTTCATTTGATGCTTTAATCGAAAAAGGTCATTCGATAATTGTGATTGAACATAATCTTGATTTGATTAAATGTGCGGACTGGATTATCGATTTGGGACCTGAAGGCGGAGAAAACGGCGGTCATTTATTGGCTGCAGGAACTCCTGAAGAAATTGTTAAAGTAAAAGAATCTGTTACTGGAATTTATTTGAAAGATAAACTGTAGTTTCCTGCACTTCAAAAAAAAGCCATAAATTATATCAGCTTATGATATTAATTTATGGCTTTATTATTTTAAAATTAGGAATGTTTACGCCAGTAAACATTTTTCTTCAAAAGGAAAACCATCTTCATCGATGGCAACTAGTACTTTTTTTTGTTTTGAGGCCTCAATTGTAAGATACAGCCATGCAAATGACCATAATCCGAGGGTTAAACAAAAAATAATAAAATTCAAACCGTGGTTAACTGCTTTACCGCCCTTTGAAAGAACTGCGAAAAGTAATTCATCATTTCTTTCTTCTAATACAAATCCGTTATGAACTTTGTTTGAAATCATATTCGAAAACACCTGTACACTTTGTTCCGGACTGAGCTGATTGTTTTTCATAATCCTTCATTTTGGTTTAGTCTGTATGCGAAATTTTCTAAATTCTCAACAATTCCCAATTAAGTACTGCATTCAAAAACAAACATCAGCAGAGCCTTTTTATATTCTATTAAACCATTTAGTTTTTTTTCAATAAAATGGAACGTTAAAAATTTAACCTAAAATTATATTTTAAAATTAAAACTACAAAATAAACAACTGTTAAAATTGACTCTTTAAAACAGTATATCAATACATTAACAATAACTTAATCTTTATTTCCAATGTTAAATGATGAAGGTTTATAATCACTTTTTAAATAATTTTCAGGTATAGTAGTCATATTGCCGTCTCGTAAAGCACTATAATGCGGCGACATAATTTCGATTCCAGCTTCATTAAAAGAATCTTGAATATTTTGATGTAATGAAGAATAAATTAAAGGCTGTTTTGTAGGTTCTTTTGTATAAACGTTTATTTGATACGATACATAAAAATCGTCTAAACTAGTTTGTAAAACAAAAGGCGGCGGCGTCTGCTCGATCATTTGTGTTTTTAATGCTGCATCTATTAAAGCCTTATGAATATCTTTCCACGGAACATCATATCCAATAGTAACTGTAGTATGAATTAATAAACCATTATTAACCTGTTTCGTATTTGATGAATAATTGGTTGACGTACTTGATAAAACTGTTGAGTTGGGAATAGTTATATCTTCAAATTTAGGCGTTCTAATTCTGGTAACTAAAGCTGTTTTTTCGATTACTTCACCGCTTACATCTCCAATTTTTATAAAATCACCTATTTTAAACGGACGCATATACGTAATTACTAAACCTGCAACCATATTCGCAATTGCGTTTGAAGAACCTAATGAGAATAAAACCCCGACAAATACAGACACTCCTTTGAAAATTGGTGATTCTGAACCAGGTAAATACGGAAAAATTATAACTACCATAAAGGCAAGCAATAGAAATCTAACAATATTAAATGTCGGCATTGCCCAATCGTTGTAGAAACCGTCAATTTTAATATTCTCTTTTTTAATTTCTTCAAAAAAGAACTTAATCACTTTTATGGTATATCTAAAAATAACAACGATAACTATAATGGTGACTAAACTTGGCAGAAAGTCGACAAACCCCATAACGGCAGATTTTGCCGGCGTAAGAATCCAACGCAGTAATGTTGTCGTGTAAGCTTCTGTAGCAGGAAAAATGCTGAACAACAGCGGAAGTGAAAGGTAAACTATTAAAACTAGAATAATTCCTTTTACAAAACTATACAACTGCATTGCGAGCGCCTGCTGCTTTTGAGGCGATAAAATTTTAATATTATTATAATTAAAGCCTTTAAAATACTTGTCGCTGTTTTTTAGAATATAGAGTTTTACTCTGTTAAAAAGTTTACCAACAAAATACAAGATACTGCCAATAATCAAAATCAACAGAGCTGTGTACCCAAGTCTTTTTGGCAGCATTGAATAGTTTTCATTTTGATAAACTATTGCTTTCTTTATTAAAGACAAATTGCGTTTTGCAATAAATTCTTGTGTCTGATTTTCAGCTTTTGCATCAACTTCAAGGATTGACATAATAATAAAATCATCTTTATAAACTATGTCTTGTGAAATATCTGAAGGACTAATTACAAGCGAATCTGGATCAAAAAGTGAATCCTCATAAAGTTTTCTAATTTTTTCGGTAATCGCTTTCGCCCTGTTTTCGGCAGAAAAAGACCCTACTTTGTTATAAACAAAGAATAATGTATCCTTAAAAGGATTTATAGGATATTTTACTTGTTTTAGTTCAACAGCGGCATTTTTTGATGAATGCAGGCTGTCTTTTTGAGTAAAAGCAAATGATGAAAATAAAACAATGAAAAGCGCTAAAAAACAAAGTAATTTCTTTTTCATATGATGTTAGCTGTAAATGGTCCTTTCTAACAAATATAAAAACAAAATAGCTTCAAATTTAAATTACTTTGTTGTTTCGCAATAAAATCGTATTAAATTTTAATTCCAATTTTCTTTAAAATGGTATCTATTACTTTATTAATATCCGGCGAAATATTAAATTTATAATTCAGATAAACATATAAAATGGTTACCAAAACTGATTTCAAAGCAATACTAATCAATTGATAAAATGGAAATTCCCAGAAATAAAATAATAGAAACAAAACAAAAGTTAATACCATTGATGAAATTGTCTCTTTTGTAAAAGGGTACAAATGAAGTTTTTTTACCACAAAAAGAAGTTTTGCTAAACTGTACAGGGTAATTGACAGTAAAGTTGCAAAAGCCGAACCGAATATTCCAAAAATTGGAATAAAAATCATGTTTAAAATGACAGTAAGAACAACCAACATTAAACCAAGGTACAAAACCATTCGGTAGTATTTTGTATTAAAAATAATGGCATTATTGTTTCCTAAAATCAAGTCAAAATATTTTGATAAACCAATCATAAATACAACCGAAATTCCGCCGCTGTATTCTTTAGGCACCAATTCGTAAAGCTGATTAATATTGACAAAAATACACAGCATTACAAATCCGCCTACCATTTGTAAATTGATAGAAGTCTTTTTGTAAAGTATATTCAATTCGTCATACTTATTTTCATGCATTAATTTTGCCGTTATCGGATAAACAATTTGATGCATCGCACGACTTGGCACAGAAATCACCAAAGCAATGTAAGTTGCCACAGAATAGAAAGCAATATTCTCAATCTGCATATATTGGTTCAGCATCATCTTATCACCATCTAAAAGCAAATTAGCTACACTTCCTGATAAAATAATATAAAAGGTATATATTAATATTTCTTTTGTATTTGCCGGTATTGTAAACTGAAAAGTTGGTTTCTGAATACTGAATGCATATAACATTGTTATCAAGAATGCCAAAAAATATAAACCTGCTGTTGCGTACACAAAACCTTCTACGCTAAGCCAATCATAATAAACGCCTATTAATAGGAATAATGAAAATAATCGCAATCCAACTTCTTTTACAAAGTTTCCAAAAACGGAATGCATATTTACTCGCAGCCAGGCATAAAAAATTTCAAAATATGCCATACATAACCCTATAAATGGTATTAACCAGATATAACTTTTTACAATTGCATTCTTTTTTGATACGAAGAATAAAATTTCGTCATAAAACACAAGGCCAATCAATAAAATTGGAATTATTAACAACAGAGGAAATAAAACAGTAAAGGATAAAAAACGGGATTTTTCTTCTTCGGTTTTATACTGCGAATAAAATTTCACTAACGTATTTTGCATTCCAATCGCAAACAAAGGCATGATAACATTTGCGCAAGATGTCACATAATTAGTTAAACCATAAAAGGTTGCCCCTAAAAAAACAGGATATAAATAAAGTGTATTAATGGCTCCAATTCCGAAACCTATATAGGTAATAATAGTATTTTTGAAAGACTGATTTAAGACAATACCCATTTGCGGATTTATGAATTTAGATTTTAAATTTAGCGTACTATGATTCTTTAATCAACTGTGCTAATTGTTTGGTAAGGTTTTTTCTTGAATATTGCTGTAAACCAACACCATAAGATTGTAATTTTCCTTCCAAAAATTGATTATAAAAGTCCAAAATTACACTTTTTAGTTTCACTTTTTCAGAATAATCAAAAAATACTCCTGTATTGGTTTCTGTAATAATATCGGCAAAATCAGAACCTTGTGGACCAATCGCAATTATTGGTCGATTGGAGACCATGTATTCAAACAATTTTCCTGGTATAATACTTTTAGTATCCTCTGAGTTTATTTCGATTAAAAGTAAAACCTGTGACTTTTTTTGATGCGCGATTGCTTCATTATGCGAAACATATCCTAAAAGATTTAAATAATCATTCAGTTTAAATTCTTCGATAGAATCTAAAACTTCCTGACTTACGGCACCAATTAATTTAATTTCTAAATGCTTTTTAAAATCTGGTATTTCGTTAACTAGTTCAACAAGACATTCCCATAAAAATTTTGGGTTTCTCTCTGATAAAAATGAACCAATGTGTGCTAGAGTAAACTTCGTGTCTAGTGGTTCTTTCTCTACTTTTTCAAGATCATAACCATTTGTAATTACCGATATTGGTTTATTGGTAATCGCTTGAAATTCTGTTTTTGTAGTTTTACTTGTTACAATAATAGTATCAGCTGTATTAAGAACTTTATGTTCTAAATTTTTATGCTTTTTTGCTGCATAATTTGACAAACGAAGTGATTTGTGATAACCAATCGTTGTCCAAGGATCACGAAAATCTGCAAACCATTTTACATTTAGTTTTTCTTTTAATTCTAAACCAATTAAATGCAGACTATGCGGCGGCCCCGATGTTACGATCGTATCAATATTATTTTCTTTAATATATTTTTCCAGATAAGAAACTGAAGGTTTTACCCAAAAAACACGTGCATCGGGAATAAAAAGATTCCCACGAACCCAAAGAAAAGTCTTATCTAAAAATGTCTGCTTTTTTTTATGCGGAAAAATTCCCGAGCTAATCTTCTTCGTTTTATTTTTTGAAAAAATAGAAGCCAATTGATAAGGTTCCCAAATTTTATTTTTTAGTACAATGACTTTATCAGATATTTCACTTACCAAACCTTCATCTACAATTGGATAAGTAGGGTTCTCTGGAACATAAATAATAGGTTGAACATCAAATTCTGGAAGATATTTTACAAATTTCAACCAACGCTGTACTCCCGGTCCTCCTGCTGGTGGAAAATAGTACGTGATAATTAAGAGCTTCTTTTGTTCCAAGGAAAATTGTTTATTGTTTAAAAGTGTAAATATTTAGAAGTTATTTAAGACATGGCAATCATTTTAATTGATCTTACTCTAAATCATATGAAAACCTAATTTAAAAACAAACAAGAGTTTTAGTTTTCTGTTTTCTTACTTTTTCTTTCAAAATAAATCCCGCCAATTAAAAGCAACACCATTCCTATTGAACTAGCCAAGTTAATTATTCCTCCTGTTTTTACAACTTGAGGTTCAAACTTAAACTCAATAGTATGTTTTCCTGCAGGAACTTCCATAGCTCTTAAAACATAATCAACAGGAAAATGATCTGTCAACTGACCGTCAACATAAGCATTCCAGCCATTTTTATAATACATTTCAGAGAAAACAGCCAAAGCATCTCCTTTACTGTCTGATTGGTATTTAATATAATTTGGCTTATATTTTACCACTTTAATTGTTCCAGTTGTATCCCATTGTTTTTTTAATCGGGCGTTTCTAAATTTACCTTCATGCTCACGAACATTGAATACTGCAACTTTTTTAGTATCGATATAATTCAAAGCTTTCATTACATCGTCTGGTTTATTTACAAGTTTTACTGAACTTACAAACCAAGCGTTTCCATTTGCATCAGGGTTTTGAGTTGGAATATCTTTACCCTGCTTATCTGTTTGAATAACATACTTAACATTTAACATATTAAGTATTTCCAAATTCATGTTTTTATTTTTATTCGCTAATTGGTAATCAAATAACTGTTGTATTCTTCTTGGTTTTGCAGCATGGTAACCACCAATAGAATGATGAAAATAAGAAGCTCTTGCACTTGACATGTTTCCGCTCATTTCAAAAACTCTGTAATGTGTAGTATCCTTTAATATTTCAATATCTGAGGGTGTTTCCTGAAATGGAGCAGCAATCTGTACAGGGCTCACAAAATCTTTAGCTGAAACATATTTTTTATCGACAAAAAACAAATCAAAAATCATCAGCACAGCAACAATTATTAAAGCTGTAGTCTGAGAAAATTTATTTTTAATAAATAACCATAAAACTCCAAAAGTTACAACTATAAAAAATCCAGATCGAAGTAAATCTGCAGAGTATAATGACATTCTATCTTCCTTCAAAGCATCAACAAAAGCTGGTCCGTAACTTTCTAAAAAGTACTGATCATTCATTCCTGTAAAGTGAAAAGAACTTTTTGCAATTACTAAAATAGCTATGATTCCCAAACCAAAAACACCTGTCTGAATTAAAGCTTTTTGCTGTAGTTTTGGCTCTTCTTTAGCTTTAAAGAACGATTGTAATCCCATTACTGCAAGTACAGGGAAACATAATTCTAAAATTACTTGAATAGAAGATACTGCTCTAAACTTATCATACATGGGAACATAATCTATAAAAAAGTCTGTCAGAAAAGAGACGTTTTTTCCCCATGAAAGAACTAATGAAACCAATGCTCCTGAAAGAAATACGTATTTTATCTTTCTATCATCAATAAACAATGCTAAAACTGCCAAGAAAAAAACAACAACTCCAATATAAGCTGGCGCTGCAACAATAGGCTGGTCTCCCCAATATGCAGGCATACCTGATACAAAATCTTCAGCTTGGCTTGCCGGCACGCCCTGCTCTATCATAAACGAATACATACGACTGTCAACACCAACATTTTCATGGTTTGAACCTCCAAAAAGTCTCGGCGCAATTAAATTAAAACTTTCTGCAATTCCGTAACTATATTCGGTAATATATTCTCTACTTAAAGCATTTTCGTTTGTCTTTTTAGTTCCATCAGGATTAAAAGTTAATTCGCTGTTACTACGAGTACTAAATTTAGCATATTCGCTGGTAGCCATTAAATTAGCTGCATTGGCACCAATAGCAAAAATTCCCGCTACAGCCAGAGTACCTATCGCAGTTAAAAGCGGTTTGTATTCTTTATTCTTTATAAAAGTGAAAGCAAAATAACCTGAAAGTATCAATAAGAAAATCAATAAATAATAGGTCATTTGAAAGTGATTCGCATTAACTTCTAATGCAACCGCAAACATGGTGAGCAGACCTCCCCAAATATATTTTTTTTGAAAAACAAGTATAAATCCAGCAATAACAAGGGGCATATAGGCAATTGCATGCGCTTTTGCATTATGACCAACTCCAAGAATTATAATTAAATAGGTCGAAAATCCGAATGCAAGTGCACCGATAAAAGCTTTTAATGGATCTGTTTTTAAAACCAATAACAATCCATAAAACCCAAAGAAATATAGAAAAAGATAATCTGCAGGACGTGGTAAAAAACGTAAAAGATCGTCAATTTTACCAACAAAATCATTAGGATAATTTGCTCCTAACTGATAAGTAGGCATTCCGCCAAAAGCAGAATTTGTCCAATAAGGTTCTGTATGTTCAGCAGCCCTGAAGTCATTCTGCTCTTTTGCCATTCCGGTATATTGAGCAATATCTGACTGAAAAATCTGTTTTCCTTGCAGAACAGGATAAAAATAAACTAATGATACAAGAATAAAACCCAGAATTACAAGGGCATGCGGATAGAACTTATTTACTATTTTCAATTTTGGCAGGTTTGGTTAAATGATGAATCCTATTTTTTAGGATACAAACTTAATCTATTTCTTCGTAATCAACATAATCCCCAACCTTTTTGGTTTCGCGAGGATTTTTTGCATTAGCGGTATCGATGATTATCTCATCTTTTGTAGTATTACGAGTTTGCTGCCAAGAATTATCTTGACTATATTGTTGTTGTCTCTGAAAATTTTCTCCTGCCTTTTCAACTGCTTTTTTTACCAATACCGGCAAAAAGATTCTAGCTAAAAATTTAAAAATATAATAAAATGCTATTATATAACATATAGCTTTTATTAAACCTGAAAAAGATGCTTCTTGCATAATTGTATAATTTTTGTCAAAATTAATAAATCCATTGTTTAAAATTAAAATATCAATCTTAAATAAATAATAAAATATAGTACATTTGAAATGCGTTATAGCTTTTTAATCAAAAAATACATTTATGTTGAAAATTAAAAACTTACTTTCTACATCTATTCTTTTAATACCACAATTTTTCTTTGCTCAATACACTGATGTAATAAACTCAAACAGACCTGGCGAAACTATGTCTGCTTATGCTGTTGGAAAATCTGTTATTCAAGCAGAAATTGGTGTTTATGGTATTAAAGAAAAACACGATTTATTAAACTACGACGCAAGTGGTTTTGGCACCGATTTTACACTAAGATATGGTGCTTTTTTAGAGCAATTAGAATTTATTGTTGATTTACAATATCAAATGGAAAACTTTGATACTCCATATACCAGCTACAAAAAAAACAATTTCAGACAAACTGTTTTAGGGGCTAAATATTTAATTTACGATCCTTACAAAAATTATAAAGCCGAAGTAAACATCTACAGCTATAAAGCCAATCGCAGTTTTAAATGGCGTGAGCTAATTCCTGCGGTTTCGATATTTGCAGGAGCAAATTTTGTTGGTGCCGACAATCCTTATTATTTCTCTCCTAATGGCGAGATTTCTCCAAAAGTTGCCTTGGTTACACAAAACTTATTTGGAGGCGGAAGATGGGTTTTTGTAACCAATATTATTGCTGATTATATTGGTACTGATTATCCAAGTTATGGTTATGTATTAACTTTAACACACGGATTTAATGCTAAATGGTCCGGGTTTGTTGAAAATCAAGGATACAAAAGTGATTTCTATAGCGATGCAATTGTTCGCGGCGGTGCGGCATATCTTTTATCACCAAATATGCAGATAGATGCTTCGATAAGCACTAATTTTAAAAATACTCCATCTGTTTTATATGGCGGTGTTGGTTTTTCTTGGCGTTACGACGGCTGGTATAAAGAAAAACAAATCGAGGTTAAAAACAATGAAAGAGCTAAAAAGAATCCAGAAAATGAAAAAGAGATAGACTATCAGGCAAGAGAAAGAAAACGCAAGGCTAAATACGAGTAAATTTTAATAACCAAACTCTCTGTACTAAGAGATTTTTTATAATACCACCTTAATGATTACAATTAAAGAAGCTAAAACTAAAAAAGAACTAACTGAATATATCAAATTTCCGTTTTCGTTATACAAAGACAATCAGTATTGGGTTCCGCCTATTATTGCTGATGAATTAGAGTCTTTTGATAAAACAAAAAATCCTGCGTTTGATAATGCCGAAGCTTACTTTTATATTGCTTACAAGAACAATGAAATTGTGGGAAGAATTACAGCAATTATCAATTGGGCCGAAGTAAACAATCAGCACAAAAGAAAAGTTCGTTTTGGATGGTTTGATGTAATTGATGATATTGAGGTTACAAAAGCGCTACTCGAAAAAGTATATGAATTAGGAAGAAAACATAACCTTGAACATGCCGAAGGCCCAATGGGTTTTTCTAATTTAGATAAAGTTGGTGTTCTTACAGAAGGTTTTGATCAAGTTGGAACTATGATTACTTGGTACAATAATCCGTATTATGTAACTCATTTTGAAAAACTAGGTTTTCAGGTTGAAAAAGAATACATCGAAAGCATATTTCCTTTTTCGAATGTAAAACCAGAATTTTTCCTTAAAGCACAGGCTTTAATCAAAAAACGTTATGAACTTAGGGCTTTAAATTTCACTAAAACAAAGGATATTATGCCGCATGTCGACAAAATGTTTGATTTGTTTAATGAAAGTTATGCCAAATTAGCTTCGTTTGTGGCAATTTCAGATGTTCAAAAAGAGTATTTCAAAAAGAAATATATCAGTTTTATCAATCCTGAATACATAAAATTCGTGGTTGATAAAGATGATAATTTAGTCGCTTTTAGTATTGTTATGCCAAGTTTTACTGAAGCGCTGCAGAAAGCAAAAGGAAAACTTTTCCCATTTGGTTTTCTTCATCTTTTAAAAGCTAGAAAAAAGAGTAAAGACGTGGTTTTCTACCTTATTGGTGTTCACCCAGATTACCAAAACAAAGGAGTTACCGCAATTATTTTTGATGAATATTTTAAAACTTTCTCTGAAAAAGGAATTGTAAATTGTATCAGAACTCCAGAATTAGCAGAAAATACTGCCATTCATTTACTATGGAAAAACTTTGACCCAAAAATTCACTGTCAAAGAAAAACATATTTAAAATACCTTTAAAAGTATTTAGTTATAAAAATCAATATTTGATTTGAAAACATAAAAAAATCCATTCGCAATAAACGAATGGATTTTTTGTATCGATAACATTTTACTATTCTACTTTACAATCTGTCTTAGTCAATATGTTTTTTTGATCAAACTTCAATTTGGTTTTATCCTTAAAAGTTACTTTATCGTTAGCTTGAATAACATCTCCAAACCCTTCTATTAGCGCTCCGTCTTTTTGTAGAAATGCAACTTCTCTCACAGATGAAACTCCTTCTGAGGTAAAAGTATAATCAGCAATAAGTGTATCGCCTTTCATGTTCCCTATCAAAGTTCCTTCATTTTTATCTTTTCCAGATATACTATAATTTAATTTTCCGTTTACCTCTTGGTGCGAGTTTACATTAAAACTCAATTCAATCACATTGCCATTTGCTCTTAAAGCATAACATTGATCACCTGCAGGTTCTTCTATTTGAACCTCTTTTGGAGCGTTTGGAGCAATTTGAACCGGTTCTGTATCTGCCGTTTTTTTACAAGAAACTAAAACAGTCAAAATTAGAGTCGTTAGTATAAGTAGCTTTTTCATAATTATTTATTTAATTTTCTGATTACAAATTTAAAGTTACTTCAAATAAAAAAAATCCATTCGTATAACGGAATGGATTTTTTTACATAATTTCCATTTAAGGAAACATTATTTTTTAAATTAACTACGAAACGTCAACAGTTGTACGCTCTGCAATTTCTTTATAAGTTCCGCTAACTAATTTTTCACGAATCGCTTCAAATGCAGTTAATGTTTCTTCGATATCAGCTAAAGTATGTGAAGCTGTTGGAATCATTCTTAACAAAATAATTCCTTTTGGAATAACTGGATAAACAACAATAGAAAGGAAAATACCGTAATTTTCTCTTAAATCGTTTACCATTACCATTGCTTCAGGAATACTTCCTTCTAAATAAACTGGTGTAATACAAGTGTTTGTGTCACCAATATTAAACCCTTTATCTTTAAGTCCGTTTTGCAATGCATTTACATTTTCCCAAAGTTTATCTTTGATTGAAGATGAATTACGCAATAATTCTAAACGTTTCAATGAACCAATTGTTTGGATCATTGGAAGCGCTTTAGCAAACATTTGCGAACGTAAGTTGTATTTTAAATAATCAATAATATTTTTATCTGCTGCAACAAAAGCACCAATATTAGCCATTGATTTTGCAAAAGTAGAGAAGTAAACATCAATATCGTCTTGAACTCCCTGCTCCTCACCTGCTCCAGCACCTGTTTTACCAAGAGTACCAAAACCGTGTGCATCATCAACTAATAAACGGAAATTGTATTTTTGCTTCATTGCAACAATTTCTTTCAATTTACCTTGTTGTCCGCGCATTCCAAAAACACCTTCAGTAATAAATAAAATACCTCCGCCAGTTTCTTCGGCCATTTTTGTAGCACGCTGCAGGTTTTTCTCCATACTTTCAAGATCATTGTGCTTGTAAGTAAAACGTTTACCCATATGCAAACGAACTCCATCAATGATACAAGCATGCGAATCAACATCATAAACAATGATGTCATTTTTAGTTACCAATGCATCAATGATAGAAACCATTCCTTGGTAACCAAAATTTAATAAATAAGCTGATTCTTTCATTACAAAAGAAGCCAATTCATTTTCTAATTGCTCGTGATAAGTTGTGTGTCCAGACATCATACGAGCTCCCATTGGATAAGCTGCTCCAAATTGAATTGCTGCATCAGTATCTGCCTTACGAACTTCTGGGTGATTTGCTAAACCTAAATAATCATTTAAACTCCAGTTTAGGATATTTTTTCCGTGAAATGTCATTCTAGGACCTAACTCTCCTTCTAACTTTGGGAAAACATAATAACCTTCTGCTTGAGAAGCCCATTTTCCTAAAGGTCCTTTATTTTCTTGAATTCTTTCGAATAAATCTTTTACCATAATATAGTGTAGTAATATTTTTAACTTAATCAGCGAGCAAAAATAATCATTATTATTCTAAAATTCAGACAGTCATTTATTTTTATTTTAAAAAAAAGCCTTGATTCATAAATAAATTTGCTCCCATTTGAATTCTGCAAATCAAGAAAAAAAAACTCAAAAACCAAAGTTATCAATGTTGTAGTTTTTGGTATTTTTTTTATATTTGATACACAAAGCATTCTTTTTATATTTTTTTAACAGTCTGATTTAGTTTTTTAGTGCTGTTTTTTATTTCTGTTTTTTTATCCCCGAATAGTTGCCTTTTTTTTTGAATAGTATAACCATTTTGAGTTAATATAATTTTACCAAAAAATGATAATTCTACAATTAATTAAGCGAAATATTAGTAACCGTTCTATGACTTTTATCATAATAAAAGACAAAATAGTCTTTTATTTTTGATTAAAATTTAAAATGAAAACAAAACCAATTACTTATGGAAAAGAAACATACCATTCAGATTAAAATGAGTCTCTTTTTAAGCGTACTTTTTATTGCTCTCTTTTTTGGAAGCTGTAAAAAAGAAGAAGCTAAAAACTATGCAGATATCATGACCGAAGGAGAAATGAATGCAGAACTTACTGCCCCTCCTATGGTTCCAAAACCAGTTGGAAACAGAACTGCTATGAAGCTAAAACTTAACATGGAAATTAAAGAACAAGAAGGTACAATGACCGATGGCGTAAAATATACGTATTGGACTTTTGGAGGATCTGTACCGGGAAGTTTTATTAGAACACGTGTTGGAGATGAAGTCGAATTTCACTTAAAAAATCATCCAGACAACAAACTGCCTCATAATATAGACTTACATGCCGTAACTGGTCCGGGCGGTGGCGCAACCTCATCACTTGTGGCTCCAGGACATGAAAAAGTTTTTAGTTTTAAAGTAATTAATCCAGGCTTATATGTTTACCATTGTGCTACTGCTCCGGTAGGAATGCATATTGCAAATGGTATGTATGGTTTAATTCTAGTGGAACCTGAAGGCGGACTTCCTCCTGTTGACAAGGAATACTACGTTATGCAGGGAGATTTTTACACTCAAGGAGAATATGGCGCAAAAGGATTGCAAGCATTTGATATGAACAAGGCTGTAAAAGAAACTCCAGATTATGTAGTATTTAATGGAAAAGTAGGGTCTTTAACAAACGGCGGCGAATTGACTGCTAAAGTAGGCGAAACTGTTCGTTTATATGTTGGTAATGGAGGTCCTAACTTAGTTTCTTCTTTCCACGTTATTGGTGAAATATTCGACAGTGTTCATGTTGAAGGCGGAAGTACAATCAATAAAAATGTACAAACAACCTTAATTCCAGCGGGTGGAGCTGCCATTGTCGATTTTAAAGTTGAAACTCCGGGAACTTTTATATTAGTTGACCACTCTATTTTTAGAGCCTTTAACAAAGGTGCTTTAGGAATGCTGAAAGTGGAAGGAAAAGAAAATAAAAACATTTATTCAGGAACAATTCAAGAAGGTATTTATTTACCTGAAGGCGGAACTATTCAGAAAATGCCGGGAAGCTCAGCTGCAAAAACAGCAATTCCAAAACGTACCGTTGCTGAAAAAATTAATATTGGAAAAGAAATTTTTGGAACGACTTGTTTTGCCTGTCATCAATCTGAAGGACAAGGAATCCCTGGAACTTTCCCTCCTCTAGCAAAATCAGATTATTTAAATGCTGATCCAAAACGTTCTATCAATACTATTTTACACGGTTTAACAGGTGAGGTAACTGTGAATGGCAAAAAATACAACAATGTAATGCCAGCTCAGAATTTATCTGATGATGAAATAGCAAATGTTCTTACTTACATCTATAACAGCTGGGGTAATAATAAAACGGAAGTAACGCCAGAAATGGTAAAAGCGCTAAGATAACAGCAACATTTTTCGCATGAAAAAAAACATTTTCATTCTTATTCTTTTCTTGATGCTTACAGGATTAAAAGCGCAAGAATCTGGAATGGTTCCGATAAAAGAGGGTTCATTTGTCCCTCTTTACGGAGCCACCTCCAAAAAACCTGTAGTTGTAAAATCGTTCTACATGGATATTTATCCTGTTACAAATAGTGAGTTTTTAAACTTCGTCAAAAAAAATCCTTCGTATGCAAAATCTAAAATAAAAGGGATTTTTGCCGACAAAAGTTATTTGTCGTATTGGACTAATGATTTTGATTTTGGAAGTGCAAATCCTAAATCACCTGTAACAAGTGTTTCTTGGTTTGCTGCCAAAAAATACTGCGAATGCCAAGGAAAACGATTACCTGCAATGGATGAATGGGAATATGTGGCTATGGCCGATGAAAAAAAAGTTGATGCCAGAACTAAAAAACAATTCAATGAATACATCTTATCTTGGTATGAGAAATCGAGAACTTACGAAAATCAAATTGGAAAAACTTTCAAAAATTATTGGGGAGTTTACGATATGCATGGTTTAGTTTGGGAATGGACGTCAGATTTTAACAGCATTTTTTTATCTGGAGAATCAAGAAAAGATAAAAGCAGTGACAAGAATTTATTCTGCGGAAGCGGTTCTGTAAATGCAACAGATTTGATGGATTATGCGGCATTTATGCGTTACGCTTTTAGAGGAAGTCTTAAAGCACAGTATTCTACTCGAAATCTAGGTTTTAGATGTGCCAGCGATACAAACCCAAAATGATAACTTAAATTACTTTCAAATGAAAAAAACAATTATCGCTGTATTTATTCTCTTATTCTCTTTGCAAAGTTGTAAAGAGTCTGACAAGAAAAAAGATTCAGTACCTGTAAACAAAGAAATTAGTGATTTATCAATTTACAATTTGCCCTCAAAATGGACAACTCAGGACGGAAAAGATATTGAATTGAAAAGTCTAAAAGGAAACGTTCTTGTTATGGTTATGATTTACACCAGTTGTAAAGCTGCCTGCCCAAGATTAGTGGCAGATATGAGAGATATTGAATCGAAACTTAATAAAAGTACAAAACAGCATGTAAAACTTATTTTAGTGAGTATTGATCCCAAAACTGACACTCCAAAAAAACTAAAAGATTTCGCAATTGCTAATAAAATGAATCAAGATCCCTGGTTGTTTTTACGATCATCAGAAGAAAACACTCGTGAGTTTGCCGCAGTTTTGGCCGTTAATTACAAGCAGATCTCTCCAATAGATTTTTCGCATTCCAATATTATAAGCGTTTTTAATCCAGATGGAGAATTAATATTTCAGCAGGAAGGTTTGGGCGTAAACAATGACAAAACCATAACAACAATAAATCAAGAAGCAGAAAAAATTTAGAAATAGTAAATAGGTTGATTAGTAGAAAAACAAGAGTAGATTTTAGGAATGGATCGGCTCTTGTTTTTTGTTTATAAAGCCTTTAGATATATGTCGCCCTGCTGGGGCTTTTACATGTCGCAGACGAACATTCTATAAATATACCGTCCCTCTGGGACTTCTCATCTGAATGTTTTTTTATTATTGAAATTATCATTAAAATATATCTGTCTGATCAATAGCTTCGGAGAAGCTAAATATTTATAGACAATATTATATTCAGGTTTTAAAGCTCCAGCGGAGCGATATATCCTATTCAATACAATTCCAAAATGTGTTGCTCCGCAGAGGCTTTTACGTGTCGCAGACAAACATTCTATAAATATATTGCCCCTCTGGGACTTTTTTATTTTACGAATGATCTTTTCTTATTGAAGTCATCATTAAAACTAATCCCAAAACAAGAAGCAAGCTGAATATCAAGATACTTTGATAATAAAATGCTATCGTGCCTTTTCCAAAAAAGAAAAACCCACCTTGAAAAAACAACAAAACTTCTGTCGCAATATATCCTAAAATAAAACACTTTGCTCCATTTTTCATTACAGAAGAATCACCTGAAAGCATTTTATTTTGGACTAATATTCCAAACAAAAAACCTGTTATAATTCCTAAAGTTGTTAAGTGAATAAAGCCAATTACAAAATTTCTAATTTGATGTGAAACTTCGGCAATATTTGGTAAAATTGTCAATAATTGAATCCCGATTTTCAGGAATAAAGAACACAAAGCTAAACTATAAAATAACGTTGCCGTTCGATTCAAATTGGCTTTAAAATCGATTATTTGAGGTTTAAGCATTTTGTAGAAGTAAATAAAAGCGAGCAATTGCAATACAACTCCAAGAGTATTAATCCAATTCAAAATGTTATTTTCTACAAACCATCGAATAGGAAATGCAACTGTTAAAAAGATAGAAATAATCAAAAGAGAGTAAAACATCTTGAACTTTCGTTTATCAATTGCATGTTGAAATTGTTTTAGAAACAACGCTAAAACGGCAAACAAAAACCAGCCGTTAAACTGAAAATGAAGAAAAAACTGAATGGCTATTTGATAAAATGCACTTTGTTTGCCAAGTGTACTAACTGCAGGGCCTAAACACCAAACTCCAAAGGTAGACAAAACCATAAACAAAACAGACGATTTTAAAAATCTGACGGCAGGAGTTTTATCTTTAAAACTATCTTTCCAAACCAATCTGCAAAAAAGATAACTCAATAAAATATGCATTGTCGAAAAAATGATCGAAAACAAGGCATAACCCTTAACAGGAAAAGTAACCATCATTCCGATAACCGCAATTTCGGTACACCAAAACAAACGGCCATAAATAGGCTTCTCACTTTTTTCTTTCGGAATAAAAAAGTGTACAATTAAAACATAAACCATCATATAAACCCAGCCCAGCATTGCCACATGAGAATGTGCATGAAGCAGAAAACTATAGTTTATAAAGTCTAAAGGAAAAAGATATACATACCGCATTAACAACCCGAAAACACAAGCAATCAAGAAATTAAAAAAGCAGCAAATAATCCAGTTTTTTTGAGAATACATTTTAAAAAATTCCATTTTAAGAATATTAAAAGTAGTAAATAGTTGCCATAAAAAACACCGATAATACTCAATACTTTGACATTTATCGGTGTTTTCGACTATTAAAATTTAATCGTTATTCTACTTCAACAAATTCTTTCTCCAGAGCAACAGCTTTGGGAAACAAGATATTATTCTCTAAATGAATATGTTTATGTAAATCTTCCTCAAACTCTTTAAGCATTGCAAAAGTTACTCTGTACGTTGTACAAGCATCTGCAGGAGGTGTATAATTATTTGTCAGACTCGCAATTTCTCTAAAACGTTCTCCTTCATTGTCATGTTCATGCATCATCATTGCAATTGGGTTTGATACAGTACCAAACGAAGGCTGTGATAAAACTCCATCAGATTCTTTTGTTTTAACCATTCTCTTTACAAAAGGGAATAAAACTAATTCCTCTTTTTTCATATGCTGAGACAATTCTCCTGCACAACCTATAAACAACTCATTTATTCTAAATAACTCAGGATGGTTTGCTCCGTGTACTTTGCATAATTTATCTAAAAATGCCAGAAGAGTCTGCGATTTTTCTTCTACATAACGATGATGTGTTTTCTCAATATAATCTGCCAATAAATCTAAAGGCCAAGAATTAAAGTCTATCGAACCATTATTTTCAGATTGTAAAACCTCATAAACACTTTGCAGTAAAGCATCAGAATCTATTTTTTGTTTTTCGCATACTTCAGTAACTGTTCTGTTTCCTTTACAGCAAAAATCAATTCTATATTTTGAAAATACTGCAGCTGTTCTAAAATCCTGAGCTACAAAAGATCCGATTGTTTTATTTTTTAAATTTTCCATGATAATCAATTTTTAATTTTTATTTGTTTTTATTTTTTAAGGTCAGGTCAAATACAAACCAAGCCATTGTTATAAATCCGATTCCGAATATAGAATCTCCTATTGCACGAAGCCATTTTAAGGTAATCATTGCCGGTTGCTGCATTAACTCAGAAGAACGAGCATACCACATACCGTGATCAATACTTTCGATTGCCTGCCAAACTCCAATTGGAAGTAAACTCAATATTGCCATCAAGAACAAACCAATATTTAAGCTCCAAAAAGTAATTTTAAGCAGTTTAGTATTCCAGTTTACATTTCTATATAAACTTCTCAATACAAATAATACTAAACCTATTCCTAGCATTCCATAAACCCCAAACAAAGCGGTATGTCCGTGTAATGGCGTAGTATTTAAACCTTGTACATAATAAAGTGCGATTGGAGGATTGATAATAAATCCGAAAATTCCAGCTCCTAGAAAATTCCAAAATGCTACAGAAATCATAAAATAAATCGGCCATTTGTAATCAGCAATCCATTGTGTTGATTTTGAAATTTTATAGTTTTGATACGCTTCAAATCCAATTAAAGTTAAAGGCACAACTTCTAATGCGCTGAAAGTAGCTCCTAATGCCATAATTGCGGTTGGAGTTCCTGAGAAGTACAAATGGTGAAAAGTTCCCAAAATACCTCCTGACATGAAAATAATCGTTGCAAACAAAACATTCAATGTTGCCGTTTTAGTTTTCAATAATCCTAGGCGAACAAACAAGAAAGCAATAACCACCGTTGCAAATACTTCAAAGAATCCTTCAACCCAAAGGTGAACAACCCACCATCTCCAATATTCAGCAATAGCCAGATTGGTTTGTCTTCCCCACATTAAACCAGCTCCATAAAACATTGCAATTGCAGTACAAGAAACTAGGAATAAAATGATTAGATTTTTTTCTTCTGTTTTTTTCTTTAAAACTGGTATTAATGGACGAATCATTAAAGCAAGCCATAAAAATAATCCAACCAAAAGGAAAATCTGCCAAAAACGACCTAAATCAACATATTCATAACCTTGATGACCAAACCAGAAGTTTTGTACTAAATTCAGTTTCTGCATTACACCAAACCATTGTCCAGCCATTGAACCCAAAACAATTATCAATAAAGCAACGAATAAGAAGTTTACTCCAAAACATTGAAATTTAGGATCTTTACCTGAAACTGCTGGCGCAATATACAGTCCAGTTGCCAGCCAAGCTGTTGCGATCCAGAAAATAGCCAATTGTGTATGCCATGTTCTTGTTACGGCATAAGGTAAAATTTGATCGATTGGAATACCGTACAAACCATTTCCTTCAACACCATAATGAGCCGTTATTATCCCGAACACCATTTGTAAAATCATTAACAAACTAACGATCCAGAAATATTTTGTAACCAACCCCATTGATGGAGTTTTACCTTGTTTAATGATTGGATCTTCTTTTGGAAGCGGAAATTCTTCCTCTTCACCTGATTTTGCATGATAAAACACTAAAATACCAACACTTAAAATCAATAAGATGATACTAACACCAGACCAAGCTAAAAGTTCTTTTGTTGCTTTATTGCCTACTAATTCATCTGCCGGCCAATTGTGCGTATACGAAATATCCGCATCAGGACGATTTGTAACCGTTGCCCATGTTGCCCAGAAGAAAAACGCATTCATTTTATGCATTTTCTCTTCATCTTTAATAGAGTTTTTAGGAATTGCATATTCCTCTCTCAGTTTATCGAATTTTGGATCATTGGTAAAAAGACCTTTATAATATTCGCTCAAACCTTCAATTGCCGCAACACGGTTTTCAGATATAGTAAGAACTCCTGTATTGGGATCATATCGATTAGTTCGTACATCTTTTTGCAAACGAACTTTTAAGGCCGATTGTTTTTCCTCATCAAGTTCATCAAACTTTTTATTAAAGTCTTGTTGGGCAAATTTATCCAGTATAAAAACTGCCTCGCGATGCAGCCAATCTGCCGTCCAATCTGGCGCAACATAAGCACCGTGACCCCAAATTGAGCCAACTTCCTGTCCGCCTATACTCTGCCATATATTTTGTCCGTCCTTAATTTCTTCTTCAGAAAAAATAACTTTACCGCCATCAGAAACAATCTCTTTTGGTACCGGTGGAGCTTGTTGATAAATTTCGTAGCCGTAATAACCTAATACAGAAAACGATATAGCCATTACTAAAATAAAGACTATCCACAATTTTTTTTCTCTTTTCATTTCTTTTCAATTCAATAAAAGACATTTTTATCTTTTATTTGTTTTTAAAAAAACTCCAAATCTTGTTTAATGGATTCGGAGTTTTGGTTATTTACTCAACAATCAATACACCTTTCATCATAGCCACGTGACCAGGGAAAGAGCAGATAAATGGATATGATCCTTTTTTATCAATTGTAAACTCAATTGTATCCTCTTCTCCTCCTCCTAATAATTTAGTGTGAGCAATAATTGAAGCTTTTTCAGATTCTGGAATAAAATCAGTTGCTTTAGCATCATTCGCTTTCAAAGCAAAAGCCGCTTGATCTGTACCTTCTTGAAGAATAACTAGATTATGTCCCATTGCTTCTTTTGGGATTTTACCAACATGTTTTAAAGTAAGCGTTATTGGTTTTCCTGCAACTGCTTTCAATTCATTGGTGCTAAACTGCATTTGGTCGTTTCCTTCAATAACTAATACATTTTCTGCAGTTGAAGTTACTGGAGCAGCTTCTCCTTCTGTTGAAGTTTCTGTTTGCTCTTCAACTGGTGCAGTTTCTTTTTTACCGCAAGAAGTTATTGTTAAAAATCCCATTAGGATCAATAGTGAAATTTTGGTTTTTGTATTCATTTTTTATAGGTATTTATTTAATATTAATCGTTTATATTCAATGTCTTTAAAAAAAAGTCTCCTGATTTTACTCCTAATGCCAGCTGTTCGAGAGTAGTTTTAGTCAACATCTCTAAAAGCAAGCCTCTAATCTTTTTAAAATCATGATGAACTGGACACGGATGCTCTTCAGAACATTCTTTTAATCCAATACCGCAGCCTCTATAAATTTTATCCCCATCAATGGCATCTACAATCTGAATTAATTTTATTGTTTTTAATGCCTCATTCGAAACTTCAAATCCTCCCCCAACTCCTTTAGCCGAATGAATTATTCCGCTTTTAGTCAAAATCTGCATAATCTTAGCCGTAAACGGTTCCGGAGAGTCAATTTCCTTTGCCACATCCTTTATTCCAACCCTTATTCCCTTTGTAGATTTCGTTGCAATAAAAATAGAAGCCCTAATTCCGTACTCACACGCTTTTGAAAACATATCTCATTAATTAATTCCATACAAAATTATCTAATTTTATTATAAAAGACAAATTTATCTTTAATTAATTTTCTAAAACAAAAACTTATTTATAACCAAAATAATTTAGAACCGCTAAAACACTTATTTGACCTAAAATTCATATAAAAACCAATTTTAATTTTAACTTTGAGAATACTAATTTTTCTAATATTGAAATAATGGCTTTAAGCAACTCAAAAGATCTAAAATTAGCTGTTCTTATCGATGCAGATAATGTTCCTTACAGCAATGTAAAAGGCATGATGGAAGAGATCGCAAAGTTTGGCACACCAACTACAAAACGTATTTATGCTGATTGGACGAAGCCAAATGCAAACGGATGGAAATCTGTATTATTGGAGCATGCCATTACTCCTATTCAACAATATAGTTATACAGTTGGAAAAAATTCATCGGATTCTGCTTTAATTATTGATGCCATGGATTTACTTTATTCAGGAAAACTCGACGGCTTTTGCATCGTATCAAGCGACAGCGATTTTACCCGTTTGGCGGTACGACTTCGAGAATCTGGTATGAAAGTAATTGGTATAGGCGAAAAGAAAACTCCAAGTTCTTTTATTGCTGCCTGCGACAGATTTATCTATATTGAAGTTTTAGACGGTGCAATTCAGAAAAAGAAACCGAAAACGGTTGTTGCTGCTGATACTAAAAAACTGGTTGAAAAACCTGCAGAAAAAGCATTGCATAAAATTGATAAACAAACTATTGAACTTATTGAAGCTACTATTGAAGACATTGAAGATGATGACGGCTGGGCATTTTTGGGTGATGTTGGAAATCTGATCGTAAAAAAGAAACCTGAATTTGATCCAAGAAATTACGGATTTTCTAAGCTTACGCCAATGCTAAAATCACTTACGGATATTCTAGAAATCGATGAAAGAGAGTCTGACAAAAAAGGTATTAAACATGTCTATGTTAGATTACGATTCAACTAATTAAAATTTTACCTTATTAATACTTTAAAAACATGAGAAAAAAATTCTTTATCTACGGATTCTTATTGTTTCTAATTGTTGCAGCAATTTACTATTATACTGGACGCGGTTTTTTATTAGTAATAATTCTTCCAATATTATTACTTGTTGGTGCTTACAATGCATCTCAAGAAAAACATGCTATTTTAAGAAATTTCCCGGTTTTGGGATATTTCAGATATTTATTTGAAATGATCGCGCCCGAAATTCAGCAATATTTTATTGAAAGATCTACTGACGGAAAACCTTTTTCCAGAAACCAACGCTCATTAGTTTACCAAAGAGCTAAAAATATCGATTCTAGTACTCCTTTTGGAACACAGCAAAATTTAAACACTGAAAGCTATGAGGGAATAAAACATTCAATTTTCCCTGCTAAAGTTAACGAAGAATTACCTCGTGTTTTAGTAGGTGGAAAAGATTGCAAACAACCTTACTCTGCTTCTTTATTTAATGTTTCTGCAATGAGTTTTGGTTCGCTTAGCGAAAATGCCGTTCGTGCTATAAATATTGGTGCTCAAAAAGGGAATTTTTATCAAAATACTGGAGAAGGCGGATTAACTGAATTTCATCTTGCCGGCGGAGGCGATATTACTTGGCAAATTGGTACAGGCTATTTTGGCTGTCGTGATGCCGAAGGAAATTTCAGCCCAGAAAATTTCTCTGAAAAGGCAAATCTTCCAAACGTAAAAATGATTGAAATTAAACTTTCTCAAGGCGCAAAACCAGGACATGGAGGCGTACTTCCAGCAAAAAAAAATACGGAACAAATTGCAAAAATTAGAGGAGTTCAACCGCATACAATGATTCTTTCACCTCCGGGTCATCATGCTTTTTCTGATTCTAAAGGTTTGATTCACTTTATTGCACAGTTACGAGAATTATCAAACGGAAAACCTATTGGTTTTAAATTATGTATTGGTAACACGGCTGAATTTGAAGCAATCTGCCACGAAATGATTGCGGAAGATATTTATCCTGATTTTATAACTATTGATGGTGCCGAAGGAGGAACTGGCGCTGCTCCTTTAGAATTTGCTGATGGTGTAGGAATGCCATTTGAACCTGCTTTAATATTCGTAAACAAAACATTGATTGGATTAAATATTCGTGACAAAATACGCATTATTGGAAGCGGAAAAATTATTTCTGGGTATTCTATTCTGCACGCCATTGCTTTAGGTGCTGATATCTGTAACAGTGCTCGAGGTTTTATGTTTTCTTTAGGCTGTATTCAAGCTTTACGTTGTCATAATAACGAATGCCCAACAGGAGTTGCTACACAAAACAAAATGCTGATGAAAGGTTTGGTCGTTACAGATAAATCAGATCGTGTGTATCATTTTCATAAAAATACACTTCATTCTGCCAACGAACTTTTGGCTGCAGCAGGAAAAACTTCTTTTGCCGATGTAGATATTAATATATTTATGCGTGGTGATGAGTTTACCAATTTATCAGAGCTCTATTTTCCAGATAACCTGACAAATGTTACCAAAATAAATTAAACAAAAATGCCTCTTTATTATTAAAGAGGCATTTTTATTATAACTCAAACTTTACCAAAATAACTATTGAGTACACTCAATAATTATTTTATAAAACGCATCGAATAAGTTTAATTCAGTAGTTCTGGCAACGTTTCTTTATTTATAATCTGTTTTACAAAAACGGTATTATCATCTGCCAAAAAATAGGCATCAAACTGAATCCCTTCTTCTACCAGATCTTTAGGAATTTGATTTTTCTTTATCATTTCCTTCAATAATTTATCAAACGCAATACCTGCCGCTAATTTGTTAGGAGCGTTTTGTTCTAAATTAGTTTCAAATCGCAGTTCAATTTTATCATCATTAATATATCCTCGAGCTGTTGTCAGTGTAACATTTTCACTTTTAAAAGCTGGTGCCGCAGCATTATAAGAAGTAACAAACTCCTGAAGTTTTTGTTTCGCATTTTTACAGCTTACAACCATTAATACCATTATAACCGCAAGCGAAATTTGAGTGATTTTCTTTAGCATAATCTATTTTATTTAATTTTTTGAAGTCTTAAAAGTGCTTCAAGATAATAATAATCTGTGTAATTTATCGAATTTGTAAATTCATAAAATAAAGCAGACCTGTTTATAGTTTCATTTATTTCTAACTCCTTTTCATTATAATTTAAAATTTTGCAAAGAGAGACAACTTAAAAGATTAATCGTAATTTTGCTTGAAGCAAAAAAATAAACTTGAACAAAACCCGAATACAATATTCCGTTTTACTTCTGACCATTATTCTTTTGGGAATTCTTTCAAGGAAAATCTCATTTATTCCGTTATGGATTGGTGATTTTCTATATGCGATTATGATTTATTTTCTGGTTCGAATCTTGTTTATCGGTAAAAAAACCATTTTTATAATAATCTATTCTCTACTAATATGTTACAGCATTGAGTTCTTGCAGCTTTATCAAAGCGGCTGGATCACAGCACTCAGAAAAACACTTTTTGGAAGATACGTTTTAGGACAAGGTTTTCTTTGGAGTGATATTCTTGCTTATACATTTGGAATAGCTTTTATCTTTTTAATCGAAAAATTCACTTTAAAATATTACACCCATGAAACTCGTTTTCGCTTCAAATAATTTAAATAAAATCAAAGAAATTCAAAGTATTCTTAACGGATCTATTCAGCTTTTAAGCTTAGAAGATATTGGCTGTCATGAAGAAATTCCAGAAACAGCAGATACAATTGAAGGCAACGCGATTTTAAAGGCTAATTATGTAACTGAAAAGTATGGTTACGACTGTTTTGCAGATGATACTGGATTAGAAGTAAAAGCTTTAAATGGAGAACCAGGCGTTTATTCGGCAAGATATGCAGGTGAGCAAAAAAATGCTGATGATAACATGAATAAACTTTTGGATGCTCTGAAAAAAGAAGAAGATCGCAGTGCACAGTTCAAGACCGTTATTGCATTAAATTTAAATGGTGCTCAACATCTTTTTACCGGCTTGGCAAAAGGAACTATTACTTTGAATAAAACTGGAAATCATGGTTTTGGGTACGATCCTATTTTTCAACCCGAAAATTACAGTGAGACTTTTGCTGAATTATCAGCTGAAGTTAAAAATAAAATCAGCCATCGTGCAAAGGCAACCGAGCAACTTATTGATTTCCTGAACAGAACAAAATAATTGTTTAAAATACAACATTTTAAGGAACAAAATTGATATTTCAAGACGTTTTTTTTTCGATTTCTTTCAAAAAATCATTTTACACTAAACATAACTTTTTGATAATCAAATCATAACAAATACATAATTCTTAAAATTGCATTAGTTTATCTGAATAATTAACAGTAATTTTGCACCCTATTTTAAAAACACATATGAATAAATTTGAACAATTAGGATTGAATGAATCGTTACTGAAGGCGATTTTAGATCTAGGATTTGAAAATCCGTCAGAGGTACAGGAAAAGGCGATTCCCCTATTATTGGAAAAAGACACGGATATGGTTGCGTTGGCTCAAACAGGGACAGGGAAAACGGCAGCTTTCGGTTTTCCGCTAATTCAAAAAATTGATGCCGACAACAGAAATACACAAGCATTAGTTTTATCGCCAACACGCGAGCTTTGTTTACAGATTACTAACGAACTTAAAAACTACTCTAAATACGAAAAAGGTATTAATGTGGTAGCAGTTTACGGAGGAGCTAGTATTACAGAGCAGGCAAGAGAAATAAAAAGAGGAGCACAAATTATTGTAGCTACTCCAGGAAGAATGCAAGACATGATTAACAGAGGTTTAGTTAACATTAAAAACATAGATTACTGTGTTCTTGATGAGGCTGACGAAATGTTAAACATGGGATTCTACGAAGATATCGTATCTATTTTATCAGATACTCCAGACGAAAAAAGCACATGGTTGTTCTCTGCAACAATGCCGCAAGAGGTTGCTAGAATTGCAAAACAATTCATGAGCGAGCCTGTAGAAATTACTGTTGGAGCTAAAAACTCTGGTTCATCTACAGTTTCTCACGAATTTTACTTAGTAAATGCTCGTGATCGTTACGAAGCTTTAAAACGTTTGGCAGATGCTAACCCAGATATTTTCTCTGTGGTTTTCTGTCGTACAAAAAGAGATACTCAGGCTATTGCCGAAAAACTTATCGAAGATGGATACAGCGCGGCTGCATTGCACGGAGATTTATCTCAAGCACAGCGTGATGGTGTAATGAAATCTTTCCGCGGAAGACAAATTCAGATGCTTGTTGCTACTGATGTTGCTGCACGTGGTATTGATGTTGATAACGTAACTCACGTTGTAAACTACCAATTACCTGATGAGATCGAAACGTACAACCACCGTTCAGGACGTACTGGTAGAGCTGGAAAATTAGGAACTTCTATTGTAATCGTTACAAAAAGTGAGTTACGTAAAATTTCTTCTATCGAAAGAATCATCAAACAAAAATTCGAAGAAAAAACAATTCCATCTGGAATTGAAATCTGCGAAATTCAATTATTACACTTAGCTAATAAAATTAAAGATACTGAGGTTGATCACGAAATTGACAACTATTTACCAGCAATCAACAATGTTCTTGAAGATTTATCTAAAGAAGAATTGATTAAGAAAATGGTTTCAGTAGAATTTAATCGTTTTATTGCTTACTACAAAAAGAACAGAGACATTTCATCTCAATCTTCAGGAGAAAGACGCGAAAGAAACGATTCTGAGCCAAGAGAATTCAATAATAATGGAGCAGTTCGTTATTTTGTAAACATTGGATCAAGAGACAATTTCGATTGGATGTCACTTAAAGATTACCTGAAAGAAACATTAGATTTAGGTCGTGATGATGTTTTCAAGGTAGATGTAAAAGAAGGTTTCTCTTTCTTTAACACAGATCCTGAGCATACTGATAAAGTAATGGAAGTATTAAACAACGTTCAATTAGAAGGACGTCGTATTAATGTTGAAATCTCTAAAAATGACGGAGGCGGAAGACGCGACCACAATAACCGTGGCGGCGGAAGAAGTTCTGGACCAAGAAGAGAAGGGAACTTTGCTCCAAGACGCGAAGGTTCTGGCGGAGGATTTAGAAGCGACAGAAACTCTGCTCCTAGAGAAGGTGGTTTTAGAAGCGACAGAAACTCATCTGCTCCTCGTAGAGAAGGTGGCTTCAAAAGAAACGAAGGTGGTTCTGATAGAGCTCCAAGACGTTCTGAAAGCTTTGGTGATTCACCAAGACCAAGAAGACCAAGAAGAGATTAATTCTTTAATATCTTAAAATATAAAATCCCAAATTCCAGACATAATTGGAATTTGGGATTTTTTTTACTTTTAAGAATCTAATCACTAAAAATGACTTTTGTAATCCAAAACAATGTAATTTAAACTTCCTTATCCTTTTTTATTTAAATACTAAAAGCAACGCTGCTGTCTTTGTTAATTTTCTTATAATTATATTCGAAGACTGCGAAATATTTAATCTCTATTTACTACTTTTAGTGCTTTAAATCAGGATATGAAATATTTCGCAGTTTTCTTTTTTATGCTATTCTCTACCGTTAGTTTTGCGCAGGACATCGAGCCTACAACCCCGCAAAGAGTTTCGGGTTATATTATAAACGACGATAGTAAACAACCTCTTCCAAACGTAAACATCATCAACACCAACAAGGTACGCGGCGCAAAATCTGACGCAAAAGGGTATTTTGAAATTGATGTGCAGCCTAATGACACTATTCACTTTTCTTTACTAGGATTTCAATCTCTTAGAATTAGAGTAACAAATGACTGGATAAAAAATAAAGTTACCCGCATTCAGCTTACCGAAAAAGCGATCGCGCTTGAAGAAGTTATTATCGCTCCTTTTACTTTAACAGGATATCTCGAGGTTGACTCAAAATTAATTCCTACAAAAGAAAATTATCGTTACAGTATTTCTGGTCTTACGCAAGGTTATGAAGCGGGTGAATATTCTCCAAATGCTTTTGGAAAAGTATTAGGTTCTATTTTCAATCCAGCCGATATGCTTTATAATTTCTTTGGAAAAAATGGAAAAGAACTCAAGAAACTGAAGGATATGAAGAAAGATGACACGATTAGAAACTTGCTAGAAACTAAATATGACCGTGAAACCATTGCTGTACTTTTAGGAATAAGCAAGGATGAAATCCCTGAAATTATGCACCGTTGTAACTATTCAGATGCTTTTATTCAAACAGCAAATGACCTTCAAATTTTAGATGCCATCAGCGGTTGTTATGAACAATATAAAGTACTTAAAAGGAATTAAAATTTTACTCTTACCATAAATACAGAAATCCTCAATTTTAAATTGGGGATTTTTTTATGCTCTTTAGGATTTTAAAAAGCTATATTTACCTATTAATCAATTAAAAAACAACTACGAATGGCAAAAGGTCAGGATGCTAAAAAAACAGCAAAAAAAGAACCGTTAAAAACGGCTAAAGAAAAGAAAGAGGAAAAAAGAGAAAAGAAAAATTCTCCTAAAAGAGACTAGAAACTAGTGTTCAGTGGGCAGTTTTTTTAGTGTACAGATTTATTGGCACTAAAAAGTGTTCAGTGATCCGTTTTTTTTAGTGTACAGAATTTAAAAAGTGTTCAGCTTTTAAGATATCAGAAAACTGATTACTAAAAAACTGAACACTAAAATACTATTATTTAACTGGAATATTAGAAAGAATTTCTAATACAAATTTCCAATATTTTTGAGCAGATGAAATACTAGCTCTTTCATCTGGTGAGTGTGCACCATGAATTGTTGGTCCAAAAGAAATCATATCCATTTCAGGGTAATTTGTTCCTAAAATTCCACATTCTAAACCGGCATGACAAGCTACAACTTTTGGCTGTTCACCATTTTGCTTTTCGTAAATTTCTTTTAAAACTTCTAAAATTTCTGAATTCACGTTTGGCGTCCATCCAGGATAAGATCCAGAAAGATCTACCTCGCATCCAACCAATTCAAATGCTGAACGCAAAGAATTTGCCAAATCAAATTTAGAAGATTCAACAGAAGAACGAGTTAAACATCCTACCAATATCTCACCGTCTTTTATGATTACACGAGCAATATTATTTGATGTTTCAACCAAATCAGCCATATCAGCGCTCATTCTATAAACACCATTGTGAGCTGCATAAATTGCTCTAATAATACCTTCCTGAACACCTAAATCCATTACTTTTTCAGGTAAATCAGTCTTAACGATTTCTATCGATAAGTTTGGTTCAGTAGTTTTATATTCAGCTTTAATATCATTAATGATTTCCTGCATATCAAAAAGATACGCTTCATCAAACATTTCAGAAATAATCACCTTTGCAACACTTTCTCTTGGAATTGCATTTCGAAGACTTCCTCCGTTGATTTCTGCAATTTGTAAACCAAAGTTTTCAAAAGCATCAAATAACAAACGATTCATAATTTTATTAGCATTCCCTAATCCTTTATGAATATCCATTCCTGAATGACCTCCATTTAATCCTTTTACAGTAATAGAATACCCCACAGAACCTTCTGGAACTTCTTCATCGTGATATGTTCTTGTAGCTGTTACATCAATTCCTCCAGCGCATCCTATATCAATTTCATCGTCTTCTTCAGTATCCAAATTCAATAAAATTTGACCTTGAAGAATTCCTCCTTTTAGGTTTAATGCTCCGGTCATACCCGTTTCTTCATCGATTGTAAACAAAGCTTCTATTGCAGGATGTGCAATTGTTTTACTTTCTAAAACTGCCATGATTGTAGCAACTCCAAGTCCGTTATCTGCACCAAGCGTTGTACCGCGAGCACGAACCCAGTCACCATCTACATACATATCAATTCCCTGCTTATCAAAATCAAAAACAGTATCTGCATTTTTCTGGTGCACCATATCAAGATGCCCCTGCATTACGATTGCTTTTCGATTCTCCATTCCCGGAGTTGCAGGTTTTCTAATGATTACGTTTCTAATTTCGTCTTCAAAAGTTTCTAAACCTAAGCTGTTTCCAAAGTTTTTCATGAACTCGATTACACGCTCTTCTTTTTTTGATGGACGTGGAACTGCATTTAAATCTGCAAATTTGTTCCAAAGTTCTTTTGGTTCCAGATTTCTTATTTCCTGACTCATTATATTTTGTTTGATGTTTAACAATTAAGATTGTCAAAGTTACAAAGTTTATACTTTTTTTCGCCACGAATTTCACGAATTAGCACTAATTGTATTGAATTAAAATACAATTTCAACAACACTAAAGACTCTTGCGTAATTTGAAAAACATTAATTAATGAAAATTATAGGAATTCGCATTTAACTTTTTTATCAATCGATATTGTATTTATATTTACGTATTCAAAATTTAAACTGTGAAATCAAAATACATTCTGCCATTATTTTTACTTGTACAAATTATTGTTTTAAAAATTCTGCCTTATTTTTCAGATTATGTCGAAGGTTTTTACAGCAACAATTTGTTTGTTAGAATTTCGCACTTCTCAAGAACACTTTTAGGAAAAATTCCCTTTTCTGTAGGCGATTGTATTTATGCAGTCCTTATACTTTCCGCAATAACTTGGTTTTGGAAAATACGTAAAACATGGAGAGCTGATTGGAAAGATCATATTTTAACGATTTTGGGTAAAATTTCAATCTTTTATTTTTTCTTTCATCTTTTATGGGCTTTCAATTATTATCGTGAGCCTCTTTTCGTAAAAATGGAAATCAAAAGAGAATATACTGATGCTGATCTTTTAGCTTTCACAAAACGATTAATCGCTAAAACCAATGAAGTTCAGTATGAAATCACAAAAAATAAAAATGAAAAAATTGTTTTTCCGTATTCGCAAAAAGAATCTTTTAAAATGATTTTAAACGGCTATAACAACTTAGCACAAGAACATCCTTACTTTAAATATGAAATTCTAAGTGTTAAAAAATCACTTTTCAGTACACCATTAACTTATATGGGTTTTGGCGGTTATTTAAATCCTTTTACTAACGAAGCTCAAATTAATGATTTACTGCCAATGTATAATTTTCCGCAAACCACAGCTCACGAAATGGCACATCAGATTGGTTTTGCTAGTGAAAATGAATGTAATTTTATTGGTGTTTTAGCATCTGTTAAAAACAACAATCCTTATTACCAATATGCAGGTTATAGCTTTACATTACATTACTGCTTAAGTATTTGGAAGTATAAAAACGAAAAAATCTTTACTATTCTAAAGAGACAAGTAAATCCTGGAATTTTAAAAAACTATCAGGAAAGTCAGGATTTCTGGAAACAATATGATACTTTTATTGATGAAGGTTTCCATTTTATTTATGATAGTTTCTTAAAATCAAACAATCAGAAAGACGGAATGGACAGTTATAGCAAATTTGTAGATTTGATGGTCAATTATTATAAAAAACGAATTTTATAACTTTTACAAAAATAATTTCTGCGAAAAAATGAAAATAATAGATATAAATAATGGTAACTTCCATTTAAGTACTAATGAAATCATTACGAGCAAAGACTCTTACTCAAAAGTTCTTACTTTTGAATCTGTAGCCCATACTGAAGATATGGGAAATAGCTATGAATGGATTTATTTTAGAAACATACATATTGATAATTTTTATTTTTTCGTGGCAGTATCTTTTTATAAGAAAAAAATAAAGTCAGTAAATTTTAGTTTTACATTAAAACCTCAAGAAAAAGATTGGGACAATTGGAATGAAAAAGAAGAGTTACAGCTAAAAAAAATGTTTGATCTATGGCTAGATAATAATATTGGAGAAAAAACAAATTTTAATTGGGGTAAGATTAACTCTTATTATGATAAAAGAGAGCAAACCTCAGGAATAAGAATTGAGTATAATTAAAAAGTCATTTTATCTGTAACAAAATTAATTCCAACACTACTAATACTTTTATGACCGAAAACCTAGAACAATCATTTGTTACGCAATTGCAGGCAAATCAGAATATAATCCACAAAATTTGTCGATTATATACTGCCGGCGAAGATGCACACAAAGATTTGTTTCAGGAAATCACCATTCAGCTCTGGAAAGCGTATCCAAAATTTAGAGGCGACAGTAAATTTTCGACTTGGACTTATCGCGTTGCTTTAAATACAGCAATTACTCTCTATCGCAAAACCAAAAGGACTATATCTACCGTAGATTACGAAAGTCATCAGCATTTTGTAAAAGATGTTGACTACAACTATGAAGAAGAAGAGCAGATTAAATTAATGTACAAAGCTGTTTATCAGCTAAACGATATCGAAAAAGCATTGGTCTTTATGTATTTAGAAGATAAAGACTATCAAGAAATAGCTGAAACTCTAGGAATCAGCGAAGTGAATGCGCGCGTGAAAATGAACAGAATTAAAGGGAAACTTAAAAAAATATTAAATCCTTAAAAATTATTATGAAAGAACTGGATTTACTAAAAAAAGACTGGAAAAAGAACTCGGATTCTTTTGAGCAAATTTCTGAACAAGAAATCTACAAAATGATTCATAAAAAATCATCTTCTATTGTGAAGTGGATTTTAATTATAAGCATTCTGGAAATTTCCTTTTGGACTTTCTCCAATTTATTTATCAATACTGATGATGTTTTACAAAAAATGAATCATCCGGAAATTGTGGCTGCACTTGAATACTTGACTTATATGAATTATTTAGTGGGATTAATTTTTGTATACATTTTCTATAAAAACTATACAACAATTTCGACTACAGTGGCTACCAAATCTTTAATGAGTACCATTTTAAGAACTAGAAAAACAGTTCAATATTATGTTTGGTACAATTTAGGAATGATTGTAGTTTCCTCTATTTTCAGTTTTTTTATAGGATATGTCTACAATCCAGATATGGCTTTTTTCCAAGAAAAACTTGCCCAAGATGGTAAAGCGATGCTTTTTACAGTTGGAATTTTAATTTTTGTAATACTTGGCTTCTTTGGATTATTCTGGTGTTTCTATAGATTACTGTACGGAACTCTTTTACGAAGATTATACGCAAACTACAAGGAATTGAAGAAAATTGATTTTTAGTTTAGTGGCAAAGGTGCAGAGAGGCAAAGGCTCAAAGGTTTTTCTTTAAATAACTGGATTAAGATACCAAGCTACTAAGCCATTTTTTAAACTTGAAACTTGACACGAGGCTTTAGCCGAATTGGCGAAGCAAACAAAAAAAAATTAAAATTTAATATCCATTTTCTGGAGCTTTATAACTCCATCTTCTCATTTCATTAAGTTCTTCCTCAACTTTAATCTCTTCGGCAGGAATTACTTTTAAAAATGATGGATGCTGTTCGATTGCATATTCGACTTTTTCTACAATTTGTTCAATTGTATCGTTTTCATAATCAATCTCAAGTGGTTCTTTTATAATAAAAGACTGCAGAATGTTTTTCTTTTTTAAACGAAGTCCTTTTTTATCAAACGAACGACGAAATCCATCAATAACAATAGGAACCACAATAGGTTTATGCTGTTTTATAATATGCGCTGTTCCTTTACGAACGGGCTTAAATGACTTAGTTGTTCCTTGCGGAAATGTTATAACCCATCCATCCTCGAGAGCAATACGAATATTTTCGGTATCGTTTGGATTAACATCACGTTTTTCAGTAACATCGACACCTTTTGAGCGCCAAGTTCTTTCAACTGTAATTGCTCCAACATAAGCTAAAATTCTTGGCAGTAAACCAGCCTGCATTGTCTCTTTGGCAGCGACATAATACAAATTCATTTTAGGCTGCCACAAATAACCAATGTTCTTAATAGTGTCTTGACGTCCGCTTAAACTTGCGTTAAACACATGAAACATTGCTACAACATCGGCAAAATAAGTTTGGTGATTAGAAATAAACAATACATTATTATCTGGCAATGTTTTAATGATTTCAGATCCTTCAATCTGCAATTCATTAAAACCTCTGTATCTTCGGTGCGTCATAGCTCCCAAGATTCGGATTAACCATTTCTTGATAAATAATATATGTCCGAAAGGATTTCGTTTAAACAATCCCATAACTTTATTTTCTGTTTTTGAGGTTAGGACGCAAACATACAAAAATAAATCGTTTAGCAGTACTTTTAGGCAATTTCAAAAATAAACTACTATAAACATGAATATCAAATTGTTAAATTAAAAATTTCATAATTTATTTTCAAAACTAGTTTTTAAGACATCTCTCAATTCACTTAAAATCATTGCTGTTGCTCCCCAGACAATGTGATTTTGAATATTAAATGCAGGAACTAAAACATCATTTGCATAAGAAGTTGATAATGTGGCTTCGATTATAATTTCGTCGCTTAAAAAAACAGACAATGGCAGTTCTATAATTGCAGCGACTTCGCGAATATCTGGATAAAACGACAATTCTTCATTTGAAATTCCTAAAAACGGATGCACCAAAAAATTACTTGGCGGAATATACATTGGTGTAAAATCCTTTATAACTTCTATTTTTTCTGGAGCTACACCAATTTCTTCATGCGTTTCTCTTAATGCGGTTTCTCTAAAATCTAAATCTGTGTTTTCATATTTCCCGCCGGGAAAAGCAATTTGCGATGAATGTACACCATTATAGGCGTTTCTAACAATCAAAACCAAATGTGTTTTATCCTTTTTTGGATACAACAGCATCATAACAGCTGCTATTCTGGGATTCTTTGTCTCTAGATTAATATTTTTTAAAGCTTCAAGACGTTCTTTTGGAGCCATTTTCATGTGTGCTAATTCTGCCGGCAGTTCAATCGGAATTAAATTAGGAACAAATTTCAAAAAGTCTTGAAAATCCATATTCAAAGTTTATTTTTGTATTATTAGATTCTGTTTAGATTTTATCTCTCCTTTTTTTACTGATTATTTCTCGCTATATTTAGTTAAACTAATAAAAAATAAATTCATTATTCTTTCTAAATTTGCCTCATCTATCAAGAAATAATCTCATACAAATTCTGATATATAAAATCTAAACAGAATCTCAAATTAAAATATAAATATACTCTAGAAAATGCGGTTCTACAAGTTTTCTAAAGCAAAGCCATAAAAATAAAATGTATAGTAAAGAAGAATCACAAAGAATAAAAAGAGAATTTTGGGTTGCTTTTGCCGAAAAATACCCAAGAAAATGGGTTCTTTATGATACCAAGATAAAAGATTTCTCTTTTAAATTTTATGTCGATAATAAAAAAGCTCAAGTTTTAATTGACATCGAGCAACGAAGTGATGAAAAACGAAATGCTTACTTTGAAAAATTAGAAGCTTTAAAAAATATTCTTGATGAAGAATTCATCAAAGATTTAGTTTTTGAAAAAAATCACACTTTAGAAAGCGGTAAAACGATTAGTAGAATCTGGGTCGAGAAAACTGGAGTAGGTTTCAGTAATCGCAACAATTGGGACGCCATTTTTGATTTCTTCAACGAAAAAATGCATGCTCTCGAAATGTTTTATCTAGAATATGATGAATTTATTAAGGATGTTGATGCTTAAGGAAGGCGCTAAGGTTCTGAGATGCTAAGGTTCTAAGGTTTTTTTATACATTAAAAATATTGTAAACAATTATATGATCGTCATAATTGATGTACAGCTGTTTGCGATAATCTTGCTTTTTACGTGTTATAATTGAAAGTTTGCACTCCTTTCCGTCATTGTCTTTGCACATAAAGGAATACACAATATCAGTATCATTTTCTTCGCGTTCGATATAATCTAATATCTTAAAAAGCTGAATTTCTTGCGAGTACACCACAATTCTGTGTTTGTCTGTATCTAAAACAACCGAAAGATTTACTAAATCAAGATTGGACCACTCGCCCCATTTTCCTTTTTCTGTTTTTTCTAACACACTAAAACCCGAAGTTTTAAAATGATACGATTGACCTTGAGCATAATGCATTCCAAAACCTAAAAACAATAATAATACTAAATAAGTGCGTATAGAATTCATATAAATTTCTTGCGGATAATTAAAACTCAAATGTAGCTTTTTCTTTGCGGGCAGATTCAAAATCGGCTATCATTTCTTGAATAATTTGCTCTACAGGCAAAATTTCGTGAATTAATCCTGCGACCTGTCCAATCTCTAATTCGCCTTCTTCAAGATCACCTTCAAACATTCCTCTTTTTGCTCTGGCTCTGCCTAATAGCTGAACTAATTCTTCTTTAGATGGACATTTTTCATATAATTCCTGGACATCTTGATAGAATTTATTTTTCACTAGTCGAACAGGAGCTAATTCCTTCAATGTCAATTGAGTTCCTCCTTCTTTTATATTAACTATCGTTTGCTTAAAATTATTGTGAGCAGAAGATTCTATTGAAGCGGCAAAACGACTTCCAACCTGAACACCATCGGCACCCAAAATCATTGCTGCAAGCATTCCTCTTCCTGTTGCAATTCCACCCGCAGCGATAATAGGAATCTGTACTTTTTCTTTCACCATTGGAATCAAAGTTAACGTTGTCGTTTCTTCACGTCCATTATGACCTCCAGCTTCAAAACCTTCAGCAACAATAGCATCAACTCCGGCTTCTTGGGCTTTTAAGGCAAAAACACTGCTGCTTACTACGTGAACTACCGTAATTCCTTTTTCTTTTAAAAATGAAGTCCATGTTTTAGGATTTCCAGCAGAAGTAAAAACGATTTTAACGCCTTCTTCAACCACAATATTCATTATATCTTCAATATTTGGATACAACATAGGAATATTAACCCCAAATGGTTTGTCTGTCGCTTTTTTACATTTCTGAATATGTTCTCTTAAAACTTCAGGATACATTGATCCAGCGCCTATTAGACCTAAACCGCCAGAATTACTAACAGCCGAAGCCAGTTTGTAACCGCTGTTCCAGATCATGCCGCCTTGTATTATTGGATATTTTATACTGAAGAGTTTGGTAATTTTGTTCATGCAGATTGGGCTGTTATTGTTTAATTATTTTTCCTGTTTTATGCAGACCTTCACTATCAAAAATATAAAAGTAAAGTCCGCTGGTTAGAGTTTCTACAGAAAGTAATGGATTTTGATTGGTGATTTCTTTTTCTATCAATTTCTGCCCTAAAATAGAGTAAATTGATACTGATGCTTTAGGATTAGTAAATGAGAAAGAAATATTTGTTTGAACTGGATTTGGATAGACCAAAAAATCGGAAGTAGATTGAAACGCTTCTACACCCAGAGTTGAGCCAAAGTTTGGAATTCCATACCCATAATTATTATCAGGATTTGTATAGCGATCTGCAGACTGCAGTATCATTTGTCTAATTTCTTTGTTGTTTTTTAATGGAAAAGCCTGCCATAAACAAGCTGCCATTCCTGCCATTATTGGACAAGCAAAAGAAGTTCCGTTTGCTGTTCCAATATTTCCTGCTGCATTAGAAACAACTGCCGCAACACCTTGTGCCATAACATCCGGCTTAATTCGATTATCAAAACTTGGTCCGATAGAACTTGAACCGGCTTTTGTTTTTGAAGCATTAACTGAACCTACGGTAATAACTGAAACTGCATCTGCGGGGCCGCCAATATGCGGTTCTGCAGTTGTTCCTTCGTTTCCGGCTGCAGCCAAAACAATTATTCCCTTACTAAAAGCTATTTCTGCACCTCTTGAAATAAAATTTGTTGTGCCATTCATATCGCTGTAGGTATGACTATAACTTGGCTCGTCATATCCAAAATACCCTAATGAGGTTGTAATAATATCAGCTCCAAAAGCATCTGCCTGCTCAGCCGCTTCAACCCAATACGATTCTTCAACAGGATTCTCGCTGGCATTATCTTCTGTAATAAACAAATAATAAGAAGCATCTGGTGCAGTTCCCACCAAAGAATTTTCAGTATAACCGCCCATTGTAGATAAAACTGAGGTTCCATGACTATTCCCAGAATAAAAATCAGCACTTCTATTTACATAGTCGTAACCGCCTAAAATCAAATTATTATCTCTTAATCTCTTAAAAGGCTGTGTTGTATTTACTCCCGGAAAACCTCCGTCTAAAACAGCAATTATTTTACCTGAACCTGTATAGTTTTGTTGATGCAGTACTTGCCCATTCAACATTTGAATTTGATTTGCAGAATTCCCGTAAGCGTAATCAATTGTAGTATTTAGCTTTTCTTTTGTTTTTGCCGCAGCATGAGCCGCCGCAGGTTTTGCTGTTGTGTTCAAAGCTTTATTAGCAAAAACTATTTTATCAATAAAGGTAAATGATTTTAACGCCGTTATATTTACTTGCGTTCCTCTAACGTGAATTGCATTAAGCCATTTTGACTGCGCCATTACAGAAATCCCCGTGCTTGCTTTAACCTGATTTACATAGGTTATCTCAATAGGAACATCTGAAACATTTAAGGCAATATTTTGTTTTGTACGACGGTCTAAAGCTCGTTGTGATAATGTTTGCGATGGATTATTAAAAAAGTCCTGAGCATTTGGCTTTCCTGTAAAATATACCCAAGCATCTTCACCTTGAGCAAATGCCAAAGTGGAAACGAATATTAAAAGAAAAACAAAATAATGTCGCATAAATACTTTTTTAAAAGGAAAACCCCGTAAAAAAGTATAAAGCTAAGAAATTACTCCCGAACCAACTAATTCATTTTCTAAATACCAAGCTACAAACTGACCTTCGGTAATGGCAGATTGAGGCTCTTCAAAACGAACATACATTCCATCTTCAAATTGATGCAAAGTGGCTTTTTGCAAAGGCTGACGGTAACGAATTCTAGCCATTACTTCCATCGTTTCACCAGTTTTCAAAGTCAAATCTGTGCGAATCCAATGTATTTCAGATTTCCCAACAAACAAGGCTTTTTTAAATAAACCTGGATGATTGCTCGTTAATCCTGTATAAATAGTATTGGTATCAACATCAGTCGCAATAACAAACAAAGGATCTGTGGTACCTCCAACATTTAAACCTTTTCGTTGTCCGTTAGTAAAATAATGTGCTCCTTGATGATTACCCATTATTTTTCCCATTGTTGGAATATATTTCGGTTTTTGAGCTTCTAATTTTAATTCTTCTTCAAGTGATAAACCAGTTGGTTTTTCGATATTGTAAATTGGATCGTTTTTATCGATCTGAACAATTTTACCTTCTTTTGGCTGTAATTTTTGCTGTAAAAATTCTGGCAGGCGTACTTTTCCAATAAAGCATAATCCTTGCGAATCTTTCTTTTCGGCTGTAACCAATTCCATTTCAGCAGCTATTTCACGAACTTCTGGTTTAGTTAAAGCTCCAATTGGGAACAAAGCTTTTGATAATTGTTCTTGCGATAATTGACATAAAAAGTAAGATTGATCTTTGTTTACATCATTTCCGGCAACTAATTGACATACCGTTTTTCCATTAACTTCAATTTCACTTTTTTGGCAATAATGTCCAGTTGCAACATAATCTGCACCAAGACTTAATGCAATTTTCATAAAAACATCAAATTTGATTTCGCGATTACAAAGAACATCAGGATTTGGAGTTCTTCCTTTTTCATATTCATTGAACATATAGTCAACGATTTTTTCTTTGTATTGTTCGCTTAAATCAACAGTTTGAAACGGTATGCCAAGTTTTTCAGCTACTAATAAAGCATCATTACTATCTTCTAACCAAGGACATTCGTTAGAAATAGTAACTGAGTCATCGTGCCAATTTTTCATAAAAAGCCCAATAACTTCGTATCCTTGCTGCTGTAATAAATAAGCTGCAACACTAGAATCTACTCCACCTGAAAGACCAACAACTACACGTTTCATTTTAAAATGTTTATATTTTACAAGGGTGCAAAGGTAAGCCAAATTATAGATAATTGCAGTAGTTTTAATTGGTTTATATAATCCTGCGGTAGATAAAACTTATTGTTTAATTAATTACTTTTATTATTCAATAAAATCGTCATGCAAAAATACATTTACACTCTGTTATTCTATTTTGTTTTGATGTCTTTAAGTGCTCAAAAGCACTCGTCAACGCTATCAGATTATGAAGCTTTTAAGGCATTTAGAGGAAAACCTTTGTCTGATAAATTTTCGAATATAGAATCTGTAAAAGTAATCTATGATTTACGAAAACAGAAAATGTATTATTTCAACAGTACGTTGATTCCTCTTCATTATGATTTCGCACTAAATTATCTGCATTACAATCAAGATTTAGAAGTTTTTAATAATGAAAACTACAGCAATACTCAAAAAGACCGTGATTTTTTACTCGGAAATTTAAATCATATTAAAGGAACTGACAAATGGATTTTTGAATTGGCAGCTTCAGATCATATGCCGATTCCGCTTATAGAACGTTTTTTTAATCTTGTAACAAACTCGACTTTTATTGGAAAAAATTTAAAATTCTATTTGAACAATCCCGAGCAAATGGAATGGTTTCAGCAGAATAAGTTTAAAATTCCCTGCGTAAAATCAGATTATATTTTTAATGAACTTATCTACCAAGAAGTGGTTTCTGGGAATAATGTCGGCATTTTAAAACAATACAAAATCAAAGATTTAGGAAGCCGAAAACCAAACTCAAACGAAATTGTAATTTTAGACGGTACACCCGATGTTTTACCCAACGTAAGAGGGATTATTGTAAATGAGCTGCAAACACCGCTGAGCCATTTAGTTCTATTAGGCAAAAACCGAAAGATTCCTATTATGGCTTATACAAAGGTTTTTAAAGATGAAAACATCAATAAACTGCTTTCAAAAAAAGTGGAATTAAAAATTGAGGTTGATACTTTTTTCATCAAAGAAACCGATAAAAAGATAGTAGAAAAGGTAAATTCAAAAAAGAAGAAACTTACTATTGACAACACCGTTACTGATCTCGTTGATTTATCAAAAATCCCAAAAAAGGGAGTGAATTATATTGGATCAAAAGCTCAAAATATGGCATATTTGATAGCTGTTTCGAAAGAAATTCCATTTAAAACACCAGAAAATGCACATGCAATTCCGTTTTATTTTTATACAAAACACATTCAGAAAGAATCAATTTCACCATTAATAAATGACCTTTTAAATTCTTCAAAAAAAGATTCAACTGTTTGGGTAAACAAGCAATTGAAAAAAATTAGAGATGCCATTAAAAAAGAACCTGTCGACCCTGAATTAATAGCAAAATTAAATCTTGTTTTTAAAAATGCTCAATTCAAAAATTTTAGATTTCGCTCCTCAACTAATGCCGAAGATCTTGATGATTTTAATGGCGCAGGATTATACGATTCTAAAACCGGAATTTTAGGCGACAGTATTAAAACTTTTGAAAAAGCGATTAAACAAGTCTGGGCAAGTGTTTGGAACGAGGCTTCCTATAACGAAAGAGAACTTTTTGGAATCGATCAGCATAATATTGCAATGGGAGTTTTAGTACACCGCTCTTTTCCTGATGAATTAGCCAATGGTGTTATCATTACAAAAAACATCTTTAGAGAAAACTTTCCAGGTATTACAGTCAATATCCAAAAAGGCGAAAACTCTGTTGTAAAACCCGAAAAAGGCGAAATCTGTGAGCAATTTGTTGCTTATCATTTTAATTCTGGAACTAATGATGACGATTTTGATATTGATTATACTTCGATTTCAAATTTAAACAATAACGAGCCTTTGCTGAGCCGAAAAGAAATGAGCAGGCTTTTTCTTGTGAGCAGTAAAATTGAAGAAAAAATGTATCGTTACTGGCGAAAAAACACCTATCATCCAGTTGATATCGAATTTAAAATTGTGGGAGAAAACAGAGATCTTTATATCAAACAGGTTAGACCGTTTAACGAATAATCAATAAAAAACCAACAGATCGATTTCGTTTGAAACGGTATTGACCAAAACAATTTTAAAGTCAAAATCTTCAAGATTAATTTTTTCTTGAATTGCTTTTCTAACATTTCCATTCTCTAAAGAAAAATTACTTATCAGCGGGATTTTTACATCTACAGTATTCAAATACTTTGAAGCTTTTTTATTGACTATCATCGAAGCTGCGATATAAAAACCGATTATTATAAGTTGAAAAAATAAAAGAATCTCTATTTTTTCGAAAGGATACATAATATCTAAAATCGAAAGCGTTATGGTAGCAAAAAGAAAAATTATTGCATTTACAGTAAAAGATTGTGTTCTAAATCTTAGAATAGAAAAAATGGCAAACAAGCCAAAACCAATTCCAACTCCAATTTCAATTTTAGTAAACAAATAACATAGTGAAAAAGTACAAAGTCCAACAATAACCATCAGTGGATTTATGGTTTCATTATCTTTTCTGTTAGAGAAAAAATACAAAAGCAGAATTGAAAAAAACAATAGTAAAAATCGTCCAACAAGTTCGTTTAAATCCATTTACTTAAAGTATTAGTAAATCAAATTTAGAAAAAAGTTTGCTACAAATTTCTAATTTTAGATTAAACAAAAAAAGTCTGCCACGAATTACACCAATTTGCACAAATTTTCATTAAAAAAACAATTCGTGGAAATTAGGGAAATTCGCGGCAAAAAAATACGCTGCAGTAAATTCTTTATTCTTTTATTGGTTTTGAGTCTGCTTGATAACTACTTTTAGGATCACTCATATTAACTTCTTTCAATAGCTTTCCGTTGGTATAAAACTGCCACATTCCAGCTTTTTTACCGTTTACAAACTTCCCTTTTGAAGCTACTGCTCCATCAGAATCATAAAAAACAGCATCTCCGTTATACAAATTATCTTTATAAGTTGTTTGTTCTAAAAGTTTTCCATTTTGCCCGTATTTTTTATAAACCCCATCTTTAGATCCATTCTTATAGGTCATTTCTTCGGCAATTTTCGAATCAGGATAATAAATTAATTTCATCCCTTCCAATTTTCCATTTTTGTAGTTTTCAAGCATCATAACTACTTTAGAAGCTTTATGATAATACTTCCATTCGCCTTCATGCGCTTTTCCAACCTCTTTGCCTTCGCTTACCTTATTTTTACTCTGATCAAAAAATGTAGTGTACGAACTTCCATCATTTGCTGTAAAATCACGTGTTGCAATAACATCGCCTTTTTTGGTATCATCAAAAAATTTAAAAACACCTGTCTCTTTTCCGTGACTGAATGTTCCTTCATAACGAGGACGTTTAGATACTTCATAAACTCCTTTCCAAACTCCATCTTTCTTACCATTTGCGTCATTTTTATTAAAATCTTGTGCAGATAAAAAACAGGTGCTTAAGAAAAGTAATCCTACTATTATTTTTTTATAAATCATATTGTAATCAATTTTAAACTTTAACGAAAATGAGGTTCATAAAGTATAGCATAGATATAAAAAAATCTCGACTGAATCGAGATTTTTTTACTTTCTTATTTCTTTTTATTCTGTGCTTTTGCAGCTTCTTGCTGCTCCATTACATCTTGAAGACGCTGCTGAAACTTACTTGGTTTCTTTGGCTCTCTCAATTTGTTTTCTTGAATTTGAGCATGAATTTTATCGCTGTCTACAATGTAGTTTTTAATTACAAACATGATTCCTATTGTAATTAAATTAGAGATAAAGTTGTATAAACTTAAACCAGCACCATAACTATTGAAGAAAATTAACATCATTAATGGCGAAACATAAATCATGATTTTCATCATTTTTGCCATGTCCGGCATACCTTCTTGCTGAGGCGCTGCCATTTGTTGATCTCCTGAAGTCATTTTCATATAGAAGAAAATTGCAATTGCCGCCAAAATTGGGAACAAACTAATATGATCACCATACAATGGAATATGAAAAGGCAGCTTTGCAATTGCATCAAAAGATGATAAATCGTCTGCCCAAAGGAAACCTTTTTGTCTCAACTCAAAAGCTGATGGAAAGAACTGGAATGATGCATACATAAATGGAAGCTGGATCAATGCCGGGATACATCCTGCCATTGGGTTAACCCCTGCTTTATTGTAAAGTTTCATTGTTTCTTGTTGTTTCTTCATTGGGTCTTTTTTGAATTTTTCTCCCAACTCTGTAATCTCTGGACGTAAAACTTTCATTTTAGCCTGTGACAAGAATGACTTATAAGTAATTGGCGACATAGCCAATTTAATAATTATTGTAAAAATGATAATAGCAATTCCTAAAGACAATCCAACTGTTGAACTTAAGAATCCAAATAATGGAATAAAAATAAGTCTATTAATCCAACCGAAAATTCCCCAACCTAAAGGAATGATTTTCTCAAAATTTTTATCGTACGATTTTAATACTTTATAATCTGCTGGTCCAAAATACCAACTCATTTTATAATCAACTTCACCATTAGAAAACGCTAAAGGCACATTGGTTTTAAATTGTTTAGTGAAAACAGTATCGATTTTTTCATCATTTACCAAATTAGTAGACTCTAATTTAGAAGTTGCAAATGGTTTTTCAGTTAACAAAATAGATGTGAAAAAGTGTTGTTTGTAAGCTATAAAACTTACTTTTTCAACAGTTTCTTCTTCATGTTTACCTAAACCTGCATAATTTATCTTACCATCTTCATGCTCATAATAAATTTCAGCATAACGGTTTTCATAAGAAATACTCTTTTCGTTTCTATATGTCTTTAAATCCCATTCTAAATCCAATGGCTTAGCAGAATTTAAAACTCTATTTAATCCTTGAGAACGGATATCAAAACCAACTAAATAATCGTTTGGTTTTAATACATATTTGTACTCTAAGAATTCATTAGCTCCCGCTTTCAAACGCATCGATAAAACCTGATCTGCACCAATTTTTTCTAAAGTTGGTTCAAAAAATAAATCTTTAGAATTTAAAGTTCTATTGTCAATCGTTTGTAACTTAATATTTAAACTAGCATTATTATCTTTGATTAATTCAACTAATTGTCCTGAATTTTTCTCAAATTTTTTGAATTCTTTAAGCGTAGCTTCAACTATATAACCACCTTTATTAGCGATTTTAAGTTTAATCTTTTCGTTTTCAATTGTTGTAAAAGACTCTTTTGCAGAAGGAAGTGCAGCTGAATATGCGAAACCACCTAATGTTTTTTGCAATTGCGCTAATTGTAATGTATCACCAGGAGTTGATGCAACGGTTGATGCAACAGCAGTTTTTGCTTTATCGGCCTGAGCTTGAGCTTCTTGTTTAGCAACTAATTCTTTCTTGGCTTTCTCAGCAGCAATTTCTTTCTCAGAAGGCTGATTTTGATACATTATCCAAATCAAAATTCCGAATATCAATACAAAACCAATGATTGAATTAAGGTCTATTTTTTTTTCTTCCATTATAATTTAAAAAAGTTATTCGTTGAAGCTATTAGTAATGAGTTTAACTCAAAAGTTACATCTTCTAGAATATTAATTATTATTTTTTATGCGCATTTACTGCAGCTGCCACAAAGTTTACGAAAATTGGATGTGGGTTTGCAACTGTACTCTTATATTCTGGATGGTATTGTACACCAATAAAGAATGGGTGATTTTCCAGCTCTACAATCTCTACTAATCCTGTATCAGGATTAACTCCAGAAGCTTTTAAACCTGCTTTTTGCAATTCATCAGCATATTTGTTATTGTACTCATAACGGTGACGGTGACGCTCTGAAATTGTTGTTTCACCATATATTTTATGTGCTAAAGTATTTGGTTTAATATCACATTTCCAAGCTCCAAGACGCATTGTACCACCTTTGTCCGTAACTGTTTTTTGCTCTTCCATTAAATTTACAACTGGATGAGCTGTTTTTTCATTCATCTCTGTTGAGTTAGCATCTGCATAACCTAAAATATTTCTAGAATATTCGATAACAGACATCTGCATTCCTAAACAAATTCCGAAAAACGGAATGTTATTTTCACGTGCATAACGAACTGCTTCAATTTTTCCTTCAATACCTCTTTCTCCAAAACCTGGAGCAACTAAAACTCCATCAAGAGTTCCTAATTTCTCTTCGATATTATCAGCATTAATATGCTCTGAGTGAATAGAAATTACGTTTACTTTAGTTTCATTTGCAGCTCCTGCATGAATAAACGCCTCTAAAATAGATTTGTAACAATCCTGCATTTCTACATATTTTCCAATCAAACCAATATTAACGGTATGTTTTGGATTTTTTAATCTGCGTAAAAAAGTATTCCAGTTTTTTAAATCTGGAGACGCTTTTTTAGGTAAATCTAATTTTTTCAAAGCCACAACATCTAATCCTTCTTCAAGCATTAAATTTGGAACTTCGTATATTGTTGAAGCATCGATCGATTGAATTACTGCTTCTTTTTTAACATTGCAAAACAAAGCTAGTTTTTGACGTAATTCCTGAGACAATTCATGCTCTGTTCTACATACTAAAATATCAGCTTTAATACCGCTTTCCATCAATGTTTTTACAGAGTGCTGTGTTGGTTTTGTTTTCAACTCACCTGCGGCAGCCAAATAAGGAACTAATGTTAAATGAATAACAATTCCGTTATTTTCACCTAATTCCCAAACTAATTGACGAACAGATTCTATATAAGGTAAAGATTCAATATCGCCTACAGTTCCACCAATTTCAGTAATAACAATATCGTAATCGCCAGATTTACCCAGCAATTGCATTCTGTCTTTGATTTCGTTTGTAATATGAGGAACAACTTGAACTGTTTTTCCTAGAAACTCTCCTCTTCTTTCTTTTTCAATTACCGAAAGATAAACTCTTCCTGTAGTTACGTTATTTGCCTGAGAAGTAGGAACATTCAAGAAACGTTCGTAGTGACCTAAATCTAAATCTGTTTCAGCTCCATCATCAGTTACATAACATTCTCCATGCTCATACGGATTCAAAGTACCTGGATCCACGTTAATATACGGGTCAAATTTTTGAATTGTTGTACGATATCCTCTTCCTTGTAACAATTTTGCTAAAGATGCCGCGATAATACCTTTTCCTAATGAAGAAGTCACACCTCCTGTAACAAAAATATATTTTGTTTGATTCATTCTGTTGTTGTTTGTATGTAGTTGTGTAAAAAACTTGGCAAAAGTACAAATTTAATTAGACAATTTATCAATTCGAGAATGAGATAATTTGCAAATTTTTAAACAGAACGATTACTTGGTTTTGTAATCGATAATTTTAACTTTTTATTAGAGATTTTTTTGAGGATTATCTCTAAAAAGATATTGTGTAGTTTATTTTTCTATAAAATTCGATTTTAATAAAGCTTGCTTTTTTCATGAAACGAAAGTACTATTCTAAAAACTTAATGGAATAGCCCATTTTTCCCATAAATCTACATTTACACCTTTATTTTTAGCTGAAATATAGCTGGCCGAATTTTTAAAAACAGACATAACCTCATCTTTGATAGCTGAAACATCTTCCTGATTTCCTGTAACTTTAAGCACTTCTATATTTAAAGCATCAGCCTTACTTATTCCTATTTGTACATATACCTTTCGACCTACTGCTTTCTTCCCTAGTATCTTAGAATTCCTTAATTCCTTTGCGATATAATTAACGAATTTTGAACTTAACACTCCTTTTTCACAAAGTAAATACTCTTTATCTTTATAGATAAATTTAGGCTTTTCGTCAACATCGTTTACTGACATGATTGAACCATTTCTAAAATTCGGGCAATTTTCTTTTATTGCCTTTAATGCTTCTCCGTCATTCAATAAATAAGCCTGATAAAAATGTTCGCAGGCATTTTCGCGCTCTCCCAACGCTAGCTCAGAAGCGGCTAGATTATACCAAAAATTTCTATTTTTCTCATCAAGCTTTACTGCTTGTGAATAAATATCTTTTGCTAATGTAAAGTTATTTTCTGAAAAAGCTTTTTCGCCATCAATCATAATTTTCTTTTCATCACTAGTCTGAGAAAAAGAACTTTGAGTAAACAAAATAACAAATAAATGCAACTTTAAAAAATTTCCAACATTTCTTTGCTTTAATTTAAAAACTGATATTTTCACTTGTCTATTTTTTTTAAAATAACTCTTTTCATTTCCAAATTAACAAAGACTATTTCAATTTATATCTCAAATTATCAAAAAATCGTTCTATTAATCTTCTATCTTCCGTAACAATTTCTGCAGTTCCTTTTGCTTCGGCATGAAAGTTTAATTCTACCCCATAATTGGTTTTCAAACCTGATGGCAGAATAACATCTACAAGATAAGAATTGATTTTATTCTGGTTATCTGAAAGCGTTTGTTGATTTGTTGCAAGTGAAATCCTTTTCACCTTTCCTTTTATTGAGCCATACTCATTATACGGATAATTATTCAACTTAATAATTACACCTTGCCCAGCCTTTACTTTTCCTGCACCATTTTCTGGTAAATTAACCTGACCTATTAATTCATTATTGTCTGGCACGATTTTAAACAATTCTTGTCCCGATTGAATATAGTCGTTACTTTTAATAAAATTCAAAAAATCGACTTTACCATTAATAGGAGAGACAAAAACATAAGTACGTTCCCATTTTTTTACGGCATCTATTAAATCATAGTAACTGTTGAACAAATTAACAACTAGTTCTCTTTCTTTTACCGCTTTTTCAATTGCGATAACTTGGCTTTTGTTTTGAGTTTCTTTTATTTGATAATTTGTATTATTAATTTCTTTGTCAATAGCATTGTAGTCCAAAATACTATTGGCTTTTGCAATAATAGATCGCTCAATATCTGCTTTTGAAGTTACCTCTTTCTCAAACAATATCGAATCCTTTTTGAAAAGACTCTGCGATATTTTGTATTTGATTTCTTGATTTTTAAAATCGCTTTTTAATTGAGAAAACTTACTTTGCTGTAACTCCAATAACTTTTGATTTATCTGCTTTTGAAACTCATAAGGCTGTTGTACTGAGTAATCTAAATATTGATATAGTGAATTTAAAAAATTAAAATATTTGTTGTTTATTTCACCCAAAGATAAATTTTCAGGAAACAAATGACGATGTTCATTGTAAGTAATCTGGTGAATATTAGTCTTAAAGAGCAACTTATCTAATAATTGAACATCATTTAAATTTGCTTCATTCTTTATATACGCTAAATATGTTCCTGCATTTACTTTTACTCCTGATTTGTTTTTTAATAAAATGATATTTCCCGAAGTCGAAGCAATCAGCTTTACTGGAGCTTGTTGTGTATTGATAACAATCTGCCCGGATAAAATTGATGGATATTTAATTAACCAGCCAAAGAGAAGCAAAAGCAAAACCAATCCAATAACAATTCCGCTGATTGTTGTACCAAATTTAGTTGGCATTCTTTCGATTATTGAAGCAGCTTCTTCAGTTCTATTTTCATTAAGTGTTTTATGAAATCCTTTACTAGCCATTTACCGTATCTCCCATTTGCGTTTTAACTAATTGATAATAGTGCCCGTTTTCGCGAGTCATTAACATATCATGATTTCCTATTTCGGTGATATATCCATTTTTCAATACTATAATTTGATCTGCTTTGCGAATTGTACTTAATCTATGCGCTACAACAATTACAGTTTTATTTTTAAATATTTCTTCCAATGCAACAACAATTTTTTGTTCATTAATGACATCAAGTGAATTAGTTGCTTCATCAAAAAACAGATAATCGGGATCTTTATACAAAGCTCTTGCAATAAGAACACGCTGTTTTTGTCCGCCACTCAGGCCTCTTCCATTTTCTCCCATCATTGTTTGATACCCTTTTGGCATTGCTTCAATTTCAGTTGCTATGTTTGCAGCTGTTACTGCTTTTTTCAATCTTTCATAATCAATATTTTCATCGTCTAAAACAATATTATTTTGAATAGTATCACTAAAAATCTTACCATCCTGCATTACTGCACCACAACTTTCTCTCCACTGTTTTAAATTAATATTCTGGATATTTAAATTTCCCATCGAAAGTTCTCCATGAGTAGGTTTGTACAATCTTAGAATTAATTTCAACAAAGTGGTTTTTCCGCTTCCGCTGTCACCAACAATTGCAGTAACCTTACCTTCAGGAATCATGAGCGATAGATTACTTAAAATATAATCACCATTACGACTATACTGAAAACTTACATTTCTTAAAAACAAACTTTTATTCTCTGGCAGTTTTATATTATTATTAATATCATTTTCTTCTTCGTTCTCCAATTCATGAATTTCATTTAAGCGTAAGAAACTTATCTTAGCATATTGCCCTGATTGTATAAAAGAAATAAACTGCATAACGGGTCCATTTAACATTCCAATTATAAATTGAGTAGAGATCATTACCCCAAAAGTTATATCGCCTTTGATTACAGATTTTGCGCAATAAAAGGTAATTACCAAATTGGTTAATTGATTGATAAATTGTGCTCCCAGATTTTGGGCATTTGTAATTCGTAATATCTTTTGATCAATTTTAAACAATTGAACCTGCAAAGCTTCCCATTTCCATCTTTTCTGCTTTTCGTAATTATTGATTTTAATATCCTGAATACTTCCTATTGTTTCTACCCAATAACTTTGATTTTTAGTATGAACATCAAAATACTCCCAATCCAGTTTTTTTCTAAATCTCAAAAAGAATAAGACCCAGCTAATAAATAATATACTCCCAATGACATAAATCAAACATAAAATAGGGCTGTATATAAACAAAATAATTCCAAAAATGAAAAAGGTTAAAATGGAAAAAATAAAATTAAGAGAATTATTCATTATAAAATCACGAATACGTTCATGATCTTGTGCTCGCTGTAAAATATCTCCAATTAATTTATTCTCGAAGAAAGTAATTGGCAGTTTCATTAATTTAATTAGATAGTCTGATATTAATGAAATATTGATTCTTGAGGTAAGATGAAGCAAGATCCAATCACGTATCATATTGCTTAGCAGAATACTGACAATGATTGTGATATTAGCAATTAGAACAAGATCAATAAAATCTAAATCGTTAGTCTGAATTCCAACATCTATAACGGCTTTTGAAATAAAAGGCAAAAATGCCTGTAAAACTGTTACGATCAGCATTACCACAAATAAGTTTATAAAACTTTTTTTGTAAGGGGTAAAATAACCTAAGAAATTTTCAAATGTTTTTCGTCTTTCAATTTTATCATTTATTGAACGCTGTTTAAAATCAGCCATTGGCTCTATTGCTAAAACTGCTCCGGTTTTAGATTCTTTCAGCCAGCCATTTTTAAAATTTTCATGAGAGTATTTCAATAAACCCTTTGCAGGATCTGAAACAAATACTTGCTTATGATTTATTTTGTAAACTACAATAAAATGATTATCCTGCCAGTGTATAATACATGGCAGTGGAATTGTTTTTAAGGTATTAAAATCTGTCTTAATACTCTTAGTACGCAGACTTATTTTTTCGCAGGCATCACTTAAATCTAAAAAACTAACTCCTTCTCTAGTAATGCCGCATAAATCGCGTAAAAAAGGCAGGCTGTAAAACCTGCCGTAATATTTAGCAATTATTTTTATACAAGTAGGCCCACAATCTTTTGCATCCAGCTGGTACTCGTGAGGAAAATTGAACATTTATGTATCTTATTTCTTTAGTAATTCAAAAATCTCTCCTTCACTTGTATCATAACGGATCAACCCTTCCTTTTTATCCCAATAAAAAGATTTTAGATATCCTCTTCCAAAGCTTTTCGCATTTATTCCATCTTCAAAAACATATACGTTTGTATATTTTCTTTTAGTTGTTTTTAGTACACACCACGTTTCTTTGGAAAGTAAATTTGCAAATGCTTGTGAATAAGACAAACCAAAAAGCCTAAAACTAGGATTAAAAATTTTATCTGCTTCGTCTTTACTTATAAAAATTCCTCCCTCACAATATGATTCATTATTACAGTTTTTTAACTTAAAAGTAATAAACATTATTTCAGGTTGCATTGGACCTATTCCATAATAATTACAATCACTATTGTTATGTTGTTTTACTTTTTCGGCAACTACAAGAGTATCCAAATGACCTAAATTACTTTTAAAAATCATAGTTTGTCCTTTTTCATAAACTGAAAACCATTCTTTCTCTTCATTGGTCAAGTTTGTTTCTATGCATTTACCACAAGAATTTAAAAGCAGCAGAAATAAAATTAAAATCCAAAATATATTATTTTTCATCTTACCTTGGGTTTGGAACTACTTTTAAGGCTGCTATCATCGTACCTAAGCTATGACCTCCTAAATTATCGCCATTTGTATCCAGTTCATCTCACAACAGAAGCTTATTTTTTACTTTTTGATAAGTATTCATTTGCCAACTCTTTTGTTTTTCGATCTAAAATTTTATTATTAGAAGTAAGAATATCATAAACATCAAATGAAGCTTTCTTATAATTGTATTTGTTAGACATTATCATCGCATGATATAAGAAACCTGTAAACTTTTGCTCTCCAACATAGTATATACCCTTTAATTCATTATATGCAATGGTATCTCCATTATTTAAGGCTAAATTATCTAGACTATCCATTAATTTTTTATTGTATAATTTTTCTCTAAAATAACTTGCAGAATTTGTCGTTTTTGTAGTATCTATACTTTTCTTATTACAAGAAATAATCAGAAAGCTTAAAAAAAGAATATAAAATTTCATGTCTTTTTATCTTAAATTATTATAAATTCTTTTTAAACGCTTCAACTACTAAATCTTTATATTTTTTTGTCTACAGAATATAATGTGCAGAAATTATCATTATTGATTATATAACCTTATAAAATCTTTTATTAACAAAAAAATCAGACCGAGCATAATAATTGTTGTAGCTATATAAAACCTTACAGACAAACTCTTTGAATAGCTGTTTTTCTTACTGAAATCCTTTGGATTATGAACTTTAATTAGCATTATTAACCAAAAAATTACATATACTAATACTAAACAAAAATGCATTATCCAATCTTCATATTTATATTTCATATGTTTTATTGTTGTATAGATCTCATATAATCAACCCAGTGATTTGAAGCTACAGTGTACATCTCTATCAACGCATTATCAGCACCAGCAACTACTCCTCTTTTCTGAATAATCATTTCACAATTTTTAACAACTCAAAAACTTCTCCATCAACCATATCATAGCGAATCAAGCCAGCCTTTTTTATCCCAACAAAAAGATTTCAAAAAATTACTGCCATAACTATTGCAATTTAAGTTATCTTCAAAATAACAAACATCTGAATATTCAAGTTCTACATAATCAAAATTTACTTTTTTAGTTATCATTTTATTTGATCCTGAGTTAAGGGAGAATTCTAACCCAAAAATTCTAAAAAAAGGTAGCGCTTCTTGATTTGGTTGATCTTTACTAATCATTATAATCGCTTCACAGAAATCTTTATTTTTACAAACCTTTGACCTTAAATTAATATTTAACATATTATTCTGAATAGTCCCTATTTCAAACCAGTTACAATCTTTATTCCCAAAAGTTTCCATTTTATCCGTTACTAAAAGAGAATCAATATTACCTAAGTTACTTTTAAAAACTATTGTTTGTCCTTTTTCATAAACAGAGAACCACGCACGTTCTTCTTTTGTCAGGTTGGTTTCTACACATTTACCACAAGAATTTATGACAATAGAAAACAGAATAATGACTAAAACAATTATTCTTCTTTTTAGAACAATCATTTTGTAATTTTTAACAATTCAAAAATCTCCCCCTCATGAGATTCATATCTAATCAAGCCCTCTTTTTTATCCCAATAAAAAGATTTTAAATAATTATTTCCAAAATTATTTGCATTCACTTTATCCTCGAAATATAAAGCATAGGGATATGTTTTATTATTAGAAGTCAATTTTACAGATTTCATTATAGGCTCTTCTGTTTGATATATTTTAGAATACATCAAACCTAAAAAGCTAAAACTAGGAAAACTTTTTTCATCCTGTTTATCTTTACTAATTGAAATCCCACCTGTACAATAGGGCTCATTCCTACAAATTTTAGATTTTAAATCGATATTGATTATATTATTCTGTATTGTTCCAATTTCATACCAGTTACATTCTTTATTTCCAAATATTTCAGTTTTATTAGTTACAACTAAAGTATCAATATTACCTAAATTACTTTTAAAAACTATGATTTGCCCTTTTTCATATGCTTTGAACCATATACGCTCTTCATCTGTTAAATGTGTTTCAACACAATTACATGATGCAAGAATAATTAACATCAAAAAACTCAACCTTTTTATCATCATATAAAATATTATGGATTCTTTTTAAGTGATTCAATCACAGAATCAATACTATGCCCATTTATTGTTCCTGCTGTATTTGTCGGCGATAAAAAATGTTTTTCACCTCCCGCAGTCGGCAATAATAAACTAGATGATTGCAATGCATTTAGTGGATCTGTAGTCATTATATATGCATTAGTATCAGAAATAAATCCAATTCCTAAAACTATTGCTGTTGAATAACTTAAGCCTGCTGCATTAAAAGTCGTTGCACTTTCTCCCGTAGCACGAGCATTGGCTTCCGCCAATCCCCCTCCTAATGAATGACCTGCAAAAGACAAAGCATCTCCAAATAGGGCTTTTAGTGCCTTTGCATTATTTACAGATTCTTGATATTGCAACGAAATTCCTGCCTGTTGAATCACATCAGCAGCTACATCTGCTACACTGCTTTCTGTCCCTGCAGTTACATAACAATATTGCTTTTTTCCGTTTATTGTCTTTTCATACAATTGTGATCTAAAACCAGAACCTAGATTATTGTAACTTAAACCAGTTGCAATTTTTGAAACTTCCCAACCATTAAGATCTTTTTCAGTTACTGCATCTCCATAAACAGCTTTAGACAGGTATGCAGCTTCAAGAGCCGTGGGCTTAAAAGCGCTTCCATGAATAGCCATACCCAACGAAGTTGGCGTCGAAGCCCCATTACTATAAGTATCACTTGTTACACCGGAATTGTTTATAAAAAGTGTCACATTATCAATTACTGTCCCTATAGGTATAGTACTTGGTCCTTTATAGTTGTTTTGTACATTTACATTATCTAATATCGTACCATACAACTGAATATTATTTTGCTGCTGCCCTGCGAGGGTTGTTTCATTTAAAATAAAAGTGAGTGCCTGATCACCAGAAAGCATACCATTATTTTTAAAAGCAAAAGTCAAATAACGATCAATAGCATATGGATCATTTGTTGTTAAACCATTATTAGTAAAACTCCAACCTGCATTGTAATTACTTCCTGAACTGCTTCCTCCATATGAACCTCCTCCATAAGAACCTCCAGTATATGATGAGTTATTATAAGAAGAACTTCCATAAGAACCTAATTGGGAAAAATTATTAGCACTTCCGCTAACAAAAGGACCTTGTCCAAATCCAGTCATCCCAAAGCCGCTGCCACCACTAGAATAATCAAAATCCGTATCATCTGAAGGTCCTAATTGATCCAGTTTATTAGCACCACCTCCAAGAATATTCCTTCTTTCTTCTCTTTTCATATTATTTTCTAATTCTGAAAAATTTACCTTTCTAGTTCTCATACAATATCAAATAAAAGTTAATTCCTACAAACATATACTTTTTTTGGATATAAAAAACAATAAATGTATTTTTTTTCTTATTTTATTAAACAAAAACCATAATGAACCAAATCAAAAGAAGTTTTAAAATGACAATTAATATTATTCCAAAACAAAAAAATCTCATCGTACTTGATGAGATTTTGAAAAATTAAATTTTATTTTAATGACTTAGGATACTGCTTCTTTATATTTCGAATCAGTTCTTCTAACCCGTTTAACTTCAATTCGTAAATAAGCTGTAATTGCTGCCCTAATTCTCCTTTTGGAAATCCTTTATTATGATACCAAACCACATAATATTCAGGTAAATCTATTAAAAAACGACCTTCGTATTTTCCGAAAGGCATTTTGGTATGGGCTAATTTTATGAGAAGTTTTTTGTCTTGTTCCATTTTTTTTAAGAAGAAAGAAGCAAGAGAAGAGAATATAGATTCATTCTCTTTCTTGCTTCTATTTTGTACAAAGCTATTATTATTTTTTATTATTCCACTACTCCCGACAACTATCGAGATAGAAGATTTTAAAAAATTTTCGCCACGAATTCACGAATTAAGTTGAGTACAATTCGTGAATTAGTGGCGAATAAAAACTTAATCTTAGTGCCTCAGAACCTTAGTGCCTTAGCATCTTAGTAATGCCATCTCACAAAAGCTTCCATAGCTGCATAAGTAGCCAAACCTAATTGGTGATACAAAGCTGCTGTTTCTGCATTTCTGTCTTCGGCTCTCTGCCAGAACTCTCTAGCATCTGTTCCTTGAAAAACAACACCGTCTTTTTGAGATTGGTGTTTAAAGATTCCGTGACGTTTAGCTAAAACTTGGTCTGGACTCATTGGTACGGCCATTTCAACCTCGTCAATTCCCCATTCCTGCCAAGCTCCGCGGTATAACCATAACCAACAGTCATCCATGAATGATTTTGGTTTTAAAGCTTTTACTGCTTCAAAAATAGCATCTAAACAAACTTTGTGTGTTCCGTGTGGATCTGCTAAATCTCCTGCTGCATAGATTTGGTGCGGTTTAATTTTTTCAATTAAATCCATTGTTAACTGAATGTCTTCCTGCCCAATTGGTTTTTTCTCAATTGTTCCTGTTTCATAAAACGGAAGTTCCATGAAATGAATCTGCTCGTCTGGCAATCCAACAAAATGACTTGTTGCTCTCGCCTCACCTTTTCTGATCAATCCTTTAATGTAACGTACTTCAGGAATATCAATTTCACTATTCTTTTTATTCTCTAAGAATGTTTGTGCTTTTTTGTAGATGTTATCAGCCTCTTCGCTTTTGATTCCGAATTTTTCGTTGTAATCAATTACGAATCTAGCAAAACGCAGTGCTTCATCATCAGCAACAGCAATATTTCCAGAAGTTTGATATGCTACGTGTACTTCATGTCCTTGCTCTTGCAAACGCATGAAAGTTCCTCCCATACTAATGATGTCATCATCTGGATGCGGGCTGAAAATCAAGACACGTTTTTTAGCAGGCTCTGCTCTTTCAGGACGATTTGCATCATCTGAATTTGGTTTCCCGCCTGGCCAGCCTGTAATTGTATTTTGTAATTTATTAAAAATCTTAATATTAGTATCGTATGCCGGACCTGAATCAGCTAATAAATCGCTCATTCCGTTCTCGATATAATCAGCATCAGTAAGCATTAAAATTGGTTTTTTAAGATCTAATGCCAATCCTAAAACTGCTTTTCTTGTTAATTTATCAGTCCATTCAATTTTCTCAACAAGCCAAGGTTTGTTGATTCTTGTAAGTTTTGAAGATGCTTCTTTATCTAAAATAAAAACGGCATTATTGTGTTCTTGCAAGAAAGAAGCTGGAACACGATTTGTAACTTCGTCTTCAACTGATCTTTTTACAATATTTGCTTTTCCTTCACCCCAAGCTAGTAAGATAACTCTTTTGGCTTCCATGATTTTTTTAACTCCAAGCGTAATTGCAGTTCTTGGTGTATTGTTCAATCCAAAAAAGTCTTTACTTGCCGCTACTCTAGTAATATGATCTAAAGCTACTAAACGTGTTTTAGAGTTTTGAAGCGAACCTGATTCGTTAAAACCGATATGTCCGTTTCCTCCAATTCCTAAAATCTGTAAATCGATTCCGCCTAAAGCTTCAATTTTTGCTTCGTATTCGTGGCAATAGTCAGCAATTTGTTCTTTAGTTAAAAGTCCATCAGGAACATGGGCGTTCTCTGGTAAAATATCGACATGATCAAAAAGTAATTCTTTCATAAAACGAACATAACTATTGATAGAATTTGGTTCCATCGGGTAATATTCATCTAAGTTGAAACTGATTACGTTTTTAAAACTCAAGCCTTCCTCTTTATGCAATCGAACTAGTTCAGCATAAAGTCCTTTTGGAGAAGAACCTGTTGCAAGACCTAGAATACAAGGTTGATTTTCTTTTTGTTTCGATTGAATTAAAGCTGCAATTTCTTGAGCAACTGCTTTTGAAGCTTCGTTCGAATTTTCAAAAACAACTGTGTTGATGTTTTCGAATCGCTTTTCGAAACCTGTTGCTTTGTCGATTTTACTTTTTAACATGATATAGTAGTTTATTATAATTTCTCATTATTCACCAACTTCTATATTTATGACCTTTTACTGCATAAAAAAGAATCATTAAATAAGATGGCAGCAGCATTAAATAAGCAATTTGGTTTCCGCTTTTAGAAACCGCCTGCGTTCCATCTGCGATATTTGATGCGTTTATAGTTTCTGTAATCAGACCGTAAAACAAAGGAAAGATTGCACCGCCAATGATACCCATAATCAAAATGGCACTTCCTATTTTTGTATATCCGCCTAGATCTTCAAGCGCCATTGGCCAAATTGCAGGCCAGCAAAGTGCATTTGCCAAACCTAGTAATGCTACTAAAAGTATTACAACTGGCAAATTTGGAACTCCCGGCAATTGTACCATTATATTTGGCGAGATCAAAACGATTGCTAAAACCAAAATTATACCTAAAACTCCTGAAGCTTTTAAAGCAGTTACCTGAGAAAGGTATTTTGGGATTAGTGATATTCCTAAAATATATCCCACAACCATTGCCGACATTGTAAATGAAGTTAATTTTAAATAAAAATTCCCATCATCACCATAAACTCCCAATTGTTTTCCGAAACCTCCTATAGAATCTCCGGCTAAAACTTCGGCTGCTAAATAAAGCATCAAAGTTACAACTCCTAATACTAATTGTGGGCGTTTAAATGCGTTTTTAATTTGCTTAAAAATACTCAAATTTGTTATATTTCCATCTTCATCCAAATCAATTTCAGGAAGCGGTGATAATTTTACCAATATTGCAAGAACCACAATAATTAGCCCCATATAAATATACGGTGTCTGTAATTGCAAAGCTAAAGCATTTAAAGCGTTTGCTTTTGAAGCTGAATCCAACAGCGCAATTTTATCTGCAGTAAAGTCCTGCATGTTTGACAACACTAAAGCTGTTAATATAATTGGCGCAACAAATCCGGCCATCTTATTTGCAATTCCTAAAACACTAATTCTTGCAGCAGCACTTTCTCTAGGTCCTATTACAACTACATACGGGTTTGCTGCTGTTTGTAATATAGCCAAACCAGTTCCCATGATAAATAAAGCGATCAAAAACAATAAGAAAGTTCTGCTTTCTGCAGCTGGGTAAAACATAAATGCTCCAGCGGCTATGATAAGTAATCCTAATGAAATACCATTTTTATAACCTACTTTTTCGATTACCCAAGAGGATGGAACTGCCATTACAAAATAGGCAATGTAGAAAGCAAAAGTTACAAAATACGCTTGAGAAGAGGTTAATTCGCAAGCTAATTCAAAAAACGGAATTAGTGGTCCGTTTAACCACGTTACAAATCCGAGAATAAAAAACAAAGCGGTCAGAATGACCATTGGAATAATTGCACTCCTTTTGTTTATTTGTATGGCGCTTTCAATGTTTGACATAATACTTTTGGGTTGATAGTTAATAGTTTTTTTATTTTCAACCTAAATTTAGTACCAACACTCACAATCGGTATGCGTATTTTATGCATTTTTATGCATTTTTTTTGCATTGCAAAAGTAATCTAATATGTTGTATTCTGCCCTAAATTAGATATAAATTTTTTGTTAATTTTTATTCCCAGTTCAAAACTGGGTAATACTTTTTAAGATATTCTTTTACTTCTGCAATATCTTCTTTTGCGGTTAAATCGGGAACATGTTCTGAAAATGGAATTCCTAATGTTGTTCCAGGGTTTTCTTTTACTGAGTTCAAAAGCACTGTAGGAAGCTCTTTTTCATCGCGTTCTGGATTTACCGGACAATTTTTAAGATGTGTATACAAAGTACTTCCGTTAAATTTAAAAGCATTCATACTTACTCTTATTTTTCCATCAACGTCTTTATAATTTTCTAAATCGGCTGCTGTTGGTTTCTCTAGAATATCCAATAACTGATTATTCTCGTCTAATTTAGCGATTGCAAAACGCGAAATTCTTTCAAGCGGAAAATCGAGCGCATCACGATCGTAACTGATAAATGCATTTGGACTATTTGTTTCACGAAGTGCTCGCAAGGCTTCTGCTGAATATAAATTATCGCTGTTGCAAACTGAATATTCTTGCAGGTTTAACTCAGGAAACTGCATTACGGCTTGAAACAAAGCATCAGCAGTGCCAAATGGTTTTACTCTTCCTTCAGGAATATATTGTACTGCAAATGAAATATTGAGTCCATGAAAATCATTATCTACATTTTTACTTCCGTAAAACTCTTTAAATAACTCTCCCTGTTCTCCTATAATAATATAGATATTGGTATAACCTGCTTTTTTTGCATTTAATAAAAGATAATCTAATAAAGGTCTTCCGCTTGAACCAACTCCTATTAGACCTTTACTTCTTTCATTGGCTTGCGCTATTTCTTCGGGTGATAAATTATCTAAAACTGCTTCTTTTTTCATACGGGATGATGCTCCGCCCGCAAGAATAACTAAATTGTTGTGCATACTTATTTTTTAAATTTCAATGTTTTCTATAGTTCTTACTCCCGGATCTACATTTACAGCATATGCCTCCTGTGCTCCAGCGTCTAAAATAGCTTTGATTACTGAGTCTTCAATTTGCGGATCTGCAATTACCACAATACTTCCGCCGCCGCCAGAACCTACAATTTTAGCTCCGTAAGCACCAGCTCTCAAGGCAGCATTAATCATAGCATCAATTCGAGGAACTGTAATTTTTAATAAATCACGTAAAACTTCGTGATGCTGATTCATTAATTCTCCAATTTTTTTAAGATCTAAAACTGGTTTTTCAAACTCTTTTAAAGCTTCTTTTGTATAGTGATAATTTTTAAGAGCAGCTTCAAAAAACGGAATTAAACGATCTGGCAGACAATTTCGATAGCGATCAAAATCTTCAATTTTTGAGGCATGCAGATCAAAATCTGGGAAATTTTGTTTGACAATACCTATTGACATCAATGCATTTCCTTTTATTTCTCCGATCAAACCAATTGTTTCTTTAGGAACTCCCGAAACTCCCGTGATTAAGCCTTTTAATCCTGTTCCAATAATTCTATAAGAAAAAGGTTGTTTTGTATTAATATACACGATGTTTCCTACTCCAATACTAAAATGATCCATCATTCCGCCCGGTTCTCCATGTTCTAAAACTTCAGATTCATATCCCAATTTCGACAGGAATTCAGGAGTCACTTCATGATCAATTCCAAAGGCATCGATTAAAAAACGAATCCAAGCCATCAATAAGGCTGACGAACTTGATGTTCCAGAGTTTATTGGAATATCGCCGGTAATTGTAATATTATAACCTGTGTTTGGCACACAACCGTATCTGCGCAGTACGCGCAGTGATGAAGCAAAATAATCACGAGGCTCTAGTTTCTCAAAAGCAGCGTTAATATCAATGGTTCTAACTTCATCAATGTCGATCATGTTTAGAACAAAAGTATTGGAGTTATTTTGTTCTGCGGTTAGTTTTATATTTCGATCTATTGCACAGGCAATAACAGGCAATCCTAAATAATCTTGATGATCTCCAAAGAGACATGTCCGACCTGGGGCTAATGAAGTAATTTTTTTCATTTAAAAAGAGTCATTAAATCATTATATAACAATAGTTTATAATGATTTCTTGGTTATGGATATTTTTTTGATTTTCAATTTTAACTCCACGAAACTATCGATTATATTTTTATAAAACAAGTAAAATTAAAAAAATGTGCTCGAACACACTTTAAAAATGTCCTCGAGCACACTAAATAATTATGAAGTGCTATTTTAAATAATCAAATCAAAGTTTCTATATTTGCTTATATGGATAAAAAGTACACAATTAAGGATATTGCAAAAATGGCAGGAGTTTCTAAAGGAACTGTTGACAGAGTCTTGCATAACAGAGGGAAGGTTTCTCCTACAGCACTTGACAAAATAAACGAGGTTTTGAATGTGATTAACTATGAACCTAACTTAATTGCTCGCAATTTAAAAAACAATAAGATTTATCGTATTTGTGTTTTGCTGCCTGATCCAGAAATAGATCCGTACTGGCTGCCATGTGTAAATGGTATTCAAGATGCAAAAACCGAGTTTAAGGCTTACAGCGTTATTATTGAAACGCACTATTTTAATCCAGAAAGTACTAAATCATTTTTAAGCACTAACGAAAAAATTATCAATCAATCGCCTGATGCTGTTTTAATAGCGCCTTTATTTCATAAAGAAACTCTTGAAATTATTAAACAGTACGACGAATTGAATATTATGGTTAATACTTTTAATAACCAGGTTGAATCTTCTTCTATCAAGAGTTTTGTTGGGCAAGATTTGTACAAAAGCGGTCGTGTTGCTGCTAGTTTAATGAATTTGATTTTGCCAAAAGGTCAAATTGCAATTATACATATTGACGAGAGCCTTAAAAATGCAGTTCACATGCAGAAAAAGGAGCAAGGTTTTAGAAATTATTTTGAAGAGAAAAATCTTTCTGATTTCAATTTAACGACTTTAAAATTAAAACACTCTAACATCGAGACTAAATTCACCGCTTTTTTAGAGGAGAATCCTAATTTGAGCGGTATTTTTATCACGACTTCTAAAGCGTATCAAATAGCTTCTCTATTGACTTCTACAAAAGATAAAAAAATCGCAATTATTGGTTATGATTTAATTGAAAAGAATGTAAACTTCTTGAATCAAGGATTAGTTCATTTTTTAATTCATCAAAATCAAAAAAGACAAGCTTATTTAGGTGTCAGCACTTTAGTCGAACACTTTTTATTTAGAAAAGATATTCCTGAAACTATTTTACTGCCTATCGATATTATTAATGTCGAAAATGCTTCGTTTTACGCTTAATCCGTTTTGTTGCGAAGACACTACGTTTTTTTTTGAAATCATATATACACTAAAAGTCTAATCTGCTAAATCTGCAAACCAAAAATGGCACGCAAATTTAGCAGATTAGTTTTTTTTTATTAAAACCTCTGAACCTCTGCCTCTTTGAACCTTTGGACCTTTTTTTCATAAAAACCTATTTCATCAAAATAAATCTGCCAAAAGAAGAAGCAATGTGAAAATTAGGCGTTTCGGTATTTGGATTTACCCATGAAATCCAGGTTGGCTCGTATGCTCCATTTCCTGCTTTAGAAAATTTAGCTCGGTACACACCGGTTTCAATTACGTTATTTTGAATCAAATCTAATTCTTCAAGTGATTTTATACTAATCTTACCTTCCACGGTAAAAGACTTTTCATCTTTTAAAGCTTTTAAGTGTAAATTATCTTTTGGCCAATTCCAATTAAAATCAAATTTTCTGTCTGGGTAAGCCTCAAAATCCATAGTTCTTGTTTCAGCATCCATTTCGAGACAATAATAAGGACTTAATTTCTCATCTTTTCTAAAAAAGAGCTCTACTCTATCTGAGTTTCCGATACTATCAATACTATCATCTTTTTTATCAATATAAACATCAGTATCAAAAACTCTAAAATTAAAAAAGAGATTTTCAAGATCCCAGCAAGCTCTAAATTCAATTTTAGAAATAGAATCACTTTTCCAAGGAGAACAAAAATCAGTCAAACAGTTTGCTTTTTCCCAGGTCTTAAAATCTAAAATTTCATCAGAATTTTGCTCTTGTTTCTCTACTAAAATTACTTGATATTCTTTCACAATTATATTTCTTAAAATTTGTTAATTTTTTATTTCTTCAAAAATAGAAAATGACACAAAAAAGGTCATTTTTTTTTGCTTTTTTCGAGATTACTAAAGTAGTTTAAAATTCAAGAAAAAAAACACAACTCAAATAAAAATAAAATTGCCTAAAATTGTTTTAAAGCAATAAGAAAAGCCTGATGAATTATCATTTGACCTATATTATCATTACGAATTTCATAAAGTTTTAATAAAACAACACCAACAATAGCCACAAACAACCATTTCAAGTAAAAAACCCTCAAATTTGCTGATCTTTTTAATCGCTGCTTAATTTGTAGATATTCTATCTTTTTAAGTAAAAAAAAATGTTTTATGTAATTTTATGTGCTCGAGAACATTTTTTTTATGTGTTCGAGCACATTTTTTATGTTTTTTCTTGTTTAGTAAAAATATAATCGATAGTTTCGTTATATAATAATCTTAAAAATAAGTTAATTAAAGTCTTTTTTAAGCATTTTTAACTCTTATAAAAATGACCAAAAACGAGTAAAAACGCTAAAATTAGGTCAAAAATAAAGGGTGTATTTATAGACGAAAAACGACTCAATTATAATTCAAAAAAAGAGGAAACCTAAATTTAAAACCAAGTAAAAAGAAAAGAAAACCTACAAAACAAAAAACACAATTTTTATTAACCAAAAAAACCAATTAAGAGTATGAAATTATTAACCCAAAAAAAACCAAGAGACTTTCGGATTAACAATTTATCCGGGAAAGAAATTAAACTCACGATTCTTTCGTTGTTAGTTTTCACATTTCAAGCTTCGGCAGCGACTTCTGTAAGTGTGTCTTCTAAAACCAATACTTCGTTGTTTTTTGAAAAAACGGTAAAGGGTAAAGTAACAGATCAAAACGGACTTCCCTTGCCAGGTGTAAACGTAACCATAAAAGGCACCAAAACGGGCGTTCAAACTGATGTTGACGGAAGTTTTGCTATTACAGTTCCAGATAGTGCTACTAAACTTGTTATAACATACATTGGTATGGAAGACCAAGAGGTAACAATAGGAAGTGCACCTCTTAAAATTGTCATGAAAGAAGCTGGTCAAAAATTAGAGGAAGTTGTTATTGGATATGGAAAAGCCAGAAAAAAAGACCTTACTGGTTCTGTGAGTTCTGTTGGAAAAGACAATTTAAATTTAGGAGGAACTATTGCTAATGTTGGACAAGCTCTTCAAGGTCGTGCCTCTGGAGTTCAAGTACAGCAAAACAGTTATGCTCCAGGAACTACTCCAAATGTTGTCATTAGAGGAGGAAACTCTATTAACAATTCAAATGGGCCATTATATGTTGTTGATGGTTTTATTACAAGTTCAGGAGGTTCTATCAGTCCAAACGATATTGAAAACATTCAGATATTAAAAGACGCTTCTTCTACTGCTATTTATGGTTCAAGAGGAGCAAATGGTGTAATCTTGATTACGACTAAAAAAGGAAAATTAGGTAAAATGCAGGTTGAAGCAGAGATTTCTGATGGTTTTCAAAACATCATTAATAAACCTACATTACTAACCGGTCAGCAATTTGTTGATATTCAAAATGCAATTCAACTTGAAAACGGAAGACCTCCTCTTTTTCCAGCGAGTCTTCCTGTAGCGAATACGAATTGGTTTGATGCTGCAACACGCCCAGGTGAAGTACTAAACAGATCTCTTACTTTTAGCGGAAGCGATCAAACATCTAAATTTTTTCTTTCTGGAAATTACATCAAACAAACCGGAGCCATTGAAAATACTGATTTCGAAAGATACAGTGTGAGAATGGGAGGCGAAAAAAGATTTAACAGCAAATTAAATATGGGTACCAATTTTTATGGTGCCGCAACAGAAGGAAACAATAGTGACTTTGGAGATAATATTCTATCGCCAATGTTTTCAATTCAAACTGCCTACCCTAATCTCCCGATTTATAATGCTGACGGAACTTACAATAAGTACTTAGGTAAGGATAACGCACTAGCCCTTTTATTAGAGCCTACAGATCATATTATCAATAGAATGGTTAACGGTAATATGTTTTTAGACTATGAAATCATCAAAGGCTTAACGTATCATTTTGGCGCAGGCGCTGAATGGCAGGAAAATATTGAAGGAAAATATACACCAAGAACATTAACAGCAGGAGCTGCTTTGAAAGGAACTGGTTCTGAAGAAAATAAAACTTATTTTAGATGGAGTACTGAACAATATTTGACTTATAAGTTTAATATTAAAGAACAGCATGCTATAACAGCAATGATTGGTACTTCTAATCAAAAAGATACTTACGAAAGAATGAAAGCTTCTGGATCTGGATTTTCTAGTGATGTATTGACTTACTATAACCTGCAAGGTGCTGAAGTGTATTTGAAACCAGAAACACAAAAATTGGAGACAAAATTAACTTCTTACTTCGGAAGGTTAAATTATGCCTTTAACGATAAATACTTAGCTTCATTTACACTGAGAAGAGACGGTTCTTCTCGTTTTGGACCAAATAATAAATACGGAACATTCCCTTCTGGTGCTATTGCATGGAAAATCTCTAATGAACCTTTTATGCAAAAAGTAAATTCTGTTTCAGAACTTAAATTAAGAGTAAGTTACGGTATTACAGGAAATGACGGTATTGGAGATTATGCGTACATGAACACATTAAAATCTTGGGGTGCAACAATTGCTCCTGATAGTTTCGTAGGTGCCAATGAACCTGAAAACTTACCAAATCCTAATTTAAAATGGGAAGAAACAGCCCAAACTAACATAGGTTTAGACATGGGATTTTTAGACAGTAAAATAACGGCAACGATTGATGTGTACAAAAAGAGAACTACAGATGCGTTGATCAGAGTGCCTGTTGGCGGATGGTGGGGTTTTAACAATCAAACCATGAACTCTGGAGTTATTGACAACCAAGGTATTGAACTAGGAATTACCACTACAAACTATAGAAATGATAAATTTCTGTGGACAACTTCCTTGAATGTTGCTTACAATAAACAAGAAGTTATATCTCTAGCTGATAATGTTAAAATTATTAGTACTAATACTTCTAACCCAAGCGGAACGGTTTCTGGAAGAGAATTTACAAGATTAGAGCCAGGAAAAGAAATGGGAGTATTGTACGGATTTAAATATGCCGGCGTAATCAAAACTGGAGAAGTTTATGCACCGCAGCCTTTGTCTAAACCTGGAGATCCAAAATATGAAGATCTTACGGGAGATGGAAAAATCACTGCTGATGATAGAACATACTTAGGAAATTCTACTCCGCATTATATCGCAGGTTTCAACAATGATTTTAGATTTGGAAATTTTGATATGAACATCTTTTTCCAAGGAGCCTTTGATTATTCTGTTTATAACATGACTAAAATGGTAGGAGAATCCAGCACAAGCACTGACGCTCTAAATCGTTGGGTAGCTGGAACTAATGAAAACACAGATATTCCGAGAGACGGTTACTACAAAAGTACTTATGGCAGTTATGTAAATTCAAAATTTGTTGAAGATGCCTCTTACATTCGTTTGAAAAATGTTTCTATCGGATATTCTATTCCAGAAAGTGCATTAAGACAAGTAAAATTTATAGACAATATTAGATTGTATGCCATAGGACAGAATTTATTGACTATTACAAATTATTCTGGAAACGATCCTGAAATAAATGGGCATACAAGCAGCTCTACTGCACAAAACATTGGTGGAGGAATTGATTTTAACTCTTTTCCAGCTTCTAGAACGTTTATTTTAGGCATAAAAGTGACTATTCACTAGTCTAAAAAGCTTTTTTAGTAACATTTAAATTTATTAAAATGAAAAAACATACAATATTATTACTATTACTAGCTGCTGGAGTACAATTTTCCTGTAATCAGGATCTTGAACCTACGGTATATAGTAGTTTGACCAATACCAATGGGTATCAAACAAAGTCAGATGCTATTGCTGCAGTCAATTCCGTTTATGGCAGACTAAAAGGTCCTTCTGTGGGCGATAACTTTTCGTACTGGGCTACAAGACACTTTGCTCTAACAGATATTGCTACAGATTTAGGTCATTGCCAATTTGGTGGAGATCCAGGACAATTATCACTAGGAACTTGGAATTCTAGTAACGGATTGCTTCAAGAAGACTGGAATGCGATGTATAAATTGATTGCCAATGCAAATAATGCGATTTTTAATATCGCCAAAATGTCTGGAATAACTGCTGCCGAAAAGGCACAATTTATTGCTGAAGCCAAATTTTTGAGAGCTTCTTCATATATGGATTTAACGGATGCTTGGGGACCTGTAGTTTTAATTACAGAAGCTAATTTAGGAAACCCTGGTTATTTAGAACAAATAGCTCCCTCGTCAGTAGAAGAAATAGATGCTTTCCTGATCAAAGAATTAAATGAAGCTGCAGATGTACTGCCTTTAAATTACCAGAATAATCCAATTTATGGTACTAATGATGTAGCACGTGCTACAAAAGGCGCCGCACTTACTTTATTGGCAAAGTTATACCTGCGCAGTCATGATTGGCAAAAAGTAGCAACACTTACGCAGCAAGTAATGAACTTGAACCAGTACAGTCTTTATCCGTCATATTTAGGATTATTTAAAGAAAGTAACAAATGGTGCTCAGAAAACATCTTTTCTTCGCTTAGTGATGCAAATGTAAACGGAACAGAATTATTGAACCATTTTGGACCAACAGATCATCCAGTTGTACAAAACAGATGGCAGTATTACACTGTAAACTGGGATTTCTTTAATACATTTGGTAATGAAGATGATAGAAAAAAATGTTTCTTTCCAGAGTTTATGGGATCAGATGGTTTATTGCACAAGCAAGCACCAACTTTGGGCGCGCAGCCGCCTGCTGGTGTACTTTATATGCCGGATGTAGCGACTAGAAAATATGCTGATGATGAAACTACAACCTATTATGATGGTCATAGTGTGAATATTTTACGCTATGCAGATGTATTACTGAGCAGAGCTGAAGCCTTAAACGAAATCAGCGGACCAACAGCTGAAGCTGTAGATCTGATTAATCAAGTAAAAGGAAGATCGCATGCAAAACTATTAATTCTATCAGAACATACTCAAGCTTCTTTAAGAGATGCTATTTTACAAGAAAGAGGATGGGAACTTTTCTATGAAGGAAAACGTCGTGCCGATTTGATTAGAATGAACAAATATGATGTTCTGGTAAATGCTTATCATCTTAGAGTTGGCGAAGCAGCGTTAATCAAAATGCCGCAAAACAAGTATTATACTTATCCACAAAGTCAAGTTGATCTTAATCCAAAATTGAGTAATGCTGACAGGCAATAAATAAATTTTAAATCAGGAATAGACAGTTAAATAATCTGTCTATTCTTGATTTTTTTATACAAAAAAGCACTTTTCTGTTTCATTCAAAAAAGCCTTTATAATGATCAAAAAACTAATTTTAAAATGGAGCTTTATTTTGGTAATACTTGCATTTGCAAGCTGTTCCAAAAAACAAGGTAATTATATCACAAAAATTAATATTGGGACTCATAGTAACAACGAATTGAAAATTCAAATCGATGTTACTACGAATGACGATGTACAGGTATATGCCGAATATTGGACTGCAAAAAATGGAACTAAAAACAAGATAATTTCTCCAATTTCAAAAAAAGGGCTTTCGCATTCTTTAGTGCTTCTTAATATAATTCCTGAAACCGATTATAATTTTAAATTAATTACAGTACAAGGAAATGAAAAAGACAGCAGTAAAGTGTACAATTTTAAATCACGAAAACTGCAGGAATGGCTGCAAAAAAAGTTCAAAGCAAATTCTCCAAAACCAGAGCTTTTACCGCAAAACTTCAAAAAAGGGTTTATGCTTATGGCTAAAAGAGAAACGCCTGGAACAGCATTTATTGTTGATTACAAAGGAAATATTAGATGGTATCATACAGTAGAAAATACTGGTTTTAAAGTAACTCATTTCACAAAAGAGCAAACTATACTTTCCATTCTAGGAACCAATGATGAACCTACAAGTTATGGCAGCGAAATTCTAGAAATTAACCTTCAAGGCGATACTTTAACACATATTAAAAAAGGACAAGGTGATCTTAAACAAGTTATCCACCATGAAATCATAAAAAAATCAGCAAATGAAATTGTTACTTTATTTGTTGATACAAGAATCACAGATTTATCTTCAATTGGTGGAAAAAAGAGAGATACTATAAATGGTGATGGAATCCTAATTCTAGACAAAAAAGGAAAACAAATTTGGAAATGGAGTGTTTTTGATGATCTGGATCCAATGAAAGACAAAGCTTTATTGAAAACTAAAAAAGACTGGATGCATGCCAACAGTCTAAATTATGATAAAGACGGTAATTTTTTAATCTCGTTTTACAACAACGGACAAATTTGGAAAGTCGATGCTAAATCAGGTAAAGTAATTTGGAAATTAGGACGAAACGGCACTATGAAAATGGCTAAGGACAGCGATTTCTCGCAAGCACACGCTGCCCACATTAATCAAGACGGAAGTTTGATGTTTTTTGATAATGGTGTAGACAAAAAGCAATCATCGGTTTTTGCACTTAAAGTAGACGAAAAAAATAAAGCAGTACAACTTGATTTCCATGTAAACCTGCCAAAAGATATTTACAACGATAGAATGGGAAGCGCCTATATGATCAATAAAGATCTCATATTGGTTTGCTGCTCTAAAAGACATATAACGGTTTTAACCAACAAAAAAGGAGTATTACTTTGGGCTTTAGAGTCAGAAATACCTCCTTATCGCGTACAATTTATTCCAGAAGAAAATATGAAACCTTTTCTTTTAAATTAAAAATTTTAGTCATGAAAAAAATAATTCTTATTGGACTCTTTTCAGCATTGTCACTGGCTGTTTTCAATTCCTGCACCAAATCAAATTCTCAAACTTTGGCTTCAAAAACAACCGAAGACAGAGAAGAAGACGAAGGTTATATCACAATTGACACTTCTGAAATTCCTGACGATCAGTTTGGAAAATCAGTTCGTTACGGAAGAGAATTAATGCTTAAAACGGCTTATTATATTGGCCCAAATGGTATTAACGGAAAATATTTAGGCAACAAAATGAATTGTACCAACTGTCATCAAGATGCTGGTACAAAACCTTATGCCTTCAACTTAATGTCGTCGCACGATAATTATCCTCAATATCGCGGGCGCGAAAACAAAGTGCTTACACTTGCTGAACGTGTAAACAATTGTGTAATGAGACCACATTCAGGAAAACCACTTCCGCTTGACGGAAAAGAAATGGTTGCTTTTTTATCTTATTTTAAATGGATCAGCAAATATGTTCCAAAAGACGGACAATTTAAAGGCGCAAAAAATCTAGAAATAGAGTTTCCAGACGTAGCCGCAAGTCCGGAAAGAGGAAAAGCATTATTTGCTGAAAATTGTGCTCGCTGTCACGGAAATAATGGCGAAGGAGTTTATAATGCAGACAAATCAGGCTACACCTACCCGCCTCTATGGGGAAAATATGCTTATCAGCCCGGCTCAAGTATGCACCGCGTTATCAAACAAGCGCAATGGTTAAAAAGCAATATGCCGTATGATAAAGTAACTTTAGGAAAACCATATCTTACTGATGCCGAAGCACTCGATATTGCTGCCTACGTAAATAATGATGCCATTCATGAAAGACCAAATCCTAAAACATTAGATTATCCTAATAAAATGGGAAAACCTATTGATTATGCACACAGCCCTTTTAGTGACAATTTTTCTGAAGAACAGCATAAATACGGACCATATAAACCTATTATCGCGTATTGGAAAAAAAACGGATGGAAAGCCGTTTACTAAATATCAAAGCACACTTTTTAACTTGAACATAAAAACACAATGAAACTAAACCTAAAAAATAACGAAATACTAAGCAGCATATTGATTATGTGCCTTTTCATTTTCAGTATTCCATTGACTGCACAAATAAAATATACAGACGGCAACGACAGTTGGAATCCTAATTTACTGGGAAATCATCGTGTTCTTGTTAACTTTTCCGGTACAGGAAATATCGCTAAAACGACCATAGAATGGCGTAGAAGAGATGAAAAACCTGAACTTAAAAAAGTTATTGTTCAAGATGCTGCAGGCAAAGAAGTTCTTAATGTAAAAACAGAAAACATCAACCGAGAAAACGGAACAATTTACTTTGAACCAATTTCTGGCAAAGGAACTTATTATGTTTATTATATGCCTTACATTGACGAAGGCACAGCCAATTATCCAAAAGGAATTTATGCTAAGGCTGAATACAAATCTGATGCGCAATGGATTTCTAAAATAAAAACAGGTTTAAAAGACAATTGTACCGTTACAGAAATTCAAAGTGTAAATGCTTTTAATAGTTTTTATCCAATGGAAGTAATTGCAACAGCTACCGAAACTTCTGCAATTATTGCTAAAAACAGCGGCAGTACTTTTTTGGTTTTCCCAGAAGATAGACTGCATTCTATTCGAATGAAAAATGATTTACCACAACGCTGGATCGAAAAAGGTGTACAAAACAATTTTTCTGATACGGCAAAGAAAGGCGAATATTTGGCTTTTCAATTAGGAGTATACGCTCTTACAGATTTAAAAAATGTAAAAATATCTTTTACGAATTTAGTAAGTACAACTGGAGCCACAATAGAAGGGAAAGATATCAGCTGTATCAACACTGACGGAACAAAATATGACGGCACTCCTTTTACCAATACTGTTTCTGTTTCAAAAGGAAAAATTCAGGCAATGTGGTGCGGCATCGATGTTCCGCAAACTGCTGCGGCTGGAAATTATACAGGAAAAGCAACAGTTACCGCTGACGGAAAGTCTACAGCAATCACACTTCAAATAACAGTAACCAATGAAGTTACAAAAAACGGAGGTATTGACAGTCCTGAAAAAATGACGCGTTTAAAATGGTTAAACTCTACATTAGCTCAAGAAAATACTGTTATTGCACCTTATACTCCACTTGTGGTAAAAGATGCTGAAATTTCTTTATTGGGTCGTAAAGTGGTTTTAGGAACTAATGGTTTCCCAACTCAAATACAAACTTTTTTCACGCCAGAAATGACAACTGTTACTACAAAGGCAAACGATATTTTAAGTGCTCCAATAACATTTCATTTTGTAGATGCAACAGGAAAAGAATCATTACAATGGAAAAATAACGGCTTAAAATTCACTAAAAAAGAGGTAGGAACCGTAGCTTGGGAAAGCACATCTACATCAAAATCAGTTCAAATGGATGTAAATGCTGCCGTTGAGTTTGATGGTTTTTTACATTATACCGTTAAAATTACTGCTTTAGAAGACGCTTCATTCAACGACATTAATTTTCAGTTACCAATGCAGCCAACATCTGCAAAATATATGATGGGACTTGGTCAAAAAGGCGGAGATCGTCCTGCATCTTTTGACTGGAAATGGGATGTTGCACACAAAAATCAAGACGGCGCTTGGATTGGTGCTGTAAATTCTGGGTTGCAGTTTTCATTAAGAGACGAAAAATACAGCCGTCCGTTAAACACCAATTTCTATTTACAAAAGCCATTATTATTACCCACTTCTTGGGGTAACGAAAACAAAGGCGGAATCACCATTACACCAAACCAAAAATCAGTTTTGGTAAATGCCTACAGCGGTGCTCGCAGCATGAAAAAAGGAGATGTTTTGTATTATAACTTTACATTATTGATCACTCCGTTTCATACCATCAATACAGATTTTCAATGGGATAATAAATTTTATCACAAATACAGCCCAATCGATTCTATTGCTCAAACTGGTGCAACTGTAATCAATATTCACCATGCAAATGCGATCAATCCTTACATCAACTATCCTTTTATCGAATTTAAAAAGATGAAAAACTATATTGATGAAGCGCACCAAAAAGGTTTAAAAGTAAAAATATACAATACCGTTAGAGAAGTTTCGAATAAAGCTTATGAAACTTTTGCTTTAAAAAGCTTAGGTCATGAAATTTATTCTCCAGGAAAAGGCGGCGGATTTTCTTGGCTTCAAGAACACGTAGGCGATGATTATATCGCAGCTTGGTTTGTTCCTGAAATTAAAGATGCGGCAATTGTAAACAGCGGTATGAATCGTTGGCACAATTACTACGTAGAAGGAATGAATTGGTTAACACAAAACGTTGGTATTGATGGAATTTATTTGGACGATGTTGCTTTTGACAGAATCACAATGAAACGTATTAAAAGAGTTTTAACCAAAGACGGTCACCCAGGAATTATCGATTTGCACAGTGCGAATCAGTACAACAAAAGCGATGGTTTTAATAACAGCGCCAATTTATATATGGAGCACTTTCCATACATCAATAAACTATGGTTTGGAGAATATTTTGATTACGAAAAAGGACAACCTGACTTTTTCCTAACTGAAGTGAGCGGAATTCCTTTTGGATTAATGGGCGAAATGCTGCAAGACGGAGGAAATCCATGGAGAGGAATGGTTTATGGAATGACAAACAGACTTCCGTGGAGCAATAATGCTGATCCAAGAAATATCTGGAAATTATGGGATTCTTTTGGAATCAAAGGTTCTGAGATGATTGGATATTGGAGCGAAAACTGTCCAGTAAAAACAAATAATGATAAAGTATTAGCAACCGTTTACAAAAAGAACGGAACAGCTTTAATTTCTATTGCAAGCTGGGCTGATACTGACGTAAATGTAAAATTGAACATCGATTGGAAAAAACTAGGAATAAATCCTGCCAAAGCAACAATTACAGCTCCAGAAGTTATCAATTTCCAGCCTTCAAAAACTTTTACTGCAAAAGATGAAATTCCAGTAGCAAAAGGAAAAGGATGGTTATTGATTGTTAAATAAATTAAAGACAGTAAGTATACCACGTCCAGTCTGTCATTTCGACGTAAGGAGAAATCACACTTGTATATCAACAAAGATTAGCAATTTTCTACGCGGAGTTTCTAGTGTGATTTCTCCTTACGTCGAAATGACAAATTACTATAAAAATTAATGCCTCAGATTTTAATGATTAATATAAAATTAATATTTATCCCTTCAAAAAAATCATTAAATCTGTGTAATCTGTAACAAAAAAACTCAACAACGTTACTGTTAAAACAACTAACCATAATAAATAGCTCTCCACATGAAACTAAGGCCATTTTTATCGATTTTACTTTTTGGAAGCCTGTTTGTCAATGCACAAAATAAACCAACTATAAAGGAATACAAAAAGGTGTTTACAACCTATCCTTTTTCCGATCCAGATCCAATTCCTAAACCAGATACAAAAGTTTATCCGTACTATCGTTTCGATGGTTTTACTGATAAGCCTGTACAAAAGGAATGGAAAGTTGTTGAACTTGAAAACGATTATATTAAACTGACGATTCTGCCGGAAGTAGGCGGAAAAGTTTGGTCGGCAATAGAAAAATCGACTGGAAAAGATATTGTTTACAACAACCATGTTATCAAGTTTAGAGATATTGCGATGCGCGGTCCGTGGACAAGCGGTGGTGTTGAAGGCAATTATGGGATCATCGGACACACTCCAAATTGTGCAACTCCTGTAGATTACACCACCATAACTAGAGAAGACGGCAGTGTAAGCTGCATTATAGGTGTTTTAGATTTACTAACCCGCACCTCATGGAAATTAGATATAAACTTACCTAGAGACAAAGCTTATTTTACCACTAATTCATTTTGGTTTAATTCGACCGAGTCAGAACAGCCTTATTATACTTGGATGAATACTGGTATAAAAGCAGCAGGAAATTTACAGTTTATATTTCCAGGTCAAAGCTACATTGGTCATAATGGGGAACATAACGAATGGCCAATCGATAAACAAAACGGCAAAGATCTATCGTATTATAAAAACAATGATTTTGGCGGTTACAAATCGTATCATGTTTTTGGGAAATACAATGATTTCTTTGGAGGCTATTACCATGATGAAGATTTTGGAATGGGAAGATATGGTAATTATGATGACAAACCCGGCAAAAAAATCTGGATTTGGGGACTGTCGCAGCAGGGAATGATTTGGGAAAAACTGCTTACAGATACTGATGGTCAATATGTAGAAGTGCAAAGCGGCAGATTATTCAATCAAGCAAGCGAAGGCAGTAACTTAACTCCTTTTAAGCAGCGTTCTTTTGCGCCGTATCAAACAGATTCTTGGACAGAATATTGGTTTCCTGTAAAACAGACGAAAGGTTTTGTAAAAGCAAATAATTATGGCGCCGTAAACGTAAAAAATGAAAACGGCTGGTTGAAAATCTACTTCTCTCCGCTTCAAAAATTAAATGAAAAATTGGAAGTTTTTGACAATGAAAAAAAAATCTATTCCAAAAATATTTCAGTTAACACCTTACAAGTATTCAAAGATTCTATTCAAGTTGCGGTTGATCAAAATAAATTAAGAGTAACAATTGGAGACAATAAACTGGTTTGGAATTCGACACCAGAAGACGGCAATTTAAACCGTCCTTTAGAAGTTCCAAAAGATTTTGACAACAATTCAATTTACGGATTATATCTGCAAGGTAAAAACTATATCAGTTTTAAAGATTATATAAAAGCTGAAGAAAAATTGAGCGAGTGTCTTAAAAAAGATCCTAACTATGCTCCTGCCCTTTCTGATCTTGCTTTATTGCAAATTCGTAAATTTCAGTATAAAGATGCAATTGCTTCAGCCAGTAAAGCTTTAGCCATAAATACTTACGATCCCGCTGCAAACTATTATTATGCTTTAGCAAATATGCATTTAGGCAACAACATCGATGCAAAAGACGGATTTGATATTGCTGCCGCAAGTGCCGAATACCGAAGTGCTGCTTATACGGCTTTAAGTCAAATTTATTTCAGCGAAAATGAGCTGACAAAAGCCATTGAATATGCAGAAAAAAGCTTGCTGAATAATAAAAATAATCTAGAAGGATTACAGCTTTTAGCCGTTATCTATCGTTTGCAAAACAATAAAGATAAGGCGGTTACCATATTGAATAAAGTAAACAATGTAGATCCGTTAAATCATTTTGCAGGATTTGAAAATTTCCTTTGGGCAAATTCAGATGCCGCAAAAAAACAATTTACTTCATTGATACGAAACGAAATGCCAGAGCAAACTTATCTTGAATTAGGAATCTGGTATCAGCATCTGGGCCGCAAGGACGAAGCCTTAAAAGTTTTCTCGACAGCGGCTCCAAGTGCTGAAATTATCTATTGGAAAGCATTTTTAGAAAACAAAGCCGTTGATTTAAGTAAGATTCAGCCTGGACTTAGTTTTCCATTTCGCCATGAAACCGCTGTTATACTTGAAGATCTTATTCAAAAAAATGACCAATGGCAGTTAAAGTATCATTTGGCTCTAATTGAGTGGAATCGCAATAATCTTTCAAAAGCAAAAGAATTGTTCAATCAATGCGGTTCTAAACCTGCTGATCCTGCTTTTTATGCTGCAAAAGCGTCTTTAATGAAAGACAATCCTGAAGTTGTAACGGCAAGTTTACAGCAAGCCTTAAAACTAGACAATCAAGGATGGAGATACAATAAGTTGTTAGCAGAACATTTCATCACTTTAAAACAATATGACAAAGCACTTGCGATAACAGAACCTTTTTATAAAAAGCATAAAGAGAATTATTTAATGGGAATGTTGTATGCTAAAACCTTGCTTCTCAATAAAAAATACAGCGAAGCAGATGCTTTTTTGACCAAACTAGAAATCCTTCCGTTTGAAGGTGCAACTGCAGGAAGACAATTGTATCATGAAGCTAAATTGATGCAGGCTTTAGCCGAAATAAAAAACAAACAGTACAAAAAAGCACTACAGCTAATTGCTGATGCCAAACTGTTTCCAGAAAATTTAGGTGTTGGAAAACCTTATGACGAAGATATTGACGAAAGGCTTGAAAACTGGCTGGATTATCAATGTTATACCAGTTTAGGCAATACAGATAAAGCTAAAGAATCGTTACAAAAAATTATCTCTTTTACGCCAAAGATCGACAATACTGTTATGAACTTTTTACCTGCCAATCAACTTATTTCAGCTTGGGCTGTCGAAAAAACTTCTTCATCAAAAAAGGCAGAAGAATGGATTCGAAATCAAGCTAAATTATATCCTGAAAACAAAATTGTTCAATGGAGTTTACAAATGTACACTCAAAAACAATCCGATATTTTAACAGCTGATGAAAAGGACGGCGAAGTTAGAATTATAGAAAAGCTTTAAAAAACATATAACTTACACAAAATGAACAAGCTATTTTTAAAATGTACTCTTTTTAGCATTGCTTTATTAGCATGCCAAAACATTCAGGCTCAAAATGCTGAGAAAGATAAAGAGCAATTAGCTATTTACAGAGCAACTCCAATAAAAGTTCACGATCTAGTACACACAAAATTGGAAGTGTCTTTTGATTATGGAAAAAGACATTTGTATGGAAAAGAATGGCTTACTTTAAAACCACATTTCTATGCAACAGATTCGCTTACTTTGGATGCGAAAGGGATGGATTTTAAAGAAATTTCGATCGTCGAAGGAAAGAAAAAAACACCTTTAAGGTACACTTACGACAACGAACAGCTTTTTATTAAACTGGACAGAAAGTATAAAGGTTCTGAAAAATATACCCTTTTTATTGATTATACGGCAAAACCAGCAGAACTGAAAAGTAAAGACGGCGAATCGATTACAAACTCAAACGGATTGTATTTTATTAATCCTGACGGAAAGGGAGATAAACCAACACAAATATGGACTCAAGGCGAGACTGAAGCTTCATCTTGCTGGTTTCCGACAATTGACAAACCAAATCAGAAAACAACTTCTGAAATCGCTATGACAGTTCAGTCAAAATATACCACTTTGTCAAACGGTAAATTAACTTCACAAAAAGTAAATAAAGACGGAACAAGAACGGACACTTGGAAAATGGAACAGCCAAATGCACCTTATTTGTTTATGATGGCTGTTGGTGATTTTAAAATCTATAAAGATTCTTATAATGGTAAAGAAGTCAGCTATTATTTAGAACCAAAATATGCGCCTTATGCCAAACAGATTTTTTATAAAACGCCAGATATGATGAATTTTTACAGTAAAATGCTTGGCGTAGAATATCCTTGGGCAAAATATGCGCAAATTGTTGTGAAAGATTATTTTGGAGGTGCTATGGAAAATACTTCAGCGACCGTTCATGGTGAATATGTTCAAAAAACAGAACGAGAATTATTAGATGATAATCAAGAAAGTACAATTGCTCACGAACTTTTTCATCAATGGTTTGGAGATTATGTAACAGCTGAATCGTGGTCAAACTTAACCATGAACGAATCCTTTGCCACTTTTGGAGAAGTACTTTGGCACGGTCATGATGCCGGACAGGATGCAGAAGACAGATCACGTTATGAAAAACTTCAAAACTATTTTCGTTCTCAAAAAAATGGCAACAGTCCAATTTTAGCACGTTTTCATTACAAAAACGCCGACGATATGTTTGATAATATCAGCTATTCTAAAGGTTCTATTATTTTGTATGCCATGAAAAACCAAATGGGTGATGAAGCATTTTTTAAAGGATTAAACCATTATTTAACAACTAATGCTTATAAATCTGGCGAACCGCATCAGCTGCGTTTATCGATGGAAGAAGTGACTGGAAAAGATTGGCTGCCTTATTTTGATCAATGGTATTATAATGCTGGAAGTCCGATTCTGGATGTGAATTACAAATATGTTAACGGAAAAATCATCATTACTATCACTCAATCTCAAGATAGTGCTGTGCAAACCTTTACATTGCCTTTAAAAGTTGATTTTTATGCAAACGGAACTAAAATAAGAAAGGATATTTTAATTAATAAAAGAGAACAAAGTTTCAGTTTTGACCTTCCTTCAAAACCTGAATTTATAGATTTAGATCCAGATAAAATCTTAGTTGGTGAAGTTAATGTAGATAAAAAAAATGCTTCTGATTATTTGTATCAATACAAAAATGTGCCTTCTTACTACAACCGAATTGAAGCTATAAAATTTGCATCAAAAGATAAAAGCCATGATTCGCAGCTTGTGTTATTAGCAGGTTTAAAAGATCAGCAAGACGATTTACGAACATTAAGCATCAAAGGAATTGATTTAGGTGATCGCGATGTAAAAGATGAGGCTGTTAAAACTTTGCTTGACATTGCAAAAAATGACAAAAAAACAAACGCCAGAGCTGCGGCAATTGTAAAATTGGCTTCAACAGGAGATTCATCTTATAAAGCGCTGATGATTGAGAGTACAAAAAATCAATCTTATAATGTAATTGCTGCTGGAATTTATGGCTTATCAAAATTCTCAACTCAAGAATCAGATCAAGCTTTAAGTACTTTAGATGATGATACAAAAAAACACGTGACACCAATAATTAAGAAATTTAGTAACCAAAAATAGACCTCAATCCTTTATTAAATTAACTCCAATTGCAGATACAATTGAGACATTTAATAACACGGTTTTTGAAATAAAGTAAAAAACATGCATAAACTTTTTCTAACATATGCCTTATTCTCTATAATAACCATTTGTACCGCACAAAATAAAGTCAAAAAAATAAATGTAAAAGACTACGGTATTATTTCTGGCACTAAAGAAAATCTAACCTCAAAAGTCAACAAACTTATTGAAGGATTAGGCAGCGAGCCCGTAGAAATTATTTTCCCGAAAGGGAGATATGATTTTTACCCGGATAGCAATTATTATAAAACTTACTACGAAAGTAATACTTATGATGCAGTTGTTAGAAAATTAGCCATACTTATAAAAGACAAAAAAAATATAACTATAAATGCACAGCAATCCGATTTTGTTTATCATCAACACATGCAGCCCTTTACTTTAGACAATGCCGAAAATATTACGATTAAAAATGTAAATATTGATTGGGATGTTCCTTTGACTTCTGAAGCTGAAGTTATAGAAGCCGATGAAAACCACATTGTTATGAAGATTGATATTATGCAATCTCCATATAAAATTCATGATAAAGGATTAACGTTTGTGGGCGAAAATGCCAATGAAAATTGGGCATTGTCTGGAGGTTCCTGGTTAATTGAATTTGATAAAAACCATATAATTCCTGCAAATACAGGCGATAATGGTTGTGTGAAAGGGGATTTAAAAAATGTAAAATACAGCGAGATTAAACCCGGATTGGTACTAATGCAGGGAAAATTTGCAAAAACTCCCTCAGTTGGAAATTTTCTTATACTAAGACATGGCACGAGAGATCACGCTGGAATGTTTTTATTTCACAGCAAAAACACCAAATTAGAGAATATCAATGTGTATCACACTTCTGGTTTGGGTATTCTATCGCAATACTGCGAAAATATCGAAATGCGAAATGTAAACATGATTCCAAACCCGCATAAAAATCGCTATTTGAGCGGTCACGATGATGGATTGCATTTTATGGGATGCAAAGGAGAAATCGTAATTGACGATTGCGATGCACAGGGTTTAATGGACGATCCTATTAATATTCACGGAACTTATGTGCCAGTGATACAAAAAATTGATGACTATGCTGTAAAATGCAAATTTGGGCAGGATATGTCGCACGGATTATTATGGGCAGTTAAAGGCGATAAAGTAGGTTTTATACAGAAGAAAGAAATGGGAACTTTGGCTTATGGCACGGTTTCAAGTTTTGAACCTTTAGATGTGGATCATTTCATTATTAGATTTAAAGAAAAAATCCCAACTGATATTGATACTGGTTTTGTTTTAGAAAATCTAAGCTGGACTCCTAATGCAACAATTACCAACTGTTTTGTTGGCAGTAATCGAGCTCGAGGATATTTAATCTCAACTCCAGGAAAAGTAATTATCGAAAATAATATTTTTGAAACCAGCGGTTCAGCAATTCTTATTGCAGGAGATGCTAACTATTGGTACGAAAGCGGCGCTGTAAAAGACATTACAATCAAAAACAATGAGTTTAGATATCCTTGTAATTCTTCCTATTATCAATTCTGTGAAGCTATTATTAGTATTTATCCTGAAATTCCACAGCCAAATGCGTCACAGCCATTTCATAAAAACATAAAAATAGAAAACAATAGTTTTAATCCGTCAGACTACCCTATTCTGTATGCTGTATCTGTAGATGGATTAAGCTTTAAAAACAATACTATTAAACGCAGTTTTGCATTTACACCTTGGTATCCTGAAAAGTACAATTTTAGAATCGAGGCTTGTAAAAATGTAGAAATCAGCGGTAACAAAATAGGAAAAGAGGTTTTAGGAAAAAATATTCTTCTAAAAGGAATGAAACGAGAAGAGTTAACCTTAAAAAATACCGAATTGAGTGTTGAAATCGCAAAATCGATTTAAAATTTCATCATCCGTATTTCTAAAAAACAAACCATTCTGTTAACTATAATTTGATACATAGAAAATAGATTTAAATTCTGAAAAATAAAGAATTATCTATTTTCTATGCGTCAAAATTATGATGCACTTTTTAAATTAATTGATAGACAAATAAACGTATCGTTTTTATACAACAATTTTATGGATAGAAAACATACTATTAAGGACATTGCTAAAATGGCAGGGGTTTCAAAAGGAACTGTTGACAGAGTATTGCACAAACGAGGCAAAGTTTCACCGCTTGCCCTCGAAAAAGTAAACGAAGTTTTAAGTGTAATTAATTACGAACCCAATCTTATTGCCCGAAATTTAAAAAACAATAAAGTTTATCATATTTGCATCCTCCTTCCCGATCCAAAAATAGATCCATATTGGCTTCCTTGTCTAAAAGGAATTAAAGAAGCTGCACAGGAATTTAAAGCCTACAATTTACTTATTGAGACTTTTTACTTTAATCCAGAAAAAACAAAATCTTTTTTAAGCATCAATGAAACTATTATCGAGAAATCGCCTGATGCCGTTTTGCTGGCTCCGCTTTTCCATAAAGAAACACTTGATGCAATAAAAAAATATGAATCCTTAAATATTATTGTAAATACGTTTAACAATCAGGTCGAATCGGCAGCTGTCAAAAATTTTGTCGGACAGGATTTGTATCGAAGTGGTCGTGTCGCTGCAAAATTGTTAAGCACAATTCTTGACAAGGGACACATTGCTATTATACACATTGACGAAACCTACAAAAATGCCATTCACATGCAGGAAAAAGAAAGAGGCTTTAAATCCTTTTTCAGTCAAAAAAACAGTTTAGAGTATAAGATTACTACTTTAAAACTAAAAAATCCCAATTTAGAAGTTGCTTTAAAAAACTTCATCAACGAAAATCCTGACTTATCAGGCGTTTTTATAACTACTTCAAAAGCGTATCAAGTTTCTAAGATTATCAGCAAAATTAAAGACAAAAGAATACGCATGATAGGCTATGATTTGGTTGATGAAAACGTAACTAATTTGAATCAAGGAGTAATTGATTTCCTAATTCATCAAAATCAAAAAAGACAAGTTTATTTAGGCATTATATACCTTATAGAGCATTTTCTGTTCCGTAAAGAAACTCCGGCTGTAACATTATTGCCAATCGATATAATTAATTCTGAAAATGCTGATTTCTATCGCGCATAATTTTCAATCAAGCTTTCTTGTTTCTTATTCTATTTTAATTACTTCACGTAACGATTTATTTTAGGATCGACCGATCTAAAATACACTATCCTATTTCAAATTATAAGACTGAAAAATCAGGCTGAAAACACTCAAAAATTCATGCCTGATTTCAGTAAAATTTCAACCCTAAATAAAAAAGAAATCTGGTCATTTTTTAAACTCTAAAATTTAGAAAATACGTGCTGTTCTATCTTTCTAAAAAGCAGCTGACATTCAAACTTTTATTTTTGAATTAACTTCAGTTTCAGATTCTTTTTACCTGTATCAAAAAAACTTAATAATGCAAAAAATCGTATAATTAAAACTCTCAAAAAGTTTATTTTATTAGTAGTCTTTTTGATTCATAATTGCGATATTCTCATAAATACAAACAACTATTTTTTATTTTTTAAATATTAAATATTCAGACTGAAAATCTGACTAAAATAAAGAACTCACCTTGAAAGCAATTTTCTTAAAAATATCGTATCTATTTAAGTCAAAAAAAACAGTTTGCATAATTTTATGTGCTCGAGAACACAAATATCGTGTGTTCGAGCACATTTTTTGTGTTTTTTCTTGGTTAATAAAAATATAATCGATAGTTTCGTCAAATAATAAAGTTTTCGAGCGATTTTTTTCGCCTTTTTTTGATCTATTTAAGTCTCTTTTTAGTCAGTAAAAAACCAAAAAAATAAAGACTAAAAAACTTAAAAAATTAAAATAAAAACGACCAGACAAAAAACACATTTAGTAACCAAAACCAAATCAAGAGTATGAAGAAGGTATTCTCAAAAAAACCTGAAAATTTCAGGTTGCATACTGTACTTGAAAAAACTTTAAAAACAACATTATTATCTCTGTTGTCCTTAAGCTTTCAAATTACAACTGCGGCACCTGCAAAAGAAATTTCGACAAACGACACCAGTTTTCTGGCATTTCAAAAAATTGTAAAAGGTAAAGTTGTAGATGAAAAAGGAATTCCTGTTCCGGGAGTAAATGTTAATATAAAAGGCACTACAAAAGGAGTGCAAACTGATATGGATGGAAGTTTTGCCATCGATGTTCCTAATGACAGCGCTATTTTGGTCTTTACCTTTATGGGAATGCAGGATCAAGAAGTTCCAGCTGGAAACGGTATTCTGAAAATTGTTATGAAAGAAGCCGGACAGCAAATGGACGAAGTTGTTGTAGTAGGATACAGCAAAGTAAAAAAAGAAAGTTTGACAGGTTCTTTGCAAACTTTAAACAATAAAAAAATTGTCGACGTTACGACACCAAATGTTGAAAACATGCTTGCTGGTAAAGCAACTGGTGTTTATGTAAACACTGGAGGCGGACAGCCTGGAGCGCCAGCCAAGATAGTTATTAGAGGTAAAACAACCGTCAATGGAAGTACAGATCCTTTATGGGTGATTGATGGTGTTATCGTGGGGAATAGCTCTGCCAATATGAATCCAGCTGATATTGAAACCTTGACGGTTCTTAAAGATGCCGCTTCTACTGCTGTATATGGATCACAAGGTGCAAATGGTGTAATTGTAGTAACTACAAAAAGTGGAAAAGCAGGTAAACCTGTAATCAATTTTTCTGCAAAAACAGCCATGACAACCTTAAACAACGGAAATTTCAAAATCATGAATGGTGCTGAATTGTATGACTTATACGATTCGTTTGCCAACAAAGAAACTTTTCAAAACGTTTGGTGGTGGAATCCTGAGCTAAGAAACAAAAACTATGATTGGTGGGATAATGCAACCCGTACTGGTATTGCAGAAGACTACAACTTGTCATTCAGCGGCGGAGGAGAAAACTTCAAAAGCTATGTTTCTCTAGGTCTTTATAATGAAACTGGTGCTGTTAAAGGTTATGATTACAAGAAATACAATGGTCTTATGAAGTTTGAGTACAAACCAAGCAGTTGGTTCACACTTCGTCCGCAAGTAAACTTAACTAGAGAAACTACTTACGATCAGCAGCATTCTGTTGGTGCATTATATGGAAATATGCCATGGGACAGCCCGTATTTACCAGACGGTACTTTGGTAGGAAACGCTCCAAACCCGACTTGGGTTAACACTACAGGTTCAAACTACTTGTACGATTTACAATGGAATTATGGAGAATCTGAATTGTATACAGTAAGAACCAATCTTGATTTTGATATTAAATTTACAAACTGGCTGACTTTCGCATCTGTAAATAATTTCATTTTTGGAAATTCAAACTCATCTTATTACACAGATCCAAGATCATCTAATGGTGAAGCTGTAAAAGGAAGAATCGAAGATAATTTTGATACTTATAATAGAATCTACACCAATCAATTATTAAAATTTAATAAATCATTTGGTAACCATTCTATCAATGCTGTTGCAGGTTATGAGTGGAATGAATACAACCGAAAATTCAGCCAAGCAATTGCAACAGGAATTCCTCCTGGAATTGTAGCTCCAGATGCTGCTGCGGTTCCTGAAAAAGTAGCGGGCGGAAGATCACAATGGGCAGTACAATCATTGTTATCAAATGTAAATTACTCTTATGACAATCGTTATTTAGCACAAGTATCTTTCCGTCGTGATGGTGCGTCAAACTTTGGAAAAAATGCACAATATGGTAACTTCTACTCTATTAGTGCAGGATGGAACATTCATAATGAAGCTTTCTTTAATGCAGATTACATCAATAATTTAAAACTTCGAGCTAGTTATGGTTCAGTAGGTAATCGTCCTAATAGCTTATATCCTCACTTACCATTATATTCTTTCTCTAAAAACAGTTATAATGAAAGTCCTGGAGCCTTAATCTCGCAATTAGCAAATCCTGATTTAAGCTGGGAAAAAACGTTTACGGGCGGTGTTGGTCTTGATGTAAGCTTCTTTAAGCGAGTAAACCTTACTTTTGATTATTACAACAAAAACACTTCTGATTTGTTGTACCAAGTACCGCTTCCAGGGGTAATTGGAGTTACCAGTATTTGGAGAAACGTAGGTGCAGTAAACAACAGAGGTTTTGAAGCTTCTCTTAACGTAGACATTATTAAAAATGAAAACTTTAACTGGTCTGTAGATGCCAACATTGGTACTAATAAAAACAAGGTAACAAAACTTTACGGAGACAAACAGGAAATCATTGTGGGTGACGGAAGTGGTGTTGCAGGTTCTGCAAACAAATTATTAAAACCAGGAAATGATGTTGACAGCTGGTACGTAACGGAGTGGGCAGGTGTTAATCCTGAAAACGGAAAACCACAATGGTACACTACTGATGCTGCTGGCGAACGTGTAAAAACGAGCAACTATGGTGAAGCTTCTAAATACAGAAAAGTAATGGGAACTTACACTCCTGACTTTTTTGGAGGATTCTCTACAAGTTTAAGCTATAAGAAATTTGATTTTGCAGCTATTTTCAGTTATTCTGTTGGAGGTCAAATCTACAATTATGCGAGAGCAGAATTTGACTCAGATGGTGCTTATAATGACAGAAACCAAATGAATCTTCACAGTGGATGGAGCCGTTGGGAAAAACCAGGAGATATTGCAACACATCCGCAGGCTCTTTATGACAACAACAGCCAATCAAACAAAGCATCATCACGTTTCTTAGAAACGGGTACATACTTAAAAATGAGAAGCGTCACTTTTGGATACAACATGCCAATAGAAAGCCTTAATATTTCAAATTTAAGATTGTACATCGCTGGAGAGAATTTATTTACCATCAGCCATTATTCTGGAGTAGATCCTGAACTGCCTCCTACATACAATGATGCAACGAAGCAATATTCTATTACAGGTGTAGCAACACAAGTATATCCTTCAACACGCAAAATTGTACTAGGACTTAACGTAACTCTATAAAACAAAATCATGAAAAAAATATTTATATTATGTATGGCAATTAGTTTTCTGTCCTCATGTGAGTTAGACAGAGAACCCTTTAACGCATACACAAAAGACAAAATTGAAGAAGATAAAGTAGCAGCAGTAGCCGTATTATTAAACGGTTGTTACGCACAATTAAAAGGATGGTCTGATGTTATGCATCGTGTTGGAGAATATCCTGGCGACAACATCATGATTAGAGGAACATCTACAGATTCTTTCTACTCTTTTATTTCGTATCAACACATTCCAGATAATGATCGTTTATCTGTTTTTTGGAACAATAGTTATAAGATTATTTCGCAATCAAGTGATTTGATTAAAATGATTACAGAAGGCGAAAGTGCAACTGTAAATCAACAACTAGGTGAAGCTTATTACTTAAGAGGTATGATTTATTTTTACTTATGCCGTACTTATGGAAGACCTTATTCTCAATCGCCTGAAACTAATTTAGGTGTGCCAATTGTAAATGGTTTACCAGCAGATTTAAATAACCTTGTCTTACCAGATAGATCAACGGTAAAAGATACTTATGCACAAGCCATCAGCGATCTAAAAAAAGCAGAATCTTTAATGACGGTTGACAGATCTGCAGCTTATGCAACAAAAGAAGCAGCTCAAGCAATGCTTTCAAGAGTATACTTATATATGAGTGGTACTTATGAAAATCCAAATCAGGATTATGCAACGCAATCTATAGAATATGCTAACAAAGTAATTGCTAGTGGAAAGTACAAATTATTGAGCCGTGAAAGTTTCATGAAATCTAATACTTATGCACCAGATTCTGATGAACAAACCGAAACTATTTTTGCTGTTAAACGTGTAGCATCAGAATTTTCAGGTTACGATCACTATTACGGAATTGGCGGTATGTATGCAAACATTCAAGGTCAAGGATGGGGAGAAATGTATGCAAGTGCAAAATACTTGGATTTATTAAGAAAATCAGGTTTAAAGAAAGATGCTCGTTGGGCTTTTATTGATCCGCAATACGATACAGACGATGCTGGAAATAAAACTCAAGCATTCCGTTTTATCTACGACATTAAAAATACTGCAGGTACTCAAACTGGTTATAACTATATGCAGCAGCCTCTTAAAACAAATTCTAATGGTTCGTATTATATCACAATCGGAAGTACAAATTACAACTTAACCGTAGTAAATGCAGCCGAAAATCAATATTCAATTGTGTACGAAGGAAAAACGTATATAGGAGAAAAGGATTACATGATGTTGTTAAACAGAGTTTATCCTATGTACTATGTTACAAAATGTTCTTTGCAAAACAATGATTCTCACTTATACTCTCCTCCTATTTCAAAATTAGATGAGTTGTATTTGAATATGGCAGAAGCCTATGTTAAAAAAGGAGACTACAACAGTGCATTAACGAACTTAAATATTATTCGCTCACGATCAATCGTTGGCGGCGGCTATAACTCATTAGACAATACAAATGCTGCACAGCGTGTAGACGAAGAACGTCAATTAGAGCTAGCTTTTGAAGCACATCGTGGTTATGATGTATATAGAAACGGACAAACTATGACACGTCACTATCCAGGGCCTCATTTACCAATGGTCGACTGGCCTGCTTCTAGCCCAAGAGTAGTACAATACATTCCGCAGTCAGAAATAAATGCTTACCCAGGAACACTGACTCAAAACCCATAATTGTTTAGAATTGTTTTTGTTTTTGAAGCCTCTCTAATTTGGTTCATTAGAGAGGAACTTCAAAAAAAGAAAAACCTAAATTACCTATAACTATGAAAAACATATTCTGCTTAATTCTCGCTTTAACCGCTTTTTCCTGCACAGCCAGTAATGATGCTTTTAGCGAAAAAACAAGTTTAGAAAATCCAAAAACAAAAATTTCACTCCCTCTAGCCGGTAATGCATACAGTTCTAAACATGTAGACGAAAGCAATACAATTACGGATAACGGTATTGAAAACTGGACTAATTCTGACGAATATTTTACAGCTTATTTTAGAGTTTCGAAAGCAGGAATTTTTCAAATTACTATAGAAGAATCAGTACAAGTTTTTGGAAAATCAGAACTTGAGTTTTCCATCAACAATGAAGCTAAAAGAGTCAAATTTACAGCATCAAAAAAAGCAGTTACAGCAGGAACTTGGAAAATAAACCAAGAAGGATATGTTGCAGTCAAAATAAAAGGAATCAGCAAAACAGGTGATCGTTTTCCGTCAATTAATCGTCTAACGATTTCAAGTGATGATTACGCTGCAAAAATAGCTTTTGTTCCTAACAACGAAGGAAACTTCTACCATTGGGGTCGTCGCGGACCATCTGTGCACTTAAACTATCAAGTTCCAGAAAACACCAATGCAAAATGGTATTACAACGAACTTACTGTTCCTGAAAATGAGGACAAAATTGGTTCCTATTTTATGGCAAATGGCTTTGGAGAAGGATATTTTGGAATTCAAGTCAATTCCGCTTCCGAAAGAAGAGTTTTATTCTCAGTTTGGAGTCCATTTACCACAGATGATCCAGCAAGTATTCCAGAATCACATAAAATAAAAATGCTTAAAAAAGGTGAAAAGGTACATACTGGCGAATTCGGAAACGAAGGTTCAGGAGGACAGAGTTACCTAAAATACAACTGGAAAGCAGGAACAACTTACAAATTTTTACTACAAGGATTTCCACTAAACAACAACACAACAACTTATACAGCCTACTTTTACGCACCAGAGCAAGGAAAATGGCTTTTGATTGCGAGCTTTAACCGCCCACAAACCAACACATATTTAAAAAGATTTCATTCATTTCTAGAGAATTTTATCCCAGAACAAGGTGATTTTTCTCGTAAAGTCTTATTTAACAATCAATGGATTTGCGACGAAAAAGGAGTTTGGTCAGAAATTAATTCGGCGCGCTTTACAACAGACAATACGGGTGCTAAAGAATACCGAATGGATTTTGCAGGCGGACTTGACGCTAACTCTTTTTATTTAAAAAATGGAGGCTTTTTTAATAACTATACAACACCAAAAACAATTTTTTCAAGACCTTTAGCAAATAAAAAGCCAGAGATAAATTTTGAAGCTTTACCTTAACTGGTCTTAAAAATCACAAATACAAAAACAATAATTCCCGATAATCAGCATTTAGATTATCAATCATTTTCAAATCAAATTAATTCAAATTATGAAAACTAGTATTTTAAAATTCATGTTAGCTGCCTGTCTTTTGTTTGGATGCACAATCGCGTCGGCACAAATGATCAAAACCAAAACGCCGGCTCGTGCAAAAGGACAGCAAGATGTACTGCAATTAGCAACTACTCCAATTCCAACTGTTCGAGTAGCCTTTATTGGTTTAGGAATGCGTGGTCCAGGAGCTGTAGAACGTATGACACATATACCAGGTGTCGAAATCGTAGCACTTTGCGATATGCTTGAAAAAAACACACAATCGTCTAACGAAATTTTAACTAAAGCTGGTTTTCCTAAAGCACAAGAATTTTTTGGAGATGAAAATGCATGGAGAAAAGTTACAGCATTACCAAATGTTGATTTAGTTTATATCGCTACAGATTGGAAACACCACGCACAAATTGGTGTTCAAGCAATGAAAGACGGAAAACACGTTGCTATTGAAGTTCCAGGTGCAATGACAATGAAAGAAATCTGGGATCTTATCGATACTTCAGAAAAAACTCGTAAGCACTGTATGCAGTTGGAAAACTGTGTGTATGACTTCTTCGAGCTTACGACTTTAAACATGGCACAACAAGGTTTATTTGGAGAAATTCTTCATGCTGAAGGTTCTTACATTCACGGATTACAGCCATTTTGGGGAGAATACTGGAACAACTGGAGAATGGATTACAACATTAAACACCGTGGAGATATCTATGCAACACACGGTATGGGGCCAGCTTGTCAGGCATTAAACATTCACCGTGGAGACAAAATGAATTTCTTAGTTTCTATGGATACTAAAGCAGTTGGAAATCCTGCTTATATCAAAGAAAAATCAGGTAAGGAAATTAAAGATTTTAGAAACGGTGATCACACGATGACTATGATTCGTACTGAAAATGGAAAAACTATCCAAATTCAACACGACGTTACTTCTCCTCGTCCGTACAGCAGAATGTATCAATTAAGCGGTACAAAAGGTTTTGCAAACAAATATCCATTAGAAGGATATGCTTTAGACGGTAAATCATTAAGTGATGACGTAAAACCAAATCATGAAAAATTAAACGCTCACTCATTTGTACCAGAAGATGTAAAAAAAGCATTAATGGAAAAATACAAGCACCCAATTGTAAAAAATATCGAAGAAAAAGCTAAAAAAGTAGGTGGTCACGGCGGAATGGATTTCGTAATGGATTACCGTTTAATTTACTGCCTTCAAAAAGGACTTCCTTTAGATATGGATGTTTATGATTTAGCAGAATGGTCTTGTTTAGGACCTTTGACAGAAATTTCTCTTGATAATGGTTCTGCACCTGTAGAAATTCCTGATTTCACACGCGGCGGATGGAATAAATTAAAAAAATTAGAATTCGCGGAATAAATTTATTGGTTAGTTAGTAGAAGCAAGAGGGCGCAAATTTATAGCGCTCTTTTGTTTATTAAAAAGATTTTTAATTACTTTGAAAAATGAAAAAAGTTTACTACACCCTCCTATTTGCCTTTTTTACACTGCTCTCTGCATCAGCACAGCAAAAACAAACTTTCGCTATAAGCGGAGGAGATTTTTTATTGAATGGAAAACCAATACAGATTCACTCAGGTGAAATGCATTATTCGCGTATTCCACAGCAATATTGGCGTCATCGTCTTAAAATGATGAAAGCCATGGGATTAAATGCCGTTGCTACTTATGTGTTTTGGAATTACCACGAAACTGCTCCCGGTGTATGGGATTTTAAAACAGGAAATAAAAACTTAGCAGAATATATAAAAACAGCTCAAGAAGAAGGATTATTTGTAATTCTTCGTCCAGGTCCGTACGTATGTGCTGAATGGGAATTTGGCGGTTACCCTTTTTTCTTGCAGAATGTTCCTAATATGGTTATTCGTGGCTACAACGCAGCATATTTAGCAGCTACAAAAGCTTACTTCACACAATTATACAATCAGGTTAAAGATTTACAAATTACCAAAGGCGGCCCAATTATTATGGTTCAGGGTGAAAACGAATTTGGTTCGTATGTTGCACAGCGAAAAGATGTTCCGTTAGAAGAACATAAAAAATACAGTGCAGCAGTATTTCAGCAATTAAAAGACCTTGGTTTTGAAGTTCCTTTTTTCACTTCAGACGGAAGCTGGTTGTTTGAAGGCGGTGCATTACCAGGCGCATTGCCAACTGCAAATGGTGAAAGTGATATTGCAAAATTAAAAGAAGTTGTAAATAAATTCAATAATGGTCAAGGTCCTTATATGGTTGCTGAGTTTTATCCAGGCTGGTTAGATCATTGGGCAGAACCTTTCCCAACGCAAAAACCAGAACAAACCGCTCGTCAGACTAAAAAATACTTAGACAATAAGGTATCATTCAACTATTATATGGTTCATGGCGGTACTAATTTCGGATTCACTTCTGGAGCTAATTACGACAAAGAACACGATATTCAGCCTGATATGACATCATACGATTATGATGCTCCTATAAGTGAAGCAGGATGGGCAACTCCTAAATACAATGCTTTAAGAGAATTGCTTAAAACAAGCGAAACTCCTGCCGTTCCAGAAAAAATGCCAATTATCGAAATTCCGAAAATAGCATTAACAAAAACGGTTGATTTAGCCGATTTAAAAGCAAAAATAAGCCCAGTATACGAAGATACTCCACAAACCTTTGAACAATTAAATCAAGGTGATGGTTATGTTTGGTACAGCAAAAAATTCACACAGCCAATCAGTGGAAAACTGGAATTAAAAGGATTACGTGATTATGCAATCGTTTATGTTAACGGAAAAAAAGTAGCAGAATTAAACCGATACTATAAAAAATACGATTGCGACATCGAAGTTCCTTTTAACGCTACTTTAGATATTGTAGTCGAAAACATGGGACGTATTAATTATGGTTCTCAAATCAACGAAAATAATAAAGGAATTATAAGCCCGGTTATTATTAATGGTCAGACTATTACAGGCGATTGGGAAATGTATAAATTACCTATGAGCCAAGAACCAGATTTGACTGCCTATAAAAATTCAGGTAAAGTAAATCGTCCTACTTTATACCAAGGAACTTTTACACTTAGCAAAACAGGAGACACCTTTTTAGACATGCGTGATTGGGGTAAAGGGATTGTGTTTGTAAACGGAATCAACATTGGTCGTTATTGGAGTGTTGGACCACAGCAAACTCTATACCTTCCGGGATGCTGGCTTAAAAAAGGCAAAAACAATATTGTAATTTTTGAGCAAAAAAATGAGACGTTGCAAAAAGAACTTAAAAGTATAGCAACTCCAATTTTAGAGGATTTAAGACCTGAAAAAGGACAATAATATACAAAAGCAAAAAAGCCATTCACAACAATGAATGGCTTTTTTTATGTGAATAAAAGATTACTTCCAGTTGAAAGTAACTCGTTTTTCAATTTCAGGATTTAAGCTAAATAAAACCGGGCAAGTCATTGCCGCACGCTCTAGGATAGTTCGGTTTTTCTCATCAGATACACCGTTCATTTCAAAAACAATTTCGATTGCACCAATACGACGTGGTTCTGCATTCATAATTTTAGTTACTTCGGCAGTCGAATCGATTAGATCTACTTCCATATCACGAGCTTTAATCCCCATAATCGTCATCATGCAGCTTGCTAAAGCATTTGCAACAAGATCTGTTGGAGAAAACGCTTCTCCTTTTCCGAAATTATCCACAGGCGGATCAGAGATAACTTCGCTTCCTGATTGCACATGTATTGATTTTGTTCTTAATTCACCTAAATAAGTTACTTTTGATGTCATAATGTTGTTTTACAATATTTATATTCTTTTTTTTATGTTTTTAGTTATTGAGGAGATTACTGATCTAATCCTAATTTAAAAAGTTTTCCATAAGCCAATGCTGCTTTATGAACCTGAACCAGCCAGTCTTCTGCTGCATTATCATCCGCACCATCCGAAATGTATTTTAAACATAAAAACGGAATATCCTCTTTCATAGCAATCAGTGCCAATGCATAAGCTTCCATATCTACAACATTATACAAAACCTCAGAATGCCCCATTTCAAAACTATCTCCAGTTCCGCAGATTCCTTCCTGTAAACCATCCATTTTTAAGCCATATTCAAAAACTGTCGGCAGACCAGAAAATGGAGTTTCGTAGAGCTCATATCCTAAACCTCGAACATCCATATCTCTTTGTATAAATTTCGTACAGCAGACAATATCACCTTTCTTAAAAAAATTACTTCCAGCAGATCCAAGATTAACAATTAATGAAGGCTTTTTATGCTGCAAAACTTTCGACAATTCGTAAGCAGCATTCACCTTCCCTATTCCGGTCATAATCGTATTACATCTTTCAAAAACGTCGGCAGCTTCGGCTTTCAAAGCAAAAGAAAATAATATATCCTCTATTAAAAATGACTGTTCGTGGTTTATTTTTACCATCAATTTATTTTAATTTTTGAGATACAAAAATACCATTTTTAATCTGTCACGATAGTCTATATCACGATTCTTTTAAAAAATCATAAATAAAAAATCCGTGTTGCAAAAAAGCAGCACGGATTTTTTATTCTATATCCTAAATTAAATAATTAGTAAACTTTCACATCTAATTTACTGGATTAATACTAGTATTAATTTGCAGTTTTTAAAGTTAAATCAGAATCATAATATAAAATGTAGACCCCTTTATTAGCATGTCCGCCATCTTCTTTTTTATAAAACTGAAACTTATTCTCCACTTGTTGTGTAGTCATTAAATCTGCTGTTTCTCGATATGTTTTTCCTTGAACCAAACGCATCATCGTATCAAAAGTTACATCAAAACCTCTTGTCGCATATGTATTTGGATAGATTTTGTTTTTTAATCTATAGTCTTTCTTAAAGATTGAAACCGCCTGATCATCGCTGTCACGAGTAACCGATGGATACATCAATTTAAGTTTTACCAGATTATCAAAATTAATCTCATCTGTATCAAGCGTACTGTTTGGTTCTAAAATTACCAATTGCACCTGACACGTTTTTTGTGCATCCAACAACGCTTTTATCGTTGTTTTTATCATTGCCGTATTCCCTGTTTCCATCACCACATAATTCATTCGATTTGGCAGTAATAAGCTTTTTAAATTAGCAGCGTCTAAACCTCCTGCCTCAGTCAAAGCTGCAAAAACAACTCCTTTTTGATTTTGTTTAATATAACTAATTACTGATTCTTTTTTCTTGTCTACAACGGCAACAATATTACCATTTTTAGCACGCATATAATCAAAAACAGTATTTCGAACAACCTCATTTGACGGTATAGTTTGATATAAATTTTCGATTGGGTTCGCCGCATCTTTTGATAATGGCGAAATAACTGGAACATTATACAATCTTAATGTATTAGCAGTAGATTCGGCATTATTTTGATAAAATGGGCCTACAACAGCATCAGCATCTTGCAATTTTGGAATTAAACTTGAAATATTTGACGTTGTTTTTGTTTCCTGCGAATCATAAATTGAAACATCGATTGGAAGTTTTAAAACTTTCGCTGAATCGATCGCCATCATTGCTCCTGAGTAAAAATCAAGAGTCATATTTAGAAATTTATCCGTTTTCAAGCGAGCAGCAGTTCCCGTTGTGTCGCTTTGTAATTTAGCCAAATTAAACGGAAGCAGTAAAACCACTTTTTTACGATCACCCTGACTTCTTTTTTTACTAAGTTCTACTATTTCAGGATTTACAGAAACAGTTTCAGATTTTACTTTGTCTACAATTTGTATTCCTCCAGAGCTTTTATTTTCAAGCACTTTCTCAATCGGCTGCTGTTGTGCAATAATTGGAGTCGGCGCTAAATATCCTGTTGGAACTTTTAAAACCATTCCTTCTTTTACACCTTCTGAAAGTGCAGGATTAAGTGCCGTTAATTCTTCTTGCGATATATGAAACGTTCTTGATAAGCTGTAAAAAGTTTCTTTTGGTTTTACCTGATAATCCATGTAGCTGACTGCTTTTTTTGCAGGTTCAGCAGGCTTTTTAACTTCTTCATGCTTAACAACATTTGCAGCAGTACTTTCTGTTTTTGGTGCTGTTCCTTTAATCGTTAATCGATATCCAACTGGCAGATTTGAAACGATATCTGGATTTCTTTTTTCTAAATCTTCAACCGTAGTTTTATATTGTTTTGCAATAGAATATTTAGTTTCTTTTGGCTGAACATCATGGTATACGTACTTTTCTTGTACTTTTTCTTTCGTTTTTTTATCTGCTGCAACTACAGGTTTTGAAGCAGATCCTTTTGCAGGAATTACTAATTTCTGACCAATTTGCACGCCTGTTTTTTCAAGAAACGGATTTGCTGCTTTTAAAGCTTCATCAGAAATATTATATTTTTTTTCGATGCTGTAAAACGTCTCTTTTGGTTGTACTTCATGAATAATTTCTTTTGAACTTTCGGTCGTTTTTACCGCAGCAGTTGTAGTTTTTACCGCACTTTTAACAGCAGTTGTAGGAATTAATAAAACCGAATTGGGTACTAAACCTCTTCTTGCATCTGGATTTAATTCGTAAATATCAAAAGGCGTAACCTTAAATTTCTGTGCAATCTGATTTATTGTTTCTCCACTAGAAACAGTATATTTTACTACCTTTTCCTGAGAAAAAGCAGAACAGGTTACAAAAAAAACAAGGAATAATAAGGTCGAAAAATACTTCATAATATGGCTTAAAACAATTTAATTTCTAATTCAATTAACAAGATAATAATTTCTTTTATACAAGATTCAAGCCACTTGTTAAATCTTGCAGTTATTATCTAAGATCAACTTCCAATTTTGCAATAATAATGTTCTTATATAACTCATCTTCTTCTTTTTTCTTGCATTGATATAAAACTTCTTCCATGTTTTTAAACTTATCTGAGTAAACATAATACGAAAGACTGTTTATATTAAAGAAAAAGCTGGCGTTAAAATCTCCAGAATCAATGAGTTTCATAATAAACTTATCACGCAGCATTGCGTCTGTAAATATACCTAAAACTAAGTAATAGCCGTTTGAAACTTCTCGAAGATTATCATAAACTTCAACTTTTACTGTTTTGTCGCTTTTAAGCGGGTTTTCTTCCAATTCACGCTTCATTTCTTCTAATGAAACTACTTTTGAAACACCTGTAAAATTTGACTTTTTAACTGCTTCATCCTGATACTTTTTCAGTTTTACAAGTGCTAGTTTATCATCAAATTTTCTAGCTTCCATACTATAATAAGAAGCTTTACTAATGTGACGTTTTACTTCGATTTTTTTCTGAGTATCCAGAGAATCTATTTTTGCAATCAATAATTGATTTTGTGCATCTCCTTTTTCCTGCTCAATCTTATAACGCTTTACCTCCTCCACCGAAAGTCTTTGCTGTATAGATGATACATTGTTATTTTTTTCGCTTTCGCGGATTTTCTTTTTGTACTCCTGATTTTCTTCAACAGCAATTTTCTCGACTTTGTTCATCAAACCGGCATATGCTTTTCGATTTTCAGCCAGTTCTTTTTTTAACTGCGACGACAACTCACTTGTTTGCGAAATACTCGCATAAGATTGCTTTTCTAAACGTTTAGATTCATCAACATTTAAAATATCCATTCGTTTTAATTCGACCAAATCACTATTCATTGTATTTACCAGTGAATCCAGCTTAGCCATTAAAACATCCTGAACATTTTTATTAGCCTCCAGAACCAATCGTAATTTTTCGACTGAATTTTCTTTTGAACCATTCATATCATTCAAATTAACCTTTAAATCATTAATTTTAATAATCTTCTGATTCATCTCTTTTTGAATAACAAGTCTGTCTTTCAAATCAGTAATTTCTACCGTTTTAGCTTTAGTTTTTTCAACTACGACTTGTTTTTCCGCCAAAGCAAGCATCAGTTCCTCATTTTCATTTGTTGGCTTAATTTCTTTTGTATTAATGGCTAACTTATTACCAACAACTAATCCGTTTACAATTTCAGGATTTTGTGATTCTAATTGATCTATAGAAATTCCATATTTTTTTGCAATTGAATATTTAGTTTCTTTTGGTTCAACCAAATGAAAAACAGTTTCCTGATTAATAACACGAACTCTTCCGTCTAAAGTTTTTCGCTTGTTCGGAATTACAATTGACTGCCCGATCTGCAATCCGTTTTGCAATAAATCCTTGTTTTCATTTTCTAAATCAGAAACTGAAACATTGTATTGTCTGGCAATACTGAAAAGCGATTCTTTGGCCGCAACCAAATGTGCAGCTTTTGAAGAACTTACATTCTCTGTTTTTGAAAGATTTAAAGGATTTGGAATACTTAATTCTTGACCTATTTGAAGTCCGTTGGCAAGAATTGGATTTGCATTTTGAATAGCTTCTACAGAAACATGGTATTGTTTTGATAAGCCAAAAAGAGTTTCTTTTGCGCCAACAACATGAGTAATCTGCTGGTCTTGTTTTATTTTTTCTGCAGAATGAATAGGGATTTTAATAATCTGATTGTCCTGGATTCCATTTTGCGATTCGGGGTTGAGTTTGTAAATCTCATCTACAGAAACTTTATACTTTTGGGCTATAAAATAAGCAGTTTCTCCCTTTTGAATTTTGTGCTCAATAATTGAGTCTTGTGCAGTTATTTTGTTAAAAGACAAAACAAACACAAGAGAAATCGTTAAAAATTCTCTCATAAATAGTAGGTTTAAAAATTAAGGCGTTACAAATGTAACGCCTTAATTTGAAAAACAATACTATTCCCACTCAATTGTTGCTGGTGGTTTTGAGCTGATATCGTAAACCACACGGTTCACGCCTTTTACTTTATTTATAATGTCGTTTGACACTTTCATCAAGAAATCGTACGGTAAATGAACCCAGTCAGCAGTCATTCCGTCTGTTGATTCTACAGCTCTAAGCGCTACTACTTTTTCATAAGTACGCTCATCACCCATTACACCAACACTGTTTACAGGAAGCAAAATTGCTCCAGCCTGCCAAACTTTGTCATATAATCCCCAAGATTTTAACCCTTCGATAAATACAGAATCTACATCTTGTAAAATTTGTACTTTCTCTGGAGTAATATCTCCTAAAATTCTAATTGATAATCCTGGTCCTGGAAAAGGGTGTCTTCCTAATAATTCAGGATCTATACCTAAAGTAGCTCCAACTCTACGAACTTCGTCTTTAAACAACATTCTAAGTGGTTCTACAATTTGTAATTTCATATAATCTGGCAATCCACCTACATTATGGTGTGATTTAATAGTTGCCGATGGTCCTTTTACCGATACAGATTCGATTACGTCTGGATAAATAGTTCCCTGTGCTAACCATTTTACATCTTCGATCAAATGAGATTCATCATCAAAAACTTCGATAAATACACGTCCGATAGTTTTACGTTTCGTTTCAGGATCGCTGATTCCTGCTAATTCAGAAAGAAAACGATCTCCCGCATCAACACCTTTTACATTTAATCCCATTCCTTTGTATTGATCTAATACACTTTGGAATTCGTTTTTACGCAAAAGTCCGTTGTTTACGAAAATACAGTACAGATTTTTACCAATTGCTTGGTTTAATAAAACCGCAGCAACTGTAGAATCTACTCCGCCTGATAATCCTAAAACTACTTTATCGTTTCCTAATTTCTCTTTTAATTCTCCCACCATTTCTTCAACGAAAGCATTTGGTGTAAAGTTTTGAGGAACTTCGGCAATTTTTACTAAAAAGTTCTCCAGCATTTTTGATCCATCTGTAGAATGGAAAACTTCTGGATGATATTGAATTCCGTAAGTTGTTTCGCCTTCAATTTTATAAGCGGCAAATTCTACGTCATGTGTGCTTGCTAATTTTACAGCATTTGTTGGAAGTGCTTTAATACTATCACTGTGGCTCATCCAAACTTGGCTGTTTTCTGAAACGCCTTCAAAGAAAACTTCGTTCTCTTTTATATAAGATAAATTAGCTCTACCGTATTCTCTAGTGTTTGAAGCTGCTACTTCTCCACCGCTGAAATGAGCTAAATACTGCGCTCCGTAACAAACGGCAAGCATTGGAAGTTTACCTCTAATTTGAGATAAATCAGGATGTGGAGCATCTTCTGCACGAACAGAAAATGGGCTTCCGCCTAAAATTACTGCTTTGTAAGCTGATAAATCACTAGGAAAGTGATTGTATGGGAAAATTTCGCAGAATATATTTAATTCGCGAACTCTACGCGCAATAAGCTGAGTATATTGCGATCCGAAATCTAAAATAAGTACGTTGTGTTGCATGCGCAAAAATACTTTTTATATTCGAAATTGAAAAATCGGAACGTTGAAAAATAAATATTTTTTTTCAACGTTCCGATTTTTAGGCTCAAAGGTTCAGAGTAACAGAGGTTCAGAGGTTTATAATTTTATTAAAAAACATTTGCTTTTTTTCATTGAACCTTTGCATCTTTGAACCTAAAAACAAAAAATCCAAAAACCAAAATATTTCGTATCTACCGAAAAACCCAAACTAATTTTAAATATGAAATCAAAATTTATTGCAATCGCCCTTTTATTAGCAGTAGCATTAACGTCTTGCGATGCTGTTGATGACTTACTAAGTTTTAATATATCAAATGAAACTTCTATTAAAATTAACAGCACATCGCCAATCAATCTGCCATCAGAAATAATTACTCCAGAGGTAACCACTAATTCATCGGCAGAATTTGAAAACAATAAAACAAAGGCAAGTTTAGTAAAAGATGTAAAACTTCGATCTTTAAAATTAGCCATTACTGATCCTTCAGACAAAACTTTTACTTTTCTAAAATCTGTTCACTTATACATTTCAACAACAGATTCTGATGAAATAGAATTAGCGTATCAGGATAATATAAATGCAACAACAAACACGATTGATTTAATTTGCACGGATAAAAAATTAGATCAATACATCAAGGCAGATAAATATAAAATTAGAACTAAGGTTACTTTAAAAGAAACGCTTACAAAAGATGTTACTATAAAAGCCGAAATGAAGTTTAGAGTTACGGCAGATCCGTTTTAGTCTAAGATACTAAGAAGCTAAGATTCTAAGGTTCTGAGTTTTTTCTTGGCTTTTTAATTTCAGTTTTAAGCTGCTAAGGTTCTAAAATACTACTTTTTTCTTAGTATCTCAGAACCTTAGCTTCTTAGTATCTTAAAAAATTACTCTTTTGTAACAATAATCGAAGCCTTAAAACCTGCAGCCAGATTATCCCAATAATCATTGGTTACTAATTCACCTTTATCGTCGTATACTCTAATTTCGGCGGTATTTCCTCCTAGAGAACCAATATTTAGAGCTTCAAAATCTAATTTATTGAAACCGTTTACCAGATCAATTTTTACATCTTTAAAATTAGAATCTAAAAATATCTGATCTCTAATTACTTTATCATTAGAAGAAACTTTCACTAAATCGCCATCAATAGCACCAAAATCACGGAATTTCACAATAAAATACTGTGACTTGGTTCTAAAATCTCCTAAGGAAATATTTTTCTTCACCAGCGTTCCTCGACCTTCTCTTAAACCAGCATCTTTTAAAGCTTTGTTTATATCTTTTTCCATTTTTGCCACATATTGATCGCCTGGATTGGCAAAATCTGTTTCTGTAGACATTGTGAACTTGCTCTTTTCCTGTCCGATCTGGAATTGAGATGTTGGCGTTATACTTTTATTTTCAAAAATATTTGGAGCTTTTATACTAGGTACATCTGCAGTTTCTGCCTGCGGATTTTTGACTTGCGGAATTGGTTCTTTTTTCTTTGCGCCAAACTTAGGTGCCGGAATTGGCTTCATCTTGCCTCCAAATTCAGTCTGCGCTGAAACTGTTAGAGCTGTAAAAAATAATATGAAAAATAAAAGATGCTTCATTGAAAAGGTGTTATCGAATCGGCTTTAAAATTTTTATAAAATCGTAAGTCAAGCATCACAAAAATAATATAAATAAGTTTGGTGCGACAACTTTAAGACTATTATAACAATATATTAGGCTAATTTTTGGAAGCAAAAAACCTGCCAAAAATCTCTAGCAAATATCTGACAAAACTTTCATAACCAAAATTAATCCTACATTTTACAAATAAAAACTAACATTATTTCTTTGATAGTAAACAACTTATTACTAACTTCAAAACTTTAAAAAAGTTATTCTAAAATTTCAAAAAAAATAACTTCTTCCAAAATAAAACCAAGCGGCTAATTCTTTTAATATTATAAAATTCTAAAAAATGGATTATATCGATTATTATAAAATATTAGGCATTACCAAATCTGCTACTGATGCCGATATCAAAAAGGCATATCGAAAACTGGCACGAAAATATCATCCCGATTTAAATCCGAATGATAAAGAAGCCGAACAAAAATTCAAAGAGATAAATGAAGCAAATGAGGTTTTAAGCAATCCCGAAAATCGTAAAAAATACGATAAGTATGGAAAAGACTGGAAACATGCCGATGAATTTGAAAAGGCAGGCTATGACCCAAATCAGCAGCAATATTCGAGACAACAGCAAGGCGGAAATCAAAGTTATACTGATTTTGGCGGAGGTAATTTTTCTGAGAGTGATTTTTCCGATTTCTTTAATTCTATGTATGGCGGTTCTGGAAGAGGTTCAAGAGCTCAAGCAAAATATCGTGGACAGGATTTTAATGCAGAATTACAGCTTGATTTAGCATCTGCTTATACCACTCACAAACAAAACTTAAATGTAAACGGTAAAAATATCCGAATTACGATTCCGGCTGGTGTTGAAAACGGACAGATTATAAAAATTCCAAATCATGGAGCGCCTGGAGCAAACGGCGGACCTAACGGCGATTTGTACATTACTTTTATAATTAATAACAGCTCCGATTTTAAACGTGAAGGCAATAATTTATATGCCGATGTTGATCTGGATTTATACACGGCAATTTTAGGCGGAGAAATTTATGTGAATACTTTTGATGGAAAAGTAAAAATAAAAGTAGCACCCGAAACTCAACCGGGAACCAAAGTAAAACTAAAAGGAAAAGGATTTCCTGTTTACAAAAAAGACAATCAGTTTGGTGATTTATATATAACGTATACTTTAAAATTACCAACTAAATTATCTGAAAAAGAAAAAGAATTATTTGCAGAATTAGCTAAACTAAGAAATCATGAATAACAAAAGCTTAATCTTAATAAAACAGTTTTGTTTGTATAACGAAATTGAAAATACTTTTATAAAAGAGCTGCATAATTATGGCTTAGTCGAAATTGTTGTCGAAGAAAACGAAGAATATTTACAGCCTGAACAACTGCCTGCCATAGAAAAAATGATTCGTATGCATTATGACCTAAAAATTAATTTTGAAGGAATTGATGCTATTTACCATTTACTTAACAAAATTGAAATTTTGCAGCAGCATCTTACCAGCACACAAAATAAACTTAGAATTTATGAAGAGCATCAAATATCATAAAATTCAAGAATTATAGCCCTTTTCACGTAATTAATTCAACAATTAGAAACATAGACTATAGTTTATCAAAAAAAGGCGTTTCACTTATTTAAAATACGCATAGCACAGCTATGTGAGAGAAATATGTTTCTTTTTGTATTCTTTTCGAAATATAAAATCTATGCTTCTATGTGTTTAAGTAAATTTTTAGAAATTACATCCAACAGGTAAATTATCCTTTTAAAATATCACAAAAAACAATAATTACCAAAGAGATTTCAAACAATTACGACTCTTTTTACCAAGCATATTTTATAAATTGCAGCACATTAATTAACCTGAATTTGTTTTTAAAAACGTAAAGAACAATTCAAAAAAACACACAAAATGAAAAGAGAAAATATCTTAACAGGATCACCGTGGGAAGACAAAATGGGATATTGCCGCGCTGTAAGAATTGGCAATATCATTGAAGTTTCTGGCACTGTTGCAATTGTTGACGGCGAAAATGTTAAAGCAGACGATGCTTATGCTCAAACTTATAACATTCTTGAACGTGTAGAAAAGGTTTTAGAAGATTTGAATGTTGGAATGAAAGACGTTATTAGAACACGAATTTTCACTACCAATATTTCTACTTTTGAAGATGTAGCCAGAGCACATTCTGCTTTCTTTAAAGATGTAAAACCAACTACAGGTTTTTATGAAATAAGTAAATTAGTTGCTCCTGAATATTTAGTTGAAATTGAATTTACAGCTGTTGTTCAATAGTTTTTTTGCCGCTAATTTCACGAATTCCCACTAATTATTTTTTTTTGTTTTATCACTGATTAAAAGATTTTAAAAGATTTCTTTTGTTTTCTTCAATAAAAAAAACATTAATTCGTGAAAATTCGTGAAATTCGTGGCTAAAATATTTTTAATCTTTGGATGGCTTTTCAAAACCCAAAACAACTACTACTTGATATCCCTAAATGGATTCTTATCTGTGCTTTAATAGGTATACTTTCAGGATCTGCTTCTGCATTTTTTCTTGTTTCTTTAGAATGGGTTACGCAGTTTAGAATACAGCACGATTGGATTATCTTCCTTTTACCATTTGGCGGTTTATTAGTTGGGTTAAGTTATTATTATTGGGGAAAATCTGTTGTAAAAGGCAATAATTTATTGCTTGAAGAATATGAAAAACCCAAAAAAGTAATTCCGCTTAAAATGGCTCCTTTAGTACTTTTAGGAACCTTAATTACACATTTATTTGGAGGTTCAGCGGGTCGTGAAGGGACTGCTGTACAAATGGGAGGCGCTATCGCTGACCAATTCACCAGAATTTTCAAATTAGACAATTCTGAACGCAAAATTCTAATAATTCTGGGTATCAGTGCAGGTTTTGCTTCTGTTTTTGGAACACCTTTGGCGGGTACCATTTTTGCTCTCGAAGTTTTATACTTCAGCAAAATCAATTTCAAAAGCATCCTATTATCATTTCTAGTCGCATATGTCGCTTATTTTACGGTAGAATTTTGGGAAATAAAACATACCCATTACAGCATTCCTGTAATACCAGAATTAAGTATTTTGAACATCTTTTACACTTTACTAATTGGTCTTCTTTCAGGTTTTGCGGCTTTACTTTTTTCAAGAAGCACCCATTTTTGGAGTTCGCTTTTTTCAAAAAACATCAAATATCCTCCGCTTCGTCCTGTTATTGGAGGAACAATTTTAGCCATTGCAATTGCAGGATTTGGTTTTACTAAATTCTCTGGACTTGGTGTTCCTGTTATCGTTGAATCATTTTCAAACCCAAGTCAATGGTATGATTTTTTGCTTAAAATTTTATTCACAGGATTCACTTTAGGAGCTGGTTTTAAAGGCGGCGAAGTAACTCCATTATTTTTTGTAGGAGCCACTTTAGGCAGTGCCTTATCTTTAATTATCCCGATGCCTATCGCTCTTTTAGCAGGAATAGGATTTGTGTCTGTCTTTTCAGGAGCAACCCATACTCCTATCGCCTGCACCATTATGGGAATGGAATTATTTGGCATTCAACCCGGAATATTTATCGCACTTGGCTGTACAATTGCTTACTTTTCTTCAGGTTCAATTGGTATTTACAAATCACAGATTGTTAAAGGAGCTAAATATAAGCTGTACCAAAAATGGCTTTAATTTAGTCTTTATCAACGTTTTCAATAATCATTTGCAATAAAAAACAGGATCAAAAACTAACAACTGATAAAAGTGTGTTAATCTATAAAATGATTTCAACATTACATTAAAAAAATGTAAATTCGCACACTATGAAAATACAAGATATTCAAGCAATACAATTGTTGCTTGCCGCCCCAAAGAAAATCGTAATAATTCCGCATAGAGGTCCAGATGGCGATGCTATGGGATCTACATTAGGTTTATATCATTTTTTACTCAAAAATAACCATCAGCCAACTGTAATTGCGCCTAATGATTTTCCTGATTTTTTAGCTTGGCTGCCAGGCTCAGAAACCGTTAAAATCTTTGAAAAAGATACTGAAAACTGTACCAAAATATTAGAAGAAGCCGAGTTAATTTTCACACTTGATTTCAATGCTCTGCATCGTGTAGGCGAAATGGAGCACACTTTGGCTCGATTAACTGCACCTTTCATTATGATTGATCATCATCAAAAACCTGATGATTATGCAGCTTATACTTATTCTGACACTTCGTACGGATCTACTTGCGAAATGGTTTATAACTTTATTTCCTTTTTAAACAAAAAAGAAGATATTGATAAAACTATCGCAACTTGCATTTATACAGGAATTTTGACGGATTCTGGTTCATTCCGTTTTCCGGGAACAACAGGAAACACGCATCGAATTATTGCAGAATTAATTGATTTAGGTGTAGAGAACACTCAAATTCCAGTTTTATTATTTGATAATAGCTCGTACAGTCGTCTGCAATTATTAGGACGCGCACTTCAAAACATGAAAGTTCTAGAAGAGCATCAAACATCATACACATCACTTACACAGGACGAATTAGATTCGTTTAATTATGTAAAGGGTGATACTGAAGGAATTGTAAATTACGGATTAAGTATAAAAGGTATTGTTTTTACAGCTATTTTTATAGAAAATAAAGACGAAAAAATCATCAAAATTTCATTCCGTTCACAAGGAGGTTTTGATGTTAACCAATTTGCACGCGACCATTTTAACGGCGGAGGCCACAGCAACGCAGCTGGCGGAAGATCTGAAACTACAATGGAAGAAACACTTAAAAAGTTTGAAGATTTAGTAAGTAAACTAAAAATATAACCCCGTATGAACTACTTAAAAATTAGTATTTACACACTGCTTTTTACTGTTTTACTGGCAAGCTGTAAACATCACGAAGAAGCTCGAAAACCAATTTCAAGAGCTTCGGGTACTTTTATGAAAAAGTCAGCCGACAGAAACAAAAAACTGGTTGCAAATGAAGAAGATGTTATCAAAAAGATCATCAAAACAAATCCAAAAGTAAAGTACTATGCTACTAGAAAAGGATATTGGTTTTCTTATGATGAAAAAAACAATACGGATACAGCTACACCAAAAAAAGGAGATATTGCCTATTTTAATTTAGAAGTAAAAGACATCAATGGCAAAATCATCTACTCAGAAGCTGATCTTGGCCCTCAGACGTATTATGTAGACAAACAGGATATTATGATGGGATTACGTGACGGAATCAAGTACATGAAAAAAAATGAAACTGTTACCTTTTTATTTCCATCACATATTGCTTACGGCTATCATGGCGATAATAAAAAAATAGGAACAAACCAACCTTTAATCTGTACTGTTACGCTTCGTAATTTTGTTCCTGATCCAGCAGCAGCTTCAAAAACTGCGGCAGCTCCAAAACAAACTGTAAAAAGTACAACAGCAGCTCCGGCAGCGACACAAAAAAAAGATACAATAAACCCATAAAAAAACATTTTAAAAATGAAAAAAAGTATTTTAGTATTATTACTAACCGCTGCTTCGTTTTACTCTTGTAAAAATGAAAACAGCAGCCTGCCTGATGGTTTATATGCCGATATTGAAACGAACAAAGGACATATAATTGTTGAATTAGATTATAAAAAAGCACCTGTTACAGTAGCTAACTTTGTAACCTTAGCCGAAGGCAAAAATGAGTTTGTTACCAAAGATTACTTGAAAAAGAAACATTTTTATGATGGTTTAAAATTTCATAGAGTTATAGAAAATTTCATGATTCAAACTGGAGATCCTGAAGGAACTGGTTCTGGAGATGCAGGTTATAGATTTAAAGATGAAATTTCAGATTTGAGATTTGACAAAGCTGGTGTTTTAGCAATGGCAAATAATGGTCCTGGCACAAACAGCAGTCAGTTCTTTATTACTCATACTGAAACTCCTTGGTTAGACGGAAAACATACTATTTTTGGTCACGTTGTCGACAAAGGTCAAGAAGTAGTAAACAAAGTGGTACAAGGTGATAGTATTGTTTCTGTTACTATTGTTAGAAACGGAGAAGCTGCCAAAAAATTTGATGCAGAAAAAGTACTTCATGATTATTTTGCAGAAGCTTCAAAAGAGAAAAGTAAGTTTGCGGGAGTGCAAAAAGAAAAAGTAGATTATTACGCTTCTTTAAAACCAAAAGCAACAAAAACCCACTCTGGTTTAGAATTCATAATCACTGAAAAAGGTACAGGTAAAAAACCAGCTACTGGCGCTCAAATATACATTCACTATGCTGGTTTCTTAGAAGATGGAACTTTGTTTGATTCAAGTATTGAAGATGTAAACAAAGCTTTTGGAAAATTTGATGCAGCAAGAGCTGAAGCAAAAGGTTATCAGCCAATTCCTTTTCAAGCAGGTCGTAAAGACGGTATGATCCCAGGTTTTATCGAAGGTATCGAGCAGCTATCATTTGGAGATAAAGCAGTTCTTTTTATTCCTGCACATTTAGCATACGGAGAAACTGGAGCCGGCGGTGTTATACCACCAAATGCAAATATTATTTTTGAAGTTCAATTATTAGAAAAACCATAATTATAAAACTTGTAATTATATTTCTTGACTTAAATTTAAAATGCAATGAAGTTTAAACTTTTATTTTTATTTTGTTTAGCGGTTGTAAATATTCAAGCGCAAACCACTAAAAAACCAGCCGCAAAACCTGCTGCTAAGCCAGCAGTAACGACTGCAAAACCTACAGCTAAACCTGTTGCTAAACCAAACCCGGATGAGGGAATATTTGCTACTATTTCTACAACAAAAGGAGACATCGTTCTATCGTTAGAATATGTAAAAACTCCTGTAACAGTGGCTAATTTTATTTCTCTTGCAGAAGGAAAAAATCCTAATGTAAAAGTAGAGAGACTTAAAGGAAAACCATTTTACGATGGTTTAAAATTTCATAGAGTTATTAATGATTTTATGATTCAAGGAGGAGATCCTGACGGAAATGGTTCTGGAGGCCCTGGATATTCATTTAAAGATGAATTTGTCGAAGAATTAAAATTCGAAAAAGGAGGCGTTCTTGCAATGGCTAATTCTGGACCTGCAACAAATGGCAGCCAGTTTTTTATTACTCATAAAGAAACTCCATGGCTTAATGGTAAACACACTATTTTTGGACATGTTGTATCTGGAATGGATAATGTAAATAAGATTGTTCAAGACGATATTATGACAAAAATTACTATTACTCGTAAAGGTGCTGCTGCTAAAAAATTTGATGCGGTAAAAGTCCTTACAGATGATGCAAAAAAACAAGAAGCTAAAAAAGCCGAAAGTCAAAAAGTAATTAAAGATAAGGCTGCTTACTTTGCAGCAACAAAAGCTAAAGCAACTACAACAGCTTCTAACTTAAAATATGTAATTACACAAAAAGGAACTGGCGTAAAAGGTGCTGAAGGTTCTTCAATTTACTTTCATTATGCAGGTTATTTTGAAGACGGAAGTCTTTTTGACAGCAGCATGAGCAATGTAGCAAAAGCTTATGGCAAATACGACGCAAACAGAGATGCTCAAGGCGGATACAAGGCTTTTCCTTTTACAGTTGGTAAAAAAGATGGTATGATTCCTGGTTTTATTGAAGCTCTAGACATGATGACAGATGGAGAAAAAGCAATTTTCTTCCTTCCTTCAAACTTAGCTTATGGCGAAAAAGGAGCTGGAGGCGTAATTCCGCCAAATGCAACTTTAATTTTTGAAATTGAAACCTATCAAAATCAACCAACAAAATAATACTTTCAAATTCCTTTTTTGAAATAACAATTAAAGTTCCCAAAAGTTCAAATCTTTGGGAACTTTTTTTATTTCTGCCAAAAATATCCTTCTGAAGAATCCCTAAAATAATACTAAAATAAAAAACCAAAACACGCACAATGATAACGTTTGCGTATATTTTCTATTAATTCCTAAACAAAATACCTTACCTTTGCCCGCTTAATTTTTTCAAAACAAATCATAAAGATGTTACAAAACAATGTATTAAAAGGAGTATTTTTAGTTGCTTTAGGAGCTACAACTTACGGAATGTTAGCTACTTTCGTAAAAATGGCTTACACTGAAGGATATACAACAGCCGAAGTTACAACTTCTCAATTTATACTTGGTATACTTGGTATCTTGCTTATAAATGCTTTTCAAAAAGCAAAAAACAAAGGAACCGTTGTAAAAGCTTCATCAAAAAACATATTCAGTTTAATGCTTGCGGGAACATCGTTAGGAATGACAAGTTTATTTTATTATCTGGCAGTAAAATATATACCAGTTTCTATAGGTATCGTGTTATTAATGCAAACTGTTTGGATGGGTGTTTTACTTGAAATGATTCTAGAAAAAAAACTGCCTTCAAAACAAAAAGTTATTGCCGTTTTAATTGTCCTTGTTGGAACGGTTTTAGCCACTAATATCATCAATAATGATATTGCACTAGATTGGCGCGGAATTGTTTGGGGTGTGTTAGCTGCTGCATCTTTTACTACAACAATGTTTACTGCTAATCGTGTCGCTACAGAAATTTCATCGGCTCAGCGAAGCTTATATATGCTTTTGGGCGGTGCTGTAATTATATTCTCCTTTGCTTTTTTTACGCAGACTGGTTCTTTTAATCTTGATATTTTCTTTAAGTGGGGAATCATTCTAGCTTTGTTTGGCACTATCATCCCTCCTATGTTATTGAACTTAGGTTTTCCGTTAACCGGAATTGGATTAGGCAGTATTGTTTCGGCATTAGAATTACCCGTTTCTGTAATGATGGCTTATGTTTTATTGAATGAAAAAGTGATTTTTTCTCAATGGATTGGAATTGTTTTAATTATTCTGGCGATCATTATTATGAATGTAAATTTTAAACGCAGCAAATAAGCTTTTAATATACCGTTAAAAAAAAGCGCCTTGTAATGTTATAATTGTTAATTTTTTTATAAATTCGTGATAAACTACTATCTATCATGAATTTACCTTGGCATTTATATTTGATGGCAATTCTTTATATACTTGCAGGACTAAATCATTTTAGAAATCCTGGAATGTATATTAAAATTATACCTCCTGTATTCAAAAACCCCAAAGTAATAAATATTTTAAGTGGAGCTGCCGAAATACTATTAGGCATTCTTCTAACACTTTCTTTTTCGATACATATTGCGGCTTGGGGAATTATTGCATTATTAATTGCAATTTTTCCTGCCAATTTGTATATGTATCAAAATAAAAAAGCAAGTTTTGGTTTACCAAAATGGATTTTATTTGTACGTTTGCCCTTACAGATCGTCTTGATTTTTTGGGCATATCAATACACCCAATATTAATCAAATCTATTAATCTAAAATTATTTAATTATGAAAAAATTATTTGCTGAATTTTTTGGAACTTATTGGCTGGTTTTTGGAGGTTGCGGAAGTGCACTTTTTGCAGCAGGAATTCCAAATCTAGGAATTGGATTTGCGGGCGTTGCTTTAGCTTTTGGTTTAACCGTATTAACAATGGCGTATGCCGTAGGGCATATTTCAGGAGGACATTTTAATCCAGCCGTATCGTTTGGATTATGGGCTGGAGGAAGATTTCCTGCAAAAGATCTTTTACCTTATATCATTTCGCAATGTATTGGTGCACTTGCTGCTGCTGGAACATTATTTATTATTTGGACGGGTAAAGCAGGAAACGCAATTAACAATACACAAGCAGGTGCTTTTGCATCAAACGGATATGGAGCATTCTCTCCTGATGGATATTCACTGCAATCTGCTTTTATAGCTGAGTTCGTTCTAACATTATTCTTCTTGTTAGTAATTTTAGGTGCAACAGATAAGTTTGCAAACGGAAGATTTGCCGGCATCGCAATTGGTTTGGCTTTAACTCTTATTCACTTAATCAGTATTCCTATTACAAATACATCGGTAAATCCTGCGAGATCATTATCGCAAGCTATTTTTGTTGGCGGCGAGCCTCTTTCTCAAGTTTGGTTATTCTGGGTTGCCCCAATTTTAGGTGCCATTGTAGCTGGATTTATTTATAAATCGTTGTTGCAAAATCACGACGCAGCATAATTCAACTTTTGTAACTTTTAAATTTAAAACTATGGAATTTTTATATTTCTTACTTATAGGAGCCATTTCAGGCTGGCTTGCGGGTCAAATCTGGAAAGGTGCAGGTTTTGGATTATTTGGTAATATTATCGTTGGAATTATCGGCGGTTTTGTTGGCGGCTGGATTGCCGGCAAACTCGGAATTGGCGGCGGCGGACTTTTATGGCAGATTATTGTTGCCATAGGAGGAGCTTGGGTATTACTTTTCATAATCAGCTTGATAAAAAAAGCTTAAAAATAGTACAGCTAAAAAAACACATTCTAAGAGGAAATCAGATATTCAAGTATTTGGTTTCCTCTTTTTTTAAAGAAAGAACATTTCAAATCTATTTAAACCAATTTGTTATGAACGAAATTATTTCTTATTTCAGCACCATTCCATCATCGCATCGCAGTTTAATTTTAGTGGGAGGCATTACCTTTTTTTGGATAATAGAGAATACTTTTCCTCTTTTTCAAATGAAATACCACAAATGGCAGCATGCAGGAATCAACTTCTTTCTAACATTTACCACTATAATCGTCAATTTTGTACTGGCTTTTATTCTAATAAAAACTGCAAGCTGGACAACCGAAAATCATTTTGGCATTCTACAATGGCTGCCCGAAATTCCTATTTGGCTGTATACCATTATCGGACTGCTTTTATTAGATTTAATAGGTGCTTATTTAGTACATTTTATTGAACATAAAGTAAAGTTTCTGTGGCGCTTTCACATTATACATCACACAGACACTTGGATCGATACAACAACTGCAAACAGACATCATCCGGGAGAAAGTATAATTCGATTTGTATTTACTACTCTTGGCGTTCTTGTAGTTGGCAGTCCTATGTGGATGGTTTTTCTATACCAAACATTATCTGTAATTGCAACTCAATTTAATCATGCCAACATTTCGCTGCCAAACAAATTAGATGTTTTCTTAAGTTACTTTTTAGTTTCTCCAAATATGCACAAAGTACACCATCATTATGTACTGCCTTACACAGATAGCAATTATGGCAATATTTTCTCTGTTTGGGATCGACTATTTGGAACTTTTACCACTTTACCAAAAGAAGAGTTAATTTACGGAGTCGACACACATATGCTGCCTGAAGAAAACAATCAATTAAGAAATTTATTAAAAATTCCGTTTCAAAAATTGCGATCCTTTAATTCCGAAAAAAAACAGTAAAAAAAACATACTTGATCGAACCAACTAATTATTTTTTTTATTAATATTGATACATAAAATGAAAATCAATCTATTAATCATTAACCTCTATTTTTGAATTAATTTTCACGAGATGAAAAAGAGTAACCGCAAAGAATTGAATTGGGAACAAACCGAGAAGCTTGTTTCATTAGCCTTAGAAGAAAAAAATCCATTTGAAGTCATAAAAAAAGAATTTGGGTTGGCAGAAAAAGAAGTTCTTGAAATCATGAAGAAGAAAATGCCTCTTGAAAAATTTGAGATGTGGAAAAAGAAAGCCATTGCCAATAAACCAAAACCGAAACCCGTTAAAATTGATGATTTTGATGAAGATTTAGATGGTAAATATTATATAAAAAACAAATTCGACTAAATTAAAACTCCTGAGCGTCAGGAGTTTTTTTTTTATTTTTTACTTTATTGTAACAATTTTACTTTTTTTAGTCAAATACGAATAACTAAACTTAAACAAATGAAAAAAATACTTTACACTTTAGCTCTTGCTGTAACGCTTTGGAGCTGTAAAACTGGAAGTACTTCAGCAGGAAAAAGCAATGTTGTAGATGTTAACATCAATCTTGTAGATGTAAAAGACGACAAAGTTTTAGTAACGGTAACTCCTCCTCAAATCAAAACAGACGAGATTGTTTACAGCATTCCGAAAACGGTTCCAGGAACTTATTCAACTGATAACTACGGAAAAAATTCAGAAGACTTCAAAGCTTTTGATGCAAAAGGAAACGCTTTAACTGTAAAAAGAATCGACGATAATTCATGGTCTATTTCGAATGCAAAAGCGTTAAAAAAAATCACGTATTTAGTTAATGACACTTTCGATACTGAAAAAGGAACTGGTTTTGGCAATGATGATATTTTCTCGCCTGCAGGTACTAACATCAATGCAGGAGTTAATTTCTTAGTAAATACACATGGCTTTGTAGGGTATTTTCAAGACAAATTAGAGATTCCTTATAAAGTTACTATTACACATCCTGAAACACTTTGGGGAGCAACTTCTATGACAGATCAGGATCCAAGCAAAACAAGCGATGTTTTTACAACTCCACGTTATGCTGTTTTAGTCGAAAATCCTATTATGTATTCTAAACCAGATTATACTGAGTTTAATGTAAATGGTATGGATATTTTAATTGCTGTTTACTCGCCAACTGGAAAATTTACTGCCGAAAGCATCACGCCGGAAATGAAAACAATGATGACGGCGCAAAAAAACTTTTTAGGAAAAGTAAATGCAAATAAAAAATATACTGTTTTATTGTATTTATCAACCTTAGCAAAAGATGATGCACACGGTTTTGGAGCTTTAGAGCACCCAACTGTAACAACTGTTGTACTGCCAGAATCAATGCCAAAAGAAAAACTGGTAGAATCAATGAAAGATGTCGTTTCTCATGAGTTTTTTCATATCGTAACGCCATTAACTATTCACTCAAAAGAAATCCAGTATTTTGATTATAATGCACCTAAAATGTCTGAACATTTATGGATGTACGAAGGTGTTACAGAATATTTTGCCAACCTTTTTCAAATCAATCAAGGTTTAATTAACGAAGGTGAGTTCTACACTCGTATTGCAGACAAAATTGAGCAGTCTAAAAGTTTAGATGATACTATGTCTTTTACTAAAATGAGTGCCAATGTTTTAGAACAGCCTTATAAAGATCAATACTTAAATGTGTACCAAAAAGGAGCTTTAATTGGTATGTGTATTGACATTATTATTAGAGAAAAAAGCAATGGAGAAAGAGGAATTCTTGATTTAATGCATAAATTATCTAGTGAATATGGTGTTGATAAACCATTTAATGATAATGAATTATTTGCAAAGATCACGCAGTTAACTTATCCTGAAGTAGGCGAATTTTTAAACAAATATGTAGCAGGAACTACTCCTATTCCTTATGACTTTTATTTGGCAAAAGTTGGTGTAACTAAAGCCGTTGAGAAAAAAGCGGCGCCAGTTTTTATTAAAGGACAAACTCCATACATTAGTGTAGATAAAAAGACTAAAGAAATCGCAGTTCGTTCTGATATTGGAACTAATGAATTCTTTAAAAATATAAATCTAAAAGGCGGTGATATTATTCTTTCAGTAAACAACAAGCCTTACTCTCTAGATAATATCTACGATCTAATAACTGAAAGTGAGAACTGGAAAGAAAACGATCCTATTACTTTAAAAATTAAACGCGGCGGTAAAGAAGAAACGATAAAAGGAACAGTAAAACTGCCTTACGAAGAATCTGAAACTTTTAAAGCTACTGATGCTTCAAAAGAAAAACTTAAAAATGCTTGGTTGAAAGGTTAATTCCCTTTTGACTGAAAACAAAAAAACCGACAAGTGATTGTCGGTTTTTTTATACTATAGTTTGTAAGGTTTGTCAGGCTGAGCGAAGTCGAAGCCATCGCAAATTAAATTAGCACTGAGTTGGGCTTCGACTCCGCTCAGCCTGACAAAAAAAGAGTTTATTTCTTCACTGGAAATTTCCAAGCAAATTCATCCTTATCATTGATGATTGCTCCAATTTCGAATTTCACTACTTCATCAAATTCTGTTTGAAGAATAAACCAATTGTCTTCGTTGAAATAATTCTCAAACGTATCAAAAGTTTCTTGGGTATATTTTGTTATTCCTTTTGCAGCAAAATCTTTCTTTACATCAGCAATTTTTCTTCCGATTAACTTGAAGCCAAAAACTTCTAAATCATTACTAGAAGCCACTATATAACCTAATTTCAAGTCTTCTTCTTGATAAAATGTTAATCTCATTTTGTATGCATTATATACAAAAATCACATTATCATCTTCGTCGTTATAGTTTTTATCAGGTTTTCCTAAAACAGCTGTTACATCGTTCTGCTTCATCCCGAAAAGCAGTTTATCAATTCCTGATTTTAAATTTATTTTCATAATGATTTTTCTAATATTTGAAATGCAAATTTCGTGAACTTTTTTGTTGTTTAGCCACGAATTACGCAAATTTTCACGAATTTTAATATTACACCGTTTGGCTCATTTACAAACTTTTGTCAGGCTGAGCGGAGTCGAAGCCCATTTTCGTTATAAAAGCCCTTCGACTACGCTCAGGGTGACAAACATAAAACTAATTTTAATATTGTTTCTTATTCGGTTTACTGCTCATATAAAATGTTATTTTCCCGCCATTCATAACATCAGCATGTTTTAAAAATGGTTTTTCTAATTGTTTTCCGTTCAGCAGAACTTTACTCACAAATACATTTTTATCAGATTGGTTTACGGTTTCTACTTCGAAAGTTTTCCCGTTTTCTAAATTTAAAACAGCATTTTTCAGCAACGGACTTCCTAATGCATATTCATCAGAACCGGGAGCGACTGGATAAAATCCTAAACTGCTAAAAATATACCAAGCACTCATTTGTCCGAAATCATCATTTCCTCCTAAACCATCAGCACCATTTCTGTACATTTTTTTCAAGATCATTCTAATTTTATCTTGAGCTTTCCATGGAGAATCTGTCCAATTATACAAGTATACAACGTGATGTGAAGGCTCATTTCCATGTACATAATTCCCAATTATTCCTTCTCTTGTAATGTCTTCTGTATTCTCAAAATATTTGTCCGGAAGATGCATGTTGAATAACGAATCTAAACGAACTTTAAACTTCTCATTTCCGCCCATCAATTTAATCATGTCAGCAGGATCTTGCGGAACGTACAAGCTGTAATTCCAAGAATTTCCTTCAATAAAACCTTGGCCGTGCGTGTCAAGCGGATCAAACTCTTTCTTAAAAGTTCCATCGTTTAGTTTCGGACGCATAAAACCTGTTTTTTCATCATAGACGTTTTTATAATTTTTCGATCTATTGATGAATTCATTATAAATATCTGTTTTTCCCAATTTCTTCGCAGCTTGTGCAATAGCCCAATCATCATAAGCATATTCTAAAGTTTTAGAAACCGAAGCACCGCTTTTGTCTTCTGGAACATATCCTTTATTCATGTAAAATTCTAATCCATCATAATACGGCACTTTTGCAGTATTTACACAAGCCTGAAGTGCTTTTTCAGCATCAAAATTAATATTTCCTTTTACAATCGCATCTGCTACAACTGAAACAGAATGATATCCAATCATACACCAATTTTCGTTTGCATAATGCGACCAGATTGGAAGCATTTTATGAACACTTTGATCTGAATGTGCCAGCATTGAACTTACCATATCTGCATTTCTTTTTGGCTGAACAATATTAAATAAAGGATGTAAAGCACGATACGTATCCCAAAGTGAATAACTGGTATAATTGGTAAAGTTTTCGGCTTTGTGAACATTCATATCTAAACCTTTGTAATTTCCGTCTAAATCCATGTATTCGGTCGGGCCTAAAAAGGCATGATACATTGCGGTGTAAAAATTAACTAAATCTTCTTTTTGAATGGTTTCAATCTGAACTTTATTCAATTCTTTATTCCAAACTTCCTGACTTTGTCTTTTTACTTTTTCAAAATCCCAATCTGGTGTTTCTTTTTTCATGTTTTCTAATGCTCCAGCCGAACTAACAGGAGATAAAGCCATTTTAATTTTGATCTTTTCGCCTTCATTCGTATCAAAATCAAAAAACAATTTTAGGTTCTGACCTGCCATTTCTGGAAAGTTTTTCGTTTGATCAAATCTTCCCCAAAAACCTCTGTACACACTTTTTTCTTGTGCTGCCTGTCCGTAACTTTTAATTGGTTTATTGAAAGACATAGCAAAATAAACCGTTCTGGTTCTCGCCCATCCATTTGTTTGACGGTATCCTGTTATTAACGTATCATTTTCTATACGAACAAAAGTCCATACATTTTTTTTATCATAATTATAAATTCCAGAAGTTAAGTCCAGAATTATATGTGCTTCATCAGATTTTGGAAATGTGTATTGGTGCATTCCAACGCGAGTTGTTGCCGTAAGTTCTGCTTTTATTTTATGATCTTCTAGAAAAACACTGTAATAAGCCGGCTCTGCTTTTTCTGTCGAATGAGAAAATGCCGATCTATAGCCCGATAAAGGTTTTGATGCAACTCCTGGATTTAATTGTAATTTTCCCGTTGTAGGCATAATTAAAAAATCACCTAAATCTGAATGTCCCGTTCCGCTGAAATGCGTATGACTAAAGCCTACAATCGTTTTGTCTTCATACTGATAGCCTGCACAGTATTTATAAACTTCACCATTATATTTTCCGTTTAAACTGTAAGCAATCGTATCAGTTTCCGGGCTTAATTGTACGCTTCCAAAAGGCACTGTAGCACCTGGGTAAGTATGTCCCATTTTTGCGGTTCCTATCATTGGATCTACATATTGAATAAGATTTTGTTTTCCGCTTGCTTTCTTTTGTGCGTTTATAGTGTTGGAAAAAACGAGCAGCAAAATTGATATTCCGAAAAGACAATTTTTGAAGTTTATTTTAGTCATTTTATAGTTTTTCTTATTTATTAATTTCATTACTTTTTGACAAGCGAATTTTCACTTAAAGTAATCGTGATCCGTTGGGAGTAATTATTCAAAATTAAAAGTTCATTGAACTATAACTTAGAATTTAATAATGGTATTATTCAATTTTCTTAAAAACTAAAATTTGAGTACAATTGTCATCGAGACAATGAATTTCTAACATTGAACCAATAGTTACAATTGCATTTTGTAAACTATTTTTTGGATTACCAATAAATCTATTATTTGAATTAATACTGAAGCCAAGGTCTGTTGTAAATTCATGAATAGCATTTAACTTTTCAATTTTATTATAACCAAGTCCTGTTGTACTTTTATCATAATTTGTTTTGACATTTAAAACACGTGTTTTTATTACCCACTTATTTTCTTGCTTACTGTTTTTATAAGATTCTGTATAAAAAGGTACAACGTATTTGATGAAAAAAAAGGAAGGAAAAATTACAAATGCTGATCCGAAAAAAAACATGAAATCATAATTAGACAACAAAATTTGATCAATTAAACTCTTGATTACACAAAATAGCAAAATGCACACGGGAAGAACTACAAAAATAATTGCAAAAATATGTGTTCTAAATCTGCTCTTAAGAATAACTTTTTCTTCTTTTGTTAAAGGAATTTTTTGAATGCTCATTTGCAAATAATCTTAATTTATTCAAATGTATTATTCTTTCTCCAAAAAAATCATTTTATTCAACGTCAATTCTACTATCTTAACCTTTAGAATTATCGATAAAATTAAGTATTGCTTGCACGCAATGAGTTAATAATAAATATATCAAACAATTAGAGCTGCGCAGAATAGTAAATTCCTATGAAATATTTGTCTTTATTCTGACTTTATCTCGATACCTTTACTTTTTATAAAAATCAATGTATGAAAAAAATATTCTTTATATTCTTTGTTTTAAACTCTCTTTTTTGTTTCTCTCAAAAGGCTGAAAGCAGCAGATTGTCAAAAGAACAAATAATTCAAAAAGAACTAAACCAGCTTTCAGATTTCCCAATCTATAGAGCATTTGAATATAAAGATAAAGGCGGTGTTTATGGTTTGGTTTTAACCGAAAATCAACAAGCTGTATCTAAAAAAGACACTTTAAATACAAAAATAAAAGCTATTTGTGTGCTTAATGATCATGGCGGATTTTTAGAAAAATGGAGAATCAACGATTTACTTGAAGATTATGATCCTAAAGAAACCAATATTTGGTTCTGGACAAAATACTGCAGCACAAAAGATCTTGACGGCGACGAATATATAGATCCTGTTATTGTTTACGGAACAAGAACGGAATACGATGAAATAAGACGTGTAAAAATCATTACAGTTTACAACAACAAAAAGTATGTAATTCGTGCTGTAGAATGTGATCTAGATTATTGCAGAAGCTTTAAAAAGGATGCAAATTGGAACTTATTACCTCAAAAAATAAAAACTTACATGGACCAATTAGTTGTCAAAATAAGAAAAGAGCAAAATTTATTATTGAAGGATGGATAAAAGGTAAATTAAAATTATAACTTTTGTTTTAGATTTTCTTTTACCTCATCAAACCATTCGTTTCTAAGAATACTCAAAACAATAGAATCACGACGAACATCACTGTTTGCTGTTGGCATATGACTGCGCAAAACGCCTTCGACTTTACAGCCAATACTTTTCATTGCGGCAACACTTCTTTCGTTATTATTGTCTGCACGAAATTCTACGCGCTCCATTCCTAAAGTTTCAAAAGCAAATTGAAGCAGTAAAAACTTGCAGTGTTTATTAAGTCCTGTTCCTCTAAAAGCAGAACCGTACCAAGTGTACCCTAATTGCAGGGTTTTATATTCGAGATTAATATCGTAAAAACGGGTTGAACCTGCGTATTTTTTAGCTTTTTTATCGAAAACTATAAAAGGGAATTCTTTTTGATTTTCTCTCGCTTTTACAGCGAACTGAATGTATTTGATCAAATTTTCTTTACCATCGGCACCAATTAACGAATATTTCCATGTTTCAGGTTCATTAAGCGATATTTCTAATAAATTTTCGACATCTGATTCTTGAAGTGATCGTAATAAAACAACCTCATCTTCTAAAACTAAAGTATCTGTAAAAGAAAAATTGGAAACAGTCATGGTTTGCTTTTTGGTTGTTCTTTGTAAAATCTTCGGGTTTTTAGCAAAACTTTTATCGCGACGAAATTCATAAACTTATTGAACTAAAAAATTTATTCACTCATTTCATCATAACGCTCCGGAACTTGCGGATCGTAAAGCGGACATTTAAATTCCAGCATCAAATCGACCAATTGATTCATAGTTTTTCCTTCGGTGCCATAACAATCTATTTTGACACTTTGCGGAGTTGTAATAACTTGAAAAGCGCCTTTTCCTGCATTATTTTTCCAGCTGTTTTCATCAATTCTTTCCCATTTTGAAAAAACAGAATTAATGCGATTTATAATTACCTCAACAGGAAGTTTCTCCAAGCCGATAACTCCTTCTTTTTCAACAAGAGCTTCGTAAACCTCATGATGGTTTAGGTAAATTTCGTCTAAATATCTCCAAAAAAGCAGTTCGTACATAATGAAGTGTTTTTAAAACATATAAGTGATATAAGTTCATATTAAAATCGCTTGAAAAGTAACTAAAATGAACTTATACCACTTATATGGTGAATTATTTTAATATTCGAATGTTCCGTATTCGCTGGTAATTGTTAGTTTTTTAGCATCAGCTGCTTCTACTCTACCTACGATTTGTGCATCAACATTAAATGATTTCGAAATGGCAATAATATCTTGTGCAATATTCTCAGGAACATAAATTTCCATACGGTGACCGCAGTTGAAAACTTGATACATTTCTTTCCAATCTGTTTTTGATTGTTCTTGAATTAACTTGAACAATGGCGGAACTGGAAATAAATTGTCTTTTATAATGTGTAAATCTTTTACGAAATGTAAAATTTTAGTTTGCGCGCCTCCGCTGCAATGCACCATTCCGTGAATATCGCTTGGTGTATAAGTATCTAAAATTTTCTTGATAATTGGTGCATACGTTCTAGTTGGCGAAAGCACTAATTGACCCGCATTTATTGGGCTGTTTTCAACTTCATCAGTTAAACTAACCTGACCTGAATAAATTAATTCTTCTGGAACTGCTGCATCGTAACTTTCTGGATATTTTTTAGCCAAATATTTCCCGAAAACATCATGACGTGCAGAAGTCAAACCGTTGCTTCCCATTCCGCCGTTATATCCTTTTTCGTAAGCTGCCTGCCCAAAAGACGCTAAACCAACAATTACATCACCAGCTTTAATATTAGCATTATCTACAACATCGCTGCGTTTCATACGAGCCGTAACTGTCGAGTCTACAATTATTGTGCGAACAACATCTCCAACATCGGCAGTTTCACCACCTGTTGAGTGAATAGTTACTCCAAATGATTTTAATTCGTTGATTAATTCTTCTGTTCCGTTTATAATTGCCGAAATAACCTCAGCAGGAATTAAGTTTTTGTTTCTTCCAATTGTAGAGGAAAGCAAAATATTATCTGTAGCTCCTACACATAATAAATCGTCAATATTCATGATTAAAGCATCTTGAGCAATTCCTTTCCAAACCGAAATATCTCCAGTTTCTTTCCAGTACATATATGCCAAAGATGATTTTGTACCTGCTCCATCTGCATGCATAATCAAGCAATGCTCTGAATCTTGCGTTAAGTAATCTGGTACAATTTTACAAAATGCTTGCGGAAACAAGCCTTTGTCAATATTTTTTATAGCGTTATGTACGTCTTCTTTTGATGCCGAAACACCTCTTTGTGCATATCTTTTGCTAGAATCTGAACTCATGAAAATTAGTTTGTGTTGATGTGGTGCAAAGATAATCCCTTTTTTTAATTCTTTGACTTATTCGATTATATGATTCACAAAAAAATCGGCAGAAACTAATTTCTGCCGATTTCCCCTGATTAACTATTTTGAAAAAATTGGTCTTTTAAGTTTATTTCCAATCTGGCATTGCTGCGTTTTGGAATAGAGTTGTCCTTGTTGAACTATCGGATATACTTGCTGTTTGAATATTTTTAGCAGATAATCCATCATTCGACGTATTAACAAAGATGACTTTTGCTTCGTTTGGTGAGAATTTGACATCTAAGTCATTAAAACCATTCTCTTTTTGAGTGTCTAATTCTGCCGAAGTATTTGTTGCTACTGTGTAAATAAATATTCTAGAATCTAATCGTCTGTAAGTCGAATTTTCGAAACCAGAAACATCTTTGGTATAAACTACTTTACTATTATCGATCGTAATACCAAGACCGCTTGCAGCACCTTTTTCTCCAGAAAGTATTTGATACAAGACATCTCCAGCCATATTTATAGCATATATTTCGACATTATAACCCGAGGCGTCATTTACTTTTAGCACAATCTGGCTTCCGTCCTGACTCCATTCGCACTCTGATATAAACTTACCATTAGGGGTTTTAAATATCTGGACTAAACCTGAACCATCTGAGTCTATACGAAGGAGCTGATCGAAATTAGGATAAATTATCTGTCTTCCGTTGGTGCTCCAGCAATAATTAACATGATCCATATTAAATCCAGCGATTGGAATAAAGTTGGTCACTTTTTTTACATCTGTACCATCAGGATTCATGGTAAAGATTTGATTTAATGAACCGTCAGAACTTATGTAAGCAATTCGATTGATACTCAAATTTTTTCTCGGCCTATAACTATTAACTGATGATGGTGACAACTGAAGTTCATTTCCAGCTTCATCTGCGGTATAAATGACATTATTATTTTTTACTTTTTTAACATACAAATATCTCGGATTTGGAAATGCTAATGTTGTAAAAGAAGTTATTGCACTATTTGTAGGTTTATTGATTCCGTCATTTGCCGATACTTGCCAATAGTATTTTGTACTATAATCTAAACCTGTAATTTTTAAAGTTGTAGCCTTAAGATCAGAATAAGTTTTAACTTCATCAGTCGTTCCGTTTTTAACGGTAACTTGAAACGTCATTGGATCTTTTTCCGGATCTGTTGAAGTCCAAGTTAAGTCTAGACTTAAAGCCTGAGAAGTAGCATTATCCAAAGGAGCTGTAAGCGTAGGAATTTCAGGTGGTTTATTATTTGCTGTAGATACTTCTAACTCAAAAATAATTTCTACCGGAACATCTTTTTCAACAGTAGCGGGTTGAAATCTGGCAATAAATCCATCTTTCTGCGCTTGAAAAGAATATTTTCCTACTGGTACTTTTTCCATAATAAAGTAACCATCTTTATCTGAGAATACAGTGCTTGTTGTTGGGCTCGATAAAACCCGGGCATTTGCGATTCCTTCGTAGGTTCGAATGTCAACAACTCTTCCTTTTACTACTGCCGTTCCTGTGTCGTCAACTTGTTCTTCACTACAAGACATCAAAAGAATAAAGCACGCCAAAATTTTTAATCCTATTTTCATTTGAGACATAATTTTATTAAACTTACATTGTATTTACTCCTGTAATCATTTTATAAAGAACCTGGAAATATCACGAGGTTTTATTATTTCTTCTTGTACTTATAACTTTTTGGGAAATAATAGGTCAATCCTAAACCAAACCGCCAGTAGTAATCATCTCGAACGCCGCTGACTAAGTAATCTACATTATCACTAAAGGGAACATTAAACTCGCCAAAGGCTTTTATTCCCAGATAATTTGTTGCGAGATATTCGACTCCGCCGCCAAACTGAACTTTACTGGCTATGTTTTCGTATTTTTTATTGAACTCAACCCCGGTTCCAGCAAAAATATAAGGGGTAAATACATCACGAGGTAAGATTAAACATTCTAAATTGAGGTCTAAGGAAACATATCCTGCATCGAGTTTATTTTTGTTTGCCAGCCAAAATGCATTTGACGATGCACTTAAAGCAAATGTTGGTGTAAAGAAAAATTTTGCGGCACCTCTAATCAGTGGTTTTGGAACTGGATTTGCATAATCACCCTGCATTAAGGCAACTCCTCCCGAAGCTTCCAAGCCAAAACGGGCTCTTCTTTCACTCAAATTTCTATTGTATAATTGTGCCAAATCGGCTTCGCTTTTTTCCTTATCATATTCAGCGACAAAAGCATCAATTTTATTCTGAGGAGCATTTACTTCCCATAGTTTATCTTTAATTCCGTCTACAATAAGACCTTCAACGGCTTTTTCGATTGCTTCTGTTACTGCTAATTGAATAGGTTCGTTTCGAGTAAAACCGGTTTCTACTTCTAAAAGTCGGTTTAGATTTACATATCTAAATAAACTCGCATCTACACTTTGAGACAAGATAGTTTTAGAAACATAAACCGTATTTAAGATTTTTCCGTTAGAAGTTGAAACTAACCTTAAGTATACTGTTACACGATCTTGTCTGTAACGAGTGGAACCACCCGCACCAAAGTATCTTGCACCAAAACCACCTGTAATAATATTAGTATCATAAGAAATAATTCCACCCTCAAGTAAAACGCCTGCAAATAAAAGCGGTGTTAAAACGGCTTCATTAGCTTCTGTTTTTGAGGCATATTCCTGACGTGTCGAACGGATAATATTTCGTTCATTTAAAAGGTTACCCAGATTTTCACGCTCTATAGGAATAAACCACTTAGAGTCTTCCAGCGCTTTAATTAAAATTGAAGTTGCACCTTGAGTAACCGCAGTGCTAAAAGTACTTCCTAACTCAGTAGCTTTATACTGCCCGGTCTGATCTTTAAATTTGTAAACCCCAACAACAATTTGTTCTTTAGGTTTAGGCATATCGACTAATGCGGTAGTTGCAGGAGTATTTTCTCCAAATACTGCCTTTTGAACTCCTACTGGCTGGTTAAAATAAGCTCCACATCCTGAGAATAGGCAAGTTATTAAAAGTATAAAAAGGGGACTTTTATTCATAATAAGTTATTTACAGTAAAACATGAACCTAATTGACGTATAAGAAAAAAAACAAGGAACCAGAATTTATCGAGCTGGTATAATTACTTGTGTTTGTTCGCCTGTATCGATATCTAAAATATCTACTACCATTCCTAAATTAGAATTATAAATATCTACAGACAATGTTCCAAAGACATATGTTCCTGGTTTTAGTCCGCCGCCAGTTCCTGTTCCAGTACCTGTGCCTGTCCCCGTTCCTGTTCCGGAACCTGTTGCTGATCCAAATTGATCATCGAATAACGAATTTGAAATCCTATTTAACAGCTGATTATTCAAAGTACTTTTAAAACGTTCCAAATCAGTCTGTGGTTTATATCCTGTAGTTGGATCTTCTTTAAAATCATTTTGTGCTTGGGCAGAACTAAGCAGCCATTGATAATTAAAAGTATCACCACCGCTAAAAGCAGGATTAATAGGCTTATAAGCAAGATCCTGCGCATTTGAGACTGCGCTAAAACCTGCTAGACAAACTAGTAAAGCTAAAGTTTTCATATTGATAAATTTTATTTCCTACATTAAAAACACAACTCTTCTTGACACAAAACGTTCCTCAATTTTAGTATTGAGTTATAATTTTGCTTTGTTTTTCAAGATCCTTAAAATATTTAAATGCTTTAGAAGCAGCTGTATCAGCCATATATTTTAAGAAATCTTCATCTGGACGTGAAATAAATTCTTCTATTATTTCGCCATCCACTAAAATCGTAATCTTTGTTGTACGCCCAAAAGTCAATTCCTCTTGAACTGTTACGATTTTACTGGTATTGATCTTTAATTTCGAATATTGCGAATAGAAATAATCGTAAAAGTCATTTCCCAGTTTTGTTTTAGTGTCATTAGCAACAATTCCAATCATTTCGATTCCGTCTTGTGGAATAGCTTTACCGGAATCTGATTCATTTTTCTCTCCAAAAACAACTCTATCTTTGCCTATAATGGCATTATTTTCATCATAAATTAATAACAGTATTATGATCTCATCCTCTTTTGTAAAATTGACCTGTGTTTTTGATAACTCAACTTTTTGAATGGGCTCTAATGTGACTCTGCCGTCTTGTCCGTTATTTGATTTATTTGAACCTGATTTGCTTTTTTTGAATACTGTCAACTTATACGAGATATTCTTGAACTCAGATTTTAAATTCTCTACGGTTCCAGTAATAGCAAGAAGATTTTCAATTTCTTTTACTTCTATCTTAGCTTTTACTTCTTTATAAACTACCTGCGAGAATCCTGATTCAGAAAAAAAAAGGGCAAAAAAAACAATTCCTATGTTCCAATACTTTTTCATAATTCTAACGATTGAATATAAATATTGTTCCTGAATTTCCAGATTGATTAATAATCAAATCTTTAGATATAGAATTTGAACCTGAATTAAAAACCGTTAAATTACTGCCGTTCTGATTTATTGACATTGAAGCGACTCCTCTTGTGTACAAGGAATAATCGCTTATATAATTATTGTTGCCTGTCTGCGTGTAGGATTGATTGATTTCGTCAGCTTTTTTGTAAACATTCATATAATTGGTATTGCCTGTTTGCTGAGCGGTTACATTTGCATTATTACTGATGATGGTTAAATTGGCTTGATTGTAATTTCCAATTTGTGAAACCGTTACAATATTTCTGCTTTTAATGTATTGATTTATTTGATTTTGATTGCGATTGTTCATTTCATTTAAAACGTAATCACTTCTATTCCCATCAATTGATTGAGAGAATAAAATTCCTGTAATGAATAGGAAAATATAAGTGGCAAAACGTTTCATAATTGTGGTATTGTGGTAAAAAAGAATTCTAAGAAAAAAAAGGAAGAACTTAATAAATCAAATTCTTCCTTTTCTTGGTTCTATTTAGTTAGATTGGATTACTATACTTCCGTTTAGGAATCCAGTTTGAGTAACTGTACTAATATGGTCGTTTCCAAATTGAGCAGTTGCTGCAAAGTTTCCAATTCCATATTGTTCAATGCTAGAGTAGTTATCCCATCCTAATTGCAATGTAGCGGCATTGTTGAAGAAACCTACTTGAGTAGTTGCTGCAGTGTTGTCATCTCCAAATTGCAATGTTGTTGAATTATTGAATGCTCCAAATTGAGTAGTGTAAGCATCATTAAAATTACCTACTTGCAATACATCAGAATTATTGTAAGCTCCGATTTGAGTAGTAACTGCTAAGTTTCCAACCCAGATTCCTTGTGCGATAGTTGAACTGTTGTCATCTCCAATTTGAGTAACTACAGCAACGTTTCCTGCTCCTAATTGCGCAACACTAGACTCATTATCATCTCCGTATTGTCCAACAATTGCAACGTTTGCAATACCTATTTGATCAACATCTGAATTGTTTGATGATCCCACTTGGATTACCAATGCACCATTTAACAAACCTAACTGATCTACATCACTCACATTACCTTGAGCGAACGCTACACCTGCAAATAGCATCGCGGAGATGCTTAAAATTACTTTTTTCATAATAAATATATTTAATTGGTTATTAATACAAATTATTATGTAGGTATATGCAATTTGGGGAGAAAATCTGGGGGATTTTAACCATCATTTGAGAATAGTTTTTTCTGCTAATTCTCTCATTTTCATATTCAAAATTAGAAAACTTCTCGATAATCAAAACAGGTATAAATACGTATTTTACAAGATCTTAATCTGTTTTCGATGAAATGCGAAACTATAACGACGAACTGCTGTATTTCAATTTTACCTTAATAAGAAAAAAGTTACTTTTTACATTTTCCTTACATTTATGCCAAAACAAAAGATATATTTCAAACCTGAAACAGTTATATTAACATAATCACAAAAAAAGCCTGTCTTTTTACAGACAGGCTTTAACTTAATGTTAATGAAAGTTATTTAGTAAACAACAATTCTCTGTATTTGGTTAATGTCCAGCTTTCATCATCAACCAAAAGCTCCAGTTTATCACAATGGTTACGAATGTCTTCGAAATAAGGTTTTACCTTATTACAATAAGCTTCTGCCATTTTTTGTGCATCAGTTAATTGATTTGCTTTCTTTCTTTCGTTTGTCATTGCCAATACTTTAGAATTGATTCCTTCTATATGACCTGAAATTTCTTTTATTAAAATAATTTGCTCTTTTGCAATCGTTTCAAATTCTTTTCCAAAGATCTCTTTTAAACCTTTTACATTCTCAATCAAAGTATTTTGATAGCGTATTGCAGTAGGAATAACATGATTTCTAGCGATATCACCTAAAACTCTTCCTTCAATCTGAATTTTCTTAGTGTATTCTTCTAATTCTATTTCGTAACGCGCTTCAGCTTCAACATGATTAAAGATGCCTAGTTCAGAAAATAAGTCCAAAGCTTGCTTAGAAACTTTAGCTTTAATAGCCTCTGGAGTGGTTTTAAAATTACTTAAACCTCTTTTTCCTGCTTCTTTTTCCCAAGCTTCGCTATAACCGTCGCCTTCAAAAAGTATTTTTTTAGACTGTTTGATGTATTCTCTTAAAACGTTAAAAATAGCATCATCTTTTTTCATGTCTTTTGACTCAATCAAATTCTCCACTTCCTTTTTAAAGTCAAACAACTGTTTTGCTACAATAGCATTTAAGGTTGTCATGGCATTAGAACAGTTAGAATTTGAACCTACAGCTCTAAACTCCCATTTATTTCCTGTAAATGCAAAAGGCGAAGTTCTGTTTCTGTCTGTATTATCTAATAATACGTCTGGAATTTTACCAACTACATTTAATTTAAGATCTGTTTTTTCTTCTGGAGATAATTTTCCAGTTGTTACACTTTCTAATTCAGACAATACTTTTGTTAACTGTGCTCCAATAAATACAGACATAATTGCCGGCGGCGCTTCGTTTGCTCCTAACCTATGATCGTTACTTGCTGTAGCTATAGAAGCACGAAGCAAAGTTTCGTTATCATTAACTGCTTTGATGGTATTAATAAAGAAGGTTAAAAACTGTAAATTGCTCATTGGCGTTTTACTCGGACTTAATAAATTAACTCCTGTATCTGTCGCCAGCGACCAGTTATTGTGTTTTCCCGAACCGTTTACTCCTTTAAAAGGCTTTTCGTGAAATAAAACTTTAAAATCATGACGTTCTGCAACCTTCTGCATTACATCCATTAATAAAGAGTTATGATCTACAGCAAGATTGGTTTCCTCAAAAATAGGTGCAAGCTCAAACTGATTTGGCGCAACCTCATTATGACGCGTTTTTACAGGAATTCCTAAAAGCATACATTCCTGCTCTAAATCTCTCATATAAGTAAGTGCACGAGTTGGAATAGATCCAAAATAATGATCGTCTAACTGCTGTCCTTTTGCCGAAGTATGTCCTAATAAAGTTCTTCCAGTCATCATTAAATCAGGACGAGAATTTGCCAAAGCTTTATCAATCAAGAAATACTCTTGCTCCCAACCTAAAGTTGCTGTTACTTTTTTTACGTTTTTATCAAAATATTTACACACTTCTGTAGCTGCTTCATCAATTGCAGACAATGCTCTTAATAAAGGTATCTTATTATCTAAAGCTTCTCCTGTATAAGCAATAAATACAGTAGGAATACATAAAGTTGTTCCATATATAAAAGCTGGCGAAGTTGGATCCCAAGCTGTATAACCTCTTGCTTCGAAAGTATTTCTGATTCCGCCGTTTGGAAAACTTGAAGCATCTGGTTCTTGTTGTACCAATTGTGCACCTCCAAATTTTTCTACAGGATCACTGCCATCATACGAAGTTTCAAAAAAAGCATCATGTTTTTCAGCAGTTGTTCCTGTAAGAGGTTGAAACCAATGTGTATAATGTGTAACACCTTTTGCCAACGCCCACTCTTTCATTCCCATGGCAATATAATCTGCCAGTTTTCTTTCGATTTTAGTTCCATGCTGAATAGCATCTCTTACTCCTTTTAAAGCATCTGAAGTTAAATATTGCTTCATGGCTTTTTCATTAAACACATTTGAACCAAAAAGATTTGATTTTCTACCAATCTCTTCAAAATGTACCGGCTTTCTTGTAGAAGCTTCTTGCAAAGCTTGGAAACGTAATGTTGACATGTATATAATTTTAAAAATTCGTACTAATTTTCATTGAAAAATGATCGACAAATATAAACAATAAAATCCCCTGTTTTAAACATAAATTTAAGAATTTTGAACAACGATTTCTCAACAGAAGACACTTTTTTCAAAGAATAATGAATCTCTCGCAAAGAATTATAACAAAAAACAACAGTATTGCTCAATAAATAAACATTTTTTCATAATTCCTTAACCTTAAAATTCAAAAAGAGCCCCAAATTATTACGAATTTATTTTTTTATGGTGTTAAAAATTGCTTTTTTAAAAATATACCCCTCTCAAAATTGCGCTTCTCAAAAAAATTATAGTCCGATAAACAAAATAGCCCCCTAATTTTTAGGACTAAAAAAATAAATCTATATTTGACCCAGCGAAAAAACAAAAAAACAAAATTATATTATTATGGCTAAAATTAAGTTAGAGTACATTTGGTTAGATGGATACGAGCCAACTCAAAATCTTAGAAGTAAAACTAAAGTTGAAGAGCATGAAAATTTCAAAGGAACATTAGAAGAACTTGGAAATTGGTCATTTGATGGTTCGTCAACAAGACAAGCTGAAGGTGGATCTTCTGACTGTTTATTAGTTCCTGTTGCAATTTACCCAGATCCAACTCGTATTAACGGATATTTAGTAATGTGTGAAGTTATGTTTGCTGACGGAACTCCACATCCTTCTAACGGAAGAGCTACGATTGATGATGATAATGATGATTTCTGGTTTGGTTTCGAACAAGAATATTTCATCATGGATACTAAAACTTTATTGCCATTAGGTTTCCCTGTTGGAGGTTATCCTGCTCCACAAGGTATGTACTACTGCTCTGTAGGTGGAAAAAACACTCACGGAAGAAAATTAGTAGAAGAACATGCTGATTTATGTATCGCTGCCGGAATTAACTTTGAAGGTATTAACCAAGAGGTTGCTTGCGGACAATGGGAATTCCAATTATTCGCTAAAGGTGCTAAAAAAGCTGGAGACGAAATTTGGGTTGCTCGTTACTTATTAGATCGTTTGACTGAAAAATATGGTTACTATATTGAATACCACCCAAAACCACTTGGAGATACAGACTGGAATGGTTCAGGTATGCATGCTAACTTCTCTAACGAAGTATTAAGATCATGTGGAGACCAAGCTACTTACGAAAGAATTTGTGAGGCTTTCCGTCCTGTTACTGCTGAGCATATCGCGGTTTACGGTGCTTACAATGACCAACGTTTAACTGGTAAACACGAAACTGCTTCTATTCACGATTTCTCTTATGGAGTTTCAGACAGAGGATGTTCTATCAGAATTCCTTTAATGACTGTTCAAAAAGGATGGAAAGGATGGTTGGAAGACAGAAGACCAGCTTCAAATGGAGATCCATACAAAATTGCTGCTAGAATTATCAAAACTGTTAACTCAGCGCTATAATTCAAAGCTTATATTATATTATAAAAAGTGCCTTCATAATTGTTGGCACTTTTTTATTTACCAACAAATGAACTTGTTTGTCAGTTCGAGCGGAGTCGAGAACCCGTACAGCATTTCGACTTCGCTCAATGTGACAAAACCATAAATTTGAAAGTAACTTTTCAATAATTAATTTTCAAGTTAAACTTCAAAACTTATCTTTGTACATCATTTAAAAAATTCATCATGATAGTCTGGACTTTCTTTTTGTTAGCCGTAATTTTTATTCTTGCTTTAGATTTAGGTGTATTCAATAAAACACCCCATATCATCAGCACCAAAGAAGCCAGCAAATGGACCTTAATTTGGGTTACTTTATCTTTTCTTTTTTCAGGAGTTATTTATTGGCTGTACACTACAGACTATATCGAAAACCCTGATAATTTAAAACCAGCTGTAGCCGCAATGAAATTCATTACCGGTTACCTAATCGAGTTATCCTTAAGTGTAGATAACATTTTTGTAATTGCTATTATTTTTGCTTCATTCAAAATTCCGCAAAAATACCAGCACCGCGTATTATTCTGGGGAATTTTGGGTGCGATTGTTTTCCGTGGTCTAATGATTTTCTTCGGAGTAATGTTGATCAATAAATTTACTTGGACGACTTATTTATTTGGAGCTTTCTTATTATTTACAGCGATAAAAATGTTGTTCTCTGGCGAAGACGAAGATTTTCAGCCAAAAGATTCTTTTGTTTACAAAGCATTAGGAAAAATCATTCCGATTACCTCTCATATGGAAGGCGAAAAGTTTTTCATTTCGACAAAAACTGCCAAAAGAGCTGCAACACCATTGTTTGTTGCTTTGATTGTAATTGAAGTAATGGATGTTTTATTTGCTGTTGACAGTGTCCCTGCCATTCTAGCCATTACATCTGATCCATTTTTAGTATTTAGTTCTAATATTTTTGCCATTCTTGGACTGCGTTCTATGTACTTTTTCTTAGCCAATATGCTGGCGAAATTCAGTTATTTAGAATACAGCTTAGTTGCTATTTTAGCCTTTGTGGGATTAAAAATGTTACTGCACGATTTCATCCACGTACCAGAATGGGCTTCTTTAGGATTTATTGCACTTTCGCTTTTAGTTGGAATTATGGTTTCACTTAAATTTGGTAAAGAAAAAGAACTTACTGATAACAGCGAAGAATAATACTTTTCGAAACATATAGACATAAAAAAAAAGGAAATCTTGCGATTTCCTTTTTTTTTATGTATTATCAAACTATTTATTAATTTAACTTTTTAACATTACTATCATCAATGTTATACTTTTCAATAACAGCATTGTAATCTAAATTATCAGCCTTTACTTTTTTCGCATTAACTCCATCGTTACCAATAATAATTACTACTCTAAAAGTTTTTCCTAATCTAAAACTACTTGGCAACTGTGAGTAATCACTTAAACTACCTTTAATAAAAATTTTAAATTGATTATAACTAAAAGTATAATTATACTGAGCACTCTCTAGACCATTATTAAAATAATAAACTTGAGGCAACAATGCCCAAGTATCCACTCCACTTGTACTGACCAATTCATAAACTAAAATATTGTCACCTGAAAGCATAACAGGGTTTAGTGGATAAGTGACAGAATAACCGTTAGCTGCTGTAAAATCTGGTCCAACTTCAAAAACTTCTGCTTCATGTGGAGGTCCTTCTGGTCCCGGAGGCCCTTCTGGTCCTTCACAACTTGTAAAAGCGATTAATCCAACAACCGCAAAAAGGGTAAGTATCTTTTTCATAATTTTTATTTTTTAGATTTATAAAGGTATTCCAAAAACCAAACCAAAAAAAGCTTTTAGTTGGCTTTGAAACGAGATTTTCATTTATTTTTTTGCAACAACCTGATTTTTAAGCAGTATTTTATTAAAAAATAACACATGATACGGCAGCGAATTTTCCCAATATTCCCAAGTATGTGCTCCCGGACGCTCTGTATAATCGTGTTCTATTTTATCGTAAACCATTCTGCGATGCAATTCTCTATTCGGTTCAATTAAAAAATCATCAACACCGCAATCAATTATTAACGGCAGTTTATTGTCTTTTATTTTATCCAGCATTCCCATAACGGCGTGTTGTACATATAATGCCGAATTATCGCTTTTGTCTCCAAAAACGGGCTGCATCAATTTTACCACTTGTGCCGAAGATTCGCGATTAAGCATTGTACCCATATCTACTGCTCCGCTCATACTGCCCGCAGCACAAAACAAATCAGGATGTTTGGCTGACAAGTACAAAGCCCCGTGTCCGCCCATTGAAAGTCCCGTTATTACTCTTCCGTTTCTATTACTGATCGTTTTATAGGTTTTATCGACTTTCTGAATTACTTCCTGTGTAATAAACGTTTCAAACTGACTTCCTGGATTTACAGGGCTGTCTAGATAAAAACTAAACGTTTCGCCCTCTGGCATTACAATAATTATATTGTATTGATCTGATAAATTTTGAACTAATTTTTTATTTGGGGTATTTTTTAACCAATCACCAAAATGTCCGTAAGCGCCGTGCAGTAAATACATTACTGGAAAAGCCGATTTACTTTTAGCATACGAATTGGGTAAAACCACAGCTGCTTTGTACGTTTTACTCATCGCTGTACTGGCAATTTGCAGCGTGTCTACTTTTGCCGCGTACGACATTGACGAAACACACAAGAAAACGGCAAATACCCAAATTTTAAAGTTTTTCATTTTTATCATTTTTCGATTAAGGAATGTAAATATACCTTTTTTCAAAATAATTATATGAAAAATCCGACCAGTTTTCACTAATCGGATTTATTTTCTTTTGCCACAGATTGCACAGATTTAATAGATTATTTTCTCTTAAAGCTGGTTTGCCACTAATTACACAAATTTCCACGAATTTATTTTTTTGTGTGACTTATATAAAGATTCTAAAAATCAATATAATCCTTTAATCAGTGGCAAAAAGTGTTACGCATTCTCCACAAACTAATTCGTGAAAATTCGTGTAATTGCTTCGCCTATTCGCTATCGCTCGGGTCGTGGCAGTATAAAAAACTAACTAATTATAATTTTATGCTCGTGGCGGTATTGTGAAGCACTTTTGCCTGTATATTGTTTAAATGATTTACTAAAGTGACTGAAATTATTAAAACCGCTTTCGTAGCAGACTTCGTTTATACTAATTGCTTTTTCAGCCAATAATTTTGAAGCATGAACCAAACGATATTCATTCACAAACTCTGTAAATGTTTTATTTGAAATCTTTTTGAAATAACGACAGAATGAAGGCGTAGTCATACTCACCAAATTCGAAACCTCATCGATAGCAATCGATTCTTGAAAATGATCTTTTACATAATTAAAAATCACATTCATACGATCACTGTCTTGCGTTTGAAGCTCTAGCGAAAAACCATCAGCATTTAAAATGGTGTATTCTTCAGAAGATTCAAGTTCATCCAAAACACTCAAAAGTGTCAGCAAACGTTCAAACGGAAGCTGATGTTCCATCATTTCTATTTTCTTTCCAATTTGTTTTTTAGTCTCACCGCCAAAAGCAATTCCGCCTTTAGACTGACTTAAAATATTTTGGATTTTCTTCATCTCTGGAACTACAAAAAAGTCATTTCCTAAAAATTCAGGTTTAATATGAATGACCGTTTCGTTTGTATTTCCCGTATTTTCATTTGTAAAACCGCAATGCGGTAAATTAGAGCCTATCAGAATCAAACTGCCATTTGTGTAATAAGAAACGTGGCTTCCTATTTGTCTTTTTCCTGCCCCGCCGTTTATATAAACCAACTCAATTTCTGGATGATAATGCCATAAATGAGCTTTGCTATTGGTCTTTTCGGCGTGTTTAGTATAGGTAAAAGAACTTCCGTATGAGCTAGTTATCACTTCAAGAGCTGGGGCAATTGTCTTCATGATAAAATCTTTAAAAAATAATAGCAAATTTAACAAAATCACCTAAAATAATTCAAATTTTAACCTATAACGGTTTCGTAACTGAGAATTTTGCACAAAAATACAATTCAAAAACAGGAGAAAATCGTCGTTTTTTTCATAACTGATATTTTTCTGAATGTTTTTTTTCCAAAATCGTATTTAATCAAACGTTTTTATAGTCATCTGGTATTTTTTGTAAGAATACAGGAGTTTATAAAAAATATTAACAATCTTAAATCATTAAAAAATAACAACTGAATTAACAAAAACACCTACAATAATTCAAATTTTAACCTATATCGGTTTCGTAAATGAGAATACAGCATATAAATTGGAAAATAGAGTAAATAAAAAACAGGAATCACTGAAGTAATTTTACATCAGAAAATTAGTGATAACAATTTAAAACGAAATACTATGAAAGCGATTTTAAAATTAAGTTTAGTATGTGCAGTACTTTTATCAGGATTCAGTACTTATGCAATTGATGGAAATGAAGACTTTAATCTTCATGTATTGAAAAACGGAAAAATGATCACTTTTGGTCTTAACCAAGTTCAAAAAGCAAAATTAGCAATATACGATAAAGAAGGAAATTTGTTCTACTCTGAAAATGCCGCAGGTAAAGATGGAATTTTAAGAACTTTTGATTTACAAGATTTTCCAAACGGAACTTACTTTTTAGAAGTTGAAGACAATTCTAAAAAAGTGAGATATGAAATTATCGTAAACGATGATTTTACAACATTATCATCAAAAGCAATTTCGGCAGTATACAAATCAGATTCTTCTGCAAAAAATACAAGCGTAGCAATACGCTAAAAAAGTTTATACTCTCATACAGTATAAAAATGAGGTTAGATAGTTAGTAAAGTTAAAAAACGTAAGTTTTAGAAACAGCTCTTTGTGGTTATTGAGCTGTTTTTTTTGTCCTTATATTGAACTAAGATTTTAACTGGTAAGATTTAACCTTAAAATATCCAAAGAGTTTTATGAAGATCATTTTTCTAAGAAACTTCGGTAAATCAACCCTATCTTATTTTTAAACAAAACATTAAACAATAACAAGTTAATTAACCAAAACGTAACAAATAACGCAAAATTTAACCTATAACGGTTTCGTAAATGAGAATATAGCACATATATTGGAAAATAGAGTAAATAGAAAACAGCAATCTAGAGCCTAATTTTACATTCAGAAATTGGAGATAAATAATTAAAACTAAATAGTATGAAAAAGATTTTAAAATTGAGTTTAGTATGTGCAATACTTTTATCAGGAATAAGTTCATATGCAATTGACGGAGGTAACGCTTTCAATTTGCACGTATTAAAAGCTAATGGAAAAGTAATCACTTTTGCTTTAAATCAAACTCAAAAAGCAAGCCTTAGTATATACGACAAAAACGGAAGTTTAATTTATTCTGAAAATGCTTCTGGTAAAGAAGGAATTCTAAGAACTTTTAGCTTAGAAGAATTTCCTGCTGGTACTTATTTCTTAGAAATTGAAGACAGCGTTAAAAAAGCAAGACATGAAATTACAATAACAAACGAAAGTTCGCTTTTATCTTCAAAAGCTCTTTTGACTGCTTATTAAACAAAAAATAAGCGCCGCAATGCGCTGTAAAAATTTATACTTTGTTTGAAGTATAAGGTTAGATAGTTAGTAAAGTTAAAAAACGTGATTGTTTTAAAACAGCTCTTTGTGGTTATTGAGCTGTTTTTTTTGTGCTTTATTGAAATGAGATTTTAACCGCAAAGCACGCAAGGATTTTTAATATGCTAAATTTATAAAAACGCAAAGTTCGCAAAGTATTGTGTTGAAATTGCTTTACGAACTTTGTGTTTTCTGAATGTAATACGAATTAAAACTCATTGCGTGCTTTGCGGTTAAATCTACATAATACATGTAAATAAATTCTTAATTCAACGTAAATTCAAAATCAAGAAAATCATTGAAAAATAACAACCAAATTAACAAAAAAAGTAAATAATATTCATATTTTAACCTATAACGGTTTCGTAAATGAGAATACAGCATCGAAATTGGAAAATAGAGTTGTTAAAATACACGCACTTCTGTAGTAATTTTACATCAGAGAATTAAACTAATAATTTAAAACTAAGTATTATGAAAAAGATTTTAAAATTGAGTTTAGTATGTGCAGTACTTTTTACTGGAATGAGTACGTATGCAATCGATGGAAATGAAGACTTTAATCTTCATGTAATAAAAGCTAACGGAAAGCTTATAACATTTGCTCTTAATAAAGTGCAAAAAGCAAATCTGGCAATTTACGACAAAGACGGATCTCTAATTTATTCTGAAAATGCTTCAGGTAAAGATGGAATTTTAAGAACTTTTAATCTTGAAGAATTTCCAGAAGGAACTTACTTCTTAGAAGTTGAGGATAATGTAAAAAAAGTAACGCATCAAATCACCATTACAGATGATGCAACTGTATTATCAAAAAAAGCGGTTTCATCAGTTTACAAAGCAGGTTTTTCTGCAAAAAATACAAGCGTAGCAGTACGCTAAAAAAGTTATACTTCTCATAAAGTATAAATCAAGGTTAGATAGTTAGTAAAGTTAAAAAACGTAAGTTTTAAAAACAGCTCTTTGTGGTTATTGAGCTGTTTTTTTTTGTTTTAAACTCAAGCAGATTTCATTGTTTATTATTTTTTGAAAAACTATTCTTAATAAATGTATAACACTGGTTTTTATGTCATTAAAAAAATGATGTAAAAAAACATCCAAAACACCAGTAATTACGTATATAGTGTAAACAAAATACAAAAATAGTTTTAAATCAGCATTTTACACCATTAAAAAAGAGCTTTTTTTGCATAAAATTAAATTTGTATTTGTAGTTTTGCGCGTTCCACATTAGTAATAAACATTAAAAAAAACATGACAAGATTTACCAAAACAGGGTTAGTTGCGGCCTTTTTTTTAGCAACTGTATTTTCTTATGCCATTGATGGAAAAGGAGATTATATTTTGAACATTAAAACCGGAGAAGGAAAAGTAGTAAGTTTTACTTTAGACGCTGTTCAAAAATCATCATTTTCTATCTACGACGAAAATCACAATTTACTTTATGCTGGAGAATCTGCAGCAAACAAATTAGAGGTTTCAAAAACAATAAGTCTTGAAGGTTTTCCAGCCGGAACTTATGTTCTTGAAGTTAAAGCAAATGATAAGGTTGCAAAACATGAAATTAAAGTTGCTTCTAAAAAAGTAAAAACCGTAAAGTTAGACGAATCAGTAAATGAAAGTCCATCTTTTCGCCGCTAATTTTTTGCCCTAAAAATTAGAAAGCATCAGCCATAGCTGATGCTTTTTTTTATTTATTCCCTTTCTTGATTTCGCAAAGTACTCCCAATTTGAATCAGTTTCCAAAACACGTTAGAATCCATAGGAAGAGGGATTTTCTGAATATCATTCTCTAAATCCTTATTATATAGTGACGAATGCAAAACAGCATAACATAAATCTAATAAATCAAATGCGGTAAAACTTTGTTTATACTCTAAACGCAGTTCTTCGCTGTTTGCAAAACACACATTTCCCGTTTCTTTTTTATCAAGAAACAATAAACCGTATCGATTTGTAATACTCTTTAGCAATTCAGAATTTAATTCTGATCTTTCCTGAAAAAGACTATTAAGCGTAAAATAAATTGCTTTTTCATCTAATGAAATTTTTAAAACAAGCCTTTCTAAGTCAACTTTCAGAAGATCTTTTTCCTTGCTTTCATCAACACGAAAATTAATTATTTTATCTAAATATTGTCGAACTGTCATAATATTCTTAACTTTATAACTCTAAAGTTATAATTTATCCTTTGCATAAATGAAATATTTATTCTGATAAATCGTTTTTCATTATAAGAAATTTTCTATTTAATATGTTAATTCGTTTCTAACAGCCGTAAAAAATCGATAAAACTAAAAATAATACCGTCTAAATACACGTTATATAGTTGATTTAGATATATTTGCAAAAATAAAAAATAATAACCAAACCATTCATTTAAACCAATATTCATGAAAGAAAAACTAGCTGTATTAGTGCTGTTGACTGTTTTTTCACTTCGTGTTTCTGCTCAAAATGAAAAGCCTTTCATAACAGACAAGATAAGCGACAAGTATGCTTATGTTGACGTGATTAAAACTTACGAACGTATTGCGGCAAAAGGATACAAATCTGTCGACTTGTTTCAAAAACTAGGAAATTCCTCTTACTCAAACTACAAACTAGATAAAGCTGCTGCGTGGTACGGTGAACTTTTCGCTATAACATCAGATTTAGAACCTGTTTACTATTATCGCTACGCAGAATCTTTGCGCTTTATTTGCCAAAATGAAAAAGCCGATGCTGTTATCGAAAAACTAAATCGTAAACCCAAAGTTACTACCAGAAAAAAGGTTTAAAAGAAACTGATATAAATAAAACCTCTCAGAAATGAGAGGTTTTATGTTTTATTCCGCACCAGCACACAATATTGTCATTTCGACCAAAGGGAGACTCGAGCGTCAGCGAACTGGCGAAGCAAATCACACTCGGGAATCGACAAAGCAAATCGCCAATCTTTGTAGAAATACGAGTGTGATTTCTCTCCCGAAGCCTCGGGATCGAAATGACAAAATAATGCGATTTTCTTTTTTGTTGTTTCAAAATGGTCTAAACATAGCCCGTGGTTTCAACCACGGGAACGTAATATTGTCTTGCTCGTATTGTGTACCCGTGGTTGAAACCACGGGCTATATTTGACAAAAGGATTTTGTCTGTCATTTCGATCCCGAGGCTTCGGGATCGAAATGACAAACTAGAGAGATAAACTTTAGATTTATGAGCTAAACCTTATTGAACGTAACAAAAAACCTCTCATTTCTGAGAGGTTTTTTATTATTCAAAAGTTTGCTATTTCTGATTTAGTAATTTTTCTAAATATTCGATTTTATCTTGTTCCGCTTTCAACAAACGTTCATAAAGCTTTTTATTTTCTTCTACTGTTTCCATTAATTTATCTAATGGATTGAAAGTGCAATGATTATTACTTCCAAAATGACTATTATGCACCGCTTCATGAAAACTATTAAAATAATTTATTGCAGCTTCGTCCGAAAAATTCTTAATAGCTTCAACCGTTACACCAAGCGCTTTTGCAACCTCAACAAGTTTTTCGTCATCAATGGTTTCGCTATTTTCCATAGCCGAAATCGCCTGTTGATTTGTTCCTAAAGCTTGCGCCAAAGCTTCCTGCTTCATATCTCGAAGTTCACGTATACGGCTTATTTTTCGCCCTATATGATTTGGTTTTGTTAGTGTGCTCATAATTCAAAGATAATAATAAAGTATCAAAATCGGCAAAATGTAAAAAACAGATTTTACGCCGTGCAATACAGCAAAAAATGATTTCGTACAGCAAAATCTATTTCTTCCTTCGCCGAACCAATACAAAAGTACAATTTTTCTTGTAATAAATTTTACAAAAGCCAAATTGTAACGTAATTATCAAACAAAACTAAATACAAGCCTTATGGAAACAAATGAAACTGAAATTGTAAAAAACCTAAAAAGATTAACAACCCTTCATTTCCGCACTCTAAAACCCGCCAATGATGAATCTAAAACTTATACAGCTCAAATTGAAGTTTTAAATTATCTAGAATTAGGCTGCGTAATTACCGATATGCTACAATTATGCATCCTAGCACTCGATCACGATATGCAAAATGTTCCCGAAAAGAAAAACCAATCTATAAATGTGAGCCTTATTTTAGAAACTGTTTTACAGATGTTTCCTTTAAGTGAAATGGAGTTTTTGAGTTTTGTTGGAGAGGCTGTTTGAGAATGATTTTCTTTTTTTGCAGATACAAAGATGAAAGCTCTAATCTTAAAAAATCTCGCAAAGACACAAAGTCGCAAAGTTTTTACGCAATCTTGTCATTTCGACATAAGGAGAAATCTCCACAAGTAGCTCCGCAACAGTACGTGCTCAGCGTGCGAAGATTTCTCCTTACGTCGAAATGACAAAATAATGCGATTTTCTTTTTTGCTATTCCAAAACGTTATAAACATAGCCCGTGGTTTCAACCACGGGAACGTAATATTGTCTTGCTCGTATTGT
>NZ_JBIPCO010000002.1:0-656699 GCF_044005885.1 Flavobacterium sp. FlaQc-30 | reverse complement strand
GCGCTGGAACTTACGAAGTAACGGTAACAGATGCTAACGGATGTACTGCTGTTAAAACAATTACAATCGGACAGCCTGCTGCTGCGATAAACATTACAGAAAATTCTAAAACAGATGTAAAATGTTTCGGACAATTAACTGGAGCTATCGATTTGACTGTAACCGGCGGAACTGGAACATACACTTATTCTTGGAAAAAAGATACCAATGCAATTGCCGCAACTTCTCAGGATTTAACTGGAATTGGAGCTGGAACTTACGAAGTAACGGTAACAGATGCTAACGGATGTACTGCTGTTAAAACAATTACCGTTGGACAACCTGCTCAAGCTCTTTCATGTTCTGTAGTTCAAAACAAACCTGTAACTGCAAATGGTTTAAGTAATGGTGAAGCAACTGTATCTGTACTTGGTGGTACTCCTGGTTATACTTACTTATGGGATAATGGTGAAACTACACAAAAAGCCACAACATTAAACGCAGGAATACATAGCGTAAAAGTTACTGATGCAAATGGTTGCTTTACAGAATGTACAGTACAAATTACACAACCAAATGTACTATCCTGCAGTATACAACAAGACGCAACCGTAAAATGTTACGGTGGTAATACTGGTAAAGCAACTGTAACAGCTGTTGGAGGAAATGGTGAATACATTTATGAATGGGATAATGGAGAAACAACTGCAACTGCAACTGCTTTAACTGCCGGATTGCACTCAGTTACAGTTACAGATAAATTAGGTTACACTACAAAATGTGAAGTTACAATTGGTCAGCCGCAAAATCCTTTAAGTGCAACTACAACTCAAGTTAATGTAGCTTGTGGTGGAGGTACAACAGGTTCTGCAACTGTAATTCCAGCTGGAGGAACAAGCCCTTACACTTATTCTTGGAATACAACTCCTGTTCAAACAGGAGCTACAGCTACAGGACTTCAAGCAGGAACATATATCGTTACTGTTAAAGACGCTAACTTATGTACAATTACAAAAACGGTAACTATTATAGATGGAGATTCTATTAAACCAATAATAGATCCATTGCCAGAAACTTCTACTATTAATTGTCCAGCATTACCTGTATTTACACAAGCAACTGCAACTGATAATGGTGGTAATACTCCGGTTTTAACTTACGAAGATGTTACTACTCAAGGTAACTGTGCCGGTTCTTATTCAGTTACAAGAACTTGGACAGCAAAAGATGAGTGTGGAAACATTTCACTTCCTGTAAGCCAAACAATTAATGTACAGGATAAAACAAAACCAACTTGGGTAACACAAGCAGGTTCTTTAAATAGAACAATTGAATGCAGCAATGCACAAGCCTTAACAGCTGCGCAAGCTTTATTCCCTACAGCAACGGATACTTGCGATCAAGATGTTTCAGATCTTGATAAAGTAAGCGGTGAGTTTAAAGCTTCTACAGAATGCGGAAATGCAGGAACTTACACTAATACTTGGACAGTGACAGATGCTTGCGGAAACACTTCTGAAATTTTTACACAAGTAATTACAATTCAAGACACTACTGCTCCAACTTGGTCCACTGAAACAGCTTCTTTAAACAAAACAATAGAATGCAGCGATGCGCAAGCTTTAACAGCGGCCCAAGCTTTATTCCCAACTGCTATTGATGCCTGCGATACAAGTGTTTCAAATATTGATAAAATAAGTGGTGAATTTAAAGCATCTACAGAATGCAAAAATGCAGGTACTTATACTAATACTTGGACGGTTACAGATGCTTGCGGAAACATTTCTGAAAAATTCACTCAAATAATTACAATTCAAGATACTACAAAACCAACGTGGTCAACTGAAGCTGATTCTTTAAACAGAACAGTAGAATGCAGCAATACACAAGCTTTAGCAGCAGCTCAAGCCTTATTCCCTGTTGCAACTGATGCATGTGATACTAATGTAACTAATCTTGATAAAGTAAGCGGTGAGTTTAAAGCTTCTGAAGAATGTGGAAATGCAGGTACTTACACCAATACTTGGACTGTAAAAGATGATTGTGGAAATATCTCTGAAACATTTACTCAAATAATTACAATTCAGGATACTACAAAACCAACTTTTGTTGGCAACCTTCCATCAGATAGTACTGTTTCTTGTGATGCTGTTCCAGAACCATTTAACATGGAAGCTTCTGACAATTGTAATGGAGATTTACCAATTGTTTTCAAAGAAGTTAAAAGCGATGTTAAAAACGAATGCGGTACAGAATATACCTTAACTCGCACATGGACAACAAGTGATTGTGGTGGAAATTCAATTTCGTATACTCAAGTTATAACAGTAAGAGATACTACACCTCCAACCGGTACTGCACCATCAAATGTTGCTAATCTACAAAGTGCTGCAGACATTCCAGCAGGAAGTCCAGCAGATATAAAAGATGCGGCAGACAACTGCGCAGGAGCTGTAAACATTACAGTAAGCGACACTAATAATGGAGGAACTGGATGTAATGGTGAATCTTATATTTTAACTAGAACTTATACTTTAACAGACTGTGCAGGTAATAAAACAGAATTAGTTCAAACCTTTACAGTTGAAAATAAAGTTTCTGTAAGCGGTATTGCTACAAATGTAAGCTGCCAAGGAAAAAGCGACGGTTCAATTGCAGTTACCAGCAGTCCAGGATCTACTGTAGTTATTACAAATCAAAATAACGAAGTAGTTGGAAACACAAATTTACCAGCTGGAACTTATACTCTTACTGCAACATCTGTAGTAAATAGTGAAAATGAAACTTGTACAGCAACTGCAACCGTTGTTATTACTGAACCAAATTATAAAGTTAAAATATCTGGACAAATTATCAATGTAGATACTAACACTCCTATTGCAAATGTTCCAGTAACATTAATTCCTCAAGGTACAACTACAGGACCAATCTTACTGCGTGTAACTGGAGCCGATGGTATGTACAGCTTCACAGGAATGCCTGCAGGAAGTTATTTAGTTCAAGTTCAAGATGCCAATTTAAATAGTGCATATCAACTTTACCCAGTCGACTCGAGCTTGTTCTTTACTACTCTTAAAGAATGTGAATTCCAAGTTCATAACTTCGAATACGGAAAATCAAATCTTCCTGTTTTAGGAGACTATGTTTGGTATGATGTTAATGGAAATGGTGTACAAGACGAATGGTACGATGCAAATAATGATGGTGTTGTAACTAAAAACATACCAGATGCAGAAGGCGCCATAGATTACAGTCTTTGGGAATGGATCGATTTTAATGGTGACGGAAGTTATGCTGGTCCATCAAATGCAGGCGAATTAAATGCCGGTGGTTTTGGAAACGCATCAAATGCAAATATTATAATTGATGGTCCAAATGGATACCATTCTGAAGTAATCATTGGAATTCAAGGATTCTGGAGAGATAGACCAGAGCAAGCAAATCCATATGGAGAACATAACATCAAACTAGTTAGAGAAGCAAATTTAGATGCTGTCGCTGCAGCTTTAGGAGAAACTGGACTTGTAAAAGTTCTTCCAAGCTCAAGTTCAACAGATAAAAAAGTAACATCAAAACCTGCCAAACTGCAAATGCACACAGTATGTCAAACTACCAGCCAAAGTGGTATAATTGTAAATGTTACTCCTGAAGACTTAGTTCATTTAGATGCTGACTTTGGTGTAAATTGTAAAGAATTTAAAGATATAGTTGCCAATGATGATAGTGCCGGTCCAATTGCAGGTGTTAATCATATTACAAAAAATGTCTTGAATGTTTTACCAAATGATACACTTGAAGGTGTGGTCGTAACTGCTTCTGATGTAATAATAACTACCGTAACACCAAATGAGTTTTTACAATTAAATTCAGATGGCTCTGTAGATGTTTTACCGAATGCACCAGTAGGTACACTTACATTGGTATACCAAATTTGTGAAGCCGATGCAACTTCAAATTGCGATACTGCAACAGTAACAGTAACTATTGAAGCACCAGTAATGACTGTCACTGCATCACCAATTTGTGTAAATGATGTTCCGTACCTTGATTACACAGTAACTCCAGTTAACTTTACTCCTGCAAATGGTGTATCAATAACTTGGGCAGATGCTGCAAACAAAGTGGTAACAACAATGACTGATTTACCACTAAGCGGTCGTGTTTTATGGCCTGGAGCTACGGTTGATGCAAACGGAAAAGGTACTGACTGGCCTGGATGGATATTCCAAAACAACCAATGGATTCAAGCTGCTGATGGTTTTGAAGGATTACGCCCAACTGCGAACATTACAGTATCTCTTAATCCTAGTGAAACAATAACTGTAAATTATCCTCCATCTGAACCGTTCTGTACCGCCAGACCAACATTTGCAATTGTTGCTAATGATGATAATGGAGGCCCAATTTCTGGAGGTACAGGAGCCACAAATGTTGTCAATGTATACACAAATGACACCTTAAATGGTAATGCAATTAATCCAGCAGATGTTACACTTACAACTGTAACACCAGATCCAACTGGAGCACTAACACTAAATCCTAACGGATCTATAGATGTAAAAGTGGGTACAACAGGCGGAACTTATACATTAACGTATCAAATTTGTGAAAATGCTGACAATGGAAATTGCGATACTGCGATTGTAACTATAACTGTTATCGATCCTGCACCGCCAACACCAGTTGACGCTGTCGATGATACTTACAGTAACATTGGATGTAACACTTTTGGATTAGTTGGAAATGTTTTAAGTAATGATTTTAAAGGTATAACTAGAGCCAATCTAGAACTTGTAACCTTTACATTATTAACTGGAAATAATAACAATGTAAAAACAGATCCTAATATAACATTCGATGCATTAGGAAATGTAAATGTGTCAAGTTTAACTCCAGCTGGAACGTACACTTACAGCTATCGTATTTGCGACAAACTAAGTTCTGAAAATTGTGATACAGCAACAGTAACAATAATAGTTCTGCCAAATGGTGTAACTAATATCGCCAGCCAAGCTTGTAATGATGATTCAACATTATTAAACTTAGCTAATTTACTGCCAGAGGGCACACCAACAACAGGAACTTGGGTAGACACAAATAACACCAATGCCTTACAAGGAAGTACGCTTAACGCGTTAGGTTTAGCACTTGGCACTTACATATTCGAATATAGAATAAAAGACGATAAATGTCCTAGAACAATTGCCCTTAACATGGAAATTAACGACGATTGTAAAGTACTGCCATGTGGAAATATAGTTGTACATAATGCTTTCTCTCCTAATGGAGATGGAAAAAATGATGTTTTCGTAATTGATAGTATTGATGATTTGACCTGTTATCCAGGAAACACTGTAGAAATCTATAATCGTTGGGGAATATTGGTATTTGAAACTACAAATTACAATAATGAAACCAATGCATTTGATGGAACATCTAGAGGTAGAACAACTGTCAAACAATCAGATGGATTACCAACTGGAACGTACTTCTACATTTTGAACTACAAATCATTGAATGGAAATAATGAAGTTCAAAATAATAAGAAAGACGGATACCTGTATCTTTCAAAATAAAACAAAAAAAATGCGCTATATAAACAATTAATATATAGCGCATTAAATAATAATTTGTAAAAAAAATACTTATTTTTGAATAAAGATTCATACCAACTTTTTGAACCTTTTTACAGAGTTAAAAAGTTAGTAGGTAATAACTAAATAATACACATCTACTATGAGAACAAAATTATTTTTCTTCGTCATTATGTCTATAGCCTTAACAGGTTATGCACAGCAGGATGCACAGTATACACAGTATATGTACAATGCGATAAATATAAATCCTGCTTATGCGGGATCTCGCGGAGCTCTAAGTGTTTTTGGTCTGTACCGTACCCAATGGGTTGGATTAGACGGAGCACCAGAAACCAGCAGTTTCTCTATCAACACACCAATAAACAATAGTAATTTGGGTATAGGACTCTCGCTGGTAAATGATAAAATAGGTCCAACAAATGAGAACAATATCTCTGCTGATTTATCATATTCAATCCAAACTTCACCAGATTTTAAACTCTCTTTTGGAATTAAAGGAACAGCTAATTTATTCAATTTAGATGTTAACAAACTAAATCCTGAAGATCAAGGCGATCCACAATTTCAAGATTTAAGAAACAAATTTTCACCAAATATTGGAGCAGGTGTTTACTGGCATTCAGATAAAGCTTATATTGGCTTATCGGTTCCCAATTTCATCGAAACCAATCGTTATGATGATAATGATGTGGCCATTTACAAAGACAAAATCAATTATTATTTAATGGCCGGTTATGTATTTGATCTTGATAAATTACAATACATCAAATTCAAACCTGCAGTACTTACCAAAATGGTCGAAGGAGCACCTCTACAAGTTGATATTTCTGCTAACTTTATGTTTTTTGAAAAATTTGTAGTTGGAGCAGCTTATAGATGGAGTGCCTCTTTAAGTGCAATGGTTGGATTTCAAATCACAGACGGACTTTATTTAGGTTACGGTTACGACCGAGAAACAACAAACTTAAATAATTACAACTCAGGATCTCATGAGATATTCCTGCGATATGAATTCTTCAAGAAAAATGGTAAAATGACAACTCCTCGTTTCTTCTAAAACTTATTATTATGAAAAATTATACGCTCCTTTGCTTAATACTATTAAATATTTTTTACGGCTATTCACAGCAGTCAAAGGTTAATTCAGGTGATAAAAAATACGATGGATATGCTTATGTTGACGCCATTAAGACCTATGAAAGGGTAGCCGAAAAAGGATATAAGTCTGAGGATTTATTTAAAAAACTCGGAAACTCATATTACTTCAATTCTGAATTTGAAGGTGCTGCCAAATGGTACGGAGAACTCTTTGCAATGAATCCGTCTCCAGAGGCCGAATATTTTTACAGATATGCGCAATCTTTAAAATCAACTGGGCAACTTGCCAAAGCTGATAAAGTTCTCAACGAGTTTAACACCAAATACAAAAACGATTCCAGAGGTAAGCTTTACAAAGAAGACGTAAACTATCTCGATCAAATCAAATTAAACTCTGGACGCTATAAAATTGAAGATGCCGGAATCAACTCTAAATATTCTGACTACGGAAGTTTTGTGTATGACAACAAAATCTATTTTGCATCAGCAAGAGATACTGGTAATTTCAGCCAGAGAAAACACAAATGGACAGGCGAATATTTTACTAACATCTACAATGCAGATATTGATGCCGAAAGCGGAAGTTCGACTAAAGTGAATAAAATAAAAACAGCAATAAATACAAAATTTCACGAATCGTCTCCAGCATTTACTAAAGACGGAAAGACCGTTTATTTTACAAGAAACAATTTTATTGACGGCAAAAAAGGAAAAGATGATAACAAAGTTACTCTAATCAAAATATACAAAGCTACACTCGAAAATGGAAAATGGACTAATATAACTGCTCTTCCTTTTACAAGTGACAGCTTTAGCACTGCTCATCCTACTTTAAGTCCTGATGAAAAAACACTCTACTTTGCGTCTGACATGCCAGGAACAATAGGACAATCTGATATTTACAAAGTAAGTATTAACAGCAACGGCGGTTATGGAACTCCCGAAAATTTAGGAAAATCAATTAATACCGAAGGAAAAGAAACATTTCCTTATGTAACTAGTGAAAATGAAATTTATTTTGCTTCTGACGGGCATCCGGGACTTGGCGGACTTGATGTATTTGTGGGACAATTGCAGGATAATGGAACCGTAAGTGATATTCAAAACCTAGGAAGCGACATCAATTCACCTAATGATGATTTCGCCTACATTATTGATCCGTCAACCAGAAGAGGTTATTTCAGTTCAAATAAAGCCGGCGGACATGGTTCTGATGATATTTATAAATTTCTAGAAACTAGAAGACTAAAATGTCTGCAGGAATTAACTGGTGTAATTACAGATGCTGAAAGCGGCATAATACTGCCTGGAACAAAACTTACTTTATATGACAGCCAGCAGGTTGTTGTAAGTACAACCATTTCAAATGCGGAAGGAAAATACAGTTTTGCAGTTGAATGTGGCAAATCATATAATGTAAGAGCTGTAAAAACAGATTATGCAACTAAAGAAGTAATGGTGAATATTGGAAAAGTAAGCGGAAAAACAGATCTGCCAATTGCTTTAGATAAAATCATTTGTAAAGTTGCTATCGGAGATGATTTAGGAAAATGCTTCGGAATAAAAATGATTTACTTTGATCTAGACAAATCAAACATTCGTGTTGAAGCTGCTTTAGATTTAGAAAAAATATTAGATGTATTGAATCAAAATCCAACTATGAAGTTAGATATTCGTTCACATACAGACAGTAGAGCAACTCATCAATACAATGAAGCTTTATCTGACCGAAGAGCAAAATCAACTATTGCTTGGCTTATTAAAAATGGCGTAGCTAAAAATCGTCTGACTGGAAAAGGTTATGGAGAAACACAGCTCGTAAACAAATGTTCTGATGGAGTACCATGTACTGAAGAAGAACACCAAATGAACAGACGAAGCGAGTTCATTATAGTTGGATTATAATACTCCCAAAATATATTATATCAAAAAAGCTGTCTATAACTAGACAGCTTTTTTTACAAAAAAAAACGTTGTAACTCAGGAATTACAACGAAAACTAACCAACCAATTTGAAAGTTTTTCTTTAAATTTTTGCAAATATATTAGTGTAATATTTTTTTCCTGTTGTAGGATCGGTAGATATTGAAATACCAAAATGAGTATAATTTCCTTCGATATTTTCTTTGTGTCCCGGGCTGTCCAGCCAAGCTCTCACAGCTGCTTCAGAAGTTTTATAGTTATAAGCAACATTTTCTCCAACCGTTTTGGCGCCTAGAACACTTTCAATGTTTTTAGACCTCAAAACAAAATCATTGTGATTTACGAGGTTGTTATCAATCATATATTTATTATGAACTTCACATTCATAAGAGATATGATTAATCTTTTCCAATGCATTTAAACCAATACTTTTCCGGTAATCGTTTATTAATTGCATTGTTTCTAATTCAGACGCATTGTAGCTGTAGTCTGTAATTAATTTTTCTGTACCCCCAGTACTTTCCGTACCTTCTGCGACTTCTGCCGAGCATGAGTTCATTGTGATCGAAATCACAATGAACAGCATGGCGCACATAACTTTTTTCATAATCTTAGTAGTTTAGTTTTAAAGTAAATGTTGGGGCAAAAACCTTAAATAATTATGTGACAATCTTTTTACATTTCTATATCAAACGTATTTAATTTATCGGTAAACTACAAAAAAAATCGACAAACTACATAAAATATTTTTAAATAAAAGTAAAAATCCTACAAATCAAGAAGAAAGACGCTCAATCTTCCATGAAAAATCAGATTGGCTTGTGTAGCGAATGCGGTCGTGAAGTCTATTTGGTCTTCCCTGCCAAAATTCAACTTGTAAAGGAGTCACAATAAATCCACCCCAATTTTCCGGTCTCGGAATAGGTTTTCCTTCAAATTCATGTTCCAGCTTTTTTAGGTTTTCTTCTAAGAAAGTTCTAGACGGAATCACTTCACTTTGATTAGAAACAATTGCTCCTAACTTACTCCCATCAGGACGAGAATCAAAATAGCCGTCAGAAATATTTTCAGACGTTTTTTGGGCAATTCCTTTAATAATTACCTGACGTTCCATTTCCTGCCAGAAAAAAGACAAACAAACATTAGGATTGGCTTCTATAGCCTTTCCTTTTTCAGAATTATAATTGGTATAAAAGATAAAACCTTCTTCTGAGAATTTCTTTAATAAAACCACACGAGATTTTGGAAATCCGTCTAATCCAATCGTAGAAACAGTCATTGCATTGACTTCTCCGCTTCCGCCAAAATCCTCAACTTCATGAAACCATCTGTTAAAAAGATTAATTGGATCTTCAGGAATATTAGTTTCTAATAATTCACTTTTCTCGTAAGATTTTCTATAATTGCTTAAATCGTTCATGATTGTTGATTTTAGTTTATTTTTTTTCAAGTTTCAAGTATGTCAGGCTGAGCGAAGTCGAAGCCCTTCTTGTCTCAAAAGCCCTTCGACTTCCCTCAGGGTGACATACGTATATTAAAGTTTAAAACCTATGTAACTTTGCACCTTTGCAACTCACAAATTAAAATTCAAAACTCAAACCGTCATCTCCTAAAAGAACATTAGGAAAAACAGATTCTGCCTCTTGTTTAAAACGCTCAATTCCGTCGTATCGTGTCGAATAGTGCCCTAAAACCAATTGTTTTACATTTGCTTTTAATGCAATTTGCGCTGCTTCTTTTGCAGTCGAATGAAGCGTTTTTAGTGCCAAAGGAGCTTCAGACTCTAAAAAAGTAGATTCATGATATAAAACATCTACATTTTCAATAATCGGAATTATATCTTCGTTATAAACAGTATCAGAACAAAATGCATAACTCATTGACGGTATAGGATCAAACGATAATTTTCCGTTTTCTATTATAGTTCCATCATCAAGCTTAACATCACCGCCGTTTTTTATTTTTTGATAATAAGCAACATGGATATTATAATGCTGAACTGCTTCTATGTTTAATTTTCTCTCTCCCGGTTTTTCCTGAAACAAGAATCCATTGGTATAAACACGATGTTTAAGCGGAATAGTTTTAACGATAACTTTAGCGTCTTCAAAAATTACTTCACTTTTCTTCGACTCCAATTCATGAAAAAACAAGCTATAAGTAGTCCAAGATTCCGTCAGCTTCAATTGAAGAAGAATTAATTCTTTAATTCCTTTTGGTCCGTAAATATGCAAATCGGTCGTTCTGCCTAAAAGAGAAAAAGTCGAAATGGTTCCAATTAATCCGTAAAGATGATCGCCATGAAGATGCGAAATAAAGATGTGATTAATTTTTGAGAATTTAATCTTGTTTTTTCGAAGCTGTACCTGAGTTCCTTCTCCGCAATCAATCAAAAATAAACGATTCTTGATTTCTAAAACCTGCGAAGTTGGGTTAGTAAGTGTTCTAGGAGTTGCGGCATAACAGCCAAGTATAGTTAGCTTCAATTTAATGTTTATTCGTTTATTTGGTGAATCGTTTAATCGCGTTAAATTATAATCAAAAACTTATCGATTAAACAGTTAAACAAATCAACGATTAACCGATTCTTTAAAATCCTAAGTCTCTTTCAATTTCTTCCATTTCGATAATATCATGCGCTTCTAAAAGTGAAGGCACAACAACTAATTTATCTGAAACAGCATTAAAATCAAGATCAGAAACTACAATTACAAATGATTTTTTGGCTTTTTTCTGAGATTTAGCAAGAGGTAAAAAAAGTTTCAAATCATTTTCTGAAAGTTCAGAATCCGATAACAGATCGATTATAACATTATGTTTTTCAAAGGTTTTAAATTGCTGCGTTACTTTTTCTACAAAGCCATTAAAATCACCTTGTGTATTTTTTATTGTAACGGTATGTCCTTTTTGATCTACTTTCATTTTATAATTTATGCGCTAATATTTTTTGATGAGCTAAGTTACGAAGTTTTTCCAAGTTTCGGGTTTCAAGTTTCAAGTTTGTCTCAACTTTGTCAGGCTGAGCGAAGTCGAAGCCCTTGTTTGCAAAACACATTTTGTACATAAAAGCCCTTCGACTTCGCTCAGGGTGACATTCGGGTATTCGCGTTCCAACAACCTGAAACCTGAAACTTGAAACTAAATATTATTATTGAATCTTAGAAGCCAAAAGATAAATAACCGCCATTCTAATTGCTACACCATTTTCAACTTGATTCAAGATAACAGAATGGTCAGAATCTGCTACTTCAGATGTAATCTCTACTCCCCTATTGATTGGTCCCGGGTGCATGATTACGATTTCTTTTCCAAGAGAATCCAAAAGCGGTTTATCAACTCCATATTGTTGTGCGTACTCACGTGTTGATGGGAAAAAATTCACATCCATACGTTCGTTTTGTACACGAAGCATATTCGCAACGTCGCACCATTCTAAAGCTTTACGCAAATTTGGTTCAACCGTAACACCAAGTGATTCGATATATCTTGGAATCAATGTTTTTGGTCCGCATACTTTTACTTCTGCGCCCTGCATTTGCAAAGCATATATATTGGATAAGGCAACTCTCGAATGCAGAATATCACCTACAATTACTACTTTTTTTCCAGCTACATCTCCTAGTTTTTCTCTGATAGAATAACTATCCAACAAAGCTTGAGTTGGATGTTCGTGCGCTCCATCTCCAGCATTTACAATACTTGCTTTGACATTTTTAGATAAAAAATAAGCCGCTCCGGGATTAGAGTGGCGCATTACAACCATATCTACTTTCATCGAAAGGATATTATTAACAGTATCAATCAGAGTTTCTCCTTTTTTAACAGATGATTGAGCTGCAGAAAAACTGATCACATCTGCAGATAAACGTTTCTGCGCTAATTCGAATGAAAGTTTGGTTCTGGTACTGTTTTCAAAGAAAATATTGGCAATGGTAATATCTCGTAATGAAGGAACTTTTTTAATTGGTCGATTAATGACTTCTTTAAAATGATCTGCCGTTTCAAAAATCAGGTTAATATCATTCTCGTTGATATATTTTATTCCTAATAAATGATTTACGCTTAATTCTTTCATTTTTATTGTTTATTTGTTTATTCGTTGAATTGTTTAATCGTTTTTTTTCTAATCGGTTAATCGGCGTTGCTACCGATTAAACAATTAACCGGTTAACCGATTAAACTTAATTCGTCACTAAGTGAACAACATCTTCACCATCATTTTCTTTCCAGCTTACTATCACTTTTTCGCCATTAATAGCATCTACCTGACGACCTCTATAATCTGGTTGAATTGGTAAATGACGACTAAAACGTCTGTCAATTAAAACCAGTAATTCAATTTCTGAAGGTCTTCCAAAAGATTGAATTGCTGTTAAGGCAGAACGAATGCTTCTTCCGGTAAACAAAACGTCATCAATAAAAATGACTTTTTTGTTTTCGACTATAAAATTAATTTGGGTTTTATTGGCTTCGAGTGGTTTATCAGTACGACGGAAATCATCTCTAAAAAAAGTGATATCCAGATATCCCAAAGAAATTTCGGGAACCTTATATTCGTTTTCTAATATTTGTTTTAAACGTTCCGCTAAAAAAACACCTCTTGGCTGAATTCCCACTAAAATAGTCTCTGAGAAATCAAGATGTTTTTCGATTAACTGACAAGCCAAACGATGGAGTATGATAGTAACTTCTTTTGAATTAAGTAATACTTTTTGGCTCATAAGTAATTGTAATGTTTGGTTGGCAAATATACGAAATCAGAATTTATTTGTTGGGGTGTTGAGTGGGGAAATATTTTTTTTCAAATTGATATAGAATTGAAGCAGAAACATACTTTTTATAAACAAACATTTTTCCTACTTTAGCTGAAATCAAAAACTTCATACTAACCTCTTATGCAAAAGATAGATATATGTTATTTATATTACATATAAACTAGTTGCCAAAAAATTGAAAAATGAACGATAAAGATTTGATATTACAACAAATGATTTCTAATCCAAATAGAAATCCTGATACATATTTTACTTCTGAATCTTTAATTTCTGTAATATTAAAAGACAAAAATAGAGACGAAATTGAGTTCTTAATTAAAGAAATTATTAGAGAAAAACCTGAACTAATAAATATAGTGAAAGCAATTGGACAGCCTTTTGCTGTATCACCTTCTGGATTAGTCGATTCATTTTTAAAAAAAGGAGGATTTACTAAAATCGAACACGATTTAGAAACCGAACGTATTAAAAAAGCTGAACGAGAAGCTAAATCGGACAAATTAATGGATTTGGACTTGAAACTTAAATCGTTTGAATCTAAAATCGGAAAAAAATAGTCATTGCAGGCTTTGTAATCACCTTTTTAAGTTTTCTAATAACTGTTTTGACTATTAAATTTTAGCGTGTTGATGATAACAAATCCACGAAAGAGCAATCAACAACTGAACAAAGAATAAAGCATAGTAAAAGATAATTTAAATTAAATTTGACTTTTATGAAATGTGAGGTTTATAACCCGATCACTCAGAAATAGGCAACGATAGCGCGGAAATTCTTTTCGTGCCCACAAAGTATATCTCTCCTTCAATAAATTAATGAATATTTCTCAACAAAGATAGCCCGCTCTGCGAAGCCTCCTGACTTCGCAGCGACAACAGTAGGATACTAAGAAAATCAAAAACATATTGGAACGGGTACGAAGTCAGGAGACTTCGCAAAGCATAGTGGATTTTTTTTTACCAACTTCTATAACCTATTTAAAAAAACAAGAAAAATATTACTTTTAAATATAAAAAACTATATTTTAGCAAAACAAAACCTTTAATCTTTTTTTAGATAATGCCTCAAAAAAAATCTGTTCGCAAATCTATCCCTAAAACAAATCAACCAAATATTAAACAAAAACCAAATAAGTTAAAAATAATAGCCATAAGTATACTTGTTTGTTTTGGCGTTTATTTTATTGTATGGAACTCTAAACAAATTAATTTAGAAGGTAATTGGACTCCTATAAAAATAACACTGAATGGCAAGGATTTAGTATCAGCCAATCCACTTAGTGACATTTTTAATATTGCAAATCAAGTTACTATTATTAGAGGCGAAAACCAAATTCTTATTGATACTGGTGAAGATAAAAAAATTGCAACTTATATCATTAAAAAGAATAAGTTTGGAAAAACTTACATGGAGCTAAAATCTAGAGAAAAAAGTTTAAATGGCAATTTTGAAATGAAAATTGACACCATCAATTTAGGACCGCAAGAATACCTCGTTAAAGTAAAACTACATTCAAAAAAAACATATTTAGAATTTCAGAAACAAGTAATTGTCCCTCCATGGAAACCTGAACTACCTAGAAGAGGACAAGTGTAAACAAAAGACATTAATAAAAACCCGCTCTGCGAAGTCTCCTGACTTCGCAGCGACAACAGTAGAACAAAACTAAAATCAATGGATAAATACCAAGAAACTTTTGAGACTTGGAATAAAATTGCAAATCTCTATGAAGATAAGTTTATGAATTTAAGCTTGTATAACGATACTTATGACTTCTTTTGCAACACTCTAACACAAGAACAAATAAACGTATTTGAAATTGGTTGTGGGCCAGGAAATATTACAAAATATTTACTATCCAAAAATCCCAACCTAAAAATTACAGGTATCGACATTGCTCCAAAAATGATCGAATTAGCTAAAGCTAATAATCCTTCAGCCAACTTTGAAGTAATGGATACAAGGGAACTTAGTTCCTTAGATCAAAAATTTGATGCCATTATGAGCGGCTTTTGTTTGCCTTATTTATCCGAAGAAGATTGTTCTAAACTGATAATTGACTCTGCGAAAATACTTTTAAACAATGGGATTTTATATTTAAGTTTTGTTCCCGGAAATCCTTCTCAATCCGGTTTTATTTCTGGAAGCACTGGTGATCGAACTTATTTTTATTATCATACTTTAGAAGATATAAAAAATCAGCTTTTTATAAATAACTTTGAAATCATTAAATTATTCGAAGTCAAATATCCAAAAGGTGAAGATGCGGAAATTCATACTATAATAATTGCTAAGAAAAATGGATAAGCAATTTAAAACCTTAAAATCATGAAAGCAAAAGTCATCTCAATTCCAGTTCTTAACCAAGAAACAGCATTACAGTTTTACACTGAAAAATTAGGTTTTATAAAAAAACACGATATCCCTTTAGGCGGAGATAATAGATGGCTGACGGTCGTTTCTAGAGAAGAACCAAACGGCGTTGAAATTCTGTTGGAACCATCACCCAATCATTTTGAGCCAGCTAAAACGTATCAAAAAGCGCTTTTTGAAGCAGGAATTCCGTGTACGCAGTTTAATGTAGACAATCTTGAGCAAGAATACAATCGTCTTGTAAATCTGGGTGTAACATTTAAAACAAATTCAACAGAAATGGGAAATGTAAAAATTGCCGTTTTAAACGATACTTGCGGCAATTATATTCAACTTATTGAGATGTTAACCTAAACCATAAAAATGATAAAAAGTGTGCAACAGTTTATAACAAAACCAAGAAACATCTTTCTTTTGGATGGTTTTGGTGCTTTACTTACTGCTGTATTATTATTTTTTGTACTTAGAAATTTCAATGCTTTTTTTGGTTTATCAAAAACCATTTTAGAATATCTTTCTTTATTAGCATTGACTTTTTCAATTTATTCTATTCTCTGTTACTTTTTAATTAATACTAATTGGAAATCATTTCTAAAAACAATCTGCATTGCCAACATTCTATATTGTATTTTGACTTTTGGAATTGTCGTATATCACTCTAAAAGTATTTCTATTTTTGGTATGGCTTATTTTTTAGGAGAAATCATTATTATATCTGGACTTATATTACTCGAGATAAAAACGATTAGAAAACAATAGATTTTTATCTTTTTCAAAAGAAATACGGGCTGTTTTATTCCGTACGCAAAACTACTATACCATGTTTGGGTATATTGAAGTTTATCTTCTTTCCTATTGCTCCAATCTTCTTACCTGACCATAAATCACGAATCTTCACTGATTTCTCAAGATTTACTAAATCTGATTTTAAAATAAATTGGTTTGCTTCATCTCCACGATTCAAAATAGCAATCGCTTTTCCGTCTTTTCCTTTTTCTCCCAGCAGTTTTTCCCAAACCTCAATATTTCCCTCTTTAAATATTCGTCTTGCTTGATAAAATCCTTTATCTTGGTTTAAAGCAATAACTTCTTTATTGGTAAGAATACCAACAGTTTCTTTTGACATAGTTCTTAAATCATTGCCTGCCAATAGAGGAGAATTCAACATACACCACATCGAAAAATGGCTTTTATCTTCTTCATAAGTCATGCCTCTGCCAACCTGCAACATATCCATATCGTTATAATGTCCAGGAGATGAGTATTTGTACAAATCAACATTTAAATCTATAATCTTAAGTATAGACGAAAATTTATCATCAATATCATAGGAAATTCTCCAAGAATCTGCTTTATCGATTGCCCATTCTCCAGGAAATTTCCATCGGCACACATTAAGAACAATTGCTTCATTTTTAGCTTTTACAGTCTTTAAAATTTTTAAGTATTCTGTTTTTTCATCCAGATTCATTTTCTCGCCGCCGCACCAGTCTACTTTTAAAAAATCGCAGCCCCAATCGTCAAAAAAAGTTTTACAATCCGCATCAAGATATCCATACATACCAACTCCAATACCTTTTTGATCATTATCGTAAATAGAGCCGCAAGTATTTCTTCCTGCATCACTGTATATTCCTGCTTTAAGTTTTTTGCTGTGAATATAATCCACTAAAACCTTCATTCCCGAAGGAAACTTTTGAGTATCAACAAAAAGATTACCTGCTGAATCTCTTCCTCCAAAATAACCATCGTCTATATTTACATATCTATAACCAGCATCGTACAACCCAGAAGTAATCATAGCATCAGCTTGCTCTCGAATCATTTTTTCATCGATATGCACTCTAAAATTATTCCAACTGCTCCAACCCATTATTGGCGGTTTAGCTTCTTGAGCAAAAAGCATCCCGTTGATAAAAAAGACGAAAATTAGTTTCCTTATTATTTTTTTTGAGGCAGTCTTCATTTTGTATGATTTCATGTTTGTTGCGATATAAAAGCCAATTGAATAGCTTTTAAAAATAGTATATTTCAGTTTAATAAATTAAAATAGTCCGAAATAAAGTAATTTTAAAATACACAAACTCAAATATAAATACATTTATTGAAAATCTACAGCTATAAATAGTGTACTCCTCTGGAAACAGCAAACAAATATATTTTTTGGTACGAAAGAAACTAAAACGCCAAATCCTAAAACATTTTCAAAAAATTCTATAACACATTTTCCTGATTCGTGAACTAATTTTATTTATGAAATTATAAAACTCAGAATCATGCAAAATAAAATACTAAGAATGTTAATGGTATTTGTAATACTGTTTTCATTTACAAGCTGCGAAATTATTGGAGACATTTTTAAAGCCGGAATGGGATTCGGAATATTTATTGTAATCTTTATTATTGCGATAATCATTTTCATTTTCGCTAAACTTTTTGGCAATAAATAGACATAAAAAAATCCCGTTATTCTCATAACGGGATTTTTACTATTAAAGATTATACATCTTTTTTCTTTGCTCTTGAATTTTTTCATCATCAAGATATTCGTCAAATGTCATGTAACGGTCAATTACTCCGTTTGGTGTAATTTCAACGATTCTGTTACCAACAGTTTGTGCAAACTCGTGGTCATGAGTAGTAAAAATTACTGAACCTTTAAAGTTTTTCAATGAGTTATTGAAAGCAGTAATCGATTCCAAATCTAAGTGATTTGTTGGTTCGTCCAGCATTAAAATATTTGCACGTTCCATCATCATTCTAGACAACATACAACGTACTTTTTCTCCTCCAGATAAAACTCTAGATGTTTTTAAAGCTTCTTCTCCAGAGAAAATCATCTTCCCAAGAAAACCTCTAATAAACACCTCATCACGCTCTTCTTCCGTTTTAGCATATTGACGTAACCAATCTACCAAAGTCAAATCATTTTCGAAGAAATCGTGGTTTTCAGCTGGTAAATAAGCTTGATTTGTTGTAATTCCCCAATCAAAAGTTCCAGAATCTGCTTTTTGTTCGTTGTTTAAGATTTCATAAAAAGCAGTTGTAGCACGTGAATCTTTAGAGAAAAGAACGATTTTATCGCCTTTTGCCATATTCAAATCAACATCTTTAAACAAAACTTCTCCGTCTACAGAAGCAGATAAGTTCTCTACATTCAAAATCTGATCTCCAGCTTCACGATCCTGATCAAAAATAATCGCAGGATAACGACGGCTTGAAGGTTTGATTTCAGAAATATTCAATTTCGAAATCATTTTTTTACGAGAAGTTGCTTGTTTCGATTTCGCAACGTTTGCACTAAAACGACGAATAAATTCTTCAAGCTCTTGTTTCTTCTCTTCTGCTTTTTTGTTTTGCTGTGCACGTTGTTTTGCCGCTAATTGGCTAGACTCGTACCAGAAAGTATAGTTTCCTGAATAGTGATTGATTTTCCCGAAATCAATGTCAGAAATATGTGTACAAACGGCATCTAAAAAGTGACGGTCGTGAGATACAACGATTACAGTATTTTCGTAGTTTGCTAAGAAATTTTCTAACCAAGCGATTGTTTCAAAATCCAAATCGTTGGTAGGCTCATCCATAATCAATACATCAGGATTTCCAAAAAGTGCCTGCGCCAAAAGCACACGAACTTTCATTTTTCCTTCCATATCACTCATTAAAGTATAATGATGCTCTTCGTTAATTCCTAAGTTAGACAACATCGATGCAGCATCAGAATCAGCGTTCCATCCGTTCATTTCTTCAAATTGAACTTGAAGCTCCCCTATTCTGTCAGCATTTTTATCGTTGTAGTCTAAATAAAGTTCATCCATTTCTTTTTTAACAGCATACAAAACTTTATTTCCCATTAAAACGGTTTCCAAAACAGTATGCTCATCGAACATGTTGTGATTTTGGTTTAAAACCGACATACGTTTTCCTGGCTCTAAATGAATGTGCCCAGAAGTTGGGTCCATATCGCCCGAAATAATTTTAAGAAATGTAGATTTTCCAGCACCGTTGGCTCCAATAACGCCGTAAATATTTCCGTGAGTGAATGTGGTATTTACTTCGTCAAACAAAATTCGTTTGCCAAATTGAACTGATAAATTATTGACTGTTAACATGAATGTCTTTTTAATTAATTTGGTGCAAAAGTACGGAAAAAGGTTCAGAGTTGCAAAGGTGCAAAGCGACTAAGTTTTTTTATTCTGGAGAGGGTTTCTCGCAGTCTCGATAGCGATCGGAACAAAGACGTAAAGTTTTGTTTTTTCATAGATTATTACACGTAATCTTGTCATTTCGACTGAAAGGAGAAATCACACAAAAAGCTCCACTAAGCATGTCTTCAATCTTTGTCGATTAACTAGTGCGATTTCTCGTTCCTCGAAATGACAAGATTGGGTTCTGATTGCGAATGATGGATTAAAATCCATCTCTACAATTTGCTTTGTTTTGCTAATGCTTCTTCTAAACTCTCGAAATTAGGAAGAACTTTAGCAATCATTCCTTCTTTATTGAGAATAAAATGTGTTGGAAATGAATTGAGTTGTAAAGCTTCATTCATATATACTTTCATATCAGGAATTACAGCATACGACAGAGGTTTTCTAATTAAGAATGCCTTTAATTGTTCTGCAGAATCTTCAGCCAGACTTATAAAAACAATATCTTTTCGGTCTTTGTATTCTTCAACTAATTTATTGACTTGTGGAAATTCTCTTATACAAGGTGTGCAGTGGATGTACCAGCATTTTATTACTATAATTTTTCCTTTCATGGATTCGTTTGTAACCAGATTTCCGTTTAAATCTTTAAACGAAAATTTAGGAAAAGCAGTCCCTTCCATCTGATAATTTTTAAGAGCATCAAAACCTATTTGATTTATAGTTGCTTTTATACTTGTATCTGATTTTGGCAGAATTTTAAACAGCTTGTAATTATAAACTGATTCTTCTGATTTTAATCGAATTGGAATATAATTTCCATTTGCTAATTGGTCTAAAAAGTTTTCTTTTGAAATTTCTTTAGATTGTAAATCAAATGCTTTAAAATCCCTTGAAAGCATGATTTTTTTACTTTGATAAACAGACCAATCGCTAAATGTTTTTTGAATTTGAATTGGATCGACTTCTGGACTTTCAATTTTAGTTTGACTAAAAGAAGTAGAGAAAACTAAAAATGATATTATAATAGTGAATGATTTTTTCATGAAGATTTATGCAATAATTGTAAAACCAAAAGTACGGATTTCTTTTTAACAGCAATGTTTGCAGAGGATTTACGCAGAGTTCGCAAAGACAAAGTCTAGTTTTGTCATCTCGACGAAGGAGAGATCACACGAAAAACTCCTTAAAGAAAATCTCCAATCTTTGTCGATCAACTAGTGAGATTTGCTTCATCTATTCGCTATCACTTGAGTCTCCTTCATTAAAATAACAATATTGCGTTTTACTTTTATTTACAAAAAAACCTGACAACAAAAATTGCAGGTTTATAATGTAAGCCAAACCTGTTTCAAAAGTTATCTTACTAATCTAATTAACTTCTAACTGTAGGTAGAAAAGAAATATCCATATAATATTTCTTTGGATTACTCGGATCGATCATCACTTTTATTATATCGCTTTTTATAAACTCTGTTGGGTCAAACCAGATATTATCGCTTTCAAAAACATACATTTCGTTTGTTTGAGGATTAAGCCACTGACTGGATATTTGAAACGGATTTCTTCCATTTACAGCCATCCCGTAATTTAAGTGCACTTGAACAAATTTTGTTTCAATACGTTTGCCGTTATCTCGAAGATACTGCGTTTTTCTTTGCTTTAAAATCCCGAATAAAATAATCCCGAAACCAATTAAAAAGAAAACTGTTCCTAAAATCCCAAAAATTAACGGTCCAATCCATAATGAGGCAAATCCGTTAATACTGGCGTCTTTTGGTTCTGCAGGATCATACAAAACTTCAACACTTTCGCCTTCGCTGTAACTTGGAGGATTACTGCTGACTGATGATGTGAATTCTATTTTATTTCCTGCTTTTGTAGTAAAGCTAACTACTGGCGCATAAGTTGTAGAATTATCAGATCTTTTACTTATTAACTCTACAACGGTTCCTTGCACAGTTTCGGCTTTTTTCAAAAAGGCTTGTCTATCCTGATAAAAATAAAAAGCACCTGCAAGCATAAGTGCTCCTATTGTTATAAATACATATTTAATTATGGCTATTGTTTTCATATTTTATTCTATAAAATAAGGTTATTATTAAATTATGTCTGCATTAAAAATGCAATAATAGATTAAATCTTCTGTTTATTAAAAGGCTGTAAATGTAATAATTTTATTATTAAACAAACAGGTGTGTCGCTAAAAAACATATCACAAATCAGACTAATTTGTTGTAGTTTTTCAAAAGAAAAAAAATGCAAAAACAATCCAATTAATTTAATTAAATTAGCAAAAAAATCTGACTAAAAAATGACATTCCCATTTCAATTTAAGCTCTTTAACGAAACCTTTTATTGGCACGCTTTATTTGAAACATTAGCCTTTTTTATTGGGATAAGGACATATTACTTTTTGAAGAAAAGAACAGTAGATCCTATTTCAGATATTAATCGTCTTATTATTTTAATTGGTGCAATGGTTGGTGCATTAATAGGCTCAAGAGTTATTGCGCTGCTTGAAAATCCTGCCGAAATAACACAGCAGACTTTTTTAACTTTTTTTCAGAACAAAACTGTTGCTGGAGGATTTTTAGGCGGATTGCTTGGGGTAGAACTTTTCAAAAAAATAATTGGGGTTAAAATCTCTTCGGGTGATTTATATGTAATTCCGATAATTGTGGCTTTATTTATTGGACGAATTGGCTGTTTCTCAATGGGCATTGCTGAACCTACTTACGGCATCGAAACTAGTTTTATTACTGGAATGGATCTGGGTGATGGGTTATACAGACATCCTGTAGCTTTGTATGAAATGTTTTTCATGCTTTTACTCTTTATCTTTTTCCAAAAAATAAAAAATAGAAAGCTCCTTAATGGTGACCGATTTAAACTATTTATGGTTTTGTACTTTTTATTTCGCTTTTTAATTGAATTTATAAAACCATATAATCCTTTATTTCTTCATTTAAGCAGTATTCAATGGAGCTCCATTTTTATTTTTATATACTACTCGAAATTTATTAATCGGGTTTTTAATCGTTTAAGCAAAACTTTACTTTTACAATAACTATACTTTTATCCTAATGAAAACCCGCGATTATATATTCTACGATTATACCAAAAGTTTATGCCCAGCTTGCTTAGATCTTGTTGATACTAAAATTGTATTTCAGGACAATAAAGTCATGATGTTGAAACATTGCAAAACACATGGTGAATTGAAATCGATGATTGCTGATGATGTTGATTATTACAAGCAGATTCGTAATTATAATAAGCAATCTGAAATGCCCTTAAAGTTCAATACAAAAGTGCACTATGGCTGCCCTTATGATTGCGGGTTGTGCACAGACCATGAACAACACTCCTGTTTAACGATTGTTGAAGTTACAGATCGCTGCAATTTAGCCTGCCCGACTTGTTATGCAAATTCGGCTCCAAACTATGGAAGGCATCGTACTTTAGAAGAAATTGAAAAAATGTTCGACACTGTTGTCGCTAATGAAGGCGAACCAGATGTTGTTCAAATCTCTGGAGGTGAACCAACTGTACATCCTGATTTTTTTAAAATTCTTGATATTGCTAAAAGCAAGCCTATTAAGCATTTGATGCTAAATACGAATGGAATAAGAATTGCAAAAGACATTAAATTTGTTGAGACATTAGCCGGCTATATGCCTGATTTCGAAATCTACTTGCAATTTGACAGCTTTAAACCTGAAGTATTAGAAAAACTTCGCGGAGAAGATTTAACTGAAGTTCGTAAAAAAGCAATCGAACATTTAAATCAATTTAATATTTCGACTACTTTGGTAATTACACTTCAAAAAGGAGAAAATGATGATGAAATTGGTCAGATAATTGAATATGCTTTACAGCAAAAATGTGTTCGAGGTGTTACTTTTCAGCCTACACAAGTTGCTGGTCGAAATGATAATTATGATGATTTTTCAGGCCGCATCACTTTAACTGAAGTACGTAGGAAAATTTATGAGCAATATCCACTATTTACACCACAAGATTTAATTCCTGTACCTTGCAATCCTGATGCCTTATGTATGGCTTATGCTTTAAAAATTGATGGGGAAGTTTTTCCGATGACTCACTTAATAAATCCCGAAGATCTGCTAAACAACTCCAAAAACACTATTGTTTTTGAACATGACGAAAAACTAAAAACTCATATGCTGAATCTATTCAGTACAGGAATTTCTGTTGATTGTGCTGAAACCGAAATGAATGAATTAATGTGCTGCTTGCCAAGGGTGCAATCAGACACTTTAAATTATAATAATTTGTTCCGAATTTTGATAATGAATTTTATGGACGCGCATGATTTTGATGTTCGAGCTGTTAAAAAATCTTGCGTTCACATTGTAAGCGATAAGATGAAAATTATTCCTTTTGAAACCATGAATTTATTTTACAGAGATCATAAAATTGATACAATTCGAGAAAAACTGAATGTTTAATTTACAAATTTTTTAAAATATGGAAGGATTACTATTTATTGGATTCATCCTCGCTGTGATGTTCTTAGTTGGATTGATTGGTTTAATTTCTGGAAAAGAAAACAAAAAATTCTTTTTAACAATTATGCTGATTCCAATAATCATTCTTGTAATTGGATTTGGCACCTGTGCCTTAATTGTAAGTCAGCTTTAATTTAAAACATTATGAATAATCCTTTAGTAGCAATTGGCGGTATGGCTGCCTTTATAAGTGTAATTGCTTTTCTTGCTGGAATTTTACGCTTGATTTTTATCTCACGCGATAGAAAAACTTCATTGAAAATTATACTGTTCGCCATCATTGGTTTTGTAATTGGTTTTGGCACCTGCGCAGCAAACTTCAAACTGGGAAACATGCATTAATAAAAAAACCTGGTAATAAAATTACCAGGTTTTATAATGTTCGCATTTGGGTGAAAACCAAATAACAAATCACCCAAATTTGATCATTATTCTGAAATAAAATTTAGATTAAAAAATAAATAACCAAACTCAATTTTAACCGTTCCAATATTCTATTTCTGTTTATCATAAAAGAGCTGTATTCAATAGATTTTGCCCTATTTATCTCTGTCAGAAAACCTGACAGAGATAAAAAAATTACTAAATAATTCAGGCAACACAACTTACTAAGTACTAACTCAAACCAAACTCATTATATTAATTTTTTAAGACTTTCATAAACTGATAATTCAACATCAGCATGATCTTTACTATTGCATTGTTCAATTAAATTTTTAAGCTCATCCGCTTTTAATTGCGGCTTATTATCTAACACAAGCAACAACTCTTTCGATGCATCGCTTAAACTTTTCGCTAAAGGTAAAAATGGCTGTACTAAAGGCGCATTTGCACTCAACTCTGCTAATTGCTTATAAAGCGAAATCCATTTAGTAAAGAATGCCGTTACTTTAGCTTTATTTTCTGGTGTTTTATTTGCTAAATACTGACTTACAGCATCATTAAAAGCTAATGAATCTTTAGCATCTGGCCCGCAAGCATCTGCAAAAAGTGTAAACGGAGAATACATTTGATATTCCGTTCCTCCTTTGTTTCTTTTATATCCTTTTAATGGTTCACAAACATTCGAAAATTCTTCCAGTGGTTCTATATTTTGATTATTAGAAATGTTTCTTAAAATAACCGCTTTGTTACGAATGTGTGTCAATCCAAGTTCTTCTAATCTAAAAGAAACTACATCAAGACGTTTTCTCATACTAGCCATATCAGTAATATCTTCAGCAGACCAAAGTCTTTCTGCAATTGCTGCAGTTCTTGGCCAAAGTCTAGAGTCGATAGTCGTAGGAGTTACAAGTTCTGTCCACATTGTTGCTTCTCCACCTAAAACTCTTGCTTTTTCTTCTGCCGATAAAACGGCCCCTTTTGGCATCGGATCATTTAAGTAATGACTTTCTATTGGGTACAATAAATCGACATAATATCCATTTGACATTACAGTCTTGTATCCTTTTTTAACTGCATCAATCAATGACTGACCTGCAACAACACCTTCGTTTGGTCCTCTCCATGCATGAATAATAGCATCTTTTGACATGTTTTTTGTCAAAATCTCTTCCCAGCCCATTAATTGCTTACCGTGTTTTTTAAGCATCGGAACTAACTGCATGGTAAAATAAGTCTGCAATTCATGATTGGTTGTCAACTTATTTTTCTTTTTAAATTCTTGAATTTTTGGATTTTCATCCCAGTCTTTTCCTTCGTTCTCATCTCCTCCAATATGAAAATAAGCTCCTGGAAATAATGGGCATACTTCGTCAAAAAGTTCGCTTAATATTTGATATGTTTTAGGATTTGAAGGATCTAATGTTGGTGAAAAAATACCCGCATTTCTTTCAATTCCATAGGTAGCAATTGCTGTACCTTGAATATTTTTTTCGGAAGTTCCTCCTGTCAATGTAATCACTTTACTGCCTATTTCTGGATACGCTGTAAGTATTGCAGATGCATGACCTGGAACATCTATTTCTGGAACTATCAAAATACCGCGCTCGTCAGCATATTTTACGATATTTTTAATTTCCTCTTGTGTATAATACATTCCATCCGAAGCTAATTCTATTAGTTTTGGATGTTTTTTCATTTCAATTCTCCAACCTTGATCATCAACTAAATGCCAATGAAACACATTCATTTTCATTGCTGCCAATCCATCTAGATTTCTTTTGATTACATCAACCGGCTGAAAGTGTCTTGAAGCATCTATCATTAAGCCTCTCCATGTAAATCTTGGAAAATCTGAAATTTTTGATACTGGAAAATAAAATGAACTACTGTTATTTTGCAGCATTTGCAATAATGTTTCAAGTCCGTGTAAAGCACCTAAATCGCTTGTTGCGTTTATCGTAATTTTATTTTGTTTGATATCTAAGTGATAACTTTCATCTTCATATAAACCAATTTTACCACTTTTAGTACAATTAATCTGCAGTTCGGCATTTGGAACTTCATTTAACTTTGTGATAAAACCTTGCTGAAAAAAAATTCCTGTTCTACCATCTAAGCGACGCAAAAAACGAGTTACTCCACCAAAAATTCTTGGATTAGGATTTCCGGTTATGTTTACTTTAAAGTTTTTGTTTAAAGCAAAATTTCCGTCGTTTAATACAACACTCTGAGGCCAAGGCATAAGATTTAACTGCTCTTTCTGAATTTGAGCGCTAGAGGTTACACCTGCTAATAGTAGGACAAATAAATATTTCATTTTTACTGTTTTTGAAAAGATGTTATCCTAAGACAACATTAATAAATAGATAAAAGAAACAAAACTCAGATGGACTCTTATTGAACCTCACTAATCGCTGCGAAATCAATCTGAATTTTGTAATTTGATTCGTTCTAATCGAATCTATTTTTTTTAGTAATCAAAACGTTTAAAGGCCTCGATTGCTTCATATTCTGCCAATCCTAATTCATCATAAAGAATAGCGGTATTTTTATTTCTGTCTTCGGCTCTAACCCAAAATTCTCTGGAATCATTTCCTTGAAACATTACACGGTCTTTTTGAGACTGGTGATACAAAATTGCATGACGTTTTAAAAGCACTTCTGATGGAGAAAGGGGAACAGCCATATCAATTTCATTAATATCCCATTCTTGCCATGCACCTCTATACAGCCATAACCAGCAATCATCCATGTATTTTTCAGATTTTAATTCCCCCATTGCTGCAAAAATCGCATTCAAACAAACTTCATGAGTTCCATGTGGATCTGCTAAATCTCCTGCTGCAAATACTTGATGTGGCTTTATTCTAGCGATAATTTCTTTTACAATAGCGATATCTTCTGGTCCTAACGGATTTTTCTTTACTTGTCCTGTTTCGTAAAACGGAAGATCTAAAAAATGAGTTTTTTCATCTTTCAGCCCAATATATCTTGTTGCTGCATAAGATTCTCTTCTTCTTATTAATCCTTTTAGTTTTCGAACTTCAAGAGAATCAATTTCGTTTTCTGATTTATGGTTTAAAAATTCAATTACAGATTTAAAGTTGATCCCACTTGCTGCTTCACCAACAAAATCTTTGGCAACCTCAGCAAACTTCAAAGCTTCATCGTCTGTAACCGCAATATTTCCAGAGGTTTGATATACAACATGTACATCATGACCTTGTTTTATCAATTTTGAAAAAGTTCCTCCCATAGAAATCACATCATCATCTGGATGCGGACTAAAAAGAATTACTCGTTTTTTTGCAGGATTAGCTCTTTCTGGACGATGTGAATCATCTGTATTAGGTTTTCCTCCCGGCCATCCTGTAATGGTATGCTGTAAAACATTGAACATATTAATGTTCAAATCATAAGCAGAACCTTCTTGTGCCAGTAAATCAGACATTCCATTGTTATTGTAATCTCTGTCGGTTAATTTTAAGATTGATTGTTTTGTTTTTTGGCACAACCAAACAATCGCTTTACTTTTTAATTCCTGATTCCAAATGCATTCTCCAACCAGCCAAGGCGTTTTAAAACGAGTCAATTCTGATGCTGCTGACTGATCTAAAACAAAGGTTGCATTAGGATGATTTTGCAAAAATGTAGCTGGAACTTCTGAGCTGATATCGCCTTGAGTAGTTCTTTTGATGATATCGGCTTTATTTTGTCCCCAAGCCATAAGTACGATTCTTTTTGATCGCATAATGGTTGAAACTCCCATTGTAATGGCTCTTTTAGGCACATTATCAATTCCATTAAAATCTGATGAGGCATCAACTCTTGTAATATGATCCAGAGTAATAATTCTCGTGCCAGAATTAATATGTGAACCTGGTTCGTTGAAACCTACGTGGCCTGTACGACCAATTCCTAATAATTGAAAATCAAGACCTCCTGCATTTTTAATATTCATTTCATAATCGATACAGTATTGATTTAATTCATCAATTGTAACTGTACCGTCTGGAATATTTACATTCTCAGGATTGATATCAATATGATTAAAAAGATGCTGATGCATGAAATAATGATAGCTCTGATTGTTCTCTTTACTCATTGGATAATATTCATCCAAATTAAAAGTAACTACATTGCTAAAACTTAAGCCTTCTTCTTTGTGCATTCTCACTAATTCCTCATACACTTTTATAGGAGAAGAACCTGTGGCTAAACCCAATACGCAGGTTTTATTTTTTTCCTGCTTAGATCTAATTAACTGCGCAATTTCCTGCGCTACAATTACAGAAGCTTCTGCAGAATTTTTGAAGATTTCGTTATGGATTTTCTCAAATCTCGTTTCTTCAAATTTTCCCGCGCTTTTATAGCTGATATCAGGTTTTATTTCTAAAGCACTTTTCATTTATTTTCTATTTTTTGTATTTACAATTTTGGTTTTTGAAATGGTATAGACAACTTTCACTGCCTATACCATTCACTAACCAAACTTAAATTCTTATACTCTGTTTTTAGAAGTTCGGACCAGTAGTATCCCACCAAGTTCTAGTTCCTCCATTATCAGGACCTCCAAGTTTTGCAACACCTGTTTTAACTCCTTCTGGATTTCCATCTCTTTCACTTTGAACAAAGTTTATTCTTCTTACACCAAATTGAGTAGTAACTACACCAGCACTTTGATTATTAAGAATTGGTAACAATTTAGGATAACCTGTTCTACGGTGATCAGACCAAGCTTCTTGTCCGTCAGGGAAGTTAGCAATCCATTTTTGAGTGATGATTTTTTGAAGTTTCACTTCATTACTTGCAGTATTATCCCAAGCAACAGTAACTTTATTTACTGCTAAACCACTATTGAATGGTGCAACTGGATCTACATAGTCTTTTGCTGTATTTACATTATTTGCAGTATATTCAGCAGCGCCACCTGTAGCAAGCTGATCAAAAGATGCAGCAATACCAGCTTTGTACAATGATTCAGCATCACCTCCCATGTTCCAGCCTCTTAAAGCACCTTCGGCTCTTAAGAAGTAAACTTCAGCAGCATTCATCCAAACTACTTGTTTGTCATCTTTTATTACTTTTCCGAAATTTGAAAATTTCATGTGTAATGTTTTATCTCCAAGAATTCCACCTGTACGGATTCCTTTGTACTGATCAGGAAATTGTTCTGATGTTGCAAAGTAAGCTTTCATTCTAGGGTCATTATAACCTCCCATGATAGATTCCATATCTGCAGACATACGGCTGTCATTGTACTCATAAGCAGCCACTCTTAAAGGGTGTTGTGAAACATCTTTAGTTACCATAAAAGTATCAGTTGCAGCTGTCATTACACCAAATTTTTGACTCATTGCTTTTTCAGCTTCTGCTTTTGCTAATGTTGGATTTACTTTTACAATACGCATTGCTAATCTTAAACGTAATGAATTGGCATATCTCACCCATTTTTCATAGCTTCCTGCATATGTTGAACGGTCTGTATTTACAAAAGAGCTAGGTTCTTTTGCATCTATTCTTCTTGTTAACTCGTTTACTGCAAAATCTAAGTCTTTAAACATTGCTGTATAAACGTCTTGTTGCGAATCGTATGCAATTGTCGAATTAGTAGTTCCTAATTGAGAGTAAACAATTGGTCCCCACGTATCGGCTACTTTATGTAAAGTTTCTACTTTAATAATTGTTGCAAGTGCATAAAACTGATCGTATTTTCCTTTAGATTCTTTTTCAACTTTCAAGAAATTTGCCATTACCAGTGAATATGCAGCTTCCCATCCTGCTCCATTCCATTTATCAGTAAGAGCATAAGAAAGATTATTTGCTCCATCAAAACCTGGAGCTGTTGAATAACCTCCCCAAGTATTTGCTGATAAATCAATGGCAATTTGATATCTCCAACCTGGAGTATTCACCATTACATTCTCGAACATATTTTTAAAAGGACCTAAAATATGGTTAAAGTCCTGTGTTACTTCCTCTTGAGTAAAAGCATCAGGATTACTATTAATCTCATCGAAATTATCTGTACAACCAACTAAGGCTAAAAGACCGAAACAGATTAATGATTTTTTTATATTGTTTGTTTTCATGATATTTTAAATTAGAAAGTTACATTTAAATTAAGACCAATACTTCTTGTTGATGGCAAACCATAAATATCAACTCCTTGTAAACCTTGACCTGTACTTAAAGCAATGTTTGGATCAAAAGGTGCATCTTTATAAAAGAAGAATAAATTTCTTGCGATTAATGATAAAGTTGCTGTATTAACAAATGGCAATGTTTTTTTACTGAAAGTATAGCCAAGTGAAACCTCTCTTAAACTTACGTTTGTAGCGTCATATACATACTCAGCTGTAGCTCCGTTAAGTCCGCCAACTGCTTCGTAATATTTTTGAGCATCCATTGAAGTAACTTTAGTACCATTAGGCATAACTGCATTTACAGGAACACCACCAGCATTTCTTGCATCTCCACTTCTTTTTGATACTCCATAAAAATCATTCATAGATTCTGTAATACTCATTACATCACCTCCAAAACGTCCATCGATTAAGAAATTAGCTGTAAAAGCACCAAACTTAAATGTATTTGACCAACCTAACATGAAATCAGGATTTGCATTACCAACTTCACGGAACGCTCCTTCAATTGCTAAGTTTCCTTTGTCATCTAAAACAATTTCTCCTTTATCGTTTTTAACGATACCTTTTCCTTCAATAACTCCAAATGGTCTTCCTTCTGTTAAAGCATATCTGTAGTTGATATTGTTTACAGGAGTTAAAGGAATTGTTCCTCCTAATTCTTCTGGAATTTCTTTAACCTTGTTTTTATTTTGAGAATAGTTTAGTGTAGTATCCCATGAGAATTTATCTCCTGTGATGATTTTTCCAGTAAGAACAAGTTCGATACCGTGGTTTTCGATACTACCAGCGTTAATTCCGTAAAAAGTATAACCATAAGGGTTTGTGCTTGGTGCAGGAACTTGGATGTATTGATTTTTAGTTTCTGAATTGTAGTAAGAAACCTCAAAACCAAATCTGTTATTAAACATTCTCCATTCTGTACCAAATTCGTATTCTGATTTTAACTCAGGTTTTAAAGATTCACCTGGTCTTGGTCCTACTGTTGGAGGAATAATGATACCACCTTGAACTGTTGATTTTGGAGAAGTTACGAAAGCCGAAACGTCGTTTCCTACTTCTGCATAAGTTCCTCTTACTTTTCCAAAGTTAATCCATTCTGGCAAAGTTGTCATTTCACTAATAAGAGCAGTCACACCCACAGATGGATAAAAGTATGATGGAGTATCTGTATTTACTAAAGTAGATGACCAGTCATTACGTCCTGTAACATCTAAATACAACATATTTTTGTAACCAAAAGTAGCAGAAGCAAATATAGATTGAACTTCTCTAGCAGAACCTGTAGCTTGAAGATTTAAGTTATCTACACCTTTGTTACTTCCAAAATTTCCTAATGTAAATAAGTTAGCATTAATAAGCCCTGGAGTGATACCAGAATCTAAAGTAGTTGAATGATTTGCTAAAGTATTATTGATACTAGCACCTACTATAGCATTAAAGCTGAAATTCTCGTTGAAATTAGTATTGATTTTAGCAATTAAATCTCCATAACGTTGTGTACTTAATGTACCTACATTAATATATCTACCATTATATCCAGACAAAGAATTATTTGTAGTAGCATAAATTCTCTTATCAAAATCATTTTCGATTCTGTTATAGCTGTATCTTGCACCAATGCTCAACCAGTTGTTTGCTTTATAATCTAAAGCGATGTTTCCGTTAAAGAAATTATCTTTATCAACAGATTTGTTTCTATTGATTAACCAATATGGGTTTTGAACGTAGATGTCAGCATCCAATGGCGTGTAGAAATTTTGCCCGTAAAGGTTTCTAGAAGGAATAAATGATTCGAAATTATCTTTGTAGAAATTGAAGTCATTTGCTCTTTGAAACAAATAAACACCTGTAAGAGGATTTGAATAAAGTCCGTTTACCGGTCTGTTATCAATAGTTTGGCTTGTATATTTTGCATCAGCAGAAACAGTTAATTTATTGTTGAAAAATTTAGCTGTTTGACGGATTCCAAAATTGTTTTTCTTTAATCCATTACCTTCAATAATACCTGAAGAAGAAGTGTTAGCATAAGATAAAGTTGTAGAAGCAATATCTGATCCTGTTGTAAATGAAGCAGAAGTAATTTGCGTAACTCCAGTATTGAAAAAATCTTTTACAAAATCATTTGAAGCTACTTTTCCTCCCCAAGATTTTTGTGCATTTAAAGTTCCATATTCATTTTGGAATTCTGGCAAAGAATGTACCGATTCAAAAGTAGTAACAGAAGAAATTGCTAAGTTTCCTTTGTTTTCTTTATTTTTCTTAGAAGAAAGCAAAATAACACCATTTGCTCCTTGAGATCCGTATAATACAGATGCTGCTGCACCTTTAAGTACGGTCATTCCTTCATAATCATCAGGGTTAATTAAAGAAACTGTATCTCCCCCGTCACGGTTACCTCCTGCAGTACTACCAAATGAATCATTTGGCTGATTTGAACTACCATTATACAAAGGAATACCATCAATTACGTAAAGCGGCTGGCTGTTTAATATAGAAGAGTTACCACGAATAACTACTTTTGTAGATCCTCCAGTACCTGCAGAACTTTTTGTTACTGCAACACCGGCAACTTTACCTGCAATTGTATTAATAACGTTGGCATCTTTTACACGAGTCAACTCTTCGCCTTTAAGTTCTTGAGCTGCGTAAGTAAGAGATTTTCTAGTTTTCTTAAGACCTAATGAAGTAACAACTACTTCGTTTAACGCATTTGATGCTGCTGGTACCATTTTAACATTAATTGTAGTAGCATCACCTACAACTATCGATTGTGTTTCAAGACCTACATAAGTAAAAACTAAAGTTTGTCCTTTTGTAACTTCAATAGTGTACAATCCGTCAAAATCGGTAGTAGAACCTTTTTGACCTCCTTGCACAGCAACAGATGCACCCGGCAACGGCATCCCATCAGAATCTGTAATCACACCTTTAACATTTTTTACCTGAGCAAGCGAAACTTGCGCCGTAAAAACAATCATAAAGATTAAGAAAATTTTTTTCATGTTTATTTATTTTGTTAGTTATGATGTAAAATTATTCTTAAGGGATTGTTAAAAAAAATATATTATACAAACTGCCTGAAATTTTAAACAAACGACATAAATCGATCAATAATCCGTTGTACGAAAACGTTTTCCTATCTATAAAATGCAGTTTTTACCACATTTACGGAGATTTTATTCAACAATAGGTTAGTTTTATTAAAAATCATTTAACAAATCACAAATATTTGAAAATCTGTTATTTAAGATAAAAACTATCAAATTCTTTTAAATACTATTAAAAAAAAGAAGTAATTAAATGTTAAAAAAAAATGCCTAATAAAATGTTATCATAATTTTAATTTCTAAGATTTAATTACAATAACACCTTATTAGGCAAAACTTTATGCAGGAATTTCTATTTAATTAGCATCCCACCAAACTTTGTTCAACCAGTCATTTTTCCCTCCCATTCTAGCTAGTGCATCTAAATAATTTGTTTCATTCTTCTGCATTTCATCATTTGGATAATATAAACGTGTTGGTGTAACTCCATTTGTCTCAGAATCTGGATTTGTGATAGGAACTAATTTTGGAAATCCAGTTCTTCTCCAATTTGAATAAGCCTCAATACTATTAAAAATATAAGTTATCCAAAGCTGAGTTGCAATTTGTTCTTTTTCTTTTCCCGCAACTAATGGTTTAGCATTTAGGTAAGTATCAATTTTAGATTGACCAGCCGGCAGCGCTCCATAAATTTCTAATTGTTTAATACCTGCTTCAACTCCTTTTTTATAGTAATCCGCTGCAGAACCAGAAACCCAGCCTCTAAAAGCAGCTTCAGCCAGTAACAATTGTGTTTCTGAATAACTAACATGTAAAAAAGGTGTCGTTTTTTTCTTGAAATAATCTTGAATTCCTGATGTTGCATCAGTTCCACCCGGAGCTTGATATTGGTACAAACCTGGTTTTACTCCTTCATATAAATTTTCACCTGGCCCAATTGGTGCGCCTTGCTTAACGCTGCTGGTTTTTTTAGGAGTTGCAAGCATTGTTAATCTAGGATCTCCATTATCTCTAAGATAATCTATAACCAAAGTTGTAAAGTGATCTCCATTTTCATTCCCTACAAAAGCATAAGCAAGTCCATTTCCTCTAAAATCAATAGATGCTGGATCATCATTAAAACTTGCATCTAAATGACGCATGATACAATTATCTTCATTGCTCGCAAAAACTCCGTTTTGCAAAGCCGCTTTAACTTGTTTTTCAGCTTCAACTGGTTTTATCTCGGAAATCCTCATTCCAAGACGCAAACGTAATGTGTTTGCCAGTTTTTTCCATTTTAGAACATCACCATTATAAAATAAATCACCTTTTATGCTTCCGCCGCCAACTTTTAATTGATTATAAGCTTCATCTAATTCTTTAAAAAATGACATATAAATGTCTTCTTGTTTATCATATTTAGGTGTTACAATTCCTTTTGAGAAACCCAATCCAGCTTCTGAATAAGGAATATCACCATAAATATCAGTCATACGCTGCGCTACCATTACTTTCATAATCTTACCAACAGCATTCATATTTGCAGCCGCAGGATCATCTTTTGTTTTTTCAAGAATATCTACAACATTCTTTAGTTCATTTGAATACCCATTTCTCCATAAAGCAGTAGCATATCCGTCATCTTTATTGAATCTGCTTCCAAATGTAGTTACGTTCCATGCACCAGAATAATGCTGTACAAAACCACCAGAATAAATTAAGTTGGTTCTCCATTGATAAAACCCATCTCCAGACATACACAATTGTGTAAACGTAAGTTGTCCAGCTGGATTTGCAGTCAACGCCACAGGATCTTTCTCCAGCGCGTCAAAATTCTCCGTACAGCCTACTGCAGTAAACAATGCAAGTATGGCTATTATTATTTGTTTGAATTTCATAATATCTTTTTTTTTAGAATGCAATTTTAATATTAAAACCATACGACTGTCTAAATGGTAATGAACCATACTCAAAACCTTGTCCGTTTCCAGATGTATACATAGACTCTGGATCAACATTTGGAAGATCTTTATTAAAAGTCAATAAGTTTCTTGCAAATGCCGAAACATAAATTGAGTTAATTTTAGCACCCGCAAAAACACTTTTTGGTATTTGATAACCTAAACTAACCTCTCTTAATTTTACATACGAAGCATCGTAAACAAATGGAGCTGGTGTGTTATTAAATACTGTATTCCAATAATCCTGAGGATTTACAGGTTTTGTATTTTTTTCATACTTCGGATTGGCTGTAGTTCCAACATTTACAACACCCTCAGCAACATAACCTCCTGTAGGAATCCATGTTGCTTGACTAAAATTAGGATCACTCGCAATTGCTTGAGCTCTTGCTTGATTATAAGCATCTCTACCATCAGTAGTAACATCCAAAAGTCCTTTTTGAGCTGCAACAGAATTAGTCATAGAATACACATCCATTCCAAACTTCATATCGATTAAAAATTGAAGCGTTATTCCTTTATAGCTAAATCTATTTGTTAAACCTGCAGCCCAATCTGGAAGACCTTTTCCTAATGCTACTTTTTCATCTGTAAATAATGGCAGACCATTTGCTCCAACAACTTTTTCACCTGCATCATTTCTTAAAAAATCTCTTCCCATAATTGTTCCGTATTTACCTCCAACTTCTCCAACAATAGAAGCACCTGCCCAGCGTGCTTCAGAAATGGTGTACGTTTGAATATCTGGATGTAAAGAAAGAATTGAGTTTTTGTTTTTTGAGAAATTCAAATCAATTCCCCATTCAAAATCTTTAGTTCTAATAGGTGTACCAGACAAAAAGATTTCAATACCTTCGTTACGCAATTCTCCAGCATTAACCGAAATAAATTCATATCCAGATGTTGCAGATGAAGGAAGATCCAGAGTTTGATCAGAAGTATCTTCACGATAAACAGTAATATCGGCTCTTAATCTATTTTTAAAGAAAGAAGTTTCAAGTCCAAACTCTACTCCTGTTTTAGATTGGTAAGTCAAATTAGGATTTGGCGCCGCACTATTTTTAATATTTACCACACTTTGACCATTGTAAGAAGCAAACGTGGTATAGTTTAATGCATTTTTATAAGCGCCTGGAGCATTAGAAACTCTCGCCCAAGAAGCTCTAAATTTTCCATAATTAAAAACTTCATTTTTAAAATCAAAAGCATCAGAGAATACAAAACCTAGGGAAGCCGCAGGATAAAAAGCATCTTTATTAATTACACTGAACCAGTCATTTCTTCCTGTAAATTCCGCATATAAATATCCTTTGTAATCAAACTTTGCTGAACCATAAACTGAGTTTGTTCTGGTTCTGGTTTCAACAGGAGCATTTTCTGTTTGATTCACAAAATTACTAATGTATTCAGTTCCCGGTTCTATAATTTTTGTTCCAAATCTAGAATTTTGATCTCTTCTAAAATCTCTTCTACCAGCTCCTAAAATTCCTGAGAAAGTAAAATCTTCAGCTAATTTTATATCACTAAAAGTTGCGATTAAGTCAGTATTCATCTCTGACACATTTATATTATTTAAACCAAGATAACCTTCATCTCTTCCCGGCCATGTACTTCCTGCAGCCATAAAATCTTTAGCACTAAAAGCGTAAGTATCTAAACCAGATCTCAACGTTAATGCTGCCCATCTTTTTAACTGATAAGTTCCAGATACATTACCAATAAAACGATTTTTCTTAGATGAATTATGATTCTCGTCTATTGTAAAATATGGGTTTAATTGATAAATATTAGTATTCCATTCGTATATCTTACCTGTTTCTGGATCCTTATAATTCTTCAACCAAGCTTGATCAATATTTGGAGCCAATCCGCTTAATGAATAACCAATATTATTTGGAGAATCTCCTAAACCAGGTCTGTTTTCAGTATTTTCAGCAATATAATTTACATTAGCATCCAGCGTAAATTTCTCTGATTTTAAAGTTGCATTTAAACTTGCATCATTTCGTTCTAAACCAGATCCCGGAATTACGTCATCGTTGTTTAAATTATTATATCCAAAACGTACATAAGCATTATCACTACCTGCCGATAATGCGATTCCATTTGTAGTTGTAAATCCAGTTCTAAAAAAATCTTGAATATTATTATCGACTTTAGCATAAGGTCGTGTAGAACCGTCAAATATTTTTACTTGTGCTCCTACAGATTGAGAAAACTTTGGTCCCCAAGCGCTAGTAGTGTAATTGTAAAGTTCAGAAGGACCTCTGCTAGGATCTGGCAATGCACCATTTGCACCAGTTCCATACTCACTTTGAAAATCCGAATACTTAGCATTTACACGATCAAAACTTACACCGCTTGTCAATTCAACTTGAAGCTTTCCTTTGCTTCCTTTTTTAGTTGTAATTAAAATTACTCCATTCAAAGCTCTTGAACCATACAATGCCGCCGCAGCTGCACCTTTCAATACTGTTAAGCTTTCAATGTTGTTAGGATTAATTCCTGAAATTCCATCTCCATTATCACGTCCATCAAACCATCTGCTAGCTGCAGCATTATCATTTGATAAACCAGAATTATCAATAGGAACTCCATCTACAATATAAAGCGGCTGGTTACTTTCGCTTATACTTGAAATACCTCTAATAATAACTCTCGTACTACCAGCAATTCCTGTTGATGGTATTGATACGTCTACACCGGCAACTCTTCCAGATAAAGCTGAAGTTACATTTGTTGTGATCGCTTTATTTAATTGATCACCTTTTACATCTTGAACTGCATAACCCAGTTCTTTCTTTTGTCTTTTAATCCCAAGTGCCGTAACAACAACTTCATTTAAATTTTGTGCATCTTCTTTAAGTACAACATTAATTGTAGGCGAAGAAGTCACCGTTACTGTTTGGGTTTTAATACCAATATACGAAAACGCAAGAACATCTCCCGCAGATGCTTGAATCGTATACTTTCCGTCATAATCACTTTGGGTAGCCGTTTTTGTACCTTGAATAATAATACTTACCCCAGGCAGCGGCAATCCATTTTGATCGCTTACCAAACCTTTGATCGTTTTTACTTGTGCAAATGACATTTGCGAAGTAAAGATAATCGCAAGGATTAACATAATTTGTTTCATTTTTATCATGGTTTTGATTAGTTAAGTGATAAAAATATTGTTAAGGCACTGTTAAAAAAAATATATTATACAAACAGTACAGTTTTTTAAACAAACAACACGAAACATTCAACATTATGTTTTACGAAAACGTTATATCGTTGAAATACAGCATTTTTTAACATTTATTTTAAAATTTAATTCAAAAAAATTGTGTTTTTGACAGTAATTATGTAAAGTTGTACTGTATTTACAAGTCCTTCCTAAATAATAACAAAACGTTAAAAAAGTTGAACGAAATTCGAAAATTAAACTTTGACATAAAACTTCAAAATCATATTTGGTTCTGGGGCACTTATTTCACTCTCAACTTTTTGCGATGGGGCGCTTACTTTAATGATTATCCATATTCTTTTAAATCAAATTTAATTGAGTTCTCACTGCACATTCCATTAGTATATTTTAATCTATTTATTTTAGTACCTAAATATGTTCTAAAACAAAAATACATTACCTACACTTTTGCATTATTAGCCAGCCTTTTTGGTATTTACCTTCTAAAAACTGCACTTACCTTTTATATTATCTCAGAAAACATTTGGCCGGAAGCAAATCGAGAATATCATCCGTTTGAGATTAATCATATTGTAGCAGTTTGCATTGGAGAATTGTATGTTCTAGCGATGGCTTCATCTGTTTACCTGACTTTGACTTGGCTTCGTGAACGTGAAAGAAACAGATCATTGCGAGAAAATCAGTTTAAAATCAAATTGAAATATCTAGAAAATCAAATTCAACCGCATTTCTTTTTCAACACTTTAAACAATCTTTATGCATTGTCATTAGAATCTTCAGACAAAGTTCCAGATGTAATTATCAAACTTTCGAACTTAATGGAGTATGTTCTGTATGATGTAAAAGGAACTAAATTTGTTCCGCTGATTAAAGAAATAGATTATATTCAGAATTATGTTGAGATTGAAAAATTACGTTTTGAGAATGTAGAAGTAACTATTAACCTAGAATCGAACATCGAAGATATAATGGTTCCGCCACTGATCTTTATCTCATTAGTAGAAAACGCCTTTAAACATGGCAGTATAAACAATACTAATTTGAAAATTAAAATCAACTGTAAGATTATTGATAACAAAATGTTAGATTTTGAAATCTTAAATAATTTTGTACTTTCACAAAATCTTAACTCAAAAGGCGGTATTGGTCTGGTTAATACAAAAAAGAGATTAAAACTGATTTATAAAAATCATTTTAGCTTAAAAGATACAACAAAACTGAATTACTATATAATACGTTTACAAATACCAATTGATAATGAAGATTAAATGTGTATTGATTGATGATGAACCTTTAGCTATAAAAGTGCTGCAAAATTATTTTGCAAATTTTACAGACTTTGAAGTAATAGGAACATTCAATAATTCTCTAGAAGCGCTGGATTTTATAAACAGCACCTCTGTCGATGCCGTTTTTCTTGATATCAATATGCCTATGATGACTGGCTTTGAACTTATAAGCCTGATGGAAAACAAAACCAAAGTAATCATAACAACCGCATTTAGAGAATTTGCTGCCGAAAGTTACGATCTCGATGTTTTAGATTATTTAGTAAAACCAATTCCGCTTCCACGATTCATAAAATGTATTAATAAAATTACGACCGAATACAATTTAAAAAACAATATTAAGGTCGATACCTCAAAAAGCGATTCGCATATTTTTATCAAAGTAGATAAAAAAATGATGAAGATTAATATTGAAGAAATTCTGTTTATCGAAGGAATGAAAGAGTACATAAAAGTGGTTACTCCAGACAAAACTTATATCACCCACAGATCATTGACTTCATTATCTGAAGAACTGCCTGCTGAACGCTTTTTACGCATTCACAAATCGTATGTTATAGCTTTAAACAAAGTAAAATCAATAGAAGGAAACCGCATCCAGATTCAATCCTATACGATTCCTATTGGCAGAAATTACAGTAAAGACGTCAAAAATCGAATTCTAGAGTAAAACTTTAACATTTCTAACTCTATATAAATTAACACATTGTTGAATAAATATTGTAGTTCGTTTAAATTTAACATTATTTTTAATCAATAATTTTTTTTTGATTCGTGTAACAAATATATTTACGGTCTTCAAAAAACAATTTTATTAAAAATTAACCTTATTACAATTATGAGTTCAGAAAATGTGCAAACCAAATGGGGGCAGTTTATCTCGTTGATAATAGTCTTCTTCTTTTGGGGTTTTGTTGGTTCGGCCAATGATATCCTTATTCCCGTATTCAAAAAAGTATTCACCTTATCTCAAGTTCAATCACAACTAGTAGCGTGGGCTTTTTATGCGGCGTATTTTGTAGGATCTTTGATTTTCTTTTTAGTTTCCTTAAAATTAGATGTTCTACAAAAATTTGGATACAAAAAAACCCTTTCAGCTGGTTTAGTACTTTCAGCTTTCGGTTCATTTTTATTCATCCCTGCAGCAACAATGGAAAGCTTTCCATTTTTCTTAACAGCTTTATTTACTGTAGGATTAGGTTTTTCTATTCAACAAATTGTTGCCAATCCATTAGCCATTAAAATGGGAAGCCCTCAAACCGGAGCCCACCGTTTAACACTTGCAGGAGGTATTAACTCTTTTGGAACAACAATTGGAGCAATTTTACTTGGAATCGCTTTATTTGGAATGGGAGACAACAAAAAAACAGCACTTTCTTTAGAAGATATTAAATTACCTTTTATCATTCTTGGTCTTGCATTTATTGCAGTTGCAATTTTCATGAACTTCTCTAAAATTGAAGACCCGGCAAAAGAAGAGGAAGAAGTAGTTAAAACAGCACACGAAAAATTCAACATCCTTGATTATCCACAACTATATCTAGGAATGTTAGGAATCTTTATTTATGTTGGAACCGAAGTTACAATTATTAGTAACCTGCCTGCTTTGCTTCATACTGCTGAATTTGGTAATGTATTAGAAGATGCAATCGCGCCATTTATCGCTCTATACTGGGGAAGTTTAATGATTGGCCGTTGGAATGGCGGTGTTAACGTTTTCAATACTTCAAACTTAGTAAATACAGCATTAAAATTCATTGTTCCTGCTGTTGCATTTGGAGTAATTATTGGAGCTAATATTTTTGCAGCGCACGATGTTTCTTCGTTCTACATCTACCCAATCTGGATTTTAGTATTTATTGGTGTGAGTTTTATAGGAGGAAAAAATGCTGGAAAAACATTAATGCTTTTCGGAATATCTGGTTTACTAATGATGCTTGCAGGATTAGTTTGTCCAAGCCCGGAAATTGCTAAATTCTTCTTTATCTCTGGTGGATTATTCTTGTCAATTATGTGGCCGTCAATCTTCGATTTAGCGATCGCTGGTTTAGGAAAAAACACTGGAAAAGCATCTTCATTCTTAATCATGATGATTCTAGGAGGAGGAATTATTCCTTTAGTACAAGGAAGCATCTGTGATTTTGACCTTACAAGACCAGAAGGAATCTTTGGTATTACATGGACACATTTCTCTTATATTGTACCTCTTTTAGGATTTGCTTATTTAGGATTCTACGGTTTCTACTGCCCTAAAATATTAAAGAAACAAGGAATCAGCCACGTTCAAAGTGAAGGCGGAGGTCACTAAATTCCAAAAATAAACAGTAAAAAAAATCCCAAATTCTAATCCATAAAATTAGAATTTGGGATTTTTTATTTCCTTACAAAACAAAACCTCAGAATCTTTACCGCTTTGCTCCTTTGAACCTCTTTACGTTACTTAGCATTTATAACATTACTTAAATTCTTTTTAAAAACAGCCTTGTTTTGCTCACTTAACTTATACACAACATCTTTATCCGCGTGAACAATAACTTTGTCTATATTGGCCGCTAAAAGAGCCTGAGGATCTTTGATTTTTAATGTGCAGGCGCCATCAAAAAAACCATCATCTTCAATAATCTTTTTAGCTTCGATAATTGTCCCATCACTTAATACTGCTGATATTGTCATTGTTTTATTGAGTGTTTTAGAATAAAACCCATCCATAACCAACATCAATCGGTATGAGTTTTTCAGCTCAGGTCCCTTAAATTCATGTCGGGTAATATTATAACGCAAACCTTTAGCCAATACCTGAAACTTAGCACTGCAGTCCAGCTCATAAGTGGCTACATCTCCAGCTTCATTAACACTTGTAAGAACCTTTGCCGCTTGTGCATTTATAGATAAACTCGCAACAAAAAATGACATTAAGAATAGTACAATTTTCATAAGTAATTTGTTTTTAGGTTACTATAAAAGTAAAAAAAAATCGTCTTTTCTCGTTAGAAAAAAGACGATTTTAATTTTATAAGTATCTAATAATTACTTATTTCCCTTCTCGAAGTCAGCTACGAATTGTGCTAAACCGATATCAGTTAATGGGTGTTTCAATAATCCATAAATTGCAGAAAGTGGTCCAGTCATTACATCAGCACCAATTTTTGCACAGTTTACAATATGCATTGTGTGACGTACAGAAGCTGCTAAAATTTGAGTTTCATAACCATAGTTATCGTAAATCTCTCTAATTTCTTGAATTAAATTCAAACCGTCTGTAGAAACATCATCTAAACGACCAATGAAAGGAGAAACATAAGTTGCTCCCGCTTTTGCAGCCAATAATGCTTGTCCTGCAGAAAACACAAGAGTTACGTTTGTTTTAATTCCTTTATCAGAGAAATATTTTGCAGCCATTACACCTTCTTTTGTCATAGGCAATTTTACAACGATTTGATCATGTAACTCAGCTAACTCCTCACCTTCTTTCACCATTCCTTCAAAATCCAAAGCGTTTACTTCAGCACTTACATCACCTTCTACAAGATTGCAAATGTCAACATAATGCTTCAAGATATTGTTTTTTCCAGTAATTCCTTCTTTAGCCATCAAAGACGGATTAGTTGTTACACCATCTAAAACGCCTAAAGCTTGTGCTTCTTTAATCTGAGCTAAATTAGCAGTATCAATAAAAAATTTCATAATCTATTTATATTTAATTGTGTTGAATATTATTTAGGCGTGTTCACCATGGCGAACGGGCTTTCGACTATATCTTTTGTTCCGCTTCACTTCACAAAAGAATAACACCTTTATCCCTCACGCAAACTCAGCTGCAAAATTACAACTTATAATTACTTAGAAGAATTCTTTTTATTTAATTCTTTCAATTCATCTCTAATTTCTTCAAGAACTTTTAACGTTTCTTCCTTATAAACTTCCGAATTGTTAATCTTATCACTCAAAGAGCTTAATATTCTTCGAAATACAAACCAAACAACAAGAAAAATTAAAACAACAAAAATAGTAGGCAAAAACTCTATCATCTGATTCATAATTTTACAAGTTATAATGATTCATCAGCATTTTTTCATAAACCTTATCTGGCAATGCACGTTTCAATACAATCGAAAACTTCTGCATGAAAGCTCCCACCTTATAATGAACTTTTGGTTTATCTTGTTGAATAATTTTAAAAACAGCTTCAGCCATTTCATTTGGATTACTTCCCGCATCAACATGTTCATCCATCGTTGCAAGTGTCTCTCCATACACTTTTTCATAAGCAGAACCTTGAATAACCGGTGCATGATAACGTCCTGATGCAATATTTGTAGCAAAATCTCCAGGAGCCACATTTGTTATTTCAATCCCAAACTGCTTCACTTCCATCCTCAAAGCCTCCGTAATCAATTCTAAAGCTCCTTTTGAAGCCGAATAAACACTTCTGTAAGGCAATCCCATATAACCTGCAATTGAAGTAATATTAATAATCAAACCAGATTTTTGCTCGCGCATTTGCGGCAATACTGATTTCATTACCTCAATTGGCCCAAAGAAATTAGTTTCAAAATTGTTTTTAATTTCTTCCATCGGAATTTCTTCCAAAGGTCCTGTAATTCCAACTCCAGCATTATTAATTACAATATCCAATCTCCCGGAAGCTGCAATAATTTTATTCACCGCCAGTTTAATTGATTCAGCATTTCGAACATCCAGAGCCACTAACGGAAAAATAGAATTCAATACTTTTTCAGGATTTCTACTCGTTCCATATACAACGAATCCTTTTTTATGCAAAAATTCACCAATCGATTTTCCAATCCCTGAGGATGCACCAGTAATTAAAACAACTTTATTCATTTTTTGAGTTATGAGTTTTTAAAATTATTAATGGTCAAGCCAATATTTTAATTCAAGTTTTGATTCCAATTCCTTTATCTGAACTGAATCCGTAATTTCTTTAGAAAAATCAACCGCAATTTTATTTGGATCGATTGTAGAATATTTCAAGATAAAAAATTTATTCATTTTGGAAACAGAATTATCAGGACAACGTCCAGAACTATTTCTATATACTTTATTATTCACATAATATTTTACAAATGCACTATTTGATTTTGGGTATTGCTTACAAAATGTAAACTTACAAATGGTTTCACCTTGATGTTCTCCAATTTCCTTTTGATAATTTTTCCCTTTCAAAATAAGATAAACTAATCCAATGCATATAAGACCCAAAAAAAGTTTTGATAGTTTTTCTTTCATTTCATAAAGTATTTCAAATAGTATTGATCATAATTTTGAAGCTGAACTATGTATAATACTCTTAACTTCTAACATCTAACCAATAACTTTGAACATCGCAAAGAACCAAAAATAAAAAAATCCTCCCGAAGGAAGACTACTTTTACATTAATTCTAAAAAAAAATCCCGAAACTTCGGGACAATAAAAAAAAAGAAAAAAAATGGCAAGCGACCTACATCGCACCGCTCAACCACGTACCCTTGCTATGTTCCCATCCTGGGGGAGTCTGCAGGAGCTGGTCGTGTAGGACTTGCCGGTGCAAATATACAATCTTTTTATATTTTTGCAAGAGCTTTGCTGCTATAAAAATATCGTTGTATATTGGCTTATTCAAATTTTAAACTATGAAAAAATATAACTTCCTAGCTGTCATTTTATTAGGAACTACATTAATTGGATGTGGAGATAAAAATAAAGGTGAAAATTCTTTATTTAATATTGACGATTCTGCTTTTCCTGCCCATTTTCTTCCACAAGAAGCTGTTTCAATTGGAATTTCAAACCCAAATTCGAAAGAAATCGACAGCGTTGCGTACTTTGTTAACGATAAAAAAGTGGGAAGTAAAAAAGGAAATGAAAAATTTAAATTTGAACTAAAAGATCAAAGATTAGGTTATCAATATCTAAAAGCAACTGTTTATTTTGGAGGAAACTCATCTGATGCTACTAAAAGAATTGAATTAGTTTCAAGTGTTGAACCAAAATTACTAAACTATAAAGTTGTAAACACATACCCGCACGACACCAAAGCTTTTACAGAAGGTTTAGAGTTTTATGATGACGTTTTATATGAAAGTACAGGTCAAAAAGGAGATTCTTATTTTAGATCTGTAGATTATAAAACTGGAAAAGTAATTAAACAAGTAGATCTTCCGAAAGAATATTTTGGTGAAGGAATTACTTTTATTAACGGAAAAGTTTTCCAATTAAGCTGGCAAGAAAAAACAGGCTTTATTTATGATGCTAAAACATTAAAACTTGAAAAAACATTTACCTACGACAAAGAAATTGAAGGCTGGGGAATGACAAATGACGGAAAATACATTTATCGTTCAGACGGAACTGAAAAAATCTGGAAGATGGATCCCGAAACTCAAAAACTTATTGATTACATCAATGTATATTCAGGAACTTCAAAAATTAAAGTTCTTAACGAATTGGAATATATCAACGGAAAGATCTATGCAAATGTTTGGCAAAAAGATGCTATTGCAGTTATAAATCCAACTTCTGGAGCTGTTGAAGGCATTTTAAACCTTTCTGATTTACGTAAATTCATCAAACATCCAGAAGCTGAAGTATTAAACGGAATCGCTTACAAACCACAAACCAAAACCATATTTGTTACTGGAAAATATTGGGAGAAAATGTTTGAAATAACCGTTTCTGAATAATAAAACAAAACTAATAAGAACACAAATTTCACAGATTTCGCGAATTAGTTCGTGATAATTTGTGAAATTTGTCTTTTATAACAATAACAATAATGACAACATTAATAAAAAACATACAAGAACTGCTTCAAGTTCGCGAAACTTCAATATCAAAAGTTTCAGGAGCTGAAATGGCAATACTTCCAACTCTTAAAAATGCTTTTTTACTGATAAAAGACAATCTAATTGTCAATTTTGGATTGATGGAAAATCTTCCTGAAATTGATGCAGACGAAGTTATCGATGCCACAGGAAAAGTAGTTCTGCCAACTTGGTGTGACAGCCACACTCATATTGTTTACGCCGGCAATCGCGAACAGGAATTTGTTGACCGTATTAACGGATTTACTTATGAAGAAATTGCTAATCGCGGAGGCGGAATATTAAATTCGGCTAAAAAACTAAACGAAACTTCAGAAGATGATATTTACGACCAATCTAAAATTCGTCTTGAAGAAGTAATGCAGTTAGGAACTGGCGCTGTTGAAATAAAATCAGGTTACGGACTTACAATTGAAGGCGAATTAAAAATGCTTCGCGTAATTAAAAAACTAGCCGAAAATTATCCCATTTCAATAAAAGCTACTTTTTTGGGCGCTCATGCTTTTCCAACACATTATAAAGAAAACAAGGCTGGTTATATCGAAGAAATCATAACACAAATGATTCCTGAAATTGCTCAAAATAAGCTTGCTGATTATATTGATGTTTTCTGCGAAAGCGGTTATTTTTCTGTTGAAGAAACCGAAACAATAATGGATGCAGGAATAAAATCTGGCTTAATACCAAAAATACATGTAAACCAATTCAATTCTATTGGCGGAATACAAGCTGGTGTTAAGTTTAAAGCCCTTTCTGTAGATCATCTTGAAATTATGAATCCAGAAGATATTGAAGCTTTAAAAGACACAGAAACGATGCCGGTTGCTTTACCGTCATGTTCGTATTTTTTAAGTATTCCATATACTCCAGCGCGCGAAATGATCAAAGCAGGTTTACCGCTTGCATTAGCAACCGATTTCAATCCAGGTTCTACTCCATCAGGAAATATGAATTTTGTTGTAGCAACGGCTTGTATAAAGATGAAAATGACTCCCGAAGAAGCTATAAACGCAGCTACAATTAACGGAGCTTATGCAATGGGACTTTCAGAAACGCACGGAAGTATCACAAAAGGAAAAAAAGCCAATCTTATCCTGACGAAACCAATTTCTTCTTATTATCAAATACCTTATGCATTTGGCAGTAATTTAATTGAAAGTGTTTTTATAGAAGGAAAGATTATATAACAGTTATATCTGTGAATAGTTTTATCAATAAAAAAAGGTCTGTGAAAAAATCACAGACCTTTAATATTTTAGTGGTATTATTACTTAAGCGACGTGGTCTTATCTTAAACTGAAACTTGTTTTAGAAACCAACTCATCATTATCAAAAACATTGATAAAATAAGTTCCTTTAGCAAAATCTTTACCTGGTAAATCTTCAGTAACATTTACACTTTTGTTCTCATATTGAACAGTAGTTTTAAAGCTGTATGTTAATGATTTATCACCAAAGCTTTCAGTTTTCTTATCACCTAAAACGTTATTTTTAGAATCAATCACTTGAACATAATACGTTTTATCACCAGACTTAGCGATTTGATTTTCAGCAATTGTAAAGCTTACTTTCAAAACATCGGCACGGCTTGCTTTATCAGTTTCAACTTGTTTTCCTGAGCTTTTCAATTTGTAAGCTGCAGTTTTAGTATTTAAAACTGATAATTTAGAACCTCTTTCTACAGTTTTAGCCAATTCTTCATTTTGACCAACTAGTACTTCGTTATACTTTTTAGATTCTCCCAATACTACAATAGTACTATCTCTTTGAGTAGTTAAAACACCATTTTGTTTTTTCAACTCATCGTTTTCAGCAACTAAAGTTTTCATTTTACCTTGCATTGCTTGAACTTGAGATCTGAATTTAGAAACATCACCTTTAGATTTGTTCAAATCATCCATTAAAGCCACTACTTTATCTCTTTCTTGAATTAATTCATCAGACATTGAAGTATTCTCTGCAATTGCAGCATCATAAGTCGCTTTTAACTCTTGCAAATCTTTCATAACAGATTCTTTCTCTGTCATCGTTGTTGTAAGTTCAGTTTTAACCACTTCAGTATCAGAAGAAAGTTTAAAAATATACACTAAGCTACCAATTAGTAGGACTGCTAAAACTGCGATAATCGCCTTTAGACTTGAATTGTTGTTCTTTGGGTTTTCCATATTGAATAATTTTCTTTAAAAACAAATTTAAGAATTAATATATCGTAATAACGTAAGTTGACGCAATTATATTATTTTTGGAAAATATTTTTTTTTTAATGGAAAAACTAATTCCTTTTACAGTCAATGATTTGGCAAAGGTCACAAATCATCGAAGCGGCGAAATAAAATTTGGAGAAAAAATGATTGTCATTCCTAAGGGAGCTGATAAAATCAAATTTTTACAAGAAAGCGAAGCAAAATATGTTCTTTTAGGAATTCCTGAAGATATTGGCGTGCGTGCTAACTACGGAAGACCCGGAGCTGCTTCTGCTTGGAGCAGTGCCATAAAAAGCATTGCCAATATCCAACACAATCGCTTTTGCAAAGGCAGCCAGATTATAGTTTTAGGACAGCTTAATGTTGCCGAAGAAATGCGCAATGTAGAAAAACTAGACTTTAATGACATTGACGACCGATCTAAATTAAGTCAATTAGTAGAAAAAATTGACAAAGAGGTTTCGCATATTATTTTTACCATAATTAAAGCTGGAAAAACTCCAATTATAATTGGCGGCGGTCATAATAATGCTTACGGAAATATTAAAGGCTCGGCTTTAGCCAAAGGAAAACCTATTAACGCCATAAATTTTGATGCGCATTCTGATTTTAGAATTCTGGAAGGTCGCCATAGCGGAAATGGCTTCTCATATGCTTACGAAGAAGGTTTCCTAAAAAAGTACTTCATTTTTGGATTGCATGAAAACTATACTTCAAAAAGTGTTTTAGACATTATTAAAAAACTAGAAGACCGCGTTCGCTATAATACTTATGACAGCGTCAATATTCGTAAAGAAAAAGACTTTGACAAAGAAATGGCTCTTGCTCTCGAATTTATCAAAACTGATTCGTTTGGAATTGAAATTGACTTAGATGCAATTCCTAATATTGCCAGCAGTGCAATGACTATAAGTGGATTTTCGGTTGAAGAACTCAGACAATTCATTTCTTTTTTCGGACAGCATAAAAATGCAGCATATCTTCATATTTGCGAAGGTGCACCAGATTTAGCTGATTCTCCAAACAACAATTTAATTGGAAAATTAATTGGTTATTTGGTTACCGATTTTGTGAAAGCTAATAACGAAAAAGAAAAATCTCAATGAAGAACAACTACTTTAAAACCACACATTTCCCAAATAATACAAGAATCAAATAAACGATTGACCGAATAAACCTATCTTTGCACAGATTTTAGTACTTAAAACTAAAATCTTAATTACTAAGATATGTTATTCGAAGATTTATCACTTTCAAAAAGTATACAAAAAGCCGTATTTGAAGAAGGCTACTTAAATCCTACCCCAATTCAGGAAAAATCAATTCCGATTGTTTTGGCTGGGCGAGATTTAATTGGCTGCGCGCAAACAGGTACGGGAAAAACTGCAGCATTTGCAATTCCTATCATACATCAATTACACCGAATTGTAGGCTCTTCAAAAAAGGCCAAACAAATTCGCGCTCTTGTAGTTACTCCTACTCGTGAATTAGCAGTACAAATTGGTCAAAGTTTTGACACTTATGCTAAATATACAAACCTAACTCAACTGACTATTTTTGGCGGTGTTTCACAAAACCCACAAGTTGAAGCTTTAAAAAATGGTGTAGATATTTTAGTAGCTACTCCTGGCCGCTTACTTGATTTACATAAACAAGGTTTTCTAGATTTTAATCATTTGCATACTCTAGTTCTTGATGAAGCAGATCAAATGCTTGATATGGGTTTTATAAATGATGTAAAGAAGATTGTAAAACTGACTCCAAAAAACAGACAAACTTTACTTTTCTCTGCTACAATGCCTTTAGCAATTCGCGAACTGGCTGAAATGTTTTTACAAGATCCAGAAAAAGTAGAAGTTTCTCCAGTTTCTTCAACTGCCGAAAATGTAGAACAGCGTATTTATTTTGTTGATAAAACAGAAAAAAGAAATTTATTATACCATTTGATAAAAAACGAAAATTTATCAAATGTACTTGTTTTTTCAAGAACGAAACATGGAGCTGATAATGTTGTAAAAGCACTTAGAAAAAAAGATATTCCTGCAGAAGCAATTCACGGAGATAAATCTCAAAATGCAAGACAACGTGTTTTAGATGCTTTTAAAAACAAAGAAGTTGGCGTACTTGTAGCTACAGATATTGCGGCAAGAGGAATTGATATTGAACAGCTTCCTTATGTTATCAATTTTGATCTTCCTAATATTCCTGAAACTTACGTACACCGTATTGGACGTACCGGGCGCGCAGGAAATGGCGGTATTGCAATTTCATTTTGTGGAAAAGACGAGCATCCGTACTGGAAAGATATTCAGAAATTGATAAAGGTAGATGTTCAAACTATTAAAGATCATCCTTACCCTTGGCATGAAGGAAGTCCAGAAGCGGGAGAAAAACCTAAAAATTCAAACCGAAGCGGCGGAGCTCATAAATCGAGAAAATCAAATGCTTCTAAACAAAATAAAAAACGCTGGTACTAATACGTAACAGAATTTAATTCAATACTAAACACGAATTTCACTAATTTGCACAAATTTTTATAGACTAGTGCTAATTTGTGAAATTCGTGTTTATTGTTTTATATATTACCCTCTTAACCAACGTTTTTTGCTTCATTTATTAAGTAGTTTAAAATTTTAAACAACTTAACAGGTTCAAACGGTTTTACAATAATATCGTTTATTCCTGACGAAATTGCTTCGTCTGTTATTTCATCTTTATCAAAAGCAGTTAAGGCAACTATAGGCGTTTTTATACCTAAAAGACGAATTCTTTTTGTGGTTTCAAATCCATTCATTAATGGCATATTAATATCCATTAAAATAAGATCAAACTCCTCCGTTTCTAATATTTTTAAGGCTCCAAATCCATCATCTACAACAGAACAGATATAGTTGTTTTTCTCGATAATTTTCTTCGTTACCAGCTGATTAATCAAGTTGTCTTCAACAATTAAAATTTTATAAATTTCATTGGAGGTTAAATCAACTTCAATTTCTTCTATAATCTTTTTAGTTTTTTGAGGATCATGCTCAAATGGAACTTTAAAAGAGAAAGCTGTTCCCTTACCGAGATCACTTTCCACACTAATTGTACTTCCAAAAAGCCCTAATAATCTTTTTACAATACTAAGACCTAAACCGGTTCCTTGATAATCTTCATCTTTTCTTCCCACTTGAACAAATTTTTCAAAAATTTTATTTTGATCAACAGCAGCTATACCCACTCCATTGTCTTTAATTAGAAAATCCAAAAAGTAAAACTTCCCGTCGATTCGGTCAAGTTTAACCACAATATCGACTTCACCATTTTTAGTAAATTTTAAAGCATTACTAACCAAGTTCATTAAAATTTGAGCCAAACGAAGTTTATCTCCAATTAGATATTCTGGAATCTTATCATCAATATCTATGTTTATCTTATTATTATTTTTTTGAGATAAGAAAGAAAGGGAATTCTTGATTACAATTATCTCATCAGAAATATTAAACGTTAAGTTCTCCAGCACCACCTTATTTTCTTCAATTTTATTGATTTGAAGAATGTCATTTACAAGTGACAATAAATATCTGGCAGAGAATTTCAAGGCACTTAAATGCTCGCTTCGCGATAATTCTTTATGTTCATCGAGCAGCATGTTCGTTATACCAACTACACCATAAAGCGGTGTGCGTAATTCGTGGCTTATAGTCGAAATAAATTGAGTTTTTAAGAGTGAGGCTTCCTCTGCAATTTCTTTTGCTTTTAGAAGCTCTAAATTGTGTTTTTTCTTAAGTCTGATATTTTTAATTAAAGTAATAATCAGAAATAGCAAAATCAAAGAAATTAAAACAAACAGAATAACAATAATTTTTGATTTTTTAAGACTGTGATATTGTTCTACTTTTTCGTTCTCGACTTTATCAATCTGCCTTTTATATTCGTCTAATTCTAGATTAAACCCAGCAACAGTCGCTTTCTTAATTTTTTCATCATTATACAACTCATCAGTAAGCTTGGTATACATAGAAAGATTTTCATAAGCTTCTTTGAGTCTGTTTTTTTTAGTTAAAAATCTTGAATATTCTAAATGAGCAAACGCTAAATCAGATTTTTGAGTATTACCCTTCCCTGCTTTTATAGCTTTTGCAAAAAAAGCATCCGCCAAGTTGTCCTCATTACGAAAATTGTGATAAATACCATTAAACATATTCACAACAATTTCCGTCAACTCATCTCCATACTTTTCCTTATTCTCATTTACATATTTTAGATACGGATAACCTTCCTCATATTTCTTAATATCAAAATACGCCCAGACAATATTTACATTACTAAAATAAACCTGACTTAAATCTTTAATTTTCAAACCATAAACAATCGATTTTTTATAATATTGGATTCCTTTCTCGAACTGTTTTTTTTCAAAACAGTACATATTTCCTAGATTATTATAAAGATTGTACTTAATAGAATCGTTTTTTGTTTTATTGGCATAATACAAACTTTTGTTATAAAAAAAGATTGCCTTGTCAACTTCTAATAACTCATTATAGTTTGCAGCAATAATATTGTACGAACGAGAAATTAAGGTAGGATTCTTAGAATTAGTTGCACCATTTAGTGCAGCTCTGGAAGTAATTAATGATTTTTCGAAGTTTGACTCTCTAAAATCAGCTAATGCTTTTTTTATAAGTTTATCAATCTTTGCCTCTGATATGGGTTCAGTTTGCCCGATCGCTGAATTGACAAAACAATTCAGAAATACAAGAAGAAATAAAAAAATCCGTTTTCGGGGCATTAATCGGCTAATTTTATCAAATATACATTTAATAATTTAAAAAAAGAGCTGTATTTCAATTAAAAAATACAGCTCTTTTTTTAGATATAAAAACACGTTTTTCTATTGAAAAAAGTATCTTTTTTTTAACTTTCAGATACAACCTCAGTTTCTTCATTACCTTCCCATTGTCCAACAACCGAAGTAGCTAATGCATTACCCAAAACGTTTGTTGCACTTCTAAACATATCACAAAAGTGATCAATAGGTAAAATCAAGGCAATACCTTCTACAGGAATTTTAAACATTCCGCAAGTTGCTGCAACAACAACTAAACTAGCTCTTGGCACACCTGCAATTCCTTTACTCGTTAACATCAATACTAAAAGCATTACCATTTGAGTTCCTAAATCTAAATCGACTTTATAAAATTGAGCAATAAAAATACTCGCAAAAGTCATATACATCATACTTCCGTCTAGATTAAACGAATAACCAAGAGGCAGCATAAATGATACAATTCTATCTTTTACACCAAAATTTTCTAATTCTTCAGTTAATTTAGGAAAAACAGCTTCACTGCTTGTAGTTCCAAAAGCAATCGCCAAAGGTCCAACAATACGTCTTAACAACTCGGTCATTCTTCCTTTTAGAAAAATATAACCTACAGCTATTAAAACAACCCATAAAGTACCAATTCCAAGTAAGAAAGATCCAAAGAATTTAAAGTATGTTATAATCAACTCTTCGGCATCTCTAATTGCAAATACACCTGCAATAGCCCCAAATACTCCAATTGGAGCAAAGTTCATTACATAATTCACCATTTTTAAAACGATGTGCGACATTTTATCTAAAGCTCCAATTACAGGCTTCACTGTATTTCCTAATGATGCAGCAGCCAATCCAAAAAAGATTGAAAACACAACGATTTGTAAAATCTCATTGGTTGCCATTGCCTCAAAAATACTTTTAGGAACGATATGTTCAACAAAATTCTCGAAAGATAAATTTTGAGTTTTTCCAGTTACCTCTGTTGCAGATGTCATATCAACATGCCCTAAATTTATTCCAACTCCGGGCTCTAAAATATTAACATAAAATAGTCCAATCAATAAAGAAATAAATGAAGCTGTAAAAAACCAACCAAGTGCTTTTCCTCCAACTCTTCCAACCGTTTTTATATCACCTAATTTTGCGATTCCAACCACTAAAGTTGTAAAAACTAAAGGCGAAATAATCATTTGCACCAAACGAATAAAAATAGTTGCCAGCATTTTTATTTTGTTGCTGAAAGACAACGCAGCTTCAGGAGAAATATAATGATGAAGGGTAATTCCTAGAGCTGCTCCAAGAACCATAGCAATTAAAATTTGCCCAGTTAGTCCTGAAAGAAATGATTTTTTTTTGGTTTCTGTAACTTGCATTAATTTGTTTTTTAATTATTAAAATATAAGACCCTCACTGTCTTAATTTTTATTAATATGTTTTGTTGATTAAATAAAAATCAGCCAAAACAATTGCGGCCATTGCTTCAACAATTGGCACAGCACGAGGTACAACGCACGGATCATGACGTCCTTTTCCGGTCATTGGTGTTATGTTTCCTTTATTATCAAGCGAATCTTGAGTCTGCATAATGGTAGCAACTGGTTTAAAAGCAACTCTAAAATAGATATCCATTCCGTTACTAATTCCACCTTGAATTCCGCCTGAAAGATTTGTTTTTGTAGTTCCGTCAGGATTATACAAATCGTTATGTTCGCTTCCTTTCATTTCAGATCCAGAAAATCCGCTTCCGTATTCAAAACCTTTAACTGCATTTATAGAAAGCATCGCTTTTCCTAATTCAGCATGTAATTTATCAAATACCGGCTCTCCTAAACCAACAGGAACATTTTGAATTACGCAAGACACAACACCTCCAACGGTGTCTCCTTGTTTGCGAATATCACGAATGTATTCTTCCATAATTGCTGCTGATTTTTCGTCTGGACAGCGAACTGGATTGCTTTCGATTTTAGAAAAATCTAAATCTTGATAAGGTGTATCTAAATGAATAGGTCCAACAGAAGAAACATAAGCATTAATTTTAATTTGAGGCAGCATTTGTTTTGCAATTGCTCCCGCTACAACTCTGCTTGCTGTTTCACGTGCCGAACTTCTTCCGCCGCCGCGATAATCACGAAAACCGTATTTTTGATCATACACGTAATCAGCATGACTTGGTCTGTAATTATCTTTTATATGCGAATAGTCGTCTGACTTTTGGTTGGTGTTTGGAATAATAAAACCTATTGGAGTTCCGGTAGTTTTACCTTCAAAAATTCCAGATAAAAACTGAACTGCGTCTGGTTCTTTACGTTGGGTAACAATTGCTGATTGTCCTGGTTTTCTGCGAGACATTTCAACTTCAATTGCTTCTAAATCAAGTTCAATTCCTGATGGACAACCGTCTATAATTCCGCCTAAAGCTTCACCATGAGATTCTCCAAATGTTGTAACTTTATATAGGGTGCCGTAGCTATTTCCTGCCATTGTTATTTGTTTTGAGCAAATGTAAGTTTTATGAATTAAATTAAAAAATTTAAAATTGTTATTGTTAATTAAAGATCAAACAAATAAAAATCACAATTTATTAAAACTGCAGCCAAATTAGTAACCTTTTGATAAAACCGTTTTACGAAGAGATTCTTTTATTTGCTAAACTTCAAATTAATAAAAATTGAAAAAAAGAAATGTTGAATTGGTCATTATCTCAGATGTCCACTTAGGAACTTACGGAAGTCACGCCAAAGAATTAAACAACTATTTATCAAGCATTAAACCTAAAACTTTAGTACTTAACGGAGATATAATTGATGCTTGGCAGTTTAGAAAATCCTACTTTCCTAAATCGCATTTAAGGGTTATACAACGTATAATAGGAATGGCTTCTAAAGGAACAAAAATCTATTATATTACTGGAAATCATGATGAAATTCTACGAAAATTCAGCGACATGAATCTAGGAAATTTTAGTTTGGTTGATAAATTAGTTTTAGAATTAGACGATAAAAAAGCTTGGATTTTTCACGGAGATGTATTTGATGCTTCTGTACAACACTCAAAATGGATTGCAAAACTAGGCGGTTTAGGATATGATTATTTAATTTTGAGTAATCGTTTTGCCAATTGGTGTTTGGCAAAACTAGGCAGAGAACCTTACTCTTTCTCAAAAAAAATAAAAGCCAGCGTTAAAAAAGCCGTTAAGTTCATCTCAGATTTTGAAACTACTGCAACTGATCTGGCTATCGAAAAAAATTACGATTATGTAATCTGCGGGCATATTCACGAGCCCAAAATAGTAACAAAAGAAAACAAACACGGATCAACATTATACTTAAACTCCGGCGACTGGATCGAAAACTTGACAGCATTAGAATATCATAAAAAACGCTGGAAATTATACTCTTATACAGAAAGTAATTTTTCAGAAGAAGAAAATCTTTTTGAAATGGAAGATATTCTTACCTCTCAATTAATCTCATCAATAATTCTTAAATAGTAAACACATAGCACACCAATACTTTTAGGTTAATTTACAACGTTTCAAATGTTGCGAAATGTGAATTATATAACAATTTCCAAAAATCTTATACGTTCTTGAATTAGGAGAACTATACATTTGAAAAAAATTAATTTAACCATTTTATGAAAAAGATTATTCTATCTGCCATTATGCTATTAGGATTAGCATTTACGGCTCAATCACAGGAAATTTCAAAAAACGCTCTTGGTATACGTTTAGGCGACAATAACGGCTTTGGAGGTGAAGTATCTTACCAACTGGGATTAAATCAAAAAAACAGACTTGAATTTGATTTAGGATGGAGAAACAGCAGCGATGTTGACGCCATTAAAGGTGTTGCTTTATACCAATGGGTTTGGAATATTGACGGCGGTTTTAACTGGTATGCTGGTGTTGGTGGTGGTTTAGCTGCATGGGATCATGATTATTACAATAACAACTACAAATACAACGACAGCGGAACTTATGTTTTTGCAGCTGGAGATATTGGTATAGAATATAGATTTAGCGAAGTGCCAATTACATTATCATTAGATGCCAGACCTGAAATTGGTTCTGGATATTATGATGACGACAACTTCGGATTTGATGTTGGTCTTGGTGTTAAATTTAGATTTTAATCCAAAAAAATCAATAACAAAAAAAGAAAACCTGCTGTTTTAAATACAGCAGGTTTTCTTTTTTTGTTATTGTCACCCTAAGCGTAGTCAAAGGGTTTAAGGTGTAAAAGAGGCTTCGACTACGCTCAGCCTGACATTTAAATCACCAGAGCTAAGAACTTAATTACTTAATAATGATTTCTTTCTTAGAGTGTACTTTTACAACTGTGTACGGATATGTAATAACTTGCATAACCATTGCGTCTTTAGCAGGACTATTTTCTTTTACAGTTATAATAATATTTTTATCTGTTTCCTCTACTTTATCCACTCCAATAGAATAACCTCCTGTATTTTTCTCTCCCATATTTAAAATAATATAGTTGGAATTACTAATATCAGTCTGTTTCATTTTATCAGCTAAAAGCGGATCATTTTCTAACATTTTGATTTCGTTTGGCTCGGTCAAAATCTCATAAAACTTAATATTACCGCCGCCGTCAGACTGCTCCGTTAAAATCTCATACAACCCTTTTGAATCTGATGTTTTTTTAACACCGCAGGAAATCAAAACAAAAAGGACTAAAACTGAAATTACTTTTTTCATTTACGCTTATATTACTTAAAAACTTTTACTCTTTATAATCATCTATTGCTTTTTGATACAAAGCTTCATACTTAGGCAAGATGTTTTTAATATCAAACTTTTTAGCAACCTCTAAAGCATTTAATTTAAATTGATTCAGAGTTTCATCGTCTTTTAAAATTTTAATAGCATTGGCAGCCATTTCATCAACATTTCCAACGTTACTTAAATAACCCGATACTCCTTCAAAATTAACCTCAGGCAAACCTCCAGAATTACTTGAAATAACAGGAACTCCGCAAGCCATTGCTTCTAATGCTGCAAGACCAAAACTTTCTGTTTCTGATGGAAGTAAAAACAAATCAGTAAAACATAAAATTTTATCAATCTCATTACTGTTTCCAAAGAAGATCACTTTATCATAAATCCCCAATTCCATGCACAAAACCTCTGCTTTTTCTTTCTCAGGACCATCACCCACCATCATTAATTTAGCAGGCATTACTTTCTGAATATTATAGAAAATCTTAATAATATCCGGAATACGTTTTACCTTTCTAAAATTACTAATATGCGTTATGATTCGCTCATCTTCTTTTGCCATTACATAGCGATGACATGGCACAGTTGGATCTTTCTTAACTTTATCCAATTCAATAAAATTCGGAATCACCTTAATTTTATTTTTGATTTTGAACAGCTTCAAAGTATCATCTTTCAAACTCTGCGAAACTGAAGTCACATAATCTGATTTATTAATGCTAAAAGTTACAGCAGGTTTATAAAACGGATGATTTCCCACCAGTGTAATATCTGTTCCGTGAAGCGTTGTAATCATTGGCAGATTAATTCCTTCATTTTTCAGCATTTGTTTTGCCATATAACCCGCATAAGCGTGAGGGATTGCGTAATGCACATGAAGAACTTCGATTTTATACAATTTTACCATATCAACCAATTTGCTTGACAAAGCCAATTCGTAAGGTTGATAATGAAAAAGTGGATATTCTGGAACGTTTACTTCGTGATAATGAACATTCGGATTCAAAAGTGCCAACCTAACTGGCTGACTATATGTTATAAAGTGTATTTCGTGTCCCCGTCTGGCTAATTCAAGGCCTAGTTCTGTAGCAACTACACCACTACCGCCAAATGTTGGATAACAAACTATTGCTATTTTCATGTATAAAATTTAATTCTACGAAAATACTCAAAAATACTGTTTAATTACCCTTTTCAATTGTTAGATTTTTGACAAAATTAGATTAATTCTAATTAATAAATTATTCTCTTGAAGCAGAACATCTTCAATCAAAAAACCACCTGTCCCGCTGTCCGCTATATCTTTTATGGCGAACCCCACCATAAAAGGATGCCGCTCTCATCGGGGCTAAGCTAGACTTTTTGTTTTATAAGAACTTTTTCCACAATCTTGTCATTCCGAGGAACGAGGAATCACACACGTAATTCCGTAAAGTAAGCTTACAATCTTTATCGAGTTTCTTGTGTGATTTCTCCCTTCGGTCGAAATGACAAACTTCGAGAAAACTTGAAACCTGAAACCTGAAACAATTAAAACAAAAAAAAAAGGCACAAAACTTAAAGTTTCATGCCTTTCAAATATTTTACAAATACTCTTAGAAAAATCTGCTATGCCAGCTGTCGGCAGCAGGAACTTCCCAAGATTCATTAAATTCTTCAATATTGTTTACTAAGTTATTGAAAACAATTGTGTTCTCAGAAACTGATTTATCTTTTACCATTTTCTTAAAATCAATTAATGGTTTATGCGCGATATGTTCTCCAAGCTTAAAAGTAACGTTCATTTTGTCCAACAAGTCAACGTTGTATTTTTTCTCTAAGCCTTGAATAAACTCAACCGAACTATCAATCGAGCAACCTGTCGCAGCTTGCACTTCTTGATTTACGGCCAATATGATAAAACGATTGTATTTTAGTAAAAATGAAGCTTCAAGACTTGTTCCGTGTGCGGCCCATTCTTCTACAAAAGCTTTCAAATCGGTTTCGATTTCAGAAAATTCTTCCTCAGAAAATTTTCTGTTCGATTGGTAAATCCAAACTCTAGATTCACCAGGTAAATTTTCAAAAGGTATATACATTTAATTTTAAATTTTAGATTGTTGATTTTAGATTTTTAAGATTTAACCTTAGAATCTTAGCATCTTAATAACTTAGAACCTCAGATTACAAATCCTGTGCATTAGCAATTAATTCTGCAATATCCAGCACTTTTACCTGCCCTTCTTTTTCTTGATGTTTAATACCATCTGTTAACATTGTATTACAAAAAGGACACCCTGCAGCAATAATATCTGGTTTCACTTCTAAAGCGTCTTCTGTACGCAATACGTTAACTTCTTTATTTCCTGGCTCAGCATCTTTAAACATTTGCGCACCGCCAGCTCCGCAGCATAATCCATTTGCTTTAGAACGTTTCATTTCGACTAATTCAACATCTAACTTCTGAATTAAATCTCTTGGAGCTTCATACACTTTATTTGCTCTTCCCAAATAACAAGGATCGTGAAAAGTGATTCTTTTTCCTTTAAACTGTCCGCCTTCAACAGTAAGTCTTCCGTCATCAATTAATGATTTTAAGAACTCTGTATGATGAATAACTTCATAGTTTCCGCCTAATTCAGGATACTCATTTTTTAAAGTATTAAAACAGTGCGGACAAGCGGTAACAATTTTCTTTGCTTCATATGCATTCAAAACCTCAATATTCATCATGGCTTGCATTTGAAACAAAAATTCATTCCCAGCACGTTTTGCAGGATCACCTGTACAGCTTTCCTCTGCACCCAAAACGGCAAATGAAACATTAGTACGGTTTAATATACGTACAAATGCTTTTGTGATTTTTTTTGCTCTATCATCAAAACTCCCAGCGCAACCTACCCAGAATAAAACTTCTGGCTGTATTCCCTGAGCTAGCATTTCAGCCATTGTTGGCACTACTAAATTTTCTGACATCTCTTTTTGTTTAATCGTTGATTTGTTTAATTGTTTAATCGGCAACTTGATCGAATCCTAAGAACGATTAAACGAATTGACGATTAACCGATTAAACTATATTTTTAATTTTCGTTTTTCCAATTTAAACGGTCTTGCTGACTGTATTGCCAAGGAGCACCGTTATTTTCAATATTAGTCATCATTGCATTCAATGACATTGGCGCAGCGCTCTGCTCCATCACTAAATAACGACGCATATCCATAATAATAGACAACGGACTAATATTAACAGGACATTCTTCTACGCAGGCATTACATGAAGTACAAGCCCACAATTCTTCTGGCGTAATATAATCGTTTAATAAAGTTTTATTATCTGGTACAAAAACACCTTTATTAGCGTCGATATTATTTCCTACTTCTGTTAGACGATCTCTTGTATCCATCATAATTTTACGTGGAGACAATTTTTTACCTGTTTGGTTTGCTGGACAAGATGATGTACAACGCCCGCATTCTGTACAAGTATAAGCATTCAACAACTGAACCCAATTTAAATCCTGAACATCGCTTGCTCCAAATTTACTTGGAGCTGCATTTTCATCAACAGGAGCTGCCGCAAATGGATCTGCATTTGGATCCATCATTAACTTTACTTCTTTTGTTACAGAAGCTAGATTATCAAACTGACCTTCTGGATTTAAATTTGCAAAATAAGTATTAGGGAAAGCTAAAAGAATGTGTAAATGTTTTGAGAAGTATAAATAGTTCATAAAAACTAAAATACCCGCAATATGCAGCCACCAAAAAGCTTCAAACAATAATGAAACTAATTCATTTGACATTCCATTAAAAATTGGAGCAATAAACTGACTTACTGGAAAACTTCCTGCTTTATGAAAATGAGAAAATCCGCCTGGAACGTTCTGCAAATGCAAATCAGAAGCATTCATCAATAAAAACAAAAGCATCAAAACCGTTTCAAAATACAAAATGTAATTGGCATCGCTTTTAGGAAATCCGTTTAAGTCAGGATTAATAAAACGCTTAAGTCTAATAACATTTCTTCTAATCCAGAAAACTACAACAGCAAAAATTACAAGTATTGCCAGTATTTCAAAAGAAGCTATTAAAACATCATAAACCACACCTAAATAAGGCGCAAAGATTCTATGAGTTCCAAATAACCCATCTATAATAATTTCAAGTAACTCGATATTAATAATAATGAAACCTACATATACAAAAATATGAAGTATTCCAGCTACAGGGCGTCTCACCATTTTTGACTGTCCAAGAGCAATCATAGCCATGTTTTTCCAGCGCGCTTTAGAATTATCCTTTCGATTTACATCTACTCCCAAGTTAATGTTTCGGATGATCTTTTTTACGCTCGCTGTAAAAAAACCAAAACCAACTATAAGAAGTATGGCGAACAAAATATTATCTAAATAACTCATTGCAATTATTTTTTATCAGTTGAATTTACATCTTCAGCAGGAGCTACATAAGGCTTGTTTTTCTTTCCAAAAAGAGAAACGTTTACGTAACGAGTTGGGTATAAACGAACGTCCTGTAATAACAATTCAAGTTCCTTTGAAGTTTTCGTAAGGTTATTATAAAGAGCTTCATCACTTAATAATTTACCCATAGTACCTTTACCAGAATTTAAATTAGCCATAATACCATCAACTTTAGCCAAAGTTTGATTTAGGTTTCTAACTGTTTTTCCTAAATCGGCTTTGTTTAATGAATCTGATATTTTATTAAAATTGCTTGACATTTTATTAAAGTTTGTCACAACTCCATTTATCTGACCTTTATTAGTATCTAAAATAGTATTGATACTTCCTGAAGCTTTATGAAACTGCTCCATTGTCTGACTTAACTCAGCCAAACTTTTCTTTAAATCGTCTTGCGTTTTTTTATCTAAAACATTGTTTAATCCAGTTACCAGATTATCAATATTTAGAAGCATTTTATCTAACTTTTGCGTAATTGGATCGATTTTACCGCCTAACGAATCTGTTAATCCTAATTCAACAGCAGGTACTAATTTCTGACCATCTTCTGCTGGGTCTTTATCTGCAAGATTTGGTACAATTTTAATCTGTTTCCCTCCAATCAAACTTGGAGAATACAAGGCAGCGGTACTGGTTTTAGAAATTGGAAAATCTGTTTTTAATTGCAATTCAACCAATAATTTCCCAGTTATTTCATCAATTGTGATTTTATTTACTTTACCAATAGAAAGTCCATTAATGGTAACAGGTGCTGATGCTGACAAATCCTCTACATTGTCATATTCGACATATAATGTTTTGTAATTTGTAAAAAGGTCTCTGCCTTTTAAAAAACTGTAGCCCCAAATAAATAATAAGATTGACGCGATGACTAAAATAGCCGTTTTAATTTCTCTTGTTAGTTTCAAAATTCTAAGTGTTTGTACAAAAATAATATAAATATTCGAACTAGGGCTTATTATTTAATGGCGTCTTGGATGCTGATTTTTTCACCATCACGATTCGCAATTAAAAATGCCGCTCCATATCCCTTACTCTTAGCTTCTTGCAAATATTTCTTTGCAGTTTCATAATCTGAAGTTTCTTGGTAGAAATATTTATAAATATTGTTTTCATATAACATGGTTACATTATTCAATCCTTTAAAATTTTTAGCTTCTAAAGGTGTTTTTTTAATGCTGGCAATTAACTGTACTTTAAAAAAAGTGCCTTTTGGTGCATTTTTTTTCACTGCAGCAGATTCTACAACTTTATTCTTTGCCGGAGTAGAGGTATCTCTTACTGGTCGAGCCTCTATTGCTTCAGGACTTCCTGAACCAAAATACTCTCTTTTATAACTCAAAATGGCTTCTGCAATTGCTTTTGCAATATCATCTTGTCCCTCTTCTGAATTCAAAATATTTCCTTCGGTTGGATTAGAAATAAATCCTGTTTCAACTAAAACTCTTGGCATATAAGCTTTATGAAGTACCATAAATGGCGCCTGTTTTACTCCGCCTTGTCTTAATTTTTTTCCAAGTTTTTCAAAATTTTCTTCGATTTTACTTGCAAGCGAAATACTGTTATCTAAATACTCTTCTTGCATTAAAGTCATACCAATCATAGATTCTGGAGAATTTGGATCATAACCTTCGTATTTACGTTTGTAATCTTTCTCTAAAGTAATTACAGAGTTCTCTTTTTTTGCAGCCTCTAAGTTTGATGCAACTTTACTCAAACCCATTACATACGTTTCTGTTCCGTCTGCCGCTGTATTTTTGTTGGCATTACAGTGTATAGAAACAAAAATATTCGAATTGGCTCTATTGGCAATATTTGCTCTTTCTACTAAATCAATAAAAACATCTGTTTTTCGCGTATAAATAACATTAACATTTGGATTAAGCTCTAAAATTTTTCCAACTTTTAGAACAATTGCTAAGGCGATATTTTTTTCGATCCGTCCACTGTAAACAGCGCCAAAATCATGATCTCCATGTCCTGCATCAAGTGTCACCTTAAAAACGTTAGCTTGACTGTAAGCACAAAAAGACATTATTGTTAGAAAAAAAGTAAAGATTACCTTAATTTTGCTCAATCTATTCATAAATCTAAAAGTTAATTTTAATAAAACGCAACTGCTATAATTTTTATAATTGATTATTTTTGCCAAAAAATTATATGTAAGTTTGACATGTCAAAAAACAAGCCATAATTTTACAAAAATAGCATTTAAACCTTTGCACACAAACTTATTTAATATCGTTTTATTATCATTTTTCCTATCTGCAGGATGTGGTAAATTATATTCACAAGAGATAAAATCCAAAAAAAAGTCTTTGCCCGCTGTAAAACAAACAGATAAACCTCAAATTAAACCTATTGACACTATTAAAGTAGACAGCATTAAGCCAACGAAGACTTTTTTAGACGGGAAAGTAAAATACAAAGCAAAGGATTACGCCAAAATAGATCAGAAGAAAAAAATCATTACTCTTTATAATGAAGCTGAATTGTATTATAAAGATGTTGAACTAAAATCTGGTATAATTGTACTTAATTACGAAAAAGACGAAGTTTATGCCGGTCGAATAAAAGATTCTGCAGGTGTATTAACTCAATATCCAAACTTCAAACAAGGAGCAAGTGAGGTTCAACCCGACTCTATACGCTTTAATTTTAAAACAAAAAAAGCCTTAATTTATAACTCACGAACAGAACAAGGTGAGTTTAAAATAAAAGCAGCGGTAACTAAAAAAGAGAATGACTCTGTTTACTTTTTAAGAGGTGCCCGTTTTACAACTGCTCAAGACATTGATAATCCTGAATACTATTTTCAAACGAATAAAGTAAAGTTTATTCCTGGTAAAAAAGTTATTACGGGCTTAACCAATATGGTTATTGCAGATGTACCTACACCTTTGGCATTACCTTTCGCTTATTTCCCGATGAGTCAGGAAAAAAGCGTTTCTGGTATTATCATTCCAAGTTACAACGACTCAAATACTCGTGGATTCTCTTTACAAAACGGAGGTTACTATTTTGCTTTAAGCGACAATTACGACTTAACGGTTTTAGGAGATTACTATACAAACGGGAGTTACGCTATGCGATTTGAATCGGCCTATGCAACACGGTATAAATATCGAGGAAATGTCAATATTCGATTTGAAAACTTAATAAACAGCGAAAGAGGATATCCAGATTATTCTAAACAAAACATCTACAACATTCAATGGTCGCACTCGAAGGATACAAAATCAAATCCTAACTCAAGCTTTTCTGCTTCTGTAAATATGGGTAGCAGTAAATATTTTAAGCGATCTATCAATCAGGCCAACATAGGATCTAACTTAAATAACACTTTAAGTTCGTCTATTTCATACAATAAAACATTTAATACAATTCCAGGTTCACGTATATCGCTGTCTGCTACGCACCAGCAAAATACGCAAACCGAAGAGATTTTAATGACTTTACCTAATCTACAAGGAAGTATTGATCGTGTTTATCCTTTTGTTGGAAAAGATGGTGTAAAAAAAGGTTTTATAAAGAACATAAACTTACAGTATAATGTAACTGGAAAGAATAACTTTAAAACAACGGATTCTTTATTCTTTAAACCTCAAATGTTTAAAGATGCGCAAATTGGTATGCAGCATTCTATTCCAATCAGTACCAATTTTAAAATATTCAAATACTTTAGTGCGGGAGCTTCTACAAATTACCAAGAAACTTGGGTTACCAAAACAATTGAAAAGAATTACGATGTAGACAAAAGTGCCGTTGTAGACAAGACTGTAAATGGTTTTGACTCTTATAGAACTTACAACTTCAGTACTAATTTAGGTACTACAATTTATGGTACTTTTAATTTTGGAGCTGACAAAAGAATTCAGTCTATTCGTCACGTTATGAGACCAAGTATTACTTACTCTTATACGCCGAGTTTTGAGAGATACTACGATCATTATACTGTTGATGCAGCAGGAAAGATTTCTACAGATGAATATTCTCGTTTTGCAAACGGTATTTACGGCGCACCTGGAAAAGACAATTCTAACATTGTTGGTTTTTCTTTAAGCAACACTTTCGAAGCTAAAGTAAGAGATCGTGACAGCACAAAAACGGAACCTAAAAAGATAATGCTGTTAAACAATTTAAACTTCAGCACAAGTTATAATTTTAATGCAAATGGTAAAGAAACATTGGCTTTTCAGCCTATTCTTGTGAGCGGTGGAACGCAGCTTTTTCAAAACAAAATGAATGTCAATTTTGGAGCTGTTTTAAACCCATACGCAATTGATAATGCAGGAAACGTAATGAACATGTACAACATTGACAATGGCGGAAGTTTATTTAGAATGACCAGTGCGAATATTACAATGAATTACTCTTTTTCGAATAAGGGAGGAGATAATAAAGAAAAAAACAACCAAAGTCAGCGAAATGGTGGTCGTAATGACGATTTATTTGGTACAAATACAGACTTAAATGACAGCCGAAACAGTCAATTTGCAAACGAAAAAGACGACGACAAAGATGTAATTACGGAGTTCTTCAGTTCAAAATTACCTTGGGACATGACGCTTGCTTACTCATTGACGTACTCGAATGCTAACAGAGAGAATAAAATAACAGGAAACTCAATCATGGTCTCTATGAATATGGATATTACGCCTAAATGGAAAGGCGGGGTTTCAACCGGATTTGATTTTGTTCAAAAAGGGGTGACTTTTACTCAATTTCGTTTTGAAAGGGATTTGTTAAGCTGGAGAATGGCTTTTAACTGGACACCTATTGGACCAAATTCGAACTGGAATTTCTTTATCGGAATTAAATCTGGTATGTTGAGTGACATCAAATGGAATAAGCGAAGTACTTCAAATCGATAATCCATTTGCTTAACTGTTTTATTATGATTAGAAGATCGTAATAAGTACTATATCATATTGTTTAAAAACAAATAAGTAACTACATATGAAAAAAATAATCTTTACAGATAAGGCTCCTGCTCCTATTGGACCTTACAATCAAGCTGTGTTATCAGGAAACACACTTTATGCATCTGGACAAATTGCTATAAAACCAGCATCGGGTGAGCTTGTAACCGAAAACATTAATGACGAGACGAAACAAGTAATGGAAAATATTGCTGCTATTCTAGAAGCTGCAGATATGACTTTTGAGAATGTAGTTAAAGCGACTATTTTTATTATGGATATGAACAATTTTGGTGCTATAAACGCTGTTTACGGTTCATATTTTAACGAAAAAACCGCTCCAGCACGTGAAACGGTTCAAGTGGCATGTCTGCCAAAAAATGTAAATGTTGAGATTTCTATAATCGCAGTGCAATAGCATCTAATAATAATTGTGCCGTTGCTTCGTTTGTTGCCAGCGGCACATTATGAACATCGCAAACGCGAATTAACATATTAATATCTGCTTCATGCGGATGACTTGACAAAGGATCTTTAAAAAAGAAAACCATTTTCGTAATTCCTTCCGCTACTCTTCCTGCAATCTGCGCATCACCGCCTAAAGGTCCAGAAAGCATTCTTTGGGTTTTAAATCCCGCAGCTTCGGCTTTTCCTCCAGTAGTTCCTGTTCCAATAAGTTTTATTGACTCATGATGTAATACATCACTATTTTTAATCAAAAAGTCGATCAAATCAGCTTTCTTGCCATCGTGAGCAATGATTGCAATTTCCATAAATCCAGAACTATTGGTTAGCAACATGGTACGCAATTAATCCATCAATTGGTCTTCTTAAAACGTTCCCTAATTGAAGTTCATATTTATCAAAAGTTTCTTGTAATTCATCTTTTAGATAAAATGCAATAGAACCTACAAAATGTACAGGAACTTCTTTGCAATTATCAAACTGTTTGATGTAGTTTTTAACGAAAGATTTCATTCCTTTGAAAATAATTTTTCTACAGAATTCTGTGTCTTTGTGTTTGATTAAAAACTTTGCAAAAGTTGCCAAATAAGCATTTGGATTTGGTTCTTTGTATAGTTTGTTTTTAATAAAATCAGGATCAACGTCGTACTCTTTTTCAAGTTCTACCGCTAATTCTTTTGGCATTTTATTAAAATAGTACTTTCTAATTAATTCTTTTCCAAAAACATTTCCGCTGCAATCATCCATTAAGATATAACCTAATGACTGCACTTTTTGATGCAATACTTTTCCATCAAAATAACTGCAGTTAGAGCCTGTTCCTAAGATCGAAACAATTGCTTCTTCACCTTTTGGTGTTGTTGCATAAACAGCAGCATATGTGTCTTCTTGTACGTCAATAATTGCATTAGTGAAATAATCCTGAAAGATCAGCTTTAAAGCTTCTTTCATTCTGTCAGTTCCACAGCCAGCTCCGTAAAAGAACAAATGGGTTGCATTTTTTTTATTTTGCAAAATATCAAAACGATCGTTTAATCTTTCAATGATTTCCGGAGCGTCTAGAATTTCAGGATTTAATCCTAAGGTTTGTGTGGTGAATAATACTTTTCCATTATCATCAATTGCAATCCAATCGGCTTTAGTAGATCCACTATCAACTATTAATTTCATTTTATTTAGTTTTTGGATTAGTTTTTCTTCAATAAACTATAAGTGTATTTTTTACAATAATTAAAGACGAAACAAAATAAGAAAATCCCGTTCGACGTGTCGAACGGGATTCTGCAAAAATATATAATATTATTTTAAACCTGCAATATGTACAGATAAATCGATCAATTTGCTTGAGTATCCGTACTCATTATCATACCAAGATACTAATTTGAAGAAAGTAGAATTTAAACCAATTCCCGCACCAGCATCAACGATTGAAGTTCTTTTATCAGAAATGAAATCTTGAGATACAACTGCATCTTCAGTATATCCTAAGATACCTTTCATTTCGTTTTCAGAAGCTTTTTTCAAGACAGCTAAAATTTCTTCGTAAGTAGTTTCTTTAGCTACTTTTACAGTTAAATCTACTACAGAAACGTCAGCAGTAGGAACACGGAAAGACATTCCAGTTAATTTTCCATTTAAAGCAGGAATTACTTTTCCAACTGCTTTTGCAGCTCCAGTAGATGAAGGAATGATATTGATTGCAGCTGCACGTCCACCTCTCCAGTCTTTTCTAGAAGGTCCGTCAGCAGTCATTTGAGTTGAAGTAGTTGCGTGAACAGTCGTCATTAAACCTTCAACGATTTCGAAATTATCGTGAATAACTTTAGCTAAAGGAGCTAAACAGTTTGTAGTACAAGAAGCATTAGAAACAACTAAATCAGTAGCTTTTGCAGTTTCGTGGTTTACTCCCATTACAAACATTGGAGCATCAGCTGAAGGAGCAGAAATGATTACTTTTTTAGCACCACCTTTGATGTGCTCATTTGCAGTTTCGATAGTTGTAAAGATACCTGTACATTCTGCAACAACATCAACATCAACTTCATTCCATTTTAAGTCAGCTGGATTTCTTTCTGCAGTGATACGGATATTTCTTCCATTTACATACAATTTTCCTTCTTTAACTTCTACAGTTCCGTTGAAACGACCGTGAACTGAATCATATTTTAATAAGTAAGCTAAGTGATCTACATCTAACAAATCGTTGATTGCTACCACCTCTACATTATCTCTATTGAAAGTTTCTCTAAAAACGATTCTTCCGATACGTCCAAATCCGTTTATTCCTAATTTTACTTTTGACATTTTACTAATTTTTTGCTTTTGTTTTTATTACACTAATTTAAAGTCTAATTTCCTCACAATAAACTTCATTCCTTTTTTTAAACTTTGTCTTATATAATTATGTAGACATGATGTCTGACACTCTCAATAATTCTCTATCAATCTCAGATTTACCTTTAATTGCTTGTTCCAGCGGAGTCAACGACACTTTGTCTTCTTTAAGACCAACCATGTAATTTGATTTTCCTTCTATCAAAGATTCTACTGCTTTTACACCAAGACGACTTGCTAGTACACGATCAAAACAAGATGGTGAACCTCCACGCTGCATATGTCCTAAAACAGACACTCTAACATCGTACTCAGGTAAATTAGCTTCAACGTAGTCTTTTAATTCAAAAACGTTTTTACCAATTTTATCTCCCTCAGCAATAACCACTATACTTGATGATTTTCCTGATGCTTTACTTTTTTGAAGAGAATCTAACAATCTATCTAAACCTAAATCTTCTTCAGGAATAAGAATTTCCTCAGCACCAGCACCAATTCCGGCATTAAGAGCAATATGTCCTGCATCTCTACCCATAACCTCTACAAAAAACAAACGGTTATGTGAACTTGCAGTATCTCTAATTTTATCGATACAATCTACTACTGTATTTAATGCGGTATCATAACCTAATGTATGACTTGTACCATAAATATCATTATCAATTGTACCAGGAATTCCCATTACAGGAAAACCATATTCTGCATTGAAAATTAGACCTCCGGTAAAGCTTCCGTCTCCTCCAATAACAACTAAAGCATCAACTCCAGCTTTTACTAAATTTTCGTGTGCTTTTTTTCTACCTTCTGGTGTTCTAAAATCAACAGAACGAGCAGATTTTAAGATCGTTCCTCCTTTATTTACTATATTATTAACGCTTCGAGGGCCCATTTCTTTAAAATCGCCTTCGATCATTCCTTGATAACCTCTATAAATTCCTATGCATTCTATATTATGATAAGCACATGTTCGAACAACTGATCGTATTGCAGCATTCATTCCTGGTGAGTCTCCTCCTGAGGTAAGAACACCTACTTTTTTTATTGTTTTTGACATTATTTAAGTATTAAAGTGTAAAATTAGCAAACATTCACCACTTTTCGGGTTCTGTTTATTATAAATTAGTAAAATATGTTAAATTCAAACGTTTTCGTTAATAAGTTTTTTGGCTGGAAAAATTTCATTTAAAATAATAAAACTCTCTTTTTTTAATTAATTCTTTAAAACTAACAATAGCCAAATGAAGTGTTACAAAAAACACATAAACTCTATTAAGCTGAAAAATTATTAATTGTCTAAAATACGCATAAAAAAACCCATTATATAAATAATGGGTTGAAATAGCATTTTTTTAACAATCATCTAAAAATCGTTATCTGGAATTAATCCTTCACTGTTATTTTTAGGCTGTGGTTTTTTCTCTTCTTCTTTTTGAGATTTCTTTTTGTCTTTTTCAGCTTCTTTCTTATTTTTCTCTGATTCTTTTTTGTTGGTAAAATTAACAAAATCAGGATTTAAATTAGAATCTTGAAAATCATCAGAATTTTTAATTGCTCGTTCTAATTTATGATTTTTAAACATTTTGTTTACCAATTCGCTAAAGGTATCAAAATCTACTTCGTACGAAATACCAACTCCTTGTGTATAACCAATTCCCTGTCCGATATAATTAATATCATTCTCTTTATTAAACAAACGAAGATTCATTGACCCGTCATCATTAACACGATACAAAATTTCAATATCACCCACAATTGCAGATTCGTTAACTCCACCGACCGGCACTCCTAATTTACCGTTAATTGTAATTCTTTCGTTGATCTGAGAAGAAATATTCGCCACAAACTGACCATCTGCTTCCTGACCCAATCTTTTATCTGCAGAAATATAATTCAAATCGATATTAACCTTATCATTGTCTGATTTTATAATTCCGCCTAATAAACTCGAAGCCGTTTCTGTCAACGTTCCAGATAAATCACCTTGGCTAAATCCATCTGTACTCATAAACGAACCTGTAGACAATAAATAAAGTGCTTGTGTTTGACGAATATCTTTATCATCTAGCTTATACTGTATCTCAGATTTAAGCACGTTACTTACTGATGGAAACTGAATATCAAAATTAGGCTCTGGACTTGCTAAATCTCCTCTTAAACCAATAACTACTTCTACTGGTACTTTTTTATTGAATGAAGAGGTATTATCAAGCAATACCGCTGGATTTGCTGATGTTTTATAAACCGCTTCAAGATTTAACTGTGCTTTCATTGGGTTTCCTTCCCAAATAATAGATCCTCCTTTTTTAACAGAGAATTTTTTATCGATTAAACCGCCATATTTAAAATTATAAGTTCCTTCGTATGCCTGGAAATCTCCCCACATATTAAACTTACCAAGTGTATTAATCTTAAACAACAGCGATCCGTAACCTTTTCCTTTCATACCATGTCCGGAATTTCGATCTAGAATTACTTCAACTTCAGCATCCGGCGTAATATCAAAATCAAACTCCAACTCTAATCCGTTGTAATTTTTTGTTCTTTCAACAATACCATTTTCTAAATTGTACTTTTCTTTTGGCGTTACAAAATGAATCCAGCTGCTTTCTCCTACGCTTTGCGAATTGTTTATAGGAATTTTGACTTCGGTGCCTTTTTCAGATTTAGCGTCTACTTTAATAAATAAACCATCTACAGGGCCTTTTATACTTGCAGTTCCATTTATAAAAGCTGTTCCAAAATACGCCGCATCTTCGCTGTCTTTTGTATCCAGCGCCAATAAACGTTTAGAAGTTATGGTTAAATCTAGTTTCCAATCTCCAAAATTATGATGCTCAATTGTTCCGTTAAGCAATCCTTTTGTTCCAAATTTAGTATCTGTCAATTGATTGTTTCTGAACAAGAATTTCTCATCTGTTAAATCAATTACCGTTCGATCACTAAGTTCATAATCGGTATTTAAGTACGGAATTGTCATTCCTGCTTTTTCAACATAAAGTCTTCCGTTGATTTCAGGTTTCTTCAAATTCCCAACTACCGCTGCATTTCCCGAAACCGTACCTCGCACATTGGATAAAACATCTCCGCCAACTTTTCCTAAAGTTGCCAGGTTAAATCCTTCTAACTTTAAACTTAAATCTAAAAACGTTTCTTTATTTTCTATAGCAAAAGTACCATTTGCTCTAAATGACTCCGCAAAACCATTAACTATAGAGGAATTTATGGTAAACTTTTTAAAACTTTCGTCACCAGCAATATCAAATTTCAAAGTCCCTAAATCTATATCATTTAGATTTAGCTTATCAATCGAAATTGTTGCGGTGGGTTGATACACATCTTTATTCTGCTTGTAATTTATATTTCCGTTCAAATTACCTTTAAACACAAACTTCGAATTTAAAGGCGTAATCTTATTAATATCAACATCTTCAAAATTCAAAACCAGATCTTTATAGTCTTTACCCTTTATCACCCCATTTAAATCAATTTTCTGATCTTCATGAGACAGAACTATATTGTCAAAGGTGAAATTCTTGAAAAACTGATCAAAAACGATTTGATTGTCTTTTTCTGAATTTTCATTTAAATACCATAGATAATCTTTGAACTTCATTTCAGATTTCTTAATCCCTACAATGTTATTCTTGTTTTTATCAATGGTATGAAACAAATCCAGATTAAAGTAATCTTCGCCTTTTTCTCCTCCTTTAAACTCAGACCTTACAAACAAAGTATCTTTTGCAGTAACATTAATTAAATTAAAGTCGCGTATTTTATAATAAGGTGTTTTGATACTGTCTAATTCTACGAAAGCATTATAAAGTGCATTTTTATTATCAACACTGACTCTAATATTATCAAACGTATTTTTGGCCGCTGTAATTTGCTGCGAATTAAACTTAAATTTAAACTCATTTTGATCTGCATCTATTTTACCGCGAACAACTGTACTTGAGTCAATTTTCATTTCGGGATACAGCATTTCGACTACCTTATTATATACATGAAAATTAAAGCGTAAAAACTGCCCTTTATTTACTTTATAAGGTTTGTAATTCGTATATAAACTTCCTACGGAGTTCATAACTAGCTTATCTAACTGATCGAAACGAAATTTACCTACTATTTCTCCATTAACAACGTCTGTAGAATTAATTGTTATGGTACGCAGCTTGTTTTCATCAAAGCCAGAATTTATAGTAACTTCATCAAAAATATAAGTCGATTTTGGATTTTGATAGACAGCATCTTTGATAAAAATATTTCCCTGAAGATTCTCAATTGAATTTCCTGTAACTTCGACAACGGCATCTCCTTGAAAATGAGAAATTGAATCGTCTACAAACCTAAGTTTTCTTAAATCGGCATTTTCTACATTTATATGAAAATCATATTTACTCTCACGTTTGCTTAAATCGACCATACCGTCAAAAGTCAAACTTAAATTTGGATCGTTTACAGAAACCTGTCCTTTATAATATGGCAATTTAAAATTCCCGTTTACTACTATATTATTATAGGTGTACTTATTGTAATCTAATTTTGCAATATCACCTTTTATCTTAGTATTTAAATATTTCTCTGTAAAACCTACTCCATCAACATCTATATTTAATGTTGTTTTACCAATATCCTTTCGGTCTAATAATGCACCTACATTAAAATTATCCAGCACAATATTCCCTGAATAAGAGGCTTTGTCGATAAAATCCATATTATTCATATGCAGATCGACAACACCATTACCAAGATCTGTTGCCATTTTAAAAGCTGCTTCTAAATCTGTAGTCGAAACTTTGGCTTTACCCACAATATTGAACTTGCCTATTTTTTTAAGTTCTTTTGGCAGTTTTTTACCCAAAACTTCTGGAAGTAAAACTACTAGATTATCATAACTCGAAATTAACTTATCGAACTTTCCGTTCATAGAAAACTTTTGCGTCTTGCTTCCTAATAGGTTTCTAAAATTAATATTTCCAAAAATTTTAGAACCATTAGAATCACTAAGTCTAAGATGATTTAAATTCAGATTATTTAAAGGTCCTTTTATTTTAGTTCTAACTCTAAAATGCTGATTTTTTCCAAGTCCGTCATAAAAATAACGAATATCATTTGAAGCGATAGAAGACGAATCTAAAGCGACATCAAACTGAACTTTATCTGTAAAATCAAGAAAATCGGTGATTTTATAATTTAGAATTGCTTTTCCATAAATCCACGATCTTTTTGTTTTTATGGCTAAGTTTTCGACTTTTATTTGTTTTTTGGTATAACTGAATTTACCTGCAAAGTTTGAAACATATAAACCACGATGGTCTAAAAAAGAAAATCTGTGAATAGTAGTATTTACATCAGGACCATACAACTTAAAATCACTGATATAAGCATTCAGTTTTTTAAAGTCCAGGAATCTTGGTGTGTTTTTATTTTCATCGATAACCGAAAAATTACCATTGGTGATATAAGCATTTCGTGCTGTTAGGAGAAAATGTTTTTCAGATTTTGGTGTTTTTTTTCCAGTTTCAAACAATTTAATAAACTTATTAATATTGTTTTCATTTTCATTTTTATAGGTTTTCAAATTAAAAATCAAACCCGTTAAACGAAGATCACCAAAAATTAAATCGCCGTCAAGCAATCTTTTAATGCTTAAAATATCTGTAGTAATAAGATCTGAATAGATTAAAGTCTTTTTATGATGATCTAAAATCAGGACCTTTTTAAGTTTTACTCCGCCAAAAATATTGATTGCCGTTTTCTCTACACTAATGTTTGTTTTAAAATCAGTATTCAGAGTTTCAGTTATGTATCGTGCAATTTTTGTTTGTACAACAGGCAGCGACAATGTGATAGCAAGTACCAGCAAAAGTAAAATTAAGCCAATCAGGGTTCTGGATACTATTTTCTTAATTCGTTTGATAACTGCTTTTTATTATTGTTTTTGTATTAATTTATTTTGAACAGACAAAGGACGACTGTTTTGATAAAAATTCTTTAATTTTGGCTTCTCCTTACAATCAAAGAAAATTGAAAATTTGATTTGTCAAATATAATTCAAAATTTGTGCCTTTATATGCAAAATCCAGAGGTTTTTATTCTTGCCATCGAAAGTTCATGCGACGATACTGCGGCCGCAGTTTTACATAACGACAAAGTACTCTCAAATGTTGTAGCGAACCAGTTAATTCACAACCAATACGGCGGTGTTGTTCCTGAGTTAGCTTCGAGGGCGCATCAGCAAAATATTGTGCCTGTAATTGATGCTGCACTTCGTAAAGCAAATGTACAAAAAGAACAGCTAACTGCGATCGCTTTTACACAAGGTCCGGGCTTAATGGGATCATTATTGGTAGGAAGTTCTTTCAGTAAATCATTAGCATTAGCATTAAAAATTCCGTTAATCGCTGTAAACCACATGCATGCTCATATTTTAGCGCATTTTATAGACGAAGAAGGTTTTGACAAACCAGAATTTCCATTTCTGGCTTTAACAATCAGCGGCGGTCATACTCAAATTGTAAAAGTAAACGGCTTTTTTGATATGGAAATCATCGGAGAAACAACTGATGATGCTGTAGGAGAAGCTTTTGATAAAAGTGCCAAAATTCTTGGTCTTCCTTATCCCGGCGGGCCTTTAATTGATAAATATGCCAAAGAAGGAAATCCAAAAGCATTTGCATTTACCAAACCAAAAGTTCCTGGATTAGATTTTAGTTTCTCAGGATTAAAAACGGCAATTTTATATTTTATTCAAAAGAATAAACAGGAAAATCCCAATTTTATCGAAGAGAATCTAAATGATATTTGTGCTTCAATACAATATACTATTATTGAAATTTTGATGGATAAATTAAAACTTGCTGTCAAAGAAACAGGAATTAAACAAATTGCAATTGGCGGAGGTGTTTCGGCAAATTCAGGTATTAGAGCCAGACTTAAACAAAGTGAAGGCAAATACGGCTGGAAAACTTTTGTTCCTAAATTTGAATATACCACAGATAATGCTGCAATGATTGGAATTGTAGGTTATCAAAAATATTTATCAAAACGTTTTGAAACTTCTGCGGTGGTTTCAAAAGCGAGAATTCAATTTTAAATTATGCAGTTATTTTACAATCCTGATATAGACGAAACAACAAAAAGTTTTTCTTTTGATAAAGAAGAAAGCAAACATATTATAAAAGTTTTACGCAAGAAAGATTCAGATATTCTTCATGTTACAAACGGTTCGGGTTTATTGTTTGAAACCGAAATAACTTTAGCTTCCGATAACAAATGTATTGTTGAAGTACTTTCTATAAAAAAATCGCCAGAACCAAAATTTCGCTTGCATTTAGCCGTTGCGCCAACTAAAATGAATGATCGTTTTGAATGGTTTTTAGAAAAAGCGACCGAAATTGGAATTCAAGAAATTACGCCAATTATATGCGATCGTTCTGAACGAAAAGTCATCAACTTAGAGCGTTTTGAAAAAATCATTTTATCGGCTATGAAGCAGTCAAATGAAACTTTTCTGCCAAAACTAAATGATGCTGTTTCTTTTAAAGAATTCATTAAACAAAAAAATAAAGGTTTGCAATTCATCGCGCATTGTGAGGAAACAGACAAAAGATCTTTGAAAGGTGCTTTAAAACCAAACGAAGATGTAACTTTATTAATTGGTCCTGAAGGCGATTTTTCAGATAAGGAAATTGCGTTGGCTCTTGAAAATAATTTTCAACCGGTAACTTTAGGAAATACTCGATTACGAACTGAAACTGCTGCAGTTGTAGCTTGTCATAGTGTTGTATTTTTTAATGAAGTTTCAAACTAATTGTTATTCAAGAACTATGAAAAAAATATTTCTTTTATTTTTATTCGTTTCTATTTCTTCTTTTTCACAAGAAATTGCTTTGTTAAAATACAGCGGCGGCGGCGACTGGTATGCAAATCCAACATCGCTTCCAAACTTAATACGATTTTGCAATGCGAACATTAATACTAGAATAAAAGCAAAACCATCAACTGTTGAACCTAGTAATCCAGATTTACTTTCGTATCCATTTGTACATATGACGGGTCATGGAAATGTAGTTTTCAGCGATTCTGATGTTACTAATCTTAGAAATTACTTAACTGCTGGAGGTTTTTTACATATTGATGACAATTATGGAATGGATCAATATATTCGAAAGGAAATAAAAAAGATATTTCCAAATAACGATTTAATTGAAATTCCTGCCAATCACCCTATTTTTCAAAAACCTTATCCTTTTCCGAACGGACTTCCAAAAATTCATGAGCATGATGGAACTCGCGCACAGGCTTTTGGAATTTTCGTCGAAAATAAATTAGTTTTATTATACACTTACGAATGTGATTTAGGTGATGGATGGGAAGATGCAGAAGTACATAATGATCCCGCAAATGTTCGAGATAAAGCGCTAAAAATGGGCGCTAATATCATCAACTATATTTTTACCAATTAAAGACTAAAAAGTGCAGCTTACTCACGAAGAAAACCAATTTGAAAGAAAAACTTTTCCAATAACTTTGATTTGCGATCATATTTATTTTCAGCAAAATATTGGTTCGCTTTTTAGAATTGGTGAAGCTTTGGGAGTTGAAAACATTATTTTCTTAGGCAAGGATATTCCTTTAACTCCACGAAAAATAAATAAAACTTCACGCAGCACACATCTTCATGTACCTCATACTGTTATTGAAGAAACTTCTGATTTAATCACCTTTCTGAAAGAAAACAATTTCGAGATTATCTCACTCGAAATCACAAGCAACAGCAAACCTTTAAAAGAAGTTCAAATTCCTGAAAACCAAAAAATTGCACTTATTATTGGCAATGAAATTAATGGTATTTCTGATGAGCTTTTAAAAATTTCACATCAAATTGTGCACATAAATATGTTTGGAAAGAACAGCAGCATGAATGTTGTGCAAGCTGCAAGTATAGCTTTATACGAATTTACTTCATAAAAAAATATTTAACATTTTTGTAAGAACTAGACTATACAAGGGCTTGTAAAATTCTGACAAAAAAATTGTTATATTTTTTTGGTTAAAATATCATTTTGTTATAAAATTGCGACATAAATAACCAAATTTAATTTTTTATAACAAAAACCCCAAGTATTATGAAAAAAGTTATTATTACCGCAATCACAGCATTAGTGCTGTTTTCATGTCAAAACGACCAAACTGAATCGTCAAATTCAGACACAAGTGCCGTAACTCGTCGTGCTTGTGCCTCACAGGAAGTTTTAGACGCTCAATTAAAAGCAGATCCTATGTTGGCCATTAGGATGAATGAAATTGAAGCCTTTACCAATCAAAAATTACTTACAAATCGTTTAGTGAATGGCAAAATCGAAATTCCTGTTGTTGTGAATGTTTTGTATAAAACCGCAGCACAGAATATTTCAAATGCACAAATTCAAACGCAAATCGATGTTTTAAACAAAGATTTTAACGCACAAAATTCTGATTACGGAAATGTTCCAGCTTTATTTGCAGGAGTTAAAGCCAATATCGGAATTACATTTGTTTTAGATCAAGTGATCAGAAAATCAACTACCAAAACTTCTTGGGGTACAAATGACGCCATGAAAAAAACAGCTCAAGGCGGTATCGCACCAACTTCTCCTACGACAAAACTTAACTTATGGTCTTGCGCAATTGGAGGCGGAATTTTGGGTTATGCACAATTTCCTGGTGGAGCTTCGGCTACAGATGGAGTTGTAGTTGACTCTAGATACTTTGGTTTATCTGGAGCTGCAAATGCGCCATTTAACCTTGGTAGAACTGCAACTCACGAAGTGGGTCACTGGATGAATTTACGCCATATTTGGGGAGATGCAAGCTGTGGAAGTGATTTAGTTACGGATACACCAACACACAATACTGCAAACTATGGTGTTCCAGCATACCCGCATTACAGCACATGTACGGGAACTCCTGTAGAAATGACAATGAATTATATGGATTATGTTGACGATAATGCTATGTATATGTTTTCGGAAGGACAAAAAAGCAGAATGGCTGCTATTTTTCTTTCGGGAGGACCAAGAGCGGCTTTTGGAATCTAAATCAAACACCGTATTTACAAAACAAAGAGCGAGATGTTATCATCTCGCTTTTTTTTGTTTATCCAAAATTTTCAAAAGCTTTTTCCTATATTTATCATCTAAAATTTAAATATGGTAACGTCAAAAACTATTTCAAACGGAATTTTAAGAGCTTTAACTACAATCTTACTTGTTGGCGCGGGACTCTATTTTTTATATGAAATTCAAAGTGTTATTGTTTACTTATGTATTTCTTTAATATTATGCTTAATCGCAAATCCGTTAGTGCAGTTTTTAAAGAACAAACTAAAATTCAGTAATTCATTAGCTGCTACTACTACACTTATTCTTTTTGTATTAGCCTTAGTGGGGTTTATTTTACTATTTGTTCCATTAATTATCTCTCAAGCTAATAATTTATCGCTGCTGGACACTAACAACTTGCAGCAGCAGTTTATTGCTACAGAAAAAAGTATCGAAAGTTACTTTAACATTCAGCATGTAGATTTGAATAAAGTTTTAAAAGAATCTAAAATAACTTCTATGCTGGATTTAACTTACTTTACGGGATTTCTAAACTCTATTTTCAGTTTTATGGCTGATATGGGTATGGGATTCGTTTCAGTATTTTTCATCACTTTTTTCTTTATTAAAGATCAAGATGCTTTTAAAGTTTCGGCAAGAAAAATTCTGCCTGACACTAATGAAGATAAAATTTTAAACTCAGTTGCCAAGATAAATCATTTTTTAACCCGCTATTTTATCGGTTTACTGCTTCAATTAACAGTGGTATTTATTTTATATTTTATTGTGCTTCTTATTTTTGGCAATAAAAATGCATTTGTAATTGCTTTTTTATGTGCCATCTTAAATATTATACCTTATATAGGTCCAATTATTGGAACTATTTTGGCGGCATTATTAACGATGATCAGCTTAATTGGGCAAGATTTTCAATCGGAGATTTTACCTACTACTATTTATGTAGTCATAGGCTTTTTACTTGTTCAGGCTATTGATAATAATATCAGCCAGCCTATAATTTCATCAAAAAGTGTAAATTCGCATCCGTTAGAGATATTCTTAATTACGGTAATCAGCGGTATCACTTTTGGAATCGTAGGAATGATTATTGCAATTCCATTTTTTACGATGGTAAAAGTAATCTTAAAAGAATTTTTCCCTGACAACAAAATTGTCTCCGTATTAACTGAAAGAATTTAGCATTGAACTTTTCGATTTTAAACAAAAATATTCAACAATTTATTACTCAAAATACTGGTGTTTCTATTAGTAAACTTGCGCTTCAGAAAAATCCTTTTCCTGAGGTTGACTGGATCGCAGTTTTAAATCAAATCGAAGCCAGAACTAAAGCTAAAGACAAACTGCCAACTTGGTTCTCAACCGAAAACATTATTTATCCAACCAAGGTTTCTGTTGAACAAACCTCATCAGAAAAAACGGCTGACTATAAAGCTTCTTTAATTTCTGGTAAATCTTTAATTGATCTTACAGGCGGCTTTGGAGTTGATGATTATTACTTTTCTAAAAAGTTTAAAGTTGTTGCGCATTGCGAAATCAATGAAGATTTATCCAATATTGTAAAACATAATTTTGAACAGCTGAAAGTTGTAAACTGTGATTTCTATGCTGCTGATTCTGCAGATGTTTTAGATAAATCTGAAATAAAATGGGATTGGATTTATATTGATCCTTCTCGCCGAAATGATGCCAAAGGCAAAGTTTTTATGTTGAAAGACTGTTTGCCAAATGTTCCGGAATCATTAGACTTTTACTTTGAAAAATCGAATTCAATTTTAATCAAAACGGCTCCTTTACTAGATATTTCTGCGGGTTTATCTGAATTAAAATTTGTAAAAAACATTCATATAATTGCTCTTGAAAACGAGGTTAAGGAATTACTTTTTGAAATTCACAATCAGTATAAAGGCAGCATCACATTAAAAACAGCTAATATTTTAAAGGATAAAATCGAAACTTTTGAATTTGTTTTGGATGACGAAATGGATTTTATACCATATGAATTGCCTAAAAAGTATATTTACGAACCCAATTCGGCAATAATGAAATCTGGTGGATTTGATGAAGTAAGCTCGATTTTTAAAATTGGTAAACTGCACAAACATTCGCATTTATATACTTCTGACGAATTAATTGATTTTCCCGGGCGTGCTTTCGAAATAGAAAAAGTGATTCCGTACAATAAAAATGACATGAAAACGGAGCTTGCAAATGAGCAGGCCAATATTACCACCAGAAATTTTCCTGAAACGGTAGAGAACATTCGAAAAAAATGGAAAATAAAAAATGGAGGTAATAAATATTGTTTTTTTACAACTGATAAAAATGACAACAAAATAGTTTTAATTTGCACAAAAATAATTTAAAATGAAACACTTAATTACACTAACCTTTTTTTTATTAACCTTTACAGCATTTGCACAAAAACCATGTGAATACAGTACTAATGTTACCGATTCTATTGGGACTTATAAAATAACTAATGAATATTTAGTAAGCGAGAAAAACTTTGGAGGTACTTCCAGCTACATCTTCTTTTCGCTGGCACAAACGGATGGTCTTCCAACTTTGAACGTGCAGTTGATTCAAAAAAGTAAAGATTTTATGAAAGCCAACTGTTTTGATAAAAACTCAAAAATATTTTTGCAGTTAGAAAATGGTAAAATTGTTACTTTACTACATATCAATCAAGAAAACTGCGGTACTTTACTTCGCGATGATAAAGGTTTTGACAACCGTGTAAATACAGGAATTTTTATGTTTATGAAGGATAATTTTGAGGAATTGAAAAAATCCCCTGTTTCGATCATGAGAATTAAGTACTTGACTGATATAGATGATTATATTGTAAGAGGCGAGTTGATTTCTGAAATGAACGGCAAGACCTATCAACCCAATACTTACTTTATGCAAAACATAAGATGTGTTGAATAATTAATTATTCACACGTCCATTTTTGATTAGAAACAGGGTCTTTGAGCCCTGTTTTTAAATTATAGTGCCACCATTCTGAATCGAATGGATTGAACCCATTTTGAATCATTATTTTTTTTAGAAATTTTCTATTCGATTTTACTTTTCTAGGAAGTGTTGGAAAGCTGTGACTTGCCTCAAAACCAAAGTAATCAAAAGAAGTTCCCATTTCCAGTTCTTTTCCGTTAGAATCGACTAATGTAATATCTACAGCTCCTCCTCTATTATGTATAGATCCTTTTTTAGGATCTGCAACATATTCTGGTTTTGGAACAATCTCCCACATTTTTTTCTGAATTGATAAAGGTCTGTAACAGTCGAAAAGCTTAATTCTATAGCCTTTCTCAATAAAATCTTTATTGGCGGCGATTAAAGCCTTAACTGTTTTATAGCGCAGTAAACATTCTGCACAATCGTATACTTTTGCTTTCAAAAAATTGTCTTCGGTCGCATATTTCATATCGTACACAAAATCTTTGCTATAGTCTTTTAAATTTACAAAAGTTGTATCTGCAACTTCTTTAGGACTTGCATATGTTTCGTTTTGAGCATTTGCATTTATAATTGAAAAAAAAGCGATTACAAAAAGAGTTTTGGTTAATTGTACCATGAATTTTAAATTTTGAAAAAATGAAATTACTCAAAAAAATGCCAATCTCCTATTTAATCGGTTTTCTTCCTAAAATATTTTAAAGATAAACACTTCGGATGTAATTACTTTGTCTGTTCGCTTAACATGAGTGATGAAAAAAATAAACACATAGAAACATAGATTTTTCTTGCACAACAAAGAATGTAAAAGAGAAATATATTCCTTGAACATAGCCAACTCTCTGTGTTTAAAATAAGTGAAACGCTTTATTAGAGTATTAAATTTATTTAACAGCCTCCAGCTTTAGCTAAACATCATTAAATTAAGATTTTTGAAGACAAAAATTAATCTCGAAAAGGCACTAAAACGCAAAGTTTAAACACAATATTGTCATTTCGACGAAGGAGAAATCTCCGCGAGAGGCTCTACAAAGATTGGGCTTTCGTTGCGGAGTTACGTACGAAGATTCCTCCTTCGTCGGAATGACAAACAGTGTGAATATTGATATTTGCTTGCTACAGTATTATAGATTTTTCCTTAACTTAATGATATTACCCAACTAATTAAAAATGAATATTTTTCTCATATAAATAAGTTTTTAAACAGCAAAAAAAATGCGCAAAAGTCTTAGACTTTTACGCATTTTATTAGAAAATAGTATCGAAGAAATTTTTAATTTATTCCTCCTCCTAAAGCTTTGTACAACAATACTTGTGAGCTTACATTTTTAAATTGTATGTCTACAAAATCAAGTTCTGCTTGCAGCATGTCTTTTTGTGCGTTTATTATTTCCAGATAATTGGCATAACCGCTCAAATACAAATCATTTGACACATTTACTGCAATTTCGAGATGTTCAACTTGTTTTGATTTGTATTTTAAAACATCTTCAAACGCTTTTGTACGATACAATAACGCACTCAATTCATTGTAAGCAGTTGTGATTGAATTTTGATATTCTAAAAAGCTGATCTGCTGTCTGCGATTGGCAGTAAAAAACTCATGTTTAATTTGTCCCTTATTAAATATTGGCGCAGTAATTCCGCCCAATAACTGCCAAGCAAATGATCCGCTGTCAAAGAATGTTGCAAAAGAGAATGAATTAAGACCAACATAACCTCCTAAGTTTACTGTTGGAAAAAAAGCCGCTCTCGCCGATTTGGCATCCGCTTTTGTAGCCAGTAATTCGAAATAAGCTTGTGACACATCTGGTCGGTTATGTATGATAGAATCAACACTCATTTTTTGATTCAGCACTTCAAGATGTCCTGATAGAAAATCTTTACTTCTGGTTACTTTACCTCCGTATTCACCTAAAAGAGTCAGCAAAGCTTTTTCTGTTTGATCTATACTAAGGTTTAATTCTTCGGCTTCAGCCAAAATACTATTGTTTTGAGCATTAAATTGCTGCACTGCTAATTCTGTTGCTTTACCAACTGCTCGTTGTGCCGAAACAATATCAAGGGCACGCTGCTGCGTTTTTAAGTTTCGCTCATAAATTACTTTTTGCTTGTCGAGCGCAATAAGCTTAAAATAAAGCTCAGCAACATCGCTCAATAATCTTGTCTGCAACAATCTTACTCCTTCTTGCGATGCAAGAAATCTTTGTTGGGCAGCTTTTTTCCTATTGCTCAGTTTTCCCCATATATCAGCTTCCCAAGATACTTTTCCTCCTAAAAATAAATTAGGCGTTACATCGGTATTAATTCTTTGTTTTTCTGATATGTTCTGCGAGAAATTAGTATCAAAGTTCCCTACACCATCCATAGTATATTTACCGTAATGTGTTCCTGAAACATCTGCACCAATATCAAATGATGGCAGTAAAGCCAATTTTGCCACTTTTAGATGTGAATTTGCAATGAGAATTCTTTGCTGCATTGCTAAATAATCAGGATTTTGAGCTACCGCTATGTCTAACAATTTTTCCAGCTCTGGATCTTTAAAATACGATTCTGTTTTTAACGGTGTAAAGGTCTGCTGGCTGTCTGTTGTTTTTGGATTTGAGGCAAAATTTTCAGGCAGTGTTTTTACCTTCTGCTGCTCTGCCTCTTTCGGGGCAGAACAGGCAGAAAGTAACATTAAAAACACAACTACAAGTACATATTTTGATTTATTCGTAATGAGATATATTGACTCTGTATGTTTAAGAAATTTTCTAAAATTATTTTTCATTGTTTTCATTTATTTATTCCAAGCTTTTTCAATTTTTGCAAACAGGATGTAAAGCCCCGGAATTATTACCAGTCCAAAAACAGTTCCTATTAACATTCCTCCTGCAGCTGCAGTACCAATAGATCGGTTTCCAATTGCACCAGCTCCTGAGGCAATACACAATGGTATAAGTCCAGAAATAAAAGCAAATGAGGTCATCAAAATAGGTCTGAAACGTAATCTTGCGCCTTCAATTGCAGCTTCGGTAATTCCTTGCCCCAGCTTGTTCTGGGCAATCGCAAACTCTACAATCAAAATGGCATTCTTGGCGAGGAGTCCTATAAGCATGACTAAGGCGACCTGAGCATAAATGTTATTGTCTAAGCCTACTGCGAGTAATGCAAGATAGGAACCAAAAACTCCTACAGGTAAACTTAAAAGCACTGGAAACGGAAGCAGTAAACTCTCGTATTGTGCAGCAAGTAATAAGTAAACGAAAAGAATACACAAGGCAAAAATGTAAATGGTTTGGTTTCCTGATAGAATTTCTTCACGTGTCATTCCTGACCATTCGAGCTCGAATCTGCTTGGCAGTTTTTCGGCAGCGATTTTTTCTACGGCTGCAATGGCTTCTCCAGAACTGTATCCATCGGCTGGTTCACCATTGATCATGGCTGACATATACATATTATAACGGGTTAAAACCTCTGGGCCGTAAACTCGTTCTAGTTTTATAAATGTTGAAAATGGCACCATTTCCCCTGCATCATTTTTAAGATACATGTCTAGAATACTTTCTGGATTTTTTCTAAACTGCGGACTTGCCTGTACCATTACTTTATACATTTGAGAAAAACGAATAAAGTTTGTGGCATAAAACGATCCCAGCATGGTTTGCAAGGTAGACATAGCATTGTCTACAGAGATTCCTTTTTTGGCCGCAAGATCATAATCAATATGTATTAAATACTGCGGGAATGTAGCATCAAAACTTGTAAATGAATTTTGTATTTCTGGCGAAGCATTCAATTCTTTAATAAAGTTTTTAGTAACTGCATCGGTATTATTAATCGTTCCACCTGATTTGTCCAGTAAACGTAATTCAAAACCGCTGGTGTTACCAAAACCGGGAACTGTAGGCGGTGCAAAAACTTCAATTTGTGCATCTGCGATACCTTTTGTTTTCTGCGTAAGCATGGTAATAAATTCATTTACAGAAATGTTTCGATCTTTCCAGTCTTTCAGATTTATCATTCCCATACCGTATGAAGCTCCTGCAATTTCAGTAACGATGCTGTAACCGGCAAGAGTTGTTACGTTGTCAACTCCATCAATTTGTTTGGCGATGCGAGTTACTTCATCAAGTACTTTTTCGGTACGTTCTACCGTAGCTCCTTGTGGTGTAGTTACGTTTACATACACCATTCCCTGATCTTCAGAAGGTATAAATCCTGAAGGTAAGAACTTCGAAGTTCCCCAAGTAAGGAAACAGAACAAAACTAAAAGTCCAATAGTCATCGAACTTCTATCTGCAAATTTTGACAATACTCTGATGTATTTCGAAGTAATGTTGTCGAACCACGCATTAAAACGAACAAAGAAACGATCTAATAATGATGTTTTCTTTTTATCTGGATCGTGTGGTTTAAGCATTATAGCACACAAAGCTGGTGTTAATGTAAGGGCGTTAATTCCTGAAATTACAATACTAATTGCCATAGTAAGCGAAAACTGTCTGTAGAAAACTCCAACAGGACCGCTCAAGAATGCAACTGGTATAAACACGGCTGCCATAACAATTGTAATCGCAATAACGGCTCCTGTTATTTCTTTCATTGCACTAATTGTTGCGGGCAGAGGCGCCATATGTTCTTCAGAAATTTTAACATGGACGGCTTCTACAACTACAATAGCATTATCGACAACGATTCCTATGGAAAGTACTAGGGCAAAAAGGGTAAGCAGGTTTATAGAGAATCCCATCATCGACATAAAGGCAAATGAACCAATTAAGGCTACTGGCACTGCCAATACTGGTATTAACGTAGAACGCCAGTCTTGCAGGAATATAAAAACAACAAAAGCTACTAGAATAAAGGCTTCTATTAATGTTTTTAAAACTTCATCGATTGAAGCATCAAGAAAACGTGATACATCATAAGCAATATTATAATCCATTCCAGGAGGGAAAGACGATATTTTCAGCTCTGCCATTTTTTCTTTTACGCTGGCAATTACTTCAGAGGCATTAGAACCTGGTCTTTGTTTCAACATGATGGAAGCCGAAGGTTTTCCGTCAGTTTTAGAAACCATTCCGTAACTCATTGCTCCAAATTCGATATTAGAAATATCTTTTAAACGTAAGATTGTTCCATCAGAATTGGCACGAAGCGGTACTTCTTCATACTGTTTTGGTTCAAAGAATTTTCCTCCGTATTTAATTACATATTGAAGCTGATTGTCAAGCTGTCCAGATCCTTCTCCAACTTTACCGGGAGCTGCAGAAATATTTTGTTTTTGCAGTGAAGTTATCACTTCGTTTGCCGAAATATTATAAGAAAGCATTTTTTGCGGATCCAGCCATACACGCATCGAGTATTCTTTCTGTCCCATAATCTCCGCACGACCTACTCCATCAATACGTTTTAACTCTTGAAGAATATTAATATCCGTAAAGTTGAAGATAAATTGTTCGTCCTGAGTTTTGTCTGTACTTGTAATATTTAAGTACATCAACATACTATTTACCTCCTTTTCGGTGGTAACTCCGGCTCGTATTACTTCTTCTGGAAGTTCGTCAAGAATAGTTGTTACCCTGTTCTGAACGTTTACAGCAGCAAGATCAGGATCTGTTCCTACTTCAAAGAAAACCTGAATTAGGGTTAAACCATCATTTGAGGTAACGGTCGACATATAAGTCATTCCCGGCACACCATTTATAGCACGTTCTAAAGGTAGTGCCACGGCATTGGCCGATACTTCGGCATTGGCACCTGTATATTTTGCCGTTACGGTTACCGACGGCGGTACAATATCTGGAAACTGCGTTATGGGTAATTGAAACAAAGCCAATAACCCCAAAAGTACTATCATCACGGATATGATAAGTGACAATATTTTTCTTTTGATAAACAACTCTATCATTTTATATTTTTTTAGTAATAATTATGTAATGGCTTATAAGCTTACACTTTGTGCGTCTCTAATGTTAATCTTATCTCCATCTCGAAGTGATTGAGTTCCTTCATGTACAATAAGATCGTTCTTTTTTAATCCTTTTTTCAAAATGTAAACATCATCAAGAGTGCTTCCGATAACAATATTGGTCATTTTTACAATTCCTCCTTTATCAACTACAAACACGAATTGCTTGTCTTGGATAGAGAAAACTGCTTTTTGCGGAATTAAAACAACATTTGTTCTTGGCTCTGAAATAATCAATTTTCCAGATGTTCCGTGTTTGATAAAACCTTGCGGATTATGAAATTTGGCTTTGTATTGAATAGAACCTGTTTGTCTGTCTATTTCTCCATCGGCTGTTTTTAATTCTCCAGTTTGACCGTAAACCATGCCATTTGGCAATACTAATTTGATATCGCCTTTGGTATTAAGACTTTTATCTGCCATCATTTGAAAATAAATATTTTCGGGTATCGAGAAATAGGCATATACATCGTCTAGTTGTGAAACTGTAGTCAACAAAGAGCCGTTTTCTACCAAACTTCCTTCTTTAAATGGTATACGATCTACAGTTCCGTCAAAAGGTGCTGTTATGGTTGTAAAACTAATTTGCTGTTTTATCGCTTTTCTTTCTGCCGAGGCATGAGCAACTTTAGCGTTTGCTGCATCGTGCTTTGCTTTTGACAATTCTAATTCTTTGTCAGCAATTACTTTTTTATTAAAAAGAGTTTGAGCTTGCTCTAGTTCAACTGTTGCAATTCGAAGATCTGCTAATGTGCTTTTGTAAACAGCTTCGGCTTTTAAAAGTTGTATTTGAAGTTCTACGTCACTGATCTTAAAAAGAATTTGTCCTTTTTTTACTCTTTGTCCTTCGCTTACATATACTTTATCTAGTAATCCAGGTATACGAACATGAATTTCGACATTATTTTTAGCATGTACATCAGCAACAAATCGATTTGAAACGATGGTATCTTTTACAGTTACCTTATATACAGGCAGTGTTTTTATATTTGCGGATTTTTTTTCGGCTTTATCTCCGCAAGAAGCTAGAAATAAAACAGAGAATGCGTACAAAAGGAATTGTTTTTTACTAATGCTCATAATTGTTTTTTAAAAATTACATAAATATACTGGCTCCCTATATTGATTTATAGGGAGTGGTAAATGGGTTAAATACTGAAAATAGAGAGTTTATCGTATACTGCTTATTGTTTTGAGCAGTACCGTTTTAGGGCATATTTTTATAGCGCAAATACCTTTATAAAACAAATACAAGGCAGTATTGCAGAAAGTTGTTTCTGTATATAAAAATAAAAGGGAATTGGGAAATCTAGAAAAGCTGGTACAAGTGAAGATGTGTATGACGCTGAATTTGATATATGTTTGCTATACCATAAATTAAGCTGTCTTCAAAGACCTTAAAATGTACTAATTTGGTAAAATATAAACTTTTTAAAATACTGCTGTCTGAAGAGACTGCACGAGATTTCATCTTCTTTTTGACTATAAAATGTATATCCAGATCTTTGGATATAATTAGTGCTGAAGGTAAAACCTCTGGTATTTCTGATGTTGAAAGGAAATCCTGACCATGACAAACTGAAAATTCAGAAGGGTGCTTAAAGTACTCTGCACTGCTTGTAAAAGTGAGCAGAAAGAGTAAAATAATACTTATGAACTTAATTTGTTTCATGAACGCAAAGCGAAGGATTACATATTTGTTGTTTGAAAAGAGTATACTTTTCTTGATGGTGGGCCAAATATAGTAATTTGAAAAGTAACCAATTCTTAAATTTTTCCAAAAAAAGCAAAATACCTAAGTCAAACACGGTTTTTTAATGAATAAGCCTCTAATTGTATATTGTATTTACAAATCGTTAACTTTTCATTTACATTTTTAACTACATACTTATTGAAAAAGATGGAATTAGACCTTTTGATGTAATCGTTTTTTTTACAGACTCTAAAAATTAGTCTTAAAAATGCTCCAGAGGAGCAAAATATTTATAGCCAGAGTTTTTGAAAAAGATTTAAAGCTCCGGCGGAGCGAAATATTTAGGGCCTATAAAATGCCGCCCCGCTGGGGCTTTATAAAAAGGAGAGTAAATTAAACTATAACTATTTTGCTCCTCTGGAGCATTACAGCCACAATAAAATTCAATGTAATGGGCTAGAAATTAACTAAGACAAATCTTTATATTTCGCCTGTCATCATAATATTTTCTTTCACGCCTTTATTTTTGAGCATTCTAAAGTGTGATCGAACTGCATGATAAAACGGATAGGAAGTATAAGGAAGATCATACTCCTCAGCATAACGCATAATTATTGGGGTTATATAAGGATAATAAGTATGTCCGACACCCGGAAAAAGATGATGGGCAACATGATGTGTAAACCCTCCGTATAAAAAATTCGCCAATTTACTGTTGGTGCTGAAATCTTTAGTAACAATCATTTGATGCATGGCCCAAGTTGCTGATAAATTTCCATCTTCATCGGTTTCTGGAAAATGTGCATCTTCATCAACATGTGTTGACACAAGTGCGACAACTCCCAACATACTGCCACACAAATGCATCGAAAACCAGCCTGCTAAAACTATATACCAAGGCTGCTTTAATACGATCATAGGAATAAAAAGCAGATAAAATAAGTTAAGGGCTTTTGCTAAAAACAGCTTGTATATTTCTTTTTGCGGAATGTTCTCTACCACTTTTTTTACATAATTATTTCTCTTTCCAAAAAAGTCTTTGAAATCCCTAATATAAATCCAATTTAAGCTGTACAACGGATAAATAAACCACATATAAATATGCTGATATTTATGATAATTAAACAATGGGCTGTTTGGAAAAATCCTTATAATGTCACTTTGTTTAATATCTATATCCCAATCGGGAACATTTGGATATGCATGATGAAGATTGATATGACGTCTTGTCCAAAGCCAATGATTGCCTCCAAAAAGCTCCAGCACATACATAAACCATTCATTATGTTTTGATTTTTTGAATAAGGCACCATGCGCGGCGTCATGAAAAGCATTTATAAAAAGTACGATCATAGTTATACCGCACAAAATATAGAAAAAGAATAATAAAGGGGTACTGTTTCCAAACAGTAAAATACAAGTGTAAGAGGAAAAGAAAAGTACCAAAAGTCCTAACGACTTAATAATGTTGAATAGGTACAATGATGAATTTTGTAATACCGTTTCGTTCACTTCTGTGCGCAACTTCTTAAAAAAATCATCAGTACCGGCTTTAAGATACACCGGGCGTTTTAATTTTTCCATAATGGTCTTGGCTAGAAATTCTTACATCAAATTTAATAAAAAAAAAGTTAAAACACACGAAAACAAAGCATTACAAAAATCAAAAAAGACTATCTTTTTAATTCGAAAACAAAAAAGCCGTTCAATAGAACGGCTTTGAATCTTCAGATTTTATATTTTACGCTCTAACTCTTTTCATTAAAGCTTCAATTCCAGCTTGAGAAATTTCAGGATTTGCTCCCGGTGCTTCGGCAACTAGAGCGCCAACTGCACAGGCAAAATCAATCGCTTTTTGAGGTTCTTTACCAGTGAGTAACGACGTAATTAAGGCTGCTAAAAATGAATCTCCTGCTCCTACTGTATCCGCTACTTTTACAGGATAACCATTGTTTTCATACAATTGTCCTTCCCACATTAATAAAGCACCGTCTTTACCTCTAGTTACACACATGGCTTTTATTTTTGTTTTCTCGGCAACAAACTGCATATTTTCCTCTAAGCTGGAAAAAGGAGAATTCATTACGGAAGTAATTTCTAATAATTCTTCATCATTAAATTTTATAAAATCAGCCGAATTCATTAGATGTTCTATAATTTCATATGTATAATGAGGTTTTCTTAAATTCACATCAAAAACTTTGTAAACGCTTGATTTCAATAGCTCGTCAAGTGAGTTTCTTGATACTTCATCACGACAAACTAAACTGCCGTATATTAAAACATCTGCATTAGCGGCTAATTCTTTGGCTGAATCATTCAATACAATTTTATCCCAAGCTGATGGGTATTTTATTTCATAACTTGCCGATCCTTGCTCGTTTAATGCTACGTTTACTAATCCTGTTGCAAATTCCTCAGATTTAAAAATAGCCGCAGTTTCAAGTCCTAAACTTTTTACGTAATCAATAATTGTTTCTCCATCTGCGTCTTTTCCTACACAACTAATCATTGCCGATTCGCATCCTAACGTTTTCATTCGCATTGCGACATTAAGAGGTGCACCGCCAATTTTTCTTTCATTGACAAAAACATCCCAAAGCACTTCGCCATAAGCTACTGCCTTAAGTTTTTTTATATTACTCATTCTAAATTTGTTTACTATTATTGTTATTCAAGTGGTATAATGTAAAATACTGAAACAGGTTGTATTTTTCCTTTCAGCAATTAAGTTCTATTTTATTCTGATAAAAATAGATTACCCTAAAAATACAATATTTTGTGCTGATTTAAATTCTAAATCTTAAAAATAAAATTTCATCACTAAAAACCTGAATTATTTATTTAATTCCAAAACCCACATTTTCATCGCAGGTATCGATGTTTTTTTCAGGGATGAAAACTTTTCATCTGTCACAACGTTTTTAGCTGAATTGAATCCTTCTGTTCTCTCCATATATTTCTGAAAATCGACTTCTTTAGCGTCATTACTCGTATTCATAACGCACATAATCGTTTGCTTTTCATCATATCTAAAATAAACATACAAGCCATCAACTGGAACATAATGCATTAATTTTCCAGTGGTTAATGCCGAAGATGTTTTTCTAAAATTGGCTAGTTTTCGAACCAAATCCTGAGTCGATTTTTCGTCATCTGTTAAGCCTTTTCCTGTAAAAGCATTTTTTGCATCAGTACTCCATCCACCCGGAAAATCACTGCGTACCAAGCCGTCTGGCGCTTTAAATCCTTTAACCAAAACCTCTGAACCGTAATACAATTGCGGAATTCCACGGCAGGTTAACAGCCATTGAAAACCCATTTTTTGTTTCTCTACATTCTCACCGACAACCGAGAAAAAACGAGGCTCGTCATGATTATCTAAAAGCAATACTTTTTGCATTGGGTTTTTACTCAAAAAATCACTGCTTAAAGTATAATATAATTTATTTACACCATCTGTCCAGCCAAATGGCTGTGTAAGCGCAGGAATAATTCCGTAATACAAACTCTGAAAATCAACAACTGATGGCAGATTACTTTTAAAAGGCGTTTCTATATTATTTTGTTCAAAATAAGCTTGATTCGCAACGCCATGAACCATGATTTCTCCAAAAATAGACATCTTAGGAAATTCATTTAGAATGGCTTGATTACATCTATTTGCAAAATTCAAATCATTGTACGTGTACGTATCTAAACGAACACCGTCAATTCCAAAAGTTTCAATATGCCAAATACAGTTTTGAATTAAAAAGTTTGCCATGTATGGATTATCCTGATTAATATCCGGCATAATTTTATCAAACCAGCCATTGCTCATTTTTTTCTGATCTGATTTTGCTCCGTATGGATCAAACAACGGCTGTTCTCTATAAATTGTCTGCGTATACTCTGGCCAGCGGTGCACCCAGTCATTTTCCGGCTGATCTTGTTCTAAAAAATGATACAGTCCAAAATGATTGTAAACAGCATCAAATATTAGTTTCATGCCGCGTTTGTGCAGCTGACTGCTTAATTCTTTGTATGCTTTATCGCCTCCATAGCGAGTATCAATTTTATAATGATCTGTAATCGAATAACCATGTTCTGTGCGGTTCATCATATCATTTTCCATCACAGGTGTAAACCATAAAGCAGTTATGCCTAAACCCTGCAGATAATCTAAATTATTGATTACACCTTGCAAATCGCCTCCATGACGATCGTACATTTGATTTCGGTCTAACGATTGATCTCTCATTCCTTTTACCCGATCATTTGACGGATCGCCGTTACTAAAACGATCTACCATTATCAAATCTATAAAATCTGAAGAATTTACACCTTGCGCATATTCGGTGCCATTTCCTGATCTTCGAGCATTAAGCTGCCAGTTAATTTTCTGTTTTTTTCCGTTTTTAACAACTTCAATAAAAACAGTTCCTGCAACCGCTTCTGGTAAAATTGTAATATCTACAGCTAGATATTTTTTGTTTGAAAACTGATGAGTTTTCAGAACCTTAATCCCTGAATAATTTATACTTACATCAGCTGATGAAAAGGCTTCATCTGTACTTCGAATAAGTAATTGTATCGAATTTGTTTTCATTCCTGTCCACCAATTGGTAGGATAAACGTCAATATTTTTGGCATTAACAATACATGTGAAGCACATTAAAACCAAGTAAAAAAAGAATGTTTTTTTCATCTCAAGCTATTTTTAGATTAATATTACTGCCGAAAGGTATTTTTCTTCAGTATTCTAAAAAAGCAACTTATTCAAACAACATTGTTTACGTTGCAAACGACAATTTAGGTTTCAAACAAAAGCACTATTTTTACATGTATCAGAAAAACAAATAAGTAAAATGAAGATAATGGCATATGATCTTGAAAATAGATCGCTCATAATTAGATTGTATACCTTATACTGGCTGGGTTATATTTTACTTTTTAGTTTAATTCAGGGTTTGCCTGCCAATGATTTTATTACAGCATTGCGCAACGAATGGTATAGTATTTTACCTAAGATTCTATTTGTCACTATTGTTGTTGAGTTTTTAATGCCTCGTTTATTATTCAAGAAAAAAACGATAACTTTTATTACTGCTTACGTTATTCTAATTCTGCTTTTTGCTTTTTTACAACGTTTAATAGACAATTTTATAATCCTGCGTTATTATCTAACATTCTGGAAAATTGAACCTCTTTTATCGGCACCTGTCTTTTTGTATAATGTGAGTAAACTTCAATTTGTAGTTACAATACCAATAGCTTTTAAACTATTTTATTATTTAGCCGAAGAAAAAAATAAAGTACAAACCGTTTTATCAGAAAAACTGCAAGCCGAACTTTCCTCTCTTCGAAATCAGTTTCATCCGCATTTTTTGTTTAATGTTCTAAATAGTTTGTATTCTAAAATTCTCAGCAAATCTGATGATTCTGCTGAAATCGTTTTAAAAATATCCGATATCCTGCGATTTTCTATTTATGATGTTAACAACAAAAACATCTCGTTAGAAAATGAAATAGATTACCTCAAAAATTATATTTCGCTGCAGCAATTGCGTTTTGAGAATCAACTTCAATTGAGTTTTAGTGTTTATGGCTCTGTAGAAAACCATTCGATAGAACCTTTTTTGATATTGCCGTTTATTGAAAACAGTTATAAATATTGTTTAGACGAAAACAATCAAGGCTGGATAACCATTTCTATTACTATAAGTGATGAATGGTTAGTTGTTAAAATTGAGAACAGCCTTTCTGAAAACCCTGCTCTGTATCCTGAAAATGTAAACAGCGGCATAGGAATTTCGAATGTAAAAAGAAGACTAGAACTCTTGTATCCAGACACACACGTTTTGACCATAAAAAATGAGACCGTAAACTTTTTTGTTTCTTTAAAAATAAAAATAAAAGATGGCAGCAATTAACTGTATTATTATTGAAGATGAATTACCTGCATCCATTTTGCTGGAACTTCATATTGCCAAATTTGATTTTTTAGATCTAAAGGGCAAATTTACTAGTGTATCAAATGCCCAAAATGCAATAAAGTCAAACAAAATAGATCTTATTTTTTTAGATATAAATCTGCCTGGGAAATCTGGAATCGAATTTGCCAAAAGTCTGCCCTCAGAAACAGCAGTAATTTTTACAACGGCTTATACAGAATACGCCGTTGAAGGTTTTGAAATTGAAGCTGTAGACTATATTCTAAAACCAATCTCATTAGAACGCTTTACAAAAGCCATAAGCAAATACTCGAAAATAAGAGAATCAAACGAGATCGTTTTACATTCTAAAAGTCAAGAAACAGATCGTGCATTTATCTTTGTAAAATGCGAAAGAAAAATGGTTAAACTTTTTCTTGATGAAATATATTATTTTGAATCTCAAGGAAATTATTTACTGATTTATACGCTGTCAGACTGCTACAAAACTTACCAGTCTATAACCGAAATGGAAGATAAATTGCCTGAAGGTTTGTTTTTGAGAATTCATCGCTCTTTTCTTGCTGCGATAAAAAAAATATCCGGCTATAATGCAAATCATATCAATATTCAAAATAAACAATTACCAATTGGACGTTTTTATAATTCTGCCGTTTCTAGTTTACTAAACTCTTTAATTCAAAAATAAAAGCCAATATATTTTTGTTCACAATTCTACTTCGACTGCTTCCTTTAGTAATGATTTGCAAAAAGCAATGTCTATTGCTTAAACGAACATTTTCATTTCTAAAATTTTAGTTTTTTCATTCCGATTGTTTAGCTAAATAACACGAGTAATCAACTATCAAATAGTTAATTAAAGCCCTTATTTCATTTTTTTTCATTCATTAAGCGCCTATTTATGCGCTATTGTAATTTATTTTTAAAAAAAACGTCCTTTTGGAGGTAACAAATAATATAGCACTGCATCAAAAGGTAAACTTTAAAATTTAACGTTATGAAAACTAAATCAATTTTAATTATCGCATTTATGCTTCTTGTTTCAAAATCTGTTTTTTCTCAAACCGCTTTTAAGGTAGATGTAAAAGGAAAAGGAGCGCCTGTTTTATTATTTCCTGGTTATGGCTGCACAGGAGAAGTTTGGAATGAAACGGTAGCCGAACTTTCTAAAAATTACGAATGTCACATTTTTACTTTTGCAGGATTTGGTACTGTTCCTCCAATCGAAAGTCCGTGGCTTTCTACAATAAAAGACCAAATTATTTCTTATGTAAAAACTAAAAAATTAAAAAAAGCGACCTTAATTGGTCATAGTTTGGGCGGTACTTTGAGTTTATGGTTAGCTGCTGAAGAACCTACTTTATTCAAAAAATTAATTATAGTTGATGCCTTACCTTCAAGTGCTGCTTTAATGATTCCTAATTACAAAGGAGAAACAATTCCGTACGATAATCCGCAAAGCAAAATGATGCTGGCTATGGATCAAAAAACATTCAGCGCAATGAATTCACAATCGACTTCTTATATGTGTTTGAACAAAGAAAAGCAAAAAACGATCAACGAATGGATGAATGCTGTCGATAGAAAAACCTATGTTTATGGTTATATCGAAATGCTTAATTTAGACTTGCGTAAAGAAATTGCCAAAATTAAAATTCCAGTAGTAATTTTAGCTGCAACAAATCCAGATCTTAATACCGTGCAAAACACATATAAAGCGCAGTATGAAAATCTGCCAGCCGTTAAAATTTATTACGCAGCAAACTCGGCTCATTTTGTAATGTATGATCAACCTGAGTGGTTTATAGAAAAAGTAAAACTAGAAATACAATAAGGTGGCTGAAAAAGAACAATTTAACGATATATACAACAAACATTACAATAAAGTGTTTCGTTTGTGCAAAGGTTATTTTTGTGGAGATATTTCATTGGCTTCAGATGCTGCCCAAGAAATTTTCATTAAGGTATGGGAAAAATTAGACACATTCCGAAATGAATCCAGCATAAGCACTTGGATTTACAGAATTACTGTAAACACGTGCCTTCTTTATTTACGAAAATCATCTTCTAAAAAAGAAATCAGAACAGACATTCTGCCTCAGATCGTTACAGAAAACTATTCAAACGAAAAAGACGAACAGCTTCAACAAATGTATCAATGCATACAAAAGCTTGAAGAAACAAATAAAATGATCATTCTGATGACTTTAGACGGAATAGAATATCCCGAAATATCTGAAGTAATAGGAATAACCGAAGAAACACTTCGCGTTAGAATCCATCGAATCAAGAAAAGTTTAACTCAATGTGTACAAAATGAAAACATTTGAAGAATTACAAAATATTTGGGATCAGCAATCAGAATCCAATATAAAGCCAGCAGCCGAAGATATTATTAAAAAAGCTGAGGCTCACACTAAAAAAATTAAACGCAATCATTTTTGGACTAGAATAATTTTGAGTCTGACCGCAATAATATTGATCTATTATTATGTTTGGGTTGGTGCTTACAAACAAACACTATTCAATTTTGGATTGTGCATAATGATCACAATGCTCCTATTTCGTGTAGTCTTAGAATGGATTAGTGTAAAAAAATTGGAAAACTTAAAAACGGACACGACCTTAATTGAATACAGTAAACTGGCTTCTCAATTTTACCAATGGAGAAAAAAAATCCACTACATCTGCACACCAATAATCTATCTGACTTATGTAGCTGGTTTTACATTCCTTTTACCTGTTTTTAAAGAAAATTTATCTAGAGGTTTTTATCTTTATATCGTGATAAGCGGATTTGGTTTTTTATTGATTTTCGGATTATTTATGGTAAGAATAATAAAAAGAGAAATACAGCTTTTAGATTTCTTAAAAAGCATTTCTTAAAAACTACTATTCTAAATTCACATGAATTCAAGTATTTAAAGAAACTTGCACTATTTATCACTCTACAAATTTTACATTCAACAAAAGAAACAATTTCATGTTTTGATAAATATATATAACAAAAGCCACTCAATTTGAGTGGCTTTTGTTATGAATTTAGAAAGAGTATTTTCACTCCAATTATTCATTTCTGCTTTTTGATTTAGGATAAAATCTGAATAATCGGATTAAAGGCTTTTGAAGCCACAAGCACTTTTTGTCCTATTTTATAATTTACAATTTCATCTTCTGTTGCAACGACTTTTATAATGTTATTTCCTGACGACACTTGTACAACATAAATAATATCACTTTTTACAATGCTGATTATTTCTCCCGTTATTTGAAATTTACTGCTTATTTTCTTTTCAGCGAATACCTGATTCGGCGTTCCTTGCTTGGTAATTTTACCTTTGTCGATAACGACTACTTTATCCGAAAGTTTAAAAATTTCGGCTGCCGAATGGCTTATCATCAAAGTAGTTAATTTATATTTTTGATGAATTTTTAAAATATAATCCTGAAGCTTAAATCGCATTTCGTCATCTAAGGCCGAAAGCGGCTCGTCTAACAATAAAATCTCAGGTTTACGCACAATCGCTCTTGCCAAAGCTACACGCTGTTTTTGCCCTCCTGATAAATTTTGCGGTTTACTATTTTGCAAAGACTGCAATTCCATAAGTTCGATTAATTCAGTAACAATTTCGTTTGAATCGTTTTTAGATAACGCAAACTCCAAATTTTCTTTAACCGTCAGATTCGGAAATAAAGCAAAATCCTGAAAAACGAATCCTATAGAACGTTTTTGAACTGGAAGATGAAACTTTTTTTGAGAATCATCCCAAACTTCGTCCCCTACTTTTATACATACTTTTTCTGCCTCAGTAAGTCCTGCTAATATTCTAAGAATAGTGGTTTTACCAGCTCCAGAATTACCATAAATAGCAATAAATTGACCCTTTTCAAAAGTCAAAGAAACATCCAACGGCAGTTCGCCGTCAGCGGTTTGAAGCATTTTATAAGCATTAAACTGTATCATTAATAAAGTGTCGTTTTTCTGGATTTATTATTAATTAAATGAACAGTTAGCAAAATAAGAAAAGAGAACACAAACAAAATCCCTGCATAAACATTGGCGTTATAATAATTCATCGATTCTACTTCTTCGTAAATCGCAATAGAAACTACTTTGGTTTCTTCAGGAATACTTCCACCAACCATTAAAACTACACCAAACTCCCCTATTGTATGTGCAAAAGTCATAATAATTCCAGTAAGTAACGATGTTTGTATATTGGGAAGTAAAATTTTTGCAACCGTTACAAACCTTGATTTTCCAAGCGTAAAAGAAGCTTCTTGAAGTGCAGGCGGCAAATTTTTTAATCCAGACAAAATAGGATTTACCATAAAAGGTAAACTATATAAAACCGAAGCTAAAATTAAACCTTGAAAAGTAAACACCAATCGAAGATCAAAATAATCAGATAAAAATTTTCCAAAGGCATTTTCTGGACTAAAACCAATTAAAAGATAAAAACCTAATACCGAAGGCGGTAAAACCAAAGGCAGACTTATCAAGGCTTCAATAACCGCTTTGAAGCGAAATCTACTGTAAGACAACCAATAACAAAGAGGAATTGCCACAAAAAAAAGTATTATTGTGGTAATCAAAGCCAATTTTGCCGTAAGCCATATGGGTTCTAAATTAATCATGTGCAGACAAGCTTACTTCGTTTGTTTTTATTAAAGCCAATACCGTATCATTTTCCTTTAAATCTAATTCTTCACAAGCATTTCTTGTTATAATAGATTTTATAACCTCCTGCTCATAAACCAAATTAATCTGGCTCAAAATCACTCCTTTTTGAATAGATTCAATACGGCATAACAGTTTATTCTGAGTACTGATATTTGGATTTAAATCTTTAGAAATCACTACTTCAGTTTCTTTAAAAATAATTTTAACAGGATTCTCAATTTTTAAGTAATCAGAAGTTTCTGGTGTATCGAGAACAATTGTCGAAAAAGTAACGTCATTTGATTGTACTCTCACAAGCGAAATACCTTCATGAGATTGAATTTGCGATATGATTCCGTTTAGTATATTCATTGTGCTTTTGTATCATATCCATAATACTTTAAAATAGCAATTGCTTTTTTTGAAGATATGAAATTATAAAACTTGACCGCACCAGCCTTTCCTTTTGCATTTTTCAAAATTACGCAGCCCTGCTCGAGCGGTGTATGACTCTTTTGCGGAATAATATAGTACTTTCCTCCTTCTTTTTTCATGTTTGGAGTCAGCACAAGAGATAAAGCAGTTATTCCAATATCGGCATTTCCAGTCGTGATAAATTGAGTAGCTTGGGTAATATTTTCACCAAAAACCAGTTTGCTTTTTACTTTGTCATAAATTTTATAAAATTTTAAGCTTTCAACTGCTTTTTCTCCATAGGGTGCAGTTGCAGGATTTCCGATGGCTATTTTGCGAATATCTCTGTTTAGAAGACTGTTTATTTTACTTTTATTCGGATCTGTTTTTTTGCTCCAAATCACCAATTTTCCAGTTGCATACATTTTAATTTTAGAGCCGGTCAATTTTTTCTCTTCCAATTTTTTAGGATAATCCATATCTGCCGAGAAAAATAAATCAAACGGAGCACTATTGGAAATCTGCTCAAAGAACTTTCCTGAAGCGCCATAGGTAATCTGTGTATTTATTCCTGGATTTTGAATTTTAAAAACAGTATTTATGGAGTCCAGAGCAATTTTTAAATTGGCTGCCGCTACAATTGTAATTTTTTCCTGCCCTTGTACAGTTCCAAATGTCAATAATAAAAATGCCGTTACAATAAACAAATGTCTTTTTCTAGCTTTCATCCCTGTCTGTTCTGTTAGTATTGTAAAAGTAAGTATTCTAAGGCAGAGTAGAAAAACCTTATTTGTTTTAAAAGTAAAATTATCAATCCAAATAATTGAAATCTTCTTATAATTCTCAATAATCTTCTTTTCTCCGTTAGAAATGTAGAATATTCTCTTTTCAGACTAACTAATACATATGCTAAATTAATTGCTAACCCACAGGTTTTAGTGTTGATCCTTTAAAAGAACAATTTTCAGGTTTTGAAAAATGCTGCAAAACAAAAAAGCCACTCAAATTGAGTGGCTTTTGTTGTGATCCCAGAAGGATTCGAACCTTCGACCTACGCATTAGAAGTGCGTTGCTCTATCCAGCTGAGCTATGGAACCATTTTTTTTTAAAACTTAATGGTAAAGTTTTGTCGGGGTGGCAGGATTCGAACCTGCGGCCTCCTGCTCCCAAAGCAGGCGCGATAACCGGGCTACGCTACACCCCGAAGGCAAAATTTAAGCGGAGAGACAGGGACTCGAACCCTGGCGACGGTTACCCGTCGACAGATTAGCAATCTGCTCCATTACCGCTCTGGCACCTCTCCAAGCTCAAGAAACGTGTTCTGTTTTGCGGTTGCAAATGTAAGACAACATTCCATATCTCACAACTATTTTTGCGATTTTTTTAAAGTTTTTTTAATCTTTTTTCTAAAACACTTCACAATCAAACGAATAGAATTAACAAAAATTTCATCTTAAATTTAAAATCCAATCGAATTCACGCAAAATTTGAATTTATTCAAATAAACAGTAAATTTGCTAGATAACTAATATTAACAGAAAATGAACAAAAGAGTTGTGATTGTTTCTGCCGTTAGAACACCTATCGGAAGTTTCATGGGTGGGTTATCTACCGTACCCGCACCAAAATTAGGCGCTGCCGCTATTAAAGGAGCACTTTCAAAAATTAACCTAGACCCAAAATTAGTTGATGAAGTTTTCATGGGGAACGTAATCCAAGCTGGTGTTGGACAAGCTCCAGCTCGTCAAGCTGCCCTTTTTGCAGGATTATCAGAAGAAGTTGCTGCCACAACAGTTAACAAAGTCTGTGCTTCTGGAATGAAAGCAGTAATGTTTGGTGCCCAGGCTATCGCTTGCGGTGATGCCGAAATCGTAGTTGCTGGAGGAATGGAAAGCATGAGCTTGATTCCACATTACGTTCAAATGCGTGCTGGAAACAAATTTGGTCCTGCAACAATGCTGGACGGAATGCAAAAAGATGGTTTAACAGATGCTTACGATAACAACGCAATGGGAGTTTGCGCTGACTTATGTGCATCTGAATACAAAATCAGCCGTGAAGAACAAGATAACTTTGCTATTCAGTCTTATGAAAGAAGTGCAAAAGCTTGGGATGCAGGCAAATTTGATAATGAAGTTGTTCCCGTAGAAGTTCCACAAAGACGCGGCGAACCAATTATATTCTCTAAAGATGAAGAATACACTAATGTAAAATTAGATAAAATTCCATCTTTAAGCCCTGTTTTTACAAAAGACGGAACTGTAACTGCTGCAAACGCTTCAACTATAAACGATGGTGCCGCTGCTTTAGTTTTAATGTCTGAAGAAAAAGCAATTGCATTAGGTTTAAAACCTTTAGCTTATATAAAAGGCTATGCAGATGCAGCGCAAGAACCAAAATGGTTTACAACAAGTCCTGCAAAAGCATTACCAAAAGCTTTAGACAAAGCTGGAGTTTCAATTTCAGATGTTGATTATTTCGAATTCAACGAAGCCTTTTCTGTTGTTGGTTTAGCCAATGCAAAAATCTTAAATCTTGATAACGATAAAGTAAACGTAAACGGTGGCGCTGTTTCACTAGGACATCCGCTTGGCTGCTCTGGAGCACGTGTTATTGTAACTTTAATTAATGTTTTAGAACAAAACAATGCTAAAATCGGAGCTGCTGCAATTTGCAATGGCGGCGGCGGTGCATCAGCAATTGTTATCGAAAGAGCTTAAATAATAATACTTTAAATTAGGAGTTATTGACTACTTTTGACTCCTAATTTTTTTTAAACTTATAAATTACCCTAAATGTTCGGAATTTGCAATCTTGCCATAGTACCCGTTCGATCTGAGCCTAGCGACAGAAGTGAAATCGTTACACAACTTTTGTTTGGCGAACATATCGAAATTTTAGAACGCCAAAAGCAATGGGCGCGCATAAAAATTCAGTTCGATGATTATGAAGGCTGGGTAGATTCAAAACAATATCAGGTAATTTCTGAAGAAAACTACAATCAATTAAGCAAAGAAGCCATTATTCTAAACGCTGATTTAATTGATTATATCACTTCTCCAAACAATTTATTACTCCCAATTCCGCTTGGTGCTTCGTTAACGTTTTTAAACAATAACGAAATCAACACTTCCAATTTTGATTTTGAAGGAACAAAAACCAGCGGTATAAAACCCAAAAGCGCACTTATAAATACTGCTTTTATGTATCTAAACGCACCTTATTTATGGGGCGGAAAAACACCTTTTGGAGTAGATTGTTCTGGTTTTACACAAATGGTTTACAAACTAAACGGATACAAAATTCATCGCGACGCTTCTCAACAAGCACTAGAGGGCGAACCTCTCAGTTTTATTGAAGAAAGTGAACCTGGAGATTTAGCTTTTTTTGACAATGATGAAGGAAACATTACTCATGTGGGAATCATCATGGAAAACAACTATATCATTCACGCAAGTGGAAAAGTCCGCATCGATCGTTTAGATCATACCGGAATTTACAATCCCGAAATAAACAAGCACACTCATAAACTTAGAGTAATCAAAAAAATCATTTAAAAACACGAATTGCACTAATTATCAAAAATTAAAAATCCTTTTAATCAGTGTAATCGGTGGCAAAAAAATAGTATAAATTCGTGAAATCCGTGTTTATGCACTCAATCGAATCGTCTTTCTAAACTCTGACGGACTATTGCCCTTTTGTTTTTTAAAGAATTTATTAAAGTGACTTTCGTCCGTAAAGCCAAATTCATATGCAATTTCGTTAATGCGCTTATCACTGAATTGCAAACGATGTTCTATCAGTTTTGTTTTATAATTACTAATATATTGCTGCATCGTTTCATCGGCATGTTTCTTAAAATAACGTCCTAAATACGTATTCGAAATTCCGAAATAATCACTTATAGATTCTGCTTTTATTTTCTCAGGATAATAAATATTCGTTTGAATATATTGTAAAATATCCATTGCTTTAGCTTCAGTTCCCACATTCACCTGTTCCGGTAAATATTTCGCAATATTTCTGGCAACAATAATGATTAAAGTATTTACCAATTGTTGAATCAATTCCTGATTATAAACATCTTTGTCATTATGCTCTCTACAAATCGCTTCGATCATTACCTTAACCAAACACTTATCAGCATCATTCTTTAAAATACAACCCGGCTGATGATTTGCATTTTGCAAAATATATTCTAAACGCTGAATATTTTCATTTTGAAGACTCGAATTCTTCAAATAAATATCATTAAATCTCAAAAAGAAAAATTTCGTTTTCGTTTCAATAGTAAAATTATGACAGTCCTCAGGTGTCAATAAAAACATATGTCCAGCATCATATTCAAAGATATTTTTATTGATACACTGCCTTCCCGTTCCGCTCAAGATGTAAACCAATTCAAAGAAATTATGGCGATCCCCAACATCTGGATATTCATCCAATGTTTCAAACGAAACCGTAAACGGTTCATATAAATTTTCTTTTTTCATAATCTTAAAGAATCTATTGAAGTTGCAAATGTACCTAAAAAAGACAAAATTATACAATTTTACACTCATAAAAATGGTATAATTTTGTCAAAAATTTGTAAAACGTAATATTTAATATCATGGAATATAGAAAATTAAGCAGCTCTGAACTAGAATTATCAACTATAACATACGGTGCATTTGCTATTGGCGGAAACATGTGGGGCGGAAACGAAAAGAAAGATTCAATCGACTCTGTTCGCGCTTCTATCGATCACGGCGTAACAACAATTGACACTGCTCCTTTTTACGGATTTGGCTTAAGCGAAGAAATGATTGGCCAAGCTATAAAATCTTACGATCGTTCAAAAGTACAATTGTTAACTAAATTCGGCTTGGTTTGGGACGGAAGCAATAACGGAAAAGGCGATTTCTTTTTTGATGCCGATGATAATGGCAAAAAAATTCCTGTCTACAAATATTCATCAAAAGAAAACGTCATAAAAGAAATTGAAGAAAGCCTAAAACGTCTTCAAACAGATTATATCGACTTATTGCAAATTCACTGGCCAGATTCAACAACACCAATTTCAGAAACAATGGAAGCCGTTGAAACCTTAATTCAGCAAGGAAAAATCAGAGCATTTGGAGTAAGTAATTATAATGTTTCTCAAATTCAGGAAGCACAAAAAACAGTTCAGATCGCATCCAATCAAGTTGCATACAGCATGCTGAACAAAAGCATTGAAACAGATTTACTTCCATTTACAATTACTGAAAATATTGGCATCATAGCATACAGCCCAATGGAAAGAGGTTTGCTTACAGGAAAATATTTTACAGACGGCAAATTAAAAGAAAACGATCATCGTAATGGTTATTTTGGAAAATTTGATCTTCAACAAGTAAAAACTTTAGTAGAAGAATTAAGCTCATTAGCCAATTCTAAACACATTTCGATCTCACAATTAGTTTTACGCTGGACCACTTTACAAAAAGGAATCTCAATTGTTTTGGCTGGCGCAAGAAACGCAGAACAAGCCATTTCAAATGCAAAAGCGATGGATTTTGATTTATCTGCTTCAGAATTAGAATTTATTAATCAGGCAATTGCTAAAATAAAATAATATTTAAACACATAGAAACATAGATTTCCGTACGTATAAAAGGCGTTTCACTTGCATTAACAAACATAGTCAACGTAGTTTGTTATTCCGAGGAACGAGGAATCACACTCGTTGCTCGCCAAAGATTGATGACTTAGTTTGCGAAGCTTCTATTGTGATTCCTCGTTCCTCGAAATGACAAGCTTTGAGAACTATGTTTTAGAAACGAGTTTCTTTCCATTCTCTTTCCCAAAAAAGAAAAATCTATGTCTCTATGAGTTTCAAAATAAATCTCAAAAATTAAATAATAAGAATTTGGGTGTGTTCGCCGCCGCGAATCGGGCTTTCGGCTATATCTTTTATTCCGCTATCGCTCCATAAAAGGATACCGCCTCTATCCCTCACACATCACGAATTCATCAGAACAAAACGTAAAATGAAAAAAATATTTATTATCAACGGAAGTCAAAATTTCGCTCACTCAGGCGGAAAATTCAATGAAACCGTTACAGACTGGACAATTGAGTATTTAAAAAGTAAAAACTACGAAATAAAAACAACTGACATCAAACAAGAAATTAATCTTGAAGAAGAAGTAGAAAAATTCGTCTGGGCAGATGTAATCGTTTATCACACACCTGTTTGGTGGTTTCAATTGCCAAATCTTTTCAAAAAATACATCGACGATGTTTTCACCGCTGGACACAACAAAGGAATTTACAAGAGCGATGGAAGAACCAGAACAAATCCAGACATTAATTACGGAACTGGCGGACTTTTACACGGACGTAAATATATGCTGACTACAAGTTGGAATGCACCTGCAACTGCTTTTACACTTCCTGGAGAATTTTTTGAAGAAACTTCGGTAGATGATGGCGCTATGTTTGGTTTTCATAAAATGAACAAATTTGTAGGAATGCAAAAACTCGACGGATTTCATTTTCATGATGTCGAAAAAGGTGCTACATCTGAAAATATTAGTATCTTTAAATCTGAATACACGAACCATTTATCACAAATTTTCAAAACCATATAACCATGATATCTATAACTGCCATTATAAAAAGCAAGAAAGAAAACACGCAGCAGCTTCACAGCTTATTGAATGATTTAGTTACCGAAACTAGAAAAGAAGCTGCATGCGTACGCTACGATCTTCATCATGCCGAAAATGTTTTTATTATTTGGGAAGAATGGAAAGATCAAACCGGCTTAGATCTTCATAACAACCAATCTCATTTGCAAGATTTCATCACTAAAAGCGAAACTTTTGTTGCCGCTCCAATTCAGGTTTACAAAACAGCACAGGTTTTATAAGATATTTTTTCTGCCGCGAATTCACGAATTATTTTTAAAATTTATACTCAAAGTTTTTAAAAATAATTCGTGAATTCGCTGTTGTAAGATTATTCAGAAAAAGATTAAATTGCCATTTCTTTATCCAATAAAATATGAGCCAATATCATCTTGCCGAAATTAACATCGCAAAAATGAAAGGTGTCGACATCAACGATCCTATCATGAAAGAATTTGTAGACAACTTAGATTTAGTAAACACTTTAGCCGAAAAAAGCGAAGGATTTGTCTGGCGCCTAAAAGATGACAGCTACAATGCGACAAACTTGAATCCTTATAATGACGAACAGATCATTGTAAATGTTTCGGTTTGGAAAAACATCGAAACGTTGGAACATTATATGTACAAAACCTTTCACAGCGAATTTTTAAAACGCCGAAAAGAATGGTTTTTGAAATTCGGAAAAGCACACACAGCAATGTGGTGGATTCCAATAGGACATATTCCAACGCTTGAAGAAGCAGTTGAAAAATTAGATTACCTGCAGCAAAACGGAGCATCAGAACTTGTTTTTGATTTAAAAAATAAGTTTCCTGTGCCAGTTATCGCATAAATTTTTTAAGCCAAAAATTACACTACTTTTCACTAATTTTTCTTTTCCCAATTAAAAAAATAATTCGTGTAAATTAGTGTAATTCGTGGCTATTTAATTCCCCCAAAAGCACCAAAACACATATTCTTGTGTAAAATTTCAACGCTTTTAAAACCTACTTTTTTCATCAAATCCAATTGATAATTCATTGATCTTGGCGTATCTTCTTTTGCGATATATTCAAATACATTTTTACGATATTCAGCCCCTCCTATTCCTTCCAAATATTCTTCATAGCGCTGCCAGGTATATTCATTCAACAATTCCGTGTCTTGCGTAATCAAATCCGAAATCATAAAACAGCCGCCCGGTTTTAATAATTTAAATATTTTAGTAAAAGTAGTTTCCCAATCCTGATCATCTCTTAAATGATGTAAAACAGCTCCTGCTAAAATAATATCAAAACAGTCTTCTTTTAAATCAACTTCGCGAATATCACCTTGTTTAATTTCGACTTTTCCTTTTGTTTCTAACGAAACTCTTTCAAAAGCTTTATCCAACATTGGCAAACTCAAATCGACCAAAGTGCAATTTAAATCTGACACTTTAGACAACATCATTAAAGTGTAATTTCCCGCACCGCAGCCAATATCCAAAACATGAGTGGCATTTGGAACAATTCTTTTAGAAGCTTCCGTAATTAATTCCAACGAAATTTTAGCATCAATTGTAGACAATTGTCCCGTTTCTAAATTCGAAAATCGTTCGACATCATTATCAAATCGTTCTTTGATTTCTGCAATAATTGATTTTTTCATAGTCTATGTTTTTTAATCTCTAGCAGTCTCGATAGCTATCGCGAGCAGATTGAGCGAATCTTTTTGCTATTATTGATTGGAATATTGTAGTTAAGATGATTTTTTTCGAAACTAATAATCTGCTCAATCTGCAACCCAAGCGATAGCGAATCAGCAAAGTAAATCTGCGAGAGAGTTCTTTTTTTCTTTTCCAAAACTATCACTTTCATAAATACTTTAAAAATACTATTTTTATCAATTATCAATACTTTAAAAGTATCATGGAATTACGTCACTTAAAATACTTTTTGGCTGTAGCCGAAGAACTGAACTTTACCAAAGCTTCTGAGAAACTTTTTATTTCACAACCGCCATTAAGCCGTCAGATAATTGAACTGGAAGAAGAGCTTCAGGCAAAACTATTTATTCGAAACAATAAAAAAGTAGAACTAACGGAAGCTGGGAAATATTTCGAAAAGGAAGTGAAAACAATCTTTCAGAATTTGGAACGCATTTCTGCAAAAACAAAAAAGATTGCCACAAATGTTTCGGGCGAATTCAGAATTGCCTACATCAGCTCGATTTACTCCTCTGTAATTTCAGAATTAATAAAACATTTAAAATTACAATTCCCTTATGTAAATTTCAAACTTTTTGAAGTATCCACAACCAAACAAATCGACGCTTTAGAACAAGGAAAAATCGAAATGGGAATTATTCGTTCACCAATAAAATCTCCAAAAATACAATCCCATTTATGGTTTCAAGATGGATTTTCAATTGTTTTTAATAAAAATAACATTCAATTGAAGTCTGAAAAAGATATATTGAATTTAAAAGATGAGACTTTCGTATTCTTCAATAAAGATTATGCGCCACATTATCATGAAGTTTTACTAGAACTTTGCGCTTTTTACGGCTTTACACCAAAAATTATTCACGAAGCCAACAATATAAATTCTATAGTACAATTAGTCAAAAATGGCTTAGGAATTTCGATTGTTCCATCCAACATTGTAAAAAACAATCAAGATACTGAAATTGGTTTTCTTGAATTAAAAAAAGTGAATCTTTTTACAAATGTTTCGATTATAACTTCAAAAGAAGATGATTCTGAGATCACGAGATCTGCTGTTGAATTTTTGTTGGCACAAAATCGCTAAGTCTCTAAGTTTTTTTTTGCAAGAATGAAATGCATACAATTTGTCATTTCGAGGAACGAGAAATCGCACTCGCGAATCTACAAAGAGAATATACAACAAGAATCACCAATCTTTGTCGATTTTCTAGTGCGATTTCTCGTTCCTCGAAATGACATGAAATGAGATCTTTTTTACGAAAAAAGGAAATCCGTAAAAACCAAAATCAAAAACCATTTAAATTACACCTAACAAAAAAAACAATTCGTGAAAATTAGTGCAATTCGCGGCTATAAAAAAAATTCGTTACAATTTAGTACAGAAATCCACATCATAAAAAGAGAACTTTTAAATACCTTAGCAAATTATAATTCTACCTAATAAAATCAATACAAAAATGGCTGAGCAATCTTCAATTCAGTGCCCGAACTGCGGAGAAAATATCGACGTAAATGACATCTTAAAACATCAGTTAGAAGATAGTATCCGTAAAGAATTTCAGCAAAAAGCTGCTGCTCAGGCAAAAGAACTGGAATTAAAAAGCGAGCAATTCGAAAAAGCCAAAACCGAATTTGAAGCCAAAAAGAAACAAGAAAATGAACTTTTTGCCGAACGTTTGGAGCGCGAAAAAAAGACTGCTGAAAAAGAAATTTCTGAAAAACTAAAAGCCAAACTCGAAGAAGAAAACAAAGATCGCATGCTTTTGATGGAAAAAGAGCTTTCTGAAAAATCTGAGAAACTTCGTGAATTGAATAAAATGACAGGCGAAATTGCAAAACTTCAGCGTGAAAAACTGGAAATGAAAGAAGCCATTGAAGCCGAAGCACAAAAACAATTAAACGCTACTTTAGTTCTGGAACGCGATAAAATTCGCAAACAAGAAGAAGAGAAAAACGAACTGAAGATAAAAGAATACCAAAAACAATCTGACGATCAAAAAAAGCTGATCGAGGAAATGAAACGCAAGCAAGAACAAGGTTCTATGCAATTGCAAGGTGAAGTAATGGAATTAGCGATTGAAGAATGGCTGGCAAATAATTTTCCGCTTGACACTATCGACGAAATTAAAAAAGGTGCTAACGGTGCCGATTGTCTTCAAATTGTCAATACCCGTGAATTACAAAACTGCGGTTCAATTTACTACGAAAGCAAAAGAACAAAAGCCTTTCAGCCATCTTGGATTGAGAAATTCAAAAATGACATTAGAACCAAAAGAGCCAATATTGGTGTTTTGGTAACCGAAGTAATGCCAAACGGAATGGAAAGAATGGGAATGCGAGACGGAATCTGGATTTGTACTTATGAAGAATTTAAAGGTCTGACTGCTGTTTTACGTCAATCACTAATTCAGGTAAGTCAGGCAGTTCAGGCACAAGAAAACAAAGGAGATAAAATGTCGATGTTGTATGATTTCTTAACCAGCAACGAATTCCGTTTACAAATTGAAGGCATTGTTGAAGGTTTTACACAAATGCAAAACGACTTAGATTCTGAAAAAAGAGCCATGCAGAGAATCTGGAAACAACGCGAAAAACAAATCGAAAAAGTAGTTCACAATACTTTAGGAATGTACGGTTCTATTCGTGGTATTGCAGGAAATGCAGTTCAAACTGTTAGAGCTTTAGAATTAGATTTTGTCGAAGGAGAAGACGAAGAGGAAGAAACTAAGGAATTGCTTGAGTAATTAAGTATAGTATTGTCATTTCGACCGAAGGGAGAAATCACACAAGAAACTCCACAAAGAATATCTACAATCTTTGTCGATTAGCGTGTGTGATTTCTCCCTTCGGTCGAAATGACAAAATTAATCTACCTTTCTAAAAACCAACAGCTTCGCAGAAGGATTTAACAACGTTAATCTGTTATTTTCAATAGAATAAGTAGTTGTGCTTTGCAATGCTTTAGTAAACTCACTTTCCTTATTTCCTTGAGGACAAGCCATAAGAGTCGAAAGAACTCTTGTAAATCGCAGTACATCCTTTTCATAAAAAATTTGTCCGCTTATAGCATTACAGCCGCCGTATCCCGAAAATCTATTTTCTGTTGAGTTAATTTCGATTCTAGGCATTTCTTTTTGAAAATCGGAAGCAAAAACTTTATAGCCATTCAGTTCTTCCAAAACCCAAATATCATGCAGACGATAATCGGTATTATACTTTCCGCAGCCTCCTAATTTTTCGGTTTGTAATTCCGTATTATTTTTAATTTCTATTGAAACTTTATAAGGAGAAATAACACCCGACATTGAGTCCTGACAATCTAACTGCTGAATTGTAATAGTCGCAGATGAAGTTTCATTACTAACTTTATACATCTTAACATTCGCATCCATAGCTTTTATAGCGTCGACAGGTGTAAAAACAAGTTTTTCTTTTCCTGGAATCAAAGAAGTAAATACAATATTGTCATTTCCTATTTTTAATCCCCAAAACGGCTCATTTCCCGTTGCTGTAAAATAGTACTTCATCTCATCTTCCTGAGATCCATATTCAGAAGTCGTTTGTTTATCAGAAGTTTTGCCAGCTGTAGATTTACAACTTATCATCAAAGAAAATAAAAGCAAGAGTGAAAGTGAAAGTATATTTTTCATAACGTTCTATTTAAAATATCATTTTTAACCAAATACAAGTAAATTTCTTATGAATTTACAATTTTTTTCTGAATTACTTATTTAGAATCTTTTCAAATTTAAAATAATTATAAGTATTCCAATTTACTCACACACCGCATTACGTAAAGGATTACGATAAAATACGTACTCAAAACAAACTTTTTTTACTTAAAAACAAACTACTTTACGTATTTACATAAGTATAAATACTTATATTTGCATAGTAATACTTAATTAAAGAAATCATGATTAGAGTAATAGTAGTTGGAAACGGCATGGTTGGTTATAAATTTTGTGAAAAGTTCATCGCAAAATCAGGACAAGAAAAGTATCAGATCACCGTATTTGGTGAAGAACCTCGACGCGCTTATGACCGCGTTCACTTAAGTGAATATTTTGGAGGAAAGACTGCAGATGATTTATCATTATCAACAAGCAACTGGTACTCAGAAAACAATATTATTCTCAATACATCAGAGTTAATTACAGATATTAATCGTACCGAAAAAACAATCCATACTCATTTAGAGAAAACCCATACGTACGACTACTTAGTTCTAGCTACAGGTTCATCAGCTTTTGTGCCTCCAATTGACGGAGTTGAAAAAGAAGGCGTTTTTGTATACAGAACCATCGAAGATCTTGATGCAATTATGGCTTATGCCAAAAAGATAAAAATTAAAGGCGCAACCGAAGCAGCAGTTTTAGGCGGAGGATTATTAGGACTTGAAGCGGCAAAAGCCGTTAGAGATCTAGGATTGAATCCGCATGTGGTGGAATTTGCTCCGCGTTTGATGCCAAGGCAATTAGATCAAGGTGCAAGCGATATGCTTCAAGCTAAAATTGAAGAATTAAACATTGGAATTCATCTTAACAAAGCAACGCAATATATTGATGGAAAAGAAAATATAACGGGAATGATGTTTGCCAACGATGAATTGTTAAAAGTAGATATGTTGGTTATATCTGCCGGAATTAAACCTCGCGACGAACTGGCAAGAGTTTCAGGACTTGAAGTTGGCGTAAGAGGCGGAATCGTGGTAAACAATCAAATGCAGACATCAGATCCTTCTATTTACGCGATTGGAGAAGCGGCACTTTACAACCAAAACATTTACGGACTTGTTGCTCCAGGTTACGAAATGGCTGATGTTGCCGCCGAGCAAATCTTAAATGGAGATAAAACCATGAGAGAAACCATCGATATGTCAACACAATTAAAACTAATTGGTGTTGAAGTTGCGAGTTTTGGTGATCCTTTTATCGAAAATGAAAATGTAACAGCCATTATTTATGAAAATAAATTAAGCGGTATTTACAAAAGAATCAACGTTACCAAAGATTCAAAAACACTTTTAGGCGGAATTTTAGTTGGAGATTCAAGTGATTACAATTCGCTTTTCCAGATTTACAGCAACGCAATGGCACTACCTAAAAATCCAGAAGATCTGATTTTAGGTTCTCGCGACGGTTCTGAAGGTTCAAGTTTAGGAAGTGTTATGGATTTACCGGACACAGCTGTAATTTGTTCTTGCGAAAATGTTACCAAAGGCGCGATCTGTTGTAAAATTTTAGACGAAAGCTGCGCTACCTTTTCAGATGTTGTAAAAGCAACCAAAGCAACTTCTGGCTGTGGAGGTTGTAAACCAATGGTTTCTGATTTGGTAAAAGCGACTCAAAAATCTTTAGGAAAAGAGGTAAAAGAAGTCATTTGCGAGCATTTCAATTATAACCGTCAGGAATTATTCGATTTAGTAAAAATCAATAAATATGAAAATTTTTACGATGTTTTAGATCATCATGGAAAAGGCGACGGCTGCGAAATCTGTAAACCAGTTGTCGCATCAATTTTTTCAAGTATTTACAACGACACAGCAAATAAACATGTTACAACGCAAGATACAAACGACAGATTTTTAGCCAACATTCAACGAAACGGAACGTATTCTGTAGTTCCTAGAGTTGCTGCAGGCGAAATTACAGCTGAAAAATTAATCGTAATTGGCGAAGTGGCTAAACAATTCGATTTATATACTAAAATTACCGGAGCGCAAAGAGTTGATTTATTCGGAGCACATTTGAGTGATTTGCCAAAAATCTGGAAAATCTTAATCGATAATGGTTTTGAAAGCGGTCATGCTTACGGAAAATCACTTCGTGCTGTAAAAAGCTGTGTTGGAAATGCTTGGTGTCGCTACGGAATGGACGACAGCGCCGGATTTGCCATAGAACTTGAAAACAGATATAAAGGAATACGCTCTCCACATAAATTAAAAGGCGGTGTTTCTGCCTGCATCCGCGAATGCGCCGAAGCACGCGGAAAAGATTTCGGATTAATTGCTGTTGAAGGCGGTTGGAATTTATACATCGCAGGAAATGGCGGAGCAAACCCAAAACATGCCGTTTTACTAGCCGAAAAAATCGACAAAGAAACAGTAATTAAATATATGGACAGATTTTTAATGTATTACATCCGCACCGCTGGTCCGCTGATTCGAACATCAACTTGGTTAGAAAAACTAGACGGTGGTTTAGAGTATTTGAAAGAAGTAATTATCGAAGACAGTTTAGGAATCTGTGAAACTTTAGAAACTGAAATGCAAACTTTAGTAAACACTTTTGAATGCGAATGGAAACAAGTTCTAGAAAAACCAAGATTATTAAAACGTTTCAATCACTTTATAAACTCAGACGAGAAAGACGAAAATGCTGTTTTTGTTCCGCTAAGAGATCAAAAAATGCCAAAAGCTTGGACTTAAAAAAATATCTTGCCACAAAGACACAAAGTTGCAAAGTCAAAATAAAAAAACTTAAAGAAAAAACTTAGCGTCTTTGCGCCTTCGTGGCAAAACACCATAAAGCTCCAAAAAAGAAAAAAAATCATTAAACGTTTGCTGTCCTTCTTACCCTCTTTTTTACTGCGCCATCAAACTCTATTGATTGTAAAAAGAGGGCTAAGAAACAGTAAATCAAAACTAAATCAAAATGGAAGAAATCTTAAATCAATACGAAACGGTTCATGCGAGCGATGCAACAATTTGGTTCAAAGCAGGTAAAGTAGAAGATTTTCCAACCAATCGCGGCGGTTGTATTAAATACAAAAACAAACAAATTGCGATTTTTAATTTTGCCCGTCGAAACGAATGGTATGCTTGCCAAAATGCCTGCCCTCACAAAATGGAAATGGTTCTTTCGAGAGGAATGACAGGTTCTACTGATGATATTCCCAAAATCGCCTGCCCAATGCATAAAAAAACATTCTCATTAGTCGATGGTTCAAACTTAAACGGAGAAGATTTTAAAATTGCAACGTATCCTATTAAAGTAGTTGAAAACGAAGTTTTTGTTGGTTTTATCGATTAATTTTCAAGCCACAGATTACACAGATTAAAAAGATTTTTTTTTCACCACCAATTTCACAAATTACACTAATTTAATTCGTCGAGATTCGCGAAATTCGTGGCAAAAAAACTTAACACAAGATTAAATCCAAAAAATCCTCTAATCTGTGGCAAAAAACAAAACAATAATTCGTGCTAATTCGTGAAATTCGTGGCGAAAAAAAACTTAATTCCGTATCTTTGAAATCTATTATTAAACCAAAAAATGACTACACCTTTCCAAAAAGCAAGCGAATGGATTGATGCTGAAAACGCACAAGATCCAAACATCGAAACTGACCAAAACAAAGAATATCCAAAAGAATTATTGTATTCAAACAGGATGTACGAAAGATTGATGCAGTTTGAACCAAATGCATCTGAAGAAATTCAAATTGCGTCAAAAGCACAACACATCTGTCGATGGAAAGTTGCCCGTGAATCGTACCCAATGGATCGTGTTGGTTATTTGAAATGGAGAGAAGAATTAAAAAAATTTCACGCAAAAACGACTGCCGAAATTCTAGTAAAAGCAGGCTACGATCAAACTTTTATAGATCGCGTTTCGTTTTTAATAGAGAAAAAATTACTTAAAAAAGATCACGAAACACAATTATTAGAAGATGTTATCTGTCTTGTGTTTTTAGAATATTACCTAGATCCTTTTGTTCATAAACACGATGAAGAAAAACTAAAAAATATCATCAAAAAAACCTGGGATAAAATGTCGGATAAAGGACATCAGGAAGCCTTAAAAATAAACTATTCTGAAGAAAATCTGAATCTTATAAAAGCATCTTTAGGATTGTAAACTGACTTTATGAAGAAAAGCAATCAGGAAGAAGAAAAAATCACTTTCAAAAATTTACGACGACTGTATTTTTTTGCGCTTCTTACTATTGCGATAACTATAATTATCAGTCAGGTTTTAGTGCAATACAATCTGAATCAACAGTTAAGCGATTCTAAAATCATAAACTTTTCAGGAAAACAACGAATGCTGAGTCAGAAAATCGTAAAAGAAGTTCTGATTCTGCAGTATGTTTCTGACAACGCTTCTGCAAAGCAAATTTCGCATTTAAATGACGTTTTATCACTTTGGAAAAAAAACCAAAATGCACTCGAAAATGGCAGTGACAGCTTAGCCTTTCCAAAAGAAAAATCAGAAACACTTTCTAAATTATATCTTGAAATCAATCCAATTTTCAATAAAATTGCAAATACAACTGATTCTTTTTTATTGAATTTAAAGCAGAAAAAGCAAGCTACAGAAAATCAAAAATTAGTAACCATAATTTTAGAAAACGAAGGCATTTTTCTTTCTAAAATGAATCAGATTGTAACCCAATACGATCTCGAAGCGCACGAAAAAGTAACCGAACAACGCCGAATTGAATACTGGATTTTCGGTTTTACACTTTTGGTATTGCTTTTAGAATTTCTTTTCATTTTTAGGCCAACCAATAAAAAAATTGAACGATTAATTGCCAAGCTTTTATCTTCTGAAAAGAAAGCGTTAAAGCTCGCATACGATACTGAAATACTAAGCGAAATCAAGGAAAATTCGGTTAAAGAATTAAAGTCGCTCAATTATGCAATGGAAAACACCTTGCTCTATTGCCGAATTGCACCTGATGGTTCGATTATTCATATTGGTGAAAAATTTGCTAAACTACTCAATTACACCAAGTTTTTATCTAACAAAAAGTTCTCTGAAGTCTTAACAGCAGACGAAAAAGAACAAATAAACTTTGATCGACTAATATTCGAAAAACAACGAAGCGGCTGGCAAGGCGAAATTAAAATTGTTACTAAAGAAAATATTGAGATTTGGCTTGACCTTTCGATGGTTCCTGTTATGATCAAAAAAGACGAATTGGAACTTTTAATTGTATGCTTTAATATTACCGAACGCAAAAAAGCACAACACGAAGTCGAACGTTTGAATCTTGAAAACAGCACTGAAAAAATCAATCAACAAAAGATTATTTCGAGCAAAATTGTTGAAAACCAAGAAAACGAGCAAAACCGAATCGCAAAAGAAATTCATGACGGAATTGGTCAAATGCTTACTGGTTTAAAGTTTAGTTTAGAAAGCATCAATCTAGATGACAGAGAAAAATCAGAACAAAAAATTGAGTATTTAAAGAAACTTTCACTAGACATTATAAAAGGCGTCCGTACGGCAACTTTTAACTTAATGCCGCCCGAATTAAGCGATCACGGCATTGTTTCCTCTTTGGCAAAACTTACGCAGGAACTTTCAAAACTAACAGGAAAAGAAATTCTTTTCTACAACAAAACCGATTTCAATCAGCGATTAGATTCTTTAATCGAAATCAATATTTATCGCCTAACTCAGGAAGCCATAAACAACGCCATAAAATATGCCGAATCGTCGCATATCATTGTACAACTTTCACACAGCGAAACTTTATTAAGTATTATAATTGACGATAACGGAAAAGGTTTTGACATCAATGCTGTCGACAAAAAACGAAACAGCGAATCTGGAATGGGCTTATTGTTTATGAAAGAAAGAATTCAATACATTAATGGCCGTGTTTTCATCAAATCAATTCCTGGCGAAGGAACCAGAATTACTTTTAATATTCCGATTCTTAAATGAGAAAATTAGTCAATTAGATAATTTGATAATTACTTAAGCGTCGAACTTCCATTTGTCAGGCTGAGCGAAGTCGAAGCCCACTCAAAGTAAATCGACAAAATCATCATCACATTTTTCTAATTGACACAATGGCTAATTATCTAATTTATCATCTCGACAAAGGAGACCCGGACGATAGCAAATAGGCGGAGCAGATCACCAGAAAGCTCCACAATCAAATTCGCCAATCTTTTACAAAGTTTCCCACAATCTTGTCATCTCGACGAAGGAGAGATCACACTAGAAACTCCATAATCTAAAGTGCCAATCTTTGTCGAATCCTGCGTGTGATTCTTCGTTCCTCAGAATGACAAACTTTACACTTAGAAAACTTTGACAAAGTTACCCGCAAAAATACCCCATTGTCATTTCAAAGAACGAAACTCGTGCGATAGCGAAAAGGTGAAGCAAATCTTCGCAAATAGCTCTACAAAGAGCCCCGCTTTAGATTATGGAGCTGCTTTGCGCGGACTTCGACTCCGCTCAGCCTGACAATTCTATATTCAATTTAGAATTTCCAACATTAGAATTTTTAATGTTAGAATTTAAAATCTAAAAAATTACGTATATTAGCGTCTTCTTTATAGATGAATATACGTAAAAAATCAAGAATCTAATTTAAGTAAACTATGAGTAATATCATTCGTGTAGTGCTGGCAGACGACCATGTTTTTGTAAGAGATGGAATTAAATCTTTACTTGAAAATGAAGCAAACATTGAAGTCGTTGGCGAAGCAATTGATGGAGCCGATGCACTTGATGTTGTTGTCGAAAGCAAACCAGATTTACTTATAGTAGATATTCGTATGCCAAATTTAACGGGCATCGAGGTAGTAGAAAAACTTAGAAGCGAAAATAACAATGTAAAAATTATTATGCTTTCTATGCATGAATCTGAAGAATATGTATTAAAATCTATAAAAGCGGGTGCCGATGGTTATTTGCTAAAAGGTTCAAGTAAAGAAGAATTCTTGAAAGCCTTGCACACAGTGGCTGCTGGCGGAAAATATTTTAGCGGGGATATTTCTTCAATTCTAATAAGCCAGCTTACAAATTCGTCAACATCATTGGAACCTAAACAAAATCTAAGTGAAGAAATGATGATTACTAAAAGAGAAAAGGAAATTCTGACTCTTTTATTATCTGGAAAAGGAAACAAAGAAATTGCTGAGGCACTTGACATCAGTAAACGTACTGCTGAAGTGCACCGTTTTAATCTGATGAAAAAGTTGAAAGTTAAAAACTTAATGGAACTTTCTAACAAAGCTGCTGAATATTCACTGATTTAAAAAAATACGTATTAATACGTAATTATTTTTCAAAAACTGCGTTTTAGCATCTTTTAACTAAGTTATAGTACTTATTTTTACATAAAAATATAAGTGCTATGAAAACTACAAACTCATTATCTCAATCACACAAAATTTTATTTTTGAACACATTGGCTTTTACAGTGTGTTTTGCCTGCTGGACATTAAACGGGGTTTTAGTAACCTTTTTGGTCGATAACGGAATTTTTCATTGGAGCGTTGTTCAAGTTGGATGGCTCTTAGGAATTCCTATTTTAACAGGATCGATTATGCGCTTACCAATTGGTATGCTCACAGATAAATTTGGAGGAAAATATGTCTTTTCACTTTTACTGCTGCTTAGTTCAATTCCACTGTTCCTCCTTCCCTATGCCGACAGTTTTTTTATGTTTGCTCTACTTAGTTTCTTCTTCGGAATGGTAGGAACTAGTTTTGCCGTTGGAATTGGTTATACTTCAATCTGGTATCCAAAAGAATGGCAGGGACGCGCTTTAGGAATCTTCGGAATGGGAAATGCAGGAGCTGCGATTACCACTTTTTTAGCGCCTTCGTTATTAAATCATTTCTCTTTAGAAGATCCACAAAATGGCTGGAAAATACTTCCAATTATCTATGCCGTTTCCCTTGTTTTAATTGGAATTGCTTTCTTAATTTTTGCTAAAAATAAAAAAATTGAAAACCATACAAAAAGCGTTCGCCAAATGCTTGGTTCGCTAAAATCAGCTAGAGTTTGGCGATTCGGAGCCTATTACTTTTTAGTTTTTGGTTGTTTTGTTGCGTACTCTCAATGGCTCCTGCCTAATTTTATGAACGTTTATCAAACCAGCTTAGTTATGGGCGGATTATTTGCTACAATGTTCAGTCTTCCTTCTGGTGTAATAAGGGCTTTTGGAGGTTATTTATCAGATAAATTTGGTGCACGAAAAGTTATGTATTGGGTTTTGAGTTCTTCTGTTATTTTAAGTGCACTATTAATGGTTCCGAAAATGGAAATTACTACTACAGGTCCTGGTGTTCTTGCAACAAAAAAAGGAACAGTAACTTCTATTGCAAAAGACAATATTAAAATTGGCGAGACAGAATTTAACATTACACAAAAACAAGAAAACAATTCTGAAAATGCAATTCTCCCAACTCGAACATCTTGGCAGCAAGTTGTTGTAGCACAGAACCAAACCGTAAAGAAAAAAGAGCTGCTGGCAAAAGGAATTACTGTAATAAAATTCGATGCTAATATGTGGGTATTCTTAATTTTAGTAATTTTAATCGGAATTTCTTGGGGAATTGGTAAAGCAGCAGTTTACAAACATATTCCAGAATATTTCCCAACAGAGGTTGGTGTTGTTGGAGGTATGGTTGGAATGATTGGCGGCTTGGGTGGCTTTTTAGGTCCAATCATTTTTGGATACTTGCTTACCGCAACAGGAATTTGGTCAAGTTCATGGATTTTTATTTTACTATTCTCGACCATTTGTCTCGTTTGGATGCATTATACGGTAACTAAAATCATGAACGAAAAACAACTGGCTTTGGCAAAAGTAATAGACAGAAAATAAGCGTATTAAAAGTTTAAAAATAATTATCAAATATGATTAATATCACTAAAAGTAAAATCATTATAAGATAAATTTGTCTTTTATTAAACCATCATAGATATGAAAAAAACTAGAATAATTCTATCCTTACTTTTTCTAGGATTTGGTGCTGCCATGCAAGCACAAGAATTTGATGCCAACTTACAATTAAGACCACGTTTTGAATATCGAAACGGATACAAAACTTTGCTGCCAGAAGGTCAAGAAGGAACTTCGCAAATCTCGCAGCGTTCTCGTCTAAATTTAAATTTTAAGCAAGATGATTTGATTGTTAAATTAACTTTTCAAAACATTAGAACCTGGGGAGATGTACCAACCACAACCACCGCAGATAAAAATGGAGTTGCCGTTTTTGAGGCTTGGGCACAATACAATTTCACCGAAAAATGGAGCGCAAGAGTTGGGCGCCAAGTACTCTCTTATGACAATCAGCGTATAATGGGTGAAATCGATTGGTTACAACAAGGACAAAGTCATGATGCAGTACTGGTTACTTTTCGTCCAAAAAACCAGCAGCTTGATATGGGATTTGCTTTCAACTCAAATGCCGAAAATATAGTGCAAACTCCATACACTGTTGCCAACTACAAAGCTATGCAATATGCTTGGTACCACACATCCTTCAGTAATTTAGGAATGAGCTTATTAGCCCTAAATACCGGATATGAATATGCCAATGCCGACGCAAAATTATTGGTAGATTACAAACAGACTTTTGGAACCTATTTAACCTATAAAACAGGTAAATTAGATACTAATTTCTGGTTATATGGACAAACTGGTAAAAGCACAGACAAACAGGTAAGTGCATGGAATGCCGCTGGTTATTTAGGGTACAACGTTTCTGATGCCTTTAAAGCTGGTTTAGGTTATGAATTTTTATCTGGAAAAGATACTAATGACGGCAGTACAGTAATTAAATCGTTCAATCCAATATTTGGAACCAATCATGCTTTTAATGGTTATATGGATTATTTTTATGTTGGAAATCATCAAAACAGCGTTGGTTTGCAAGATGCCTACTTAAAACTAAGTTATAATGTCAAAAAATGGCAGTTTGCATTAATGCCGCACGTATTTTTATCTGCCGCTGATGTTGTGACGCCAACAAATGAAAAACTTGATTCTTACTTAGGAACTGAGGTCGATTTTACTGCAGGCTACAATTTCAAAAAAGATATTACGCTAACTGGAGGTTATTCTCAAATGTTTGGTTCAAAAACTTTAGAGTTCTTGAAAAACGGAGATGCCGGTCATACTAACAATTGGGCTTGGCTAATGATTTCTGTAAATCCAAGGATTTTTACTTGGAAGAAATAAGAGATTTTTAGTAGATCTAAATTTTACAAACTACCCTTTTTCGATTTTGAGAAAGGGTAGTTTTTTTTTATTTTAATGTAAATTATTCTAATTTTTAAATTGGTAAATTTGATACATGAAAAAACTTTTAAATTTACCATTACTTGCAGTAATTATTCTTTTTTCAAGTTGTGAAAAGAAATTTTGTTTCAAATGATTTTATGGAAGTTTTAGAAAGTGTTGAAGTCGGAAATTACAAAGATTGGACTTTGTACAGTGATCATAAACCCTTAATAATTAATTTTAATTTATAAATAATGAACAACTGGACCCAAAGATGGGATGAACGCTACAGCAACGAAGAATTTGCATATGGCGAAGAACCTAACAACTATTTAAAAGAACAAATTCAAAAGTTAAAGCCCAGCGCTATTCTTTTTCCTGCCGAAGGCGAAGGACGAAATGCCATTTTTGCTGCAAAATTGGGTTGGAACGTTTCCGCTTTTGATATTAGTGAAGAAGGAAAAAATAAAGCTTTAAAACTTGCTGAAGCCAACAATGTTTCAATTGATTATCAAGTTGGCGAATTAGAAACGCTGAATTTCAAAGAAGAACAATTTGATGTAATTGCCTTGATTTATGCTCATTTCCCTGCAGAAATTAAGTCCGAGATTCACAAACAGCTTGATAAACTATTACGCAAAGACGGTGTTATTATTTTTGAAGCTTTCGGCAAAAAACATTTAGAATATCTTGCAATAAATGATAAAGTTGGCGGACCAAAAGATATTGAATCTCTATTTTCAATAGAAGAAATAAAAAGCGATTTCTCAAACTATGAAATCATAGAATTAGAAGAAAAAGAAATCGAATTAAACGAAGGTTTATTCCATAACGGAACGGGTTCTGTAATTCGATTTATTGGCAGAAAAAAATAAGTATTTGTACGTAATCATTTTAACACATAGAAACATAGTTTGCCATTCTTAAAAAAGGCATTCCATTTGACAAAAAGAACATAGCTTAAAAATCCTATGTTTCTATGTGTTAGAAAATTTCAAAAATATTTATGCTCCATAATTTCAGAGCGCAATTTTGAAACTTCCAAAATCCCAATACGTTTTCCAACCGTTTTTATTAGAGCTTCTTTTTTAAGACTTGAAATAACTCGAATTGCTTGCTCTTCGGTTGTTCCTGCAAAATCCGCGATTTCTTTTCGAGAAAGATCAATATCAATTAAATCATTGATTTGTCCAAATTTACGATGAATATAAAGCAATAAATCAACTACACGTTCACGAACATTCATATGCGCAATTTTGCGAATGTTATTTTCACTTTTATTCAATTCATCAGCATAAAAAAGCATTAAAGCATAAGTAAGTTCTGGAATATGCTGTAAAATTTCCAGCATTGTTTCATTGCTAAAATTGCACAAAACGGTATCTTCCAAGGCATAAGCACCAATTAAATACTTTTTCCCTGTCCCAAATCCTCGAAAACCAATAATATCTCCACTTTTCGTTAAGCGTACAATTTGCTCACGTCCGTTAATTCCCGTTTTTACCGTTTTCGCTTTTCCTTTGCAAATAAAATAAAGTCCTTGCAAAGAAGAACCTTCCACAATAAACTGATCCGATTTTTTGCAGACTATATTCTGTTTCTTAGAAACATAGGTATTCATTTGCTCTAAATGCAGGTGTTTCTTGATAAAACAATTTTCATTGGCACAAGAATAACAAAGGGTTTGCTCCTCTTTCATGAGTCCTAATTTTTATCGGATTAAAAACTAATTTGTTGCTGCTCATTTTATTGTATCAAAAATAAAAAAATAAATTCGAAAAATAAGTATTTATACGTAAAAATACTTATTTTTGTATAAGTGATTTATCTAAATCGCTGCAGATTCAAGAAATAGTATCTAAAAAAAGAACTGTAATGCAAAATACCAAAATCAAAACTACCTGTTCTTATTGCGGCGTTGGCTGCGGCATAATCGTAACCAACGATGCTAAAAACGGCGTTATGGTTGAAGGTGACAAAGATCATCCGGTAAATAAAGGAATGTTATGTTCTAAAGGAATGAATCTGCATTATGTAGTCAACGATACTTCTGACCGAATTTTATATCCTGAAATGCGAGGCAGCAAATCCTATCCGCTGGAGCGCGTAAGCTGGGATACTGCTCTAGACCGAGCTGCGGCAGTTTTTTCTTCTATTATAAAAAAACATGGTCCAGACAGTGTTGGATTTTATATTTCGGGACAATGCTTAACCGAGGAATATTATCTGGTAAACAAACTTGTAAAAGGTTTCTTGAAAACCAATAATATCGATACCAATTCGAGACTCTGCATGAGTTCTGCCGTTGTGGGTTATAAAAAGACTTTTGGAGAAGATTCTGTACCAATTGCGTATGATGATATCGAATTGGCAGATACTTTTTTAATCACAGGCGCAAATCCTGCTTGGTGTCACCCTATTCTATTTAGACGACTTGAAAAACATAAAGAGAAAAATCCAAAAACGAAGATAATAGTAATTGATCCTAGGCGCACTGATACAGCCGCTTTCGCCGATTTACATTTGCAAATTCTTCCGGGATCTGACATTATTTTGTATCATGCTATTGCAAGACGCATAATTGAGAAAGGTCATGTTGACCATGATTTTGTCAAAAACAATGCTGAAAATTTCAAACAATATAAAGATTTAGTACTAAGTACGTCGCTTGAAAAAGCTTCTAAACTTTGCGGAATTTCTGTAAACGATATTAAACTTGCCGCCGATATTATCGGGAAAGCAAAAGGATTTATTTCACTTTGGGCAATGGGACTAAATCAAAGTGCAGTTGGTGTTGACAAAAATACGGCTTTACTGAATTTATCTTTATTAACAGGACAAGTTGGGAAACCAGGTTCTGGTCCATTTTCATTAACGGGTCAGCCGAATGCTATGGGCGGACGTGAAGTGGGCGGAATGGCAACACTTTTGGCAGCGCATAAAGACATTGCAAATCCTACACATCGCAAAGAAGTGGCTGACTTTTGGGGTGTTGACGAGATTTCAGATAAACCAGGTTTAACGGCAACAGAAATGTTTGAAGCTTTAGAATCAGGAAAAATGAAGGCTGTTTGGATTATTTGTACAAATCCTTTAGTTAGTTTGCCAGATTCACGTCGAATCGAAAAAGCACTTCAAAACGCCAAGTTTGTAGTAGTTCAGGATATTTCGCATAACGCTGACACAGCCAAATTTGCCGATTTGCTTTTGCCGGCTGCCGGCTGGTTAGAGAAAGATGGAACAATGACTAATTCTGAACGTCGCATTTCTTATTTGCCAAAAGGAATTAATGCGCCGGGAGAAGCACTTCCTGATATTGAAATTTTAATTCGTTTTGCTAAAAAAATGAATTTTCATGGTTTCGATTTCAATAATGCCGAAGAAATTTACAAAGAGCATTGTGCACTTACCAAAGGAACTAATATTGATATTTCATTTTTAAATTACAATCGTTTAAAAACCGAAGGCACTTTTCAATGGCCGGTTCCAGATTACGGACATCCGGGAACGCCTAGATTATTTACTGATAAAAAATTCTATACGCCTTCTGGAAAGGCGATTTTTAACCTGCCTGTTTCAATCGAAAATACATCGGTACAACCTAATGCCGAATTTCCTTTTATTTTAACTACGGGACGAATTCGCGATCAATGGCACACGATGACCAAAACGGGAAAAGTTTCGAGATTATTAACCCATATTCCAAGTCCTGTTTTAGAGATAAATCCAATTGATGCCTTTAAAAATGAAATTAAAAATGGTGATATTATTACCGTTACAAGCAAAAATGGAGAAGTTCGTGTAAAAGCAAAAGTGACTGATTCTATTAAAGAAAAGGTACTTTTTCTGCCAATGCATTGGGGAAAACAACTTGAAAATGACTTGAATAGAACAAACAATTTAACGAATACTGTTGTAGATCCTATTTCAAAAGAACCTGATTTTAAGTACACGACGGTTTCGATTAAAAAATATGTAAAACCTTTTCAGAAAATTGCCATTGTTGGCGCCGGAGCAGCTTCATTCCGATTCATTCAAAATTATCGTGAATTTAATACTACAGATGAAATTATTGTTTTTTCGAATGAAATAAATCCGTTTTACAATCGCGTTTTATTACCCGAATATATGACGGGAGAATTTACTTGGGAACAGCTTTTAAAGGTTAAAGACGGCGAAGCATTAAACAAGCTGAATATTACCATGAAAGCGGGAATTTCTATTGAAAAAATAGACTCTACCACAAAAACTATAAAAGATAGTTTGGGCGAAATACACACTTTCGATTCTTTGATTTTAGCAACGGGAAGTCGCCCTTTTATTCCAGAAAACGCGCAACTGCACCTTCCAGGTCGATTTACCGTAAGACGAAAAGAAGATGCCGACCGTTTAAAAAAACATCTTGACAGCACCAATCTTCCGCCGGAAGAACAACATGTTGTTATTATTGGCGGAGGTTTATTAGGATTAGAATTGGCTGCTGCTTTAAAACATAAAAAAGTAAAAACTACTATAATTCAGAGAGCTTCGCGTTTAATGGAACGTCAGCTGGATCGAATTTCAAGTAAATTATTGGCCGAAGAAGTACAGCTCCGTGATATTCAGATTTATTTTGATAATGAAGTCAGTACCGTTTTTGAAACGGATAATGAAAACGAAATTGAAATTGCTTTAAAAAGCGGTAAAATCATAACTGCAAATGCAATTGTTTATACGATTGGAACAATTCCGAATATCGAAATTGCGAGAGAAAGCGGTTTGGCTTGCGGGCGCGGCGTAAAAGTCAATCAATATTTACAAACTTCAAATCCTGATATTTTTGCAATTGGAGAAATAGCGGAATTCAATAATAAATTATTCGGAATTACTTCTGCCGCCGAAGAACAAGCGGATATTCTGGCAAACTTTTTAGCGGGCGATATCAGCAGTTATTACAAAGGTTCGATTTTAATGAATATTCTAAAATTAGAAGACATAAATCTGTGCAGTATTGGAGATATTACAATTCCAGAGAACGATGATTCGTATGAGGAAATTGTTTTTACTGATTTGAAAAAACGTTATTACAAAAAATGCATCGTAAAAGATGATCTATTAGTTGGTGCAATTTTAATGGGCGATAAGAACGAATTTGCCGAATTCAAAACGATGATTGAAAGCAAAATCGAATTATCAGACAAGCGAAATATGCTTTTAAGAGGAAGTTCAACCGCAAAACCTGTTTTAGGAAAATTAGTTTGTTCCTGCAGTCAGGTTGGCGCAGGAAACATTGAAGAAACTATCAAAAGCGGTGTAAACGATTTTACCGATTTATGTAAAAACACTGGTGCAGGATTAGGATGCGGAAGCTGTAAAACGGAGGTTAAAGAGATATTGGCGAAATGTAAAGTTTAAAAAAATGTTTCAAGTTTTCTTTGTTTCAAGTTTCAGGTTTGACCGCAATTTTGTCATTTCGAGGAACGAGAAATCACACAAGAAACTCCGCAAAGTAAAAACCAATCTTTGTCGAAATACGAGTGTGATTTCTCGTTCCTCGAAATGACAAAATTGCGGTCAAACCTGAAACATGAAACATGAAACTTGAAACATGGAACTTGAAACCTGAAACAAAAAGAAAAAAATGGAGTTAACAAGATTAATAGTAAAAGGAGGCGTTATTTCGCCGGGAGAACTACTAGAAGTAGTAAATATTGCTTTAGACGAAGGTCTGGATTCTGTTTCTTTTGGTTCGAGACAGGATATTATTTTTCCAAAAGGTTTTAAATCTTTAGACAAAACGAATTTAGGAAAACATCATTTTGTTTATCCAGATCAAAAAAGCGGGAACAATATTGTTTCTTCTTATGTTTCTACGGATATTTTTAGAAATACCAATTGGCTGACAGGAAATCGATTTTTGTATGTTTTAGAAGAATTTAAAGAACAGCCCAAACTAAAAGTAAACATTACAGATCCAAAACAACAGTTGGTTCCTTTATTTACAGGACATTTAAACTTTATAGCTTCAGAACATGAAGATTATTGGTATTTATATATCAGACTTCCAAAATGGGAAAAAATGGAAGTTTATCCGGTCTTAATTTATACTTGGGATTTGGCGAAGACTTATTACGAAATTGAGAAAATTACAGACGAAACCACTCTTGATATCGAAATGCTTTTTACGCTGATAAGCGAAGCTTTAGACACTAATAATCGAACAATCGACAAGCCTTTAAATATTCCGTTTTATCCTTTTCCTTACTACGAAGGAATGAACAGAATGGGAATTGATCAATACTGGCTTGGCCTTTATTGGCGAAATAATTTATACGATTTAGATTTCCTGAAAGAAATGTGCGATTTGTGTTTTGAATGCAAAATTGGAAAAATATGTATCACGCCTTGGAAATCTTTCATCATAAAAGGAATTCCGAAAGACCGAAAACTAGAATGGGAAAAGTTCTTAGGTAAACGCGGAATTAATGTTCGTCATTCTTTATTAGAATTAAATTGGCATCTGCCTGTTGCTATGGAATGGGCATTGAACTTGAAAACATTTTTAGTTCGTACTCTTGATCAATTTGATATAAGTACTTATGGACTGAATTTTGGTATTTCAGAATACAATCGGGACGGGCATTATTTTACTTCGATTGTTATCGAAAAAAATGAACTTCCAGCAGCTTTAGAATCCATTAAAATCAGAGATACTTACAATGTTTTGTTTGCAAAGAATTTTGATCCAAATACACGAGAATATATCGTTCACTCTCAGGATATCGACAAACTTGAGCTGCCAACTATTCTAATCGAATTAAGCCGAAAATATTTTGATGAACTCGGAAATGCAACAACTGAAACCACTGAAAACCTACAGAAAAAAGAAAAACCACAATTGGATATTTACCAATGTCAAGAATGTTTAACGCTTTATAAACCTGAATATGGAGATGAAAGTCAAGGTATTCCAAAAGGAATTTTGTTTACAGATTTAGGCGAAGATTATTGCTGTTCTTTGTGTGAATCACCAAAAAGCAATTTTAAAATTTTAGAGATTATCACAAATTAATATCTTCACAGCATTATTAGTATCTATTAGTTTCGTTAGTTCTTTAGTGTTTTTGTCCAGCGATCAATAATATCTTTTTTAAATTCTAATTACTAATGGAATCAATATAAAAGGATAACGCTTTCGTTGGAGCTGGAGCATTTGTTTTCACTTGAATTTATTAGAAATATTTCAAGTTTCCCAATTCACAATGACCATTCGCAATTCATAATTACACCTCATTTTTTCATGTAGAATTGTTAAGAGATTCTGGTTAAAAATCCCGATAAAAAAAACAAACAATTCACTTTCAACTACTTAATATTATTTTTTATAAGAAAACTTAACATTGAGTAACTTGTTTTATAATTATCTTTACTTAACTGTGAATTAACAATTTAGTTACATTGCTAACAATAACTTTACCTAAAAGCGCATTTAATATGGAAAACAAACCCGAAGAAAGTACCCCGGAAAAAATCGATTCTGTAAAACCTGAAGCTGTTAAACCAGTTGCAGAAAACGCAAAACCAGAAAATACTCCTGTTAAGAAAGCTCCAGTTCGCAAAGCTGCACCTGTAAAAACAACAGCAGCAAAACCAACTGCGACAAAAGCAACTGTGGCAAAACCAGCTGCATCAAAGCCTACAACTACCAAGGCTCCTGCTGCTTCTGTTACAAAAGCTGCCGCAACACCTACAGCAAAAGCGCCTGCTAAAGCAGTTGTAAAATCTGCAGCAACGACTACGCCAAAACCAGCTGTACGAAAAGCTCCAGCAAAAAAAGTATTAACTCCTGCAGCAAAGTCAGAAGAAAAAACGACAGTTGCTGCAACACCAATTACTGAACCTAAAAAAGAGAATACTAACCAAGCAGTTAAAACTGAAAAAGATAAAGCTGCTAAAAAAGCCAAAAAAGTGAAAGATAAAGAAAAGGAAAAAGAGAAAAAGAAAGCAGCTAAGAAAAAAGAAAAAGCTAAGAAAGATAAAAAGAAAGAGAAAGCTAAAAAAGCAAAACTAAAAGCGAAAGCCAAGAAAAAAGAAAAAGCTAAAAAAGCTAAAGAAAAAGCTAAAGCTAAAAAAATCGCAAAAAAGAAAGCAAAGTCTCAAAAAAAGGCAAAAGCTAAAAAGAAGAAATAATTATTGAGAAAGGTTTAACTTTAAAAAGTTGAACCTTTTTTTATTTCTGAGCTCTTACACTTAGTTTGTCATTTCGACGAAGGAAAAATCTTCGCAAGTAGCTCCATAAAGAAGATCGCCAATCTTTGTCGATTTACGAGTGTGATTTCTCTCCCGAAGCTTCGGGATCGAAATGACAAGATTGTGTAAAAAAGGCTTCGACTTCGCTCAGCCTGACAATCACAATTAACAATTAACAATTAAACTATCCTCCAATTGCAATCATACTGCGATTATCAAAATGTTTAGCAGGATCGTTCATTTCGTCAATAGTCGCCATTCCTGCTCTGACTTTCTTTTTACTTTGAATAGCTGTTTCAATTAAATTCATAATTGATTCTCCATTTCTAAAAGGAGTCAATAAATCAGTTTCAGAATTTGAAAAAAGACAGTTTTTTATTTTTCCGTCAGCAGTTAAACGAATTCGGTTGCAGCTGTCACAAAACGGATTTGTAATCGAGCTTATGATTCCAAAATCGCCTTGAAAATCTTTTATTTTATAATTTCTGGAAGTAAAGTTTTTCTCGTCTTCTAATTTTTGAATTTGATCTGAAGAAAAAGTATTTCCAACCAGAGATAATATCTCATTTTGGGAAACCATTTTGCTTCTGTCCCACTCGTTTCCTGCAAAAGGCATAAACTCAATAAAGCGCACAGAAATGGGCAGAAACTGTGTTAGTTTCACAAAATCAACAATTTCATTATCATTAAAACCTTTCATTAAAACCACATTTACTTTTACCTGAAAATCATTATTTAAAAGTAAATGGAGATTATCAATAACTTTCTCAAACTGATTTCTGAGCGTTACAGCATGAAATTTAGACGAAATCAAAGTATCTAAACTCAAATTGATCTTTTTGATTTTAAATTGCTTTAAAACGGCAATATGACGGTCAATTAAAATTCCGTTTGTCGTAATAGAAAGCGAAATATCTAAAGATGCCAATTTTGAAACAATTTCTGGAAAATCTTTTCGAAGAAGTGGTTCTCCTCCGGTTAATCTAATTTTATCAACCCCATTTTTTACGAAAGTTTCGGCGATACTAAAAATCTCTTCAGCAGTCATTAAACTCGCTTTTGGAGAAAGCGCAATTCCATCGGCTGGCATACAATATGTACAACGCAAATTGCATTTTTCCAACAGCGAAATGCGCAGATAATTGTGTCTGCGACCAAAACCATCCGTCAAAATAGTGTTAGAGGCTGTCATGGTTTTTTCCTTTTAAAATATGAAAAGCGTGCATTACATGCGGAAACACCGCATCCATCGATTCTCTCGCTCCATTTGTAGAGCCCGGTAAAGCTAAAACTAAGCTTTTGCCCAAAGTTCCTGCAACGGTTCTAGACAACATTGCATAAGGCATTCTTTGTTGTCCGTAATCGCGAATGGCTTCCTCAATTCCAGGAATTCTGCTTTCTAATATTGGCGACAAAGCTTCTGGTGTTACATCTCTCGGTGATAATCCCGTTCCGCCCGTAAAAATTACCAGCTGATTTTCTTTTGCGAAAGCTTTTGTTCTTTCCTGAATAATATCTAATTCGTCAGGAATAATTTCATAATGCGAAGTTTCAACTCCGTATGAATCTAATTTTTCTACAATTATTTTTCCAGATCGATCTTCTTTATCGCCTGCAAAAATGGAATCAGAACAAACAAAAACAGCCGCTTTTATAACGTTTGGAAATTTATTTTTGAAAGAGGATTTTCCGCCTTCTTTATTAATTAATTTGATAGTTGAAATCTCGATTTCTTTATCAATTGGTTTCAGCATATCGTACATCGTCAATGCTACAATTGATGCTCCGTGCATGGCTTCAACCTCAACTCCGGTTTTATAAACGGTTTTTACATTGAAGATAATCTGAATTTCTAATCCTTCAATTTTATAATCTACGGAAGTAAATTCAATTGGAATCGGATGACAATCGGGAATGGATAAATGCGTGTTTTTTACCGCAAATAATCCAGCTGTTTTTGCCATTTCGAGAACATTTCCTTTTGGCACAAGATTATTTACCACAGCATCAATTGTTTCTTGTTTACTGACTTTTACAATTGCTGTTGCTGTTGCTTTTCGTAATGTGCTTATTTTATGCGTAATATCTACCATTAACTATTTTGTTTCCAAGTGAATGTATCGTTTTCAAACATTTCTTTACCAAAAATTGGCACGTCAGTTTTTATCCAGTTTACTATGGCTTCTGTGGCTTCGTAAACTTGTTTGCGTCGTGTTGCCGAAACAAACACAAACAAACAGATTTCACCTGCTTTTACAACCCCTAAACTGTGATAAATGTGCATGCAGGTTAAGTCGAACTTAGCAAAAGCTTTCTCGCGAATTGTGTGCAATGCCTCATTTGCCATATCAGTGTAAGCCGAATAATCAATTGCAACAACCGTATTATCGTGAATTACATCGGCACGAACTTGTCCTAAAAAAATATTGTGTGCGCCAATTGTATGTTTCGATTGGTGTTTGGCGATTGACTCGGCAATAAATTCAGGAGAAATTGGTCCTTCTACAAATACATTTTTACTCATTTTTTATATGTTTTTTTTATAGCCGTGAATTACACTAATTTTCACTAATTAAATTCTATAATAAAGAAAGTTAACCGCAATATTGTCATTTCAACGGAGGAGAAATCTTCACAAGTGACTCCATAACTAGACCCCAATCTTTGTCGAGTCACCTACGAAGATTTCTCCTCCGTCGAAATGACAAACTATACGTAAATCTTTGAATCTGTGGCTATATTTTTATTTCTTCTTTCAATAAATTCTTCATTGCTAAAGCACCTCCCGCGATACTTTTCGTATTCTTAAATTGATGTTTTTGGAGTAACTCAACTGCCATTTTACTTCTGATTCCGGATTGACAGAAAACATAGATCATTTGATTTTTGTCCAGTTTTTCGATTTCATTTTCTAAATGCAGTAATGGAATCTGAACTTGATTTTTTAAACTGATTTTTGGCAATTCATCACTATTTCTAACATCTAAAAACAAAATGGAATCATTGTTTACTTCCTCTAAAACGGAACCAAAACTTATTTCTGCAACCTCAAATTTATTATATTTTTCTTCGAATAATTCTCTGCTTATTGACTGAATATCATTTCTGTCAAAACCATATTTTTGTTGTTCGTTGTTCAAAATATTGTAAACCAATATTTTTCCGTTCAAAACTTCTCCAATTCCGAGAATCATTTTTAAAACTTCATTTGCTTGAAGCATACCGATAATTCCAACTGAAATTCCAATTACTCCGGCATCTTCACAATTCAAAGCATTGTTATTTTCATCGGGATACAAACATCTGTACGTTGGTCCGTTTTGATAATTAAAAACCGAAACTTGTCCCTGAAATCTAAAAATAGATCCATAAACCATTGGTTTATTAACGACAAGACAAGCATCATTTATTAAATATTTTATTGCAATATTATCTGTTGCGTCAACAATAATATCATATTTTTCAAATAATGAAATAGCATTTTTTCCTGATAACTTTTCAGAAACTGTATTAACTTTTACTTCAGAATTCAATTCAGAAATCATCAATTTAGCTTCTTCTGCTTTTGATTTTCCAACTGCTGAAGTTTTATAAATAACTTGTCGATGCAGATTTGAAATTTCAATTGTATCATCATCTACAATCCCAATTTCACCAACTCCTGCAGAAGCCAAATACGGCAAAATTGCTGCGCCCAAACCACCGGCACCAACAACCAAAACTTTTGATTTCAGCAATTTGTCCTGACCTACGTCTCCAATTTCTGGAAGAATTATTTGTCTGTTATATCGGTTTGATGTATTCATTGTTTTATCCTCCTGCAAATGGCGGCAATAAAGCCACAACATCACTTGTCTGTAATGTAAAATCTGTTGTTTTTGAAACTATTTTTTGGTTTACGGCAACGCTGAAAGTCAGTGCTTCGAACTCATATTTTTCGTTTAAGTCCTGCAATAGTTTTTGCAGTGAAACTTCGGAAAAAGATAACTTTTCGAATTCACATTTTGTCTTTTCGGCTACAGCTCCAAAATATTTAACTTCAATCATTATTATAAATTTAAATTCTGAAAAATAAATTCATCATCAAAATGTTCCTGAAAATACGAAATCCAGCTTGAAGTATTTCGTACTACTTCGCCAATCACAATAATTGCAGGCGATGATATGTTTTTTTCAGATACCAATTTAGTAATTGTATCAATAGTTCCAATTACTTTTTGCTCTGAATTTTTAGTTCCGTTTTGAATGATGGCAATTGGCAGATTGTCATTTCTATTTTCTTGATAAATAGAAATAATTTCGTCCAGTTTATGCATTCCCATTAAAATAACTACCGTTGCAGCTGATTTTGAAGCTAACTGAACATCTTTTGACAGTTTGTGATCTGAAGTTGTTCCTGTAATTACCCAAAAACTTTCGGCAACTTTTCGTTGTGTCAAACTAATTCCTACTGAAGCAGGAACACCTAAAGCTGATGAAATTCCAGGTACAATTGCGGTTTCGATTTCAAATCGCTCAGCAAATTCAATTTCCTCACTACCGCGTCCAAAAATAAAAGGATCGCCGCCTTTTAAACGAACAACATGTCCGTGTTTTTTTGCCATTGAAACAATCAAATCATTAATCTGATCTTGTGTGTAAGCGTGACAACCCAATCGTTTTCCAACAAAAACTATTTCGGCATTCGATGCATATTCCAATAATTCCTCGTTAACCAAAGCATCATACAAAACAACATCGGCACTTTTTAAAGCTTTAATAGCTTTCATCGTAATCAATTCAACGTCGCCAGGACCTGCGCCTACAATCGTTAATTTTGGTGTTTTTAAGCTTTGCATAATCTTTAACTTAAATTGATATTCAGATCATTTAATTCGTCTGCGGAATTAATATTGGTTAAATGAAAGTTTTCACTTTCTTCTATATTTACAATTTGATGCGGCACTTTCGCAAGCAAATCCATCATTTTTAACTCATTAGAATCGACTGCATCTTTAATTATTGAAATAACTTTTTTTGAGTAAATTCCAATTAATGGGTGTATTCGGCTCTCTGAAGCAAAAACCGTGATTCCGGCTTCTTCTGTATGCTTTGAAATTAATTCTTGTAATAATTCAGTTGAAATTAACGGAATATCGCAGCTTAAAATCAAATTAAATTCAGTTTCAGAATGTGATAATGCAGTATAAATTCCACCTAATGGACCTTTTTCTGCAATAATATCAGGTATTTTTTGGTACGGCAGATAATCATATTCTTTTGAAGCCGTAATCATTTTTATCTGATCTGTGATGGGTAAAATCGCCCGAATTATATGTTCAATAAATGGTTTTTCCTGAAACAGCACTAATCCTTTTTCAGACTGCATTCTGGAGCTTTTTCCGCCGCAAAGAATAAATACTGTTGGTGTTTCCATGATTAATTTTGTTTCAGGTTATTTTACCGCAAAGAGCGCTAAGAATTTTTATTCTTTATTGTCTTTAAAATTAAGTTCGCAAAGCTGAAAATTTACAAAGTCTCAATGGTTGAAACCAATGGTTATATTTTTGACATTCTTTACATTAACATTTTCTATGATTTCAAACTTCAGCTGTGTGTTTTTATTTATACAGCGACCATTATCATTATTACTCAAAAATCTTTTTCTATCCTCTTTCTATTTTCTTATTCTTAGAATTAATCTATCGGTAATAACGTAACTAATTGTCCTTTTTTATATTCTTCAATACCTTCGGGAACGATTAGTAAACTGTTTGCAACAGCAAAGGTATTAAGCATTGCAGAACTTTGGCTGTTTAAAACTTCAACATGTGTTTCGTTGTATTTTGCCTTTAAAAACAATGTTTTCCCTGTATTATTTTTAAGATCTGAGTTTAATTTCCGAATTACTTTTGTTTTATGAATCTCCAAAAATCCTATTCTACTTTTTATTGCCGGAGCAACATAAATGTAAAAATTAGTCAGCGATGAAGCGGGATTTCCAGGTAAAGCAAAAACTAAAGTTTCATCTTTAGAACCAAAAAACATTGGTTTTCCAGGCTTTTGATTGATTTTATAGAACAGTTCTTTTACATCATTCTGCAACAATGCTTCTTTTACAAAATCATAATCTCCAACTGAAATTCCGCCAGAAATTAAAACTATATCATACTTTTTTAAAATACTTTTTAATGCTTTTTTCGTTGCTTTTAAATTATCTTTTACGCTGTAAACTTTCGTTTTTTTAATACCAATAGTTTCAAGAGCAGCTTGAAGCATTACAGAATTACTTTCGTAAATTTTTCCTTTTTTCAGTTTTTCGCCGGGTTTTACTAATTCGTTTCCTGTTACTAAAACAGCAACTTTAGGTTTCTTATACACTTTAATTTCTGTGATTCCTAAACTGGCTAAAAAACCAATTGCGGCTGGAGTCATTAAAGTTCCTGCTTCAAAAACTATATCGTCTTTAGCAATTTGCTCTCCTTTTTCGCGAATATTTGCATTTTTTGCGGGCATTGCCGCTATAAGTATCGAATTTTTATTTGCAATTACATGCTCTTGCATTACAACAGTATCTGCATCATCAGGCACAAATGCGCCTGTAAATATTCTAACGGCTTCATTTGTATTCAATTTTAAATTTAAATGATCACCTGCTTGTGATGTACTTACTATATCATATTGATGCTTGATGCTGTGAATAAAAGCATATCCATCCATAGCCGATTGACGAAACGGCGGCATATGAATTGGAGAAATAACTTCCTCTGCCAAAACGTAACCTAATGCTTTACTTACGGCTATTTGCTGTTTAGGCATCTTGGCACTGTTTGCTTCAATTATTGTTAATGCTTCTTCAACTTTTATCATAAAATGCTATCCTTTATAAGCAAAAAAATACTTATTACAAATATAAGTATTTTTACTTAGTTAAAATCATTAGTACCTATTTTTTTTGAATATAAATTTAGGGTAATTCTTTTGAATACTCTCAGAAAAAATCTAACAGCATTTTTTTATGGCAGAAAATCTTGCTTTATTTATTTCTAAAATTACCTTTTGGCAGATAATATAACCATGCAAAACCAATTAAAAATAGAATTGCTGATGCTATGAATGCAGGAATCAATATTTCTTTATTATTGTCTAATGCGTTATTTAATGAGGCATACAAAAGCCAAATTTGAATGCTGACATTTAATATTAAAATAAAAATAAGTGTCGAAAGTATATTATTCAGCTTATTAGGGTTTGCGCGATTCTGGCTGCGTCTAAAAGTACTCATACTTATAAAATTAAATTATACAAATTAGCTTTCTTTTTTTTCGATATAGGCTTTTACAAAAACGGCATTCTCTTTAAACACAACTTCTAGCTGCGGTAAAGCTCTTGGCGGCGGTCCAGCAATTACATCTCCAGTTTTAGCATCAAATGATCCTTCGTGGCAAGGGCAATGTATAATTCCTGTTCCTGGCTTATAAAATACTGAACAGGATAAATGTGTACATTTTTGCTCGTAAGCTTTAAATTCGCCGCTTTCTAAGTGTATTAAAATGTACGGAATTGTACTTCCTTCTAATACAAATCCTCTTGTTCCGCCCACAGGAACATCTTCTTTATTACAAATAAAATGTTCGCCCTGCACTTCTTCTTTTGGCAGTAAAAATGCTTTTGCGGTTACAAATCCGCTTCCTACCATTAATCCGCCGGAAACAAAAGTCAGGAATTTTGCAAAATCGCGTCGGCTGACTTGAGTTGATTCCTGTTTTTTTATGGGGAAATCCTTTTTCCAGTTTTGATTTAAATTATCTTCTTTTGACATGATCTGGATTTAATATATTCTTAATTCATTAGCGCCTTTTGGCATCATAATATTGACTTTTGTAGTAACTCTTTCTTGTCCAAAAATAAAATTATTGATTGGTGTACTATTTGGTCTCATTTCTTCGATTTGTTCTCTTGTTCCGTAAAATAATGCTCCACTTGGGCAGACTGTTGCACACATTGGTTTTTTTCCAACGCTTGTACGGTCATAGCACATTGTACATTTCATCATTAAATCGTATTCTTCCATTTTTTTAGGTACTCCAAACGGACAAGCCATTACGCAGTTTGAGCAACCTATACATCTTTCTGTACTTGCTGTATGAACTACGCCAAATTCATCTTGTGAAATCGCATCAGCTGGACATACGTTAGCACAAACTGGATCTTCGCAATGCATACAAACTTGCACAGTAGTTTGGATTGTCGAGGAACGTTCTACATAATTAACACTTATCAGAGATTCCTGTCCGTTTGTTTCGCATTCTGCACAAGCCATTTCACAGGCTTTACATCCAATACAGCGTTGCAGATCTACAAAAAACTCTTCGTTTCTATTAAAATTGGTTAAATTCATAAGTCTTCTTTTATAGATTAAACACTTGCAAAAGCATCAGATCCAGCAGAGGATGGTGCAATTTCGCCAAGCGGATTTAATGAACAGGCACAAACTTTAAATTCTGGCATTTTAGAAATAGGATCTAAAGTCCCAATTGTTAATTGATTAGCCGATTTAATTCCCGGCCAGTGGTATGGTATAAATACAGTATCTTTTCGGATGGTTTCAACTATGTTTGCAGGAAAAACGCCTTCTCCTCTTCGGGTTAAAACTTTTACCAATTCACGTTGCTTAATACCATATTTCAGAGCCAGCTCAGGATGAATTTCTAACAGGGGTTCAGGAAACTGATCTACCAGCTTACCTATTCGGCGGGTTTGTGTTCCACTCAAATATTGAGAAACCACACGACCTGTAGTTAGTGTTATTGGAAATTCTTCATCAGTAACTTCTCCTGGAAGTTTATATGGAGCAGGATTAAAATGAGCTCTTTTATCTGGAGTTGCAAACACTTTGTCTTCCCACAATCTAGGTGTTCCGGGATGATCATCTGTTGGGCAAGGCCAGAAAACACCCATATTATCTTCTATTTTTTTATATGATATTCCGAAATAATTTGCAGTTCCTCCATTAGAGGCAACACGCAATTCATTAAATATAGCTTCACTATTTTCATAAGTAAACTTATCTTCTACTCCCAATCTTTTTGCTAATTCTAAAAATATTGAAGTATCTGTTCTAGCCTCTCCAGGAGGCATCACAGCTTGACGAATTCGGATAACTCTTCCTTCTGCCGATGTTGTGGTTCCTTCTTCTTCTTCTTGCAATGATCCAGCTAGAACAATATCTGCATGACGAGCGGTTTCATTTAAAAAGAAATCAATACAAGCGTAAAACTCTAATTTTTCAAGTGCTTCTCGTACGTAATTATTATTGGGTAATGATACTAGCGGATTAAAGCAAATAGAAAGTAAACCTTTTATTTCTCCTCTGTGTATAGCATCAATAATTTCATAAGCCGATAAACCTTTTCCTGGCATATCTTTTTCATCGATTCCCCAAACTTCAGATATGTATTTACGATGTTCTGGGTTTTCAATGTCTCTATTTCCAGGTAATTGATCACATTTATGACCATGCTCTCTTCCTCCTTGTCCATTTCCTTGTCCCGTAATTGTTGCATATCCGCAATAAGGTCTGCCTAATCTTCCTGTTGCCAAAACTAAATTGATACAGCCTACTACATTATCAACACCTTTAGAGTGCTGCTCTATCCCACGTGCGTGAAGCAAAAAGCTCGTTTTTGCTTTCCCCCACAACTCAGCAGCAGCTTTTATCTTTTCTTTGTCAATTCCTGTAACTTCTTCGGCCCATTCTAAAGTATAATCTTTTACTGCATCAATTGTTTCTTGAAATCCTGAAGTATGATTGTCGATAAAATCGTGATCTAACATATCATGATCTACCAGATATTTTAGCATCGCTCCATATAAAGCAGAATCTGTTCCGGGCTTTACATCTAAATGAATCTCTGCAGTCCTTGCTAACGGAATCATTCTTGGGTCGATTACAATTAACTTAGCTCCGCGATCACGAGCTTTCCAAATCCAGTGGGTTAAAGTTGGAAATGTTTCACTGATATTTGCACCAGCAACAATAATTACTTCTGCATATTCAAGGTCAGAATAGTTATTTGAGCCTCGATCTAAACCAAAGGCTTTTTTATTTCCAGCTCCTGCGCTTACCATACAAAGTCTTCCGTTGTAGTCTAGATTTTTTGTTTTTAAGGCTACACGAGCAAACTTACCTACTAAATAACTTTTTTCATTTGATAATGATACGCCGGATAACATTGAAAAAGCATCTTTACCATACTTTTCCTGAATTCTTTTAATTTCAGATACGGTTTTATCCATTGCTTCATCCCAAGTCGCCTTTTCAAAACCTTTTCCTTCTACTCTCTTCAAAGGATGTAATAAACGATCTGGGTGATTATTTTGTAAATATCGTTGTACTCCTTTTGGACATAAACGCCCTTCGTTGAAAGGAAATTCCATCCAAGGTTCGAAGCCCACTACTTGATTATCTTTTACAGATAATTGAATACCGCATTGCATACCGCAAAAGCAGCAATGTGTTTTCACCAATTTATCTGGTTCGTCTCTACCTTCATAACCATCTTTAGGCGCATAATTTAAATGCGGACCGAACTCTTCAATAATTTTTTCAGCTGATACAGGTAATTTTGCCATTGTCTTTTTTTGTTTGTTTTGTTTCAGGTTTCAAGTTTCAGGTTTAACGTTCTTTGCGGAACTTGAAACCTGAAACTTGAAACTTGAAACTATATTCTTTATCCAAATAAGCTTCCTCCGCTTTCTATTCTGGCTTTTAAATGTGCTTGTGCTAATCGTGATCTTTTTCCTTCTGGACTTAAATCCAAGTGAGAAGTTCCATCTTCATGTGTAAAATCAAAGCCCAATTGTTTGGTTACAATTTTTAAATCATTGATATGAAGTTTTGTTGCAAATTCTTCGCCTGTGTGCGGGCAAACTGCCATTCCTTGTTTGATTCCTTCTTGTTTATAAATATGAGCTCCAATTTGTGCGGGACGCTGAATGATGTGAAAGAATTTTCCAAACGGAATCCATATTAAAAACATGATTACGGTTACGGCATGAATCACGGCTAAGAAATCATATGCAAATCCTTTCATGAATTGATACGAATAGGTTAAGCATAAACCAGTAACTGATATTGCAATTAATAATATCAGCGGCAATAAATCTCCCTCAAAGGTTTGAGTAGCAATTAATCCCGGATTTGTTAATCTTCGTCTTAAATAATATACAGACCCTATTATTACAAGCCATGATGACCAGTTTAGGGCATGAAAAATTAAAAAGGCAAGAAAAGATCCTATTTCGAAATCCATCATTTTAAATCCGAAGAAATGCGCTTCGTAAATAGAAATAGAATTAGGTGCCAATGAAAAATGAATCCATCCAAATGTCAAAGGAATTGTAATCGCAAAAGCAGACAAGCAGCCTAATGCGATACAGAAATGGGCAAACCAGCGCCATTTACTTCTTGGATAAATAAACTTTTGAACAACAATATTTTGTACTGATTCTTTTCCTAAAAACCACAAATGCGAAAATATTTTTCCTGTAAAAAGAAATTTTATACTTCTTTTAAAATACATCCATGTCGGCGGACGCTGCAGCCAAACGGTATATCGATAAACGATTCCGAAGAAAGCAAATACGGTTCCGAATAAATAAGTAATTAATGCTGCATCGAAATTCTGCAATTGTCTGGAACCATAAAACACAAGTACGATAGTGAGTATAGAAACCAGCGAAGCAACAAGCAGGGCTTTGGTATTAAATGTTTTATCTTTCATCCTTAATTTAAATTTTAATGATTACTTATTAACTTGGTTTCTCGCATCCTTTACGATTGTAGAACCACCAATTGATACCTGTAGCTAATATAGTGAAAATAGCAACACCAATAAAGAATTGATCTACAGTACCATTAGCTGAAAGATTATTTCCTATTAATTTTGAAAAAATAAATGGCCCAAATGCTGCGATTGCTGCCGTCCAACCAATTACTCCCGCTGCCTGACGTTGGTTTTCGGCAAAAATAATAGGGTATTGTCTAAAGGTACCTGCATTTCCAATTCCTGTAAAAAAGAACATTGCTAAAATTACGGTTACAAAAAGAGGAAACTGCTCCATACTTGTTGGTGCTACTAATCCTTCTGTAACTAAAATAATTGATCCTGCCAAAATTCCTAAACCAGTAATTGTAGTAAGTATAGCTCCTCCTACTTTATCGGCTACGAAACCAAAAGCAATTCGGCTTGCAGAACCTATAAGCGGCCCGTAAAAAGCATAAACTAATGGATCTGGTGCGTTTGGAAAATCACCGTACAAGAACTTAATCATTAAAGGAAAAGCAGCAGATAAACCTGCAAATGTTCCAAAAGTCATGATGTAAGTAATGGTACAATACCAAGTATGTTTATTAGAAAAAATATCTAATTGCTCTTTAATTGATGCTTTCATTGGAATACTTTTTAAGTAAAACCAACTTATAATAGATAATAATATTAGGAACGGAGCATACCAAAATGCAGCCGATTGCAAATAAATTTCGGTGTTTTTGACTGCTGTATTTTTAGGACTGATATCATTTAATATTTTCTCAGCCATCTTTGGATTTGCATTTGCAATAGCCTTAGCTTTTGCTTTTAAAGGCAACGCCGTAAAAAGAGCCACTTTATCATCTGATTGGATTGATGCACTTACTGAATCAGTAACTGTTTTCTTTACGTTAGTCAATATTCTAGCTTGTACGTCAGGATCTAAAGCAGAAAAAACCTCTTTTTGTTTTTCAATACTAGCATTCTGAAAAACAACAATTGCTTCTTTATGATCAATACTTGTAAATACCTGTGCGGCACCAAAAATACTAACACTTATAATAAGCGGCGTAACAAATTGCGCTACCGAAACACCAAAATTCCCAATTCCTGCCTGAATTCCAAGAGCTGTTCCTTTAAGTCTTTTAGGAAAAAACAAACTTGTACTTGGCATGTAAGAGGAGAAATCTCCGCCACCAAAACCTGTAGTAAAAGCTAAAAGTGCAAATACCCAAAATGGTGTATTTACATCCATCACTGCAAAACCAATTCCGATTACAGGAATTAATTTAATAAGTGTAGCAAATGACACTATATGTCTTGTTCCAAAAATGGGTAATATAAAAGTATGTATAATTCTCAAAAATCCTGCTGCAAGCCCAGGAATTGCAGTCAGCCAAAAAAGTTGATCCTTAGTAAATCGAAATCCCAATCCTGGCAATTTTACGGCAATAACACTCATCATAAACCATGATGCGAACGATAATACTAAAGTGATCGTTGTTATTGTTAACGTTCTCCAAGCGATTTTACTTCCGGTAGAATTCCAAAATACTTCATCTTCTGGATCCCATTTATCTAACCAAGTTTTCATATATCTATTATTAAGTTATTTAAATTTTAATGATTGCTTTCAATATCTCTGGTGAAATCTGGAAGCTTAGATCGAGTTGCATTAATAATTGTTCGATGCATCCAAAGCAGACAAAGCACAGAAACTATAAAAATGAAAATCCATGAACTAGTCCAAAGTCCCGTATAATTAAGAAGATAACCAAAGATTATTGGGCCGGCAAAACCGCCAAGTCCGCCAATTAAACCAACCATTCCTCCCACTACTCCAACTTCATTTGGAAAATATTCTGGAATATGTTTATAAACGGCAGCCTTTCCAATTCCCCAAGAAATACCAATAAGAATTACTAAGACCACATATACCCAAAGATTAGCACTAAACTTAATTTGTGTAACTCCTTGCGCTAATAATTCTTTCTTTTTTACTTCTTGATTTTGTTTGACAAGGATTTCCTGCCAAGAATTTTTTACTGGAAAAATGGCAGCTTCATCATCATTTTGAACTTGTTTGGTATGTATGTTATGTACTTTTCCATCTACTACTACTTTATCGGCAGTAATTTCTGTAACGGTACCGTTATTCATCGCCATAACTCCAGGCCCTGCAGTAAAAATCTCCATTTTTGGAAACATCAATAAAAAACTGATTACTATTGAAGATCCTAATACCCAATACATTACTTTTCTAGCTCCAAACTTATCTGATAAATAACCTCCAAAAGCTCTAATAACTCCAGATGGCAGACTAAACATAGTAGCAAACATCCCTCCCATTACGAGTGTAGTGTGATAAACGTTCATAAAATTGGGAAGCAGCCATTGTGAATACGCCACGAAAAAGCCGAATACTAAAAAGTAATATGCTCCAAAACGCCAAACTCGAACGTTTTTAAGAGGCGACATTAATTGCCCCATCGTTTTAGAAACTACTTTATTTGTTTTGTTTTTTGCGAAAACAATAAAAAGAATTCCAATGATTACAAGTGTCACTGCATAAATAACCGGAAGTGCCTTCCAACCATTTACTGGATCATTTTCAGATAAATTATTTAATAAAGTAGGCGCAACAAAAGTGGTAATTGCTGCTCCTGCATTTCCCATTCCGAAAATTCCCAAAGCACGTCCCTGCCATTCTTTTGGATACCAGATTGAAGTATAACCTATCCCAACCGCAAAGCTTGTTCCTACTAATCCGAAAAGAAAACTCAATACTGCAAAACTCCAAAATGAAGTTGCAAATGGCAATAAAAATAAGGGGATTGAGCACAATAAAAGTAATGCCGAAAATATAATTTTTCCTCCGTATTTATCTGTCAAAATACCTATAGGTAAACGAAAAACAGAACCTGAAAGTATAGGAATTCCTAATAACCACCCAGTCTCAACAACTGTAAAATTAAATATTCCTTTATCAACTAGATAAGTTACCAAAACGCCATTTAATGTCCAACAGGCAAAGCAAATGGTAAAGGCAAGTGTATTTAAAAATAAAATTCGGTGGGATTGAGACAGATTACTCATATAATAATTATTAAAATATTAGTGAACTATTATCAGTACTTAATATGACAACAAAATTAAAACAGTTAACCTCTGCAAAAAATGACATATGTCATATTAAAGATAATCTTGTCTTTAATATGACATAAATCGAATATAGATAAATCACATTTTACAAAGAGCAACAGCAACATCTTCATTAGAACTGAAATTCCACCTTAATTACAGTAGAAACAAATGCTCTTAATTCCTATTCATCTATCTTTCAACATTCTAAAATTAGTAAAAAATATCAAACTACATATGAGTTAACAGTAATTAATTTGTTAAATCATCTTCCTGTAAATTATACTCTCGCATTTTTTTATAAAAGCGCTGCATTCAAAATCACTTTATTATTAGTTAGTTAAAACTAAAAAGCCTGCCGATTTTACAAATAAAAATCAAAAATGGCAGAGTATTTTGTCAAAATATGTTGTTTCTCTAGTTTTAAAAAAAATATCCATCTCATAAATTAAGTATAAAATACTACATTTCTTTATTCCTCAAAATTGATTTTAGATAAATTTACCTCATACCAAAACAAACACAAACACTTCAAAAACAAGTACTTAAAACACAAAACACTACCCTATTTTTTACTTTTATAAAAAAACTTAATCTTTTTTTTGGTTTTTATTATATTAAAATTAACTTTGCCTATAGGATTAGTAGAGTTTAAAATAATATTTGAAACCAAAAAAATTATATTTTGAAAACAACCGAAAGCATATCGTATTACATTCTTCCTAAAAAATATACCTATAACACATTTTGTTATATGTGCTTCTGTTGCTAATTCTCAACGCAAATCATTCGTTTACAACAGATTGTTTTTAAAATCTAATAAAAAACGAGACTTTTAAATTTCACCACCACATTACATTTTATAGTTCAAACCTCTATTTGCGGCATTAAACTGCTTCGGAAAGATCTTTGAACATACCGCAATTAAAAAAAGAAAATAATTAACAACTAAAAAAAACTAAAATGAAAATGATGCAAACCTGCTGCTGTAAATAAAAAAAGCCATTTCTGCGGCAACAGAAATGGCGAGGCTTAAAGAATATTTATCACTAGATCAAGGACACATTAGAGAGTTGAAAAATCAACTTTCAGGGCGCCTTGTTAATTACTAAAAACCATTACAAAGAAATGAAAAAAAATATAAATCTCATTTTATGGGTTACTTTTTTGTTAACATCCCTGCAATTTCAGGCACAAAATACGAAACCATTAATACAATCTAAACTCGACGGAACTGTAGTTGACGACATTACAAATCAACCCATCATTGGGGCATCAATAAACATTAAAGGTACAACTCACGGAGTTGTAACAGATGCTGAAGGTAAATTCTACTTTCAAACTGGTCAAAAACTACCTTACACTTTAATTATAACCTACATAGGGTACAAAAAATTAGAAATAATTGTAGACAAAAACCCTGTAATTATTCATTTAAAAGAGGAACGACAAGAACTGGACGAACTGGTAGTTGTTGGGTACGGAACTCAAAAAAGAAAAGATATTACGGGTTCTGTAGCCTCTGTACCAAAAGCAAATCTATCTCAAGTAACCTCATCTGCAGATAATTTATTAAGAGGTGCTGTTGCAGGAGTTGTGGTAACGCAAAGCTCAGGAAGACCTGGCGCATCATCAAGTGTACGAATTAGAGGAGGAAACTCGATTACGGCGGGTAACGAACCTCTTTATGTTGTAGATGGAATTTTAATTTACAATGACAACAGCAACAGTTCAGCGGGAGTATCATTTGCAGGTGCCAGCTTAAATGTACTGTCTACGATAAACCCTGCTGATATAGAATCTATTGAGGTGCTAAAAGATGCTTCGGCTACAGCTATTTATGGTTCAAGAGGTGCAAATGGTGTTGTTATTATTACGACTAAAAAAGGAACAAAAGGACAAGACAATATCTCGTATCAAGGTTATTTTGGATTTCAAAATGTTTCGAAAAAACTTAACGTAATGAACGCCAGCGAATGGGCAAGTTTACGAAATGATGTTCAAGCAAGTATTGGACAAGCACCTTCATTTTCTCCTGCACAAATCGAAGCTTTTAAAAACTCTGGAAGTTACGATTGGCAATCAGCGGCTTTTAGAACTGCGGCTCCAGTACAAAACCATCAATTGTCATTTTCTGGAGGTGATGAAAAATCAAGATATGCAGTATCTGCAGGATATTTTGATCAAGAAGGTATTGTTTTGGGATCTGATTTTAAACGTATATCGCTTCGTATAAACTATGAAAGAAACTATTCTCAGAATTTTAAATTTGGAGTAAACGCAAATTACAGTAATTCGGTTTCAAATGGCGTTGGTACAAATGGCGGCGCGGGAGCAGGAAGAAATCCAAATCCTATTGTAAGCGTTCTGCTGACTGCTCCTGTTGTTCCTATTAAAAATGCTGATGGAAGTTACAATGTAACCAATAATCCTTATGCAACTTCTGTAAATGGTTTTGTTCCAAATCCAATTAATGATTTAGAAAATACAACTAATGAAACTAAAATCAACAGAATTTTAACCAGCTTATTTGGTGAATACAAAATAACCAAAAAATTGGTAGCAAAAGTTGCGGTAAGCGGCGATGTAATTGGGACAAAACAAAATTATTATGCTCCAGCCAATACAACAACCGGAGCGGGAACAAAAGGTTTAGCATCTGTTGGTGACAGAACAGTAAGTTCGGTATTAAATGAAAACACATTAAACTATAACACCAATTTTGGTGAAAACCATAAGTTTTCGGTTTTAGGCGGATACACACTTCAATACACTAAAGGCGAAGTAGTTAATGCAGGTGCAAATACTTTTGTAAATGATGCTAATACTTATAATGCACTTCAGGATGGTGTAGCCGTAAAACCATATAGTGATGCTTTTGAAAGTGTTTTGAAATCATGGTTAACGAGAGTAAATTATTCGTATAGAGGAAAATACAATTTTACATTATCAGCTCGTGCAGATGGTTCGTCTAGATTTGGATCAGAATCACTTTGGGGTTACTTTCCTTCTGCAGGATTCTCTTGGAATATTACTGATGAAGAATTTGCCAATAACATTAAAGGCGTAACCGAAGCTAAATTAAGAATTACAGCAGGAACAACAGGAAATCAAGAAATTGGAAACTACCTTTCGTTAGCTTCAATGGGTTCTGTAAATTATGCTTTTGGAGGTACATTACAAACTGGTTTAGCTCCTACCCGCTTGGCAAATCCAGATTTGAAATGGGAAAAAACAAATCAATACAATGTTGGTTTAGACTTATCCTTACTTGATCGAAAAATCAACTTTGTCTTTGATGTTTATTATAAAAAGACAAACGATTTGTTAATCAACGTTCCAATTCCGTTAACATCAGGATATGCAACAGTATTACAAAACATTGGCGGGGTTGAAAATAAAGGGATCGAGATTGGTTTAACTACTGAAAATATAAAAACGGAGAACTTTTCTTGGAATTCAAACATTGTATTTTCTGCCAATAAAAATAAAGTAACTGCCATAGGAAATGGTGTTGATCAATTTTTTCCAGTTGTGCCAAATGGTTCTTTATTGCAGCAGCAGCCTGTAATTGTAAAAGTTGGAAAGCCTCTGGGAACTTTCTGGGGATACAAGACAAACGGTATTTTTCAAACGCAGGAAGAGGTAAATACACAGCCAAAAATAAACAGTTTAGCCAATACAAAAGTGGGAGACAGAAGATATGTTGATACTAATGGCGACGGCGTTATTACAGCTCTTGACAAAGGAGATCTTGGAACATCACAGCCAAAATTTGTTGGAAGTTTCAGTAATACAATTTCATACAACGACTTCGATTTGAATTTCTCTTTTCAAGGATCGTATGGCGGAAAAGTGTTTAATGCTTTAAATCAACAATTAGAAATTTCAACTCTTGGTACAAACGCGGCTACAACTTTAGTCGATCGCTGGACACCAACAAACCCAAGCAACGAAATACCTAGAGCGTCAAGTTCTCCTTTAGGAATAGTTTCTGAACGTTACGTTGAAGATGCTTCTTTCTTACGATTAAAATTAATCACTCTTGGCTACACTTTACCAAAAAGTGTTTCTAAAAAATTGGGCACCAAAAGCGTAAAGTTTTATGTCTCTGCCGAAAATCTAATTACATGGACAAAATACACTGGCTATGATCCAGAGGTAAGTTCATACGAACAAAATAACTTATATCCGGGAATTGACTTTGGATCTTATCCAAACTCAAAAACATTCATCTCGGGCTTGAACGTAACTTTCTAAGTAAAAAAAAATAAAATGAAAAAGATTATTATAACATTCCTTTTAAGTGCCGGACTACTGGTATCGTGCACTGAGCTGGAGGTAACACCAACCTCTTTTGTAACCGAAGACAACTATTTTAAAACCCAAGACGATGCCATTGCAAGTGTAACCGCAGTTTATGCTTCTTTAAGCCTTGATCCGGGAGAACAAAGTTTATTTGGTCGAAACCTTTACTTCCTGACTGATATGGCTTCAGATTATGCTGCTGCAGGAGTTTCAGCAACAAATCCACAGGTTCGAGCATTAAGCAGTTTAACACACGATGCCACTTCAGATCGTGTTCAAGTAGCCTGGCGTCAAATTTATGCCGGAATAAACAGAGCCAATGTTTCAATCGATAACATCTCGAAAGTATCAGGTTCAGAAGTTGTTAAAACGAGATTAATCAACGAATCTAAATTTATTCGAGCCTTATTATACTTTCAAGCAGTTCGTCTTTGGGGCGCAGTTCCAATCGTTTTGCATGAACCAACTTCAATTCAATTAGAAAGTTTGAAAGCAAATCGAAAACCTGTTGAAGAAGTATATGCACAAATTATTGCCGATTTAAAAGATGCCGAAAGTCTGCCGCCAACTTATCCAGCTGCCGATGCAGGCCGTGCAACATCTGGAGCCGCAAAAGCTATTTTGGCTAAAGTTTATTTAACTCGAAAAGATTGGCCAAATGCTGTTTTAAAAGCTAGAGAAGTTATAAACGGCGGTTATGGATATGCATTGTTTGAAAGTTTTCAAGACATCTTTACGAAAACTAAAAAGAACGGAAAAGAACATATTTTCTCTGTTCAGTTTGAACCAAATCAAGCAGGAAATGGATCTAGCGGAAGTACTTTTCAAGCCACATCTTTTACAGGATTTACTGCGACAGAACCTGCTGATATTATTTCGGATGTAGCATTGTTCTATGATATTTATGCTGTTGGAGACACACGAAGAGATGTCAGTTATGCCAAACAACTTCCTAATCCAGCAACGGGAACTTTGTACACTTTTCCTAAACCAATTTTCAAAAAGTATTTAGACTTAACCAATTTGGCAACTCCGGGTAACGTAGCAATCAACTTTCCTGTAATTCGCTATGCCGATATTTTATTATCTCTGGCAGAAGCAATCAACGAGCAGGGAACGCCAACTCCTGAAGCTTACGAATTAATTAACCAAGTAAGACGAAGAGCTTTTGGAAAACCTATAACTACTCCTGATGCAGCAGTAGATTTAAAAGGTTTGACTCAAACAACTTTTAGAGCAGCCATACAAGAAGAGCGCAAAAAAGAATTTGTCCAAGAAGGACAACGCTGGTTTGATTTAGTGCGATGGGGAACTCTGGTTACAGAAGTTAAAAAAGTAACCGCCAAAAACTCCGTTTCAGAAAGAAATAACCTTTATCCGATTCCACAAAGCGAGCGAAACATTAACCCTGACGGATTACCACAAAACCCAGGATACTAATTAACATATAACCAAAAAACGAAGTAAAAATGAAAAATTCAAAAAATAACATCACAATCAAAAGTCCTAAAAAAGGACTTTTGATTACTGCATTACTTATTGCACAATTCGGCTTTAGCCAAACAAATCCTAATGCAGAATTTAAAGGTGTAATTGGCAAAACTTTAGCCGAGTCTAAAGAATATTGGTCTGATCCCGTAAAAGCTCCAAAAGGTGCACCAAACATTGTTTGGATATTATTAGACGATGTAGGTTTTGGAGCGTCAAGTGCTTTTGGCGGATTAATTCAAACTCCAACATTTGACAATTTGGCTAATAATGGTTTGCGTTACACGAACTTTCATACTACAGCAATTTGTGCTCCTACCCGTGCGGCATTATTAACGGGAAGAAACTCTGCAAGAGTTCACGTAAGCGGTTTTTCTCATACCGTAATGTCAGCAGGATTCCCAGGCTGGGACGGACGTATTCCATCTGATAAAGGAACGATCGCAGAGATTTTACGCGATAATGGTTATAACACATTTGCAGTTGGTAAATATGGCGTTACTCCAGATGAAGAAGCTACAGATGCTGGACCATTTGACAGATGGCCGACAGGAAAAGGTTTCGAACATTTTTACGGATTCTTAGGTTCGCAAACCGATCAATACAATCCCGATTTAGTAGAAGATCAGGTTCATGTTAAACCTGACGGACGCCATTTAAGTGAGCTAATTACGGATAAAGCAATCAGTTATATTCAAAAACAACAAAAAGCAGCACCCGGAAAACCATTCTTTTTATACTATGCACCGGGCGCAGTTCATGCACCACATCAAGTTGCTGAAAAATGGAGCGATGCATACAAAGGTAAATTTGATGAAGGTTATGACGCTTACCGCGAAAAAGTATTGGCTAACCAAAAGAAACTAGGAGTTGTTCCTGCAAATGCCGCTTTGCCAGAGCGTAACCCGTTAATCACAGATTGGAAAAAACTAACACCAGATCAAAAGAAAGTATATGCTAGATTCATGGAAGTATATGCAGGTTATTTAACCTATACAGATTATGAAATTGGAAGAGTTGTAAATTATTTAAAAGAAAGCAACCAATTAGACAATACTTTGATTTTTGTTGCCATTGGAGATAATGGAGCTAGTAAAGAAGGGACTTTGCAAGGTACAATTAATCAAAGTTTATTCTCTCAAGGAAAATCTGATGAGCAAAATCTGCAAAGCAACTTAAATAATATTGGAGAAATTGGAACTGCAAAAGGTTTAAATACCAATTATCCATTAGGATGGGCACAAGCCACAAATGTTCCTTTTAAAAACTGGAAACAAGACGCACAATCTGAAGGAGGAACTCGTAATCCGCTTATTGTATTTTATCCAAACGGAATTAAAGACAAAGGCGGTATTAGAAATCAATACAGCCACGTAACCGATTTGCTTCCAACAACTTTAGACATTGCCGGGATAAAAGCGCCAGAATATATTCGTGAAATTAAACAGGATATTATTCAAGGTTCATCATTTCAAGCTTCTTTAGACAATCCAAAAGCCGAGTCGCTGCACAAAGTTCAATATTATTACATTTTTGGAAACAGAGCCATTTATAAAGACGGATGGAAAGCTGCCGCAGCACATTTACCAGATTCATTTGCTTTGAAAAGTTCTTTAGGCAAAAATGAAAAACCAGAACCAAGTAATTTCGACAATGATGTTTGGGAATTATACAATCTGAACGAAGATTTTAACGAGCGTAATAATCTCGCAAAAAAGTATCCAGAAAAATTAGCCGAGCTTAAAAAACTATTTGATGAGCAGGCAAAAGAAAATAATCTTTATCCGCTGATTGACTGGCAGGATGTTTTTAACCGCAGAATTCATAACAACGGTCAAGACAAAGGCAAAACCTTGCAGGAACTTGCTAGAAAAGCAACGCAATCAGGTTCTGGAGCAACACATTAAAAATAGTAATCAGGTCTTTTTACCAAACAAAAAGACCTGATTCAATTTTGAAATCAAAAAAATAAAACAGCATGAAACGAGTAGATTATATCATTATAGGAAAAAAGATTGTCGTAGGCACAATCCTATTTTTAGTTCCGCTGGCAATATTAGCCGGAGGACTGGCAGTAATTAATCAATTTTTAAAATAAAAAATCATGGCAGCAGTACAAAACTCAAAGCTAACAAGAGATTTAGCCATCAGCCTTTTGTTATACACATTGCCCGTTTTGGCAATATATTTATATTTCAAGTTAAGTAATAATCCGGTAACGGAATCGCATCTTACGGTACCTTCATTTCTAGAATTTGCAAAACCCGCATTCGCCAATATCCGAACTTGGGGACTAACGGTTTTCATGCTTGTTCTGGGAGTTATAGAATTTACAGCGGGTTTATATGACGATCAATGGACGGGTGAAGAACGCAAAATTGATATTGTTTCTTTCTTGGCTCCAAAACTACTTTTACCTCCTATTATTGCCTTTTTCAGCTTAACCGTTTTACCTTTTTTAATTCCAAATCTCGAAAACTCATTATCATGGGTTCCGTTTTGGGGCGCATTTTTCTTAATTGCCGTAGCTGATGATTTAACGCAGTATTGGTACCACAGACTTCATCATCAAGTACCTTTTTTGTGGCGTTTTCATAGAACACATCATTCCGCTCCTTATATGGGAATGGCGATGCTTTCTAGACAAAACTTCATTTATACAGTGTTTTTCTCTCAGATATATTTAACCGCAACTTTAACCTATTTAGGTTTAGGATTACCCGCTTTGTTTGTCTTAGTAATAAAAAGTTTTATCACACTTGGCGCACACTCAAGTATTGCTTGGGATAAACCGCTTTACAAATACAAAGTGCTTCATCCTATTGCTTGGGTTTTAGAACGATTAATTTCTACACCTGCTACACATCATGCACATCATGCAGATACGAGCGGAGACGGCATTGGACATTTTAAAGGAAACTTTGGGAATATGTTTTTCATTTGGGATGTCATTTTTGGAACTGGATTAATTACCCGAAAATTCCCAAAATCGTACGGAATCAAATCCTATAAACAAGAAGAATGGTATGCACAGTTTTTATGGCCGATATTCAAATCTAAAAAAGAAGGAAGCGCTTTGGCAGAAGGAGTTTTATCTGTTCCGTTAAAACCAAAACCTGTTTTAGCTGCAGATACTCCTGCTCCAATTTTAGAACAAGTTCAATCTTAAGAAAAAAAATTAAGCGGTGCATTCAAAATTTAAATTGAATACACTGCTTACTTTTTAAAACTACTGATTATGAAAAATAAAACATTAAGAAACAGCATTGTAGCTCTATTATTACTTTTTACCTTTATAGGGTTTTCACAAAATAAAAGTTCAAACACTATTTCGTTAGAACAGTTTTATGCAAAAATTAAAGCCGAAAAAAATCCGCAGATAATCGATGCAAGAGGTTCTGATGAATTTGCTTTAAATCATATTATTGGCGCCGTAAATTTTAATCTGGAATCAAAAGATTATACTGAACAAATAGCAAAACTAGATAAAACAAAACCTGTATTTACCTATTCTATTGGTGCAGGAAGAAGTGTTTGGCTCGCTGATGATTTATTAAAAAAAGGTTTTAAGGAAGCTTATAGTTTAGAAGGCGGAATTGCAAACTGGATTGGTAACGGAAAACCTTTCTTTTCTAATTCTAAAAGCAAATTAACACTCGCAGAATACAAAAAAATTATTGCCGAAAACAAAGATGTTTTAGTGGATATAGGTTCCGTTTATTGTGGTGCCTGCAAAAAAGTAAAACCAGTTTTAGAAACTATTAAAGCACAATATGGCAATACTTTAAAAATCGTAGAAATCGATCTTGAAGACAGCCCGCAGGTAATTGCCGACTTAAAAACAATAAAAGTTTTCCCTACTTTGATTTTATACAAAAACGGAAAAATTGTATTTAAAAAAGAAGGTTCCGCCGATTTGAAAAACGATGTTGATGCGGCTTTAGCTTCTAGATAATATTTTTTAACACATAGAAACATAGATTTAAAATTCAGCTTAAAGATTATTTAAAGAAATCACGATTTCTTCACATAATGCTATGCATTTTATTTCAAGTGAAACACCTTTTTCCAGCACTCTAATACTATGTTTCTATGTGTTTAAAAACAATGTTTTCAAACTTCAAACAGCATTAAAAACTAACCTTATGGCAACCTATAAAAAAACAACCAAGATTATACTATCCATTTTAATAGTGCTTCTTATTTTCGCAGCCTTTTTATTCTGGCCCATCAATACAGATGGAACTCTAATACAACCAGACAAAAAACTGCTTGAAGGAAAAACAAACTTTCTAGCTGAAAAAGTTCCAGCAGACAGCACTTTAAAAAAGCCAAATATCATTATTCTCCTTGCAGATGATTTAGGAAAATATGATATTTCGTTGTACGGAGGAAAATCTACACCAACTCCAAATATCGATTCTCTGGCAGCGTCAGGAGTTACATTTCAAGACGGTTATGTTTCCGCTTCTATTTGTTCGCCTTCGCGTGCGGGAATTTTAACTGGGCGTTATCAGGAACGTTTTGGACATGAATATCAACCCGGAGATCGTTATCCTAAAAACAACTTAGAATATTATGGTTTTAAATATTTAATCAACACCAATAACTGGCGGTTAAATGCAAAAATAAACTATCCAAATGAAGCTTCGATAGCCACTCAAGGTTTACCACAATCTGAAATTACATTTGCCGATCTTGCCAAAAAACAAGGTTACAGCACCGCAATTATTGGTAAATGGCATCTTGGACACAACAAAGGATTTTTTCCTTTAGATCGTGGTTTCGATTATCATTACGGATTTTATCAGGCATTTTCACTTTACACTCCCGAAAATGATAATCCAGATATTATTAACCATCATCACAAAGATTTTACAGATAAAATGATTTGGGGAAAAGGCCGAGTTGGTATTGGACAAATTCGTCGTGATACTACAATAGTTCATAATAAAGCGTATTTAACAGAAACTTTTGCAGATGAAGCCGAAGCTTTTATTGATAAAAATAAAACGAAACCTTTCTTGCTTTATGTTCCGTTCAATGCGCCGCACACGCCATTTCAAGTTCGTAAAAAATATTACGATCGTTTCCCAAATGTGAAAGACGAAAACAAACGTGTTTATTTTGCTATGATCAGTGCGCTTGATGATGCCATAGGAAGAATTAGAGCAAAAGTAAAAAAAGAAGGTCTGGAAGATAATACACTAATCTTTTTTGCCAGCGATAATGGCGGAGCCGATTATACTTTTGCCACTACAAACGCCCCATTAAAAGCAGGAAAGTTTTCTCATTTTGAAGGCGGAGTTAATGTTCCGTTTGCACTTTCGTGGAAGGGAAAAATCAAACCGCACACAATCTATAAAACTCCTGTAAGCACATTAGATATTTTTAGCACGATTGCCGCAGCCATACATTCAGATTTACCCAAAGACCGAGTTTATGATGGTGTTGATTTAGTAAAAACGGTAAATGAAAACAAGATCGCACACAAAGATTTATACTGGCGTTCCGGCGATGCAAAAGCCATAAGAAGCGGCGATTGGAAATTGATCATAAGCGGAAAAACACATGAAAAATGGCTTTATAATCTTGCTTCAGATAAATCGGAGACAAAAGATCTCGCTCAGCAAAATCAGCAAAAAGTAAAAGAATTAGAAAATGCTTTACAAAACTGGGAAAAGGGTTTGATAAAACCTTTATGGCCAAATCTAACTTATTACGAATTTGATTTTGGAAAACAAAAATACTTTGTCGATTTGTAACCTATAACCAAAACCAAAATTTAGATGTCCTAACCGGTTTTAAAAACCTGTTAAGCGTTTAGAATCAATAACACATAAATACCTAACAGGTTTTAAAAATCTGTTAGAATAATAAAATAAACAATGTCAACCCAAACCAAAACATTCACCATTCACGAAGATTGGACCGTCGTTATTCTCGGATTTATAATAATCGGACTTTCGCTTTTTGTTTTTCTACCCGAAGTTCCCGTTTTCAAATGGTCAAATCAAACCGATTTACTCGCTGATGTCTTCGACGCTGCAAATCTCAAAATCCTCTTATTTCAATTTTTATATCTCATTATCATTGGAGCATTTGGAGCATTTTTAATTGGGAAATCAGTAAAACATTTTCTGTTAGGATTTCCAATAGTTTATCTATTAACCGTTATTGCGCTCATTATTGCTGGAAATACCGAAGTAAAAGGACTTAATCTCGAAGCCGTAATTTTTAGTTTAATTATTGGTTTAGCCATCAGCAATTTTTTTAAACTTCCCGATTGGTTCAAATCAGCACTTTCTACTGAAGTATTTGTCAAAATTGGATTGGTTTTATTAGGAACCAGCGTTATTTTTTCAGACATTTTAAAAGCAGGTTCTTTAGGATTAATTCAGGCTCTAGTAGTCGTTTTATCCGTTTGGTATTTTGCTTTTTGGCTGTGTAAAAAACTAAAAGTCGACGACGAATTAACAATGATGATTTCGAGCGCAGTCTCGATTTGTGGAGTTTCTGCAGCGATCGCGACCTCGGGTGCCATCAAAGGCGATTCAAAAAAGCTTTCTTATGTCATTTCGATTGTATTGGTAACCGCAATTCCAATGATGATTTTTATGCCCATAATTGCCAAATATTTCAATTTTCCCGAAGAAGTTACGGGAGCATGGCTGGGCGGAAGCATCGACACCTCGGGCGCAGTTGTCGCTTCGGGATCATTAGTTGGCGAAACCGCTCTAAAAATCAGCACTATTGTAAAATTCTCTCAAAACGTATTATTAGGAATCGCTGCTTTTGCAATCTCTGTATATTGGACTTATTCGCATAATTCTTCGGCTGAAGCTGCAGCATCTAAACCAACATTAAAAGTAATCTGGGAACGTTTTCCTAAATTCGTAATTGGCTTTATTGCAGCGTCTTTACTTTTTTCTTTCCTGCTTACGGCCGAAACTAGAGATGAAGTAAAAGACAGTTTAAAAAATCTGCAGGGAATTTGGTTTGCCCTAGCTTTTACAAGTATTGGTCTCGAAACCAATTTTAAAGATTTATTAAACAACAACAGCCGAAAACCTTTATATGCCTTTTTGATAGCACAATTATTCAATATTATTATTACGCTGCTTATTGCCTTTTTACTGTTTAGTAAATGATTTAACCCTAAATACCTATTTTTTTAAACACATAGAAACATAGTTTGGATTGTTTATAAAAGTCGTTTCACTCAAAATAAAACATATAGCCAATAATAAAAATAATATCCATTATTGTCATCGCCAAGCCTAACAGAATGAACTAACTAACATGAATTTAAACATTATCAAAGTTTCACCTGCCATTTCCAATGCATTAAAATATCAACTCAAATGAAAAAAACAATTATTACATTAAACCTGCTGTTCGTCGCAGCAGCTTTAGTTTCGGCACAAAACAAAACAACTCAAGAAGCTACAAAACCCAATATTATTTTAATAATGGTTGATGATATGGGCTATTCTGATTTAGGAAATTATGGTTCTGAAATTAAAACACCCAATCTGGATAAACTCGCCAGCGAAGGTTTGCGTTTACGCGAATTTTACAATAACTCGATTTGCGCGCCAACGCGTGGTTCGTTACTTACGGGACAATATCAGCACAAAGCCGGAATGGGATTTTTTGATGTCAATTTAGGACTTCCTGCTTACCAAGGTTATTTAAATAAAGAATCATTGACTTTAGGAGAGGTTTTTCGTTCCGGCGGTTATAGCACTTTACTTTCTGGAAAATGGCACGTAGGATCTGAAGATCAATCGCAATGGCCAAACCAAAGAGGTTTTGATAAATTTTATGGTATTTTAAAAGGTGCTTCAAACTATTTTGATACCAAACCGCTGCCATTTGGAAAAACGCCATATCCTGTAAAATTGATTCGCAATAATGAAGAATTACATCCAAAAGATGATTCGTATTATTTTACAGATGAAATAGGAAATAATGCTGTCACTTTTCTTGATGAGCAAAACAAAGAGAACAAACCCTTCTTTTTATATCTCGCTTTTACAGCTCCACATTGGCCTTTACAGGCAAAACCGGTTGATATTGCCAAATACAGAGGAAAATTTGACGAGGGCTGGGATGTTTTAAGAGAAAAAAGAATTGAAAAACTTAAAGCAAACGGAATTTTACCTGCCAATCAAACCGTTGCTCCTAGAGATCCAGAAGTTCCTGAATGGAGTAAATTGTCGTATGATGAAAAACAATTTTGGAAAGCAAAAATGGAGGTTTACGCTGCTATGGTTGACAACATGGATCAAAATGTTGGAAAAGTTTTAAATAAGTTAAAAGCTTTAAAAAAGGATAAAAACACTCTAATTATTTTCATTTCAGACAATGGTGCGCAAGGCGGTTTTAATACTTACAATCCGTTAGGGCGAGGTTTAGTTCGAAATGACGGGCCGGTTGGAACTTCTGGATCGTTTGATTATCAAGAGCAAAACTGGGCTTACTTGTCGAACACACCACTACAGCAGTATAAAAACAATATGCATGAAGGCGGTTTTAGTTCGCCGTTTATCGCTTGGTATCCATCAAAAATAAAAGCGGGACGAATCGATAAAGGAACAGGACATATTATTGACCTTGCTCCTACTTTTTATGAATTGGCTGGGATTACTTATCCAACAGAATACAATGGCGTCAACTCAAATCCGTTAGCGGGGAAAAGTTTGCTGCCCGTTTTGTTCGACAATGTTTCTGAAGTAAATCGCGGTGCTCCATTATTTTGGGAAAGAGCTGGAAACAGAGCGGTAAGAGACGGAAAATGGAAACTGGTTTCGACATATCCTGCCTATCAATGGGAACTTTATGACCTTGAAACAGATCGCGGCGAAACAAATAATGTAGCACAACAAAACCCCGGAATTGTAAATGATCTTTCCGCAAAATATTTTGACTGGGCCGATAAAACAGGTGTTGTTGAATACAGTAAGTTTAAATTAAAAACAGAAGTTATGCCTGGCGGTGCAGCTTTGAAAAAATGATTTTTAAAATTAAGAACAGCTTGCGTCTAGTTTTTCCAGCACATAGAACTTTTATTAATTAATTTAAAGATCAGAATAGCAATTTTCGCATTTCATAAAACATTAAAAGACAGAAAAATAAGTAAAAAAAGATCTCCCAAACTTATTTTTTTGTCTTTTTTTATTTTAAATATTTTATTTTTAAAAACCTATAAATCAGATAATTAAACACAAACCCTTATCATTTTATAAGTATCTGTTTTCTAAATATTTAAATAAAATTTAAAAAACTTTTGGTTTTTATTATATTAAATTTAACTTTGTCTATAGAATTAGTAGAGTTTAAAACTATAAACAACTGTATTTTGAAAACAACCGTTAGCATATCATCTTTTATTCTTCCTAAAAAGTATACCTATAACACTTTTCGTTATATGTGCTTCTGTTGTTAATTCTTCATAAACATTTCGTTTTTAATTGTTTTTTCCACAAAACCTTAAAAACAATTTTCTTAAAGCCTTAGGTTTCTTACTGACATTATTTAATCGTTTTGATTCAATATTTTTTTGCATCAATAAGGATTGCTGTATCATAACCATAAATCATCAAAATAATAACTAACACCAACAAACATGACAAAAAACAACCATTTCAACTACACGTAAATACGTTTCTGCGGCAACAGAAATGAGACGGAATTAAAGAATATTTATCACTAAAATAAAACAATGTAGACAAGGGTTTAAACGAACCTCTTTGTGCATTTTTTAATTACAAAAACCTATTACCAAGAATGAAAAAAAGTACAAAACTTATTTTATGGATTAGCATTTTGTTTATCTCAGTTGGAATTAAAGCTCAAAACACAGAGCCTACAATTCAATCTAAACTAAATGGAACCATAGTCGATCAAATAACCAATCAGCCTGTTATAGGTGCTTCTGTAAACATTAAAGGAACCACTCACGGCGTAGAAACAGATTTAGACGGAAAATTCTATTTTCAAACAGGTCAAAAATTTCCTTACACATTACAAATCAGCTATATCGGATATCTTCCTAAAGAAGTTGTAGTAGACGGAAGTCCAATTGTAATAAAACTGACTGAACAGGTAGAAAAATTAGACGAAATTGTTGTTGTAGGATACGGAACTTCGGCAAAAAAAACCTTTACAGGTTCTACTGCAAAAATCGATGCTAAACAAATAGCAAATCGTCCTGCACAAAGTTTTGACCAATTATTGGGCGGTCAGGCATCAGGACTAAATATTGTACAGCCAAGCGGTTCGTTAAACAATACTCCAGTTATTAGAATTCGAGGAATAAACTCTATCACCAGTTCGTTATATCCGCTTATTATTGTTGATGGAGTAACCGTATTTACAGGAACTGCAGGCGGAGCAATTGGCAATAATCCATTATCAGATATTAATCCGAATGATATTGAATCTATCGATGTTTTAAAAGACGCATCGGCGGCGGCAGTTTATGGTTCACGTGCAGCAAATGGAGTTATTGTAATTACTACTAAAAAAGGAAAAAAAGGAAAAGTAAATATCAATTATGATGTTTGGGTAAGCTGGAACAAAGCCAATAATTTACCAAAACTTTTAAACGCTCAGGATTATGTAACCATCAAAAATGAAGCTAGAACAAATGCGGGACTTACACCTGGTTTTGCTTTAGGACAAAATGCTGACGGATCTACACAAGAAACTAATTGGTATGATGTTGCTTATCATACAGGTGTTTCTCAAAACCACAACTTGAGTTTTTCTGGCGCGACAAATTCTACCAACTATTTTGTATCGGCAAACTATTCAGATCAAAATGGTATTTTGAAAACTAACGAATTTAAAAGACAGGGAATTCGATTAAACTTTGAGCAAAAAGTAACTAATTCGTTTATTCTAGGAACTAATTTCTCTTATAATAATACGCTTAATTCAGGACCAAACTCCGGTTCTTCGACTCCCAATTCTGTTGCTTCTTCATCTGGAAACAGTGTTAATACACAATACATAGGATTACAGCCGCTTGGAAGACTTACTTATATTTTGCCATCAAACGTTTCAGTTTATAATGCTGATGGTTCGTACAACATAAATCCAGCCAACGGAAATATTGGATATGGTCCAAATAGTCCATCATTAGGCGTTTTTAATGCTTACAACCTACAGACGATTTTAGATTTAGACAAAAATACTTCTGAGAACAATACTTTTATCGGAAATGTTTATGCAGAACTTGAAATCCTTAAAAACTTAAAATTTAAGACCGTTTACGGCATTAATAATTTTGTTGTCGAAAACAAAGAATTTAGAAATCCTTACAGCGGTGACGGTTTTTCAACCAAAGGAGCGGCTACCAATTCGAACACAAAATACCAAAGATCAAACTGGACTAATACACTTACCTACTCTATTGTATTTAACGAAAAACATAATTTAAAAGCGCTTTTAGGACAAGAAAAAAATGTTAGAACAATTGATGGATGGGGAGCAATAAAAACAGGACTTACAGATCCATTTTTTACCAGTTTTCAAGGCGGATTTACAACTATAAGCCCTGGTGTTTCGGTTCAAACTGAAAATGTTTTGCTTTCTTATTTCAGCAGTGTTGCTTACGATTATGACAAAAAATATTTACTGAATCTTAACTTCCGAAGAGACGGATTATCAGCATTGGCAAGCGGCAATAAATGGGGAAATTTTGGAGGTGCTTCGGTGGGATGGAATATATCTGAAGAAGATTTTTATAAAAACTCGTCTATCAAAGAAGTGCTGAATGCCTTTAAAGTGCGTGCCAGCTACGGAATTGTGGGTAACAGCGAATTGAACGATTATGCTTCGTTATCGCAATATACAGCAGGAACTTATGCAGGAGTACCTACTCTTAACTTCTCTCAATCTGGAAATTCTAACTTAAAGTGGGAAACCAGCAAAAAGTTTGATTTTGGAGTTAATTTGGCTTTATTCAATAATCGAATTACTATTGAAGCAGATTATTACAAAAACAATATCAACGATTTAATTTTAAATGCTCCTCAAGCGTTATCACAAGGAATCCCAAATAACTCTATTGCTGCAAACGTAGGTTCTCTTTACAATAAAGGTTTTGAGCTTACTGTGAATGCAAATATTATTGATGATAATGATTTTCAGTGGAATGCGAGTTTGAATTTATCTACGATCAAAAACAAAGTTACTTCTCTTGGAGGATACGGTGATATTTATCCAACAGCTTTGAGCACTTTCGGAATCCAGAATATTACTAGAGAAGGTTATTCGGTAGGTTCAATTTTTGCGGTTCCAACAACTGGCGTAAATCCTGAAAACGGAAACCGAGTTTATGTAAATGCAAATAACGAAGAGGTGCAATACAATGCACTTACAAAAGCTTTTACCTATTTAAACGGTACTGCAGCTCCTGCCATCGACAACTATCGTGACGGACGTATTCAAGGCCCCTCCTTACCAACTTATTATGGTGGTTTGAACAATAATCTATCTTATCGAAATTTCGATTTAACGATTGGACTTACTTTTTCTGGAGGAAACAAATTGTACAACGGTACAAGATCTACTTTATCAGATCAGCGCTTTTTTAACAACGGAACTTTCATAAAAGACCGTTGGACAACACCGGGACAAGTTACCGATGTTCCAAAATTAGTGTATGGCGATAGTTTTTCTGGAGGTTTCTCATCAAGCAACTCAGCTTATGTTGAAGACGGATCGTATTTAAAACTTAAAAACATCATTTTAAGTTACAGAATTCCAGTTAAAAATGAATTGATTAATAAATACATCTCATCGGCAAAAGTATATGCTCAGGGATCAAATTTATTGACTTGGACTAAATACAGAGGTTCAGATCCTGAGATTTCAATAAACGGAAATTCAATTAATTCTGGAAAAGATCAAAACGTGCCAGCTAACTCATCTGTATTTACATTAGGTCTTAATGTAGGTTTCTAGGCGCTAATTAATTATACCATTAAATAAAAACATCATGAATTTCAATTATAAAAATTATAGAAAAAGCATCACAAAAGCCTTTATTATTACTCCATTTATAGCCCTATTATTGGCAGGATGCAGTGATGATTCTTTAGATACGGTGCCAGAAACAAGCATTTCTACCGAGACCGCTTTTAGTACACCAGCCAAGATTTTAGCACAAGTAAATGGACTTTATGCACAATTCAGTAATCCGTCATTGTACGGCGGCCGATTCATTATTTTTAATGAACAGCGAGGAAATGAATTTAGCCAAAATGACGGAAATAACTCAACTGGTGCCAATGTTTGGAATCAGTCTATAACCTCATCTGGAGATTTTGTAAACTCCGTTTGGAGCGTTGCTTATACGGCGATCAATTTTTCGAATATTCTAATCGATAATTTAGCAAACACAACTGTTGTTACCGACGATTTACGCAAAAATTATATTGCCGAAGCCAAGTTTATCAGAGCCATTTCGTACTTAAGTTTAGTGCAGACTTATGCAAAACCTTACGCTCAAAATAGTGCTGCGCCAGCGCTTCCGCTGCGCTTAAAAGGAAACACATCTGGCGGACTTAATGACTTCGCTTTTAGCTCGGTTGCCGATGTTTACACTCAAATAGTAAAAGATCTTGACGAAGCCGAAGCTGATTTGCCAGAAAGTTATTCAACTGCAATTCTTAACGCTTCGCGAGCACATAAAGCCACAGCGATTGCCTTAAAAACAAGAGCCTATTTGAGTAAAGGTGATTATGCAAAAGTAGTTTCAGAAGCAAGTAAGATTGTACCGCAGTCGGCACCTTTTCAATATGTATCAGGAAGTTTAACACATCGTTTAGAGCCCAATATTGCAACTGTTTTTGGAGGTCTTTATGTAGGCAGCGAAGCGATATTTACCATTCCGTTTACAACTGCCGCAGAAGCACCAGGTTTACAAAGTGCTCTAGGACCAAATTATTTAACTCCAGTTCTTTATTTTAATAGTGCTGGAATTATTGCAAATGATGTTTTTGCTTCGCCAACCTCAACAGATGCTAGAAAAGCTTTAGTAATTACCAATTCAACTGGTCAGAAACTGCTAAACAAATTCAAGAAAAACAGCGCTCCTTTTACTGATTTTGTACCGGTTATTAGATACGCCGAAATCATATTAAACTATGCCGAAGCCGCTGCGCAGAATAACAATCTTCCTTTGGCTAGAACTTTATTATCTGCTGTACGAAATCGTTCTGATGCCGCCTATGTTTTTACAACTGGTGTTGCGACAAAAGACGAATTGATTGCCACTATTTTAACGGAAAGAAGAATAGAATTAGTTGGCGAAGGATTCCGTACACCAGACTTATTGCGACGCGTGCAGACTCTTCCAGGAAAAACAGGAAATGCAGGTGTAGCTCCAGAAGTGCTGCCAACAGCAGGCAATTATGTTTGGGCAATTCCTAGTAATGAATTGGCTTATAACAAACTGGCTCCAAGATAAAAAAACACTTTAGAAAATATCAATAAAAAAATAACGAAATGAAAAATAATTTTAAATATCTGGCTGTAATCTTCGCTTCGACGATTATTACCGCTCAACAAAAAAATACAGCTGATAAGGTTTTTATCAATGGAAATATAATTACTGTTGATGCCAAAAACAGCACAGCACAAGCCGTTGCAGTAAGTAATGGAAAAATTCTGGCAGTTGGCAGCAATAGCGCAATTGAAAAACTAAAAGACAAAAAAACAATTGTTGTTGACTTAAAAGGCAAAACTGTGGTTCCCGGATTTATTGACGGACACAGCCATTTTATGGGATTATCAAGATCGACTACTGTAAATGTAGGTTCACCGCCAATGGGTACAGTTAAAAACATTGCCGATTTGGTAAGTCGTATTCAGGATTTTCAGAAGCAAAAAAATATCGCTCCAGGCGAATGGATTGATGCTTACGGATACGATCAAGACCAATTAGAAGAAAAAAGACATCCTAATAAAGAAGATCTTGATGCTGCATTTCCTAATAATCCCGTAACGATTACGAACATCAACGGGCATATGTCTGTTTCAAATTCTTATGCTTTAAAAATTTCAGGAATCGATGCAAGTACTCCAAACCCAGCCGGCGGTGCCATCGAAAGAAAAAAAGGCACAAATGAACCTACAGGTTTATTACAAGAAAATGCCAGTAGATTATTAAAAAGACCTGCAAAACCAACACCATCTTTAGAAGAGCAGATAAAAAGTTTAAATGAACAGCAATTATTTTATGCAAGCAATGGTATTACCACAGCTCAGGATGGATATACAAGTTATGAGTCACTGCAATTATTGCATAAAGCAGCCGAAAAAAATGCTTTGTTTATTGATATTGAAGCATTACCTGGCTATCCAACTTTAGAAAAAGTACTAGAAAATCCTGAGTTTAAATTTGGTATACTGAAAAATCACTTAAAACTAGCAGGAACAAAAATGATTGCCGATGGTTCTCCACAAGGTAAAACAGCTTTTTTTAGTAAATCATATTTAGTAGAAGTACCAGGTTGTAATCATGATCAATGTACAGGTTTCCCAAACATTACACAAGATCAATTTAATGACCTTGTAATTAAAGCTTTTCAAAACAATGTTCGTCCGTTTGTGCATTGCAACGGAGATGCGACCATCGATATGTATTTAAAAGCAATCGAAAATGCTAATAAATCTTTAAATACAAACAGTAACGATCGCAGACCCGTAACTATTCACTCACAATTTGTACGACCAGATCAATTAGACGGCTACAAAAAACTGGGTATAATTGCCGCTTTATTTAGTAATCACGCCTTTTTTTGGGGAGACGTACACGTTCGCAACTTAGGTCCAGAAAGAGCAAACTTCTTAAGCCCTTTAAAAACAGCTATTAAAAAAGGAGTTGTAGCTACAAACCATACTGATTATCCTGTTACACCGCTAAACCAATTGTTTTTGCTGTGGACATCTGTAGAAAGAAAATCACGTTCTGGACAAGTTATTGGTCCTGACGAACGCCTTACTCCTATCGAAGGTTTACGCGCTATTACCATAAACGGAGCATATCAATATTTTGAAGAAAACAGCAAAGGTTCTATAGAAACTGGAAAACTAGCTGATTTAGTGGTTCTTTCTGATGATTTAACTAAAGTTGAACCTTCTAAAATAAAAGACATAATTGTTTTGGAAACGATTAAAGAAGGAAAAACAGTTTTTAAAAAATAACCATTTAAAACTTAAAAAAATGAATCTCATCAACATTAATCCTGCACCAGCTGTATCAATGAGAACACCAAAAAAGTCTTCTGAATTTTTCTGGTTTAGTGAAACTGATACAATAAACTCACAAGATAAAAAGAATACAAAAATAAAAAAGAGCTTAAAAAAGAAGAAAAAAAATGATTGAGGGAAAAATTGAAACTGTCGCCATTAGAACACCCGAAAGAGTCGCAGAGATTTCTTGGTTTAATGATATTATTGGCGGCGATACAGAATATTTAGGCATTTTAGACAATGATCGTCGCAGCAGCTACGAGCATTGCCGTGACATTACGCTGGAAGCTGAAAAATTAGGTTTCAGCAATATTTTATATCCATCTGCTTATACTGTCGGTCAAGACGGATTGGCTTTTGCGGCAAGTGTTGCGCCCGAAACCAACAAGATTGCATTTTTGCTAGCAATTCGTACCGGCGAAGTACATCCGCCCATGTTAGCGCGAGCCATTTCTTCGCTGGATCATATGCTGAAAGGAAGACTGATTTTGAATATCATTAATTCTGATTTACCCGGAACACGCGAAGATCCGAATGTAAGATACCAAAGATGTTCTGAAGTAATTCAGATTTTACAGCAAGGCTGGACGCAAGACCGAATCTCTCACAAAGGCGAAATTTATCAGTTTGATCTGCCTTCTGATCCTGTAAAATCGTATCAGCAAAACGGTGGTCCGTTATTGTATTTTGGAGGAACTTCACCTGGTTCCAGAGCTGTTTGCGCCAAACATTGCGATGTGTTTTTGACTTGGCCGGAATCTGAAGAATCGATGTATGCCACTCTTAAGGAAATGAGCGAACGCGCTGCTGCCGAAGGAAGAACTATTGATTTTGGATTAAGAATACATGTAATTGTTCGTGAAACACAAGAAGAAGCAAGAGCTTACGCCAAAAAACTGATTTCAAAGTTTGACGAAAAACGAGGTTTAGAAATTAGAAGCCGTGGTGAAGATTCACGTTCATTAGGTGTTTTAAAACAAGACGAATTAAGAGAAACTGCTGATGACGATGGTTATGTAGAGGATATTTTATGGACAGATATTGGTAAAGTTTTTTCTGGCTGCGGAAGCGGTTTAGTTGGAAGTGCTGATCAAATTATAGAAAAACTAAATCGCTATATGGATATGGGTTTTCGTTCTTTCATTTTCTCAGGATTTCCTTTGATTGAAGAAGCTAACTATTTTGCAAAACTAGTTTTACCCCGTTTACCAAATGCCTCTTTACCGCATTTACAAGGAAGAATTCCGCAAGAAACACCTACAACACCTTTAACCAATGCTGAATTGGTTTAGTTATAAAAATAAAATTTAGAATGTCTGAAATAGAAAAAAAACAAGAATACAAAAGAGAACTCGGTCTTGCCGATGCAGCCTTATTGGTTGCCAGCGGAATGATTGGTTCTGGAATTTTTATTGTGAGTGCTGATGTTACCCGAAACGTAGGATCAGCAGGATGGCTTATTTTAGTTTGGCTCATTGGCGGTTTCATGACTTTGATCGCTGCGGTAAGTTATGGCGAGTTGAGCGGTATGTTTCCTAAATCTGGAGGTCAATATGTTTATTTAAAAGAAGCTTACAATCCGCTTGTGGCTTTTGTTTACGGCTGGAGTTTATTTACGGTTATTCAAACAGGAACAATTGCCGCAGTTTGTGTTTCGTTCTTTAAATTTCTGGCTTACTTTTTTCCGTTTTTTAGTGAAGATCTGATTGCTTTTAGAATTGGAGAATCGTTTACAATTTCTCCGGCACAGCTCTCCTCTATTGTCTTGTTATTTATTCTGACTTATATAAATACCAAAGGTGTAAAACTAGGAAAGGTCATTCAGAAGTTTTTTACAGGAACTAAGTTGATCAGCTTATTAGCATTAATTATTTTCGGATTTATATTTTTTAAACCCGAAATCTGGCAGACAAACTGGACGAATCCATTTCATCTTCAAAAGCTAAATCCTGACGGCACTTTTTTACAATATACGAATACACCAGCATTTTGGGGTGCAATAGCTTCGGCATTAGTAGGAACGGTAATTAGTTACGACGCATGGAACAATGTAACTTTTGTATCTGACGAAATAAAAAATCCAAAACGCAATATTGGTTTGAGTTTACTTCTAGGAACTGCAGTTGTAACCCTAATTTATGTTTCATTAAATGTAATGTTTACCGCTGTTTTACCTGTTGAAGCTATTGGAACACCAGAAAAAGATCGCGTTGGAATTGCGGCTGCGCAGGCTATTTTTGGTTCAAGCGGAACTTCGATTATTGCCTTAATGATTTTAATTGCTTCGTTTGGTTGTGCTAACGGAATGATTCTATCGGGCGCAAGAGTTTATCAAAGTATGGCAAAAGACGGTTTGTTCTTCAAAAAAACGGCGATATTAAACAAACATTCAGTTCCTGCAAATGCCCTTTGGATACAGTTTTTTATGGCGGTAATTTTGAGTTTAAGCGGACGTTACGGCAATTTGTTAGACATGATTTCCTTTGTAGTGGTTTTGTTTTACGTTATCACTATTGCCGGAATTTTTGTGCTGCGTATTAACAAACCTAAACACGAACGTCCTTATAAAGCTTTTGGATATCCGTTTTTGCCCGCCATTTATATTCTTTTAGGATCAGCTTTTTGCATTTTATTAATCATTTACAAACCTACTTACACTTGGCCAGGATTGATCATTGCAGGAATTGGAATACCTGTTTATTATATAAGAGAGAAATTTTCGACACCTAAAAACTCAGACATTTAGCCTATTTTAAAAGTACAAATTCAGATTAGTTGATTTCTCGTAAATGTTAGTTACTAACCAAAAAACACTTTATTATGAATTCATTTTATCAAGAAATAGCAAAACAGCATCAGGAATTACTAATACTTCCAGAGAAGAAATTAATCCACCTGTTTATTGATGACTTATTCGTCATTTTGTTTTCAAATACGTCAAAATCATACGAATCTGAAGCTACAATTAAATACAAATTCAATCAATTGAAAAAGCGTTTTGATGAATTAGTTCAAGATTTTTCGCAAAGAAACGATCCTGATAAAGAGCAGACACTGACTTTTTTTAACGCCATACCGCATTTGCATAAAAAGACGATAAATGATGCTTTAAGCATTTTTACAAAAGATCCAGCCGCAAAATCGCTCGAAGAAGTATTGTATTCTTATCCCGGCTTTTTTGCAATTGCGATATACCGATTTTCACATCAATTATGGAAACAGGATTTAAAGCTTTTGGCAAGAACTATCTCAGAATATGCACATATTAAAACCAGTATAGAAATTCATCCGGGCGCACAAATAGGAAATGATTTTGCAATTGACCACGGAACTGGAATTGTTATTGGCGAAACCACAATTATTGGCGATAATGTACAGCTTTTTCAAGGTGTTACGCTGGGTGCTTTGAGTGTAAAAAAAGAAGATGCTTTCATTAAAAGACATCCAACTATTGAGAACAATGTTATTATTTATTCGAACAGCACCATTTTGGGCGGACAAACGGTTGTAGGAAGCGATTCGATCATTGGCGGAAATGTCTGGCTTACTTATACTGTCCCGTCAAATTCAATCGTATATCACAAAAATGAAATTAAAATAAAAGACAATAATTCGATCGTATTTAGTGAATAACCGATTCATAAACACTGTATATCAATAATTTAAAAACAATTTTACTATAAATTAAATCCAATTTATTTTGAGTGCTTTTATTTTTAATCTAAATTTATATATCAAATTAAAAAATGTTTCTAAACATCTAATAATAAGCATTTTTAATCAAAAATCAATTAACCTTTTAAACCTTTAAATCATGGCGGAATCAAAACAACAGCAGACCGCATTAGGAGATGTAGCTGCAAGACAATTAGCAATTGCTACACGTACAGTTCCTCAAATTGGAACTATCAGTCCGCGCTGGCTGACGCATCTTTTACATTGGACTCCCGTAGAATCTGGAGTTTTTCGTTTGAACAAGGTAAAAGATGCCAATCATATACAAGTTGACTGTTCTGCGCGAGACGAAAGGGTTTTACCAAATACCTTTGTTGATTATATCGAGAATCCTCGAGAATATAATCTTGCTGCAGTACAAACTATTGTCGAAGTGCATACTCGTGTTTCTGACTTGTACAGCAAACCTTATAATCAAATTTCTGAGCAGCTTCGACTGGCAATAGAAACGATTAAAGAACGTCAGGAAAGCGAATTAATCAATAATAAAGATTATGGATTGTTGAGTAATGTTGCACCCTCTCAAATTATAAAAACTAGAACGGGCGCACCAACTCCAGACGATTTAGACGAGTTACTGACTAAAGTATGGAAAGAACCTGGTTTTTTCTTGCTGCATCCATTAGCTATTGCTGCTTTTGGACGCGAATGTACACGTCGTGGTGTACCGCCGCCAACTACGTCTTTATTTGGATCTCAATTTTTGACTTGGAGAGGTATTCCGCTGATTCCATCGGATAAACTGCCAATTAAAAACGGAAAATCAAAAATCATTTTATTGCGTACCGGCGAAAGTCGTCAAGGTGTTATCGGTCTTATTCAACCGGGACTACAAGGCGAGCAATCTCCGGGATTATCAGTTCGTTTTATGGGAATAAACGAAAAAGCAATTGCCTCTTATTTGGTATCTCTTTATTGTTCATTAGCCATTTTAGTAGATGATGCGATCGCAGTTTTAGAAGATGTAGAAATAGGCAAATATCATGAGTACAAATACTAACAATAACGGCTTGCCAAACATTGACGATTTACAGCATTTAGCTAACGAATTGTTCAAGGCGCTGCCTAACGAGTTTCCTAAAGAAATCTCGTTAAGTCCAGATCGCAATGAACATCCTCGTGCCGCAAAAGTTGTAGAAACGTTTTTGCAAACTGGCAATTTAGGCAGCGGTGACCCTCCAATTTCATCACAAAGCACAGTAAACGCACCTTCAGCTTTGCCTGTAATTAATGGTTTTGGAGCCTCACCTACAGTTGCAAATTATGGTTCAGGAGCTTCAGCATTATATCCTAATGCCGGAGCAGGATTTGATCCTAATAGCGGCGTTACAACATCGGGAGTTCAGGAAGATTATAATTTAAACCTCAACAATCCGCATACTAGTTTTTATGATACTAATTTGAAAAACGCAGTAACTCCACAATTAAATGAAGAAAGCTTTTTTTCACAGTTGCTCTTAAACAATGAATATCTGCCATTTCAAACAGAAAATTCGTCCTTTGAGACTGAACTAAAAGCAGCTTTAGCATTTGTTGATACACAATTTACAAAACGTGAAGCTTTTCCATTTAATGGAAATGACGCTGTAAATTCGTATTACTTTTTAGATCAAAACCCGTTTGCTTTTGATAAGAGAAATACAAATGCAGTAGTTGGAAATACTTTTGACCACAAAGAAATTAGCGGTTTTACAACTTCTCATTTTGATGCCAATCTGATCAAAAAAGATTTCCCAATTTTAAGCGAAACAGTAAACGGAAAACCATTAGTTTGGTTTGATAATGCGGCTACCACTCAAAAACCAAAATCGGTAATTGAGCGTATTGCTTATTTCTATGAACATGAAAATTCAAACATTCATCGTGCAGCACACGAGTTAGCCGCCAGAGCTTCTGATGCTTATGAAGCAGCTCGTGAAAAGGTAAAAACATTCTTGAATGCCTCTTCGGTAAACGAAATTGTTTTTGTGCGAGGTGCAACAGAAGCTATAAATTTAGTAGCCTGTACTTGGGGGGACCAAAATTTGAGTGCCGGCGATGAAATTATCGTAAGTAATTTAGAACATCACGCCAATATAGTTCCGTGGAAACGACTAGCAGACAAAAAAGGTTTAAAACTTAGAGTAATTCCTGTTGATGACGATGGTCAGATTTTGCTGGATGAATATGCAAAACTGCTAAACTCAAAAACACGTTTGGTTGCTTTTACACAAGTTTCAAACGCACTTGGTACCGTAACTCCTGCTAAAAGAATTACTGAAATGGCGCATGCTGTTGGTGCCAAAGTTCTAATAGACGGCGCACAATCCGTTTCGCACATGAAAGTTGATGTACAGGATTTAAATCCAGATTGGCTCGTATTTTCTGGACATAAGCTTTTTGGTCCAACCGGAATTGGCGCTTTGTATGGTAAAGAAGATTTATTAAATGAAATGCCTCCGTATCAATCTGGCGGAAACATGATTCAGGATGTAACTTTTGAGAAAATAAAATACCACAAAGCTCCTAATCGTTTTGAAGCTGGAACAGGAAATATTGCAGATGCTATTGGTCTTGGCGCAGCAATCGATTATGTTACCAAATTAGGTATCGATGCCATTGGACAATACGAGCATTATTTGCTGGAATACGCAACAAATCTTTTAAAAGAAATTCCGGGCGTACGATTGATTGGAACTGCAAAAGATAAAGCGAGTGTACTCTCTTTTAACTTACAAGGTTACAGCAATGATCAAGTTGGACAGGCTTTAAATAAAGAAGGTGTTGCAGTACGTACCGGTCATCATTGTGCACAGCCTATTTTACGACGAATGGGAGTTGAAACTACAGTTCGTCCTTCATTGGCTTTTTACAATACCACACAAGACGTTGATACTTTTATCAAGACATTGTGGGAACTTAAAAAAGTAAGATTTTAATATAATTAAGAGTAAATGTCTCACGCATCTATTCGACGAGATAATTACTTTTTTTGATATTTTAAGTAATTATATAAAAAGGCGTTCGCCGCGGCGAACGCCTTTTTATATAATAAAGTAAGCTGAATTAATTACTTAAATTCATTCAATGATTTTTCGATTATAACCAGACATTCTTGTATTTGAGTTTCTGTCATTACCAAAGGCGGTGCTAATCTAATTTTATTACCATGAGTTGGTTTTGCAAGCAGTCCGTTATCTCTAAATTTTAGACAAATCTGCCAAGCTAAATCAGAATCTTCATCGCAGTTAATAACAATAGCATTCAAAAGTCCTTTACCGCGAACCAGCGTGATTAAATCATTTCTTTCAGCGATTTCGTTTAATCCCTTTCTTAAAATAATACCTAAACGCTCTGCATTTTCAGCAAGATTTTCTTCTTTTACAACTTCCAAAGCTGCAATTGCAACAGCCGCCGCAACAGGATTTCCTCCAAAAGTAGATCCATGCTGACCCGGTTTAATGACATTCATAATTTCGTCATTACATAAAACAGCCGAAACTGGATAAACTCCGCCAGAAATTGCTTTACCCAAAATCAAAATATCAGGCTGTACATTTTCATGGTGAACCGCTAATAATTTTCCTGTACGCGCAATTCCTGTTTGAACCTCATCGGCAATAAATAAAACATTATGTTTTTCGCACAGTGCTTTTGCTTTTGCTAAATATCCTTCAGACGGTACATAAACACCAGCTTCACCTTGAATTGGCTCTACTAAAAATCCTGCAATAGTTTTTGATGATTCTAAAGCTTTTTCAAGTGCTTCAAGATTATCATATTCAATTTTTATAAATCCATCTGTAAACGGTCCAAAGTTTTTACGAGCCGATTCATCATTAGAAAACGAAATAATTGTAGTTGTTCTTCCGTGAAAATTATTCTCGCAAACAATGATCTGCGCTTGATTTTCTGGAATCCCTTTTACTTCATAAGCCCATTTACGACATACTTTAAGAGCGGTTTCAACAGCTTCTGCACCTGTATTCATTGGTAAAACTTTATCAAAACCAAAATACTTCGTTACAAATTCTTCGTAGTTTCCTAATTTATCATTGTAAAAAGCACGCGAAGTAAGCGTCAATTTTTGAGCTTGATCAACCATTGCTTTCACAATTTTAGGATGACAATGCCCTTGATTTACTGCTGAATATGCCGATAAAAAATCATAATACTTTTTCCCGTCAACATCCCATACATAAACGCCTTCTCCTTTTTCTAAAACCACAGGAAGCGGATGATAATTGTGAGCTCCGTATTTATTCTCTTTCTCGATTAAAATCTCAGATTTTGCCGAAAGTATTTCTTGAGTATTTGCCATGATAATTTCTTTTTTACTTCTGCAAAAGTATAAAAATTATTTATTTTAAATCAAAAACAAGACAATTTAACTTAAAAATAGCTTTTAAAAAACCAAAACATTAATTTTAAAACACATATTAAGTCATTTTGTTTTTATAATTACCCAGACAAATCAGACTTATTTTTATCTTTACAGAAAATAAAAATTTTCGCATGGATATTTTAGATGAGTTTGACGTAAAAATTATCAAAGAATTAGAAAAAGATGGCAGAATAGCTTATTCGACAATTGCTTCTAATTTGAAGATTTCGAATACAATGGTGCATCAACGTATTAATCGTTTATTTGAACAAGGTATAATTGCAGGCATCAAACCTATTTTAAATGAAAAGCAAATTGGCTATGACTGGGCTTCTTTTACTGGAATTACGCTCAATAAAGATTCTGACTCGGAAAGAATTATTGAAGCCTTAAAAGCAATTCCAGAGATCACAGAATGTTATTTTGTAACTGGATCTTTTACGCTTTACCTTAAGATTACCGCAAAAAACCACGAGCACATGCGAAAAATATTATACGAAAAAATCGATAATATACCCGGAATTGCAAAAACAGATTCGATGGTTGAATTAGGATGTGCCTTTAAACGAAATGTATCCTTGTAAAAAAACTAATATGATTTATTCTGCTAAATTGTTACAAACAACACTTCTTTTTTGCTGCATTTCTATGTTTGCTTTTTCTCAAAACCTAAGTAAAAAAGAAATTGCAAAATTGGAGGAAACGGCACAAAAAGTAACCATAATTCGTGATAATTGGGGAATTCCTCATATTTATGGAAAAACGGATGCTGCGGCTGTTTTTGGTTTAATGTATGCACAATGCGAAGATGACTTTAAACGTGTTGAGATGAATTATATCGAAAAACTAGGTCGTCTTTCTGAAATAAAAGGACAATCTGTTTTATATAATGATTTAGAAATAAAACTTTTAATAGATATTAACGAAGCTAAAACCGATTATAAAAATGCCGCTCCATGGCTCAAAAAACTATTGGATAGTTATGCTGATGGAATCAATTTTTACTTATACAAACATCCTGAAGTAAAACCTCTTTTACTAACTCATTTCGAGCCTTGGTTTCCTTTACTTTGGACCGATGGCAGTATTGGTGCAATTAGTACAGCCGATCTTTCAGTAGGAGAATTAAAAGCTTTTTACTCGGGCAGTAATGAAAAAACAGCCTACGTAGAAAGAGAAAAAAATGTACAGACTGGTTCAAATGGATTTGCCTTTGCTCCTTCAAAAACGGCTTCTGGAAATGCTATTCTTTATATTAATCCTCATACTACTTTTTATTTTAGACCCGAAGTACAAGTTTCGAGTGAAGAAGGTTTAAATGCTTATGGCGCCGTGACCTGGGGGCAATTTTTTATCTATCAAGGATTTAATGAAAACTGCGGCTGGATGCACACTTCTTCAAATGTAGATGTTGCCGATATGTATGCGGAAAAAATTATTTTGAAAAAAAATAAACTGTTCTACGAATACGACAAAAAATTAATTCCTGTAATTGAGAAAGAAATCACCATTAAGTATTTAGAAGATGGAAAACTAGTTCCTAAAACATTTAAAACTTATTTTACCAATAATGGTCCAATAATGGCTAAACGAGACGGAAAATGGATAAGTTTAAAATCTAATAACCGATCAATGAATAGTTTAATTCAAAGCTGGGTTAGAACTAAATCAACAGATTTTAACGACTATAAAAAAGCAATGGATTTGAAAGCCAATACTTCCAACAATACTGTTTATGCGGACAGTAAAGGAAATATTGCTTATTGGCATGGAAACTTTATTCCGGTAAGAGATAAAAAACTCAATTGGTCAAAAGTAGTTGACGGATCGATTTCTGCGACACAATGGAAAGGACTGCACGACGTAAATGAAACAGTTCATTTGTATAATCCAACAAATGGCTGGCTCCAGAACTGTAATTCAACACCATACACCGCAGCAGGAACTAACAGTCCAAAAAAAGAAGACTACCCTGCCTATATGGCTCCTGATGGAGAAAATTTTAGGGGAATAAATGCTGTTCGTATTTTTAGCCAAGACAAAAAATACACTTTAGACGAAGTTATTACAGACGGTTACGATTCTAAACTATCTATTTTTGAAATCTTAATTCCTGCTTTAACAGAAGTTTTCGAAAAAAATATAAAACCAACTGATGCAGCCTATATTGAACTTGCTGAACCAATCTCTATTTTAAAAAACTGGGATTATTATGCCAAAGAAAATTCTATAGCAACAACTCTAGCAGTCGAATGGGCATACAAACTAGATCCTATCATTCAAAAAGCTTATGTTAATGAAGGAGAAACTGATCAAGTCGAAAACACTAAAAAATTTGCTAAAAATGCTACTGCAGACCAATTAGTTCCACAATTGCAGGCAGTAGTAAAAGATTTAAAAGCGAAATGGGGAACATGGCAGATTCCGTGGGGAGAAATTAATCGTTTTCAACGTTCTAATGGTGATATTAATTTAAAATACGACGATTCGAAACCAAGTTTACCAATTGCTTATGGCCCCGGTTCTTGGGGAAGTCTTCCTTCTTTTAAAAGCAGTTACCAAAATGGTTCTAAAAAACGTTACGGTTACAATGGCAATAGTTTTGTCTGCGTGGTTGAATTTGGATCAAAGATAAAAGCGAAATCTTTATTAGCAGGAGGAAATAGCGGAGACATAAACTCAAAACATTTTTTTGATCAAGCCCAAATGTATCAAAATGGACAATTTAAAGATGTTTTATTTTATAAAGAGGACGTCGAAAAAAATGCAGAACGTACTTATCATCCAGGAGAATAATCTCTAAAGTCTGCTTTAAATAAACAAACCTCAGAAGAAATGTCTTTTGAGGTTTTTTTTTATTGTAATATTCCTCATATTTGTCTTAAAAATATCATTTTATGAAAATCATACAGCTATTTGTTTTAGGAATTTTACTAAATACTACTCTAATGAATGCACAATTGAAACCAATAAAATATTCTGACGGCAAGCAGGTTTTAAATGGCTTATATATAAAAGCGGCTAAAAAAAGTATCGAAAACCCAAGCATTTTATTGCTTCCAGCATGGCTTGGAATTGATTCTGCTTCTAAAGGAATTGCCGAAAATTTAGCCAAACTGGGCTATAATGTTTTTATAGCTGATATTTATGGCGAAGGAAATGTTCCTAAAAACACTTCTGAAGCTGGAAAACAAGCCGGTTATTATAAAACAAATTATGAAGCATACCAAAAAAGAATTGATATTGCACTTTATGAATTAATAAAATTAGGCGCAAACCAAGACAATATTGCCGCTATTGGGTATTGTTTTGGAGGAACAGGAGTTTTAGAAGCCGCTCGCGGAGGTTTAAAGCTTAAAGGCGTTGCTTCGTTTCATGGAGGTTTAGGAAAAGATGCTTCTAGAAAAACCGAACCAATTACTACTAAAGTTCTTATTTGTCATGGTGCTGATGATCCGTTTGTATCAAAAGATGAAGTGGCATCATTTCAGCAGGAAATGCGCGATTCTAAAGCCGATTGGCAGATGATTTATTATGCAAATTCGGTACACTCGTTTACAAATCCTGAAGCTGGAAACGACAATTCAAAAGGCGCAGCTTATAATCCCGTTGCGGCAAAAAGAGCGTTCGAGCATTTACAGCTTTTTCTAAATGAAGTGCTTAAAAAATAACTGTTAAAACACCAATCAAAAAACCAAAATCAAAACAATTAATACACCAATGTCACACAACAAAATTAGAGAAGACAAAACCTGCTTGAACTGCAGACATGTTGTTGAACAAAAGTTCTGTCCTAACTGCGGACAAGAAAACAGTGATTCCCGTAAAACTTTTCATCATTTATTTATTCATTTCATTGAAGATCTAACACACTATGAAAATGCATTTTGGAAAACCATAAAAAACCTTCTTTTAAAACCTTCAACTTTAACTAAAGAATATCTTTCAGGAAAACGATTATCTTATTTGGCTCCGGTAAGACTTTATATTTTTATAAGTTTTATAACCTTTCTGTTAATAGCTATGTTTCCTATTCATGTAGAAGAAGACACAAGCGAATCTGTAAAAACAAAAAAGGTTCAAAAAGAAATTTCAAAGCAGACAAATTCATTAAAAGAAAATGAAAACGTAAAAGCCTTATTAAATTCTGATTCAGTATCACCAGAAGACAAAAAGGCGATTCAGAATATGCTAGACAATCCAAAATCAAGTGACAATAGTCTTATCAATTTAGGATACAAATCTGTTAAAGAAATCGACTCCATTCAAAAATATGGTTCAAAATCCGAGAAACTTTCTGATTTTAGTTATTGGATAAACAGAAAAATACAAATCATAAAGGATAAAAATACGAATCAAGAACTTTTCAATAAATTCATAGAATCTTTTATACATAACTTACCCAAAGTTTTATTTATTATCATGCCATTTTTCGCTTTCTTTTTATGGATCTTTCATAATAAAAAGCGTTGGTACTATTTTGACCATGGTATATTTACGCTGCATTATTTTTCGTTTTTACTACTGATTTTTCTAGTACTTTTCTCCGTTGGAAAAATAGGAAACGCAATAAACAATTCTTTTCTTTCTATCGTAATTGACTGTTTCACATTTGCAGGAGTCATGTGGGCGTTTTATTATTTTTTCCCGGCGCATCATAGATTTTACGGAGAATCGAGAATTGTATCCTTTACCAAAAGCGTAGTATTATTTTTCATAAATTCATTTTTTATTCTATTTTTACTAATTGCTTTTGCTTTTTACACATTTATCAATTTACACTAATACCAAATGAAAAAAATTGTAGTTTTATTATTAATTGCCTCAGCGTTTTCGTGTAAAAACACCCAATCAGCTGCATCAAAAGACAACTCAGATCCAACGAAATACTTAAACTCGATTTCTGAAAAAGACCTAAAAAAAATGCTGTATGTTGTTGCATCAGATGAAATGCAAGGCCGAGAAACGGGTTCTCCCGGACAAAAAAAGGCTGGATTATATATGATTGAGCAATACAAAAAAAGCGGTGTTTCATTCCCAAAAGGAGCAAAAGATTATTACCAGCATATCCCTGCATCTTTCCTAAATGCAAGACGTAACGAAAACTTACCAGACTCTGAAAACATCTGGGCATATATTGAAGGATCTGAAAAACCAAATGAAGTTTTAGTAATTTCAGCGCATTACGACCACGTAGGCGTTAAAGGTGAAGACATATACAATGGTGCCGATGATGACGGTTCTGGAACTGTTGCGGTTATAGAAATGGCAAAAGCATTTGCAAAAGCAAAAAAACAAGGGCACGGACCAAAACGTTCAATTTTATTCCTTCACGTAACTGGCGAAGAACATGGTTTACATGGTTCACGTTATTACTCTGAAAATCCTTTATTTCCACTTGCCAATACTGTTGCCGATATCAATATTGATATGATTGGTCGTCGTGACGTAGAACATGCTAAAACAAACAATTATGTTTATGTAATTGGTGCTGATCGATTATCATCGGATTTACACAATGCTGTAGTATCTCAAAATGAAAAATACACTAAAGTAGATTTAGATTTTAAATTCAATGACCCAAAAGATCCAAATCATTTCTACGAGCGTTCTGATCATTATAACTTTGCTAAACATGGTATTCCTTCTGTTTTCTTCTTCAATGGAGTTCACGAAGATTACCACGGAAAAGACGACAATCCTGAAAAAATTGAATACGACGCTCTAACTAAAAGAACTAAATTAGCTTTTGTTGTTGCTTGGGATTTAGCAAATAGAGAAAATAGACCTGTAGTTGATAAGAAATAAGGTTCTTATTTTTAAGGCACAAAGGTTCAGAGTTATAAAGGTTCAGAGTTTTTTTCTAACTTTATATCACAAAAAAAGGATAAGCTTAGCTTATCCTTTTTTTGTGATATATATCTTCAAGATTTAAATCTCTACAAATAAAACCTTTGCAACTTTGAACCTATGTCCCTTTGCAACTTCCTCTAGTCATTCATAGAAATCAAAAACTCCTCATTATTTCTTGTTTTTTTGAAACGATCGTTTACAAAATCCATAGATTCTACTGGGTTCATATCTGAAAGATATTTACGCATAATCCACATTCTTTGTAATGTTTTTTCGTCTAATAATAAGTCATCACGACGCGTGCTTGACGAAGTAAGATCGATTGCAGGAAAAATACGTTTGTTAGCAATTTTACGATCTAATTGAAGTTCCATGTTACCAGTTCCTTTGAACTCTTCAAAGATAACCTCATCCATTTTAGAACCTGTTTCTGTCAATGCAGTTGCGATGATACTTAATGATCCTCCATTTTCTACATTTCTAGCCGCTCCAAAGAAACGTTTTGGTTTTTGTAATGCATTTGCATCAACACCTCCACTTAACACTTTTCCAGATGCGGGTTGAACTGTATTATAAGCTCTTGCTAAACGTGTAATCGAATCTAATAAAATTACTACATCGTGACCACATTCTACTAAACGTTTTGCTTTTTCAAGAACGATATTAGCAATTTTCACGTGTTCTTGCGGCTCTCTGTCAAACGTTGAAGCAATTACTTCACCACGAACACTTCTTTGCATATCAGTAACCTCTTCAGGACGCTCATCAATTAAAAGAACAATTAAATAAACCTCAGGATGGTTAGCTGCAATCGCATTTGCAATGTCTTTTAATAACATTGTTTTACCCGTTTTCGGTTGTGCGACTATCATACCACGTTGTCCTTTTCCTATCGGAGAAAACAAATCGATAATACGTGTAGAAACCGAACTTCCTTTTTCAGCTAATTTGAATTTTTCTGAAGGAAAAACCGGTGTCAAATGTTCAAAAGAAACTCTATCACGAACCACTTGCGGATCGTGACCATTGATTTTAAGAACACGAACTAAAGGAAAAAACTTTTCTCCTTCTTTTGGAGGACGAACCACTCCTTTTACAGTATCTCCTGTTTTTAAACCAAACAATCTAATTTGTGAAGTCGATAAATAAATATCATCAGGAGACGCTAAATAATTATAATCTGATGAACGTAAAAATCCGTAACCGTCAGGCATCATTTCAAGAACACCTTCACTTTCTATAATTCCGTCAAATTCAAAATCTGAATCTCTGAAATTATTCTTTTTATTTTTATGATTTTGGTTTGGATTCTGGTTTCCGTTATTCCCGTTTCCATTCCCGCTTTGGTTTGGGTTTTGAGCTGGATTTTGATTTGGGTTGGGATTTTGATTTTTATTCTGATTAGGAACAATCTTTTTTGCTGGGGCAGGAGTTTCAGATTTCTCTGTATTTGCAACAATTGCTGGTGTTTCAGGAGTTTCAGATGTTTCTTCGTTTGAAACTATTTCTTTTGCTGCTTCTTTTTCTTTTTGCAGGGCTACCTTTTTTTCGTAAGCTGATTTATTAAACTTAACTATTTTCGGTGCTTTCTTTTCTGCTGCTTTATTCTCTGCCGTTTTATTTTCTGCTTTTTCTTGAACTTGTACAGTTTCCTTTTTTTCTACCGCCGCAGGAGTTTCAATTTCCTTTGGAGTTTCTTCAATCTTATCAAATTCTAAAACTGGAGCATTTTTACTGACAATTTTTTTTGCCGGAGCAATTCTAGCTCTTTTTGGTTTATCATCAGTTATTTCCTTTTCAACAATAGTTGGTTCCGGCGCCGCTGAAGCCGCCTCTTGGTGCGCTAATATCTGAGTAATCAGTGTATCTTTTTTAACGCCATTAAACTTTATTGTTTTAGCTAACTTAGCTATTTCTTGAAGCTCAGAAAGCTTCATTTCTTTTAATGCAGAAATATCAAACATGAATGTTCTATGAATTTAATTATTTTAAAGGAAAAACTGTAAAAGAATAGGTAGATATATTTAATTCAATTGACCGCAGTATGAAGTGCTTACGGTATTATGATGCAATAATACGAATAAAATTTAATCATACAATAGTATTTTAAAAAAAGAAAATATATTTTTGTAAAACAATTTTAGATCATGATACAACGAATTCAAACCGTATATTTAATTCTTACCTTTTTAGTAACAGGGGTTTTAATGTTTTTTACGCCGCTTTGGACCTTAAATACTGGTAAAGCTTTTTACTTTATGCAAGATCAGCTTTACACTGTTTTACTAGGATTAAGCACAATGCTTAGCATCGTTAGTATCATTTCATACAAGAAAAGACAAAATCAATTTGTAATGGGCAGATTGAACATAATATTAAATTTAATTTTATTAGGATTATTTGTATATCGTTCTCTAAATTTATCTGGAGAGACAGTAAACGCTGTTTCTGAGAAAGGTATTGGGATGTTTCTTCCTATTGTTGCTATCGTGTTATTAGTTTTAGCTAATAAAGCCATCAAAAAGGACGAAGATCTTGTAAAATCTGTAGATCGTTTGAGATAAACCTATAAACTTAATTTTTATGTGCGAAGAGAACCCGAAATTTTATTTCGGGTTTTTTTGTGCTTTTAATTTACCCTTGAACTGATAATTCTAAAACGAAGATCAAAAACAAAGTTGTAAGATATTTTTTTCATAAATTTGTATTCTGTTCCAAAAACCATTATGACAAATAAAATAAGGATTCATCTTGCCGACGATCATCAAGTACTGATTGATGGGCTCACCAATTTACTTCAAACTGTTTCTAATTTTGAAGTTGTAGGAAGCTCATTGAATGGCAGCACTATTTATGAAGATATCTTGCTCGACAAACCAGATATATTAATTCTTGACATCAGTATGCCCGGAAAAGACGGTGTTGAAGTTTTAAAAGAATTCAGTCAAAAAGGATTTCCAGCAAAAGTGATTATTTTATCTAGTTATGATGATTTAAAAATCATAAAAGAAGTAATGAAATTAGGCGCCAAAGGCTATTTGACAAAAAAATGTGCAGGTCAAAATATCATCGAAGCAATTGAAGCTGTTTATCAGGAACAAGAATATTTTTGTGATGCTGTAAGAGAGAAAATATTCAACATTTTTTTTCAAAACAATCCAAAAGTAAACAAAGATGTTTATATCGAAAATCCAATTTTAAGTCCGCGTGAAATTGAAATAATCACGCTGATATGTTTGGAATACAGTGGAAAAGAAATAAGCGAACAACTTTTTATCAGCACAAATACTGTCGAAACGCATCGCAAGAATATCATGAAAAAACTACAGATAAAAAACACAATCGGATTGGTAAAATATGCCTTAAAAAATAATTTAATTAATTCATAATTCAACAAAGACAATAAAAAACTATTAGAAATTTATGCTGTTTATTCGAGTTTTCATATTGATACTGCTCTTTATTTCCAATGGAGACAAAGTCTACGGTCAACAAAATAATCTTTCTGAAAAAACGAATACTGAATTACTGAATGATCCTAACAAAAATACTGTTTCTCCTCAAATTAAACGTGAGCAGTTAAGAAACAAAAAAGTTGTCAGCTTATTTATTGTACTTATCATTATCATTTCCCTCCTATTTTATTTTGTTTATCAAAACAACAAGCTCAAACAAAAAATCAGGAGAAAAGACATTAAACAAAAAATACTCCTTAACGTTATTAATGCAGGAATTGATAGTCAGGAAAACGAACAAAAAAAAATCGCATCGTTTTTACACGACAATATCAACTCACTTTTAACTTCAGCTTCCTTGCATTTAAACGTTTACACCGCTAAATACAATATAACATCTGAAGAAATCAGCAAATCAAAAATGATTTTAGAAGAAGCGCACGATTTATTGCGTGATATGTCTCATGACCTTGTTCCTACTCTTTTAGTACGATTTGGGTTAATTTATGCTTTAGAAGATTTATGCGAAAAAAACACTACGTCAAATGTACGTTTTGAGTTTTCGAGTTCTATTCCAACAGAAAAAAGATATTCCGAGAAATTTGAAATGAAGCTTTACTTCATTGTAACTGAATTATTCAATAATATTATTAAACACAGTGAAGCACAAAAAGCCCAAATTTCATTGCAGGAAAAAAACGAGCACTTTGTAATAATTATTCATGATGACGGAAAAGGTTTTAAAACACTTAAACTAAACCAAATAGAAGGTTTTGGAATTAACCGCATTAGAGCTAGAATCAAAAAATACAAAGGCAGTTTTTCTATCGCCTCAAAAGAAAATAATGGAACCACAATTAAAATCCAAATTCCATTATCTCATTAAAAAAATTACTTTTTACCAATTTCTATAATCTCAAGATCCTTTATTTTGTCATCATCGATTACAAAACGCAGCATTGTTCTCATTTGATGAAATCCACTTTTACCAGCAGCACCAGGATTCATATGCAGTAAATTATTCTTCTTGTCAAACATTACCTTTAAAATATGCGAATGTCCGCAAATAAATAATTTTGGCGGATTCTCAGCCATTTCTTCCCTAATATTGGGATTGTATTTTCCGGGATAACCACCAATATGGGTTATCCAAACAGAAACATTTTCACACAAAAACCGATTGTGCAGCGGAAATTCTAATCTTGCTTTTGCATCATCAATATTACCATACACACAGCGCAGAGGTTTCAGCTTTTTGATCGTGTCAGTTACATTCAAATCTCCAATATCTCCAGCGTGCCACACTTCGTCTGCCTGAGCCACATATTTTAAAATTGTATCATCAATATGACTGTGAGTATCTGAAAGCAAAAGGATTTTTTTCATATTTTTTTAAAGAGGGGCGAAGGTTCTGAGAGGCAAAGGTACAAAGGTTTTTTTAAAGGGACTAAGGTTCTGAGAGGCTAAGATTCTGAGGATTTTCTTTATCAGGTTCGAAAATTTTTCTTTTAATTTTAAAATAAAAAATCCGATTAGCGAAAGCCAATCGGATTTATATCCTAAAAGGTTTTTAAAACCTGTTAGGTATTTATTCATTACTATTTTTTAGAGGTTTGATTTTTCACATCCTTTGCCTCTTTCGTATCCATCATTTCCATAAGCTTCATTCCTAATAAACCACTAATAGATCCATCAGAACCAGCATTTCCTGAAATTAGAACATCTGGAATTACTTTGATGTTTCCTTTACCAATTTCCTCTGTTACTTTGTAGCGGGTAAAATTATCACCTCCCATTGCGGTAACTTGTAATTGATATGATTCTGCAGTCGATTTACCAATTGCCATGATTTTCTCTGCTTCAGCAAGACCCGTTTTTGAAATTCGCTCCGCTTCTGCACTTGCATTTAGTTTGGTTGCTTCTGCCTGTGCTCCTGCTCTGGCTTTGGTTGCTTCTGCTTCAGCATTTGCGCGCATTTTCGTAGCTTCTGCTTCGGCGTTTACATTTAGTTTTAAACTAGTTGCATCACCTTCTGCTTTTTTTACCGTTGCATCGGCAGTACGTTGTGCGATTTCAACACTTTGTGATGCTCTAACTATTTCTTTCTGCATATCAGCAATTGCAGTTTCTTTTTCCATTCCCTGACGCTGCTCTTGCGCCATTCTTTGGGTTTGATATGTTTTTTGCTCTTCCTCGGCCAGTTTTCTATCGGTTAACGTTTTCATTAATGAATCTGGCGGAACAATATCTCCAATCAAAGTATCAACCGCATTTACGTTGTACTCGTCAAGTACTAATTTAATGTGATTTTTTGCCGATTCCTGACGTTCTTTTCTGGTTGTTAAAAACGAAATCACATCGCTATCCTGAGCCGAGTTTCTAAAGTAGTTACCAATTGTGGGTTCTAACACTTGAGAAACTAAATTGTTCATGCTTCCAAATCGAGCAATAACTTTTGGTGCTTCGGCAGCGGGAACGTGAATGATTTGCGCTACATCCAAATTGAAAGGGAAACCATCTTTTGAACGAACTGTAATTGTCGAAAGATTTTTATCCAAGTCATGCGATTCACTGCGTGCGTTAGCCCAGTTTAATACTAAATTCGTTGTTGGAACTGGCTCTAGTTTGGTTGTGTATTTATTCAGAGCGTATTTTCCAGGTCCAAAAGGCTCCATCCAAACACCTCTTTGCCCTTTTGAAACAATATTTCCATGTTTAAAAGTATCGCCTGTAACGTCCTGTCCATCTTCTCCAATATAAGAAATCACAACTCCAACATATCCAATTGGCACATCAGTCATTGGATTTTGTTCGATCAAAATTCCCCACGTATTAATATAATACGAACCCGCCAGCATAACCTGAGGCTGCAAACCACGATTTCCGCCATGCTCTAAAAACTTATCAAAATCCTGAAAATTATTATGATCGTTCACAAACTTACCTGCAATTTGTCCTTGCGGAATAGGCTCTCCATCAAGCGCCGTTACAATACCAATCATGTTTTCGTAAATCTTGATTTGATCAGCGATAATAATTTCGAACAAAAAAGTATTTATACGATACGATCCCGTTGTAATAAAAGCGGTTTGACGTCCTTTTTGTCCGCCATTATTCAAGAATGCTGTCGCATCCTGAAAATTGTCACTTTCGACTTTTCTGGCTAAGATTCTTCCGGTTGGAATTTCTTTTCCATCTTTACTTAAAACCAAACCAATTTTTCCTTCTGGAATAATGGTAAATCCCGTCATATCGATTGAATACTGCCAAATCCACATTCCCCAATACAAACCCGGAGCTAATGTTTGTGCCTGATAACCAGCCTCGCCTTTTGTAGCAATGATTCGACCGTCTGGCAATGATTTGTCTGCGCCAAACAAAACAAATTTCTTGGTTACTAAACCAATTTTATCCTCTGGAACAATGACCATTCCGAAGAAAACGCGCAAAATAAATTTGTAAAATACAATGGCGAATAAGATTAAAATTATCCACCAATAAGAAGTAATTTCATTCATAGTTTTTTGATATTTAGACTACAAACATAAGCGAAATATTTCCTGTTAAAATGAAATATTTTCAAAAATTAACATTTAGTTATTTCATCTAAAAAACTCGCAAAAAAAGACTTTTTTAAATCGTTGGAATTGTCAATTTCTGACACGATTTTTCACTGAACAAACTATGATTGGTATTTTTGGGTTTAACGCTTTTTAACAGGTCCAAAGGCTCAAAGAGGCAGAGGTTCAAAGGTTTTTCATTACTGATTTTTTATTATTCTGCCGATTAACAAATTTTCAAAATAATTTAAAAAATATATTCTAATCTAAAACTAGACGCACTGCAGTGCGTCTCTACAGAAAAAACTCTGAACCTCTGCCTCTTTGAACCTTTGAACCTATAAAGAAAAAAATCTTTGTACCTTTGCACCTCAGTCCCGAAACTTCGGGACTGCACCTTAAAATGAGATATTTTATTCAATTTGCTTATAACGGAACACATTATCATGGCTGGCAAATTCAGCCCAACGCCTCATCTGTTCAGGAAACTTTAAATAAAGCGCTTTCAGTTTTACTAAATTCGCGCATCGTTTTAATGGGCGCTGGACGAACTGATACTGGTGTTCACGCTGAGGAAATGTATGCGCATTTTGATTACGATTCTGATATTGACAGCAAAATTCTGGTTCATAAGCTTAATTCGTATTTACCAAAAGACATTGCCATTTTTAATCTGATTCAAGTTCACGATGATGCGCATTGCAGATTTGATGCTACAAAAAGAACTTATGAATACCACATAAACACTGTTAAAAATCCATTTTTGCAGGAGTTAAGCTGGTACTTTAATCAAAAATTAGATGTAGCTTTGATGAATGAGGCGGCGAAAATTTTGCTGCAGCATACCGATTTCCAATGTTTCTCAAAAGTACATACAGATGTAAACACCTTTGATTGCACAATTTTTGAGGCGTATTGGAAAGTTGAAAACAATAAATTAATTTTTACAATATCGGCCAATCGTTTTTTACGGAATATGGTTCGCGCAATCGTGGGAACTTTAGTCAATATTGGTTTACATAAAATTACACTGGCAGATCTTGAAAATATTATTGCCAGTAAAAACAGAGAAAAAGCAGGTTTTTCAGTTCCTGCACATGGTTTATATTTAACCAAAATTTATTACGACTATTTATAGCTATAGGCTTTAAGCTGTAAGCATTAAGCTCTAAACTTTGTGCCTACAGCCTAAAGCTTATAGCTTAAAGCATAAAAAATGAAAGCAAAAGCATTTGATACCGGATTATTCAAACGAATTCTAAAATATACCAAGCCTTATAAATGGCGCTACTACGGCGTTATTATTTTTGCAATTTCATTATCGATTTTTGCAGCGCTTCGACCTTATTTACTAAAACAAACGGTCGACGGCTATATCGCAACTCATGACAAGCAAGGTTTACTGCTATATATTATTTTAATGGGAGTGGTTTTACTGATGGAAGTTTTCTCTCAGTTTTACTTTGTATATTGGGCCAACTGGCTTGGACAGGATATTGTAAAAGACATTCGTACAAAACTTTTCAAACACATCTTGAGTTTTAGAATGAAATATTTTGATTTGGTTCCAGTAGGACAATTGGTGACCAGATCTGTTTCAGATATTGAATCGATTGCTCGAATTTTCAGCCAAGGTTTGTTTATGATTATAAGCGATTTGATGAAAATGCTGGTGGTTTTGATTTTTATGTTTTATATGAACTGGAAACTAACTTGGATTGTTGTTGTAGCAATGCCAATTCTTGTTTACATCACTAGAATTTTTCAGCGTAAAATGCAGGTTGCTTTCGAGGAAGTGCGAACGCAAATTGCAAACATGAACTCATTCGTACAGGAACGTGTTACGGGAATGAAAATCGTACAGCTTTTTAACCGTGAAAAAATCGAAGCCGAAAATTTCAAAGAAATCAACAATAAGCATAGAGTTGCTTGGATTAAAACCATTTTATACAACTCGATATTTTTCCCTATTGCCGATATTATCTCTTCAATTACTTTAGGATTAGTGGTGGTTTACGGTGGTTTTAAAATTTTAAATGGAGATCATTTCACCACGTTTGGAGATTTATTTTCTTATACGATGTTTATCGGAATGTTGTTTAATCCGTTGAGACAGATTGCTGATAAATTTAATGAGATGCAATTAGGAATGATTGCTGCCAATCGTGTTTTTGATGTTATAGACACACAAGATCATATTCAGGATACAGGAACTCTTGAAGCTCCAGTATTTGAAGGAAGCATAGAATTCAAACAAGTTCGTTTTAGTTATATTCCCGAAGAAGAAGTTATTAAAGGAATTGACTTATCTGTGAATGCGGGACAAACAATTGCCATTGTTGGTTCTACAGGTGCAGGAAAATCGACTATTATTAATTTACTGAATCGCTTTTATGAAATTAACAGCGGCAGCATTTTTATTGATGGTCACAATATCGAAAATTATACTTTGGCTTCTTTACGAAAACAAATTGCGGTTGTACTCCAAGATGTCTTTTTGTTTGCCGATACGATTTACAATAATATTACACTGCATAATCCAGAAATCAGTCGTGAACAGGTTTTAGAAGCTGCAAAAAAAATTGGCGTTCATGACTTTATTATGAGTCTGCCTGACAATTATGATTTTGATGTTAAAGAACGAGGTGTAATGCTTTCGTCTGGACAAAGACAGCTTATTGCTTTTTTGCGTTCGTACGTAAGCAACCCAAGTATTTTGATTTTAGATGAAGCCACTTCGTCGATCGATACTTATTCAGAAGAATTAATTCAGCGCGCTACAGAAACGATTACAAAAGGAAGAACTTCAATTATTATCGCACACCGATTGGCAACAATTGTTAATGCAGATAAAATTGTGGTTATGGATAAAGGGTTAATCGTAGAACAAGGAACACATCAAGAATTACTCACTAAAACCGATGGCTATTATAAAAACTTATATGACTCACAATTTGCAGTTGCAAATTAGGTTTTAAACAATACAATACTTTTTTGAAATTTAAATACAATACCACTTCCCGTCGTGCCTTTTTAATTTATGTAATTATCTCTATACTAATTACCGTTACTTCTGTTTACGTACTTAGTAAATTGATTACAGATCTTACAGAACAAGCAAGTGAAGATATGGCGCAGCGCAGCTTTTATAAAAAGCAGGAATTCATGTCGCAGGAATTTTCAAAATTTCTAGAACAGGAAAACCAAATAAAACATATTCTAAACATAAGTAATTCTAGTAATTTATCGACAAACTTAAAAGTTTTGTCTTCATTGCAAGCCACAAATGCAATGATTACGAACAACTGGTTTCAAATTAATGACGACAAAATTCAATTTGGAATTACTTTTCCTTCTGACGAAAGGAAGAAGGAAGCTGCAGATTTTATTCTTAAAAACAAAGATGCAAATCATGTAAGTACAGTTATATTTCAAAATAAACAATGGCTTTGGAGAATTTATTTCAAACTAACTTCAAAAAATACCGTTGTTCGTTATGGGTATGACATTAATTTAAAGAACCTCCACGCCTACTTGTCTACTATCGACAAAACAGTTTCTAATTATGCTTTTGTATTTGATAAAACTGGTGCTTGTATTTTTCACCCAGACTTAAAATTTGTTGGAAAAAATATATTTGATGTTTCTTCTGTTAAACCTTCAGATACTATTTTCAGCAAGAAAAAAGATTTCGTAAAAAGAATTACAATGTCCGAGTTTTTAAAACTTGATGTAATCCGATTTACAAAAAAATTAGATATTAAAGGTTCTCGATGGTTTGTATCTGTTAATTCTCCTAAAATTTTTGAAGTCGAAAATGTATCCCTAATCAAAAAATACTCGACTTGGATTTATTCGATTACAACTGTAATGCTTTTATTGATTTTCTACATCTTCTCTTATGCAAACAGACGTGCTTATAAGGAAAAAGAAATTGTCGAAAATGAAAAGAACAAACTGCTTGTCGAGAATGAGAAAATTATAAAAGAAAAAGCGCTTACTCAGCTGCAACAATTAAAGGAACAAATAAATCCTCATTTTTTATTCAATTCGCTCAATTCACTGTATATGTTAATTAGCAGCGATGTAAAAACTGCACAAAAGTTTACACTGAACTTATCACGTATTTATCGTTATTTAATAGATCCGCCAGAAAAAAACATTGTTCCGCTAAAGCAGGAATTATTGTTTATTGAAAAATATATCTTTTTACAGCAAACCCGTTTTAAGGAAGAATTGTTCTTTTCGATTCAAATCGAAGACCAAGAAGCCTTAGAAAAATTTATTCCGTATCTGGCTCTTCAAGTTGTGATTGAGAATGCAATTAAGCATAATAAAGCGACGCAGGAAACACCGTTAAAAACTCAAATTCTGATTCAGAAAGATCAAGTAATTATTACGAACAATCTCCAAAAAAAGGCCGACAGCGAGCCCGGAACCAAGTTTGGACTAAATTATCTGAACAGTATTTATCAATTTTACTCGAAAACCAATTTTGAAACCTCAGAAAAAGAGGGCAATTTTGTTTGTATCCTGCCATTAATACACATTCACTCCTAAAATAAAGCCACTCACTCCCTTTTGTTTTTTTTTCGAGCTAAAATCAAATAGCTTCGGCGGAAAATTAACTTAAACTTAACATCAAAATGAAGGAAAAGGCATTCCTGCATAATTTAAAATTATTCTGCTTACTAGTTCTACTTTTATTTGTTCCCGTTACTGTTCTTGCTCAGAAGAAAAAGAAAAAAGAAACGGATACCGAAATTGCAAAAGATTCTACTGATTCAAAAAAAGCAAAGAAATATGGTGACCTTATCAAAAAAGGAACCCTTAAAAAAGGTCTGTTTAATATTATTCAGGTTAAAACCGATGTTTATTTTGAAATTCAGGATAGTTTATTTAAAAGAGAATTTCTAGTTGTAAACAAATTATCTCAAGTTCCATTTCAGGTTAATGAAGCTGGATTAAACAAAGGGATGAATTATGAAAACAAAATAATTACCTTTTATAAAGATACAATTGCAAAGAAGGTTTGGGTAAAATCATATGTCCCAAAAGTTTCTTCTCCTAAAGAAGACGCTATTACAGCATCAGTAATCGACAATTTCTCTGAATCAATTATTGAAGTTTTTGATATTGAAACTAAAAATAACGATTCGACTGCGGTTGTAATTAAGGTAAATAAAATTTTTGACGGTAAGCAAAAAAGCTTCAATGATGTTTTGAGCAACATTGGTTTTGGAGGTTCTGTAAAATCTGACTTATCTTATATTGAAAGTTTAAAATCATTTCCTAAAAACATTGTTGTAAAATCACAGTTAACGACTTCTGTAAGCGAAGGCGGACCAGCTTTATCTGTAACTCTTGGTGTAACAAGCAATATTGTTTTGTTGGATAAAACACCTATGAAACCACGTTTTTCTGATAGACGAATTGGTTATTTCACTGAAAAACATTGGTACTTTGCTGATGCCCAGCAGTCAATGCTCGAAAAAGAACTTATTACACGCTGGCGTTTGGAACCTAAAAAAGAAGATGAAGAACGTTATTTAAAAGGTGAACTGGTTGAACCTAAAAAGCAAATTGTTTATTATATCGATCCTTCGACTCCAAAACAATGGAGAAATTATATTATTGACGGTGTTCACGACTGGCAGGTTGCTTTTGAAAAAGCTGGATTTAAAAATGCTATTATTGCAAAAGAACCTACTGAAAAGGATTTAGATTTTGATATAGATGATGTACGTTATTCTGTAATTACATATGCAGCATCGCCAAAATCAAACGCAATGGGACCATCTGTTGTTGACCCAAGAAGCGGTGAAATTCTAGAAGCTGATATTATATGGTGGCATAATGTAATGACGTCTTTACAAAGCTGGATGCGTATACAAACTGGTCCAATTGACCCAAAAGCCAGAGGAAACAAATTTAGCGATGAACTTATGGGAGAAGCTATTCGATTTGTATCATCACATGAAGTTGGTCATACTTTTGGACTTAAACATAATATGGGATCTTCTTTTGCTTATGATGTTGAATCTTTGCGTTCTAAAGATTTTACTGCAAAAATGGGCGGTACCGCACCATCTATTATGGATTATGCTCGTTACAATTATGTGGCACAGCCAGAAGATAATGTTACTGTAATTACTCCAAAAATTGGTGAATATGATAAATATGCTATCGAATGGGGTTACAGATGGTATAATGTGAATGAAAATGAAACTTTAAAATTAAACGAATTAATTGCCAAACATCAAAATGATCCGATTTACTTTTATGGCGAACAGCAAGAAAATATAATCGATCCGCGTTCACAATCTGAAGACTTAGGAAATGACGCTGTAAAAGCGAGCGAATATGGTTTAAAAAATCTAAAACGTGTAGTCGATAATATCTTAAACTGGACGTACGACAAAGATCGCACGTATTACGAAACTGGTAAACTTTATATTGGAACTATTGGTCAATGGCAATTATACAATCGCCATGTGTTAAATAATATTGGCGGAGTTTATCTAAATGAAACTGTTCACGGAGATAACAAACAAAGTTACATTCCAGTTTCGGCAGTAATGCAAAAAAGAGCAGCCGATTATTTGATCAAAAATGTACTTACAATTCCACAATGGTTATTCTTTAACGATATTTTAGACAAAACAAATCCGCTTAAAGATTCTCCTGTAGGACCTTACGAATACACGCCTTATACTTTATCAAGAGAATTGCAGTACGGTATTTTATACGATTTGTTTAGTGATGATCGTTTACTTCGAATAACAGAAAACGAATTGTACCAACGAAATAAAACCACTGAGAAGGTATTTACCGTAAATGATTTATTTAAAAAGATACATCAAAGTGTATTTGCAGGAACAATACAAGGTAAATCGCTGACAATTCTAGAGCGTATGACGCAAAAGAACTATGTAGATGTTTTGATTGTTTCTACAAATAAAATATTTGAAAAAACAGATGGTAAAAAAATAATCGACATTCAGGAAACACTAAATATGCCGCATTTATGCAATTATTTAGAAGATTCGAAAATGGTTCGGAATATCAATCAGACTTCTTTAAAAAGAGTTACAGAAGTTACCTCTGATAAAAAAGGAGAATTGAATACAGTCTTAAAATTACTAAAACTGAAAAAGAATATTGGAGATCAATCGACTCAAAATCATTATACCGATTTAATTCAAAGAATCGAAAAAGCGCTAAACAACACAATCAATTAATATACAATACAAAAACATGAAAAATTTTCTAAATATCTTACTGCTGTTCCTAGCTGTCGCAGGATACTCACAGGATAATAGAACCATTACAGGAATCATTCTTGATGAAGCTGACCAGTCGCCAATACCTGGCGCATCAGTTTTTGTAGAGAACAATTCTATCTCGAACAAAACTTCTCTAGCAGGAGTTATACACAGCGAAGCAATTGGAACTACAACTGATTTTGATGGTAAATTTCAATTAAAAATCAGCAAAAATGTTACTTCATTAAGAGTTACTTTTATGGGATATAAACCTTATACTCTTGAAATAACTTCTCAAAAAGAATACACAATCCGTTTAAAATCTGATGTTGCCCAGCTTCAAGAAGTGGTTTTGACAGGATACCAAAAAATCGAAAAAAGAAAACTGACTTCGGCTATTACTAAGGTTGATATGGCTTCAATTCAGCAATCTGGAGTTTCTGGTGTCGATCAATTATTAATGGGACAAGTTGCAGGTGTTGCTGTTACAACTCCTTCTGGAGCGCCGGGAGCGCCAGCCAAAATTAGAATTAGAGGTACAGCATCTCTTAATGGTACGCAAGATCCTTTATGGGTACTTGACGGATTACCATTAGAAAATAATGATGTTCCTAAAAACTATGACAAAGAAAATATCGATCAACTTGCAAATTACTCTATCGCTGGTTTAAATCCAGACGATATTAAAGATATTACAATATTAAAAGACGCTGCCGCAACTGCAATTTATGGTGCTCGTGCCGCAAATGGTGTAATTGTGGTAACTACAAAAAAAGGACGCAGAGGTAAAATGGTTGTAAACTTCAACACGAACACCTTTATTACACGCAGACCTGATTTTGACAAATTGAACTTATTAAATTCAAATCAAAAAGTAGATTTAGAACTTAACATGGCAAGTCGCGCAGATTTGACATATAGAGACACCGGTGGTGAAGTTGCTCGTATCTTAAACGGAGCGAATGAATTAGATGCCTTCAGAACCGGTGGTTTCTCTTCTTTAAGTGCAGGAACTCAACAATCAATCAATAACTTAAGAAATCAAAATACAAATTGGGGTAACTTATTGTATCAAGATGCAATTAATACGCAGCATGGTTTAAGTTTATCCGGCGGTGGCGAAAAATCAGATTACTATTTCTCTTTAGGATATTATGACGAAAACGGAGCTACTGTTGGTACAGGTTTCAAGCGTTACAACTTAACATTGAAAAACAATTACGAGATTACTGATAAATTTAAAGTTGGTATTGGAATTTTTGGTGCCGAAAATAAAACGACATCTTACTTAACAGATCTTGATGGATTTACAAATCCAGCAAATTATTCAAGAAACGTAAATCCTTATTTAACTCCGTACAATGCAGACGGAAGCTATAAATATGACCCGGATATTGCTTCTTATTCTGATATTAAACTTCCATTTAATTTCTTAGAAGAGAGAAACAATACTTCATACGATTTAAAAACGAGAGCTATAAAAGCATTGTTTGATGCTGAATATAAAATCACAAAAGATTTAAGAGTAACAAGCCAGTTAGGTTTACAACTTGATAATTCTTCTAGCGAAAAATACGCTGGTCAAGAAACTTTTTACACTAGAAGACAAAGAGAAAGATCAAGTTATTTTGCTGATAATACACAAAAATACTTCTTACCTGATGGTGGAATTATTCAAAACACAAATACAGACTTTTTTCAGTACAACTTAAAAACAATGGTGAATTATTCTAAAACTTTAGGAGAGAATCACGAAATTGAAGTAATGGCTGGTAACGAATTAAGAAGAAACAAAACGACTTCTATAGCAACTAAAGGTTTTGGTTTTGATGAAAATACCTTGACTACACAACAAATTATTTTCCCAAATTCAACTTTTGCCAAAGAGGCATTTTACAAAACATATGTAAAAACACAAAACGAAAATGCTTTTGTTTCATTCTTTGCAACAGCATCTTATACTTACAAAAGAAAATACAGTTTCTACGGAAGTGTTCGATATGATGGTTCAGATTTATTTGGTGTAGATCCTAAATACAAATACTTACCACTTTGGTCAGCATCTGGATCTTGGTTAGTTTCTCAAGAAAATTTCTTAAAAAATAGTAAAGCAATTTCTAACTTAAGACTTCGTGCTTCTTACGGTTTACAAGGAAATATTGATAAAAACACTTCACCTTACGTAGTTGGAGATAACCAAACAACTACTATCCTTCCTGGACAATCAGAATCTACAATTGTGGTATTGAGTCCGCCAAACAGCAAATTGCGTTGGGAAAAAACTCAAAACACAAACTTTGGTTTTGACCTTGGTGTACTTAACAACCGTATTACTCTTGTAACAGATATTTACGGAAGAAAAAGTACTGATTTAATTGGTTTAAAAGCAATACCATTAGAAAATGGTTTTGAATTTACAAACATGAACTGGGCTCAAGTAAGCAACAAAGGTTTTGAAATCGCTTTATCGACAAAAAACATCGACCGCCCTAATTTTAAATGGAATACCAATTTTAACTTTTCACATAACAAAAGTAAAGTTGATCGTTTAGAAATAAGAGACAACAGTTATTTACCAAACCAAGAAGGACATGCTGTAAATGCGGTATTTGGTTTAAAAACAAACGGAATTGACGAAAACGGTTACCCGTTATTTGTTAATAAACAAGGAGAAACTGTAAATGCGCAAACTTTCTTTGGTTTATATGATCCGCTTGCTGGTGTTTTTCCAGGTATGTTCTCGCAATCAGATTTAAGTGCGGCAGAGTTTAGAGACTTATTTACTTATTTAGGAGATAGAGATCCAAAATTTACAGGAGGTTTAATCAATACTTTTAAAGTAAGTAATTTTGATCTTACCATAGCAGCGTCGTTTAACATCAAACAAACTGTTACAAGAACTCCTCCATACAACGGAACACTTGTAGATAGAGGGCAAAACTATACGACTGATATTTTAAATGCTTGGTCGCCAACTAATACTTCATCAAACTTACCTGGAATTACAAGTAAAGATTCTGGTACAGGAGATTCTTGGATGGCTTACAATTGGTTCTCTGGCGGTAACCCAATTATTACTTATAATTATTTAGACACATGGGTCAGCGAAATGAGTTATATGAGATTAAGCAGTGTTCGTTTTGGATATACTTTCCCAAAAACGTTCCTAGACAAAATCGACATTCAAAGTATTAGAGTAAATATTGAAGCCAGAAACTTGTTCGTAATCAGCTCAGACTACAAAGGTTATTTTGACCCAGAAACTTTCGGAAACATTTACGCACAGCCAGTTCCTAGATCGTTGACTTTAGGATTTAATGTAACTTTCTAAAAATTAAAAAAGATGAAAAAATTCTCAAAATATATAACACTTTTCGTTGCTGCTATTGCACTTAGCAGCTGCGATGACTATTTGGATATTACTCCGGTAGGAAAAGTAATTCCAGAATCGTTAGCTGAATTTCGTGCGGTTTTAACAACGGCATATTCAGTTTACCCAGAACACAAATCATTGAGCGCCGCTCGTACAGATGAACTAATCTTGAATGAAGATAACAGTGAAACTGCTATTTACAAAGATGTACATATCTGGAAAGATCTAAATCCGGATCGAAACACTCTAAATTTTCATTATCAAGATTTATATACTGTCATTTTTTATACGAATGTAATTATCAACGAAGCGTCTAATAAAGTCGCAGCATCTGAAGAAAGAGATCAATTAATTGGAGAAGCTTATGCTTTGAGAGCAATGGCAAATTTTGATTTAATAAATCTTTTTGGAAAGCCTTATAATCCAGCAACTGCAGCTTCAGACAAAGGAGTTCCACTAGCTTTAGAGATTGATTTGGAGCAAGTATTTGTTCCGCAAAGCGTAGACGTTATTTACAATCAAGTTATTTCTGACACTAAGGAAGCTGAAAAATTAATTAATTTAAGTACACAGCCAAAAGGTTTAAATTACCGTTTCTCAAAAGTGGCGCTATACAGCTTAGAAAGCCGTTTGTATTTGTATCAACAGCAATGGCAAAAATCACTTGATGCTGCCAATAAAGCTTTAGAAATCAAAAATACGTTAATTGACTTAAAAGCAACGCCGGTTTTAGCTACAAAATATGATGGAAAAGAATCTATTTTAGCCCTTGAAGATGGTTACATCGTTGGTCTAAAAAGAGCTTCTTATGCATCTGCTGATTTAATTGCGGCTTATAATAAAACAACTGATTTACGTTTCCCATTATACTTTGGAGCAAGCGGAAGCCGTTTTAGAATTTTAAAAGGCGGAAACGACGATCAAAAATCATCTTTCAGATCTTCAGAGTTGTATTTGACAAAAGCCGAAACTTTGTTGAAACTGGATAATATTAACGATGCAAAGGCAACCGTTTTAAGTTTTATTAAAAACAGATACACACAAGCAGGATACGATCAATTGGCAAGTAATATCAATACAATGAATGCGACTGATCTAACCAACTTCATTTTTGAAGAAAGACGCAGAGAATTTCCTGTAGAAGGACACCGCTGGTTTGATTTAAGAAGAAGTAGTCAAAAACAAATTGTTCATAAATTCATGACCATAGAGTACACTTTACTACAAAACGATCCGCGTTACACTATTATTTATCCAGCAGACGCAAGATTAAATAATCCGAATTTATAAGTTCGTTCAAAATCAGAAAAAAGGTCCAGTTCAAAAAACTGGGCCTTTTTGCATTTAAAAACAGAGTCAACTATCTTTGCAAAATCAACTTTAGAATTTCGATTCTATAAACGAAATATTAAAAATGAAAATTGCCATTGTTGAAGACGAATATCTTGCTTCAAGTTATCTGAAATCAATTTTAGAACAGCAGGACATTTTACAAATAGCCGAAATTGCAGTTTTAAAATCGGTAAAAGAAGCTGTGGCCTTTTTTTCTGAAAATAATGTCGACTTGGCTTTTATGGATATTCATTTAGGCGACGGAAAAAGTCTTGAAATTTTTGAAAAAACAACAATCTCCTGCCCTGTCATTTTTGTTACCGCTTACGACTCCTACGCCATTTCAGTTTTCAAACACTTTACAATTGATTACCTTTTAAAACCTTTTGAAGAACAAGAATTATTTGAAGCCCTAATCAAATTCAAAAAAATAAAAGAAACCTTTAACAGCGATGCGACACTGCAATCATTAGTTGCAATCGAAAACCCCGATACAAGCAAAATACAGCGTCATTTTTTAGTAAACCACGGTTATAAGCTTATCTCTATAAATGAAGCCGAAATAACCTATTTTGCTGCATCTGGAAAACATTTGTTTATATATGTAAATTCTGGAAACAGTTTTTTATACAATAGCACTTTAACCGATATTATAAACAACCTCGATCCATTTACATTTTTTAAGATAAATCGTAAATACATTGTAAATCGAAGTACCATAAAAGAAGTACTAAAACACTCCAATCAAAAAATCGAATTAATTCTTACCGTTCCTTCTATTGAAAATGACTCAATAATCATAAGCAAAAAAGAAATCACTAATTTCAAAAACTGGCTCGATCAATAAAATTCAGATCCTTTATTAGAGTTCTAAAATGTTGTTTTATTAGAATGTCAAAAACCAAAAAAGTGTATCATTAGCATTTTTTTATAGAGAAGGACTTTGCAAATTGCCAAAAAAATTTAGAAAACGTTAAATTAGCGTTATAAGAATCATAAAAATGATACTTCATAACCAGCACGATAGCGATCATTTTTGATCAATTCTTTATCTTTGAGATTCAAAAATCAAATGTAAACGAAAATGCCACAACACAGATTTTACCCTGACGAAAAATTCAAAGAAATAGAAATAAATGCCTCATTACAACTTAAATACGCCATTTCAAACAGAGGCCGATTAATAAGCTTCACTGATGAAATTGAAAACGGACGTCTTTTAAAAGGCGGTTTAAGCGATGGATATCCTACTTTTAGATTTAAGGTAAAAAAAGACGATCAAATCGTTAACAAATACCTTTTTTTATACAAATTAGTTGCCCATTATTTTATTCCTAAAGAATCAGAAGAACAAACTTATGTACTTCACTTAGACTACAATCGAAGCAATGACGATGTGCACAATTTATGCTGGGCTACAAAAGCCGAAATGATGGCGCACAGTCGTAAAAGTCCGAGAGTAATTCAAGCCAAAAAAAACCTGATCGAGCACAACTTAAAAGCCGACGGAAGAAAATTGACTACAACAAAAGTCATGTTAATCAAGAAAATATTAGCAAGACCAGAACAAAAAACACGTCTAAAAATGATCGCCAAACAATTTGGCGTAAGCGAAATGCAGATACGTAGAATTGCAAGCGGTGAAAATTGGGGACACGTTAAAGTATAATTATAAATTGTAAATTATAAATTCAATACTGATGTCACTCTGAGCGAAGTCGAAGCCCTTTTCTACAAGAAAGGACTTCGACTTCGCTTATTTTGGCAAAGGGTATAATTTCGATTTAAACTTCTAAATCTGAATTTTCAATTCATAATTCATAATTTGCAATTCACAATTCATTCAATTTCTGTGAAAAGGTCAAAATCAGCAGGGGTAAAAATAAAATTTCAAGCGTTTTTTAAAATAATTCCTTAAATTCGCAATCACAAATAACAAAAGAAAAAATCGGCAAGTGAGTTTCGGAATTATAAACCTCCTTTTCGATAGTAAATACTAAAAACCAAAAAAATGAAATACGACGTTATTGTTTTAGGAAGTGGTCCTGGCGGATATGTTACAGCAATTAGAGCATCACAATTAGGCTTTAAAGTAGCTGTAGTTGAAAAAGAAAATCTTGGTGGTGTATGTTTAAACTGGGGATGTATCCCAACTAAAGCATTATTGAAATCAGCTCAGGTTTTTGATTACTTAAAGCACGCTTCTGATTACGGATTGAAAGTTTCTGAATTTGATAAAGATTTCCCTGCTGTTGTTCAAAGAAGCCGTGGTGTTGCTGAAGGAATGAGCAAAGGAGTTCAATTCTTAATGAAGAAAAACAAAATTGACGTTATTGAAGGTTTTGGAAAACTAAAACCAGGAAAAAAACTTGACGTTACAGATAAAGACAATAAAGTTACTGAATACAGCGCTGATCATATTATCATCGCAACTGGAGCTCGTTCTCGTGAGCTTCCAAACTTACCTCAAGATGGTGTAAAAGTAATTGGATATCGTCAAGCAATGACGTTGCCAACTCAGCCAAAATCTATGATTATTGTAGGTTCTGGAGCAATTGGAGTTGAGTTCGCTCACTTCTATAACTCTATGGGAACTGAAGTTACTATCGTAGAATTTATGCCAAACATTGTTCCTGTTGAAGACGAAGACGTTTCTAAACAAATGGAGCGTTCTATGAAAAAAGCAGGTGTAAAAATCATGACTAACTCTTCTGTAGAGAAAATTGATACTACAGGAAACGGGGTTAAAGCAACTGTAAAAACAGCAAAAGGAGAAGAAATTCTTGAAGCTGACATTGTACTTTCGGCAGTTGGAATTAAAACAAACATCGAAAATATTGGTTTAGAAGAAGTTGGAATCGCTGTTGACAGAGATAAAATCTTAGTAAACGCTTACAACGCTACTAACATTCCAGGATACTACGCAATTGGAGATGTTACTCCAGGACAAGCTTTAGCTCACGTAGCTTCTGCTGAAGGTATTAACTGTGTGGAGAAAATCGCAGGTTTACACGTAGACCCAATCGATTACGGAAACGTTCCAGGTTGTACTTATGCAACTCCAGAAATCGCTTCTGTAGGTTTAACCGAAAAACAAGCAAAAGAAAAAGGTTACGAATTAAAAATTGGTAAATTCCCATTCTCAGCTTCAGGAAAAGCAAAAGCTGCTGGTGCTGCTGACGGATTCGTAAAAGTAATCTTTGATGCTAAATACGGAGAATGGTTAGGATGTCACATGATTGGTGCTGGTGTTACTGATATGATTGCTGAGGCAGTTGTAGCTCGTAAACTAGAAACTACAGGTCATGAAATCCTAAAATCTATCCACCCTCACCCAACAATGAGCGAGGCAGTTATGGAAGCTGTTGCAGATGCATACGGCGAAGTAATTCACTTGTAACAATAACCAGAGACGCATTTGCATCTCTTTGGTTACATATTATTTTCAATTTAAAAAAGTCCGGTTTGTGAAAGCAAATCGGATTTTTTTATTGTTAAAGTTTAAGCCGTTTATAAGATTTTTTTTATCTTGGAGTTAAAATACATGTACAGCCCGCAATTACAATTAAAATAATACAGAATGGAAAACACACCAATATTCTTTGCCGACGGAGAAAATCCAAAAATGATCGAAGCACACAAAAAAGCACAAGAAACGTTTAAATATTTCTGGAGAGAATTATCGTGGGAATACCGCCGAATAGTTCCCGGACTTGATGTTGCTTGTGTAAAACTCGCTTTTACTCAGGAAATAGATGGTGAAATCCTAGTTGAACATATGTGGATCAACGATATCAATTTTGACGGCGATACTATTTATGGCGTTTTAGTAAATCAACCTGATGAGTTAACCAATGTAAACAACGGAGACGAAGTACAAATACCAGTCAACCAAATAAGTGATTGGTTATTTGCTATTCAAGGTAAAACCTACGGAGCCTTTACGATACACGCAATGCGTGCGGAAATGGATGAAGACGAAAGAAAAGAACACGACAAAGCTTGGGGATTAGAATTTGGAGATTACGACGATATTCAAGTTGTTTCAGATCAAAAAGAAAAACCCGAAAACCTTGTAGAACATCCAATGAGCAAAAACATGAAAGACAGCCTTATTGATTTTCTAAAAAATAATCCTAAAGAACTTACCTCAAAAGATGAATTAGGTTATACTTTTTTACATCTTGAAACCATTGCAGGAAATAAAACCTCCGTTGAAGTTTTGCTAAAATCCGGAGCAGATACGACAGCCAAAACCAACAATGGCAAAACCCCGCTTGATTTTGCAAAACAGCTAAATTGGGAACATTTAATTCCATTATTATAATACAAAACATCTAAAATCCGATTGGTATAAACCAATCGGATTTTTTTATTAGAAACTAGATCTGCTTACAATCACTGCTCAGTAGCAGTCTTCAACAAGCAAAAAACATAAACAACTGATTTTTAATGATATTCTTTTAAAAAATCACTCACCTATACTTTTTTTTCATAATTTTAACAATAAATTTAATTCAAAAAAGCCCTGAACCAAATAATGCGCTCATTAGAGTAATAAATTACACTTAATTACCTTTTTTATAAGAAACATTGATTTCTTATAAATATTAAGCAGAAAGATTACTTTCAACTTCTAAGTTTTTTTCAGAGTCGGTTTTGGCAAAGAGTAAGCTGCAGGATGTTGAAAAATTAAAATAATAAAAATTTATATCCACTAAATAAATTAATGTTATGAAAAAAATCCTTCTTTCTTTCTTGTCGGTATTTCTCCTGACAGCCTGCAATAATAATCAAACCAGTACCCTAGAGAAAAACAACAATTCAAACACAGCAGGAACTGAATTTAAGCCTGCAAACATTAAAGAACAAATTTTGTATCAACGCGCAGTTGAAGCTGCAGTCTGGGGAATGCCAGCAGTTAATTTTCAATTGATGTACGATGCACTCGCAAAAATAAATGGCAATTACAATCAAGTTGTTATTTGGCCAAAACTGTTAGATTGGAAAAATCAAACCCTTACCCCAAATCCTGATGTAATTTATTTAATGCCTTTTTTCAATACCGAAAAAGCAGGTCCTGTCGTATTAGAAATTCCACCAGCAGACAATGGCGTTTTTAATGGTAGTGTAATGACTTACTGGCAAAATGCAATTGAAGATGTTGGACCCGGAGGAGTTGATAAAGGCAAAGGCGGAAAATATCTATTTTTACCTCCAGGCTATGATAAAAGCAAAATACCAGCAGGTTATATCCCTTTACAATCTGATACTTATAGAGGTTATGCACTTTTGCGCTCTGTATTAAAAAGCGGCAGCCCTGCCGATGTTGCTGCTGCGGTTGCATACGCAAAACGCATTAAAGTTTATCCGCTCAGCGAAGCTTCAAAAAATCCAGCAACTGTTTTTATCGATGCAAGTAATGATGTGTACGACTCAAACATTCGCTATGACCATACTTTTTATGAAACATTAAATTCAATTGTGCAGACAGAACCTTGGCTTACAAGAGATCGTGTAATGATTGATCCTTTAAAAACATTAGGTATTCAAAGAGGGAAATCTTTTGCTCCTGATGCCCGCACTAAAGAAATTCTAACACAAGCCGTAAAAACAGCTAAAGAATGGCTTTTGTATAATTACGAAATAACGCCTCCTTTTTACAAAGACACACATTGGTTTTTTCCTGCAGATGAAGACAATATTAAAAGCGTAAAAAGCCAATACTCAATCTCAGAAATTTATCCTATCGACAATAGAGCCGTTTGTTATATGATCGCTTTTTTTAGTGCCAAACATCTTGGTGAATCACAATTTTATTTGATGCAGATTGTAGACAAAGATGGCAACGCTCTAGATGGTAACAGCACTTATAAAGTAAATGTTCCTGCAAATGTACCAGTAAAGCAATACTGGTCGATGACTGTTTACAACAGAGACTCGCACACCTTTATTCGAAACCAAAAACGTGCAGGACGTTCCTCGCAAAGTCCGGGACTAAAAGTAAACAGCGATGGTTCTGTCGATTTATACTTTGGTCCAACTCCGCCTGCAAGCGGTGAGTCAAATTGGGTTCCAACAGATCCAAAAGGCAAGTTCGAAATATTAGCACGCTTTTACGGCCCAACACCTGCCTTACGTGATCAAAGCTGGAAATTAACTGATCTAGAAAAAGTTAAATAGCACAAACAAACTATTAATATTTCTTTTTTAAATCGCATAAAATGAAAAAAAATATTATCCTCCTTATTACAATGTGTGCCTTAACAGCATGTAATCAAAGTACTAAAACCGAAAATACAAATTCAACTGATTCGGAAAGCGACAGTTCTAAAAACAAAACTGTCTCATTACCTCCAGGTCCAGATACTTCAGTAAAAATAACTACCGAATATGCACGCTTAGCCGCAAAAGACGCTTATTTTTGGGCTTGGCCAATGGTAAACATCTACAATCGACGCCTTGCCTTTACACAAGTAAAAGAACTTGCAATGGCAGGCCCTTTAATACAGGCTCCTTTAAATCATTTTGGAATGCTTACAGATTATGTAATTCCTACTGAAAGAGCTGTAGCTTGTCCTAATCAAGATGTTGTGTACGGAATTGGTTCACTTGCTTTAGATAAATCGCCAGTTGTTATACAAGTTCCTGATTTTGGTAAACGTTTCTGGGTTTATCAGGTTGTAGACCTTCGTACAGACAGCTTTGCAGAACTTGGTCAAATGTATGATACAAAACCCGGATTTTATTTATTGGCAGGAAGGGATTGGAACGGAAAAGTTCCTGATGGGATAATAAAAGTTTTTCGTTCTAAAACAAATACAGGAATTGTCGGGCCGAGAGTTTTTATGGATGACACTCCCCAAGATCGTCAAGCAATACAACCATTACTGCAATCCATTACGATGTATCCGTTAGCTGATTTTGATGGAAAGACAAAAAAAATAGATTGGAACAAAATTCCAAAAACCGAAGGCGCATCAATGGGCAACGCAGAAATGTCATGGGTAATTCCTGAAAAGTTTTTTGACGAACTCCCAATTGTACTCGCTGATGCACCTCCGCTACCTGGAGAAGAAGCACGTTACGCACAGATATTAGCCGTAATTGAAGCAGCAAAAAAAGATCCTTTACTAAAAAAAGCAATGATTGAAGCTGCGACAGAAGTAGAAAACCAAATAATTAAACCGTTGTTTGAATTTCGTAATTTCGGAAAACAACTCCCTTACAATTGGAGTACAATTACTAACGGAGCCTCTTTTGGTACGGATTATTTTACCAGAACCGCAACAGCTAAATCAAATATTCTAGTTAACAAACCTGAGCAGGCAAAATACTTTTATCAGGATCTTGATTCGCAAGGAATACGATTAAATAGTACTTCAAAATATACTGTTACGTTTACAAAGGAACAAATGCCTCCAGTAAATGGCTTTTGGTCTTTGACATTGTACAATCAACACCATTTTTTTGAATTGAATAATTTAAACCGTTATTCGTTAGGAACAAAAAACAAAACAATGAAAACAAACCCCGATGGTTCCTTAACCATATATGTACAATCTAATCCACCAGCAAAAGATCAAGAATCAAACTGGCTTCCTGCTCCCAAAAAAGGTGAATTTTCTCTTTATTTGCGTACATACTGGCCAAAAAAAGAAATACTAGATGGTAAATGGACACCGCCTGCAGTAACGAAAGTAAAATAAAACATACAATCAAAAAATTAATCCGGTTTGTGAAAGCAAATCGGATTTTTCAGTTTTACACAACTACTCTTCAAAAACCTTATTCTCTCCGATCTTAATTACTTTCAATAAACGTTGACTTAAATTTCGTACATTAGTTTAACCAAAAAAACTTAATCATCAGACTATGATAAAAAAAATAATTTTATTGACTGTTTTAATATTAGGAACAAAAGCTATTGCTCAAGATCAAGGTTTCAAAATTCCCGACTACAAAGCAATTGAAAAAGAAATACAAGACAAAAAATCGGCATTTTATTATCCTCAATTAGTGGAGAGATTAGTAAAGAACGATACTCTGCTAACACACGATGATTTCACCCATTTATATTTTGGTTACGTTTTTCAACCCAAATACAATGCTTTTTGGAAATCGCCAAACGAAAAAAAACTAAATGAAATTTACGGTAAAGAAAAACTGGAAAACAAAGATTACGATGAAATCATCAAACTAATCAACAATAGTTTAAACGAATTTCCATTTGATCTCAGACAGCTCAATCTTCTAGCCTACACTTATCATTTAAAAGGCGATGAAGTAAATTCAAAAATTGCTTCTTTTAAATTTCACAGCATCATGAATGCTATTTTATCTTCGGGCGACGGAAAACAATGTGAGACAGGATTTCATGTTCTTCTTGTTGAGCATGAATATGTAATGCTTAATGTTTTTGGACTAGAAAGTAAATCACAATCTTTAGTAGATCATTGTGATTATTTAAGCTTCGAAAAAGGCAAATATCAAGTTGACGGCATCTATTTTAATATCGAAAAAATGCTTGAAAATGAATCTAAAGTTTTGAGGTAAAAGCATGAATTTATAATTCAATGAAAATAATAGAGGTTAGAAATAAAGATTACGAAGCATTAAGAATTCTATTTTTAGAAGAAAGAAAAAGAACTTTTACATGGCTTAATTCTTCTGAATTTCAATTAGATGATTTCGAAAAATATACACAAGGTGAATTAATTTTAACAGCTCTGCATGAAGATATTCCCATTGGCTTTATTTCAATCTGGACGCCTACTAATTTTGTACATCATTTATACATTCATCATAAATATCAAAATAAAGGTATTGCCACCAAACTATTAAAAGCCGCAGTCTCCAAAACTAATTTCCCACTCGCTTTAAAGTGTTTAGAAAATAATCTAAAAGCCGTTGACTTTTATAAAAGAAAAGGCTTCATCGAAAAACGAAAAGGACAATCTGAAAATGGAACTTATATTTTATTTGAGTTAAATAAATAATTAATAACAACGTATTAGCAAAAAACTATCAACCAAGAACCATGAACCTAAAAAAAATAAAAGTCTATCATATATTTTGGATCGTTGCGCTGCTCATTTTAATTATCGGATTCATCCAAGAAAATGATAATCCAACGGCTAATCTCGACATCAATATTTACGATATTTACGTCGTTACAAGTAATTTTTCCAGCACAATCTTTTTATTTATTTGCTATTTCATAATGGGATTTGGCTATTGGCTTGTTCAACAAGTATTTAAAAAACAGCTTGTAAAATCTTTAACTATACTTCATTCTCTGATTTTTATTGGCAGTTTTATAATTTATTGGATTGCTTTAATCTACGCCAAACTGCTTCCGCCAAAACCTGAATTTCCCCAATTCTTTAGTGAATATCAATTTATAAACTCGACTTTAGTTCTGGAATTATTGGTGATTACTTTTGTCGGTATACCCATATACATTATCAATTTATTAATTGGGCTAATTAGAAAAAAGCAAACAGAAATACTTTCAAAAATCTAAAACGCCAAAATCCAAAATCTAAAATCATAAATCTAAACCTTCTCTGTCTGAAACACCCCTTAAAAATGTCTTTTAAGCACCCTAACATATTGATTTTTAAACAATAACTTTGATATTCAACTATTAAAAATTAATAATTATGAGTGCAGCAGATTTTACCACAACAATAGCAGTCGATCAATCTCCAGAAGAAGTTTTTAACGCTGTTACCAATGTTCGTAATTGGTGGTCGCAGGAAATTGAAGGAAATACAGCGCAATTAAATGATGAATTTGATTATCATTTTGAAGATATTCATCGCTGCAAAGTAAAATTAATTGAAGTTATTCCAAATCAAAAAGTAGTTTGGCTGATTGAGAAAAACTACTTTAAATTCACGGAAGACAAAACGGAATGGACAAACACAAAACCTACTTTTGAAATTTCAGAAAAAAAAGGAAAAACAGAACTTCGTTTTACTCATTTTGGTTTAGTTCCAGAATACGAATGTTTTGAAATCTGTCAAGATGCTTGGACAAATTATATACAGAACAGCTTAAAAAAATTAATCACAACAGGCAAAGGCGAACCCAATGCAGCTGGAAAACCACAAACCGAAAACGAAAAGAAACTATCATCTAAATAAATTTCATAAATTCGTGATACAAAACCAGAATCTATGAATCCTATTTTAAGAAATATACTTGCCGTTATTGCCGGCCTTTTTGTTGGAAGTGTTGTTAATATGAGTATTATTTTAGTCAGCGGTTCTATAATTCCGCCGCCAAATGGAGCAGACAATACAACAATGGAAGGTTTGCAAGCCACCATGCATTTATTTGAACCCAAACATTTTCTATTTCCTTTCCTGGCGCACGCTCTCGGAACGTTTGCCGGCGCATTAACAACAGCCTTAATCGCTGCAAATCATAAAACAAAACTAGCCTTAGTTATAGGAGGTTTCTTTTTATTAGGAGGAATTGTAAGCGTTTGTTCTTTACCGTCTCCAATATGGTTTACAATTGTCGATTTAGTTTTTGCTTATATCCCAATGACATACTTGGCATTAAAGTTAGTTGCGAAGAAATCCTAAATTTGGAAAAAAATGGATGAGAAATCAACTCAAACAAAACCCGCCAAAATGTGCTACGAACATATTGGCGGAAAACTTGGTCAGCTGCTTGCCGTAACTTTTGCAGAAAAAGGCTGGATTGCAAAAAAGAATCCAGCTGATAAACATTTCTATATTACAGATTTGGGCTTAACAGAATTTACGAAACTAGACATCGATCTCAGCCAGATAAAACCTGAAAAATTATAGTCCATTCTCTAAATTCCGTTTCTATTTTCTTTAAATCCTTCTAAATTTCATAACTTAGTTAGCTGTTAATCACAATATCATGACTAGGAAAGAAATTGCGCAAAATTTTTTAAAACTTGCGGCTGGCGGTCACTCACACGAAGCATTTCGGCTTTATGTGGGCAAAAAATTTAAACATCACAATGCTTATTTCAAAGGTGATGCCGACACTTTAATGCTGGCAATGGAAGAATCGGCAAGGACAAACCCTAACAAAATTTTTAAAATTCATCATATTTTAGAAGACGAAAAGTTAGTTGCAGTACATTCGCATTTAAAACAAACCCCAATAGATATAGGTTTCGCTGTAGTTCATATTTTAAAATTCAAAGCCGATAAAATTATAGAATTATGGGATTTAGGACAATCAATTCCCACAGAAACCATTAACGAAAACGGAATGTTTTAACTCGCTTACAGTCCCAGTTTTAAGTAAATCACTAAACTGATACTGAAAATAGAATTCAAAAAAAAATACAATGGCAAAAAATAAAACTACAGAAACTCAAAGCAGCGTTACTGATTTTATAAATACGGTTGAAGACGAGGCGAAAAGAAATGATGCTTTTGAGCTTATTAAAATAATGCAGCAAATAACTGGTTTTGAACCTAAAATGTGGGGACCAAGTATTATAGGTTTCGGGTCGTATCATTATAAATATGCCAGCGGACATGAAGGTGACGCTCCTTTGGCCGCTTTTTCTCCAAGAAAATCAGCGACCACAGTTTACTTTTTCTTATCCGAAAATACCGAAAAGGAACTTGTAAAACTAGGAAAACATAAATCATCAAAAGCGTGTATTTACATCAAAAAATTGACTGATATTGACCTCGAAATCTTAAAAAATGTAATACTGCTTTCGATCAAAGAAGTTCAAAATTTATATCCAACAAAATAAAAAAATGAATTCCGTTTTACCCGAAAATAGCTCACAGCATCTCAATGATCGTTTTGCATTTGAGAGTATCGTTTTTGTATTTATTATTATAACTTTTGTTTATTGTTTTTATAGACGGAAAAAAATATACCAGCATCTCAAGGAATCCAAAGATTATAATGGTTTTCCAAATATCAGACTTTATTCCAGTTTATTGTTCGTATTTATTATTGCCATAACCTTAGTTTTTAACTACATAATGAAGCTGCTATTATAAATATATCCATAACCAACAAACACCCCAATTCTTAAAAAATGGTAACATTCCTAATTTTACTTTTTGTACTAGTGCTTATAGCCTATAATTTTTTACGGCATCCAAAATTTGGAAAAAAACCATCGGGCGAAAGACTGGCTTTAATTCAGAAATCTCCACAATATAAAAATGGAAAATTCGAAAACCAAAACTTTACGCCGGATCTAGCCGAAGGAGCAAATTACTTTTCGGTTTCTTATGAATTCTTCTTCAAAAAAGTAGAACGAAAAATCCCTGCCGATTTAATCCCTTCTATTAAGACTAATTTGCACGAAATTCCACTTCATCAAGATGTATTAGCTTGGTTTGGACATTCCTCTTATTTTATTCAATTAGAAGGAAAACGTTTTTTAATAGATCCTGTTTTCAGCGGAAACGCCTCTCCTATTTCGGGCACAACAAAGGCTTTTAAAGGAACAGATGTTTATACCGTCGACGATCTGCCGGAAATTGATTATTTATTGATTACACACGATCATTACGATCATTTAGATTACGAAACTATTCTAAAATTAAAAGCAAAAACAAGAAAAGTAATCACAGCACTTGGTGTAGGTTCGCATTTTGAATTTTGGGGATTTCAGAAAGAAAATATCATTGAGAAAGACTGGTATGAAAAAATAGAACTTGATGAGAACATAATACTTCACACCACCCCATCCAGACATTTTTCTGGTCGAAGTTTTACACGCTGCAACACGCTTTGGACTTCTTTTGTTCTTGAAACCAAAGATTTCAAAATATATCTGGGCGGCGACAGCGGTTACGATTCTCATTTTGCCGAAATTGGTCAAAAATTTGGGCCTTTTGACATTGCTTTAATAGACAACGGTCAATACAATAAAAACTGGAAATACATTCATAATATGCCCGAAGATGTTATAAAAGCAATGCACGATTTAAAAGCAAAAAGAGTTTTTCCTGTTCATTCTTCGAAATTTGCATTGGCTCTTCACGCTTGGGATGAACCTTTGAAAAAAGTAACAGAATTGAATCGTTTACATGAAAAACCACTTCCATTAATTACACCTTTAATTGGAGAAATAGTCGAATTGAAAAACGAAAACCAAGAATTTAAACAATGGTGGAACGGAATAAATTAAATTAGTATTACTGCAAAAAAAATGAATACCTCAAACTATATAATTCGAAACGCTCTTCCTTTAGAATTTGAAAAAATAGGACAACTATTAATTCAGGTTTATTCACAACTAGAAGGTTTTCCGAAAGAAAATGAACAGCCCAATTATTATAAAATGCTGGCAAATATCGGCGATTTTACAAAACACCCAGAAACGGAACTTCTCGTGGCTGTTGATGAAAAAGGTATAATTCTAGGAGCTGTCGTTTACTTTAATGATATGCAATATTACGGTTCTGGCGGAATTGCAACTCAAGAACAAAACTCGGCAGGATTTCGTTTATTAGGCGTTGACAATAAGGCACGCGGAAAAGGAATTGGAAAATTGTTGACACAGGAATGTATAAAAAAAGCAGCCCAAAACAACCGAAAACAACTTATAATCCATTCTACTTTAGCCATGAAAACGGCTTGGAAAATGTATGAAAACATTGGTTTTAAAAGATCTGAAGATCTAGATTTTATGCAGGGAGAATTGGCTGTATTTGGCTTTAGATTACCTGTTTCATAAAAACCAATCCGACTTAATTAATTTGCTGCAAAAAACACTAAAAATGACAACATCAAATTTCAATTTACAACCCGATTTCTTAGAAAATGAGACTATAAAATTGATTCCGCTAGAGGAAAATCATTTTGAAGCATTATTTCAAGCCGCATCTGACCCGCTGATTTGGGAACAGAATCCTGTAAAAAACCGATATGAAAGAGAAGGTTTTAAAACTTTTTTTGAAATCATAAGTACAAAAAATCCGTTCTTAATTCTAGACAAAAAAACCAATGAAATAATGGGAACCACAAGTTTCTATGATTTCAATCCCGAAAAATCCAATGTTGGAATTGGCTACACTTTTATTACAAGAAAATACTGGGGCGGTCCTTACAATAGTTCAATTAAAAAATTATTGATAGATTATGCTTTTCAGCACGTCGATTCAATTCTTTTTCACGTTGGAGCAGAAAATTTCCGCTCTCAAAAAGCCGTTTTAAAACTCGGGGCAGAAAAAATAAATGACATCATATTTACTATTAATGGTATCGAAGTACCGTATTTTGAATATGAATTGAAGAAAAAGTAAATTACAAAATGGTAGTCTTTCATTTTGCTTCTTGCATCTTTTAAGACTCACATCAAAAAAAATAACAATGAAAAGAATAACTGTTTTCTGCGCTTCAAGCTTTGGCACCGAAAAAATTTACGAAGAACAAGCACTTGCTTTAGGAAAAACTTTAGCCGAACAAAATATAGAATTAGTTTACGGCGGCGCAAATGTAGGTTTAATGGGCGCTGTTGCAGATGGAGCTTTAAACGCAGGAGGAAAAGTAATTGGTGTGCTTCCTAATTTTTTAAGATCTAAAGAAATTGCTCATTTAGGCTTAACCGAACTAATTTTGGTAGAAAGCATGCACGAGCGTAAAACAAAAATGAATGATCTTTGTGATGGAGTAATTGCACTTCCCGGCGGTTTTGGAACTCTAGAAGAATTATTCGAAATGCTGACTTGGGCACAATTAGGACTGCATAAAAAGCCAATTGCTATTTTAAATGTAAATGGTTTTTATGATGCGCTGATAGCATTACTGCAGACAATGACAGAAAAAGGATTACTGAAAGAAGTCAACCAAAAAATGCTCTTAGTTAGTGATACTATTGATGATTTGCTTTATCAAATGAAAAATTATGTCGCTCCAAGTGTAGGGAAATGGATTGACAAAAAAGAACTATGAGTTAGACATTTAGAGTTACAAGTAAAAAATTAAAGTTACATTTACGAATCAATCCTGCTTCTAACAAACAACATATAACTTCGAGAAAAATGATAACAGAAAACAACAAATTTGCAAAAGCCGAAATGCTGATTCGAAAACCTGTTTCAGAAGTTTTTAAAGCTTTTATTGATCCTCAAATAACAAGTAAATTTTGGTTTACAAAAGGATCTGCCAAATTAGAAGAAAATACCGAAACCGAATGGACATGGGAAATGTATGATTTTTCGCTTTTGGTAAAAACTCTTATTTTGGAAGAAAACAAAAAAATCGTTGTTGAATGGGGAAATACTGGCGAAACAACTTTAGTCGAATGGATTTTTACGCCATTAAACGAAAATGAGACTTTTGTAAGTATTACAAATTCAGGTTTTGAAGGAGATGCTGATAAAATAATCGATCAAGTTCGCAATTCAACCGAAGGTTTTACTTTGGTTCTAGCAGGAGCAAAAGCGTATTTGGAGCATAATTTACAATTGAATTTAGTTTTAGATCGTTTTCCAAAGGGATTAGCGTAAAACTTTATTTTTACCGCAAAGCACGCTAAGATTTTTTTGAGAGCCGAAAAAAAATAACGCCCAGTTATGTCATTTCGACGAAGGAGAAATCACACTCGAAACTCGACAACGATTGGAGAATATTTGGAACGGAATTTCTTGTGTGATTTCTCCTTTCAGTCGAAATGACATAAAATGAGAAAATGTTAGCGCACTTTGCGAGATCAAAAAGAAAACAACTTTAAATTAATTTTTACTCCAAATGGAAACAAAGAAACCAGAAAATATCGACGAATATATTGGCGCATTTCCAAATGATGTTCAAGAAATTTTAGAGAAAGTTCGAATGACAATTCAGAAAGCAGCACCAGATGCCAAAGAAAAAATCAGTTATTCGATGCCTGCTTTTGAACAAAATGGAATCGTAGTTTATTTTGCTGCATATAAAAATCATATCGGTTTGTATGCATTGCCAAGCGGTCACGAAGCTTTTGCCGAGGAACTTTCAAAATACAAATCAGGAAAAGGTTCTGTTCAGTTTCCTTTAAAAGAAAAAATGCCCTACGACTTGATTACTAAAATTGTAAAATTTAGAGTAAAAGAAAACCTTGAAAAAGCGAAAAAGAAATAAGTCTAAATGAATTTAACGGAACATTATAATCAACTTTATAAAAGCGCTTCTGAAGCTATTTTAAACGGAAAGTATAATTTAGATTCTTATATTAATAATAGCTCAGATTCTAGATTTGGAATTACACTTCTTGCTCGTCCAAATGAAAAAGTTAATACCGAAATTCAGCAGTTTTTAGACAAATTAAAAGCAGTTGAACCCTCTCAGTATTATTATCCAAACTCGGACATTCATATTACCGTACTCTCTATTATTTCATGTTACCAAGGTTTCAGCTTAGATAAAATTGCTGTTGAAGAATATGTAAAAACGATTCAAAAAAGTTTAATAGATCTGGGCGAAATCACGATCGAATTTCGAGGTGTTACAGCCTCAAATTCAGCAATAATGATTCAAGGTTTCCCCACAGATGAATCTTTGAATAACTTACGAAATAAACTTCGAGAAAACTTCAAAAATTCAGCTTTAGAACAAAGCATAGACAGCCGATATTCCATTTCTACAGCGCATTCAACAGTAATGCGTTTTACAGAAAAACTTGTAAATCCCGAGAAACTAATTGAAATTACAGAAGAGTTTCGCGATTACAATTTTGGATCTTTTAAAGTGGAAAAAGTAGAACTAGTCTTTAACGATTGGTATCAAAGAGAAAAAAACACAATTCATTTGAAAAACTTTGACATATAAATTTTTAAACTACTGAAAACCCAGCTGTTTTCTCAATTCTAAATTTAAGCTGTATTGTTCTTGAATTGGAATAATTTTTCGTGTGCTTTTATTAATATCGCTTCCTTCAGCCGTCCAAAGAAAAGGATAAAAATTAAAGACCTCGTCGCCTTTTAGTTTCGATACCTCGTCACGCCATCCATTCCATCTGTTTCCTTCATAGAACTTATCCAAATCATTATTAAAACAAAAACCTAGAAACTCAGAATAAGTAATATCAAGCGGTTCATATTCTAAATTATCAGGCGAAAAATAATAAATCTTCCCTAAATCATTTCCTAGTCCGCCGCCATTCAATACATAAAAGCCACCAATTGCATCATCAGCAATTAATAAAAAAGAAGGTGTTTCGCCAAATTCATTAAACGATTTTCCTTTATTCCAATCAGGTAAAGTTCTATTAAATCTTGAATTTCCAGAACCTAGAATTCGAATCCAGCCATTGTCGACTAAAATACCGCCAGTCATAAAAACAACCGCTCCCATAGTCGAACGTGTAGTTACTTGAGTTTTATATAAAACTTCTTTAGCTTTTACTGCATCAACAGGTAAAACCTCAACCTTATTTTTTGCCGTTCTAATCCAATCTTCAACAACCGGCCAGCCCGGATCAGCTTTATCTATAAGTTCTTCTGCTTTTTTCATTTTGTTCTGTGCACTTACTGCGTAAGTAAAACATATCATTATAATTAATAGAAAATTTCGTGTCATCTATGCGATTTATAACTTTAAAAATTGCCTAACCTTTCTTCAAAATACTTCCCAAACCACGACCAATCTGCTCAATAGCTTCTAAACTTTTGGTTAACGGTGTTGCGGTAAAATCTTCGTAAGCATCCATAGAACTCTCTTTTCGATCATCCTGCGGATAAACTAAAATAATGTTATTGTCTCCGAAGAATTTTTCGATTTTTTGAGGAATTCTCTCAAAAATAGATTGATAGGATACAGAACCTTTTCTAGATAAATTAAAAACAATTAAATCATTTGGTTTTATTTCGTCTGAAATCGCTTCAAAATTATCCCAATCTAAAATACTTTTAAATCCGAATTTCGCATTTAGTTTCAAACTATTGGCAATCTGCTGAATAGTTTGATGCGTTTTATATTCTGCATAAATTACAATCGGAATACTTAGTTCTTGCGATAATCTTGAAATTTTCTGCAGTAAAAGCTGAAAACCTACGCCTCTTTCAGAAAATGGCGGACAAATAAATACCAGTCTTTTATCTTCTATAAATGTTTTTTGAAAACGGCAGATGAATAAACTTTTATCAACATTATTAATAATCGAATCTACGTTTTCACCAAAAATTTTATCTAAAAATCCTGTTTTTCTCGGCCAGCCCACAATCACAATATCCGACATGATTTCTTTAGAAGTTCTTGCAATACCACTTGCAGGATTATGATCAATTCTGGCAATTGTATTAATCTTAACTTCAGAAGCTGAACCTTGAATTACGAATTTATCGACTGCTTTTCGGTACTTTAAAATATTCTTTTCGGCTTGATCATTATTAGGAACAATCGTTAAAAGCGTAACCGGATTAGCCGATTTTTTGTCTTTTATTAAAAGTGCAAAATCTAATAAACTGGCTGTCGCCGAAGTTTTAGCGAGCGGAATCAAAATATGTTCGTCTAATATTTGATCTTTATCTGCATCTTCTGTAGAAACTTCTTCTTCGCAAATGGCGATTTTTTTAGCTGCTTTTTCAGTTGCAAATGAAGCAACGATGCAAGTAATTAAAATTAGAATAATAGTTCCGTTCAAAATATTTTCATCAAGAATTTTAGCTTTAAAACCCACTAAAATCACGGCCAAAGTTGCGGCAGCGTGTGCACTGCTTAATCCAAAAATAAGCTGTCTTTCAGTCTTAGTGTATTTAAAAACAACTTGAGTAAAAAAGGCGGCAATCCATTTTCCAAAAATAGCCACAACACTCAAAGTTGCTGCAACAATTAAAGCCGTTGGTCCGCTTAAAATCACACTTATATCAACAAGCATTCCCACAGAAATCAAGAAAAACGGAATAAATAATGAGTTTCCAATAAACTCAATTCTATTCATTAAAGCTGACGAATGCGGAATTAAAGGATTTAATGCCAAACCAGCAACGAAAGCTCCAATAATAGGCTCTACTCCTGCTACTTCTGCCAAAAATGCGGCAAAGAAAACTACTGACAGCACAAAAATATAATGAGCGTGTTTTTCGCTTTCTAATTTTTTGAAAAACCATTTTGCAATTCTCGGAATCACTAAAAACATAATGGCCGAAAAAATGGCAAGTGAAACACCAAGTTTTATCCAAAAAGCCTGATTTAAACTTCCTTGTGCGCTTCCCATAATTACCGCAAGAATAATCAAAACGGCTGTGTCTGTTAAAATTGTTCCTCCTACTGTTATGGCAACCGCTTGATTTTTTGCAATACCCAGCTTACTTACAATAGGATACGCAACCAAAGTGTGCGTTGCAAACATGCTCGCTGTTAAAAAACTCGCATTAAAATCATATTTTAAAAGATAAAAGCAAACCGGAAAACCAACAGAAAGCGGCAGAATAAAAGTAAAAAAACCAAATAATAAACTCTTATTACGATTGGCTTTGAACTCGTTCATATCCAATTCTAAACCCGCAATAAACATTATATATAAAAGTCCTATGGTCGAAAACAAATCAATTGCTGAATTCTTGGCAAGTATATTAAGTCCGTGCGGCCCAATGATTACTCCAGAAATGATAAGACCTATAATACCTGGAATATTTATTTTTTTTAGTAAAATTGGAGACAACAAGATAATAAAAAGTATTAACGAAAAAATTAATACTGGGTTGCTTAACGGTAATTCGAATTCTTGTAAAAAATGCTTGAAAAATTCTATCATAGTGTAATTTTAATCTTCATTGTGGTATTTTAATTTTCTCTCAAAATGGTGTCTTAAATTAGAATATTTTTTATCTGAAGATATAATTAATTTTGTTTTAGCGAAAGTCAAAACACATTGTTTTTGCACTTGCATCTATTACAAAAATACCTAAAAAAAATTACTAAACTCTTTACTAAAGCCTTATATTAACTAATTAAATTTAGTTCCTTGTCAAATTATTAAAATTTAATATCTTTTTTAACAAAATCGCAAGATTTCTAATTGAAAGTAAAACTTCATTGCATTATTCAATTATCTTTGTCATAACAAAAATTGAACAATGGAAGAATGTATCTCTGTTTTTGATATGCTTAAAATTGGTGTCGGCCCTTCGAGCTCACACACTTTGGGGCCTTGGAGAGCCGCCGAACGCTTCTTAGAAGAGTTAAAAAACGAATCGCTTTTAGATCAAGTTACTCGAGTAAAAGTCGATTTGTATGGATCACTTTCTTTAACCGGTAAAGGACACGCTACTGATTTATCAGTAATGCTGGGCTTAAGCGGTCAAGATCCTGAATATATTCCAGTAGAAAACATTGCTGGAATCATAAAAAACATTGAAGATACAAACGAGATCATTCTCGCAGATCAATATAAAGTTCCTTTTTATTTTCTTCAAGATATTGTTTTCAATAAAGAGTTTCTTCCTTTTCATGCAAATGGACTGAAATTTACAGCTTATAAAGCGGATGACTCTGAGTACGAATCTACATTTTACTCTATTGGCGGCGGTTTTGTTGTAAAAGAAGAGCGCGAAAATGCCAAAATTAAAGAGGTAATAAAATGTGCCTTTCCGTTTCCAATACAAAATGCCGTTGAGCTTCTAAACTATACCGTTACGGAGCAAAAATCAATTTCGGAAATTGTTCATGAAAACGAAAAATCGATGCGTTCTGAAGATGAAATTCACTCAGAACTTATGCGTATTTGGAATACTATGCTTGAATGTATGTATATAGGCTGTCATACGGGAGGAATTCTTCCTGGCGGATTACATGTGCGCAGAAGAGCTTTTGATATGCATCAAAATCTAATTGGTTTATCCAACTACAACGATCCGCAATCGTGGCTTGAAGAAATAAGAAAAACGGAAGTAAAATTTCGTCAAATCTTAAAATGGGTAAGCTGTTTTGCACTTGCTGTAAATGAGGTAAATGCGTCGTTAGGACGTGTCGTTACAGCTCCAACTAATGGAAGTGCCGGCGTAATTCCAGCTGTTTTGATGTACTATTTAGTAATTGAAAACCATAAAGCCGGCGAAAAAGAAATCAAGCAGTTTTTGATGGTTGCTGGAGAAATTGGAAGTATTTTCAAAAAAGGTTCCACTATTTCTGCCGCAATGGGCGGTTGTCAAGCCGAAATTGGCGTTTCGTCATCAATGGCAGCAGCAGCTTTATGCGAATTAATGGGCGGAACTCCTGCTCAGGTTTTAATGGCTGCTGAAATCGCTATGGAACATCATTTAGGTTTAACCTGTGATCCTATTGGCGGATTAGTTCAAATTCCGTGTATTGAAAGAAATACAATGGGCGCCATAAAAGCTATAAATGCAGCCGAATTAGCACTTGAAACTGATTCTAAAAATGCAAAAGTGCCTTTAGATAAAGTGATTAATACTATGTGGCAGACGGCAAAAGATATGAATTCAAAATACAAAGAAACCTCTGAAGGAGGATTAGCTGTTGCTGTAAATATGGCTGATTGTTAAAACATTGGCTTACAATAGATTAAAATGATTTTTTTTTCACGCAGATTTGGCAGATTTTAGCAGATTAAAATAACAAATCTGCTAAGATCTGCCTAAATCATTTTAAATCTGCGTAAAATAAAAAATCGGTCTAAATCTTTTTACCCCAATTGCTATCGGGAATGCCTAAACAACAATTTCATGAAAAAACGTTACTTTTTACTTCTTTTTTGCTCTGTTTTACTGCATTCGCAACAGCGCTATTTTCTAAACTCAGATACTCGACTTTATACGGCAGCTAATACTGATGCTGATTTCTTGGGTTATTTTAAATATGGAGCTGAAGTTCGATTATTATCTGAAAGTAAAAATGGCTGGTATAAAGTACAAGCCGATAATTTCAACGAAGGTTATGTTCCTGAGAAATTTGTAGCCAAAAGTTTAAACGCTAGAGATATTAAAATTAAAGATAATGAAAATCCAATTTTAGAAGGCGGCGACGCTTATTATGGCGGTAATCATTTATTTGTTTTAGCAGCAGGTTTAAAAGCGAGAGCTTTACCAGATAAAAACTCTAAGATCAGAGAAATTTTATTTACTGGTGACCCTGTACCTGTAAATTATCTTCCAAAAAATTCAGAAGAATGGGTTAACATCAATGGTAATTTTGATGAAGAATATGCAAAATTCACTTTAAAAAAATTCCTTGGAGCAAGACCAAACTTTGAAACTTTATTAAAAGACTTCGACAAACTTGATGTCAATGCTGTAACCGAACGAAAAACAGTAAGCGAGCGAATTGTTGAACTTGCTTGGAATAGTGAATATGACAAATTAATACCTGCCTATCAAAGATATTTCGAAGTTGTCAAGCAGCTAAATGATCCTAAGTTAATCGCTGATACTGAATTAAATATAGCACTTGCAAAAGGCTTAACCAAACATAAACTGCCAGAACAAATTAGTGCATTTGTCAAAAAAGCCGAATTTTCATTAAAAGGAGTCAAAACAAAATCACTTTTCTTAACTCAAAAAGACTTATTAAAAATATTTGGAGAACCAGCAAAAAAAGCGAGCGTAGGCGATGAATGCGGTATTTATTTAAGTGACTTGTTTTATTATTACCCAGACTTACACGCATCTGTAGATGAAAAACAGAATCAAGCCGAAATTGTTAAGGTTTTTATCAATGAAAACAACAAGTTAATCTTAAATTCAGGTTCAGTTTTGGACAATACCATGTCCGAAAAAGCTTTCATTGAAAAATATGGGACTTATATCGAAGCTTCATTAAAATGGCCTCATATCTATTCTATATTAATGGAAGACAGTCAAATTAGAATAGAATTTAAAGACGGGAAACTATACAGCATCGAAATATTCTTTTATTGCTGATTCTCAATTTACAATTATTCAATACTTTTACATCATCAAAAAAAAATAAAATGTCAGTAGCAAAAAAAGATTATAAAAGAATCACAACAAAGTCATTAATAGAAATGAAAAGCAACGGAGAAAAAATCTCTATGCTTACCGCTTATGATTATACAATGGCTAAAATTGTTGATACCGCGGGAGTCGATGTGATTTTGGTGGGTGATTCTGCATCAAATGTTATGGCAGGTCACGAAACGACTTTGCCAATTACTTTAGACCAAATGATCTATCATGCTTCGTCTGTAGTTCGTGCTGTCGAAAGAGCTTTGGTTGTAGTAGATTTACCTTTTGGAAGCTACCAATCTGACCCAAAAGAAGCTTTACGCTCTTCTATCAGAATTATGAAAGAAAGCGGCGGACATGCAGTAAAACTTGAAGGCGGAAAAGAAATTAAAGAATCGATTAAAAAAATACTAAACGCAGGTATTCCAGTTATGGGACATTTGGGTTTAACTCCTCAGTCAATTTATAAATTTGGAACTTACAGCGTTCGTGCTAAAGAAGATGCTGAAGCAGAAAAATTAATTGAAGATGCTAAAATGCTGGAGAGAATTGGTTGTTTTGGAGTTGTTCTGGAGAAAATCCCTGCTGATCTAGCTAAAAAAGTAGCTGAAAGTATTTCAATTCCAGTTATAGGAATTGGTGCCGGAGGAGGTGTTGACGGACAAGTTTTAGTTATTCATGATATGTTAGGAATGAACAACGAATTTAGTCCGCGTTTTTTACGTCGTTACTTAAATTTATATGAAGAAATGACAACAGCTATCGGTCAATATGCAGCCGATGTTAAGTCTAGTGATTTCCCAAATTCTAATGAACAATATTAAGTCTAGACTATCTTAGACTTCTTAGATTCTAGACTTCTCAGATTTTTTTATTCTTTTAAAAATCTAAGAAGTCTAGAAATATATAAATCAAAAATTATGCATCAATTCAAAGAACTTTTGATTTGGAAAAAAAGTAGATTATTTTGTTCTAAAATATATTCAATAACATCAACTTTTCCTAATGATGAAAAGTTCGGAATAATTAATCAATTAAGAAGGGCTGCTGTATCCATTCCTTCAAATATAGCTGAAGGTTCTTCGAGAAATTCGAATAAAGATTTTGCTAGATTTTTAGAAATTGCTATTGGATCTGCTTATGAAGTTGAAACTCAACTTTTGATTTCATCTGATTTAGGTTTTCTAAATGAAGAAAACACAACAGAACTAATTAGTATGTTAGAAGAAATCACTAAAATGACTTCTAGATTTAGAGCAACTTTATTGTAAAAAAAACTAAAATTTAAGAAGTCCAAGTCAATCTAAAGTCTAATAAATCTAAGTCAGTCTAAAAATCTAAGCAGTCTAAGCCAGTCTAATTATGAAAATTATTTCAGATAAAAACAATCTCCAAGTTCTTCATGAAGACAATCACATTATTGTGGTTAATAAACGCGTAGGCGATATTGTTCAAGGTGATAAAACGAGAGATAAACCATTATCTGATATTGTAAAGGAATACATAAAAGCCAAATACAATAAACCCGGCGATGTTTTTTTGGGTGTGATTCATCGACTAGATCGTCCTACAACTGGTATTGTTGTTTTTGCGAGAACCAGTAAAGCATTGTCACGAATGAATGAATTGTTCAGTAATCGTGAAACTCAAAAAACGTATTGGGCAGTTGTAAAGAATAAACCTCACGAAGCATCTGCTAAATTGGTACATTATTTAAAAAGAAACGAAAAGAATAACACTTCAAAAGCGCATTTAAAAGAAGTTCCAGACAGCAAACTAGCTAGTTTAGATTATAAAGTAATCAAAGAACTTCAAAATTATACGGCGCTGGAAATTAATCTTCATACAGGACGTCATCATCAAATTCGTGCGCAATTAGCAGCAATTGGATCTCCCATAAAAGGAGATTTGAAATACGGTTTTGACCGAAGTAATCCTGACGGCGGCATTCATCTTCATGCCAGAAAATTAGTTTTTGTTCATCCTGTATCCAAAGAAAACATAACTATCATAGCGCCAACACCCGATGAAACGGTTTGGAATGCCATTTGATTTTTATGATATAATTGTTAATTTTTTAAATTTTATCGATTAACTTGCATAGACAAAAACAAGCTGATCATAAAATGGACTATAAAAACGACATCGGGTACAGAAAAGAAACGCTCAAAAAGTTATTGTATAACATTCAAAAAAGCGAAGATTTAATTGTACAAGCTTTGTACGATGACTTTAAAAAGCCTGAATTTGAAGCTGTCCTGACGGAGACAAATTATGTCATTTCAGAATTAAAAGATACGATCAAAAATATTAATGCTTGGGCAGAACCAAAACGAGTTTTTCCTTCTCTGCTTAATTTTCCTTCTACAGATTACATTTACAAAGAACCTTACGGAAATGTACTGGTTATTGCTCCCTGGAATTATCCATTTCAATTAGCTTTGTGTCCGCTTATTGCTGCCGTTGCTGCAGGAAACAGAGTGGTTTTAAAACCGTCAGAACTTACCCCCCACACTTCTGCAATAATTGCAAAACTTATTGAAAAGACTTTCCATATTAATCATGTCGAAGTTTTTGAGGGCGGCGTTGAAGTTTCTAATAAATTACTAGCAAAACGCTGGGATTATATTTTCTTTACGGGCAGTGTTACGGTTGGAAAAGTAATTGCCAAAGCTGCTGCCGAAAATCTTACTCCCGTAACTCTTGAACTCGGCGGAAAAAACCCTTGTATTATTGATGAAACTGCCAATCTAAAACTTGCAGCAAAGCGAATTGTCTGGGGAAAATTTATTAATGCAGGACAAACTTGCATTGCACCAGATTATATTTTGATTCAAAAAAATATGAAAGTAAACTTTATTACTTTCTTAATGGAAGAAATCATAAAAGCTTACGGTAAAAAAATGGACAAATCTCCAGATTTTGCTCGTATAATTAATACAAAAAACTGGGTGCGTTTAGATCAGATGATTGAACGTGATAAAGTCATTTTTGGAGGTGAAACTAATGCCGACAAACTTTACATATCTCCTACTCTAATTGAAGAGCCAAGTTTAGACAGTCCAGTAATGAGCGAAGAAATTTTTGGCCCAATTTTACCAATTCTTGTTTATGAAACTGAAGACGACATTCATAACGTAATAAGTCGTTACGAAAAACCTCTTGCTTTTTATGTTTTTAGCGACGATAAATCGTTTGCAAAAAAAATGATCACAAGCTATTCTTTTGGAGGCGGATGTATCAACGACACTGTAATTCATTTTTCGAACAAAAGACTTCCTTTTGGCGGTGTCGGGCACAGCGGTATCGGGGCTTATCATGGTCAAAGGAGCTTTGATACTTTCTCTCATCATAAAGCAATTGTAAAAAAAGCAAACTGGCTTGATTTACCTATGCGCTACGCTCCTTACAAAGACAAATTAGCTTCAATAAAAAGGGTATTAAGCTGGATTTAAGAGGCAAAAACAATTCTAGGATTTTTAGACGAAATTGATTAAATATACTATATTTACCATTGACTATTATGGTACCAAACACAAACTATATTTAACAATTTTACTCTTAAAATGAAAGCTACACTTGACCAAATTGAAGACATCAAAAAAAATGGCTATTCAATAGATTTTTCAACTATTTTCAACTATGCCCTTGAAAACTTCAAAAAAATTGCATTGTATTCCGGACTTATAATTCTAGTATTTTCAGTCGTAGTAGTAATTGTAATTATGGGGTTAGCTGTAACTTTTTACGGCGTTAAAAGCCTGTCTGAAAATTTCTTAGAAAATTTTCAAATTCAAAACCTAAGCTACATTCAACAAGTAATAACTGCTGTTTCACTTGCTGCCGTTACCGCTGTATTTGCTCCTCTGGGCGCAGGATTCTTAAAAATGGCTGATTGTGCAGATAAAGACGAAGAATTTAATGTTTCTACAATTTTTACTTATTATAGAGCTCCGTACTTTGTTCAATTATTTGCAGTTGCTTTTATTATAGGACTTGTAACTAATGGAATTTCTTACTCTACAGAAAGCTTAGGCTTAGGATATTTAGGAACGGGAGTTTCTTTATTCATCAATTTTTTTACCTTTTTTACAATTCCACTAATCATTTTTGGAAATTTAAAAGCCATAGATGCTATTAAATCAAGTATAATCTTGGTAAGTAAAAACCCTGTTATAATATTCTGCCTATTTATAGTTGGATTTCTTGGCTCATTAGTAGGTCTTGTAGCTTGTTGTGTTGGTGTTATTTTTACAGCTGTTTTCAATACATCGATTACCTATGCGACTTATTTTTCAATTTTCAGCGAAGAAGAAGAGCAAGATTCAATTGATTCTATCGGACAATCAGATTTCGAATAAAAAGAGTTCAAAAACGTCTTTTTAGAATTTTTTAAAATGTTGTTTACGAAAACTAACTCTCTCAAAATATATGACGGAAAGCTATAGTTTTTTCAATGTATTGATTTCAGGAATTACCGCTTTTGGTAATTCTCTGAAATCAATCATGACAAAATCATACGCTCTGAGCCCCGACATTATTTTTTTCAATAGTCCAAAACTTATTATACTCGGACTTTCATTAGCTGCTTTTTTGGCATTATTAATCTACCAGTTTTTTAAAATTAAAACTAAAATTGGGTATTTTATTGAAAAAACAAAAGAAGCCGAAACAGCTAAAAAAGAATATCAGCTTTACATTTTATTTTTTGGAATTGCGGTTATTGTAATCGAGATCATTAATGAGATTTTCAAAATCCGCCCGAAAAGCTTATTAGTAACAAATGTTTCGATTGGATTCTTCGTTTTGTTCATTTATCTGCTGGTAGACAAAATAAAATGGCTGCGCGACAAAATTCAGAACATATTTATTACTTGCTTTTTTATATACATAAGCTATGTATGTTATAATATCGTTCGCCTCAGCAACGATGTTGTTCCTGTTATTGTTTTTTTAATCTCCTTTTTCTTCTCGTACAATATTTTAAAACCAATAAAAATATATTGGTTTTTTGTAGGTCTCACGTTTATATTTCTTCTTTCGACCGTTTCCTTTCATTTGATTCCAATAAAATCTTCTGTTTTATTAATTAATTTTTGCATTTTAATTTTCATTGTTAATCATGTAAAATATGCCGTTTTATCAAACAATGATGACAACTATCGATTTGCAAATGAAATTGTTCAAAAAGGAAGTTCACTAACAATTGCAACAAACCAGAAAGGTAAAATACTATTTTGCAGCGAAACCATTTATTCTATTTTAGGTTATCAGCCGGAAGAAGTTATTGGTTTAAACTTTTGGCACTTTGCAAAAGAAAACGAGCATAACGAAAAAGAACCAACACTAGATCGGGAAGAAAACAAAACTTATACTTGGAAGCTCAAAAGTAAAAACGGCGAATACAAACACATTCAATGGAAAGATAAAAAATTTACTGAAGATTTAATTATTAGTATCGGACAGGACGTAACAGAACAATTTAATGTACAAGACCAATACAAAAACCTAATCCAGACTGCAAGAGATATTATTTTTGAAATTGATGCCGATGGTAATTTTACATTCATAAATGAATTCGCTTACACACTTCTAGGCTACACAGAAAATGAAATATTAAAACATCATTATTCAAATTTTATTCACGAAAGCTACTCAATAAGCGCTGTAGATTTTTATGAAAATATTGTAGTCAACGAAAACAAATTCCCTACGATCGAAATTCCTATTTTAAAGAAAAACGGACAAGAAATATGGATTTCTCAAAACATTATTATCCGTAAAAATGATTTAGGTCAAACAACTGGTTACGCCGGAATTGCAAGAGATATTACCGAAACTAAAAATGCTGAAAACGAGAAAAAAAGACGTCTCGAAAAAATTGAAGCATACAATAACTCCACCAAAAAACTATCAACTGCTGACTTTAGCAAATATCACAATTTAAACACAGTTCTTGACTACATTATCAAAGAAGCATCAATAGTAAGCAAATCAAATAGAGTCAGCTTTTGGAAATACCGAAAAGACCTAATTACTTGCAAAAACTTATTTAGCAGCGACAATCAAAGTCCAAGTGACAAAAATATATTAGATCAGGAATCTTATCCGATCTATTTTGAAACACTAAAAAATAAAGTTGTCATAAACGCTCCAGATGTTTTTAATAAACTAGAAACGTCAGAATTTCAAAGACTGTACTTTACAAAAAACAACATAAAATCAATGCTCGACGTTCCTATTTTCTTGAACGGAAAACTGGTTGGTGTAGTTTGTTTTGAAAGTACAGAAGAAAAAAGAGATTGGGACAATGAAGACATTAACTATGCTAAAACCATCTCAGATGTGATTTCACTTGCAATTTCATCGCAAATGAGATTAGATGCAGAGCGTAAATTAGAATTTAAAAGTCAGCTGCTTTCAGCACTTTCACTTTGTACAGAGAAATTTTTACTTAGCAAATCTACCGAAGAAATGTTTCAGGAAACTTATGATCTAATAGGAAAAGCCTCAAAAGCAGATCATATGTTTTATTATGAAAAAGACTTTCTGACCAATACTTTTACTCAAAAATACAAGTGGTCAAGAAACGGTGTAGAACATCAAATAACACCATTAAAACAATTAACCGAAGACAATCTAAAAGAAATTCATAAGGCTGTACTTAACAAAAGTATTTTAAAAACGTATACACGTAAACTCAAAAAAACCTTTTTTAAACAACTTTTACTTGACAATCAAATAAAATCAATTCTGATTCTGCCCTTGTATATCAATGATGTTTTTACTGGTTTTATAGGCTTTGACGACTGCACTTCTGAACGAAAATGGTCTGAAGAAGAAATTTACATCTTTCAGGTTTTAGCCAATAATATTTCATCGGCACTAGAGCGAAATCAAAATGAGGCTAAAATCCTAGAAAGCGAAGAGAAATTTAAGTTAATTGCCAACAATATTCCTGGAACAGTTTACCTGTCAAAATTTGACGCAATATCAACCAAAATCTTCTTAAACGACGAGATTAAAAACTTAACAGGTTATTCTAAAGCTGAATTTATAGAAAACAACTTATCCTTTTTATCACTTATTCACCACAACGATCGTGAAAAAGTAATTAAAAATCAAATACACAATCTTCAAAACGGAATTCCGCTTCATAATGTTTACCGAATTAAAAGAAAAACTGGTGAATACATTTGGATCGAAGAATTTGGTGATGTCATAAAAAAAGGAGATGAAATTGAATTCGTAGGCGGTATTTATTTTGACATTACAAACAAAAAAGTGACCGAAGATGCTATAAAAGCAAAACAACTGGCGGAAGCAGCAAACAAATCAAAATCAGATTTTCTTGCTAATATATCACACGAAATCAGAACACCTCTAAATGGTATAATTGGTTTTACGCATTTATTAATGCAGACTGAACTTGAAGGAATTCAGGAAAAATATACCACAACTATTAATCAATCTGCCCATTCCTTATTAGAAATCATAAACGACATACTAGATTTTTCTAAAATTGAAGCTGGAAAACTTGAACTCTTTATCGACTTATACGACATTAAAAAAGTACTTGGACAAGTTTTTGATTTAATTATTTTTGAATCTAATCAGAAGAATCTTCAACTGGAATTAAATATCGATCCAGAAGTTCCTAAATACATCTGGACAGACATTGTCCGTTTAAAACAGATATTAATTAATCTGCTTTCAAACGCCGTAAAATTTACCAATGAAGGCTCTATCAGACTAAATGTTTCTGTTCTTAAAAAAACGAAGAACAACAATTGCATAATGCGCTTCTCTGTTATAGATACAGGTATTGGAATTCTTGAAAAAAATCAGAAGAAAATATTCAAAGCTTTTTCGCAAGCAGACAGCTCCACAACTAGAAAATTTGGAGGAACCGGACTGGGATTAACAATATCTAATCAGCTATTAGCTTTAATGGACAGCCGACTGCAGCTGGAAAGTAAAATTGGCGAAGGAAGTAATTTTTTCTTCGATTTAAATTTAAAAACCAGAAACCAAAGCGGGACAGAAAAAAATAATACTAAACTCAAAACTTTAAACTCAGAATACGATCAAATTAACAATAGTTCAAACAATGAGAAAATTAAATTTTTAATCGTTGAGGACAACAAAGTCAATATGTTGCTGCTAAAAACCATCATTTCAAATTTATACAGCAATTCTATTATTTACGAATGTGAAAATGGTTATGAAGCTGTAAAACAATTTGAAAGCATTAATCCTACACTTGTTTTTATGGACATTCAAATGCCAATTATGAATGGATACGAAACTACCAAAGCCATAAGAAGTACAATAACAGGAGAGCATACGCCAATAATTGCCGTAACTGCAGGCGCCGAAAAAGAAGAACGAAATAAATGCATAACAGCAGGAATGAACGACTATATCTCAAAGCCTATTATGAAAGGTATTGTAGAAGAAATTTTGGCAAAATGGCTGAAATAAAAAAAGTAAATTACCTCCAATAACATGTAATTCCCAAAAAATATATAAATTCGTACAACAAACATAACTTTTTAAAAAACAGCAAAGTATGAAATGGAAAGGAAGCAGAGAAAGTGATAACGTTGAAGACAGAAGATCAATTTCTGGCGGAAAAGTAGCCGTTGGAGGTGGAATTATCGGTATCATTATTTTGTTAGTAAATGTTTTTGGCGGCGAAAATGCCCAGTTTATCACTCCGGTTTTAGAACAAATGCAAGGCGGGCAGCAGACACAAACTGAAGCAGCTGCTCCATTAAGTAAGGAAGATGAAGAAATGGGACATTTTGTTAGATCCGTCTTGGCTAAAACTGAAGATTTCTGGGGTAAAATATTTGCCGAAAATGGCATGACCTATAAAAACCCAAAATTAGTGCTTTTTAAAGGCTCTGTAAATACTGCTTGCGGCGGAGCTTCATCAGCATCGGGACCTTTTTATTGTCCAGGCGATCAAAAAGTATATATGGATTTAGGCTTCTTTGAAGAACTAAAATCTAAATTTGGTGCTGAGGGTGGTGATTTTGCCATTGCGTACGTTATAGCGCATGAAATTGGCCATCACGTACAAACATTACTAGGAACCTCTGAAAAAATGCATCAAGCGCAAGAAGGTAAAAGCCAAGCCGAAGCCAATAAACTTTCAGTAGCCTTAGAACTGCAGGCTGATTTTTACGCTGGAGTATGGGCACATGACAACCAAGAAACGCTGGATGAAGGAGATATTGAAGAAGCCTTGAGCGCAGCTAATGCTGTAGGAGATGATGCAATACAAAGCAAAATGCAAGGTCAGGTAGTTCCTGATTCATTTACACACGGTACATCAGAACAAAGAATGTACTGGTTTAAAAAAGGTTTTAGAACCGGCGATATCAAACAAGGAAATACATTTGACGAAATTCGATAATACACCAACCAAATATAATAACCAACCAAAAAGCATGATGTAATTGTCATGCTTTTTTTTTCGTTCAAACCATATAAGCGATATAAGGTCATTTTAGATCAAAGCTGATATTACTAAGGTTAAAAGCAAAAACTTAAATAAAAAAGCTAATATTCAAATAGTGCCTGCGGTTTCAACCGCTGGCTATGTTTTCTAATATGACCTATTTGATTTTATTGAAATAGACCCAAAATCTAAAATGAACCTATATCACTTATATGCTTTAAAAAAAATTAAACGCACAAAAAAAGCCTTGAATTTCTTCAAGGCTTTAAATCTGGGTGGCTGACCGGGTTCGAACCGGCGACCCGCGGCACCACAAACCGCTACTCTAACCAGCTGAGCTACAACCACCATTTTTGCTTAGCGAGTGCAAATATAGAACAAAGGTTGAGTTCTACAAAGAAAAAAATGAAAAATTTTTATAAAAATTAAATCAAATCTTCTAAGCTATTGACTGCCAAACACCTTTCAACAGTAAAACCTTCGGCAAAATCTTTACCAACTAGGCGTCCTAAGTCCTGCGCACGATATTTTACACTTTCTAAAAAGTTTTTACTCGTAATTGGTGTCGCAGGTTCATTTGAATTTGGATCATAAAATTGTGTTTTATAAGCCAAAATTGATTCGATCTTCTTTTCTTCAAAGCCTGTAATATCAACTACAAAGTCTGGCTCAATATTTTTCCATTGAATATAATGATAAACCACTTTTGGTCTCCAAGCTTCTTGCGGCTCTCCATCTATAGAAGTTTCTATTTTCACTAATCCTGATAAAAAACAAGCATCAGAAACTAATTTACTTCCTTTTCCGTGATCGATATGACGGTCGTCAACAGCGTTGCATAAAACAATTTCAGGTTTGTACTTACGAATCATTTTAATGACTTCTAATTGATGTTTTTCATCATTTACAAAAAAGCCGTCACGAAGTCCTAAGTTTTCACGAACGACAACTCCTAAAATTTTGGCCGCAGCTTTTGCTTCTTTATCTCTCGTTTCAGCGGTTCCGCGTGTTCCTAATTCGCCGCGCGTTAAATCAACAACCCCAACTTTTTTCCCTAGAGAAACTTCTTTTAAAATTGTTCCCGCACAACCCAATTCTACATCGTCAGGATGCGCACCAAAGGCTAATATATCTAATTTCATTTTTTTTATTTCAAGTTTCAAGTTTCAGGTTTCAAGTTGTCAACAGAACTTGAAACCTGAAACTTGAAACAATTTATAAACTATTTTTTTAAAACTCTTTTCATCGTCATCGATTTATTGACGCTTTCCTCCCACTCTTTTTCTGGAATACTTTCTTTTGTAATACCGCAGCCCATATACAAAATGGCTTTGTTTTCCTGAATCTGCATGCATCGTAAATTTACAAATAAATCAGAGCTTACATTTTTTCCTGTAAAACTACTATTAAGCTCTCCTAAAAATCCGCTGTAAAAAGTACGATCATAATTTTCGTTTTCAATAATAAAACCTTTTGCTTTTTTCTTTGGCAAACCACAAACCGCAGGCGTTGGATGAAGCGTATCAATAACTTCTTCCAAAGTCGACTTATCCTTTAAAACTCCCGAAATATCCGTTTTAATATGCCAAATCGATCCCGCCTTTAAACTATATGGTTCAGAAACTACAACCGAAGCTGTAAATTCTCTAAGCCTTTTTACAATAAAATCAGTTACAAATTGCTGTTCGTCCTTTTCTTTTTGCTGCCAGACAATTTCAGTTTGCAGATTATCTTTTTGGGTTCCTGCCAAAGCCATCGTTTCAAAAACATTTTCATTTGCTTTTAGCAGTTTTTCTGGCGTCGCTCCCATCCAAAGTCCTATTTTAGGATGAAAAAAGCAATAACAAAAAGTCGCTGGGTATAATTGAACCAAATGCTGAAAAGTTCCAACAAAATCAAATTCAATTAAAGGCACTTCTTCACTTCGTGACAAAACCACCTTTTTGAATTCTTCATTTTTAATGGCTTGAATTCCCTGTGCAACCAAATATTCGTATTGAAATTTAGCTTCAGCATCAAAATTTAAATCATCAACTTCGATGGATTCAAATGAAGTAATTTCTTTTTCGGCAGTAATAATTTCCGATTCATTTTCAGGAATCAGAACCAGTTGTTTTTCATCAAAAGAAGCGAACACAAATCCTTTTTCGCTGTAATCTGAAACGGTATATAAAGTATTATTTTGCTGTAAAACTCCAACAAGATCAGTAGTATTGGGTTTTGAATAAAGTACAAAAGGTAAATTCAGTTCTTTATGCTTTTTAATTTTTAAGAAAAATGGATTCATAATTTATTCACTTTTCTTTCTATCCAAAACCATATTCGTTAATTTGCAAAGCGAAATCAAATTTCCTGCTTCATCCGTAATTTTAATTTCCCAAAGATGAAGACTTCTGCCTTTATGAATAATTCGAGCAGTTCCAAAAACAACACCCTCACGAATACTTTTTAAATGATTTGCCGAAATTTCGATACCGCGAACTTCTTGTTCCTTCGCATTAATAAAAAAATGAGAAGCTGCACTTCCCACACTTTCCGCCAAAGCGACAGAAGCTCCGCCGTGCAATAATCCCATTGGCTGATGAACACTTGGGTTTACAGGCATTTTTGCCGTTAAAAAATCTTCGCCCGCATCGATATATTCTATTTTCAGCGTTTCCATCAATGTATTTTTAGAAAATTCATTGCAGTACGCTAAAATCTGTTCTTTTGTATAATTCATTAAATAAACTTTAAAATCGTAAAATTAAAGAAAGATAACACATAAATCTAAAATCCTCCCGAAATTTCAGGACTAAAATTTAAAATTCAACTTCAAACCTGTAGGTTTTTTGTTATTTTTACAAAAACAATCAAATCTTTGGCTGATTTTTTTTTAGCCACAGATTGCACAGATTAGAAGGATTCTAAAGATATAGCAACTAGTTACACAAATTTCCGCGAATTTTATTTCAATTTAATTTGTGAAAATTCGCGGAATTCGTGACAAAGAAAAAATCTTTTTAATACTCTTAATCTGTGGCTAAAAAAAACTTTTAAATGCGTCAATACTTTGCAATCTTCGTTCTGGGTTTAATTTTAGTTTTCAGTTCCTGTCGAACTGACTTTGATACCGTTGCCAGTTCTGGAGATCTAAAGTTTTCTAAAGACACCGTTTATTTAGACACCGTTTTTAAAAATATTGGCTCAAGTACTTATCAACTAAAAGTCTATAATCGAAGTAAAAATGACATATCAATTCCAGTCGTACAATTCAAAAAAGGACTAAGTTCAAAATACCGAATGACTGTTGATGGTATGAGTGGTAATAATGGTAAAATTTTCAACAATGTTACGCTTTTAGCAAAAGACAGTTTGTACATTTTTATTGAAACCACTGCAAATATTACAGATGCAAATCCAGCCGATTTTTTATATACCGACGAAATTCAGTTTGACAGCGGCACAAATCTGCAGCAAGTCGCTTTGGTAACCTTAATTCAGGACGCAGTTTTTTTATATCCTAACCAAAATCCAAACGGAACAAAAGAGAAAATCAAAATTGACAGCAAAGATGTTGATGGATTTTATCTCAACGAAAATGATCCTGTAAACGGAAATGAATTACTTTTTACCAAACAAAAACCTTATGTAATTTATGGTTACGCAGGAGTTCCAGAAAACAAAACTGTAACCTTTGAAGCTGGCGCAAGAGTTCACTTTCATACCAACTCAGGATTATATGTTGGTAAAAATGCTTCTCTTCAAATTAACGGAACTACTTCAACAACAGAAAAACTTGAAAATGAAGTTATTTTTGAAGGCGATCGACTAGAATCCCTTTATTCGGATATTCCTGGACAATGGAAATCAGTTATTCTTGAAAATGGCAGTAATAACCATTCAATCAAAAATTTAACTTTAAAAAATGCGATTACGGGATTAGATATCAGAAATTCAGTTAACACAACTCAAATTAAAAATACCCAAGTTTATAATTGTGCTGAATATGGAATTTTAGGACAAAACGCCCGAATTAACGGAGAAAATCTAGTTATAAATTATGCCGGACTAGCCAGTTTATCGTGTGTTTACGGCGGAAACTATAGTTTTACACATTGCACTTTTTATAACAATTGGCAAAGCAATTCACAATTTGCAGTTAGTGTAAGCAATAGTTTGGCAGGCAAAATGCCCGAAACAAATGCGCTGACGCAGGCAGCTTTCAACAATTGTATAATTTATGGTTCAAACACCAACGAATTTAATTTGAGCAAAAACACAAATGCACCATTTGTTTATCAATTAAATAATTGTCTTTTAAAATTCAACAGTTCAACAACAAATCCTGATTATCAATTTAAAACAGATATGCAGCATTACAGCAACATCATTCTGAATGAAAACCCGAAGTTTTATAATGTCAATCAGAATAAATTCAATATCGACAAAACTTCTTCTGCTTTCGCGAAAGGAAATCAGTCGTATATAATTCTGCAGGATATTTTAGGAATTACAAGAACTTCACCACCAGATTTGGGTGCTTATCAGAGTCAAGATTTCCCGAAGTAATTATTATCAATATTTTTTTCAGCATTATAAAAAATCATGAAGACTTTTATAGTTTCAATATTTCTAATTTTCTCATATACTTTTTGTTACTCTCAAGAAAACAAAATAGATTATGACTTATCTTCTTCTCTTAAATCCTTTAAAACACTAACTTATTTTTTAGCTTTAAAAGACACAAGCAATCTAAAAAAAGTAGTAACAAAGTCATCTTACAAAAGTTTTAATTTTAACAATCTTGATGGTTTACAAAATTTAGCTAATGATTGGGAAGGAAAAGAAATCAAAATTATTAAATCAAGTAATGACGAGGAAATTTTAAAAATCGAAACTTACTACATCCCTCTTAGATTTGTTAAAGAATCTGGTTCAAATGAATGGAAATTTTCAAATTTTGTTCTAAGACCATAATTTCACTCTAATATTACTTTTTAAATAGAATTTGTTCTCAAATTTTCTCGCAAACTCACGAAGTTTTTCAATAGTAATCTCGTAATGTTTGTCATTTCGACGAAGGAGAAATCACACAAGAAACTCCGCATGCAAAATCCCCAATCTTTGTCGAGCTTCTTGCGAAGATTTCTCCTTCGTCGAAATGACATAAAATGAGAAAAAACCTTTTATGTGAATTTTTAAACAAAAACTTAGTGTCTTAGCTCCTTTGTGACAAAACATTTCAATTTCATTTTTTTCAAAAGAGTTTGTTATCAAATTTGCGCTTGCTATTTATTTACATTAAATTTGCACCTCAATACAACAAACTACACAAAACAATGATCCATTTCTTTGAAAACCAAAGCAAAACTGTTTTTGCCGTACAGACGCAAAACGAAATTTCAGCTCAAGACATTTCAAAATTAAACTGGCTTTTTGCCGACTCGAATAAGATCGAAAAATCCGCATTGACGGGTTTTTTTGTTGGTCCTCGCGCCACTATGATCACACCATGGAGCACAAATGCTGTAGAAATCACTCAAAACATGGGTGTTCCGGGCATTATCAGAATTGAAGAATTTCATCCAGCAACGGAAAATTTCACTGATTTTGACCCGATGCTTTTTCAAAAATTCAACGAATTAGATCAAGAAATCTTCACTATCAACATTCAGCCGGAACCAATTCTGGAAATTGATGATATTGCAACTTACAATAAAGCTGAAGGTTTAGCTTTAAGTGACGAAGAAGTAGATTATTTAAACAATCTTTCAACTAAACTAGGAAGAAAATTAACTGATTCTGAGATTTTTGCTTTCTCACAAGCGAATTCAGAACACTGTCGTCATAAAATCTTCAACGGAACATTTGTAATTGACGGTGAAGAAAAAGAGACTTCTCTTTTCAAATTAATCAAAAAAACATCTCAGGAAAATCCTAACGATATTGTATCTGCTTACAAAGACAACGTTGCTTTTGTAAAAGGACCAAAAGTGCAGCAATTTGCACCAAAATCGGCAGACAAACCTGATTTTTACGAAATAAAAGAATTTGATTCGGTTATCTCATTAAAAGCCGAAACACACAATTTTCCAACAACAGTTGAGCCTTTCAACGGAGCTGCAACAGGTTCAGGAGGAGAAATTCGTGACCGTTTGGCAGGAGGTCAAGGTTCATTGCCATTAGCAGGAACTGCAGTTTATATGACTTCATATTCTCGTCTAAATAACGACAGAAAATGGGAAAATGCTCTTGAAGAAAGAAAATGGTTGTACCAAACACCAATGGATATTTTAATCAAAGCTTCAAACGGAGCTTCTGATTTTGGAAATAAATTTGGACAGCCTTTAATTACAGGTTCTGTTTTAACTTTCGAACATTCAGAAAACGACCGTAAAATTGGTTATGATAAAGTAATCATGCAAGCGGGAGGAATTGGATACGGAAAACTAGATCAATCTATTAAAAAGAAACCACAAGAAGGCGACAAAATTGTAATTCTTGGTGGAGAAAATTATAGAATCGGAATGGGTGGTGCTGCAGTTTCTTCTGCAGATACTGGCGCTTTCGGTTCAGGAATTGAGTTAAATGCGATTCAGCGTTCAAACCCTGAAATGCAAAAACGTGCTGCAAATGCGATTCGTGGTTTAGTAGAAAGCGACAATAACCCAATTGTTTCGATTCACGATCACGGAGCTGGAGGGCACTTAAACTGTCTTTCGGAATTGGTGGAAGAAACTGGAGGTTTAATTGATTTAGACAAATTGCCAGTTGGAGATCCAACACTTTCTGCAAAAGAAATTATTGGTAACGAATCTCAGGAAAGAATGGGATTGGTTATTGGTCAAAAAGATATTGATACCTTACAAAGAATTGCTGATAGAGAGCGTTCGCCAATGTATCAGGTTGGAGATGTAACAGGAGATCACCGTTTTACTTTCCAATCAAAATCAAATGGTTCAAAACCGATGGATTATGCTTTAGAAGATTTCTTCGGAAGTTCTCCTAAAACGATTATGACAGATAAAACTATCGACAGAAAATATGCTGATGTTGCTTACGACAAAGCAGATTTCGAAAGTTATTTAAAAGACGTTTTACGTTTAGAAGCTGTTGCTTCAAAAGACTGGTTAACAAACAAAGTTGACCGTTGTGTTGGAGGAAAAGTTGCCAAACAACAAAATGCTGGACCTTTACAATTGCCTTTAAATAATGTGGGAGTTATGGCTCTAGATTATTTAGGAAAAGAAGGTATTGCAACTTCTATTGGGCACGCTTCTATCGCTGCTTTAATTGATCCGGTTGCAGGAAGTAGAAATGCAATTGCAGAATCATTATCAAACATTATCTGGGCGCCAATTAAAGATCAGTTGAAAGGAATTTCATTATCTGCAAACTGGATGTGGGCTTGTAAAAACGAAGGTGAAGACGCTCGTTTATACGCTGCTGTTGAAGGTTGTTCAGAATTTGCAATCGAATTGGGAATCAATATTCCGACAGGAAAAGATTCACTTTCAATGAAACAAAAATATCCAAACGACGAAGTAATCGCACCAGGAACGGTTATTATTTCGGCTGGAGGAAACTGTACAGATATTAGAAAAGTGGTTGAACCAGTTTTACAGAAAAACGGAGATTCTATTTATTATATTAATTTGTCTCAGGATGATTTCAAACTTGGAGGTTCATCTTTTGCACAAATTAGAAATACAATCGGAAACGAAACGTCTACTATTAAAGACGCTTCTTTCTTCAAAAATGCATTTAATACCATTCAGGAATTAATCGGCGAAAGCCAAATTTTAGCAGGTCACGATATCGGAAGCGGTGGTTTAATCACAACTTTATTAGAATTGTGTTTTGCTGATGTGAATCTTGGAGCTAAAATTGATTTCAGCGCTTTCGCGGAAAAAGATTTATTGAAAATCCTTTTCGCTGAAAATATCGGAATCGTTTTCCAGGCTAAATCTGACGCAGCTGTTGAAGCTAAATTAAATGCTAATAATATCGAATTCTTCAAAATCGGTTCAGTTCAAGAAACTGCAACTTTAGAAATTGGAGACTACAAATTAGATGTTCCAACTTACAGAGATGTTTGGTTTGAAACTTCTTATTTATTAGATCAAAAACAATCTAAAAACGGAACTGCAAAAGCTCGTTTCGAAAACTATAAAAATCAGGTTTTAAATTATACTTTCCCTGCACATTTTACAGGAAAAAAACCAGAAATCGACGCTTCGAAACCAAGGCCAAAAGCGGCTATTATTCGTGAAAAAGGAAGTAATTCTGAGCGTGAAATGGCAAACGCAATGTACTTGGCTGGATTTGATGTAAAAGACGTTCACATGACCGATTTAATTTCAGGTCGTGAAACACTTGAAGATATTCAGTTTATTGGTGCTGTTGGAGGATTCTCTAACTCAGATGTTTTAGGTTCTGCTAAAGGCTGGGCTGGAGCTTTCTTATACAATGAAAAAGCAAAAACAGCTTTAGACAATTTCTTCAAAAGAGAAGATACTCTTTCTGTTGGAATCTGTAACGGATGTCAGTTGTTTATGGAATTAGAAGTAATTAATCCAGAGCATGAAGTTCACGGAAAAATGCATCATAATGAAAGTAACAAACACGAAAGTATCTTTACTTCTGTCAAAGTTCAAGAAAACAATTCGGTTATGTTATCGACTTTGGCTGGAAGCACTTTAGGAGTTTGGGTTTCTCACGGAGAAGGTAAATTCAAATTGCCTTATGCAGAAGACCAATACAACATTGTTTCTAAATATGCTTACGAAGGTTATCCTGCAAACCCGAATGGTTCTGATTATAACACAGCAATGATGTGTGATAAAACAGGAAGACATTTGGTTATGATGCCTCACATTGAGCGTTCGACTTTCCAATGGAACTGGGCGCATTATCCAAAAGACAGAAATGACGAGGTTTCGCCTTGGCACGAAGCTTTTGTTAATGCCAGAAAATGGATTGAGAAAAACTAAAAAATATATTTTTATTAAGAGCGCCCGAATTTGATCGGGCGTTTTTTTTTGCCGCGAATTTCACGAATTTTCACGAATTATTTTTTTTTAGCCACAGATTATAAGGATTAAAATGTTTTTTTTTCATTGTCAAAAAATAATCTGTGAGAATCCTTTTAATCTGTGGCAAACTTTTACACACAATGCATTCGTGGAAATTCGTGTAATTCGTGGCTAACTAAACTATTTAAACTATTCTAAGATTAATTTAATGGTATCTTAAGACAGCTTAAGCAAGCGTAAACATTCTGGTAAATATCTTTGTTTCATGAAAAATATGATCCAAAAATTATCCCTGCTGATTTTCTTATTTACTATAAGCCAGTTTTCTTTTGCTCAAAAAACCGCAGCTATAAAAGGAAACATTACTGACGGAAAACTTCCAGTGGAATTTGTTGATGTAGTTCTAAAAAGCGCCAGCGATTCTACCAAAACAGCCAATTATGCTGTAACCGATGTTTTAGGAAACTTTGCCTTAGAAAACATTCAATCTGGAGATTATCAACTTCAATTTAAACTAATTGGTTTTAAAACTATTTCTCAAAAAATAAAGGTATCTGACAACCCAATTTCTATTGGAACCATCAAATTACAAACCGATACCAATTTACTAAATGATGTTGTTGTAAAATCTCAGCGAAAACAAATTCAGAAAACAGATGAAGGATTTGTTTTTAATGCGGTTTCAAACATTTCGCAGTCCGGCGGAACGGCGACTGATATGCTAAAAAGTATTCCGACTGTTGCAGTAGATGCTGAAGGCGGTATAACACTAAGAGGAAAATCGCCAATGATTTTGATTAATGGTAAAAATTCGGCCATTACAAATATGGATCAAATTGCGGCAAGCAGTATAGAAAGTATCGAAGTGATAAGTAATCCAACTGCAAAATATGATGCTAATGCTGAAAGCGGAATTATAAATATTAAACTTAAAAAGATTAATCAACAAGGGATAAATGGAGCGGTAGTTCTAGGCGCTGGTTTTGGTGCTAAAGGAAGAATGAACAGCTCTGTGATATTAAATCATAAAACTGAAAAATGGAATTTTGGTTTGGCCTATGACAATCGTTTTGCCGGCAGAACTAAAAAAATAAATGCTGATCGAACTAATTTTTTCATAGATGATGAGCATTACATTCATCAAAATAGAGATGATGCTCGTACAGAAGGTTTGCAAAACTTGAAATTTAACGTCGATTTTACTCCAAACGACAAAAACAGCTTTTCGTTTGAAGCACTCGGAAATTTAGAAAATCAAGATAATGATGAAACTTTATACACGCAGGTAAACACAAGCGCAAATCAGTTTTTTTCGAGCAACAAACGTCACTCTTTAGAACTGGAACGCACAAAAGTGGGCGAACTTGCTTTTAATTATGATCGAAAATTTTCTGACGACAGAAAAAGTCTAAATACAAGTATTACTTCTTCTTTCAACAAACACAAAGAAAACACTGATATTGACACTTATAATTATGACGCTTATAAACAACAAATAGGCGATGCTGCATGGCAAAGAACTCATAATTATACAAATGAAAATATCTCGAATGCTATTGTAAATTATACGGTTCCAGTATCTGAAAAATCAATTGTAGAAACTGGATATAAAGGAACGTTTCGTTTTTTTGACTCAGACTTTGAAAGTGCTGATTTGACAAACGACGAATATATTGTTAATCCTTTGGCAAGCAATACTTTTAAATACAACGAACAAATAAATGCTGTTTACGGAATGCTGAATTCGTTTATTGGCGAAACTGACAATCCTAAATGGAAATATAATTTAGGACTTCGCGCAGAACAGGTTTCAAACAATGGAGAAACGCAGAACAATACTGATAATTTTTCAAATCATTATTTAAAACTGTTCCCATCAGCTTCTTTACAAATGAATTTAAAACCAGATGAATTTATCAAATTTGGTTACAGCAAGCGCATTAACCGTCCAGATTTAGACGATTTAAATCCCTTTATTGATATTACTGATGCGTTAAATCCTCATGGCGGAAATCCTTATTTGAAACCTGAAATTATTCATATTGCAGAAGTAAGCTACAACAAAAACTGGGAAAACTATTCTTTTTCAACCAATGCTTTTTACCGAAATGCAAAAGACGCGATTAGACAATATGCCGAATTACAAGATAATGGTGTAATTTTACTGCAGCCAAGAAACATAGGAAGTACGATAACTTATGGTTTAGAAACTATCTTCACCTTAAAACCATTCTCTTTTTATGATGCTAATATTAGTTTAACCGCTTTCGAACAAAAAATAGACGCCACAAATCTAACTCAAGATGTAGTGAAAAATGCTTTTAGCTGGTACGGAAAAATCATCAATAACTTTGTTCCTTGGAAAGGCGGAAAACTCCAGATTATCGGAAATTACAATTCGGCTTTAACAACAGCACAAGGAAAAAGAATTCCGGTTTATAATGTAGATATGGGTTTTCAGCAAAAACTTGGAAAAGGAAACGCACGTTTAGGTTTGGTTGTTACCGATATGTTTAACACACTCGAAAGCGGTTACAAAAACAACACTTTACTATTTAGCAATAATAGAACTAACAAATCAGATACTCGCGCATTTATGCTGACTTTTGCATATACTTTTAAATCTGATTTTAAAGAAAAATTATTAGAAAATCAATTCTCTACAGAATAGTTTTTTACTCAAAAATAAAAATATTCATTCTTGTAATTTGGATTCTAATTTCTACTGAAATTTGAACTATATTCGCCAAAAAGTTCGCGCCCAAGAACTTTTTGGCCCATTCCAAAAACAAATTAACCTACATAGAATGAAATTTTACAAAGCACTCCTCTATGCGCTATTTCTAGTCGCAGCTCAATCGCATGCACAAATTAAGATTGACAAAATAAGATATAAAATTCACGATCATTTTATTACAACAAAAATTGGTTATCCAATTGAAGGCACCTTTTTATACGAAGGAAAAACCGAGCCAATTGTACAATTGAATGCTAACGGAACAGGAACTTTTCAGTACGAAGATTTATCCAAAAAAAGTATAAACTGGGGAATCGAATGTTCTGAAGACGGTATTCCAATTTTTAAAGAAGGTTACAACAGTGCTTCGTATACCATGTGGTACAAACCTAATAATGAAGAAGATTGGATTTATGTTCAATTCTCCATTCATTTCAACAAGAAAAAAATGTTTATAATGGGCGAACGAATCAAAGATTATTCTGAAGATTCTGAATCGAAAAAACGCTCTTAGAAAATAAATAATTCTTGTTTTTTCTAAAATTTACTACAAAAAAGAAAACGTTTTCGTTGATTTTTAAAAGTACCTATAAATTTTCCCATAAAATTCCATAAAATTAAAAATTATACCTAATTTTTATTTAATTTGCGATAAAATTCAATATATTAAACATGGTTTCAATCACACGCCTTTTTGATTTTCCCTATTATCAACAAGAAACTTACGATCTTCCGGTTGCGTTAGCAACTAAAAAAAATGGAGTCTGGGAAAAAACATCTAGCCAGGAATATATTGCAAAAGCAAATGCTGTTTCGAGAGCATTATTGCGCATGGGTGTTCAAAAAGATGATAAAATTGCCCTAATTACCTCAAACAACCGTACTGAGTGGAATATTATGGATATTGGTATCCAGCAGACTGGTGCGCAAAACGTGCCTATTTATCCAACAATCTCTGAGGAAGATTACGAATATATTTTGAACCATAGCGGCAGTATTTATTGCTTTGTTTCGGATGTAGAAGTACTTGAAAAAGTAAATCTTATCAAAGCAAATGTGCCGACCCTAAAAGAAGTTTATTCTTTTAATGAAATTGAAGGCTGCAAACATTGGTCTGAATTATTAACGCTTGGTGAAGACCAAAGCAATCAAGCCGAAGTTGAAGCAAGAAAAGACAGTATAAAAACGGACGATTTAGCCACTATTATTTATACCTCTGGAACTACAGGACGCCCAAAAGGTGTTATGCTTTCGCACAGAAACATTGTTTCTAATGTTTTAGACAGTGCACCAAGAATTCCGTTTGATCCAGGAAAAAGCAGCGCATTAAGCTTCCTGCCTATCTGCCATATTTTTGAAAGAATGATTTTGTACATCTATCAATATTATGGTATTTCAGTTTATTTTGGAGAATCTATTGAAAAAATCAGCGACAACTTAAAAGAAGTTCGTCCAAATGTAATTACAGCTGTACCAAGACTTTTAGAAAAAGTTTACGATAAAATTTATGCTAAAGGAGCCGAATTAACAGGCATCAAGAAAAAACTATTTTTCTGGGCTATTGATTTAGGTTTAAAATATGAACCATACGGAGCCAATGGTGCTTGGTATGAGTTTCAGTTAAAAATTGCCCGCAAACTTATTTTCAGTAAATGGAAAGAAGGTTTGGGAGGAAATTTAGATTTGATGGTTTCTGGAAGTGCCGCTTTACAGCCACGTTTAACAAGAGTTTTTGCTGCTGCCGAAATTCCAGTTATGGAAGGTTACGGTTTATCTGAAACATCTCCTGTAATTGCTGTAAACGACCAAAGAAACAAAGGTTTTAAAATTGGAACTGTTGGAAAACCAATTCGTAACGTCGAAGTAAAAATTGCCGAAGACGGAGAAATCCTTTGCAAAGGACCAAATGTAATGCTAGGTTATTTTAAAGATCCTGAAAAAACAGCAGAAGCTTTGCAAGACGGTTATTTCCACACGGGAGATATTGGAGAAATCGACAGCGAAGGTTTCTTAAAAATTACCGACCGTAAAAAAGAAATGTTCAAAACATCAGGAGGAAAATATATTGCACCGCAAATTATTGAAAACGCGATGAAACAATCTCGTTTTATTGAGCAGATTATGGTAATTGGTGATGGCGAAAAAATGCCGGGTGCTTTTATTCAACCTAATTTTGAGTTTGTAAAAGAATGGGCTAAAATTCATAAAATTACTTTAGGAAATACAGATGCAGCAATTAGTGCAAATGCCGATGTAATTAAACGTATAAATGAAGAAGTCGAAAGCATCAATGAGAAATTTGGAAACTGGGAAAAAATCAAACGTTTTGAGCTTACTCCAGATGTTTGGTCTATCGATGGCGGACAGCTTACTCCTACTCTAAAATTAAAACGTAAAATCATTAAAGAAATCTATAAAGATCTTTACGCTAAAATCTACGATCACAATTAAAATTCCAAAATAATTAACCAAAGAAAAACGGCTGACTAAAATTTTAGACAGCCGTTTTTTATTTTATGAAAATTCTAATTTCATCTATTGTTTTTCATTATTTTTTAACCGCTAGGGTCGATAAGATTAGTTTCACGCAGATTGAGCAGATTTTAATAATCTTTTCAATCCTTTACCCTGATAGCTATCGAGAGTGGCTAAAAAACTTTGTGTCTTAGCGCCTTTGTGGCAAAAGCCTAGAAAAACATACTTTTAAAATCTCTAAAGAAGTTTCTTCTCTTAGACTTTTTCTCAGCCTTTTCTTTTTTTAGAGAACTCTTTTTTTCAAAAACTGCTTTAGCTTTCTCCATCCGTTTAACTGGTTTTGTTTCTTCAGTTTTAGAATTTTCGTAAAACTTTTTAAAAGGACGAAGCTCAAAATCAACCAAAATTGCAGCCATATTTATAGCATCGATATTTGATGGATCTGTTTCACCTTTAAAGAAAGTCTCGATAGGTCTAAACTTATCTTTCTTCTCCTTAAACTTATTCTTTTTACTATGATCGAAATCTAAGCCCAAGAGATTGCTAAAAACATTTAAATCCTCTTTTGTTGGGTTATTTTCGAAAATCAACCAGCACAAATCACGAAGTTTTCCACGAGAAGGTTTGTACAAATAATCAAAGTATCTGCCTTCTTTTTCTAACTCGTATTTTTTTCTAATTGCGTTTTTATATTGTTGTAATGTATTGTTTTGCATGGTATTTTGATTTTGTAATTCTTGGGAATCTGAGGAAATCGAAGGTTTTTCTAAGAAATCCAATATCACAAAAGTTCAAAAGCACCATTGCCTTAACAGAGAAACATCTCTAAATGATATGTATAATTTCCTTAAAATTCACCTTTTCCTTCCATAGGTTAATAAGCTCCAAATCCATCTTTCTTCTCGAGGCAAATGGCAACTCATTAAATTCCACTTTATCTGTTTGACCACTATAGTCTGACCTAAGTCCTATTTTTTGATTCATCCTTAAATTTTTATTGTTTATTTTTTTTAAGCTTCTGAGGTACTAAGGTGATGAGATACTAAGTTTTTTTCTCTGTCTCTCTGCCCCTTTGAACCTTTGCCCCTAAGGCAAAAAAAAGCACCCAATTAAAGGTGCTTCATAACAAATACGATATAATTATCCTATTGCCTATATTGATGCACCGATATGTAAAAGCATTCGCTATTCGAAGTCGCGGCTGCTAGTCTTGGGTTGTCTATGTATAATTTAAAACTCATTGTTTTATTTTTTTTAATTGTTGTTGCTGCGTTGTTATTAGAAACTTTTTGTTTCAATTTTGTCAGGCAAAGATAATATCGAAAAAATCATATTTCCAAATATTTTTTAATATTAATTTTCTGATTATCAATTAATTAATCCTAAAATTAAAACAAAGAAATCCCTGTCCGCATACTGGTGCAGATTTATCTTTTTATCAAATGACTGTTACTCATCAGATTACTTTTCAAGATTATATTTCGCTATTTTGATTAATCATTAAACATTTGGTCAATTATTTTTTTAGTATTTTTTAGTTATGGTTTGCTTTTCTATCATTTTAAGCCTCTTTTTTGTCGCATTGAACAAATTTGAATTGCTCTAAAACAAAAAAAGCGTCCTGAAATGAGGACGCTTTTCTGTTTTATGATGAGTTTGACTCTAAATTTTATATTTTAATTTCACAAAAACACATACGCATCCTGAGCTTACAGCTGCAGAATCTCCGGCTAAAGTTTCAAAATTTTTGCTTATTGATAGTATCACTGTGTTTTTTTATGTTTTTAATTACAGATACAAATGTAGTATATTTTGCAATAATTTAACAAATATTGATTAAAATAAAATTTTTGCAACAAAAATATATTGATTTATATTTCATCAATATTAATTACATTATGTACTCCAAACCATTCTTGAGCTGTGCTTATAACATTCAAACTTGGGCTTTGATAGTAAACAGCTAACTTATTTTTTGCTCTTGTACAACAAACATAAAAAATCTTTTGAGTTCTTGGCAGAGTATTATAAAATGATGTTAATTTAGACTTTGTTTTTGATTTTCCTTCAATAAGATTTTTTTCTTGATTTAAACTGTCAAAAACATATTCAAAATTGTATTTATTCCAATTACCATTATCAAGAATTACAAGAACATTATCAAATTCATCCCCTTTGACTTTATGCTGAGTTGAATAATTTGTTAAGCCTTCTAAATAATTGTAAACGTTTTGAAATTCTGAAAAACTAACTTTTCTAATTCTATTATAAGCATATGCTTTTTCCGTCTGAAACTTTAATAAATTATATGATTTCATACATATTCCCATTTCATGAGCCTCATTAATAACTTCTTCAATAGTCTTATCTCCAACATTAATAAGTTTATCGATATTTGTTTTCAAAACTTTTTTTTGTTCTATATTAAATATAAGTTTGTTTTCTTTTAAATATGCTTTGTAATCAGTTTCTTTTAAAAATTCCAAATATTTAGCATCCTTGTAATATTTTATATTGTTTTGAATTTTAAATAAATGCTTTAATAAATGGTCTCTTTTCGACCCTTTTTTACTTTCGTCATCTTCATCTTGTTTCTTATCATCTGTTAAGGTTTCACTGCTCAAATAAATTCTTCTAAAATTTACAAATTTATACTTTTTTGCCTCCTCAAAAAGTAAAGGATTTAAAGATATAAATGAGCTTATTGGCCCAGTCATTGGTAATTTTACTTTTTCTATAACTTCACCAAAAGTATCATCTTCTGAGATTACAATGTCTGTTGAGTTTTTCAGGTGCTTTACGATATTATTTTTATACTCAAGAATTTTATCATTATTGTATATATCCATTAAAGTAGTGAACTGACCTTTTTTCGCATTTAAATTATGCGTAAGATTTAACTCCTTAGTTTCTTTAAATTTTTTAAAATCCCATCCTAAATATGTTTTAACTTTCTCCAAATCATCATTCTTAGAATAAATAAATTTAATATCACCTAATTTAACTTCTTCTTTAGAATTCATGTTAGGTGCATTTTCATCATTTGAATGAGTTTGTTGAATACCATCAGTTCTTAACTTGTTTGCTAATTCGTAAACTAATTTTGGATTTCTTCTATTTTGAATTTTCTTAACTTCAACTACTTTATTTTCTTTTAAATAAACATTTAAATTTCCTATACCATCATCATAAATAGATTGCATTGCATCTCCAAAAAAACCAATGATATTTTGCTTTTTACTTTTATTTAAATGTTCTAAAAATATTTCTACAACTTCTTTATGTGTATCTTGATATTCATCTATGAAAATGAATTTAAATTTATCTTTTATTATATCGCATAACAGTTTACTGTTTTTAAACATCCTATTTGCAAGCAATAATAATTCATCATGCGAGATTATTCCTTGAGGTAATTGCACGCTTTGATATGAATACTTTATTTCTTCTATTCCATCGTAATAAGTTGCTCCAACTTTTTGATTGTTTATAAGTTCAATTTTATCAACTGCTTCATCATTTATTAATTCTATTAAGACTTTCTTAAGTTCTTTTTGATAGTTTTTAATATTATCCCATAAGAAATCATGTATAGTTGTAACATTTAAACTCTCATGATTAACTCTTTCTTCAATTTCTTTTACAGCTGAATTCGTATAAGTCATACATGCTACTTTGATAGTAGGAAATTCTTCAATCACCTTTTTTATGACTTGAACCAAAGAATATGTTTTTCCACTACCTGCTCCACCACTTAAAAGAAAATTATCTCCTTTTCTAATGAGTTCCATTATTAGCTGAAATTCATCTTTTCTTTCTACTTTTTCTAATCTTCCTTCAGCCATAACAATCCTTCTTTTATATAGGCAGGGATTTGCCAATTACTATATTCATTTCCACTAGCATCAGATGCACTATTTCGCAAGATTTCAATTGCTAAAGAAGGTTTACTATTAACCCCCTTTTCTGCTAATTGAAAAGGATCTTTATCTATTCTAAATTTTTCAATCCATTTATTTGTTAATGATTCAAATTCATTGCACGAGTTAGATATAAAATCTTCATTTAATTTAAAAAATGCATCTTCAAAACTTCTAGCATGATATCCTAATTCTTCTGTTTGATATACGATTAACAATTTTCCTTTTTTGTCAACTTTCCATTCTTTATTTTTATCTTTTATTAGAGTTTTTGATTCCAATAGAAGCTCTTTAAAATAAATTAAATCATCACATGTTTTACCATAGAAAAACAACAATGAATGATTTGAGGTTTTATCTGAATTTGGCGCATTTGCAGGACATTTTTGAGTTTTAAATTCTGGCTCGCCATTAGCCTTTTTTTTAGGAGTAGTTTTATCTTTCTCCATTGCAGGAACTAGATAATAACTATCAATATCGGTTATTATTAAAGACTTCATTCCTATAAAATCTATAAACTTTTCAAAAATGTGAGAGTAAGCTCCAACCTCGACAATCGAAATATTTTGAGATAATAATTTATTTTCAGGATACTCGCCATCAATTTTTTTCATCATAGCTGGCAATAAAATTCTTTCTGTATCACCTTCTATAAAAATTGCTTTATCTGTAAAAAATAATTCAGCCCGATTAAGAGTCAAATACTGTTTTAAGAATTTGTAATTTTGCTGTTGACCTTTCTCGTTATATTCTTTTTCAAGATCCTTTAAATTTTTAGATATTACTTCATTCTTATTAAGCTTCTTAAGATATTTTATATCATCAAATTTACTTTCTGCAACTATATGAGATGAATGCGTACTTACAATATATTGCAACTCTCGTTGAATTATTTTTTCTTCACCTTCATCATTTTTTAGTTTCTTATTTATTCCGCCTTTTAATAATTCCTTTATGTTCTTAATAAAAACATATTGCATTTGAGGATGTGTATGTGCTTCTGGTTCTTCAATAAATAATAAATTAATATCTGATGGTTTTTCTAATTTTCCTCTTTTAAATTCTTCAACTTGAATTTTGATTTCAAAAATTAAACTAATCAAATTCATATATCCTAATCCATTGTGATGTTCTGGCAACTTATCACTATTTTCATGTGAATACATTACGGTTGTATTTCCTTCAAGCAATTCACGCTGTTGCAATGTTGAAAATATTTCAATATTTGTCTCATTTTCCTGAAGCCCACCAAACTTTTTTATATCAGATATAACTGCTTTAAAAATATCTGCATAAATTCCCGTTAAAGTCTTATCTGTGCTTGATAACTCATCAGTGAATTTTTCAATCTTTTCTTTTTGTTCTTCGCTTGTTTCTTCTCTTTTATAAATCTCAGAAGTTTGCTTAGATAAAGTTTTGTCTGTTTCTTTATTATTTACATCACGTTTAGCTTTAATCGACTTAAAATTTAAAATATCTTTAAAATTTTCAGCACCAACAATGGTAGATTCAATTATTTCATTTTTCATAAGATCCCATTCCAACGGTCCTTTATAAAGCTTAAAATATTCCGTGAAATTTTGTTTGAAAAATTCATTAAATCCACGCTGTGAATAGGTACTTATTACTTCTTCACTATCCTCTGATTTTATTTTCCCTTTCTCAAATTTTAACTTTTCTTTCTTTTCAAATTCAGAATATTCTTTTCTAAATTTTCTGTACCCATCAAAATTAATCACGAAATTAAACCCTAAGACTACTTTATTATTGTCTGGATCCAAGTTCATCATTACATTGCATATATTTGATAAGTCATCGTTATCAAAATATTCAATTACTAATCTTAATTTTATTCCCAGATCTTTTCCTAATTCTTTAAATTCTTCTTCTGTTTTCTCAACTGAATTTTTAATTAAATCCTCTAATCCATTTTTAAAAACGAGATTAAAATCCTCAGAAGTAAATTTACTTTTTTCAGAATTTATAAACTTTTCAAGCACTGACAAAATAGATGTTTTTCCAGTGTTATTTTTCCCTAAAACTAACGATAGTTCATCCTCTAAATCTAATTTAAAATTTTGAAGAAGACGGTAATTATCAACCTGAATCTGTTTTATTTTCATATTCTTAATTGTTTTATTCAAACTTAGCTGTATTAATTTTCTTCGCATTACGGTAATCCGTAAACAACAAATAATAGAATATTATTTCATTTTTAAATACATTAAGTTTTTTCTTCATATCTGTTCAAATATATATAAACAAAAAGCCCTCAAACCAAGTACAAACACCTGATTTAAAAGCCAACAAATAATTTTTATAAAATATTAAATCCCAAAAAAGCTTTTAGAATTCCTCGTAGTTTCTTCCGCCACTTTAGCTAAAGTAATTCTTTTAAACTGTGCAATTGTTCCGGCAACATACGGCAGAAAAGCAGGTTCGCAACGGCGTTCGTGGTATTGCTGCAAGAGACTGTTCGGGACATTTTTAGGAAGCATAAACGGCGCATCGGTTTCAATCATCATTCGGTCGAGCGGTACGTACTGAATCACTTCTTTTAAATGATTGAAACGCTTAGCGTGAGAAATCGCTCCCGTAAAACCCAAATAAAATCCGTTATCGAGATAGGTTTTGGCTTCTTGCAACGTTCCCGTAAAACAATGCACAACGGCTTTTGGCAGTTTCGGTAAATAGTCTTTGGTAATATTCATAAAAGAATTAAAAGCGCTTCTTTCGTGCAAAAACAACGGTTTCTGAACTTCAATCGCCAATTCTAATTGGGCTTTATAACATTCTTCCTGTTTGTTTCGGGGCGAAAAATCACGATCAAAATCGAGTCCGCATTCGCCAACGGAAACGACATGTTTCAGTTCTAATAATTTCCTGAGTTTCGAAATACTCTGCGCATCGAAACTCTTAGCATCATGCGGATGTATTCCCGCCGTAGCGTACAGCACGCCTGGATACTGCCTCGCAATCTTAGCAGATTCTTCGCTATTTCGTACGCTGGTGCCTGTGAGTATCATTTGCGATACATCGGCATCGAGCGCGTCTTGTACGACATCGTCTATATCGTTTTGGAATTGTTTATTGGTTAGGTTGATTCCTATGTCTATATAATTCATTTTTTTCTTTTAAGTTACAAAGACTCAAAGGGACAGAGGGACAAAGGTTTCTTCTCTTTGAGTCTTTTTGTTTGTTTTTTTTTAGTTGCAAAGGTTCAGAAGGACAGAGGGACAAAGTTTGTCATTTCGACCGAAGGGAGACTCGAGCGATAGCGAACAGACGAAGTAAATCGCACTAGAAACTCCGCACAAAATGTCGCCAATCTTTGTCGAATCCCGCATGTGATTTCTCCTTACGTCGAAATGACATAAAATGAGAAAACGTTATGTTACACACACTACAGTGCGTCTCTACACTGAACACTAAAAAACTGATCACTGACCACTAGTCTTCTCGGCTTCCATCATCTGCCATTCTAACCAATTTAGGTGTAAACTTTGCTACAACATCTACTAAATCCTGTTGCGCTTCCATGACCTGATTGATATCTTTATACGCCATTGGAGCTTCGTCTAGACCTGCTCCGATAAGCGTAACGCCATGATCTTTTAGGATCGATTTCATTTCGGTTTGTGTGATATTTTTTATGGCTTGGGTTCTACTCATTTGTCTTCCTGCTCCATGCGAAGCTGAATTAATGGCGTTCTCCTCGCCTTTTCCTCTCACCAAAAATCCTGGTGCGGTCATACTTCCCGGAATGATTCCCATAACGCCTTTTCCGGCTGGAGTTGCTCCTTTTCTATGCACGATCACTTCTTCGTCGTTCCAAATTTCTTTCCAGGCAAAATTATGGTGGTTTTCGACTTTGGCTAAAATCGTCGCACCCAAAGCGCGTTCCATTTTGTTATGGATAATCTCGTGACAAGCCGAAGCGTAATCTCCCGCCAAATTCATCGCAAGCCAATATTCTTGTCCTAATTGCGAGTTCATATCTAAATATGCCAAGTTTTTAGCTACTTCTGGAAGTCTGCACTCGTCTTTGGCAATTTTAGTATAATGTCCGGCTATGGTTGCTCCCATTCCGCGTGAACCAGAATGCGTTAACAAAGCAACATATTTTCCTTTTGGGATATTTAAAACGGCATCGTCTTTAGCAAATTCCATGATTCCGAATTCCACAAAGTGATTTCCACCACCCGAAGATCCTAATTGCGACCAGGCTTTATCTTTCAGATTCTTCACAAACGGATTCATATTGAACGTTTCATTCTCCAAAACCGCATGATCTGATTTGTATTGACCGTGAAATCCGTGACCCGCTCCAAAAATGGAATTCGCAATTAATTCTTTTTTGAATTTAGCTTCGTTTTCAAAGTAAAAATCTTCTGGAATATCATAAACCGATAACGCCATTCGACACCCAATATCAACACCAACACCATACGGAATAATGGCGTTTTTTGTTGCCAAAACGCCGCCAATCGGTAATCCGTAACCTTGGTGCGCGTCTGGCATTAAAGCTCCGGCAACCGACACAGGCAATTTCATGGCAACTTCCATTTGTTTTCTGGCTCCATCTTCGATATGATCTAATCCGTAAGCCGAATATGCATTCGGATTTTGATTCAATGCGATGAAATCTTCTGGTTTTTCATTCGCTTTTTCGATTAAAGCGACAGCCAGTTTGCTGAAGATTTCATCGTCTATATAATGCTCAGGAGTTTGTAAGACGTTTTTGAAATTGGCAATCATTTCGTCTCTTGTGAATCCGTTTCTTTTGCTGTTTATTTTTAAGGCAATCCCAATTATTTTTCCTTCTGGAAATCCTAATTCTAATATATCTGTACCGTTTATTTGTGTTTTCATTTTTTCTTTTTTAAGGGACAAAGGTCCAGAGGTTCATAGGTGCAAAGGTTTTATACTGCTGCGCAGTTATTTTGCGTAGGTTTTTTATTTCACGCAGATCTAAAAAGATTTTAGCAGATAAGCGCAGATTATTAATAAAAAATCCTTTTAGATCTGCTTAAATCTGCAAAATCTGCAAAATCTGCGTGAAACCTTTGCACCTTTGTCCCTTTGTTACTTTGCTACTAATCTACCAATAATTGCGTCACAACCGCTGGATTCATCGCCCATTGCGCTGTATAAACTTCATCGGCAATTTCATTTTCAGTGATAGTTAAACCTTGAGCTTCCGCTTTGAGCTGTAACAAACTACCAATATTCAATTTGCTGTTTAGTTTTGATAATAACGCCTGAACGCCTTTGAAATCTAAACCGCCTACAACCTGACCTCCGAAAGTCATCTCTAACCAAACGATTTCTCTTTTGGCTACATCCAACACTCCAAAAACCAAACCTTTGGCAACATTCTGCGTCACACGAACCTGATGATCTACACACGACGGATCGTACGCAACACCTGTTCTCTCCGAAATTTTCATCGGGTGTTTGCTGTTCATCCAACCTACAACGAGATTTGGCGTAATACTTCCGTTGCTGTATGCGTTACAAGTAAAAGTTACAAATTTAGCTTTGGCTTTCGCCAATTCGTCGATGTTGATGTTGATATATTCGGCAGTTCCAATTTTATTCGGAATGCTTCGGATATCCCCACTATGCTGACAACCTGTAGTCGTCAATCTACTGAAAGAACAAATATCCGAACGGTCTTCGTAAGCGATATGACAGCTCAAATCCATATCTAAATGTTGCGCTGGCAAATCTTTACCCCACTGCATAAACAATCGCACTTCGTTTCCTTCAACTGGGAAACGTGTTCCCATTAAAGCAACTGGCAAATCCTGAACGGTTTCGCTTCGGTCTCCTATAGAAACCGGCATATTAAACAATTGCGGATCAATATAAATTGTTTTATTCGTGTTCTCAATTTTAGCAAATCGTTTTTTCATAGCCAAAAGGCATAATTCTTCGATTTGATTTTTCATTGCTTTCAACTGAAAATCTTCATACAACTTCAATAAAGCATTCGCTTCAATTCGTTTGTTTGTTCCACCCAAAGGCTTCACACTTCTCTGCATGTTTTTATCAAAATAATTTTGAGCATACATGTTTAAAGTAAACACCAATCGTGCTGGAACTTTATCGATGATTTCTTCAAAATGAGCAATAGTTTCATCTGCTCCAAACCATAACATATTCGAAAATAACGAACGAGCAAATAATCCTGGACGTTGTTTTAATAACGCAAATGTTTTATCGGCATCAAATTTCAATCTTGACGAATCTACTTTGCTTTGCCAAACATCGTAAACTTGGTTGTAGAATACATCCATTAAAAAATTCAATTTCTCAAATCCTTTTCTTTTGCTGTATTCTGCCAAACGCAACGCACGGATAAAACGAACCCACATTCCTCTTTTTGGGTGCATCGTTTCGCACATGGCTTCAACGTCCATGTTCATATTGTTTAACCAATTTGCCACCATTAAACATTCTTTTCGAGAATATTTTAGTTTCAAATCTTTTTTAGATGCAATTCTGGCCTGAACGCTTGTATCTAAAACATTATGGAAATGCTGTGCATTTTTTGATGTTCTCTTGATAATCGTTTTTGGCTCAATAATCTGAAGCATTCCTGTGTTTTTGTACCACAAGTATCGTAAGATATCTGTTGGTGTTTTCAAAAACTGAGATGCTTCGTCTTCTTTACCATTTTCGATCAAAAGATCGATTACCAGCATTAAAGTTTCCTTCATTGCTACTTCTGTTTTTGGTAAAGGCAAATATTGCATCGCCATTTTTAAACTATCTACCTGAGTAGCGTCTAAAGCGGTTTTAGATTGCAATAACGATATATAGAAATCATTTAAATCTTTTTCTGTCCATAATTCCAGCATTTTCAATTTGCTTCCTTGACCAATATTTTCCAGCTTTCCAAATTCAAACGGAGTTCCACAGAACGGACAACCGTTATATCTTTCTAATGGAAAAGTATTATCTGGGATAATATGTCCGCATTGTAAAGTCGTTCCGTTTTTAGTCTGGAAAATATTTCCAAAATATATGATAATATGATCCAAAACAGACTCACCTGTCGGGATATTCCATTCTTTTACCAATGGTGTCCAATTTTTATCAGTCCCTAAAACTTCTCTTAAAACTTCTAAAACCTCGATTTTATAATTCGGGTTCACATTGTTTAAAGCATGAAGCAATGACTCAGAAAATGTAAATCCAAGTTTTGAAACATTAGCCAACAAAACTGATGTTGTTCCTGATAAATTTTTAACGTCATTCGTGATCATTTCTGACGGAATGAAAATAGCATTTTGGTGTAAACTGATTTTTAATAATTCTTTTGTTTTCATTTTTTTTAATTTTTAAAATTTAGATAATTGTGTTTCTGAGTTCTACCTAAAAGATTTTGAAGTAAGAAACACTTGACCTGAAATTGGAGTGTAATGAATTAGCTGATTCAAATTGGAAGTTTGTGGGTTTCCCCGAGAAGTAAGCTAATTTTGACCCTCGTTTTTATTAATGATAATTTTAAAACTTAATAACCAGCAACCTCCTTTCGGAAGTTAGGAGTCGAACCTAAAGAAGTAAGTTTCAATTGACCATTAATTGTGGAGCAGGTGGGATTCGAACCCACGACACGGACATTAAAAGTGTAAGAAGTAAATTTTGATTGACCTTTGATTGATAATTTCAAAACTACCTGCTCTACCACTGAGCTACTGCCCCAATTATGATTGAAAAATAAAAAGGTAATGGTGTAAGTGGTACATTGGAAAGTGTTTTCGAAGTAACTCAAACTTGACCTATTTTATTCTTTTTTTATTTCTATGAACGTTTGTTTTTATTTCTAACAAAGATTTCAAAACTAGTACGCAGTTATTTTGCGTAGTAAGAATTTATTTCTATAATGTAAATTCTCTATAATTATCTTCCTTTATTTTTTCTTTAGCGAATACTTTACTTAAATCGAATTCTATATAATGACTCAACCAACAATCTGAAATTTCTGAAGCAACTTCATTACCACATCGACATACTTTATTTAAACTATTGAAATTTGAACTTCCACAACATCCCATAAATCTAGATTTATCAGAATGATCTTTTAAATTATAATTATCAATAGCAACCATAATAGATTTCTTATCAGATTGTTCATTAGTAAAAATGGAAAATTTATTTTTGGGCATTATATCTTTATTCTCATCCCAACATAAATTCATTTTAGGAATTTCCAATAATTCTGGAGTCAACGCATTTTCACATTCTCTACAATAAATTTTAATAGTTCTCATAACTGTTTCATTTTAACATTACAAAGATTTCAAAACCACTACGCAATTATTTTGCGCAGTAAAAAAAGAATTTTAAATTTGAGTAAAAAACAAGATGAATTTAAAGGAAATTTATTATGAATTACTTTCAAACATTGGCTTTTCAGCAAATGATATTCAGCAGAACTGGCTGGATTTAGAAAAGGCATATTCCAAAAAATCAAGGCATTATCATAATCTCATACATTTACAAGAAATGATTGAGAGCTTTGAAATTTATAAAGGCAAACTTCAAAATCCTGACGAAATATTATTTTCGATTTTTTATCATGATTTTGTTTATTCAGCTTCCAAAAAAGATAACGAACTCAAAAGTGCTGAATATGCTTTGGCCATTTTACCTGAAAATGTCAGCTTAAATAAACAATTGATTTTTGATGCGATTTGTGCGACACAACAACATCAGCAAAATGCCATTGAAGATATTAATTGGCTAATCGATTTTGATTTGAAAATACTCGCTAAAGATTGGGATGATTATAAAATCTATTTTGAACAAATTAGAAAAGAATATCGCATTTATCCTGATTTTCTATACAAACCTGGACGCGCAAAAGCGTTGAAGCATTTTCTGGAGAATGCGTTTATTTTTCAAACTGAGGAGTTCAGGAATTTATATGAAGGGAAAGCGAGAATTAATATTGAAAAAGAGATTTTATTGTTAACGTAAATGCGTGAGGGATTAAGGCGGTATCCTTTTGTGAAGAGAAACGAAACAAAAGATATAGCCGAAAGCCCGACCCGAAGGGGCACGCCCAAAATATATAACGCGGAATTAATCTCGCAAAGTCGCAAAGTCGCAAAGTTTTGTTTCACGCAGATTAGGCAGATTTTTAAAATCCTTTTAATCTGTGGCATAAAAAATAAAGTCTTAGCGTCCTCGTGGCTTTGTGGCAAAAAACACAACAATGTCACAAAACAAAAACGCCTTAATACGATACAAAACGATCGATAAATGTCTGCAGAATAAATACAGGCAATGGACACTCGAAGATTTAATCGAAGAGTGTTCTGAAGCATTATTTGAATATGAAGGACGACAAAACCCAATCAGCAAGCGAACCATTCAAATGGATATTCAATTGATGCGAAGTGAAAAGCTCGGTTATAATGCACCAATCGTGGTTTACGATAAAAAGTATTATAAATATGAAGACGAAGATTTTTCGATAACCGATATTCCGCTGACGGAAACCGATATGAATGTTTTGACAGAAACCGTTTCGATGTTGAAGCAGTTTAAAGATTTCTCTCTATTTAATGATGTATCGGATATCTTACAACGTTTAGAAGATAAAATCTATGCCGAAAAATCGCACACCAAACCTGTTATTTATTTGGATAAAAATGAGAGTCTAAAAGGTTTGCACTATTTAGACGAAGTTTATCAGGCGATTATTAAAAAGGTTGTACTTGTGATTACTTACAAATCATTCAAATCAAAAGAGGAGAGTAAATTTCATTTTCATCCCTTTATATTAAAGGAATTCAACAATCGCTGGTTTTTGATTGGTAAAACAAAAGCTTCACAACCAATTACCAATTTAGCATTAGACAGAATTATTGCAATTGATTACGATTTTAACATTCCTTATTTAGAAGAACATTTTGATGCTGATGCTTATTATAAAGATATAATTGGTGTAACTGTAAATTCTGGTTTACAGCCCAGACGCATTGAACTTTGGATTGACGCAATAAATGCACCTTATGTGTTGACAAAACCGCTGCATTCGTCGCAGCGATTGATTAAGGAAAATGAAGATAAAAGTATTATTGTGCATTTGTTTATTTCACCTAATTATGAAACGGAACGGCTTCTATTAGGTTTTGGAGATTCGATAGAAATTTTAAGGCCTGAAAATCTAAGAAATCGCATGAAAACGATTCTAAAAAAGGCAATCTCAAGATATGAAACCGAAAACGGCACTGAATTAAATGCATAGTTTTTTACAGAATACAGAATAAAAAACGTTTTAAAAACTAAAAAAAGCTTTTTACAACACAAAAAGTGTTAAAATCTAAAAAAAGAATAGTATATTTCACTATAAATAAACCAGCAAAACCCTCTAAATCAGGGATGTTTTTTAATTAACCAAAAATTTATTAAAAAATCATATGCATGCATAGTATTTTTTAATTATATTTGAAATCGATATAGTTACCTATGAAAGACAAAACAATAGATTATATTTTAAGAGCTACATGGCAGGCTGTTTCAAGAATGTATAATGAAGAGGCTGCAAAATACGACGCAACAATGGCAACGGGATTTGCTCTTTTAAGTATGGACAAGGAAGAAGGAACTCCATCAACCGCTTTAGGACCGAGAATGGGCATGGAAGCAACCAGCTTAACAAGAACTTTAAAATCTATGGAAGAAAAAGGTTTAATAGTTCGCAAAAAGAATCCAAGTGACGGCAGAGGTGTTTTGATCTATCTGACCGATTTTGGAAAAGAAAAAAGAGATTTATCTAAAAATACAGTTCTAAAGTTTAATGAAAGCGTTAGAAAACATGTTTCAGAAGAAAAACTGAATCATTTTATCGAAGTTTCTGAAATCATCAACGAACTGATTCACGATAAAAACATATTTAATCAAACAGAAAACACAGAAGAAAAGTAATCAATTTTGATTGTCCTGATTCTGTAAAAAAACAAATAGTAACAAATTATGAAACGCACAATTAAAAAAGTTGCTGTAATTGGATCCGGAATTATGGGTTCAGGTATAGCTTGTCATTTTGCTAACATTGGTGTCGAAGTTTTACTTCTTGACATTGTACCGCGTGAATTGACCGAAGCTGAAGCTAAAAAAGGATTAACACTTGAAAGTAAAGCCGTTCGCAACCGTGTGGTAAACGAACATTTGGCGAATTCATTAAAATCAAAACCATCTCCTATTTACAGTCAGAAATTCGCAAACAGAATTACAACTGGAAATACAACAGATGACATGGCAAAAATTGCTAATGTTGACTGGATTATCGAGGTTGTTGTAGAGCGTTTAGACATTAAGAAATTAGTTTTTGAACAAATCGAGAAATTCCGTAAACCGGGAACTTTGGTTACTTCTAACACTTCTGGTATTCCAATTCACTTTATGAGTGAAGGAAGAAGCGAAGATTTTCAACAGCACTTCTGCGGAACACACTTTTTTAACCCTGCGCGTTACTTAAAATTATTTGAAATTATTCCTGGTCCAAAAACTTCAACTGAAGTATTGGATTTCTTAAACGAATACGGATCTAAATTCTTAGGAAAAACTTCGGTTGTTGCTAAAGATACTCCGGCGTTTATTGGAAACAGAATTGGTATTTACGGAATCCAAAGTTTATTCCACTTGGTAAAAGAAATGGGATTAACTATTGAAGAAGTTGATAAATTGACAGGACCAGTAATTGGTCGTCCAAAATCGGCTACTTTCCGTACCGTTGACGTTGTTGGATTGGATACTTTGGTACACGTTGCTAATGGTATTTATGAAAACTGCCCAACTGACGAACAACACGAATTGTTCAAACTTCCTGATTTCATCAACAAAATGATGGAAAATAATTGGTTAGGAAGCAAAACCGGACAAGGTTTTTATAAAAAAGTAGATAAAGATATTCTTTCTTTAGACTTAAATACATTAGAATACCGTGCTGCGAAAAAAGCAAATTTTGCTACGCTTGAACTAACAAAAACTATTGATAAACCAATCAACCGTTTTAAAGTTTTAGTAAAAGGAACAGACAAAGCGGGAGAATTCTACCGTAAGAGTTTCGCTGGAATGTTTGCTTATGTATCAAACAGAATTCCTGAAATCTCAGACGAATTATACAAAATTGACGATGCCATGAAAGCTGGTTTTGGATGGGAAAATGGTCCATTCGAAATCTGGGATGCAATTGGTGTTGCCAAAGGAATTGAAATCATGAAAGCGGAAGGTTTAGCGCCAGCTGCATGGGTTACTGAAATGTTGGCTTCTGGAAGCGAAAGTTTCTACTCTGTAAAAGAAGGAGCAACTTATTTCTATAACATTCCAACAAAATCACAAGTAAAAGTTCCTGGACAAGATTCATTCATTATCCTAAACAACATTCGCGAAAGCAAAAAAGTTTGGAGCAATAGTGGAGCAATTATTCAGGATTTAGGAGACGGAATCTTGAATTTAGAATTCCAATCTAAAATGAATACCATTGGTGGTGACGTTCTACAAGCTATCAATAAAGCAATCGACTTATCTGAAAAAGAATATCAAGGTTTAGTTATTGGTAACCAAGCAGCGAATTTCTCTGTTGGAGCTAATATCGGAATGATTTTCATGATGGCGGTTGAGCAAGAATACGACGAATTGAACATGGCAATTAAATTGTTCCAAGATACAATGATGCGTGTTCGTTATTCTTCGATTCCAGTAGTAGTTGCCCCTCACGGAATGACTTTTGGTGGTGGATGCGAAATGAGCTTACACGCTGATAAAGTAGTTGCTGCTGCAGAAACGTACATGGGATTAGTTGAATTTGGTGTTGGTGTACTTCCTGGTGGTGGTGGATCTAAAGAAATGGCTTTAAGAGCTTCAGATTTATTCCGTAAAAATGATGTGGAATTGAACGTTCTTCAAGAGTATTTCTTAACAATCGCTATGGCTAAAGTTTCGACTTCTGGTTATGAAGCTTTTGACACTGGACTTCTTCAACATGGAAAAGATGTTATTGTAGTAAACAAAGATCGTCAGATCGCTGAAGCTAAAAAACATGCGTTGTTAATGGCAGAAGCTGGTTATACACAACCTATCAGAAGAACAGATGTTAAAGTATTAGGAAAACAAGCTTTAGGTATGTTCTTAGTTGGAACGGATCAAATGGAAGCTGGAAAATACATTTCTGAGCACGACAAGAAAATCGCAAACAAACTGGCTTACGTAATGGCTGGTGGTGATTTATCTGAAGCAACTTTAGTATCTGAACAATATTTATTAGATATCGAACGTGAAGCTTTCTTGAGTTTATGTACTGAGCGCAAGACTTTAGAGAGAATTCAATATATGTTAACTAAAGGAAAACCGCTTCGTAATTAGAGAATAAGATGAAAGAAGCAAGAAACAAGACTTTAAAACAAAGTTTTGTCTTTTCTCTTGCCTCTTGCCTCTTTCTTCTAATAAATCTTAAAAAAACAAAACAAATGAAAACAGCATATATAGTAAAAGCATATAGAACAGCAGTTGGAAAAGCTCCAAAAGGTGTTTTTAGATTTAAAAGACCTGATGAATTAGCTGCAGAAACCATTCAGTTTATGATGGATGAACTGCCTGATTTTGACAAAAAACGTATCGACGACGTTATGGTAGGAAATGCCATGCCAGAAGCAGAACAAGGTCTAAACGTTGGACGTTTGATCTCTTTAATGGGATTAAAAGTAGAAGATGTTCCTGGAGTTACAGTAAACCGTTACTGCGCATCTGGGTTAGAAACTATCGGGATGGCGACTGCTAAAATCCAATCTGGAATGGCAGATTGTATCATCGCTGGTGGTGCAGAAAGTATGAGTTTTATTCCGATGGGAGGTTACAAACCAACTCCGGATTATAAAGTTGCTGCTGCAGGTCACGAAGATTACTATTGGGGAATGGGTTTAACTGCTGAAGCGGTTGCTAACCAATACAAAATCTCAAGAGAAGATCAAGATGAGTTTGCTTACAACTCTCATATGAAAGCTTTAAAAGCACAAGCAGAAGGAAAATTTGACAAACAAATCGTTCCAATTACTGTTGAGCAGACTTTCATCAACGAAAATGGTAAAAAAGAAACAAAATCATACGTTGTAAATAAAGACGAAGGTCCAAGAGCAGGGACTTCTAAAGAAGCTTTAGCAGGTTTAAGACCCGTTTTTGCTGCTGACGGAAGCGTAACGGCTGGTAACTCTTCTCAAATGAGCGACGGTGCTGCTTTCGTTTTAATCATGAGCGAAGAAATGGTAAAAGAATTAAACCTTGAGCCTATCGCTAGATTAGTAAACTTTGCTTCTTCGGGTGTTGAGCCAAGAATTATGGGTATTGGTCCTGTAAAAGCAATTCCGAAAGCCTTAAAACAAGCGGGATTAACATTAAATGATATTGAGTTAATTGAATTAAACGAGGCTTTCGCTTCACAAGCTTTAGCAGTTACTCGTGAGTTAAACATTAATCCAGAAATCGTAAATGTAAATGGTGGAGCGATCTCTTTAGGTCACCCTCTGGGATGTACAGGAGCTAAACTTTCTGTTCAGTTATTTGATGAGATGAAACGCAGAGGTAATAAATACGGAATCGTGAGCATGTGTGTGGGGACTGGACAAGGAAGCGCTGGGATCTACGAAGTATTATAAGAAAATATTATAAGAAAGTATTATTAAGTAAAGTATACATTCAGTTTGTCATTTCGACGAAGGAGAAATCTTCACGAGAAACTCGACAAAGATTGGAATCTCGTTGTAGAGCTACTTGCGAAGATTTCTCCTTCGTCGAAATGACAAGATTGTGTACAAAAACCATAAATAAAAAACATACAAAAAAACATTAGCAATGGCAGATACAATCGAAAAAAACGTGACTCGTGGTGGTCAGTTTTTAGTTAAAGAAACAAAATGCGAGGATATCTTCACACCAGAAGATTTCTCGGAAGAGCAGTTAATGATGCGTGACTCTGTAAAGGAGTTCGTAGACAAAGAATTATGGGCGCATAAAGATCGTTTCGAAAAGAAAGATTACGCTTATACAGAATCATCTATGCGTAAAGCTGGTGAACTTGGACTTCTTGGAGTTGCGGTTCCAGAAGAGTACGGCGGATTAGGAATGGGATTTGTTTCTACAATGTTAGTTTGTGACTACATTTCTGGAGCAACAGGTTCTTTCTCAACTGCTTTTGGTGCACACACTGGAATTGGAACTATGCCAATTACACTTTACGGTACAGAAGAACAAAAGAAAAAATATGTTCCAAAATTGGCTTCTGGAGAATGGTTTGGAGCTTATTGCTTAACTGAGCCAGGTGCAGGATCTGATGCTAACTCAGGAAAAACTAAAGCAGTTTTATCTGAAGACGGAAAATACTACTCTATCACAGGACAAAAAATGTGGATTTCGAATGCAGGTTTCTGCAGCGTTTTCATCGTTTTTGCTCGTATTGGTGATGATAAAAATATTACAGGTTTCATCGTAGAAAACGATCCAGCAAACGGAATTTCTATGAATGAAGAAGAGCATAAATTAGGAATCCGTGCTTCTTCTACTCGTCAGGTTTTCTTCAACGAAACGAAAGTTCCTGTTGAAAACATGTTATCTGAAAGAGGAAACGGTTTCAAAATCGCAATGAATGCTTTGAATGTTGGTCGTATTAAATTGGCTGCTGCTTGTTTAGATGCTCAAAGAAGAGTTACTTCTGGAGCTGTAAAATATGCTAACGAAAGAATTCAGTTCAATACATCTATTTCATCTTTTGGAGCTATCCGTTCTAAATTAGCTGAAATGGCAACTAATGCTTATGCTGGAGAAAGTGCTTCTTACCGTGCTGCAAAAGACATCGAAGACAGAATCGCTGCTCGTGAAGCGGAAGGAACTTCTCACCAAGAAGCTGAATTGAAAGGTGTTGAAGAATACGCTATCGAGTGTTCTATCTTGAAAGTAGCGGTTTCTGAAGACGTTCAATCTTGTTCTGACGAAGGAATTCAAATTTTTGGTGGAATGGGATTCTCTGAAGATACTCCAATGGAAAGTGCTTGGAGAGATGCTCGTATCGCTCGTATCTACGAAGGTACAAACGAAATCAACAGAATGCTTTCTGTAGGTATGTTGATCAAAAAAGCAATGAAAGGTCACGTTGATTTACTTGGACCAGCAATGAAAGTTCAAGAAGAATTAATGGGAATTCCATCTTTTGATACTCCAGATTTCTCTGAGTTATTTGCTGAGGAAAAAGGAATCGTTGCTAACTTGAAAAAAGTTTTCTTAATGGTTGCTGGTAGCGCTGTTCAAAAATATGGTCCGGATTTAGATTCTCACCAACAATTATTGATGGCTGCTTCTGATATCTTAATCGAAATTTACATGGCTGAAAGTACAATTTTGAGAACTGAAAAATTAGCAAAAGCTCAAGGCGAAGACAAAGTTCAGGAGCAAATCGCTATGGCAAAATTATACTTATACAAAGCTGTAGATATCGTAAACTTAAGAGGAAAAGAAGGAATTGCTTCTTTTGCTGAAGGCGACGAACAACGTATGATGTTAATGGGACTTAAACGTTTCACTAAATACACCAACTTGCCAAACGTAGTGGCGTTGAGAGAAAAAATTGCCGCAAAATTAGTTGCAGAAAATACTTACTGCTTCTAATATAAAAATAGTTTTTAGCTTTTAATTTGTTTAGACCCGCACAACTCCGAAACTGTGCGGGTTTATTTTTTTGTTCTTTACGTAAATATGCTCAATGATTAAGCGCAATATTTTTGCAACGATTTGCAAAATATTCGTTAAAATTAACTTTTTAAGGTCAATAAAATAGTTAAATATCGATTGTATTCCTTTATATTTAGCATTCTAAAAACGCTAAAAAAACATAAAATGAAACAAATTAACCTGATTGCCATGCTTTTGCTGTGCTGTTTATCAACAAATCTTTTTGCACAGAAAAACAAAAAAATGGATATCATAGCTTATTATACAGGCGATGATAAACTAATAAACGAATACGAAGTAAATAAGCTGGATCAAATTATCTTTAGTTTTTGCCATTTAAGAGATGGAAAATTAGGTGTTGACTCTCCTAAAGACTCAATTACTATTAAACATTTAGTTTCTTTAAAAGCTAAAAATCCACAATTAAAAATCATACTTTCACTTGGCGGATGGGGTGGCTGCGAACCTTGCTCTGCTGCATTTTCTACTGCTGAGGGGAGATTAACTTTTGCTAAATCTGTAAAAGAAGTCAGCAACTATTTTAAAGTTGATGGTTTAGATTTAGATTGGGAATATCCATCTATCGAAGGTCTTCCTGGTCATTTATATCAGGCAGCTGACAAGCCAAATTTTACAGAACTTCTTAAAATTTTACGCTCAACAATGGGTAAAAAATATGAACTAAGTTTTGCTGCAGGTGGTTTTCAAAAATGTCTGGATGAATCTATAGACTGGAAAGCAGTTGCGCCATACGTAAATCGTATTAATATTATGAGTTATGATTTAGTAAACGGTTATTCTAAGGTAACTGGACATCATACTCCATTGTACAGTACAAATCCAAAAGAAGAATCAACAGACAGAGCTGTTAGTTACTTGCTAAAACTTGGAATTCCTGCTGAAAAATTAGTTATTGGAGGTGCTTTTTACACTAGAACATGGAAAAATGTTGCTAATGTAAACAATGGTCTTTATCAAGCTGGAGAACATATTCAAGGGGTTGATTTTAAAAACTTCGCTACTTATTATACGGAAGCTAACGGATGGAAATATTTTTGGGATGATAAAGCTAAAGCGCCTTACTGGTATAATGAAAAAGAAAAAACATTTGCTACTGGAGACGATTTAACTTCAATAAAAGCTAAAACAGAATATGCAAAAGCTAAGAAACTTGGCGGTATAATGTTCTGGGAACTTCCTCTAGATGCGCCTCGTAACGGAATGGTAAATACCATATACGAAACTAGAAACAAATAAAAACAGAATACTAAGCAACCTAAAAAAACTTTTTTTAGGTTGTTTTTTTTTATAGTATTTTTGGGGTAACTCCCAAAAGCAAAGTATTATGATATTTTCGACTATAATTCGCAATACTATTTTTTATAAAAACATCATAATTAACTTTACTGTTTTAAAAGTACTTGCAATTATACTTTTAACTGCAAGTCCAGTTTATACATCTTATGCTCAAAATTCAATTTTAGAAGATAGTCTAAAACTAAAAAATGAGATTCCTAAAAATACTAAAATTGAAAGTTTACTCAAATTAGATGAAGAGAAAAGCAGACAGCTTTATATTGAAAATAAAATAACCAAAAATCATAATTTATTATTTGATGCCATTTCTAAAAACATTCAGGATGCCAATGTCATTTTAAAAACAGGTATTGATTACAAAGCTTTCACCACAGAACTAGATTATGCTATCAAACTAAAAAAAACGGCTATAGATGGTATAATCAAAAATCAAAATGATTTTCAAACACTTAGAAACATAACCGTTACATCGATTATGCTTAATGAATTACAGACGCGTCTTGAAATTCAACTTTCTAAGATCAAAAACAACAGCATCGAGTTAAGCAAAATACAAGGAAAAATTGATTCTTTAACGATTCAAAAATCGCTGTTTGCACTTCCAAAAGATTCATTGCGAAAGATTCTATATTATGATCGTTATTCTCAAATGTACTCTAATGTCAACTCGCTTAATAAACGATTTAAGGACGCACTTGACAGTATCAGTAAACTGCAAATTACCGCGAGACATTTTAAGTATGATCTGCAAAACGACATCATTGAGACGGATAATATACGAAAGAATGAATTTCAAAATCTATTAGATTCTGATGGAACAATTTTTAGTACCAACTCAAGTGAAATGTCTTTTTATGAATCGTTTTTTTACTCGCTTACCAAAGAATCGATCATATTAATATTCTTCATTTCAAATCATTTTAAAACAATTGTTTTAATGCTTCTGCTTGCAGTCGTTCTAGTCATTTATCTATTGTTTCTTAAAAATAAGTATAAAAAAGAGGGCGTTTACAATACCACAAAACTTTCCAAACAAATATTCAGACATCCCATTTCGTGCGCTGTATTAGTTTCATTTACTTTGTTCAATTTTTTCTTCACCTACCCTCCTTTTGCTTTTACAGCGCTCATTTGGCTGGTATCGATAATTGCTTTAACCATCGTAAATAAAGAATATTTTACGCCAAAAGAAAAGTTTGTCTGGAAAGCTTATGTCATTATTATTCTTCTAGGATTGTATGACAATAATATTCTAACACACTCTGTAAAAGAGGTCATTTTAATTTTAATAATAGCTTTTTCATCAATTGCATTTACAGTTTATAATCTAAAAAAGAATAAAGAGATTTTAAATCCCTTTTTCAAATACAGCTTATATGTTTTAATAACTTTTGAGATCGCTTCTATATTATTCATCCTAATTGGTAAAAACTATAATTTAGGAAAGCTTCTAGCTATAAACGGTATTATAACGGTTTTGATGTATTATTTGTTCACCACAACGTACCGTTTGCTTGCTGACATTATAAACTATTCTAATTATTTAAGAGAATCAAACGAAGAGAAATTATTAAACAGCAACGAATTAGAAAAAATAAGTACTAATCCTAAAATTAACACTCTATTTGTTCTTGGATGGCTGGTGTCTATAGGCAAGAATTCATATCTATTTCAAGCCATTCTTGATCCAATTATTGGCTTTTTTACAGAACCACGAAACATTGGTGATTTCAATTATTCTTATCAAAGTATTGTGGTTTTCTTTTTTATCATTATTGCTTCTGTAGTCATTGCTAAAATTGTTGCGTTTTTAACCAGCACTTCTATCAATTCATCTTCTGGCGTTAAAAAAAACAAATTTGGCAGCTGGATGCTTTTCATACAAATTGCCATATTTAGTATCGGAATAAGTCTTGCTTTTATATCATCTGGTATTCCTGTTGACCGTTTAACTATTATTATTAGTGCTTTAGGTGTTGGTATCGGATTTGGACTTCAAACTTTAGTAAATAATATTGTCAGCGGTTTAATAATTGCTTTTGAAAAACCTGTTAATATAAATGATACAATTGAAATAGGCGGTCAAATGGTAAAAATGAAATCTATTGGTATCCGAAGCAGTGTTGTGGGAACTTTTGACGGTGCCGATGTTATAATACCAAACGGAGATTTGTTAAGCCAGCATTTAACGAATTGGACGCTTTCAAACAATAAAAAACGAACAGACATTTCTATTGGAGTGGCGTACGGAACTAATTTAGAAAATGTAAAATCCTTGTTGAATGAAATATTAAGAAACCATTCTTTGGTACTTCAATATCCAGAACCAATTATTTGGATAACCACTTTCAACAGCAGTTCTATTGATATTGTTATTAAATATTGGGTTGGAAATATAAATTTTGCAAGTGATGTAAAAAGTGATTTAATTATTGAAATTGATAAAGTTTTTAGAGCCAATAATATAGAAATTCCTTTTCCGCAGCAAGATATTTATATCAAACAGGATCAAAATAAAAGGAAAGACGAAAATGAAAATTGAGTATAAAAAAAAGGCAGTTATTACAATAACTGCCTTTTTTATGCCAATATAAATCTCTTAATTCAATTTTGCTTTGTCTAATTCTCCAATAAACGGAATTGAATTTTGTATTTCGTTACGAATTGTTGTTTGAAGATAAACTTCTAACTGTATAAATTTTGCCGCATTTATAGATCCAACAGCTTTTTTTGCCTGACCATACGTTTTTGAAAATAACTTTTCGTAATCAATTTCATTTTTCAAAGCCGCCTTTGCCAATTGATCTGCTTTTTCATCTGTTAATGTTGCGTAATTGGCCGCATAATCATTAAGCAGTTGAAATTTTGTTTGACCAAGAGCTTTACGCTGCGCTTCATAGCTGTCATAAACTTTTGTAAATGCTGCAGATTGAGTATCAGATAAATTCATGTATTCTTTTACAAGATCACTTTTCGATTTTCCATAAACACTTTGTACAACATCTAAATCTTCTTTGAAAGAAGATTGAGCATAAGAAGAAAACGTGGCCGCAGCCAAAATAAAAATAAGACTTAATTTTTTCATAATTTTGATTTTAAATTTGTTCTTAGTGGATTATGCATACTCAAATATACTGATTTTTAACACATTAATCGTACATTTTTTTTCTATCTAAAAAAATGAATATTGATAAGCAGCTGATAAAGCATAATAATTAAGTCCGTTATTAGTATATGCTCCAACATGATACTGAAATTTTATAGACTGCCCTTTTGCCATGGGAGTTGAAAATGTTGCTCCTACCCGCCAATTATCAATTTGGCTGTCATCAGAAACACCATCTGTAATTGTTTTTCCGCCAAAAAACCAGTTTGTATTAAATCCTACCCACATTTTATTTTGAAAATAATAACTGGCATGAGCCTGTAAACTATAAGTTGGCTTTTGCTCTAATTTTTTTCCAAGAAAATCATTATTATTAGTGTAAAACCAAATACCGCCATAGGCTTCAGCATATACATGTGCAAAACGTTTTGAAACTCCAATTTCAGGTTTAAATCCCCAGCGGTTTGTTCCTATATTAACTTGTTTATCATCATAATATCTGCCCGTTGGTATTGAGGTTACTAAACTTACCCCTAAAATCGTTTTTTGCTCAAAATTTCTAAATTCTGTCTTATCGAGTGCAGGAGAGCCTAATAAATTAATTCCTAACCGAACTTTCATATCTGCAAATCCAGTTCTTGATCCTGTTAAAACATCACCATTTGTGCGTGTTTGCGAACCATCCATGAATGTATAAGGCAACACAACTTGTACACGAGCCAATTTATCAGAAACTGCAAAAGTTCGAATATAATTTACTGCTAAATTGTGGCTGTGAAGCGTAAAATCTGTAATTGGCAGCGAAGGATCTGTGAGTACATTACCATTCATAAAAACATAGCCAATTGCTACAACATTCAAATCTTTAGCAACATTAGCGTAAACTCTTGGTTCTAAATCTTGACTATAGGAATATAATACCCCAAAGAAAAATAATAATACAAACAACCACTTTACAGACAAAAAACAAGACGACTTTTTTAGCATAAAAATAATTCAGGGCATCATTAATACTAACTCTTTACTACTTATTCACAGCCTTCTTCGGCGCGCTTACTATACCATCATAAAAAATAGAAGATCTATTGTTACTGTTGACAGAAAGAGAACTGTTTCCATTAAAAAAGATGGTAAATACCAAATCAAAAACATCATTTTTCCCTTTAACTGTTGCTTTCACAACATAGTTTTTTTTATTCTTTTCAATCTTTAAATTATCAGGTACTCCTTCAAATTTAATTCCTCCGTCTGTTCCATATCCCACATTAAACCCACGTCCAAAAAAGGGTAAATCACAAGTTGTTTTTACAGTATTAAAATTTAAAAAATAAGTTTTATAATCTAAATCAATAATCCTGCCTCCTGTAGGAGTAGCTTTTTGCGCTTCAAAAACAAAATCTTTAGCATCAATCAAAGCCTCAATTTCTTTCTGTTTTTGCAGTTCTCTCTCGGCCTTTAGTTCTTTTTTAGATTTTTGCTGTGCTGAGACAGAAAAATTCAGAAAGACCAGTAATACTAATAAAATAGATAATTTAGTTTTCATTTTTAAATAGCATTTATATTGTTTAACAATCAACCAAATCAAAAAAAAACAGTAAGCAACCTTACTGTTTTTTCGTGAATCTCATCATGACAATATCTCCAGAAATAAATAGAAGTGTTTTTCCATCATCTGTAATATCATACGAAGTTATTTTTTGAAGCGTATTCATATACACACTTTCTCCCTGTCCGTCAAGGCACATCATTTTAGTAACTGCCATAGGTTGTGTAAAATCGGTTTTATTACCATCTAAAACAAGTTTTCCTGTATACGAATTACAACTATTATTACCTGAAACCTGACTATCTTTTGTATTAAAATTTATGGTCGGTTTCTTATTTGGATATAATCCTTCAAAGGTAATTCTTGGACCTGTAATAAAATTAAGTTCCCAACTTCCATCAAGTTTAGCTGTTGTATCATTTTTTTTGCCTTTAGAAGCACTACAAGAAATCAACAATACACTTAGAAAGGCTATGGTAAAAATTCTTTTCATCATAAAATAAAGTATTAAATTTAAACATACTGAGTCTTTTTTTGAACAAAATCAGGACTCAAAATCACTACTAATTTACGCAATATAATCCGTTTCGTATTGGTGCATTCAATAAATTACAAGGAATAGTTTGACTTTTATTTAACTTTTACAACCTCGCTTTGTCGTTATTTTATGTTAAATTTACTTAATATTTAATTTAAATGCCCATAAATATGAAAAAAATAATCGCGTCTTTCGCTATAATTACAGCTTTAGTCATTGGTTGTAAAACAAATACAAAATCAAGTGATGCCAAAACTCTGACTGTAGCTTTAGAACCTAAAAGCAACAGCAAGGTAGCAGGAACGGCAACTTTTACAGAGAAAAACGGTAAGGTGACTTTTACAGCAAAAATATCAGGATTAACACCAGGTGTTCACGCTATACACATTCACGAAAAAGCAGATTGTACTTCGGCTGATGGAAGTTCCGCAGGAGGACACTGGAATCCAACCTTTAAAAAGCATGGAAAATGGGGCGTTGGAGAGTATCACAAAGGTGATATTGGAAATTTTACCGCGGATGAAAAAGGAAATGGAACAATTACAATGACAACTGACGAATGGTGCATTGGCTGCGAAGATGAAACAAAAAATATTCTAGGAAAAGGTTTAATTGTTCATCAAGGTACTGATGACTTTACGACTCAACCAACTGGAAATGCCGGCGGAAGAGTTGCTTGCGCAGGAATTATCAAATAAATAAAACCGATAACCACTATTTTTTCACAAAAATCTAGTGGTTATTTTATTTTATATTCACACTAAAACAAGAAAAAGATATAGCTTTGCAGCTATAAATTGAAGTCAATGATTAACCCATCTGCACCAGGCTGGATAGACAAGTATTTTAGCGAACAAAAGTTTTCAGAAGCAATCCCTTTTGAAACTACTGATTCGTTTTATTATAAAGTTAGAGAAACTGGTTTTATTTATGGACATATTATTGCTATTGATTCGCGAATTCCAATTCCGATAAAAGGCTGGTTTAAAACCGAAATTTCTAAAGTCGCCTTACTAAATACACTTTACAATGTTTTTTGTCTAGAAAAAAGAGATTTTGAACCTCTTCATTTTATTACCGAAGTTTTAAAATTCTACAAACAAATGAATCCTGAAGGTTTCAATTTGTTTAAAATTTTACTGCCAAAAGATACTCCTTCTTTATCTTTAGAAAATATAATAGATCAAAGAGTACAAACAAATGATAGTATTATCAGCAAGAACTTTTCGCATCTGGTAACCAATGCTCTTTTGTTTATTGATGTTTTGGCATTTAGACAATATTTAGCGCATGGCCACATACCTGAGAAATATTTAAAACGAATTGAGGAAACTGTTCTTGGAATTGTTGGGTTGGCATTAAAAACCAAAACTATCAAATCTCAGCATGATGATTTATTAATTAAACTTTTTGAAGCATCTATTCGTTACTCTAAATTCTCGAAAGTTACTGTTGAAACTTTGGAGACTTTACAACTGGACTATTTCAGCAACAAATTAGAACAATATTACTTAATTGATATGGCTGGAATGGCTTTATGGAGTGATGGTGTTGTAGAAAATGAAGAAGCTTACTTTTTGTATTCATTAGGATCAATGATGGGCGTTTCTGATGATTTTGTTTCAAATAGTATTGCTACGACAAACGCTTTTATTACCACTCATAAAAAGAAAATTCCCTATTTTAACTACTCCAATCCTGTCAAACATTTTTATGATCAAATGACGCACAGCGTTGTAAAATTGATTGTAAGAAACAAAAACAGATTGGTTAAGGAAATTATCCAAAGTAAGGAATTAATGGTTTTATTGGCTTATTCTACTACGAGAGATTTGGATGCCAAGGAAAAGAAGAAAGTAAAAAAACAGCTTTTAGATATTTGTAAAACCATTCCGTCGCTTACCATCTTTTTACTTCCCGGCGGAAGTTTATTACTGCCTATTCTAATCAAGTTTATCCCAACATTATTACCGTCTGCTTTTAATGAAAATCTAGACGAAAACGAATAAAAAAAATCGCCCTTTTGAGGCGATTTTTTATAACAATTTTTATTTAACTATTAAAGATCAAGCTGATAAACTTCATCAAGCTCTTCGTTTGAACTAATATTTACATTTAAATCAGTAACAAAACCTGAATTTAATCCGTAAACCCATCCGTGAAGCATTAAATCTTGACCGCTTTTCCATGCACCTTGTACAATCGAAGTTTTTGCCAAGTTATAAACCTGCTCTTTAGCATTGATTTCAACAAAAGCATTAAAACGCTCTGTTTCATCTTGAATTGAGTTTAAATATTTATCGTGTAAACGATACTCATCTTTAATATGACGAATCCAGTTATCAATAATTCCAACAGATTGCTGACCCATAGCCGCTTTTACGCCACCACAACCGTAATGTCCGCAAACAATAACATGTTTTACTTTTAAAACATTAACTGCATAATCCAGAACACTCAACATATTCATATCTGAGTGAACAACCATATTTGCAATATTTCTGTGTACAAAAACTTCACCCGCTTTTGCTCCAATAATTTCGTTTGCAGGAACACGACTGTCAGAACACCCAATCCATAATAAAGGCGGAGTCTGCCCTTTTGCTAAATCAGCAAAAAAATTAGGATCTAATGCTAATGATTTCTCAACCCATTGCTTATTGTTCTCTAGTAACTGCTTATAAAACTCTTTCATTTTTTTGATTTTTTGATTGGTATTTCAACATGCTTAAACATATTAAAAATAACTTACGGTAAAGTTATCTAATTTTCTAATACTTCTCACCATGAAGAAATACCTTTAATTAATATAATTTGTTTAAACTTTTTCTTTTAGTACTATTTCTCTTTTAGCAACATCGTAATAATGTTCTATAGAGACATGATTATTATTTTCTGGAGTGTTTTCAAGTTCGTAAGCTTCTTTAAACCCTTTCAGCTTCACTTCGATATTTTCGTCAATAGCACGTGTTTCTTTAAACTCACGAATTAAATCTAAAACATCATGTGCAATATACTCAGTATCCTCTGCACTAATAACCACTTTAGAGTTTTCAGGAATCTCACTCAAAGTCAATTTAATTGCAGCTTTGTTCAAGAAAGAAACTTCTTGCGCTAAATCGATATGAATAATATCTCCGTCTTCGTATTCTTCTTTTTTAAAGCTGTATGCTCTTTTTAAGTTTCCTCTTAATACAAAAATAACACTAATAATAATTCCTAACGCCACACCTTTAAGTAAATCTGTAGCCACAACAAATACTAAGGTTGCAACAAAAGGTATGAACTGATATTTTCCTTTTTCCCAGAAATGTTTAAATGTAGCTGGTTTAGCTAATTTGTATCCCACTAAAATTAAAACTGTTGCTAATGTTGCTAATGGAATTTTATTCAAAATAGTAGGAATCGACAAAACACTTATCAATAACAATACACCGTGAATAATAGCCGACATTTTTGATTTTGCTCCTGCATTATTATTTGCAGAAGATCTCACTACTACAGAAGTCATTGGTAAACCTCCTAAAAGTGAACTCACAATATTACCAATACCTTGCGCTCTAAGCTCAACATTTGTATTAGTATAACGTTTTTGAACATCCATTCTGTCTGCAGCCTCAATACATAAAAGTGTCTCAATAGAAGCTACAATGGCAATTGTAATAGCAACTACCCAAACTTGAGGATTTGTAACCGCAGCAAAGTTTGGCGTAATTAAAATAGATTTAAATTCGTCAAAAGATTTTGGAACTGGCAATGAAACCAAATGTTCTTTTGCAATCGCCAATGAGCTTCCTGAAGAAACAAAAAATTCATTTAAAACTACTCCTAAGACAACAGCAACAAGCGCACCTGGAACTAACTTTAATTTCTTTAAAAAAGGAACTTTATCCCAAGAAATTAAAATTGCAAGAGAGACAAGCGAAATTACCACTGCCCCTAAGTGAATGTGATTAACTACATCAAACAGAAATGAAAATGAATTACTTCCGTCATTTTGAACAAAAGCCTGATCACCTTCAAAATCTGCATCATAACCAAATGCGTGAGGTAATTGTTTTAAAATAATGATAATTCCAATACCTGCCAACATTCCTTCAATAACATTTGTTGGAAAATAATTGGAGATACTTCCGGCTTTTAAAAACCCTAATGCTAATTGAATTAGTCCTGCAATAAAAACAGACATCAAAAACACATCAAAAGCACCTAAATCAGTAATCGCGGTTAAAATAATAGCTGTTAGTCCGGCTGCTGGTCCTGAAACGCTGATATGCGACTGGCTCAAATAACCAACCACTATACCACCAATAACACCTGCAATAATTCCAGAAAATAAAGGCGCTCCAGAAGCCATTGCAATACCTAAACACAACGGAAGAGCGACCAAGAAAACCACTAAACCTGAAGCAAAGTCAGACTTAAGGTTGGCAAAAAGATTAATTTTTTTTGTCATAATACAATACTAAATAAATTATTCATCAAAGTTTTACCGCATTTAATCAAAAATGCAGTTAGTTCAAAATAAATCGGAAGTATTATGCCAAGTTGGGAGGTGGAGCAAAAATGCTCGGAGAAATATTGTCTAGTTTTACAATATTTTCAGACGCAATCGTCTTTTTTTCAATATAAACAGGCATAACAACTTCGTGTTGAAGTATTGCTGGATATACAGCAGCCTTAAGTTCTTTATGAGAATGCTCTTCTTCAGAAAAACTGAAAAATATAGACGTATCCGTGCTTTTCTTCATCACCGTAATAATTGTAGGGGTAGATAAGAAAGCAATGAATATGAATAATAATATGCGAGCAACTAATTTCATTCCAGCAAAAATAACGTTATACAAACAAAATCAAAGCATCCAATCAAAATTTTCATAGAAATTTAACATTCATAAAAAAGGCAGAATGGGAAACCTACTCATTCTGCCTCTTAATTTACTAACAAACAAGTTATTATAACTCTTCATCAAGCCAAGCATTCATCATCCAGATCGTTTTTTCCTGCTCTGCAATAAAATCACTCATCATCGAATTCGTACCTTCATCGTTAATTTCTGCAGATTTATTCAAGATTTCACGCTCAATTTTTAGCAAATCCGATAAAGAACTCACAATTAAATGAACTGCTTTCTCATCATTTGATATATTTTTCCCAACAGTTAATTTGTTATTTTTAATATAATCCTCAAATGTATGTAAAGGTGTTCCTCCAATTGTCAAAACTCTTTCGGCGATCATATCAATTTTTAATTGTGAATCTGTATACAATTCTTCGAATTTAACATGCAGATCAAAAAAACGTTTTCCTCTAATATTCCAATGAATTCCTCTTAGATTTTGATAATAAACTTGAAAATTTGACAATAGAACATTTAGTTCTTTTACTAATAACTCTGATTCTTTTACTGGAAGTCCTAAAATATTTGTTTTCATAATTTTCATTTTTTATAATGAGTTTACTACAAATTTAAGCTAACTTCTTCAAAAAAAACATAAAAAAAAATTATATTTAGTTATTTTTGCATCAAAAAATTCTATTAAAATGACGATAACTCAATTACAATATGTATTAGCCGTTGCAGAGCATAAAAATTTTACGCTTGCTGCTGAAAAATGCTTTGTGACTCAGCCTACTTTAAGTATGCAGATCCAAAAAATTGAAGAAGAACTAAATATTTTAATATTCGACCGAAGTAAAAAACCTATTCAGCTTACAGATATTGGGCAAAAGATCGTAAACCAAGCAAAGAATATTGTAAACGAAGCTGACCGAATTAAAGATATTGTTGAGCAGCAAAAAGGTTTTATTGGCGGAGAATTTCGACTAGGAATTATCCCAACCATTATGCCGACTCTTTTACCTATGTTTTTAAATAATTTCATTAAGAAATATCCAAAAGTTAAACTTTTAATTGAAGAGCTTAATACGGATGAAATTATTGTAAAATTAAAAAACGGTCATTTGGATGCTGCTATTGCAGCAACTCCGCTTGAAGATGAAAAAATAAAAGAGATCGTCTTATACTTTGAGCCATTTGTAGCCTATATTCCAGAACATCACAGCAGTTTTCAAAAAGAAGAAATCGAAGTTGCTGATTTAAACATCAATGAAATTTTACTTTTACAAGACGGACATTGTTTTAGAGATGGAATTTTGAATTTATGCAAACACAGTGCTGATGCTGAACAAAATAATTTTCAAATTCAAAGCGGAAGTTTTGAAACTTTGATAAAACTAGCCGACGAAGGTTTGGGTACAACACTACTTCCGTATTTGCACACTTTAGATTTAAAAGAATCCGACAAACTGAAACTACGAAATTTTAAGGAACCAAAACCTGCTCGCGAAGTAAGTTTAATTTACCCGAAGAGCGAATTAAAAATGCAAATTATTGATGCACTAAGATCAACAATTGCCGGCGTCGTAAAAGGAGCCATTGTTTTTCAAAACGTGCAAATCATCAGTCCGCTGCAAAAGAAATAAAAATAAAAAAGGAGCCAATTTCGGCTCCTTTTCTTTTATACTTTAATTAGTAGTAGACTTTGTTTTAGTTCTGGTTTTTCAATTATAAAATTTAATAACCATTCTTGCAATTGTTCCATTTCGTATGGCAACAGTGTTTTGATAGCTTTTTCTAGTTCTTTACAGAAAAGTATCGGATCGAAACTTACTCTTTCAAGTATTGATTTCGTGTAATCAAACATTATTTTTGACATAATAAAATAAGATTTTCGGGGGTTATCTATTATTTTAAACTCGAGCCAAATTTAAGCAAATATCATTCATAAAGACAATTTTTAACTTATTTTTTTAAAAACTTTAGCAGCGAATACGTTTTCTTACTACACATAAATCAATATAGAATCGTTCTAAACAACTCATTTAAACCTTTTTAAAAGCTCGAAACATTTCTCTTTTACCAGGAGGTCCTGTTAATTTTTCAACAGTAAAACCAACCTCAATCATGCTCCTTTTAACAATTCCTCGAGCGGCGTATGTAACAAGAACGCCATTTGGCTTTAAACTATTGTACATTTTCTGAAAAATGGCTGTACTCCAAAGCTCTGGCTGCACTCTATATCCGAAGGCATCAAAGTAAATCAAATCAAAAATTTCTAAATCGTCGATTTCATCAAAAAATTGTTTTCTTTTAGTTAACGAAAATCTTGAGTTAATTTTCACTTCTTCATTCCACTCGCTTTCATGCATTTTTTTAAATACTTCCGAAAAACTTTCTGCTTCTAATTCTTCAACATAATTCATTGCCAAAACTTCACTTGCAGCAATCGGATATGCTTCTACTCCAACATAATTAATATGCTGCTGTTTTTCTTCTGATTCTAAAAAAGTAATAAAAGCATTTAAACCAGTTCCAAAACCAATTTCAAGAATAGAAACCGGATTACTTTCAAATAATGACAACCCATTTTTTATAAACACGTGTTTTGCTTCTTGAATAGCACCATGTTTAGAATGGTAACTTTCGTTCCATTCTTCCAAATGAATTGTTGTTGAACCATCTAGCGTTTTAATTATTTCTCTTTTCACTATTTTCAAATTTTACAATGCCTTTACATTGATTTATAGTCCATTTTCTCAGTCAAAATTAGTCAAAACAAATGCGTAAAGCCTTAAAAAACGACACTTTTTTCATAAAATCTTTATAAAACTTCGCTAAAATTTTAGGTTTATTATAAGATAAACAAATCTCAGTCAAATACAGGAATTAATGCAGTTTTACTAAACAAATTATATATTTTTCCGTAATTTTGCATTCAACAAAACCTATTCTTCATCAGATCATTACGTTAGATTTTCATTTGAAAGAATACAAATTAGATAAAAACTTTACATAATTATGAGTACAACTCAAACAAGCAAAATTGAAATCAGAAAAGCTGAATCGTCTAAGATAAGCTCTGTAGACTTTGAAAACTTAAGCTTTGGTGCTGTATTTACAGACCATTTATTAGAATGTGATTATAAAGACGGGCAATGGCAGACTCCGGTCATTAAGCCGTATACTCCTATTTTAATGGATCCATCTTCTAAAGTCTTTCATTATGGTCAAGCAATTTTTGAAGGAATGAAAGCTTACAAAGATGAAAATAATGATGTTTGGTTGTTTAGACCTGATGAAAACTACAAGCGTTTCAACAGTTCTGCTGTACGTATGGCAATGCCAGAAGTTCCGGAAGATGTATTTATGGAAGGTTTGAACGAATTATTAAAAATCGACCAAGAATGGATTCAAAGAGGAAATGGTGCAAGTATGTACATTCGTCCTTTTATGATCGCTACAGGACCTGGAGTAATTGCAAATCCATCTGACGAATATAAATTTATGATTTTACTTTCTCCAGCAAAATCTTACTATGGAGGCGAAGTAAAAGTAATTATTGCTGAACATTACAGTAGAGCTGCAAATGGTGGAATTGGTGCTGCAAAAGCAGCTGGAAACTACGCTGCTCAGTTTTACCCAACTAACTTAGCAAACAAAGATGGTTTTCAACAAGTTATTTGGACTGACGATGCTACACATACAAAATTAGAAGAAGCTGGAACAATGAACGTTTTCTTCAGAATTAATGATACTTTATTGACAGCTCCAACAAGCGAAAGAATTTTAGATGGTATTACTAGAAAAAGTTTAATTGCAATGGCTGAAAAAGAAGGTTTAAATGTTGAAGTTCGTCCAGTAATTGTTTCTGAACTAGTTGAAGCTGCTAAAAACGGATCTTTAAAAGAAATTTTTGGAGCTGGTACTGCTGCAGTTATCAGCGTAATTAAAGGATTCTCATATAAAGGTGAATATTATGAAATGACTCCAGTAGAGAATTCATACGCTTCATTCTTGAAAGAAAAACTAACAAGTCTTCAAAACAAACTTTCTGAAGATACTTACGGATGGACTGTTAAGGTTCAATAATCCTAAACCATATTTAAAAAGAAACCCGATAAATTTAGTTTTATCGGGTTTTTTATTTTTATTTATAATTAAACTTATCGTGTAGATAAGATAAAACACAATCTTGTCATTTCGACGAAGGAGAAATCTTCACGAGTAACTCCGCAATCAGAATCATTAATCTTTATCGAGCTACTTGCGAAGATTTCTCCTTCGTCGAAATGACAAAAATGAGACAAAGCTTTGTGTTCTTTGCTTTTTTTTTATAAGAACTACAGAAAAAAAACTTAGCTCCCGATAGCTATCGGGATTGCGTTTAATCTTCTTTACAGCAACTTCGAAAAATCAGGTTTAAAATAATTTGGCCCCTTCATTACTTTTCCGTCTTCACGATAAATCGGCTTCCCATCTTCGCCAAGTTTACTCATATTACTACGCTGAATTTCATCAAAAACAGCTTCAATTTTATCCTGCAAACCATGTTCGATAATTGTACCGCACAAAATATACATCATATCACCAAGTGCATCAGCAATTTCAACTAAATCATTATTTTGAACCGCTTCAAGATATTCTTCATTTTCTTCTTTCATTAAATTATAACGAAGCAGTTTTTTAGTTTCTCCTAAATCAGCAATTGGAGTATGACTGTGACCTATTTTAAAAGCAGTATGAAATTCTGTAACTGCATCCAGTTGTTTCTTCATGTTTTTATTTGATTAAATGAAATGGCAAATTAGCAACAAATCGTATACAATTCTCTAAATTTGTCAAAAATAATTTTTAAAGTATGTTTAGTCAAGGACAATTAATTTTCGGACTCTGTTTTTTTATCGCTTTTGTAATCATAATGATTTTTGCTTACCGTAAAGATGTAGCGCTGCATAAAGTTTTTTACAAAGGAAATTACAAAGTCCTTATTGCATTTCTTCTTTTTATTGCGATTTTATTCGTGATTAAAGTCTTTCTAAAAAGATAAGCCCCAAAACTTAAACTTTCAAGAAAAGCACAATTTAACTATTCCCCAATCGTTATTTTATAAAGTCCTTTAATTCGAGAAAGCGGAATCCAACTTTTATTTTTGTTATTAGTTTGGACTCGCAATAAAATTTATAACTTTACGCAAAACCTGCACCAATGAAGATTCTAAAATATTTATTTCTTTTACTATTATTAAGTTTAGTTGCTCTAACCGTTTTTGTTGCTACCCAAAAAGGGATTTTTTCTGTTGAAAGAAGCAAAGTCATCAATTCGCCAAAAGCTACAGTCTATAATTATGTAAATGATTTTAGAAACTATGAAGATTTTGAATCTTGGTCTACAGAAGATCCATCAATAAAAATGACTTTTCCGAACAAAACCAGCGGAAATGGAGCATCATTTTATTGGTCAGGTGATGAAGGCAATGGAAATGCAATTACCTTAAAAACAAAAGAAGGTGAAAGTATTGAACAAAAGATGAAGTATGACGGTACAGAAGCTGATGTAACTTGGACTTTTAAAGATACTTTGGCAGGTAAAACAAAAGTTACTTGGAAAGCAAAAGGAACTATGAGCTTTTTGTTTAAAATATACACGGCGCTAAATGGCGGTTCTGACAAAGTTATTGGAACTATTTACGAAAAAAGCCTCGCGAATATTGACAAGAATTTAGATTACGAAACAAAAACTTATGCTGTAGAAGTAAATGGAGTTGTAAAGAAAACTGAAACTCCTTATATCAAACAGACTTTTACAAGTGAAATTCAGAAAGTAAATAAAAATGCCAGAATTGTTATTCCGAAACTTATTCAGTTTAGCGAGACCAATGGTTTAACTGCAACTGGAAAACCGTTTATTATTTATCATACTTACGACACTGCATCAGGATTGGCAAAAATTTCGATATGTCTTCCTATAAACAAAGAAATCTCAATTAGTTCTGGAAGTGATATTTTATCAGGAAAACTAAATGGTTTTGATGCTGTAAAAACCACTTTAAAAGGTGATTATTCGCATACTAACGAAGCTATTTCAAAAACAACAGCATATATCAACAATCAAAAGATAAAACCAGAATTAAGCTGGTCACATCTTGAAGTTTTATCGATCAGTAAATTAGATGTAAAAAGTCCATCTAAATTACTAACAGAAATTTATTTCCCTATTATTCCTAAAATCGTTCCTGCAGCGCCAGTCAGCTCACCCGTTTATTCGCCTGAACCAGAAGAAGGTGTTGACACTGTGCGACCTGAAGCCGCAAAACCTGCAGTAACGAAACCCGTAACACCAAAACCAGCAGCTCCAAAACCTGTTGCTTCACCTACCCAAAACCAAGAAGAAGAGCAATCAGAATTCTAAATTTTTAAAGGTCTATTAAACCTTTTGTTTAAAATTCAATCTAATACTATATAAAAGGTTTGATAAATCAAAAAGTTTGACAGACGAGAAGGAATTTATACAACAATTATTAAATCCTAAAACGCAAAATACAGCGTTTCAAAAGCTCCTATCTGATTATCAAAAACCATTGTATTCTCATATTCGAAATATTGTTTTGAATCATGATGATGCTGACGATGTTTTACAAAACACTTTCGTTAAAGTATTTCAATACTTAAAAAACTTCAAGGAAGAAAGCAGACTTTTTTCCTGGATGTATCGCATTGCAACAAATGAAGCTTTGACTTTTTTAAATCAGAAGGCAAAACTAAATGGTATTACTTCTGAAAGCCTGCAAAACAGAACAATTGATAATTTAAAATCAGATGTTTATTTTGATGGTGATGAAATTCAGATCAAACTTCAAAAGGCAATAATTACATTACCAGAGAAACAACAGTTAGTTTTTAAAATGAAGTATTTTGAAGAATTAAAGTACGAAGAAATTTCAGAAATTCTTGGAACATCAGTTGGTGCATTAAAAGCGTCTTATCATCATGCCGTAAAAAAAATAGAAATATATGTTACATCAAATTAAACCTTTTGTAGCAAAACTTATCTTATTGTTATTATGAAAGCATTTAAATTAGAAAACGAACCGAAAATATCATCAGGATTTAAAACTCCTGAAAATTATTTTGATACACTTTCGGCAAAAGTTTTACAGCAGATAAACGAAGAAGAAGTTAAAGTAATTCCGATTTACAAACGCAAAAAAACGATCACACTTATTGCTGCCGCTGTAGTTGGTATTGCATTAATGATTCCTGTTATCAACAATTACAATGCAACATCAAAAGAACTCGATGAAGCGACTTTAGAAACTTATTTATCTTATCAATCAAATTTAAATCAATACGATTTAATTCGAGAATTAGACACTAAAGACATTGAAAAGCTGAATAAAAATGTTGCGTTGGAGCAAGAAACTCTAGAAGACATTTTATCTTCTAATCCAAATATTGAAAATTTAATTTCTGAATAAAAAACAAAAAAATTAAAATATGAAAACTAAAAATATACTAACATTCCTTCTGTTTTTAGTAAGCTTTTCATTTTATGCTCAAAATGACAAAGCTGATGATAAACGTGAAAAAATCAAAGCATATAAGGTTTCTTTTTTAACAACTGAATTAGAACTTACTTCGACTGAAGCTGAAAAATTTTGGCCTATTTACAACACTTATGACGATAAACAATACGAACTGCGTCATAACAAAATGAAAACTTACCTGCGTAAACTAGATGATGATAATCTAAGTTCTCTTTCAGAAAAAGAAGCAGCTGCATTATTATCTCAAATTGAATCTACGGATAAAGAACTTTATCTTTTACGCGAAAAATACACCGCAAACCTTAAAAAAATACTTTCGGCAAAGAAAATATTAAAGCTTAAAAAATCAGAAGATGATTTTAATCGAAAATTGTTAAAACAATATCGAGACAAAGCAGGAAAAAATTAAGCTTCTTAAAAATACAACAGCGATAAGAACCCTATATAATAATACTTACTTTATTATTTAGGGTTCTTATTTTTTTACTTAAAATTAAGTCGAACTACTTTATTATGACCTGCAGCTATTGCAGTATTTCTGTTAATAAAACGAACAGTAAAAAATTTAGTATCTGTAGATAATTGCGTCCAGTTTTCACCTCCATTTTGAGAATACTGAATTCCCTCAGAACCTACGCAAATAATTTCTTTTCCATTTCCTCCAGGAACATATTGCACACATGACGCATAACCAAACCCCATATTCTGCCCTATCAATTCCCAAGTTTTTCCGCCATCTTTTGTAAAAGCCTTGTTATCTACTTTTCTGCTCGGAATCTCATAATCACCGCCTGCAATAAAACCGTGTTTAGAATCATAAAAGTCTGCAGTAAAAATACCTGTCATCGCTTTTCCTTGCACAATAGGAGTCTCAACAACTTTCCATGTTTTTGCTTTATCTGCTGAATAAAAAACACGTGCTCTTTTTCCACCCGAAACCAGCCAAGTATCATTTCCTTTTATAACAATATTTGTATTACTTGCTGCAAAAGCGGCCTCTCCCACTGCATTTGTTGGCAATTTATCAGATAATATTTTAGTCCAAGTTTCTCCGCCATCACGAGTAACAATTATAGAAAAAGTATCTTCTGTTGGATCTCCTATAGCGATACCTTCTTTATCATTCCAAAATTGCATGCTGTCGTAAAAAACTTTCGGATTAATCTCTTTGTAAACCAGTTTTACTTTTTTGTCTTTTTTATCAACGGAATAAAGCAAAGCAGGATTTGCCACACTTAATAGAAACACATTTTTTGAAGTTTGCGCAATGCTTCTAAATTCTAATTTAAGTGTATCACGATAAATATGTTCTTCAAACTTCTCTTTTTTATCTAAATCATAGTATCCAAAACGAGAATTATCAGCTCCATACCAAACTTTATTTTTATCAATTAAGATCGCTCTTATACTTATTTTATCTTTAAACAAAGTATCTATTGTCATTGATGTAAAACCACTGCTGAAAGTAACTTCGGTTTTATAATTAAATGTTCGAAATGACATCAATAAAATAAAAATACCACAAAATAAAACTAGTTTTTTCATATAAAATAAGATTTGGCTGTTGCTAAAATACAATTTATTATAACATTTCAAATAAGTTTTCGCTTTTTTATAAAACAACATTTTTATAACCTATTATCTAACAAATAAAAACTCATTTCCTAAACAACAAAACATAAACCACTGAAATACTAATACTTAACAACACAAAATCCAACAAACAAATTTGTGGCATAGTAATTGGATATCCCAAAACATTAATACTTAATATGATTTTATCATGAAAACTAAACTACTTTTTATAGCGCTCTCAGCATTAGTTTTAGGTTCTTGTTCTGCACAAAGCCAAACTACTGTTTACGCAAAAAACTCAGACATAAGTGATAACTTAGATCTTAGAGCGGTTGCTTCGATGTTTGGAGAATCAGCAAATCTTCAAGACTTTGAAAGACGTTTAAATGATCCTAAATATCAAATTTCAAATCTAGATTTAAACGGCGATGATCAGGTTGATTATTTACGTGTAATTGAATCTGTAGAAAATAGAACACACGTTGTAATTATTCAAGCTGTATTAGATCGTGACGTTTATCAAGACGTAGCTACTATTGATGTAGAAAGAGACAATTACAACAAAGTAAGCGTTCAGATTGTAGGAAACTCTTATTTATACGGTACAAACTATATTTATGAGCCTGTTTACAATGTTGTTCCTGTAATTTATTCTTCATTCTGGGTTACCAACTACAGACCTTATTATTCATCATGGTACTGGAATTACTATCCAACATATTATACAGCTTGGAGTCCATATCCAGTTTACAGATATAGAAATAACATCAACGTTTGCATCAACGTAAACAACCGTTACAACTATGTAAACTACAGAAGAAGCTATAGAGCTCCCGTACTTTATGAATCAAGACGTACTTATGGTTACGAAAAAATTAGACCAAATTATAGTTTTGAGCAAAGACACGCTAATACTGGAAACAGATATGATTTAGATCAAAGACGAATTGCAAGCAGAGAATCAAACAGATCTCAAAACACTTATAATTCAAACAGATCAAACACAAACAGAGTATCTTCTAACAGTGATTTTGGAAACAACAGAAGTTATAACGATAACAGATCAACATCTAGCAGAAATTACAACAACACAAATCGTTCAACAAATTCTAGCAGAGAAAATTCAACAGTTGTATCAAATCCGGTAAGAACAGACAACAATAGAAACAATTCGAATGTATCTTCTCCAAGAACTTCTTATGAAACTAGAACAAACAGAGTGTCTGAGCAAACAAATCAGTCGTCTAGAGATTATTCTGAAAGCAGATCAAATTCAAACAATAGAATGAGCACTGAAAGAAGTGTTCCTGTACAAAGAACAGAATCATCAAGAAGCTATTCTGACAGAAGTTCAACAAACAGAACTGTCAATCAATCAGCTGCACCTGTACAAAGAACAGAATCACCAAGAAGCTATTCTCAAAACAGAGGTAGCTCTGACAACTCCTCTTACTCAAGACCTCAAAACGCACAGCGTTCTGAATCATCAAGAGGAAGTCAGGAATCAAGAAGCAGCCAGCCGCAGAGAGAAAGCGGTTCTGGCTCAAGAGAAGGCGGACGAAGAGGATAACTTAAATATTTCTATTTTTTATTTAAAACTAAAAGCACAATTTGGGGATTGTGCTTTTTTTTATCTTTTTAATTATAATTGCTGCTAATTTGTTTTAAAACAGTAAATTTGCAACCGTCTTTTATAAAAATATACATGAGCGCATCGCATAAAAACTTACATAGTAAGTTGTCTATAGGGGGTTTATTGATAACATTAGGGATTATTTATGGAGATATTGGTACATCTCCATTGTACGTAATGAAAGCCATTCTTGGCGACCATACCATTAATGCCGACATTGTATTAGGCGGTATTTCATGTGTGTTTTGGACTTTGACTTTACAAACCACTATAAAATATGTGCTTATAACTTTAAGTGCGGACAATCACGGCGAAGGCGGTATTTTTGCTTTATACGCTTTAGTCAAAAAAACCAAAATACAATGGCTCATTGTACCCGCGATTATTGGAGGAAGCGCACTGCTTGCAGATGGTATTATTACACCGCCAATCTCAATTTCATCAGCGGTTGAAGGAATTAGAGCATTCTACCCAACAATGGAAACTCAAACCATTGTTTATATTGTAATTGCCATTCTTTTTGTCCTATTCACGATACAACAATTTGGAACTAAACTAGTTGGAAAGTTTTTCGCTCCAATGATGCTGATTTGGTTTGCCATGTTAGGAACATTAGGATTTATTCAGATTATGAACTTCCCTGAAGTTATTAAAGCTATAAATCCTTACTACGCATATCACTTATTGTCTGTTCATCCTGATGGTTTCTTTGTTCTTGGTTTTGTATTTTTATGTACTACTGGAGCTGAAGCTTTGTATTCAGATATGGGACATTGCGGTCGAAAAAATATTAGAATAAGCTGGATGTTTGTAAAAACGACTTTGGTATTAAATTACTTTGGTCAGGCTGCATATCTTATTCACCATGAAGGAAGCACCCTACAGCAATTAGGCGGAGAAAACGGAAATCCGTTTTACCTTATTATGCCGCATTGGTTTTTACCATTTGGTATTGTTGTAGCAACTTTGGCTGCAGTTATTGCTTCTCAAGCACTTATAAGCGGATCATTTACTTTGATCAATGAAGCAATGCGTTTGAATTTCTGGCCAAAAGTAAAAATCAAATATCCTACTGAAGTTAAAGGTCAATTATATATTCCGTCAATAAACTGGTTATTATTTTTTGGTTGTGTGGGTATTGTATTGCACTTTGAAAAATCAGGAAACATGGAGCATGCCTATGGTCTTGCGATTATTTTATGCATGATCATGACTACCATTTTGCTGAATTATTACCTAATCATGAAACGTGTAAAACTGTATTTCATGGTGCCTCTTATTACGATTTATTTATTAATCGAATTCAGTTTCCTTATCGCAAACATTACAAAATTTGCCGAAGGAGGTTATGTAACTTTAATCATTGCGAGTATACTTATTTCTATAATGACGATTTGGTATCTTGCTAAGAAAATCAACAAAAACTATACTAAAGTTGTCAAAATTGACGATTATAAAAAGGTATTAATGGAGTTGAGCGAAGACCTTTCTATTCCTAAATATGCTACGCACTTAGTCTATATGACTAATGCAAATCGCGTTGACGAATTAGAGGAAAAAGTAATTTATTCGATCTTACAAAAACGTCCAAAAAGAGCCGATATTTATTGGTTTGTTCACGTAAACATTCTTACTGAACCTTATAAAACACAATATAAAGTTACCGAAATTGCTAAAGACGACATTTACAGAATCGATTTTAATTTAGGTTTTAGAGAACCTACAAAAATCAATTTAATGTTTAGAGAAGTAATTCGAGATATGGTGAAACGCGGTGAAGTTGATATTACAAGTCGTTACGAATCATTGAATAAAAACAATATTATTGGAGACTTTAAATTTGTATTGTCTGAGAAATTTTTATCAAATGACAACGATTTAAGATGGCACGAAAACATCATTATGAACTCGTATTTCTTTATCAAAAAACTGAGTTTGTCTGAAGAAAGAGCTTTTGGCTTAGACAGCAGTTCTGTTAAAGTAGAGAAATTCCCAATGGTGCTTCATGCTCCAGAAAACATTGGATTAACGCGTATTGTTCCTAAAGAATAAAAGCGCCCAAAATATTTCAAAAAAAACACTCTAATTAAGAGTGTTTTTTCTTTTAATGAGAATCAGAAATAAGATTCAGTATTAAAAATTTAACTTTCAATCAATTAATAGTACCTTTGCAACTCAAATATTAGAAATGAGATTACACAGAAATTTAGTTTATACTACCATCGATTCTTTGAACGCAATTTTCAATGAAGGAGAATACGCAGACAAAGTGGTAGCCAGAGCATTAAAAAAAGACAAACGTTGGGGAAGTTCTGACAGGAAGTTTGTTGCTGAAACGATATACGAAATTGTTCGTTGGAAAAGATTATACGCAGAAATCGCAGAAGTTAAAGAACCTTATGACAGAGACAATCTATGGAGAATGTTTGCTGTTTGGGCTGTTTTAAGAGGATACCCAATCCCAGATTGGAGACAATTAGAAGGAACTCCTGAAAGAAAAATCAAAGGACGTTTTGACGAACTTTCGAAAGTGAGAGCTTTAAAAGAATCTATTCCAGACTGGATGGATGAATTGGGTGTAAAAGAACTTGGCGAAAAGATTTGGTCGAAAGAAATTACAGCTCAAAACCAGCCTGCTAAAGTTATTCTAAGAACTAACACATTAAAAGGTACCAAAGAAAACTTAAGAAACACCTTGATGGATTTAAATATTGAAACAGAATATTTAAAAGATCAGCCAGAAGCTTTAGTTTTAAAAGAGAGAGCAAACGTATTTTTGACAGATGCTTTTAAACAAGGACTTTTTGAAGTTCAGGATGCTAACTCACAATTGGTTGCCGGTTTTCTAGATGTTAAGCCTGGAATGCGAGTAGTAGATACTTGCGCTGGAGCAGGTGGAAAAACTTTGCATATTGCTTCTTTAATGGAAAATAAAGGACAATTGATCGCAATGGATTTGTATGAAAGCAAACTAAAGCAATTAAAATTAAGAGCAAAAAGAAATGGTGCTTTTAATATTGAATACCGCATAATTGACTCTACAAAAGTGATCAAGAAACTGCATGAAAAAGCAGATCGCGTATTAATTGATGCGCCTTGCAGTGGATTAGGAGTTTTAAAAAGAAACCCTGATTCTAAGTGGAAATTACAACCTGAGTTTATCGACAATATCCGTAAAGTTCAGAGTGAAGTTTTAGAAAGCTATTCTAAAATTGTAAAACCAGGCGGAAAATTAGTTTACGCAACTTGTTCTGTTTTACCGTCTGAGAATCAAGAGCAAGTACAAAAGTTCTTAAAAACCGAAATCGGACAACAATTTACTTTTGTAGAAGATCGTAAATTATTAGCTTCAGAATCTGGTTTTGACGGATTCTACATGGCACTTTTGGAAAGAAAAGCTAAATAAATTCCATTCCCGATAGCTATCAAGATAAATCCCAAATTCCAATTTTAAAACTTGGAATTTGGGATTTTTTATTTACCTTTTTTAAGATTGTAAACTCGGTTTACGCAGCAGTTTTCCGTTTTCATTTTCTTTAAATTTCGGAACAAAAACAATTTCTTTTGGCTTTTCAAATTTTCCTAAAACATCAAAAAAATCTGGTGCAAAATCTTGTTTTTCGCCTTCAATCACTAAAATTAGTTTTTCGCCTAAAGTTGTATCCGGTACACCAGTCACAAAAAAACGATTATTAATTTTGCCTGTTAACTTCGCTTCTATCTGCTCAGGAATAAGCTTTACGCCGCCGCTGTTAATTACATTATCAAATCTTCCTAAAAAACTAAACTGATTCTCATTTACTAAATCTACTAAATCATTAGTAACAATAGGTTCATCAGAAATCGAAGAGACATAAATAACCAAACAACCACGATCATCTTTTTCAATCTTTACATTTGGTAAAATTGAAAAAACACTTTCCCCTACTCTTTTGGCTGCAATATGCGTTATGGTTTCCGTCATCCCATAAGTCTCATAAATCTCCGTTTTTAAAGGCAGTAATTTCTCTTCAAGTGAACTGTCAATTTTTGCTCCTCCAATAATTAACTTTTTAATATTTTTTAATTTTTCAATTGAATTTTGAACCTGCAAAGGCACCATTGCCACAAAATCATACTGCTTGTTATTATAAGCCAAAGGCTCCGTACTTGGCACTACCACATCAAGCTCTAAACCTAATATTAAACTTCGAACCAGCATCATTTTTCCAGCAATAAACTGAGTTGGCAAACAAAGCAGTGCTTTATCTCCCGGTTTTAAACCAAAGAAATCTCCTGTTGCCAAAGCCGATTGAATCATGGCTTGTTTCTCAAGTCTAACTAACTTAGGAAGACCAGTTGTTCCAGAAGTCGTCATTTCGATATAATCCTTATGATCAAACCAATCCAGAAAAAATTCACCAATAGATCGCTCATATGCATCGCCTTCTTTGATAAAACTATATCCAATTTGACACAAATCGGCTGCATTCAAATGATAACCATCTAATTTAAAATAATTGTGTACATTTTTATGTGTTAAGTTTTGCATGATTGTATTTAATTTGATAATTCTGTTAGCTTAATTTTACCCGTTAATTTTTCTTTCCAATTAGTCCAATTGTATTTTTTACTATAAACAAAAAGCAATATCGGATACACCACTACAACTGGAAAAATAACATCAAAACCAGCAGAAGGTTCTGACAAATCAATAAAAATAGAATGTGTCTGAAAAACCGTCCAATCTGAAGTAACCAATAAAGCTCCCACCAGATTATTAGCGGCATGAAAACCCAAAGCCAGTTCCATCCCATCATCCATTAATGTAATAATCCCTAGAAACAAACCTGTTCCTATATAATACACCATTATTATATATCCCATTTTTGTAACCTCTGGATTTAAAATATGCATAAATCCAAATATCAATGAAGTCATCATAAGCGGAAACCACTTATTCTGCGCTAAATTTGCGAAACCCTGCATTAAATAACCTCTAAAAACATATTCTTCTGTACTTGTTTGAATAGGAATTAAAATACCACCAATAACTACTAAAATCAAAAATGGAATCAGCTTAAAATTCCACACAAACTTTTCGGGAGCCTGAAAATACAAGACAGAAAAACTTACAATAGAAAAAACCGACCATAAAATAAAAGAGAGCAAAATACGACTCCAATCGACTTTTTTTCTCCCTGTTGTAACTGACAACACGGTTTGATGATGTATGTATTTTACAACAAAATAAACACCTGCTAGAGCAAAAACAAATGAAATCATTATTAAGAACAAAGTAAGATTTGGTTCAAAAATTTTTAATGCCGCATCATTATCATTTGGAAAACCAGTTTTATCGGAGAAACTTTTCCAAAAAACTGCAATCGTAAAAGGCACCTGCCCTACGAATGAAGCTGTAATAATAAAAACCGAACCTAAAAGATACTTCCAAAATTTATTTTCAGGTTTAACACCTTGCTCTAAAAACATATATTTAAAATTTTTAAAATGAGAATTCTATTTAAATAGTAAATCCTATTTTTGTTATTGCTAAAATACCTCTTTTTTACAGAACCTATTTCAGCACACTTTAAATATAACAAAATGATACAAATTTATCACAATCCACGCTGCGGAAAATCAAGAAACTGCCTCGCTTTTATTGACCAGACAAATCAAGAATATGAAATAATTCCATATTTAACTGAAACACCAAGCTTTAGTGAATTAAAAGAACTTCTTGAAAAATTAAACCTGCAACCTATAGAATTAGTTAGAACCAAAGAAAAAATTTGGATAGAAAACTACAAAGAAAAAACATTGACTAATGATGAAATTATTCAAGCAATGACAGATAACCCAATCCTAATTGAACGTCCAATTGTTATAAAAGATGGAAAAGCAATTATTGGGAGAGATTTAGATAAAGTGGCTTCTTTTTTAGATTAATACTAAATACCAAATTAACATTTTTTTATGATCTTACACTTTAAACCAAAAGCTACATTTGCGGTCTAAAGAATCAAAGAAACCAAAAAAAAATGAAGAAAATCAAATTCGCTGTAATCCTTGTATTGCTTTTTACAAGTTTTTACAACTATGCACAGCAGGGACCGCCCGCAAAAAACAAGGTAAAAGTTACTGGAAAAGTTTTAGAAAAAGTAAGCAAACAACCGTTGGAATATGCAACAATTTCAATAACTACTCCAAACGATACTAAAGTTATTGCTGGTGGAATCACCAATCCAAAAGGTGAATTTGATGTAGCTGTTGCACCGGGAACTTATGATATTAAGATTGAATTTATTTCGTTTAAATCAACCGAATTAAAGCAAAAAAGCATTAAAGGTGACACTAATTTAGGTGTTATAAATTTATCTGAAGATGCAGCTCAATTAAATGAAGTTGTGGTTCGTGCAGAAAAATCAACAGTAGAAATTAAACTAGACAAAAAGGTTTATAATGTTGGTCAAGATATGATTGTAAAAGGTGGAACTGTTAGTGACGTTCTAGACAATGTACCATCAGTTTCTGTTGATACCGAAGGAAATGTAAGTTTGAGAGGAAGCGACAATATTCGAATTTTAATTGACGGAAGACCTTCTAACGCTATAAATGTTGCCGAAGCTTTACGCCAGCTTCCTGCAGATGCAATTGATAAGGTTGAAGTTATTACAAATCCATCAGCGCGATACGATGCCGAAGGAGGATCTGGAATCATCAACATAGTTCTAAAAAAGGGAAAAAACCAAGGTTTCAACGGAACATTTATTGCTTCTACAGGTATCCCAGAAGCTTATGGGCTAACAGGAAATCTAAATTATAAAACAGAAAAATTAAACTATTTTACTACTCTAGGTTATAACCACAGAACTAATGAAGGAGGAGGTTTAACTAATACATCTTACTATAATGCTGATGGTACGCCAAAAGGTTTCTTAGATGAAGATCGTGACACTAAAAGAGAATCTGATGGATTTAATGGAAGAGCAGGAATCGAATGGACTGTTGCGCCAAATACTTTCTGGACAAACGCCATTAATTACCAAAAAAATTCTGGTGACACTAGAGACTTAATTAATTACAGTAATTTTGACTCAAATAGTAATCCTACAGGTAATTCGTTTCGTTTAAATAACGGAGAAACCAATAGTCAAAATGTAGAATATACTTCGAATTTGATTAAAAATTTCAACGATAAAGGACACAAACTTACAGCTGATTTATCTATTTCAAGAAACACAGATAACAACAGCAGTATTATTACCGCTTCGCCAAACTACAATACAACACTAAACGATCAAGTACAAAAACAAGTACAATTGCAAGCAGATTATGTATTGCCTTTAGGAAAAGGCGGTCAGTTTGAAGCAGGATATAAAGGAAGTTTTGGTGATTTAAATAATCAATACTTCGTTACAGATGATTCAGGAGCAAAAGATCCAAACTTATCAAACACATTAGAATACAAAGAGAATATTAATGCTCTTTACACTCAATATGGCTTTAAAGTAAATAAATTCTCGTATTTATTTGGCTTACGTTGGGAAGACACGAATATTCAAGTAAACTTATTAGACAACAACGATTTCAATACTAAAAAGTACAACAACTTGTTTCCAAGTGCTTTTATCAGTTATGAAATTTCAGATCAAAGCAACTTTACAGCAAGTTACAGCAAGCGTTTAACAAGACCAAGAGGTCGTTTTATGAATCCAGCTGTTAACTACTCAAGTAATGTTAACATTTTTCAAGGAAATCCTGATTTAGATCCATCATTAACAGACAAATATGACATTGGTTATATCAAACGTTGGGACAAAGTAACTTTCAATACTTCAGCTTATTTTGAAGACACAAAAGATGTATTCAGCTTTGTTAGAACTCCAAATGGAGAAGAAGTAAACGGAATTCCAGTTATTTTAAGCAGACCTATTAACTTAGGTAAAGAACAAAAATTTGGTTTTGAGTTTACCTTAAATTATACTCCGTTTAAATGGTGGAGAGTAAACAGTAACTTCAATCTTTACAACGTAAAAACAACAGGAGAAAATACTTATGTTGATACTAAAGGCAATACTGTAGTACAAAATCTTGACAATCAAGCTAATTCTTGGTTTGCAAGAATCAACTCTAAACTGACTTTACCATACAAAATTGACTGGCAATTGAATGCTACTTACAATGGCGAACAAAAAACAGCTCAAGGTAAAAACTTAGGTCAGTTTGGAATGAACACTGCATTAAGCAAAGATGTTATGAAAGACAAAGCTACAATTGCTTTCAACATCAGTGATATTTTCAACTCAAGAATTATGAGATCGTATACTTACCTTCAAAATGACACTACTCTTGAAAGTCAGAGATCATATGGAGAAATGCAATTTCGTAAGCGCCAATTCAATTTATCATTTACTTATCGTTTTAACAAACCTAAAAATGATCGAGAAAAAGCACCAAAAAATGACGGCGGCGGTGACGGCGGCGGCGATTTCCCAGGATAAGCTATATTAAACTCCAATACTAAAAATTCCAAATTCCAATCTTTCACAGTTGGAATTTGGAATTTCTTTTTTTTTTTGAATCTGTACCAATTAAGATTGGAATTTAGAATTTCATTCCGATAGCTATCGGGTAATGTCATTAAGTTAAGGATTTGGTATTTTTACTTTCTCGCAGATTTACACAGAAAAATGAAAATAATCTGCTAGATCTGCCAAATCTGCGTGCTGTTTTTTATTTTTTCCCTTAATGGCATTGCACGAGCGTTAGCGAATTGACGAAGCAATCTCCACAAGCAGCTCCGTAATCTGTATTGCCTATCTTTGTCGAGTTTCTCGCGAAGATTCCTCGTACCTCGGAATGACAATATTATGTTTAAATTTTGCGTCTACGCTCCCGATAGCTATCGAAATTGCGAGATTAATTTTGTCTCCTAAAAGCTTAACTTAATGATATTAAGCCATCTGAATGTAATTTCTTTTTTTTTGGCACAAAAAAAAAGAACCCAAAGGGTTCTCTTTTATGAAATCAATCTAATATTAAATTGATTGTTCTTCTTGTCTTTTTTTGGCTCTTTTTTCTTTAAACATTTCCCAGCTTGCTCCCGTAACCCAATAAGATACGAAACCAACTAAGAAAAACATTAACCAAAACCCTATAGTTAGTACGGTTAAGAAAAGTAAAAAGCCTAAGTACTGTGAAAATTCAAACATGTTTTCCGGAATTTTTGAATGTTACGACAAATGTAGGTTATAAATTCTTCCTTGGCAATAAAATCTAAATCAATTTTCATGAAATAACATTTATACGTATATTTATATTCATTTTAAATAAGCTTTTTTAAAGAATATTATTCAACTCTCTAAATTAGAACAACATGAGTATTTCTAGGAGCTGAAACCTGCTGTACGCTATATCTTTTGTGTCGAACACCGCCACAAAAGGATGCCGCTTCCATCAGGGCTAGGGCAATCATTTTCAAAAGAAACACATTTTACAAACAACATATTTACAACAAAATGAAATACAGAATAGAAAAAGACACTATGGGCGAAGTTCAAGTCCCAGCCGATAAATATTGGGGTGCACAAACAGAACGTTCTCGAAATAATTTTAAAATTGGAAATTCTGGATCGATGCCCAAAGAAATCATCGAAGGATTTGCCTATCTAAAAAAAGCAGCCGCTTATGCGAATTACGATTTAGGTGTTTTGCCAATCGAAAAAAGAGACGCAATTGCCGAAGTCTGCGATGAAATTCTAGAAGGAAAATTAGACGATCAATTTCCATTAGTAATTTGGCAGACAGGTTCAGGCACGCAAAGCAATATGAATGTAAACGAAGTAATTGCAAACCGTGCACAAGTTCTTAAAGGCTTTGAAATTAGCGAAGGCGAGCAATTTATTAAAGCAAATGATGATGTTAATAAATCACAATCATCAAATGATACTTTCCCAACCGGAATGCATATCGCTGCTTACAAAATGGTGGTAGAAACCACAATTCCTGGAGTTGAAAAACTGCATGCTACACTGAACAAAAAAGCCATTGAATTCAAAAATGTTGTAAAAATTGGTCGTACGCATTTAATGGACGCCACTCCTCTTACACTGGGTCAGGAAATTTCAGGCTATGCAGCTCAATTGGCTTTTGGACTGAAAGCATTAAAAAATACTTTAGCGCATTTATCAGAAATCGCTTTGGGCGGAACCGCCGTTGGAACAGGATTAAACACTCCAAAAGGCTATGATGTAAAAGTTGCTGCATATATTGCAAAGTTCACAAACCACCCTTTTGTAACTGCCGAAAACAAATTTGAGGCTTTGGCTGCACACGATGCGATTGTTGAAACACATGGAGCATTAAAACAACTAGCCGTTTCTTTAAACAAAATCGCAAATGATGTTAGAATGTTGGCTTCTGGACCACGTTCTGGAATTGGCGAAATTCATATTCCAGAAAACGAACCCGGATCGTCTATCATGCCTGGAAAAGTAAACCCAACACAATGTGAAGCTTTAACAATGGTATGCGCTCAAGTAATTGGAAATGATATGGCAATTGCGGTTGGCGGAATGCAGGGACATTATGAGTTAAATGTTTTTAAACCAGTTATGGCTGCCAACTTCCTGCAATCTGCACGTTTACTTGGAGACGCCTGCGTTTCATTTGATGAACATTGCGCACAGGGAATCGAACCAAATTACAAACGAATTAAAGAGTTAGTAGACAATTCTCTCATGCTTGTAACAGCGCTAAATACAAAAATTGGTTATTATAAAGCCGCAGAAATTGCTCAAACCGCTCACAAAAATGGAACAACTCTAAAAGAAGAAGCAATTCATCTAGGCTACGTAACCTCTGAAGATTTTGACGCTTGGGTTAAACCTGAAGAAATGGTCTAAATTTAATGGTTAATGGTTAATCAAAAAAAGCCTGAAATTTTATTTCAGGCTTTTTTCTTCTTGTCACCCTGAGCGAAGTCGAAGGGCTTTTGATATTGTAAAATCCTTCGACTTCGCTCAGGATTACAATGTATAATTACGATCGGAATTTCAATTAATAATTTATAATTAACAATTCACCATTATTTACCATCTACATAATCTTGTAAATAGCTGAATCTTTCAGTTAATTTACCTTTTTCAGTAATTTTTGCACGTTTTAAAATCCCGTCTTTATCTCCGTTGAAAAAAGCAGGAATTACATGTTCCATAAATTGTTCTCCAAAACCTTCACTAGCATCTTTTGGAATTTCGCAAGGTAAATTATCAACTGCCATCACCGCAACAGCTGCGGGGTGAAAGAAATCTACTTCTCGATCTTCCAAAGGAAAATAACCATACAAAGGTTCTGCAATGGTCGAGGAACGAATGGTACAAGCAATTGGTCCATTAACATCACATGAAATATCAGCTACAACTTTCAACTTGCAATCACTTGCATTCAGCATTTCTTTTGTCAAAATCATTGGAGCATTGTTAGCATAAAAATGACCTGCAAAATAAATATCTGAAACTTTAGTAAATCTTTCAAAATCTGAGGTATATTCTTCTGGATGATTTACAAAATCTTTAAAATCTAAAATTTGACCATCAAGTCTTTTATTATATTCTAAAACATCCAACTGAACATAAACAGCCTGCGCGTATTTTTTAGTCAGATAATTATCAATCGTGATCTCTTTTACTTTAATAGCGTCTAAAATTTCTTTAGCTCCGCTGCCTACTTTCCCCGTTCCAGTAACGACAAATTTCAAAGCCGGCATCGTTATACGCTTTAAATGCATAATCAAAGCATCTTTTCCCGAAAGAGTTTCTGCTTTAGGAAGCTTAAACAATTCAAACTTTAATCCAAAAGCACGAATTCCGTTATAAACTCCAACCATTCCAGCATACTTTCCGAAACCAATTAAACGATGATCGTTTGCATCAACAATCGTTTCGTGATCGTACAAATCAATATTTTTTTCTAAAATTGCCTGTAATAGCTTTCTATTATAAGGTTGTTTTTTGATGGTATGAGAAAAAAAGAAATAAGACTTATTTGGAATTAAATTTTCAACAGGAACTTCTTTCACTCCAAATAAAACATCACAATTTGAAACGTCATCAGAAACCGTAATTCCCATACTTTTATATTGTGTATCCGAAAAAATCCTAATATCAGAACTTTCTACCTCTACAACCGCTTCATGATACTGCTGTTTCAATTTTGCCAATTCATCAGGAGCAAAGACAACGCGGCGATCTGGTGGGTTTTTTCTTTCTTTTATAATTCCAAATTTCATTCAAACAAGTTTAAAACATTAATTAATATAACTTTTTACATCGTTTTTGTTTCAAATATAACAAATTCCGTTAAATTTTTGTTGTAAAAATACAATTTAGAATGTTTAAAAACCGTTTAAAGCTGACTAACAATCGACTACTTAAAACATTTGTTAATTTTAAGTTAAAGAAAGCTGATTTACATTCTAAAAATCGCGAAACATAAATATTGAATTCTATATATTTGTTTTTAAAGAACGATGCAAATGATTTTCCTTAAAAAGACAAAGATACCACAAATACTTTTTTCAATACTAGTTTTAAGTTCATGTGGTAAAGACAAAAAAACAGATACCGCTACTACCTCAACAGTCGAAGATACATTACCTAAAATGAAGCCTTTAGGACCTGAAAAGAAAATATCACAGGCCTATAAAAACTCGGTAACAGGCAGAATAAATCACTTTTACAATAAAAACTGGCCAAACAACAGCATGAACGGCAGTTTTTTGGTTGCCAGAAATGGTCAAATTATATTTGAAAGATACAACGGTTTTGCTAATAAAAATGAAGGAACCAAAATTACAGCCAATACTCCTGTACAAATTGCTTCGGTTAGTAAGGTTTTGACGGCTACCGCGGTTTTAAAATTGGTAAATGCTGGCAAAATAGACTTAGATCAAAAAGTAAATACGATTTTAAAAACGTTTCCTTACGAAGACTGCACTATAAGAATGCTTTTAGATCATCGTTCTGGAATGCGCAACTATGCTTATTTTACAGACAGAGATAAATCAGTTTGGGACAGACATAACCAGTTAACCAATAAAGACATTCTAGATATTCTGGCTACAAAAGATATTGGATTAGAATCAAGAACTGGAACTCGTTTCAGCTACTGCAATACTAATTATGCTATGCTGGCTCTCATTATAGAAAAAATCACAGGGCTTAAATATAAAGAAGCGATGTCTGAAATGATTTTTAAACCTTTGGGCATGACAAATACATATGTTTTTGATGACGATAAAGACAGAAAAAAAATTGTTCCATCGTACAAAGGAAATGGTGTAGAAATTGGTTTTGATTATCTAGATAATGTTTACGGTGATAAAAACGTTTTCTCGACTGTACGCGATCTTTTGAAATTTGACCGAGCTAGAAACTCACCTGATTTTTTAAAACCTGAACTATTAAAACAAGTTTACACGGGATACAGCAACGAACGTAAAGGAACTAAAAATTATGGTTTAGGAATTAGAATGATTAATTGGGAAACGGGACAAAACTTCTATTTTCATAATGGCTGGTGGCATGGTAATACTTCATCGTACATTACTTTAATGAAAGAGAATGTAACGATTATTGCTTTATCTAATAAAATGAACAGAAATACTTATGCTGTTCGTAAATTAGCACCGATCTTTGGAGATTATCCTTTTAATTTTAAAGACGAAGAGTAAATAATCTTAAAGTCGAAAGTTGTAAAGTCGAAAGTTGAAAGCCGAAAGTTGAAAGCCGAAAGTTGAAAGCCGAAAGTCTTAAAAACAGCTGACAATACTGACTTTGGACTTTCGACTTTGGGCTTTATGACTTTTTTTAAAAAATTTTAGTAGAAAGTAAATTCAAATAGCATAAATTTGCAAACTCATTTTTGGGGTCGACTGGTTTTGACAGCAAGTCGAATTGAACAGTAAGCACGTCGAGCATTGAGACCTTGCTCGTAAATATAAGATCTCACACTTTTACACGGCGAAAATAATTACGCTTTAGCTGCATAATCCGAATCATAGTAAGATTGCGCCACGTCTCTACAAGGTAGAGAAGCTGGATTCTCCTAGAAAGCCTTGGTTTGTGGCGTTCTGTCAAGGGGAACCGTAAAAATAAACCTAGATTTCCATGAGCTTCGGGTGGATTTCGAAAATTAAGAAGATAAGTGTTGGGTGGTTGTTTCTGGCCTAGCTCAACAACGAAAATCTAATCAGGAAATAAGCGTGTAGAAAGCTCTTTAGTTGCTTGTTTGGACCCGGGTTCGATTCCCGGCGACTCCACAAAAAAGCCTATAAACTCTTTGTTTACAGGCTTTTTTATTTATGGTTGATATTTTATTGTTAAGAAATATCAGCCGAATACATATAATTTATAATTGTTATAATCATTAAGAGTAAAAGTGATAATCAATTTTTGCATCGTTCCTATATTTTCTTTTGCATCCATACCATACTAATTTCATATTCTTTAATTGTGCCAATGTTTTGAAAAAAACCACACTCAACAAAGCCCATTTTTTTATGAAATTCAATACTTGGTTTGTTTAATGAAGATATATTAACTATTATTTCTTTAAACCCTTTTTCTTTTAATTCTACAAAAAGATGATTTAAAATTTTAGTTCCTATTCCTTTTCTTAAATAAGCAGGATTTAAAAAGTATGTCAATTTTACCGTCTTATTAAAAATGCTTTCTACTCGAAAAGGATATGCAATACCAAAACCTATAACTATCTCATCTCTTAAAGCGACGCATCCTGCATATTGTATTCCCTCATTTCTTAATTGAATAGCTTCACTATCTTCCATTAACGCATCAGAAAAAGTAAAGAGTGTTTCTTCTACATAATAGTTGTATATTCTCTGAATGTCTTTGTAATCCGAAGATTCTATTTTTACTATTTTCATAAAAACTATCTTAATTAAAAAAAAATTTATTTAGATCGCCAGGATATTGACTTAAAATCCGGCTTTTTAAAATTGAAAGTGTATTACATTCAATTGACAGTACTTTTAAATTAGCTATAAAAACAAAGCAGTAACAAATATAAGAAATACTTTACAACAAATATAGTCGTCACTATTTACTTACCAACAGCAAAATAGGATATAAAAAGTAATAGCTGGCGACTCCATAAAAAAAGCCTGTAAACTCTTTGTTTACAGGCTTTTTGTTTGTTTTTTAGATACGGTTTTTGCTGCCATTTATTTCATGCAGATAAGTTAGTTTTTTCTACCTAAAAGGTAACGTGAACATAAAAGTACTTCCTTTTCCTAGTTCGCTTTCCACCCAGATCTCTCCTTGATGCAGCTTAATAAACTCATTACAGAGCAACAATCCAATACCGTTTCCCTTCTCATTTTCGGTTCCTTTTTGAATAACCTTTGTGTCTATTTTAAATAAATTTTCTTTTGCATCAAGTGAAATTCCTATACCATTATCAGCAATAGACACTAAAACTTTCTGTCCAATTTTCTGTATCTTTAAAGTAATCTCACCATGTTTATCTGTAAATTTAATTGCATTATTCAATAAGTTTCGAACTGCAGTACCGATCATGTTTCTATCCAGCATCACTTCAATAGACTCATCTGATTCAAACAAAAGCTTAATCCTTTTGTTTGCAGCTGCATTTTTATTAAGTTCAACATTCTCAGCAATCAAATCGTTCAACACAACCTTTTCTGGCGTATACTCAATCATTCCTGTCTGCACCTGAGACCATTCTAAAAGGTTGTCAAGCAGCTTGTGAATGTTTGAATTTGACTCATGAATCATTTCAAGAATTTCTTTAATCTCTTCACGACTATACCATTCTACATCTTTGCTTATCATTTCTGAAAGCTGCACAGATGCTCCTAATGGCCCTCTTAAATCATGCGCTATAATCGAAAAGAACTGATTCTTATCTTTTAAAAGTTTTGAAATTTTAAGATCTTGCTTCTCCTTTACTAAGAGTAAAAATCCGACCGTTCCAATTAAGGTAAGTAGAAACAAACTAATATTGTATAAGCTCTCAAAAGCGCTATAGGAAAAAAAATATTGCTGTGGATTTAAATAATTATACAATGCTCTTATAAGAATCAGCAACTCAAATATGGCATAACAAAGCATGAAGAATGTTCTAAAAAAATTACCTCCTCTATTTTTGAAATAACTAATTACAGGAAGTAAATAAATACTAAATATACCCAAGCAGACAACCAAAATCCGGGCATTAATTGAACTCCCTAAAAACACAATCAGATTAAAAAAGAATACTGCCGCTACAGTTATAATTTTCTCTAAGTGATATTTTTTTTCTGATTTTATCCCAAATAAAGGAAAAAGTGCAGTAGCCTCACAATAACAAGCAGCAAAAATTATAGTGTTTGCAATATTAATCGAAACAAAATCTGGAACTAAATTTCTCAAAAAGATTAAGATCCAGCCAATCGTTAACAATAACTTTCCGTACCCAAACCTTTTTAGTATTTTTCGATTATCATTAGTAGCGTAGGTAAATGAGTAGCTAAAAATAAGAATACAAACAAATAAATTACCCAGAAAATAAAGTTGAAAAACTGTTTTTGGATCTAACAAAAAGACTTTAAGCATTATGGATTAAGTTTTACAAACTAATAAAACAAATATACAAATTAAGACTGGCATGAGACAAGCTCTTTATTTCGCATTTAATCTAATATCAGCATCATATTTTACCGTTTTTTTTTACTGACAGTACAATTACCCTGCTCTCCGAAGAGTTCAACTGAAAAGCTACGCAAATGTCTATGACTTTGCGCATTTTTTGATTTTTACAAATTATAAGCGTTTCAAAAGTCTCTGACTTTTTTGAACAGACTTTTTTTCTTCTTTGGTGAGATTAAAGCTAAGTGTATTTCTGAATTACTTTAAAGTCAGAGACTTTAATACGTTTTTGTTTTTACAATAATTTTAAGATAAAGCATAAAATAAATTAATAAATTGCAATAAAAAAATAATGTTACAAGAAGTTGAAAATTTAATTCCACATAGAACTCCTTTTTTATTTGTAGATAAAATAACATCATTCTCCAAAGAAACAATTATTGGTCTTAAAACATTTGACGAAAGGGATACTTGGTTAAAAGGAAGTGTTCCTCAATCTGATTATATTCCGGGTACAGTTTTAATTGAATCAATGGCTCAATGCGGAGGCGCAGGAGTTAAACTTTTAGGAATTACAGATGGAATTTTTGGTCTTGTCAGTATTGAAGATGCTGAATTCTATTCAACTGCAAGGTTTACTGATGAAATAAAATTTGAGATACATAATATTCGTTTAAGCGAAAAGATAATTAAACAATCAGGAATTGCTTATGTAGAAGATAAAATGATAATAAAAGCGACTTGGATGTGTGTCAAAATACAATAGTGTAATTAATAAAATGCACACTGAATAACACATTTAAGGAATACTTTGCAGACCTGGGTTCGATTCCAGAGACTCAACAAAAAAACCTGTAAACTCCTTGTTTACAGGCTTTTTATTTTTTAGTTGATTTTTTAATCATTGATAAAAAACTTTGTCACCCTTAATTATATATTAAACCTCAGCTATTTGCTTAACTTTAAACTATAAATCTTACCTTATTATAAATTAATGCATTCTTACTTATCTTAAAGTGAACACATAAAAAAAATTAAATTACATTTTAACTTATGCCATTTTCAAGATAACATCTATTTACTTTTAAATATTGACTTACCATTTTTAATAGTTTCGAGCACTTTAATATCTTTAATTTCCATGTGATCTACTTTTAAAGGATTTTTATCCAGAATTACTAAATCGGCAAATTTACCAGCTTTCAAACTACCTTTTCTGTCTGTCTCATCGTATTGTGAGGCAACATTAATAGTCATTGCCTGCAGACCTTCATACGGAGTAACCCTTTGATCTGCTCCAACAGTCGCTCCTCCTCTAGAGATTCTGTTTACCGCTGACCATAAAACCATCATTTGATCAAGGGGCGCAACGACAAAATCAGTATGATTAGTAGGCTTTAATCCTGCATCAATAGCATCTCTCATCGGGCTTATATATTGTGATTGCTTAAATCCGCGATTTTTCAAGTGAGCTTCATAAAAATAATACGTATGTAAAGTGTAGAATGAGGGACGTATTTTATATTTAGCAAATTTTTGTATCTGATCTTTGCGAATAAATTGCGAATGTATAGATGTTACGTTCCATAGTTTAGAATAATCTCCCTCTCTTGCATATTCATATGCAGTTAGAAAGCCGTCTATTGCAGCATCACCGTTACAATGCAGGATCAAAGGAACTTTTAAATCATAAACCTTTTTTACCATTTGATTTACTTGTTCCTGCGGAAAAGTAAGTTCTCCTTTCCAATCTTTTTCTCCGCTGGGTCCCCCTAAAAGATAAGGCGTAGAAAAATACGCTGTCCTTCCCTGTGGTGATCCATCTATAGTAATTTTCACTCCTCCAATTTTAAATCCTTTATTATACTTTCCCCATTCTGATAAAGGAATTGCTTCAAGTACTTTATCAACATCAGTAATAAAAGGATAAGCAACTATGTCAATAATATTAGCATCGACGTTAGCAACCCTATTCATCGTCTCAATTTGTGAAAAGTGTGATAATCCTTCATGAGCTGTTGTTATTCCAGCCTCTGCATACAACATTTGTCCAGCTTTAGACCAATCAATTTCCTGTTGAGTAGTCATTTTTTCTGACTGTTCCGCTATCGGCAGGTATGCTGTTTCCATAATTAGCCCAAAAGGTTCATTTGTTCCTGGTTTACGAACAATAATTCCTCCCTGCGGTGTTTTAGTTTCAGCATTTATGCCGTATTTTTTTAAAGCTAAACTATTTAGTACCGTTCCATGCATTGATACATGGTCAACACGCACAGGATTATCGGGAAAAGCTTTATCCAAATCATCTCTGTTTAATAACCTCCCATTTGGCATTACAGTATCATCATATCCGTAACCAACTACCAATTCTCCTTTTTTTATATTATGTTTCTCAACAAATGTTCTCAGTGCTGTAATAATACTTTCAACATCTTTTCCTACACCTGAAGGTGGTGCATATAGCTGACATTGATTAGCAACTGAAAGCGAATTTATATAATGGCTGTGCGGATCTAAAAATCCTGGAAGCATAGTACTGCCTTTTAAATCAATCAAACTTGGATTTTCTCCTGCTGATTTAATAGCTTCATCTTTATCTCCAACATATAAAATTTTTCCGTCTTTCACGACTAAAGCCTCTGCATAATTTTCCTTATCTCCATCCATGGTAAGAATATCACCTCCATAATAAATTGTAGCCGTTTCATTGGCTGGCTTATTCTTAGATTCTTTATTACAACTTGAAATGATTGTCAAAATCCACATCAATAAAAAAATAGTACTTCTTTTCATGTTTTTATCTTTTTTGATTACAAACTACTATAATTCAGCTAACTTAAAAACTAACGAACCTCTTAATGGGTTAACATACAGAAGAATAAATATAAAAAAAATAAATTGTATTTCAATAAACTAAGCACCATTTAAAGTAATATAAAAACTACACATTCATCGGATCATTACTATCAGTTTATCTATTTATAAGGTAAATGAAGCTTATTTACTAACTAAAAAAAAATTGACACAGTAACATTAAGGAAAATTTTGCGCATCTGAGTTAATCAATTTTAAACCTCGTTCATTAATAAAAACTTTACTCCTAACTTCAGCATTATTGCAATTATTACCTTTTACTTGACAGCATGCTATTTCTATTCAAAAAACATTATGAAAACAACACTAAATCTACCTAAATCAATCTAAAATCCTAAAACAAGTGTGTTTTTCATACTTAAAAAAGTAACACTACACAGCCTTAAAGAGAACCGCCAATTCTACATTGTTTCACCATTTTTCTCTAACTTAGCACGGTAAATCTTAAAACGTAAGATTCAAACAAATTTTGTTTTTCTGCAAAGAACTGAATGAAAAAACGTTACTGTATTTTCTCTTACATTTTTTTCAAAAAAACATTCTTCTAATAATTTTAGTTAATTGAAAACTATGAGCAAATTTGATTTTGGAATTGTAGGTCTAGGCGTAATGGGTCGTAACCTGCTTTTAAATATTGCCAGCCATAACTTTGCGGCTGCAGGTTTAGATTTAGATACTGAAAAAGTCAACTCTCTTCAACAAGAAGCGGGTCCAAATGACACTATTGAGGCGACTACTGATGTTAAGCATTTTGTATCGCTTATTAAGCAGCCAAGAGCAATTATGTTATTGGTTCCAGCAGGGAAACCTGTTGACAGCGCAATCGCAAGTTTATTACCGCATTTAGACAAAGGAGATATTATCATTGATGGCGGAAATACTTATTTTACGGATACTGACAGAAGATTTTTAGAATTATCTTCTAAAGGAATTCACTTTTTTGGAATGGGAATTTCTGGTGGTGAAAAAGGAGCAAGATTTGGTCCTGCAATGATGCCTGGAGGAGATCAAAAAGCATACGAAAGACTTCGCCCAATTTTTGAAGCTATCGCTGCAAAAGTTGATGGTGAACCTTGTGTAGAATATTTAGGAAACGGATCTGCTGGTAACTATGTAAAAATGGTTCACAATGGAATTGAATACGGTATCATGCAATTGATTTCTGAAATTTATGACCTAATGAAAAGAGGTTATAATTTAGACGAAGACACAATTCAGAAAACATTTGAAGAATGGAATGAAACGTATGATCTTAAATCGTATTTGATTGAAATTACGGGGAAAATTCTAAAACAAAAAGACGAAGACGGAAGTCCGCTAATCAATAAAATTTCAGATTGGGCAAAATCTAAAGGAACAGGAAAATGGACTTCGCAAAATGCGATGGATTTACAAGTTCCAGTTCCAACTATCGACGCCGCTGTTGTAATGCGCGATATGTCTAAAACGAAACCAGAAAGAATTGAAGCTGCAACGAAATTAGTTTGGAACTCAAATCAAACTGATGTTAACACAAGCGAAGCGATTGCTGCGTTAAAATCGGCATTGTACTTTTCAATTGTTGTAACATATGCGCAAGGACTAGCGCAACTTCATACTGCTTCTAAAGAGTACAATTATGGATTAAATCTAGAAACGGTTGCCAAAATATGGCGCGGCGGCTGTATTATTCGTGCCGCTATTTTAGAGGATTTCAGAAAAGCATATGTTACAAAAGCAGATTTACCAAACTTACTTTTAGATGCTGGAATTGCTTCAAAATTAACAGATAATCAAGCTGGAATGAGAAATGTAATTCAATTTGCTGTACAAAAAGGTATACCTGCAGCAGGACTTATGAATTCATTGGCTTATTTTGATGCCTACAGATCTGAAAATCTGCCAACGAATCTAATTCAGGCGCAGCGTGATTATTTCGGGGCGCATACTTATGAACGCATTGACAAAACCGGTGTTTTCCACACACAATGGTCTGAATAAAGAACTTTAAACAACACAACACACAAAATGGGTAAGTTCAAAAATATAAATCCAACTATCATTGTAATTTTTGGTGGAACTGGAGATCTGGCAAAGAGAAAGCTCTTTCCCGCTTTTCAAAATCTGTATCTTGATGGCCGTATGTCAAAAAAGTTTCAGATTATTGCTCTTGGAAGAGCAGAAAAAAGCGATGAAGAATTTCGCAGTTATGTCTTAGAAAACCTAAATACATTCTCGAGAAAAAAAGGTCTTTCGGACCCAGAAACTCAAAAATTTCTTTCTCATATTACTTATCATAGCCTTGATATCGACAAAGAAGAATCTTATATAGGATTAAATGAAAAAATAAATACTATTGATCAGTCTTTTGGAGAACGAGCTAATCGTCTATTTTATCTTTCGATTACGCCGTCTTTCATTTCGACTATTTCTAATAATATCAAGAAAATTGGTCTTGCTGCCAATCCAAAACAAGATCGTATTATCATCGAAAAACCTTTTGGTTACGATAAAACTTCTGCAATTGCACTTAATGAAATGCTTTCGCAGACTTTCAAAGAGGAACAGATTTATAGAATCGACCATTATTTAGGTAAAGAAACCGTTCAAAACATTCTAGCTTTCCGATTTGGAAATTCGATGTTTGAGCCTTTATGGAGCCGTAATTTTATTGATTTTGTTCAGATTACCGTAGCTGAAGAAGTTGGCGTAGAAGAACGCGGCGGATTTTATGAAGGCGTTGGTGCTTTAAAAGATATGATTCAAAATCACCTGCTTCAAATTTTATGTATGACAGCGATGGAGGCTCCGGCTTCTCTTGAAGCAGATGATATTCGAAACCGTAAAGCTGATGTTTTAAAATCGATTCGACGTATCAAACCAGATGAAGTGGATCATTATATTGTGAGAGGTCAATATGACGCAGGTACTATAAAAGGAAAACCAGTTCCCGGATATCGTCAAGATAAAGGAATTGCTCCAGATTCTAATACAGAAACTTATGTTGCCATGAAAATTTATCTCGACAACTGGAGATGGCAGGGAATTCCATTTTATCTGCGTACAGGTAAACGAATGGAAGAAAAACAGTCTTCTATTATTATACAGTTTAAACCCGTTCCGCATTCTGCATTTTCTTATGGAAAAGAAGGTATGACACCAAATAGATTGATCATCAATATTCAGCCGGAAATGGATATTAAACTGCAGTTTATGACTAAAAAACCGGGCTTATCTCTTTCTTTAAGACCCGCAGAAATGGTATTCGATTATTTTGCCTGCTCTACAATGTCACCTGAAGCTTATGAAACATTAATTGCCGATGCTTTGGCAGGAGATCCTACTCTATTTATGCGTTGGGATCAGGTAGAACAAGCTTGGGATGCAATTGATACCATTCAACAAGTATGGAAAACTACAGCGCCTGATAATTTCCCTAATTATAAAGCAGGAAGCTGGGGACCTGAAGAGGCTGATGAATTATTGGCACGCCAAGGACATAAATGGATCCCAAATAAACAAACAAAAGAAGAAGTTTTAGATGATACAGATTTATAACAATACAGAAGAAATTAATATCGCAACGGCAGATCTATTTATTGCTGCAGCACAAAAAGCAATTACTGAAAAAGACAAATTTACAGTAGTTCTTACAGGAGGTTCTTCTCCTGCAGGAGTTTACAAATTATTAGCTTCTGACGATTACAAAAACAAAATAGACTGGAGTAAAGTATTTGTATTCTGGGGAGATGAGCGCTGGGTTCCGCTTAATGATGATTTAAGCAATGCAAAAATGTCTTATGCAGCATTACTAAGCCACGTTTCAATTCCTGCAAAAAATATTTTCGAAATGTACAAAGACAATGTTACACCAGAAGATTATGCTGTTGCTTATGAGCAATCTATTAGAACTGTTTTAGGCGATGAAGGAAAGTTTGATCTTATTTTATTAGGAATGGGTGATGATGGTCATACGGCTTCACTTTTCCCTGGTCAAGCTGTATTGCAAGAGCAAAATAAATGGGTTGACGCCTATTATCTTGAACCTCAAAAAATGTTCAGAATTACGCTTACGGCTCCGATTATTAATAAAGCAGAAAAAATCATCGTGATTGCTTTTGGAGAGAAAAAAGCACCAGCTTTGAAAGAAGTAACAGCCGGCGAATACAATCCGACAACTTATCCGATGCAGTTAATTAAACCTGTTTCTGGAGAGTTATTGTTTCTTGTAGATAAAAGTGCTGCTGGAACGAACTAAGAAATTGTTTTTACAACCAATACAAAAAAGTTTATGCTTTCGCATAAACTTTTTTGGTTTAAGATAATGATTCTAAATCTAATAGAGAGCTCACATAAATAGACAAACTTATTATAGCATTGGTTATTTTGCTGAATAAAACAGCTCTTTATCTCCTAAAACTTTCCAATCACTTGCCTCTTTGCCTTTCCATTTTACAGTTATCGTTTCATTATTCTTACTTTGTTTCAGTAGATAAATTGAAACGGGGTGATAGCCTTCTTTTAGGTTCACGTCTTGAATTAACTCTTTATTGGATTGATAACCAAAATCAGCATCAAACAAACTAGCATTGTGCAAACGCATATAAGCTTTCCCTGATGTTTTCAATGAAAAACTATATTTTCCGTCAACTGGAACTTTGATAAAACCTTTATAAAGAATCATACCTGTTTTAGCTGTTTCTGCTTTGTCATTTATAGAAGTGCTTAATTTACTCGATTGTGGTTTTAGTCCTTTTTCTGAAACTACCCAAGGAAAATCACCAGCAAAAAACTCTTGCTTAAATCCTGACAAAAGCTTTCCTGAAATTTTAGTTGCAGGAATTAAAGCATCATCATAAGGGCGAGGCGCTTCGGCATTTGCGTGACGTGTTTGCAAAACAGAAGCTTTCATTTGCATTTGCATTTTTTCAAATTCAGGTTTAGCCGCCAAATTAGTTGTTTCTTTTGGATCATTTACAACATCGTAGATTTCGAAATCATCTTCGGCTGATTTAATATCATAACGAACTCCTGAGTAATTCCCCATTCGTATCATTTGCATTTGTCCGCGTTTGCGGTTTTTATGTGTCGAATTATCGTTTTTAAAATCTGGTGTTTTGCCATTTTCGTAATATTCTACATAAACTAAACTTTGTTCTTGTTTTCCTTTTCCAATTAACGAAGGCAATAACGAAACGCCATCGGTTCTTACGGGAGGAATAACCCCGGCTGCCTGTGCAAACGTAGCCATCCAATCTGATAACATTGATGGCATTGTCACAACTTTTCCTGCTTTAATATGTTTAGGCCAATTTGCCAAAACCGGCATACGAACACCACCTTCCCAACAGTCTCTTTTAATACCATCAAAAGGACCATTACTAGAGAAAAATGTAGGTTGAAATCCAACAAATTGCGATGGCAAATACGATTCAATAGAAGCGCCATTATCTGATGTAAAAACTACCAGCGTATTTTCGTCTATTTTTAAATCTTTCAATAATTGAAGTATATCTCCCACTCCATCATCAATGCGGCGATTGGCAGTTGCATATCTTTTAAAAGTATCCGGCCACGGCACCTCTTTTGTCACTGGATTATTGTCATCGTCATAAACAGCATTTGCATAATCAGTATGCATATAAGAATCTGGAGTACCAGAAGCAGTATTAATCATATGCCCATATTTTCCTGTCCATTGCAAACCTCCATTTAATCCTTTTCCGCTTGGATATTCTTGTGTAGGCAGCTCCAATACCGCATGAGGCGCATCATACGCTAAATACATAAAAAAAGGTTTTGAAGCATCTTTGCTTTTAGCGTGTTCAATAATTCTTTTTTTTGCCATTGCCGTCCATAAATCGGTCGTATAACATTTTGCTAAACCTTCGGCCACATTATTATAATCGTCATAAACCTCTCTTTTTCCGCGATACAAACCTTCAACAGGATAATGTTCGTGCCCGTCAACGTGTCTCATATAACCATAATACAAATCGAAACCACGTTTTAAAGGATGTGAAGGCCAATTGGGTCCCGTTTCTTCCACTCCTTGTAATCCCCATTTTCCTATAGCCATAGTTTGATAGCCGGCTTGTTTTAAAACTGTTGCCAGCGTATGATTGTCTTCTAGTGCTTTGTCAAACTGATTGTCTCTAATGTGAGCATTTCCTTGATTAACCCCCGTCAACAAAGAACTTCTAGAAGGCGCACAAACAGGAGCATTACAATATTGCTGTGTAAACATAGCACCAGAAGTGGCCATCTGATCTAAATAAGGAGTAATTTGATACGGTTTTGACGGATCATTGCTTTTCATTCGCTGATTTTGAAAAAATACACCGATGTCTCCATACCCCATATCGTCTACTAAAATGTAAATGATATTGGGCTTTTGCTGCGCGAACAACGAACTGGCAGCAAAACATAAAATGATTAATACTTTTATTTTATTCATATTTCAAAACTTTATTTCTTTTACTTAAAAACTTCATCTTTAAATTTTTAATCACCAAATCCGCAATTATCTTATGAAAAAGTTCATAAAACAAAATACAGCGTTTTAAGCATGAAAAACAAAAAACACCTACCAGAAAAAAATTAATCTGTTTAACTTAAATCTATTTATGAAATAATGCATAAAAATATCGTCAAACAAAAAAAGAGCTCATTACTGAGCTGCTTTTTTATTCATTTATATTTGAGTGATCTCTAGAACTACACTCGTTTCTACTTTTGATGAAGAAACCCTTAATCCTACATTCATTAAATAATCTCCGGTATAAGATTCTCCCGATTCTTCAAGGGTTTTCTTTGCTTCTGGCATTAAATTGACCTCTTCAACTTTATACTTTTTGTTTGGGTCTAATCCTTGAAGACGAACTAAATTATACTGAGGATCGTAAAGCGGATGCAAGGTATATGAAAACAAAACGGCTTTGCTTTTTGTATTATCAACATACATCAAAACAGCACGACTTTCATCATACGGCGATACCATACGGTACATATCACCATGCCAGATTACAGGACTTAATCGCTTATAATTAGCGACAGCATCTTGACAATATTTCAATTCATTTTCTTTTAGTTCTTTTACATTAATATCAAAACCTAATTTGCCCATCATAGCTACATCGGTTTTAAATTTGATCGACTGATTTCCCCATGATGTTACGTGATTACAAATTGAAAAGGCTGGAAAAAACTGCGAATACCCCCATTGTATAAATACTCTATTAAAAGGATCTGTATTATCACTTGCCCAAAATTCTGTGAAATATTTAAGAAGCGCATAATCTGTTCTTCCCCCGCCGCCAGCACAAAGCATCATTGGCAGATTTGGATATTTTGTTTTAATCTTTTCTAAAACTTTATAAAGTCCTTTTGTATATTCAATAAACAAATGCGACTGCTGATTTTTTAAATACGTAGAATATGCATTGGTCATCATTCGATTGCAATCCCATTTAAAAAATGCCACACCAGAATTTGTCTGCATAATATCGTCTACTGTTTTAAAAACAAAATCCTGAACTTTTGGGTTGCTTAGGTCTAAAACCAGCTGACTGCGATAATAGCTTTCTGGTCTATTTGGAAGTTTTAAAACCCAATCTGGGTGTTTTTCATATAATTCACTTTTAGGATTAACCATTTCGGGCTCTATCCAAATACCAAACTTTACTCCCGTTTTCTCCGCCTCTTGAATTAAAAAACCAATACCATTTGGTAATTTCGTTTTTGTCGCCTGCCAGTCTCCTAGTCCTGATTTATCGCCGCTTCGCGGATATTTATTTCCAAACCAGCCGTCATCCAATAAAAACATATCGACACCAAGCGTTTTGGTATCAGCAAACATTTCCGTTAATTTTTTTTCATCAAAATTAAAAAAGGTAGTTTCCCAGTTATTCAATAAAGTCAATCTTGGTTTTTCACCATCTTTTATGCCATATTTGCCAGCCCATTTATGCAGGTTTCGACTGGCTTGTCCCTTACCTTTATTCGAAAAAGTATAAATAAATGATGGCGTTGTAAATACTTTATCTGGTTCAAGACTGTATTCTGAAGCAAACGGATTAATTCCTGAACTTATTCGAAGCGAGTTTTTATTATCTAATTCAAAAGCAAGTTTAAAATTTCCAGACCAAGCAATTGTTCCTGCAATAATTTCTCCTGAGTTTTCCTCTGCTTTAGCATTTAGAGATAAGAAAAAAACAGGTGTTTGATACATATTGGTACGAACTCCTAATTTTGAATCGATAACTTTTGTACCGCTGGTTAATTCTGTTTCCAACATTCGAGCCTCTTTAGCCCAATCACCATGAAATTGAGTTAACCAATAACGATCAGCATCAAAATGAAGCATTGAAGAGGCATAATTGTACAACATTATCGGTTTCTTTTCGTGATGCACAATTTCTGTCCATTGTTCAACAATATTCTCATTATAAAAAGCCTTATAATGTAATGTGACTTCAACTGGATATACAGGATCTTTTAACTTTATAATGGTTTCTGTGGTATTATCATCTAATTTATCGACACGATGACTTACATAAATTAGCTCAAGAGATGGGTTTCCGTCGTTATGAGTTACACGAATAGCAGATTCGAACAAATTATCAGTTCCATAAGTTGGATACGCCAAATGTCTCAAGTTATTCAATGGATTTCCGTCATTTATTACGAATGATTTTGTGTTTTCTTTTGAAAGTGCATTGTATCCAGAATTTCCGTTAAGTTTTGCTCCTAAATACGTTTGATACAATAAGCCGTTTTTTCCCGCTTTTAAAATCAAAGCTGAACTTTGTGTTTCAATTTGTATTTGTTTCTCTTGTGCATCAGCTTTATAAACTAAAGCGGTAAGCATTAATAAAAAGATTATTTTTTTCATAAAAAGTAAGTGGTTGGTATTTATAATGTGGTTACTGCATGTTATTTATAATTAACTCAACAGATAGTAACTTGTGTAATTGCATTATAGAATTCACAATAAACTATATTATTTTTTCTGTTTCTATTATTTATTTGCGAAAAATGAAATTCAAAAATATCACAATCACATTCATAAACATACTGGTACCTACCAGTTTCTTTTTAATAAATGCTTCGCTTCTAAAAATAATCTTTGTTTGAAATAATTAAAGAATGCTAAAAAATCATCATTTTACTGAAAACTCAATCAATAAAAAGGATTCAAAAAAAAATAGGTTAAACTATATTGCGGAATAACTTCGTTTCTAAAAAAAACCTACCAGTAAATTGAATTTTTGTTTCTTATTTTAAATAACAAAAAAAAGATCAACTATAATACACTGACAACAAGCGATTTTACACCAAATAAAGTTCTAAAAATCAAATTCTAAATTGAACTGATACAATTTTTTACAAACTTAATCTTATGTAGATTTAACTTTCTACAACTGGTATGGTTCAAAAATTAAAAAAAATACAAACAATCGTAAAACTGTACAAAATTTATTTTTAATACTATATTATCCATTTTTACAAAACGCAAACTCTTGTTTTTTTCTACACTTTAAAGGGGCAAAAAATAACCTTTACGCTTTTAGATTAGCTGTGAAATATTTTCAATCTTAAAATAATACGCAAATTCCTTTATTACCGACAGCTCCTCGTTGTATGACTTATATTCATATATTATCCGTTTTCTTTTCATATTCTATCAGATCATGATACTATTTTAGACATATTACAAACAAACTAGTTGGTACTGGTACGAAAAAACAAAGAAACCTTTCTAATTTTGATTTTCAATTTTATTTCTTTCTACTAAACAGAAACATAAGATAAACAACCTGAAAAATGGCCTTTTGCCCCTCATGGAAATTAAAAAATAAATACAATGAAGATATTATTTGCCAAAACCCGAAAGCATTTTCTATTTGTCGCAGCTGCACTTTGCTTTTTTACCAGTACCCTTTTTTCGCAAGAAGAGCGCCGCTGGCAGATTGATAAAGACGGATCTATTTCTTGGCAGATAAACAACAATATTCCGCACAAAGACCACATTGAAATGAGCGGTAAAAAAATCTCCTGCGTATTACGATATGGTGTAGCGGCAGATGGTACGTTTCATGCTACCCGCAGTTTGGTTTGGCCAATGCTGAGAACAATTCCAAATAATACCCATGCTAGTTTTACGCGACAGTTTGCGCAAGATGCCTTTGATTTGGTGACGGTAAATTACAAACCCATTGCTGCTGAAAAAGTAATTTCACTAACATTGAACGGGACATTACTGGTTAAGAGTAAAGCAGGTACTACTCTTGAATTAACCAGACAGTTTTTCCCATCGACAACTTTATCAGGATATTGTGAAATTTATACACTTAAAAACATTTCTGAAAAATCTTGCATTGTAGAAATTCCAAAATCAAATACCGTTTATACGTCAGATCCAGCAAAAGGAACAGAAGGAAGTTATAATTTGAATGTCGATCTTTTTAATCATGGAAGTTTTAATCTTCAGCCAAACGAAACAATTCGTTTCACTGTTTTCTATTCGGCAGGTAAAACAAACGAACCAACCCCAATGGTAAACATTGAAGAAGAAAAGGAGAAACGCTTAAAATTAATTCATGAAATTTGGGATAAACTCATATTAGAAACGCCTGATGAAGTTTTGAATACAGAATTTGCTTTTGCCAAAATTAGAGCTTCTGAAAGTATTTTTGAAACTAAAGGCGGGCCTATGCACGGTCCTGGAGGAGAATCTTATTATGCGGCTATTTGGGCAAACGATCAAGCTGAATATATTGGGCCATTCTTTCCGTTTTTAGGATATGAGTATGGTAATCAGGCATCATTAAACGCTTATTTGCAATTTGCCAAATTCATGAATAAGGAATACAAACCTATCCCAAGTTCGATTGTTGCCGAAGGAACGGATATTTGGAATGGTGCGAGCGACCGAGGTGATGGCGCAATGATTGCTTACGGTGCGGCACGTTATGCTCTTTCTCGAGGAAATAAAAATGAAGCCAAACAATTATGGCCATTGATTGAGTGGTGTTTAGAGTATTGCCATAGAAAACTTAATTCTGATGGAGTTGTAACGTCCGATTCTGATGAACTCGAAGGGCGTCTTCCAGCAGGAAAAGCCAATCTTAACACCTCATCTTTATATTATGATGCTCTTAACTCTGCAGTATATTTAGGAGAAGCTTTAGGAAAAGACAAAACCCAACTGAAAAAATATAAAGCTGAAGCTGAAAATTTAAAAACAGCTATTGAAAAGTATTTTGGAGGAAAAGTAGAAGGGTTCGAAACTTATAAATACTACAAAGAAAATGATGTTTTAAGAGCTTGGATTTGTACTCCTCTAACAATGGGAATTTATGATCGAAAAGAGGGAACGATAGATGCTTTGTTTTCTTCAAGATTATGGACAAAAGATGGTCTAGCCAGTATTGCAGGTGATAAAATATTTTGGGACCGCTCGACTTTATATGCTTTAAGAGGCGTATTGGCTGCGGGAGAAACGGAGAAGGCACTGAATTTTTTACATTATTACTCGAACCGTCGCTTATTAGGCGATCATGTTCCTTATCCTGTAGAGGCTTATCCTGAAGGAGATCAGCGACATCTTTCTGCGGAAAGCGGCTTATACTGTAGAATTTTTACGGAGGGATTATTTGGCATTCGTCCTACTGGTTTAAACAGTTTCGATTTTACGCCAAGACTTCCTAAATCTTGGCCCGTTATGAAACTGCGTCAAATACATGCTTTTGAAAAAGATTTTGATATTACTGTTGAAAGAGTGAATGGGAAATTGAAAGTAACTATCTCTAATGGAAAAAAAATAGTATTTACCAAACGGATTAAAGACGGAAATACAATCAATATTCATCTTTAACAAATCAATAAGTTTTTACAAAAAAGGAGCTTCAATTTTAGAAGCTCCTTTTTGTATTTTTTTCATTTAGACGTGCTCTGTGCTTTTTGATTAAGTGGAATGTCTTTTTTGGGGCAGTGTGAATCTCTATCGAGAATATGTGTTTAAAAAATTATGCACATTGGGTTTGTTATACAAAATACAACACTGTTTTATATAAATCATTTGACTGTATTTGTTTTGTATCTACATTCAAAACTTTAGATTGAATGGTATCGCTTTTTGATTGAACAGCAGTTTTAAGATATACCTTCAAGTCATTAACAATTCCTCTTTTTGTTTGGTAACCGCTTAGTGCTATCAAATTGTTAATTTCTTCTAGAACAGCAATATTAGCATACAATAACTTATCAAATAAACAGACTAAAGCAATTGTTCCTTTCTTTTCAAGTTTCAAAAATTCAATTAATTCTTGACGACTGTAAACTACAAATATTGATCTGTTAAGCCCTTGAGATTTTGGTTTTTTACTAATCAAAAATGAATCTTGGGTAAATTTAAATTCATCTGCAAAATTATTTTTAAACATTTTTAAAAACAATCCTTTATCGTCTCGCACCAAAACTTGTATCTTTTCCATTGTCAATTTCTTTACAATTAATACTCCCTAAACTGAGCTGATTACAGCTCATCAATGTTTCATTTTAGGTTTTGTATTTGTTTTTCTTTTTTGATTTATATAATCTTGATAAACAAAGACAAAAGTATTTCACTTCAAAATTAAACACCTCCACAATAAGACATAAAAACCTCAAAATAAGACTTTTATTCACTAACCATTTTAAGGAAACATTTTGTAAACAACGAGATAATCTGATAAAAGTATTGTACTGTATTCTTTTAAAAACAAAGAATAGAAAATTTAATATTTGATAAAGTTAAATCGATCAACAAACATAGATCCGATTAGTGGTATTGGTTTTCTTTTTTGGTTGACAGCATTAATAATCCCCGCTATTAAAACAATTAATACACCAAAGCTTAAGATGGTAAAGAAAGTTGAAATTACAGGATTAATTGAAAAGATTGGAAAAAATATGCTGCCTAAAACTGCACTCAAAACTCCTAATCCAAAGGACTGCTTTAGATGATATTGTGCAAATGAAGATCTTCCTCCATTATGATAAACAAGAAAAGAAATTACCCATCCTACAAGAGTTAAGTAACTAATTATTGATATGGTTTTTCGGCTCATTCTTCTCTTGTTTATCTAGTTTTAAAAAAAATAATTGATTTATATTTTAAAGTTTCGTGATAATAAATTCACTTCTTCTATTCATTTGATGCTGTTCTTCGGTACATTTTACACCATCAGAACATTCATTTACAAGTTGAGTTTCACCATAACCTTTACCTGTTAATCTGTTTGGTGAAATACCATTTTTCACCAGCCATTTAATTGTCGATTTGGCTCTTCTGTCAGAAAGTCTTTCATTGTATACGGCTGTTTGACGGCTGTCTGTATGCGAACGAATATCTATTTTCATTGTTGGATACTGATTTAAAACATCTAAAATTTTCACCAAATCCAAGGCCGCTTCTGGACGAATATCTGATCCATCCAAATCAAAATAAATCATTTTAATATCAAAACATTTCCCTAAATCATCTCCTACTGCAACCTGACATGTAACTTTATCCAGTGAAATTGGCAAATACGTTTTTCCTGTTTCTGTTCCAATCGATGTACGAACTTCTTTAGTTGCATAATCTGCTTTTTCAACTCTTACATTATAGGTTTTTCCACATTCAACAGAAAAACTGTAAAATCCATTTAAATCTGAAATAACAGTACTTTTCAGCACCTGCATATTATCATACAATGAGACTTTGGCACCAGACAAAATAATTCCTGTCTGCGTATCTGTAATAATACCGTTTAATTCCTGAATACAATCCAATTTGCGCGTTTCTAAAAACTTATAAATATCATCAGAACCTTGTCCGCCGTCTTTATTCGAAGAGAAAAAACCTCTTCTGGACTTAGTATCAATAACAAATGCAAAATCATCGTTAGGAGAATTAATATCAGCACCTACATTTTTAATATTTGTTATTTCATTCCCGCTTATTTTACCAACAAATACATCTAAACCTCCAAGTCCTGGATGACCATCTGAAGCAAAATAAATTTCGTTATCAGCTGTTATAAATGGAAAAGTTTCTTTTCCTTCAGTATTAATGGTTTTACCTAAATTTTCTGGAGAACCAAAACCACCGCTTCCATTAATACTCACTTTATAAATATCTGACTGCCCAAATGTTCCCGGCATATCAGATGCAAAATACAAAGTTTTTTCATCAGGACTTAATGCTGGATGTGCGGTACTATAAGTATCACTATTAAATGGAAGTTCAATAATGTTAGTCCATTTATTATTTTCAAAAGTTGCTTTGTATATTTTAATTAGAGTAGTTTTATTACCATCTTTTCCTTTTTTGCCGTCAATAAAATTGTTTCTTGTAAAATAAACCGTTTTTCCGTCTTTTGTAAAAACAGGCGTCGCTTCGTTGAATTTAGAATTGATTTTAGATTTTATCTTTTCGGGTTTATTTGGATTGAAATCGGCTTCAATATCAGCTTGATAAAGATTTGTAAAATGCTCGCCCGTCCATTTGTGAATTCGCTGTGCAAAATTCCCAGTATCTCTGGCTGATGTGAACACTATTTTATTTTGATAAAATGAAGTTCCGTAATCTGAGTACTTACTGTTTACTCCTGCGTCTTCAATTTTATATCTTCCTGAATTGGCTTTAATTTCTGCTAAATAATTTTTGTCTTTTAAATAGCGCTCAGCTCTTGTATCTTTCTTTGATTTTTGAGCAAACAAGTCTAATATTTCATTTGCTTTTTTATCATTTCCAGCTGCTTTTAATGATTGTGCATAACGATAATAATACTCTGGTTCTACTTCGCTTTTCATAGCAAATAATTCCTCGTACCATTTGGCTGCTTTCTCAAACTCTGAATTGAAATAAAAAGAATTACCTAATTTCTTGAACATATCCTCAGATTTGTATCCTTTATCAGCAATTCTTTCATAGGTTTTAATGGCATCTATATAGGCATAATTGTTATAGTCTTTATCAGCAGAAACTGTCTGGTTTTGCTGGGAATAACTATTAAATGAAAAAACAATTAGTAAGGCGTAAACAAGTATAAAATTTTTCATTGTTAATGTAGGATTAAAAGAAACGTGGGGTTGTAATTTTACCATAGTTTTTAAAGAACTCGTATCTCAGAAATATTTCATGCGATCCTGAATTATAATTTTGCAATTTTGTTGTTTCATGGTCATAGGCATATCCTATATAAAGTCCATCTGAAACCTGAAATCCTGCCATTGCGCTCAATGCTGCACTCCATCTGTATGCTGCTCCTACAACAAATTTATCGTTGAACATAAAATTAGCTGAAAGATCTACTTGCAAAGGCGCTCCTTCTACCATTTTTACTAATACCGCAGGTTTGAATTTGATGTATTGATATTTATCTAAATCAAATACATATCCTCCCATTAAATAATAGTTGATTCTATCTTTATAAATCGCCACATCATTATCATCGTAACGATTGGTTTCTATAAAATTTGGCACTGACAAACCAACATAAGCTTTGTCTGAATGCCAATAAACTCCAGCTCCGACGTTTGGCGAAATTTTATTTCTTAAATCTTGAAATTGCGGATCTCCTTGGTCTTCAATGTTCAATTTATTAATATCTAAATTAAACAAATTAACTGTTCCTTTGATACCAAATGACAATTTAAAATTTGCTGATGTTTGAATTGAATACGATAAATCTGTTGAGAAATTATTCTCGTTTGTTGGTCCAATTTTGTCATTAACAAGCGAAACTCCAATTCCTAAATTACTGTTGCTAATTGGTGAATTGACTGAAAAACTGCTCGTTTCTGGAGCACCGTCAAGACCTACCCATTGTGTTCTATATAAACCAAAAACACTCAATGCCCCTCTTGATCCTGCATATGCGGGGTTAATACTTATGGTATTGTACATATATTGTGTAAACTGAGCGTCTTGCTGCGCACAGCAAAAAAAACCAGTTAACATAATAACCACTGTATAAAATTTTATTCTCATGCTTTTATCTTTAATAATTTAAAGCTGTTTAAAATGTACCTCAACAAATTAATTTCTAGTTAAGTACAGGTACCCTGATTTTTTTAATACTTGAGGTGAAGTTCCAGAATATTTAATGTTTATAATGTAAAAATAGGTTCCTGTTGGCAGCATTTCGTTTTTTGATATGGTTGTTCTTCCTTCTGAATAGCCTCTAAAAACATTTCCATTAGAATCATAATTTACGGTGTCATATACTTTTATTCCCCAGCGATTATAAATTTCAACGGTATTGTCTGCAGAACATTCTGTCAGTCCTCCAATTTTAAAATATTCGTTTTTTCCATCTCCATCAGGCGAAACAGCATTATAAACTGTCAAAGTACTGCAAGGCAAAACGATTCCGTCATCAACTCTTGCCGTAGTAAACACGTTATATCCAGAAACATTTACAGGAGTAGTAACCGTTTTTTTATCACTATCTACAACTCCGCCCTCATCAATCCAGCGGTTTTGAGCTTCATCCCATCTTACTATATGTATTGAACTTTGTGGTGACACGAGAACGTCTGCCGGCGTAGTCGATGATTCATCCCAGCTTAAAGTCAGCATTACATCTGAGTTTCCAGCAGTTTTATCCAAAGTCCAATATTCTTGATTATTGATAAGAACTATTTCCTTTGCTTTTTGATTGTGTGGATATAATGCATTAGAATCTTCGAAGAAATATTTGCCTGTAAAACTGCTCAATATTTCCTTTGGTGCCGAGATACCTGCAAATCGGTATTTATTTTTATCGCCAATTGGATAAGTAAAATCTTCTTGACCTACTTTTTGCACTTTACCGTCAACATGACTGTTATCGTTCACGTTAATATGTTTAGATTTATTCTCGAAAACTAACAATCCTCCGTATTCATCGTCATTAATAATTCCTTGCTGAAAATTAGCCGTACCAGAAATACTCACTTCGTTTGACAAATGAAAAGCGGGCTGAATACTATTGTTTTTAAATTCAGCATCATTCCACTGCATAGGCATAGTTCCCGAAATTTGCTGAAACCCTGTCGATCCAATCATTCGTGTTATTCCTGAATGTGATCCTGAAGAAAAACTTACCAGTCCGTCATTATTGTAATGACTGTAAAAGATAAATTCTCCATCATTAAACAGATTTCCTGAACTTTTGTTATCCATTGCTCCTACTGTAGACATAGTTGTGCCAGATGTAATAAACAACTCTCCAACATTTACGGTCTGCGCTGTTATTATTCCACCGAGAAATAATAAGAGGGTTAAAAAAATATTTTGAATTCTTGATTTCATAAGTTCTATTTATTGACTTACTGTTTTATCGAAATTTTTTAGATTTAACTTAAAGAAATAACGCTTTTAGTATTTAGCATTGCTTTTTGAAGGAAGCATTGGATTTGTAATTACCTGACATTTTGATACTGTAACACTTATCACAGCTTTCTTAGATCTAAACCCTTCATCTCCATAAGGCTGAAATGTTCCAGCCGGATATGTTTTACCTTTTATATTATAGGATACTTCTGCCTTACCTGTAAATCCTTTAACGGGATTGAATGTCACTATTCCAGAAGCTGAATCATAGGTAAAAGTTCCTTCTGTTGTCGTAATCGAAAACGGATTTGCCGCAGTAGTACCATCAGCATTAAGAAATCTAAATTGACTGTAATCAATATTACTTGAAGATGCTGTAGGTATTGCATAAGTGGGTCCAGTATAGGCAACATCATTAGCGTATGGATTTATAGTTACTGGATTATTTTTGCATATTGTTGCATTATCAGCAACTGCTTCTGCGGCATAGGGTAAAACTACTTCTAAGCCCCATATTTTATGTACATCATTTAAACCTCCTGTTGATGCTCCAAAACCAATTTTAAAACTATTAGGAATAGCCGTATTTAAGGTATGAATTGTAGCTGCACCTTCATTTAAAGAAGTATTATAATCAGTAACTTCTGGATTTGCATTTTCGGTATAAGGTGTCGATTGTTTGTACCAATAATTATCGATTACTGTTCTAACAGTATTTTGATGCTGTATTTTTACTGTAATGTTATAACCACCAAACTGATTAGGAACAAGTTCAATAAATGCTTTTCGATAATTTACATTGTTAGGATCTGTGGTGTAGGCTCCAGATCGAATATTAAAATTATCCGGATTACCGCTATTGTAATCGTATGCTCCTAAAGTATTTAGCTTCGCACCTCCGTTTGATGTCCCTGTTGGAGTTAGTGTACTTTGGGTTGTAAGTACAGGATAACCTGTATAACCTGCTCCTCTTCCTTTATTATCCAAAGCACCTCCTCTAGCACCTCTTAAAGTAACGTGACTGCTTCCTGAATTTGCCCAGCCTCCTGATGGAGCCGAAACCCCATTCAGCCTAGCGTCACCCTGAAATGGATCTCCTTTAAAATTTCCGTAAGAATCTAAAGCAATACCTAAATAAGCTCCAGAAAGTCCTTCACGTCTATTGCCAGAATAGGAATCGTTGGCTCTTAAATAAGAATATCCCATTCCACGTCCATTTGTTCCAATTGTTGGAGTAACAGCAGCATCAAATAAAAATACGCTTATACCATCTGCTCCAGTTCCTCCATAAATTGCATACTCAAATGAAATTTTAATACCAACCGCACTGTTAAATTTTTTATTATCAATGATAATTGCTCCAAATTTTGAATTGGTTGCTGGTGTCAACTCTAATCCAGTAGTTGTAAATACCGCAGCATTTGCAGTAGCCCCAGTTGGCAAAATTATTTCGGCAGGCTTTGTCGCCGAATTAAAGCTCTGTGTATACGGGAAATCACCATACACCTGTGCGCTTACTGTTTGAACAGCTGCTAGAAGCAAAAAAACTGTCAGTTTACTATACCCTTTTAAAAATGTATTTTTCATAATAGTACGTTTCAAAAACATTAGTCTCTTACTTTAAATACAATATTCATAAATGAAGCTTCTGTAGGGACAGCTGTAGATTTAACTGTATAGCTGATAACTCCTGCTGCTGAAACCGTAACTGTATTAAATACATTAGTATCAAAATAAGTCACAAAATAATCTAAATCTGCAGGTGCTAAAACAGGCAGTGACGAAGATGAATTACTTCGAGCCTGTCCAGCAGAAGCACTGAATCCAAACTGTTGTGAATAAAAAGTATATATGTTCAAAGTCTGCGTACCTGATAATACAACCCCAGATGCGTTATGCGTTGGCACAACAACAGAAGGTGCATAAAAGAACTTTGGCATCGCTGCTTTTACTTGTTTCAAAACACCTGTTGAAGGATCAGCAACAACAATACGATCTGCTGTTGATGTATATGAACTTCCGTTATAAATATTAGTATTGTTACCCGTTTGCAAACCACCAATTGCTAATGTATTAGCAGTTGTAGTAGTAACCGTAGTTGGTTTTATTAATACTCCTCCTAACTGTGTATTACCAGTAGTAATTGTTAAACCATTATCGGCAGTAATTGCGCTGGTTATTGCTGGGGTTAAATCCAAAGCTGTTGCAGGTATTCCGTTTACTGTCGTTGTCAATTTAGCACCGCTTAATGCGTTTGCAACTGTATTTACTGCAGGTGCCGTAACACTAACACCATTTACTACTGATGTAATTGTATTAGTCGGATTTGACAATGTATGCGTAGTTGCTGGTATAACGGCATTTATAACGTAAGGTGCTGATGCAGTTCCAGATCCAGTTATTGAAATATTATTTCCTGCATTTGTAACACCTCCTTGACCAGCTGCTCCAGTTGCTCCTGTATCTCCTTTAACTCCTGCAATTCCTTGAGGACCTTGCGCTCCTGTATCTCCTTTTGCTCCAGCAGTTCCTGCTACTCCTTGCGGTCCTGTTGCTCCAGTATCACCTTTTGCTCCTTGTGGACCTTGCGCTCCTGTATCTCCTTTTGCTCCTGCAATTCCTTGTGGCCCTGTTGCTCCAGTTGTTCCAGTTGCACCTTTTGGTCCTGTTAAATTAGACGTTGTAAAAGTTGTACCGTCAGTATAGGTAATAGTAAACGTTCCATTTCCGTTATCAACTGTCGTTGTAATTCCTTTTCCGTTATTTCCTGTTGCTCCTTGTGGACCTTGCGCTCCCGTATCACCTTTTATTCCTGCAGTTCCTTGTGGTCCTGTTGCTCCTGTATCTCCTTTTACTCCTGCAGTTCCTTGAGGACCTTGTGCTCCTGTATCTCCTTTTGCTCCTGCAGTTCCTGCAATTCCTTGAGGTCCTGTTGCTCCAGTTGCTCCAGTTGCTCCTTTTGGTCCTGTTAAGTTAGACGTTGTAAAAGTTGTACCATCAGTATAAGTAATTGTAAAAGTTCCGTTTCCATTATCAACTGTAGTTGTAATTCCTTTTCCGTTATTTCCTGTTGCTCCTTGAGGACCTTGTGCTCCTGTATCTCCTTTTGCGCCAGCAGTTCCTGCAATTCCTTGAGGTCCTGTTGCTCCAGTTGCTCCTTTTGGTCCTGTTAAATTAGAAGTGGTAAAAGTCGTACCGTCAGTATAAGTAATTGTAAAAGTTCCGTTTCCGTTATCAACTGTAGTTGTAATTCCTTTTCCATTACTTCCTGTTGCTCCTTGTGGACCTTGCGCTCCTGTATCTCCTTTTACTCCTGCAGTTCCTGCAATTCCTTGAGGTCCTGTTGCTCCAGTTGCTCCAGTCGCTCCTTTTGGTCCTGTTAAATTAGAAGTGGTAAAAGTCGTACCGTCAGTATAGGTAATTGTAAATGTTCCGTTTCCATTATCAACTGTAGTTGTAATTCCTTTTCCGTTATTTCCTGTTGCTCCTTGAGGACCTTGCGCTCCAGTATCACCTTTAGCTCCTACAGTTCCTTGTGGTCCTACTGCTCCAGTTGCCCCTTTTGGTCCTGTTAAATTAGAAGTGGTAAAAGTTGTACCGTCAGTATAAGTAATTGTAAAAGTTCCGTTTCCATTATCAACTGTAGTTGTAATTCCTTTTCCGTTATTTCCTGTTGCTCCTTGTGGACCTTGCGCTCCTGTATCTCCTTTTACTCCTGCAATTCCTTGAGGACCTGTTGCTCCAGTTTCTCCTTTTGCTCCGTCAGTTCCTTTTGGTCCTGTTAAATTAGAAGTGGTAAAAGTTGTACCGTCAGTATAGGTAATTGTAAATGTTCCGTTTCCGTTATCAACTGTCGTTGTAATTCCTTTTCCGTTATTTCCTGTTGCTCCTTGTGCTCCAGTTTCTCCTTTTGGTCCTGTTAAGTTAGAAGTGGTAAAAGTTGTACCGTCAGTATAAGTAATTGTAAAAGTTCCATTTCCATTATCAACTGTAGTTGTGATTCCTTTTCCATTATTCCCTGTGGCTCCTTGTGCTCCAGTTTCTCCTTTTGGTCCTGTTAAGTTAGAAGTGGTAAAAGTTGTACCGTCAGTATATGTAATTGTAAAAGTTCCGTTTCCATTATCAACTGTAGTTGTGATTCCTTTTCCAGCAATTCCTTGTGGACCTTGAGCTCCTGTATCTCCTTTTATAGCCGCTAAATAATCGGTAATAGTTGCTGTTGTATTATTGGTTGTTTCCTTCCAAATTTCAAAAGCTGACTTTCCAGCAATTCCTTGCGCTCCTGTTAAATCAGAAGTCGTGAAAGTTGATCCATCAGTATAGGTAATTGTAAATGTTCCGTTTCCATTATCAACTGTAGTTGTGATTCCTTTCCCTGCTGTTCCTTGTGGACCTTGAGCTCCTGTATCTCCTTTTATAGCTGCTAAATAATCTGTAATTGTTGCTGTTGTATTATTGGTTGTTTCCTTCCAAATTTCAAAAGCTGACTTTCCAGCAATTCCTTGCGCTCCTGTTAAATCAGAAGTCGTGAAAGTAGATCCGTCAGTATAGGTAATTGTAAACGTTCCGTTTCCGTTATCAACTGTAGTTGTAATTCCTTTTCCAGCAATTCCTTGTGGACCTTGAGCTCCTGTATCTCCTTTTATGGCTGCTAAATAATCTGTAATAGTTGCTGTTGTATTATTGGTTGTTTCCTTCCAAATTTCAAAAGCTGACTTTCCATCAATACCATTTGTTCCGTTTGTTCCTGCAATACCCTGCGCTCCTATTAAGTTAGACGTTGTAAAAGTTGATCCATCAGTATAGGTAATTGTAAACGTTCCGTTTCCATTATCAACTGTAGTTGTAATTCCTTTCCCTGCTGTTCCTTGTGGACCTTGAGCTCCTGTATCTCCTTTTATAGCCGCTAAATAATCGGTAATAGTTGCTGTTGTATTATTGGTTGTTTCCTTCCAAATTTCAAAAGCTGACTTTCCATCAACACCATTTGTTCCGTTTGTTCCTGCAATACCCTGCGCTCCTATTAAGTTAGATGTTGTAAAAGTTGATCCATCAGTATATGTAAAAGTAAATGTTCCGTTTCCATTATCAACTGTAGTTGTGATTCCTTTTCCAGCAATTCCTTGTGGACCTTGAGCTCCTGTATCTCCTTTTATAGCCGCTAAATAATCGGTAATAGTTGCTGTTGTATTATTGGTTGTTTCCTTCCAAATTTCAAAAGCTGACTTTCCATCAACACCATTTGTTCCGTTTGTTCCTGCAATACCCTGCGCTCCTATTAAGTTAGATGTTGTAAAAGTTGATCCATCAGTATAGGTAATAGTAAACGTTCCGTTTCCATTATCAACTGTAGTTGTAATTCCTTTTCCGTTAGTTCCTGCTACACCAGTATCCCCTTTTACAGCCGCTAAATAGTCTGTAATTGTTGCTGTATTATTTTTAGTTATTTCTTTCCAAATTTCATAAGCAGATTTTCCATCAACACCATTGGTTCCAGGAATTCCTTGAGGACCTGAAGCTAAGTTTATTGTAACTGGCAGGCCTTTTTCATTTGTATAAGTAATGGTACCGTTTTTATTGTCTACCAAAGTTGTAATAGTCTCCGTATCAGCACTTCCCATACGGTACCATTTGTCTGTATACCAATAGTAGTAACCCGGTACAATATCACTGATTGTCTGTGTATTAAAAACCAAAAGACTGTTAACATTACCTCCTGCAATAGTCGTTTTGTCTAATGTGCTGGTTAATGAAACTCTAGGTATAAGTATACCTTTGTTTGTTGCAGCAACATCAAGCTGTGTTGAAGAGTTAGGAAGTGAAGTCCCAATACCTACTTGTGCATGACTCCAAAAACTCAATCCTAAAAGGAATAAAAAGTAATAATTTTTCATAAAAAATCTTTTAAAAACGATTAACCTTAATAAGAACTAATTCAAATGAAAAAATTGAATACTGCTAATTCTCATTTCACTGATCATAAATAGGTTGTTTTTTAAGATTTGGGGAACCTCTAAAAAATAAACTGATCTTACATCTATCTGAGGGCAAATGTAAAAGACTAAAAATCAAAAAATTGTAGAACCCTTAACTGTACCTTGTAGAACTTTTTCTACAGAAAAAACAGGCAAAAAACACAATAAACAAGTACTAATTAATAATTACGATGTTATAAACAAACACTCTTAAGAAACTAGATTTCTTAAAAAAAGTCCATTATCATATACTGCTGTTTAATCGTTAAAAGCAGAATTTAAAAACCTTATTCCCTAGTGAAGACCTTCGTAAATTGAAGGATAGATATTAGAACAAACAAATATTTGTTTGACTTTACAGCATTGCTTTCTAGCCTGCCATATTGTAAGATGCAGTGCAGATTAATTTGAAAGATTGTTTTGATCGATCTTCAATAGAAGCATTTGGTGCTTTCTTTTTTAATGCTTCAATTCCTTTATCTCGAGAAAATCTATCTTTAAACATTTTACTTACACCAATAATTTTTCCGTTGAATGCTTTGAGATTAAAGTAAGTTTCATTGTTTCGAGAGGTCTTTCTAAAAAACTTCACATTATCTTGCGAATTGCGCCTTACAGATTCAATTCCTTTAAAACACATTAATTTCCTTGTATAAACTCCGCTGCTCAAAATAACCTTTCCTTTATTGTCTATAAAATCAAACTGAAATTCTCCATTTGTTTTTTTATTAATTACAAATTTTTCCATTTTAAAAACTAATCTTTTCTCTTTGTTGCTAATAAATTTAAATTGTAAATCATTTTTAATTAATCGTTAAAAATGATTTTAAAAGTTGTTCCTTTTCCTACCTGACTTTCAACTGTAACCCTTCCGTTCATTGATTCAATCTGGTTTTTTGTAATGTATAAGCCTATTCCATTTGCCTTTTCGTGCTTATGAAATGTTTTATACATTCCGAATAATAAATGACCGTATTTTTTAAGATCGATTCCCAAACCATTATCCTTTATCGTCAATACCTTTTTCTCGTTTTCTATGAAAAAGTTAAATTCGATTACCAAAAATTTATCTGGATTCGCATATTTTATTGCGTTGGTACATAAATTTTGCAATACACTTTCGAGATAAGCAGGATTAAAATTAATCACAGCATCTTCTGGGATATTGTTTATAATTGTTGCATTATTTCGATGACTGTAAGCGCTGACAATGTTAAGCACCCTGTTTAAATAAGTATTCAAATTCAAGGGTTCTACAGCAATTTCTGTATTATTTTGAATGTTTACTATTTGCGATAGATCTTCAATTGTTCGATTTAAATCATTTGAAACCATTCGCAGATACTTTATTGTTTCGCGCTTCTCTGCAAAATTTTCTTCTAAATCAATCATATCCAGAAGCAGTTTAAAATTTCCTGCATGCGAATTCAGATTATGAGATGCGATGTGCGAAAAGTTCAGCAGTCTGTCATTCTTTTCGCTATAAAGCTCCATTCTTTCCTGCAGTTCCAGCTCTTTTCTTTTTTGTGATGAAATATCTGTATGCGTTCCTATTACTTTCAACGGTTTACCATTTTCGTCACGTTGAATTACTTTACCTCTGTTTAAAATCCATTTATAACTTCCATTTAAAGTCAATACACGATGAAAATTTTCATAAAAAGGCGTTTTATTTTCAAAGTGATTATGTAAAGCCGTATAATATTTTTCGAGATCTTCTGGATGTATAATTTCATTCCATCGTTCTGGAGAATCCATGTTTTCTGCCGATTCTAATTCAAGTATTCTTATAGACTGCGGCGAATAAAAAACAGTATTCTCTTTCATATCCCAATTCCAAACTCCAAAAGTTGAAGTTTCAAGAGCAAATTTGTAACGCTCTTCAGAAATCTCCAGCTTCGATTCTAATGTTTTTAACTGTGTAACATCAGAAATTCTTCCGTATAAAACTAAAGTTCCGTCACTGTTTGTCTCTTTTTTTGATGAAACCTTAAACCAGCACAATCCTTTCATAGGCAATTGTACTCTAAAAATTGAATTCCATTTTTTTCCCTTTTTTAAAGAATCAATTAAAGACTTCCTTACTGAGTTCCTGTCGTCTTTATGAACTCTGTCATAAACAGAAAACATAGTATTGGTAAACAATTCATCGGGTAAAATTTCGAACATTCTATATGCAGAATCAGTAACAAAAGGCAAAGCACAATCATTTTGCGGCGAAATCGTCAGAACAAAAAGCGCATCTTCCATTTCATCAAACAATTTAGACTTCAACTCATTAATTGTTTTATTTTTTCTTGCTTTATAAAAGTCGAATTCCATGATCTAGTATTTAGTAGTTTATGACTAATAAAAACCTGATTATAGTTTCTTTTTAGTCAACAGTAAGGCATTTGGGTATTAAGTATGGTTTCTTCAAAATGAAGATTTAACTGATTTAATATTTGTGATCGTACATTTGAAGTATCAAGTAAGAAAACATCATCCAAATCAAGCAATATATTCGATATTCGTTTATTAAAAGAACAAACAACCAGTGGAATTCCTTTTCCGTATACTCTTAAAAAATCAAGGAACTCTTCTTCTGTGTAAACAACAAATACAATTGCTGCATAAACATCTAATTCGCCATTTAGGCTCCTGAAATCTCTACAGATATCAAGCATCAAAACATCTTGAAATTTGCATTTCAAAAATTTTGAAAAGCATTTTTGATTGCCATATATAAGTGCTCTTTTCTTTATCATCATCATTACATTTTTACAATCAAATTTTTCTTAAAAAAATTCAATCAAGTTAAAAACCGCATCCTATAACATCATAAAAAACTTCACAGCATAAAAAAATTGAAAGGAGAGATTTCTTGAATTCAATTACCACAACGAAATTCATTCAATTCATATCACACACACATTCTCTCTCCCCTAAATTCTTACATCGTCAATTCTAATTTTCTTTAATTAAATGAACAACTCAATGTTGATCAAACGGCTGTTCTCCAAAAACAAAATTGACTTAAATGTTAAATTCCAAAAAACATAAACAATACTGCCAGCATCAAAAAAAATCATTCCCAAAAACAGAAAATTGGGTGTAAATAATTAAAAAAAATACTTTTCAATATTGTCTTTTTTTTATTCTCCAATTCTCTTGTCTCTTCCTGACAATACAAAAATACTCCCAATAAAATCAATAGCTTATAGAATATTGACCACCCTCTTGTAGAATTATTTCTACAAGGAAAACGATTCTTAAATCGAAATTTTTCTGCAAAAAAAAACAGGGATTTAAAAATCCCTGTTTTTCTTAATACTTTATAATGTCTAAATAATTGAATATTAGCTATTCGTCATAATACAACTGAAAAAACCGAATTAAATCAGCCAGATTATCAATCTCCAGCTTTTCAAAAATTCTATTTTTAAAAGTACTTACTGTCGTTTTTTTTATGTTCAATAATTCTAAAATTTCTAGATTTCCGTATCCTTTTATTAGCAATTGTGCCACCTCAATTTCTCTATTCGACAAAAGATCCAGCGGATTTGTCGGCTTTTTTGTGATGTACGAATCCAAAATTCTGTCTTTAACATTCTGAGTAAGATATTTTCCAGAAAGCATCATCGAATTGATGGCATTTTTCATTTCCTCTTCAGAAGTTTCTTTATTTAAATAACCCGATGCTCCGGCATTTAAATATCGCATTGCATAAATATTTTCATCGTACGCAGAAAATATTAAGATTTTAATATCGGGCTGAATTGCTTTTATTTCAGACAATACATTTATACTGTTACCATCTGGAAAGTTTACATCTAAAATCAATAAATCGATCTTAACTTCATTCAGTTTACTAAATATATCTTTAAAATTCCCTGCCATATAAATTGCTGCATTTAAAAACAGCTCTTTTATAATTAGAGAAACTCCTTGTCTAACCACACTATGATCATCGGCAATTAAAAAACTATAGCTATTTGATGATTTCATCTGTATTTGAATAAATTATTTTTTTAGTAGATTTGGTTCTTTACTTATCAACCATCGGTATGCAAAACACCTATCGACGATTTTTTTATTTGCATTTTAAACTAAATTTAAAATCAAATTGAAACTAACTTTCGTCCCATTTCCTTGCTTACTTTCAACATGTATTGCCCCGCCAAATAATTCAACAATTTCTTTACAAAGATTCAAACCTAAACCAACTCCTAAATCATTTACTTTTCCTGAAACTGTTCCTTGATAATACAGTTCAAAAATATTCTTCAAATCATTTTCAGAAATTCCGCTTCCATTATCCTGAATGGCTACTTTAAAGTTAAGCTTTTTGTCTCCAGCTTTTTCAGCATCTATTGCAATCGCTATGAGGCCTTCTTTTGTAAATTTATTGGCGTTACCAATTATGTTATAAAAAAGCTGATGAATTTTTACAGCGTCCGAAGAAACTTCATAATCAGCTAAATTTGATGTAACCGCAATTTTATTTCCTTTGCTTTCAACTAGTGAACCCATTGACGAAACGATCTGATTTATCTCTGTTTTTAACTGAAAATTATTATTGTTTAATTTCAGTAAACGATTCTCATCTTTAGAATACTCTAAAATTTGGTTCGCTAACAAAAGCAGCGAATTTGTTGTAAATTGAATAGATTGAAAAGTTTCTTTTATTTCGGCATCTTTTATCGAAGAACTGATCATTTTACTGTAAATAGAAATTAAACTCAACGGAGATCTGATTTCATGACTGATCATTCCCATAATTCTATTTTTGAAGTTTAAGCTTTCTTTAATTTGAGCTTGAGCAATTGTCAATCGTTTTTCATATTGAAATGCCATTCTAGTAAAGTAGAAAATGGTAATCGATATTATAAGCATTAAAACAATCAAAACTGCGAGTGTATAACTTCTCGCAATTTTATTCGAATCGTATTGATTCTGCAGCTGTTTTTGAGTACTCTCCTGAAGAGCGCTTAATGACTTATTATAAACCGGCATTATTTCGCTCTCTAAAGCCAATAGTTTATTATTAAGTTCCGTTAATTTCGAATCTTGATTTTTTAAACTCTCAAAATGTTTTTTCAAATTTTTAAACTGCCCTTCGTAGTAGTTGTTTGTTGTAGTAAACAAATTAGCGATCTGATCTTCAATACTTCCGGTTACTACTTTATCTTTATACTTCATCGTAACAGTAACATTTAACTGTTCTTTCTGTACATCAGTTTTTCCAGCCAATGCTGCTCCTAGTCTTGAAAACAATCCTTTTTTAGAAACACTGTCGACTTTTGTATAAGTATCGGTTTTAATACTGTCTAAAATTTTCTTGTATTCAAACTTATTTAATTTGAATACGTTCGAAACACTATTTTTATCAGGATTATGCTGTAAACTAATAATAGAATCAATCTCAGATTTTAAAGTTTGAATGTTCGATTCTGAATGTTTTTTCTCCAATAGAATTTTTTCAAACTCTTTATTGTTTTTTGTCAGTAAACTCAAACTGTCAAGCAAACGGCTTATTTCATTCAACGACGCAGTATACTGTTCTAAAGAAGCCTTATTCTTATTAGCCTTGTAATTAGTAAAGTTTTTTTGAGAATTTAAAAACGAATTATTTATTTTGCTCGTGAAACTCGAAATCTTATTCATAGAATTCATAGAACTCAATGCTTTTGACATTTCAGATTCATTTGAAGTTTCATTGTTCCAAATAACAATGGCAATTATCTGCAGCAAAATAATACATACCAATAAAGTATAGTGAATTATTTTTCTATGTTTGAATTTTAGTTTTAACAAACTAAATGTATTATTCAAGGAATTCTTTTTAACCAAAATTTTAGATTTTAAAATGATAAAAAAATTAATGAGTTATAAAAAATCATTAACTCATAAAATTGTTTTAATACTAGGTTACTACTATACCATCATGAATGATGTACTACAACTTAAATAATTATTATTTTTTAGATCTTAAATCAGGATTACCAATTTTAATTCTGAGACGACAGTCCTTATCTGTTAAATCAAAACTGCTTTACACAAAAAATAAAGTACAGCCTTGTAAAACCAACATTAATTATTATCGCCAATAAATATTTAAAAGATTTGGGGAGTCTTTTAATTGAAAAAATATGTCCTTAACAAGTTACACATTTTAATTCATTTTATTTAAAAATATTTAATTTTTCTTTTTAAACTAACTGCGAAAGTAGTTTGATTTAATAAAACTCTACGTAGAACATTATCACAGTTATTGTAGAATTTGTTCTACAAAACTACTCATTTTTATGAATAGCTTTTTCATAAAAATCGATAAAAAAATGTTAAGCCCCAGCAAACAATTATAGATCTTCTATAGAAAACAGAGGACCAATAATTCTGTTATTCCAAAAAAGTCGTAGCAGCAAAAAAAATGAAAAAAAATAATATTTTTCAAACATTAACCCTAACAAACTGAATAACTGACTTTTATTTTTTAAATTATTTTCATCTTCCAGCTTGTTTTGCTCTTAAATCCTATTCGATTTTTACTGCCCATTTTTTGGAACCAACATTGTCTTTTAGTTTTGCCGAAAATTTTAAAAAATTAATGGAAATGAAAAAATTCATAATTACTTTCTTGTTTGCTTCTGCAATAACAACTGTAAGTGCTCAGACAAAAACTGAGAAAACAACGAAAAATGACTTCAATAAATGGTCTATTGAATTAGGAGGAGGATTTAATAAACCACAAAGACCTATGTCTGCAAACTATTTCACTTCTACACCAAGTCCTTATGTAGTAGATCTAGGAGTTAGATATATGTTTAATAACAAATTTGGTCTTAAAGCTGATTTTGGTTACAACAGTTTTACAGGAAAAAACAATTCTATAGATTTTGATACTAAATACTACAGAGCAGACATTCAGGCTGTAGCTAACTTAGGTCGTATCATGAATTTTGAAACATGGACTAACACGATTGGTTTACTTGGTCATGCTGGTTTTGGATTGGCACAATTAGAAGACGAAAATTCGGCTGTAAAAGACAGAATGGGTAACTTCATGGCTGGTATTACAGGTCAAATTAAATTATCGAACAGAGTTGCTTTGACTGGAGATTTTACAACTATCCTTAACGCATCTCAAAACGTAACTTTTGATGCTGCAACGCCTTCTAATTCTAGAGGTTTTTCAGGAATCATTTTTAACGGAACTGTTGGTGTAACGGTTTATTTAGGTAAAAATGAAAAACATGCTGACTGGGTAATCGATAACGGATCTGAAATTGATGAATTGAAACAAAGAATTACTGACATCGAAACTTCTATGCTGGATACAGACAAAGATGGTGTGCCGGATTATTTAGACGAAGAGCCAAACACAATTTCTGGTGTAATGGTTAACACAAAAGGAAAATCTATTGATCTAAACAACAACAATGTTCCTGACGAATTAGAAAGCTATTTATTAAAAACTTACGGAAGCAACACTGATAAATCGCCAATTTTAAACAACAATGAATTGGTTAAAAACTTAATCAACAGCGACTACGTTTGTACTTATTTTGATTTTGGAAAATCTACTCCAACAAATGTTTCTACAGAAGGTATCGATTTTATCTTAACGTATTTGAGAAATAATCCTACTGCTTCAGTTGACATTATTGGGCACGCTGACGAAATTGGTAAATCTGCTCACAATGATAAATTATCAACTGCAAGAGCAAACAATGTAAAAAACACATTGATAAAAGCTAATATCAATCCTTCAAGATTAAATGTTATTGGAGCTGGTGAAGACACTTCAGTAAACAAAGATTCTGATGGAGCTAGAAAACTTGTAAGAAGAGTTACTTTTAGAGTAAAATAATTTTAGATATTTAATTTTAAAAAAGGGAATAGTCAAATAGACTGTTCCCTTTTTTTATTCTAATTTAAACCTCTATAAAAAGCGGCATTTAAACTCTTAGTTTTTAATCTGCACCTCCATCAACACTATCAAAAGTTTCTCTTTCTTTAGGTCTTATACTATATTTCATTGACACAACAGGGCCATAATAAACATCAAATTGAGTTCCGTTTGTGCGCAGCTGCATCTGTCCGATAACACCAGCTAAAAAATGCAGGTTTTTTGAAATCCCTGCTGTATAATAAACTGACATTCTAAAAATATCAAAATTCTCGTTGGCATAATCTTTTGGTGCAAACTTAAGCATCAGCTCTGCGTAGTAACCAATATTTGGCGCAACAAACAGTGGCTTTTCCTTTGTTTGGCGCAGGAAGTGATTCACTCCAAATCTTGCTCTTAATCTCGGAATTACGCGATGAACTCCGTTTCGGTCATCAAAAAATTTAGTTTCAAATCGCACTTGTTCAAAGATTGTTCCTTTTGGCATATTCTGCGAAAAAGTGCCCATTAATATAAGCCTTTGCTCTAGTGTTTCATAGTTACCCGCTTCTTCAACCTCATATTTTTGATTGTGCGCATAACCAAGCCAAAATTTCATGTTTTCAAAACCAGAATATACAATCCATGGTCTTACTACAACACGCTGTGTATATTCGTACGGATTCTTGTTGGTATAAGCACCTTGCGTTACCAATTGAAAATCGGCTTGACCGCTTAAATGCCATTTATCATATATCGGAAAAGCAAAATCCCCCTCTGTAATCGATGCCGGAATAAATCCCATTGTATACGGCGGCGGTGCAGGTTGTGCTTTTAAAGTTTGCATTGCAGCGACACTAAACAATAGAATAAAACCTTTTTTAATTAAATTCATAACTCTGATTTATATTTTAAGGTGCATATAAGTTCTACACAAAAACCTCAACAATTCGCAAATCATTTTTCTACAAAAAAAGCCCTAACTATTCTAGATAAGGCTCTTTCATTATTTTAAAATAAATCTTATGACGTAAATAAATATGCTTGCTTCTAAATTTTCTATTTCTGTAACCAAATCATAAATTCAGTTAAAATAATTGTTACAACCCTGATTCTCAAAATTAATAAAATCAAACAGCTAAACAGAAAATAAGATGTTTCAAGTTATAACTTGAAACCAGAAAAACAAGAAACAACAGAATAAAAAAAGCAGTAAATACAGTTCATAAATTTTACAAAATTCTTCCAAAATTATACAATTGTTTATCCCTTAATATCTTCAACTTTGCAGTTGATTATGAAAAAAGCACTTCTCATACTTCTTTCGGTTTTTTATCTGGTAATGTCGTCAGGCTTTACCACTATTACTCATTTTTGCAAAGGAGTTAAGCAGGAAACAAATCTTTTTTCAGGTGCGCATACGGGAAAAATATGTCCAAAATGTGCGGCAAAAAAATTACCAAAAAGCAAAAACTGCTGTAAACATAAAACACAGCTGAATAAAATTACCGAAAAGGCACACCAAAAAGTTTCTAAAGATTTAGCTTTTAAATTCTCAGAACTGCCTTTACCCCTTTCTATTCATGAAACAATACTTGCGCTTCGTTTACCTCAACTAAATAAAGCACATCCATTTTTTACTGCATTTATTCCTATCAGGAATAATCCGCTTTATATTTTTTACTGCGTTTACCGAATTTGATTTTTAGCAATTGAACAAACTGCAGCATTTTTCAAAGAAATGTTGTCAGATTTCTATTGTCTAATTTTTAAATACACATCATGAAAATGCAATGCTTTGCATTGATAGTGTTCAGTTTTGTCTCAGAAAATCTGCTTGCACAAACGGTAACATTATCTAATGCTCTTGAACGTTCGATTCAGAATTTTGAAAAAATAAAAGCTAAAGAAGCAGTTGTAAAAGCTGCCACAGAAAATATCTCTTATCAAAAAAGTACTTATTTACCAGACTTTACCCTAATGGCGCAGCAAAGTTATGGTACAATTAATGCCATAAACGGGCCAATGTACAGTTTTGGCGGCTTGGGCAGTGCTGCAACGTCTATGCCATTAGCCGATCAAAACTGGAATGCTGCTTTTGGTTCTCTATATCTGGCCAATATTAATTGGAATTTATTCACTTTTGGTAAAATTAAAAACCAAATAGGAATTGCCAAAGCGGATGAAAACAAGGCACAAAAAGATCTCGATCAGGTAAAATTTCAGCATCAAGTAAAAGTAGGTGCTGCCTACCTAAACCTGCTCGCTGCTCAGCGTATTAAATACGTACAGGAAAAAAATCTTGATCGTGCTCTAGTTGTAGAAACTACTACGCAAAGTCGCACTGAAAGCGGTTTACTTCCAGAAGTCGATTATTCGTTAGCCAAAGCTGAAGTTGCCAATACAAAAGCAGCAGTTATAAAAGCTTACGATATGGAACTCGACCATTCTAAATCGCTTGCTGTAATGCTGGGTGAAGACTATCAAACTTATAAACTCGACAGTCTTTTTACGACTACAACACCTGTCTCGTTTTTAGAATCGACTGTAGAACTTAGCAAACATCCCCTATTAGAATGGCAGAAAAGTGCGATTTTAAAAAGTGAAAATCAAGAGAAACTGCAAACAGCTCTAGGTTTGCCAACCCTTTCTGCATTTGGAGTAATGCAGGGACGCGGTTCTGGTTTTGACTGGAATTATGTACAAGACAATTCGGCTTTTAATCGATCTTATCTTGATGGCGTGGGAATAGACCGCAGTAATTATCTTGTTGGAATAAATCTAAGCTGGAACCTGACCAATTTATACCGTCAATCTTCTAAAAAACGGGAACAAAAATTCATAACACAGTCTTTACTGAATGAATATGAATATATGAGTCAAGAATTAAAAGCGCAGCAAAAACTGGCTGAAGATAAACTCAAAAATGCCTACGCCACTTTTGAGCAAAGTAAAACACAAGTTACTGCTGCTGCAGATGCCTATCGTCAACATTCTGCTTTGTATCAAAACGGGCTTACCACAATTGTAGACTTAACACAATCTTTCTACACATTGAATAGAGCCGAAATTGAATACGAAATTGCTCAAAACAATATTTGGCAGGCCTTATGGATTAAAGCGGCGGCGGCTGGCGATTTAAACATTTTACTCAACGAAATACAATAAACCCGAAAATTATGAACTTAATACGTTTTGCCTTGCGCAAGCCTATCTCTATTATGGTGATAGTGCTGGGGCTTTTATTCTTCGGGATTAAAGCTGCTAAAGAAATTAAAGTCGATATTTTACCCGACATGAATCTTCCTGTCGTATACATCGCCCATTCATTTAATGGTTATACTCCACAACAAATGGAAGGTTATTTTACAAAAATGTATGTAAACATGATGCTGTTTACGAGCGGAATAGAAAGTATAGAAACTAAAAATACTCAAGGACTTACCTTAATGAAAATTAATTTTTATGAAGGTACTGATATGGGACAGGCAATTGCCGAAATCAATGCACTTTCTAATCGTTCGCAGGTATTTTTACCGCCGGGCGCTCCGCCTCCATTTATTATTCGATTTGATGCCTCTTCACAGCCAGTTGGACAATTGGTTTTTAAAAGTAATTCGAAAACGAATAATGAACTGCAGGATATTGCCAATTTTACGGCACGACCATTTTTAATTAAAATTCCAGGATTAACAACAGCACCTCCTTTTGGCGGAAGCCCTAGAACTATAGAGATCAACATTGATCCTAATAAACTGCGTACACACCAATTAACTCCCGAGCAAATTGTTGAATCGATCAGCAGAAATAACATCACATCGCCATCTGGAAATATTTATGTGAACGACATTAATTACTTAACGCCTACTAACAATACGATAAAAGAGGTGGCCGATTTTGGTAATATTCCAATTTTTAAAGGAGGAGTCGATAACGTCTACATTCGTGATGTGGCAACCGTAAAAGACGGTGCCGATATTACAACTGGTTATGCCCTTATTAATGGCACAAGATCCGTATACATTAACATTGCAAAATCAGGAAATGCCTCTACTTGGGAAGTAGTAAAAAACCTTAAAAAAGCCATTCCCGCCATTCAGAACAATTTACCAGATGATGTAACTATTTCCTATGAATTTGATCAATCTGTTTATGTTATTAATGCCGTAAAAAGTTTAATTACCGAAGGCGTTTTGGGTGCCGTGTTAACGGGATTAATGGTATTATTATTTTTAAATGACAAAAGAGCGGCTTTAATAGTAGTGCTTACAATTCCAATTTCAATTATATCAGGAGTATTATTCCTAAAATTATTTGGACAAAGTATCAATATTATGTCATTATCTGGATTAGCATTAGCCATAGGTATTTTGGTCGATGAGAGTACGGTTACGATAGAAAATATCCATCAGCATTTAGCAATGGGAAAAACAAAATCCAAAGCAATCTTAGATGCTTGTAAAGAAATTGCATTTCCTAAACTATTGATTCTATTGTGTATTCTTGCTGTATTTGCTCCAGCATTTATGATGACCGGCATACCAGGTTCGTTGTTTATGCCATTAGCCTTGGCAATTGGTTTTTCGATGATATTCTCCTTTATACTATCGCAGACATTTGTTCCTGTGTTAGCAAACTGGTTAATGAAAAACAATGAAAACCACACTCACAAAGAAGACAAATTTGATGGCTTTAAAAATCGTTTTGTACAGTTCTTACAATCTATCATGCCAAAGCGAAAACCAATATTAATTGCAAGTTTCATTATTGCAGCGCTTAGTGTATTCTTAATGTACAACATTACTGGAAAAGATGTATTGCCAACCGTAAATTCAAGTCAGTTTCAAGTACGTATAAAAGCTCCTGAAGGCACTCGAATTGAAAAAACAGAACTAAAAATAAAGCAAGTTTTAAAGGAACTCGAAACCGTTATTGGCAAAGAGCACATTAGTATTTCATCTGTTTTTATTGGTCAGCATCCTTCTTCATTTGCAGTAAGTCCTATTTACTTATACAATGCAGGTCCGCACGAAGCATTGATGCAAATTGCTTTAAAAGATTATGATGGAAATACCAATGCTTTAAAAGAAATCATCCGTAAACATATGAAAGAGAAAATGCCTGAATTGCATTTTTCTTTTGAACCAATAGAACTTACAGAGAAAATACTTAGTCAGGGAACCAATACGCCTATCGAAGTTCGTTTTTCGGGAATGATGAAAAAGATGAACGTTATGTACGCCAATAAACTTTTGGCTAAACTAAAAGAAATTGACTATTTGCGAGATCAGCAAATTCCGCAGTCTCTAAACTATCCTGCTTTTGATATTAATATTGATCGTGTAAGAGCTGCTCAATTAGGAATTGATGCTCAAGACATCGCCCGTTCCTTAGTTCCAATTACTGCCTCATCCCGTTATACCAGCAAAAATATGTGGGTTGGCGGAATGATGGGAATCGCCTATGATGTGCAAGTGCAAACGCCGCAAAACATTCTAAATACCAAAGATGAACTGATGAACGTTCCGTTAGGAAAAAACTCAGATCGTCCCGTTCTTGGTGATGTTGCCACGATTACACCAACCAAAGTGTTAGGCGAAAGTTATAATTTGGGAACAATGGCTTATACTCCAGTAACAGCAAATATTCATGATGCAGATCTTGGGCGTGCTCAAAAAGATGTACAAGCTGCAATAGAATCTCTTGGAGAATTACCAAAAGGTGTAAATATTCAAGTATCTGGAATGGTTCCTGTACTTGACGAAACGATGAACAGTTTAGCGACAGGATTACTAATCGCCGTTATTGTTATTTTTTTAATGTTGACTGCCAATTTTCAATCTTTCAAAGTATCGTTGGTTATTTTAACAACAGTACCATTTGTAATTTTAGGTTCATTGCTTTTAATGAAACTTACAGGATCGACATTAAACCTGCAATCGTATATGGGAATCATTATGTCTGTGGGAGTATCAATTGCAAATGCGGTATTATTAATTAGTAACGCAGAATCGCTTCGTTTACAAAATGGCGATGCTTTAAGTTCAGCCATTCAGGCAGCATCATTACGTATTCGCCCTATTATCATGACAACATTAGCCATGATTGCAGGGATGCTTCCAATGGCAATTGGACATGGCGAAGGCGGTGATCAAGTTGCGCCTTTAGGAAGAGCTGTAATTGGAGGTCTTATTGCCTCTTCATTTAGTGTACTGCTTCTGTTACCATTAGTATTTGTATGGATACAGAACAAAACCTCTACACAATCATCTTCACTAGATCCTGAAGACGAAAACAGCATTCATTATATAACATTAGAAAAATAAATCATGAAAATAATATATTATATCTTAATAGGAATTGTATTTGCATCATGCAATTCAACACCTCAAAAAGAAGAAAAAATGGCAGCAATGCCAATGATGATGATGCAAAGTTTTGAAACTATTTCTATAAAGAAAAGCAATCCATTAGTTCCCTTAAAACTAGCAGGCGAATTAATCTCTGATCGAGAAACTTCTATTTATGCAAAAGTCAACAGTTATGTAAAAAAAATGTCAGTAGATATTGGTTCAACAGTTACTGCGGGGCAAGTTATCATGGTTTTGGAAGCACCCGAAATTCAAGCACAATTAGCTGCAGCTAAATCAAAATGGAAAGCGCAGGAAGCCATATACATCGCAACAAAATCGAATTATGACAGAATGTTTAAGGCTAATGAAACTAAAGGTGCTATTGCAAAAGATGCTTTAGATCAAATAACAGCTCGAAAATTATCCGATCAAGCACAACTCGAAGCTGCCAAATCAGCCTATCAGGAAATACAAGTCATGAACGATTATTTGATAATCAGAGCGCCGTTTAACGGAATTGTTGCGGAACGAAATGTAGATTTAGGTTCATATGTAGGACCAATGGGTAAAGGTTCAGACAAGCCATTATTGGTTATACAGGACAACAAAAAACTGCGTATTTCACTTTCGATACCAGAAGCCAATACACCGTATTTAAAATTGGGAGATTCTATACATTTTAAGATAAATTCTATTCCTAATAAAAAGTACATGGCGAAAATTTCACGTAAATCAGGAGTTTTAGATTTCAAACTTCGTTCTGAGAAAATTGAAGCCGATATTTTACAAACTCATAAGGAACTAAAACCACTAATGGTTGCAGAAGCCATGCTTCCGCTGCAGGCAAATGAAGCTACTTTTTTTGTACCCAAAACAGCACTGGTAGAAAGTAACACCGGCGTTTATGTAATTCGAATTGAAAACAGTTTGACCAAAAATATTCCCGTAACTAAAGGGCGTGCTTTAGCCGATCAAGTTGAAGTTTTTGGAGAACTAAATGAAGAAGATAAAATACTAATGAAAGCTACTGAAGAAATACTAGAAGGAACAAATATTAAAAAACAAAAAAATGAAAAGAGTAAATAAATATCTTATTATCGGAGTAATAGCTTTGGTAATAGCATCATGTCAAAAACAAGAGAAAAAACAAGAAACTATTGCTCAAAAAAGCATTGAACAACCCGTAAAAGAAACTTTTGCTGCGCCAAAAGGAATTCATGTAACTAATGAAGAAGTCTGTATGGTAAACAACATTCATATGGGCAAAAAACAAATGGAAGTTCCGTTTGAAGGAAAAATGTATTACGGCTGCTGCAATATGTGCGTAGAACGAATTTCAAATGAAGAAAGTGTTCGAACAGCCATAGATCCGCATACTGGTAAAAAAGTGGATAAAGCTTCCGCTTATATTATTTCGTTAAACGAAGAAGGAAATGTCGCTTATTTTGAATCAGAAGAAAATTATCTAAATTTTATTAAATCCGGCAGTTAAAGAAAATTGCTTTCAAATTTTAAAAAGCCTGTAAACTAAAAACTTACAGGCTTTTATTTAGTATTAATCGGCTGGTTTTAAATTGTCGCCATCTTTAAAATGCAGTCTTCTAAAAACCAATCCAGATAAAATAGTTAAAGAACCTACAACTAAAAAAGTGTATCGAAAAGCATTATGAATTTCGTTATGAATAAGTTTTACATCACCTTGAAAAATTTTAAGAACCAGCAATCCAAAAGCAATACCAAACCCAATCGCCAATTGCTGATTTACCGAAATTAATGAATTACCGCTGCTTGTATGATATTGCCTTAAATCGGCAATAGAAATAGAATTCATCGAAGTAAATTGTATTGAGTTAAAGAAACCCAATACCGCAATAATAGGAACATACCAATATATCGAAGTATGAATCGATGGAATAGCCATACAACAAATTAAAACACCAATAATAAAAGTATTCACCATTAACGTTTTTCGATAACCAAATTTGTTCAAAATACCAATTACTGCCGATTTTCCAAACATTGCGGTTAGAGCCATTGGCGCCACAATCCATCCAGACACAACAGCCGATTGTCCGTAAGCAATCTGAATCATCATAGGTAATAATAACGGAACTGAACTAATCCCCAAACGTGTTGCCAAATTGCCAACTATACCCACTCTAAACGTTCGCACTTGAAATAAATTTAGAGGAAAAATAGGATTATTGTCTTTTGAAGCATGACGATAATACCAATACAACATTAAAAATCCGGACATTAATATCACTAAAACCGGCGAAACACGAACCGTATTACCAAATAGTTCTAACGAAATAGACAATAAAAGTGAAGCTGCCGCAAAGATGAAAAAGCCTTTTAAATCAAAATCGATTATCTTAGATTTATAATTAGGCATATACTTCAAACTCAGAATAATTCCGATAAGTCCAAACGGAATATTGATTAAAAAAATCCAATGCCACGACAAATAATCAACCATATAACCTCCTACCAACGGTCCTAAAACCGGCCCGATTAAAGCAGGAATAATAGCAAAATTCATAGCCTTAAGTAATTCCTTTTTAGGAAATGTTTTAATGAGTGCAAGCTTTCCTACGGGCGTCATCAAACTTCCACCGACGCCTTGAACGATTCGAGCTAAAACTAAATGTGTCAAATTCTGAGAAAGCGAGCAAAACAAAGAACCAAGACTGAACAAAAACAAAGCAAAAATAAAGACTTTCTTCGTACCAAATTTATCCGATAAAAAACCGCTTACCGGCATAAAAAGCGCCAGTGTTAGAACATAACTAATAATTGCATTTTGCATATCGAGCGGAGACTCATGCAGATCTTTAGCAATAGAAGGCAGCGACGTATTCAAAATGGTTGAATCAAGCATCTGCATAAAAATAGAAGTCGCTAAAATAATGGGTAACACTTTTTTTATCGCTTCGCTGTTTTGCTCTGTAGTTACTATCATCATTCTTCCTTTTAGACTTGAACTCTTTTGTTTTATTTTTTCAGAAAAAAGTTTGACAACCAAACTTCTCTATCATCCTAAAAATAAAGGTACAAAAAACATCCTTGCCCATTGTAAACTACTTTTAATTGCGACTTTATTTGTCTCTTTATTAGCCACTAATTGCACGAATTTCCGCGAATTATTTTTATTTCACGCAGATTTAGCAGATTTAATTTGTGGAAATTAGTGCAATTAGCAGCAAACAAAAATCATTTTAATCCTTTAATCTGTGGCTAACTTTTTCACACGCAAATCAATCAGATTTAATTCGTGGAAATTAGTGCAATTAGCGGCAAACAAAAATCATTTTAATCCTTTCAATCTGTGGCTGTATTTTCTCACACAGATTTTCCAGATTAAGCAGATTTAATTCGTGGAAATTTGTGCAATTAGTGGCAAACAAAAATCCATTTTAATCTATTTTATCGATGGCTAACCTTTTACTTATTGATTTGTCTCCAAATTTTGGTACTAAAGTCATCTTTATACATTAATCTGTTTGTTCTCGTTGGATTTACGCGATTGGTCAGAATAATCAAAAACCGGTTAGTATCTGGACTCATAAAGAAAAAAGTTCCTGTGAAACCCGTATGTCCAAAATCATTCGCTTTAAAAAACTCATCTGGTTTACGTTTATCAAAACCAAGTCCGCGGTAAATTCCCTCTTTGGCAAGAGGAGAATCTGTAAATTCTTTTACCACTTTTGCTTTTAGAATTTGTTTTCCTTTATAGTTTCCGTTGTTCATTAGCATTTTGCAGATAACAGCAATCGATTCTGCATTTGCAAATAAACCAGCATTTCCAGAAACACCGCCAAAAATAGCAGCAGCTTCGTCATGAACATATCCTTTAATAGTATCTTTTCTAAAAAAATTATCCAATTCAGTTGGCATTACATTTTCTATCGAAGTCCATTTTAGCGGATTATATCCAATTTTTGAAATGCCTAATTCTGTATAAATTTCATTTGTCAGCTGACCTAATTTCTTTCCTGTTTTGGTTTCAATCATCTGCTTCACCAAAAGCAGATTTAAATCACTGTAAACATATTTTCCACGTGTGTTTGTATTTGCAACCGAAATTTGCTCGTAAACCGTTTTATAAAATTCTGGATTCAACCACATATTTTTATAAATCTGAACCCAATTTTCTTTTGGTTCAAAAACAAGATATTTAGAATCGTAAATAATGTTTTTGTTTACATACATATTATCAAAAAGGTCAGGATAGTTCTCTGATTTTTTATCACTCAATAAAGGAGATCCATCAGGAGTAGAAAGCAGACTTTGATAAAAAGTAATACTTGCTTTTAGTCCAGAAGTGTGCGTTAACAACTCAAAAAGCGTTAAATCGGCAATAGCAGTGTTTTTATAAAACGGAACAATTTTACCTACTTTATCTGTGAGCTTTATTTTGTTTTCTCCAACCAAACGCATAGTTACAAGCGTTGCACCTAAAACTTTAGACATTGAAGCCAGATCAAAAACATCGTCTGTTTTTACTAATTGCTTTTTAGTATAATCATGGTAACCGTAATTTTTAGATATCAGATTAAAATCTCCTGTACCAACGATAATCTGAGCTCCCGGAAAAAAACCTTTTTCAAGTGCATGATTCAGCATTGAATCAATATAAACTTCATTTCTTTCTACATTTACCGGTTCAAGTTTCTGCGCTTGTATGGTACTTAAAGAAATCAGAAAAACAGCAATCCGTAATATACTTTTTCTCATTATTTTATTTCTTTATAAATTCAACTGGAGCACTTTCCGTTTGCGTCTGACTTAAAGCGGAAACAGCATAAACATAATTTTCTAAAGCAGTATTTGGAACTTCTAATTTTACAGCTGTTGTTACATAATAAATATTCGCTGGATTAGAAAAATCGGTTATCTTTCCTTTTGGAAATCTATAAATCACGTATTTCTTGTCATTGATTCCTGCTTTCCAAGTAAGTACTGCTTTATCCCCTTTTTGGGCAATCACAGCATTTGTCGGCGCTTGCGGTTTTATTCTTGTAATTCTGTTTGCTTCAGGCGTTAAGGCAATATACTTGTATTGTTTTTCGATAAGAGCATTTCTTAATGTATCCCCTTTTTTAAGAAATGAGTTTGCTGTAAAATGCATCGAACCATCTATTTGAGGCATCGTTCGAATCATTTCAATCTGTTTTACAATTTGGTCTGGACTTCTCCATTCTGGTTCTTTTGCCGTTTTTGAAATTTTATAATCGCCGTGACCGATATAAACATTAGTTCCGTATTTGTGCGCTGCCCACCATTTTGCCAAAACTTCAAAATTAGCTCTGTCAAAACCAATGTGCCAATACAATTGCGGTGTTATATAATCGATCCAGTTTTCTTTCTGCCATTTTAAGATATCGGCATACAAATCGTCATAATTAGTCGCTCCCGCTCTGGTATCAGAACCATCTGAATCTTTGGCAATGTTTCGCCAAACGCCAAAAGGCGAAATTCCGAATTCGACTTCGGGTTTATTGGCAATTATGGTATCTCGAATTTGTTTGATGATTAAATCGACATTGTCTCTTCTCCAATCGTCTTTATCTCTAAACTGTCTTGGTTCTTTTGCAAAAGCTTTTTCGTCTGGAAACTCTTGTCCCTCGATTTTGTATGGATAAAAATAATCGTCCATATGTATCGCTTGAATGTCATAATTTCGAACTATTTCACCGACTACCGAAGCAACAAAATTTCTAGTTTCTTTATACCCTGGATTAAAATATCTCGATTTTCCATAGGTCAAAAACAATTCTGGTTTCTTAAAATACAAATGAGTTTTAGCCAACACTTCTTTAACTGTATCTTTTTGTACACGATACGGATTTAGCCAGACATGAACATTCATTCCTCTTTTTCCTGCTTCATCAATCATCATTTGCAGCGGATCAAATCCGGCAGCAACACCTTGAGTTCCTGTTATCCAATGCGATGCCGGTTCTTTTGTCGATTTATAATACGCGTCGGCAGTTGGGCGAATTTGAAAAATTACAGTATTCAAATTATTAGATCGTAAATTATCCAAAATGGTAATCATTTCAGATTTCATCTGCTTGTCTGACAATCCCGGTTTTGATGGCCAATCGATATTGTCTACGGTTGATATCCAAGCGGCACGCATTTCTCTTTTTGGTGATTCCTGACTAAAAAGTTTCGTTTGAAACAGCAATATTAGGATTAGTAATTTTAGACTTTTCATAAATTATTATTTAAGATAGTTAGTGTATAATATTGTTGTTAGAAAAGGTTAACCGCAAAGATCGCAAAGAGTTACGCAATGTTCGCTAAATTATCTTTAATCTGTTTTTTTCTTTATCCTTTTTTTTCTCACGCAGATTCAGCAGATTTCAATTTGTGGAAATTCGTGTAATTAGTGGCAAACAAAAATCATTCTAATCCTTTTAATCAGTGGCTGTTTTTTCACGCAGATTTAGCAGATCAAGCAGATTTTAATTTGTGGAAATTCGTGCAATTTGTGGCAAACAAAAATCATTCTAATCCTTTTAATCAGTGGCTGTTTTTTCACGCAGATTTAGCAGATCAAGCAGATTTAATTCGTGATAATTCGTGCAATTTGTGGCTAAAAAACCTAACAGGCTTTGAAAACCTGTTAGGATAACCAACCAAAATATATGCGCTCTTTTTCATTTTACAACATCACAACACACAATGTCTTACTTAACTTTTATTTTTCTCATTGAAAAAATTATTAAAGAACAACAATTGAAACTTTAAAGAGTTTTCCCAATATTCTATATTATGCTGCCCAGGGCGTTCGATATAATCGTGATTTATTTTTAATGCCAGCATTTTTTTATTCAGTTCCCGATTTACATCGATAAAAAAATCATCTACACCACAATCTATAATCAATTTTAAATGGTTGTCTTTTACCAAATCAAGCATATTGGTAACCGTATTTTTATCCCAATTATCAGGAAATTCGGTTATAGAACCAAGTCGCTTTTTGATATCCCACTTTTCAGGAAACGGACGAAAATCTACACCGCCGCTCATACTTCCTGCTGCACCAAATACATCCTGATGTTTAAAAGACAAATACAAAGCTCCATGTCCACCCATACTCAAACCCGTTATGGCTCTGGCTTCGCGAGTTGCAATTGTTTTGTACTTTTTATCTATAAAAGGTACTAATTCATTGATAACATAAGTTTCGTATTTGAAAGCAGGATCGATCGGACTGTCAAAATACCAGCTTGAATAATTTCCGTCGACACCAATGGCGATAAAACCATATTGATCAACCTGTTTACCCACTTCTTTAAAGCTTTTTACCCAAGTGGCATAATTCCCGCTGTATCCATGAAGCAAGTACACAACTGGAAAATTTTTTTTACTTTTTCTATAATTATCAGGAACAATTACACAGGTTTTTATGTTCTTATTCATCGAAGCACTGAAAACTTGAATCGTATCAATTTTAGCTGCTTTCGCAGAAAAAAATACGAGTATGAGAACTAAAGTGCTGATTGCTTTTTTCATAAAATCTTGTTTTAAACTGTTAGAAAATCAAATTTGAGAAACTTATTTCAAACAATCTCTTAAAATGGTTACGGGATGCATTGCTTTTCTATTTGTCCCGTCAAAAATCTGGTGGCGGCAGCTGGTTCCTGCAGCGGCAATTGCCGTTGTTGAATCTGTTGCGCGAATTTTTGGAAACAAAGTATCTTCACCCATTTGCATACTAATTTCGTAATGTTCTTTCTCATAGCCAAATGAACCTGCCATTCCGCAGCAGCCCGAATTATAAATCGTAACCGTGCTGTTTTTGGGTACATTCAGCATTGCAAAAGAAGCCTCAATGGTACTTAATGACTTTTGATGACAATGTCCGTGAATCTTTATCGTTTTTTCTGTATCCGAAAATTGTCCAGAATGAATTTTTCCTTTTGCAATTTCTGCTTTAAAAAACTCTTCGACTGTAAAAACATTTTTCGACAGCTTTTCGGCACTTTCTTTATCTTTTGCCAATCGCAGATATTCGTCTCTAAAAGTCAATATTGCCGATGGTTCGATTCCGATTAATGGAGTATCCTCAGAAATTAAATCCTTGAAAATAGTCACATTTCTATTCGCAATTTCCTGCGCTTCTTCCAGAAAACCTTTTGATAAAAAGGCTCTTCCGCTTTCTTCGTGATCTGTAATTATTACTTCGTAACCTAAAGCCGTCAATAATTCATATGCATCGATACCAACAGAAACATCATAATAATTGGTAAACTCATCACAAAAAAGATATACTTTTCCGTTTTTAAAAGAATTGGTTTCTGCTGCTTTTTTATTTTTTTCGTACCATTTTTTAAAGGTTTTGGGTGCCAAAAGCGGTACTTGTCTTTTAGGAGCAATTCCCATACTTTTTTTAACCAAAGGTAAATTAGCAACAAAATTGGTCATTGATGGCGCAATACCTCCGAGCTTATTCAATTTTGAGTTGAAAGCAAAAATTTTATTGCGAACAGAAAATCCATTTGCTTTTTGATATTGATATAAAAACTCGGCTTTTAAAGTTGCTACATCTACATTACTTGGGCATTCGCTGGCACAGGCTTTGCAGCTCACACACAACTCAAACACTTTATATAATTCTTCGTGGTCAAATTTATTTTCTTTTTCAGAATGGGTTAGATATTCTCTCAGCGCATTTGCTCTGGCACGAGTCGTATCTTTTTCGTTTCGGGTAGCGCGATAACTAGGACACAAAGTTCCTCCCGCTGAAGGTAATTTTCGACAGTCGCCAGAACCGTTGCATTTTTCGGCAGCACGCAAAATTCCTAAACTATCAGAGAAATCCTGAATCGTTTTAATTTCCGGCTCTACCCTTCCTGCTTCAAAACGAAGATTTTCATCCATTTTAGAAGCATTTACAATTTTCCCAACATTTAAAATGGTGTTGGGATCAAATGCTTTTTTTATTCGTTTCAGCAATTCATAGTTTTTATCCCCAATCATAAAAGGCAGAAACTCTCCTCTTAAAATTCCGTCGCCATGTTCACCGCTTAGCGAACCTTTATATCTTTTCACCAAATGAGCGACTTCTGTAGATATGTTTCTAAACTGGTGTAATCCTTCTTTTGTTTTTAAATTAATCTTCGGACGTAAATGCAATTCTCCCGCTCCAGCATGAGCGTAATAAATCGCACTTTGTCCGTGTCTTTCCATCATAGCGGCAAAATCGGCAATATAATTTGGAAGATCACTTAGTTCAACAGCAGTATCTTCAATAGAATCGGCTGCTTTATCATCGCCTACAATACTTCCTAAAAGTCCTAAACCTGCTTTTCGAACCTCATTTACCTTATCAATATCGGCTCCGTAAATTTTAGGCAGAGCATAGCCAAAATTATTATCCTGAAGATCCTTAATCAAAGCATCTGCTTGTAATTCGGCATCTTCCATACTGATATGCGATCCTACTTCGAGCATAATAACTGCTTTTGGTTCTCCCACAATAAAAAAACGGTTTTTAGATTGTTCTCTATTCGTTTTGGTACAATCTAAAATCGTATCATCCATCATTTCGCAAGTGTACAAATGATGTTTCATTGCGGTAACCACTGCTTCTAAACTTTCATGAATGGTATGAAAATGTGCTACCACCATAATATTATTTACTGGCGGTAAGTCATCAACTTTCAAAGTAATTTCGGTTGTAAATGCCAAAGTTCCTTCGCTTCCGCAAAGCAATTTCCCTAAGTTGATTGTGTCTTCTGTCCCTGAAAAAAGTTCAGATTTCAATAAGGCGTCAATGGCATAACCTGTATTTCTTCGGTGAATTTCAGGTTTTGGAAATTCTCTTTTGATTTCTTCCTGATTTTCTTTATTCGAAAGTTCCTTGTAAATGGTTTGGTAAATTTTATTTTCGAGCGAATCGCCTTTGGTCTTCTCTATAAATTCTGCTGAAGTCAAATCCTTAAAAACGGCAATACTACCATCACTTAAAACTGTTTTTAGCTCTACAATTTTATCGCGGGTAACGCCGTAACGAATAGAGGTTGTTCCTGAAGAATTATTCCCAACCATTCCGCCAATCATACATCGGTTTGTGGTTGAAGTGGTTGGACTAAAAAATAAACCATGAGGTTTTAAAAATAAATTCAGTTCATCGCGAATTACTCCGGGTTGAACTGTTATGGTTTTCTTTTCGGCATCAAAAGCAACAATTTTAGTAAAATGCTTAGAAACGTCTACAATAATTCCGTTTCCAACGGTTTGACCCGCCAAAGAAGTTCCTGCGGTTCTAGGTGTTATTGAAATATTGTTTTGTGAAGCAAAGCGAATGATTTTTACAATATCTTCTTCTGTTTTAGGAATCGCAACGGCTTCTGGCATAATTCTATAGGCAGAAGCATCTGTTGCATACAGTTTCTTATGAAGATCATCATATAAAAGAGTACCTTCTAGAGAATCGGATAATTGTTGTAATTGGAGAGAATCGGGCATTGAATGAGTTTTGTTTTTTAATACAAATGACAAACTTTAATTTAACAAATATATACAAAAAACAAACCAATTTCATTATTTTGCGTGATTTAACAAAATAAAATCAAAATAACGCAACATAACGCATTAAAACCTAATCAAAAAGTCAGCTACAATATAAAAACGCCTGATTTTTTATATTCTTCTAACCTTGCATCTTCAGGATCCAGTTCTGTTACGATAGTGTCTAATTGATTAAGATCGCAAACAACATGAGGCATTTTAGTATTTAATTTGTTTGAAGAGAACATTGAAACAACTCTATCAGAAGCTTCTATCATAGCTTTTTTAACAATTGAGATCTCATACCCAACTTCTGTAAGACCTTGTTTAATATTGATACTGCTGGCACCAATAAAGCAAATGTCGGCTTTAATTTTAGACACAACTTGAATTACGTCCATACCAATTGTAACCATTGCGTTTTTTTGCATTTTACCGCCAATAAATATTAAATCAATATTTGGATGCTGTGACAATTGCATTGCAATTGGTAAACTGTATGTATAAATAGTAGCTTTTAAATCTGAAGGAATTAATTTTGCAAAAACCAAATTGGTACTTCCGCCGCTCATTATAATAACCTGGTCATCATGTAATAATGACAATGCCTTAGTAACAATTTTTTTCTTTTCGTCTTCGGCAGAGATTGCAATATTAAAAAGATCAACAGATTTCTCTGTTACCTGAATAGCCCCGCCATATACCTTCTCCAGTTGTTTTTTACTATCCAATTCATTCAAATCTCTTCTAATTGTATCTTCTGACAAATCCAGAGCCAAAGCCAAATCTGTGGTGACAACTTTCTGTTCTTCAATGAGCTTAGTCATTATATATCTATGTCTCTCGGCCTTCAGCATATTTTGAAAATGTTAAAATTCAACACAAATATATCAAATATTTCAATTGCAGGAAGATGTTCCATAAAAAACCGCAATAGTTTGCATTTTACAGCTTAAAAAGTAAAAACAGAAAAAACAAACATCTAAATTATGCATTATTTTGCGGTATTTGAATAATTTTTTGAAAAAAAATACACAATCCCGCATTTATTTGAAAATATTTTCTAAATTTCGCCATTCTAACCAAAACAATTAAGCCAATATGAAAAAAAAGTATTTAGTTCTTTTACTTTTCTTTTTCGGAATACTCGCAGGTTATTCCCAAAATTCAACCGTAAAAGGTAAAGTCACAGATGGTAGTGGAAACTCATTGCCGGGAGCAAACATTTTAGTTCAGGGATCTAAAGATCAAACTTCTACAGGAGCTGATGGAACTTTTTCGATAAAAGCGCGTCAGGGCGATGTTCTTCAAGTGTCTTACATCGGTTTTAACAACAAAGAAGTTATTGTAAACGGAAATGATTTAAAAATTGTTATTTCTGAAAGTGCACAAACATTAAACAATGTAACAATTGTGGGTTCAATGGGTATTGTGCGTAATAAATCTTCTTTAGGATATGCTGTTCAGGAAGTAAAAGGTAAAGAAATTGCAGACACACAGCGTCCTAACTTTGCTACTGCATTACAAGGTCGTGTTGCAGGTTTAAATGTAACAAGCACTTCTGGTGCTCCGGGTGCTTCGGCAGCGATTCAATTAAGAGGAGTAAATTCGCTTAGCGGAAGCAACTCTCCTTTGTATGTTGTAGACGGATTACCGGTAAGCAACGAAACAATGGATCAAGCTTTGACTATTTCTAATGCTCCTAATAGAACACAGGATTACACCAACAGAGGTGCAGATATTAACCCAGACGATATTGAATCTGTGGTTATCTTAAAAGGACCAGAAGCTGCAGCACTTTATGGAATGCAGGCTGGAAATGGTGCAATCGTAATTACTACTAAAAAAGGTAAAAAAGGCGTTGGAAGACTTACTTATTCTACTAATACACGATTCGACAATTTATACCGTTTTCCAGAAACTCAAAAAGTATATCAAAGAGGTTCTGACGGCGTAAACAATCCAGACTATAGAAGACAATTTGGAACGGCTTACGAACCGGGAACTCAATTTTATGATAATGTTAAAAATTTCTTCAAAACTGCCGTTTCAACCAATCATAATCTTTCGTTTGAAGCGGGTACAGAAACTACTTCTTACCGATTATCTCTTTCAAACTTAGAGCAAGAAGGTGTTGTACCAAATACAGGTTACAGCCGTTTAACTGCAAATTTGAATGCTACTGCAAAATTATCTTCAAAATTAAGATCTGAAGCTAGTTTTAGTTTTACAAAATCAGACAATCAAAAAGCGGCAAAAGGAGCTGGATCTGCTGTACAAATTCCGGGTGTAAGAGACGCTGGATATTTACTTTCACTTTTAACATGGCCGGCAAATGATGACGCCAGCAATTATTTAAATGCTGACGGAACGAGAAGAAAAATTACAAGCGGTGCTTTAGATACCGAAACTGATAATCCGTTCTGGGATGTAAACAAAAACTTATCTGAAGATTTCAACAATCGTTTTGTTACCAATGTTGGATTAATTTACGACCCAACTTCTTGGCTTAACTTAACTGGCCGTGTGGGCTGGGATGTGAATTCTGCTCAAGGTTACAGAGCTATTCATCCAGAATCTGCTGCGGGAATTACTCCAGGAGGTTACATCGAATCATACTATTCTAATACCAGTAACTTAAACACTACTTTATTGGTTACCGCTAAAAAATCATTCGGAAAATTCAATACCAAACTTATGGTGGGTAATTCGGTTAATGATAATGATTTTAGAATTTTATCAACAACAGGAAGCCGTTTCTTTGATCCTAACTTCTACTCTATCAACAATACTGATGCTACAACGCAAAGATCTCAAGAGAGAATTATTCAAAGCAAAATTATTGGTTTCTTTTCTGAGATGAGTTTAGATTATGACAAAACTGTTTATTTAACATTAACTGGACGTGAGGACTGGACTTCTGTATTACCAGATCCGTTTTTCTATCCTTCTGTTTCAACGAGTTTTGTTTTCACAAACTTAAACGGATTGAAAGATAAACAAACACTTTCTTATGGAAAATTGAGAGCTTCTTATGCCGAAGCAGCTAATATTCCTTCTCCTTATTCTGCACAACCTGTTTTCAATCCACAATTAACTACAGACGGTGGTTATGCGTATGGTGTTACCGGGGCAAATGCAAATTTGAAACCTGAGTTCCGTAAATCATTTGAATTGGGTACAGAATTAAAATTCTTTAACAATCGCGTTGGATTAGATGTTGCGGTTTACAGCACAAAAACAATCGATCCGATTCTAAAAAATATGCGTTTAAGCTACGGAACAGGATTCGTGGTAACTTCTGCAAACTTTGGAGATTTACAAAACCAAGGTTTAGAGATTACTTTAAATGCATCACCAATTAAAAAAGAAAATTTCTCTTGGAATGTAAGTGCTAACTTCAGCAAAACACGTTCTAAATTATTAAATCTTCCTTCTGTTATTTCTGAATATTATGTTTCAGACACTTGGCTTTACGGAAATGTTCGCGGCGGGGTAACTGTTGGAAATCCGTTAACGACTTTAACAGGAAATGATTATTTAAGAAATAATGCAGGTGAGCCTTTAATTGATCCAAATAGCGGCTATGCTTTAAAAGATCCAAACTTTAAAATTATTGGAGACAGAAATCCAGATTTTATGCTTGGTTTGCAAAACACTTTTACATACAAAGATCTTAGTTTATCATTCTTGTTAGACATTAGAAAAGGCGGCGATATTTATAACGCAACTGAATTCTATTTGTACCAAAACGGTTTATCTACCAAAACTTTAGATCGTGAACAAACAAGAATTGTAAAAGGTGTTTTAAGAGATGGTTTAGAAAACTCAGCTACTCCAACACAAAATAATATTCCGGTAAGACCAAGTGTTCAAAACGAATATTACAGAACTGGTGCTATCGACGCTGATTTTGTCGAAAAAGACATTAACTGGTTAAGAATGAGAGATATTACTTTAAGCTACCAAATGCCTTCTGAAATATTGAAAAAAACATTCATTAACGCACTTTCTCTTTATGTAACAATGACCGATGTTTTTATCATTACAAATTATACTGGAGCTGATCCTTCGGTTAATGGAACTAATGCTTCAACTGGAGGTGCTGGAGGAACAGGTTTTGACTTTGGAGTAGTTTCTACGCCAAGAGGTTTGAACTTAGGATTAAAAATCGGACTTTAATTAATTGATCATGAAAAATATTAAAACATATATAGCCGCATTAGGTCTTGTAGCCACAATGATTTCTTGCAACGACTTAGAAGATATTAACGTAAACCCAAGTTTTCCTGTTGATGTTTCGGCACCAGCTTTACTGCCTCCAATCGAGCAGCAAATGGCTGTGGGATTACAGTTTGACAACAGATGTCTTGGACGATACACTCAAAATTTCAGTACTGCTACGGCTGGCGCTGTAGGAAGTGAATGGGATCGTTTTGGATATCAATCAAATAGTGATACAGGTGGTGAAATCTGGAAAATGGCGTATTTTTCTATTGGTTTAAACTTAACCAAATTACTGGAAAAAGCAGTTTCGGAACAGCGTCATGATATTACTGGAATTGCAAAAGTTATTAGAGCTTGGACTTGGCAGGTTGCAACTGATTATCATTCTGAATTAATTAATTTTGATCAAGTTTTTACTTCGCGTCTTTCTTTTGATTATGTTCCTCAGGAACAAGTATACGCTGAAGTGGTTCGTTTATTGAATGAAGGTTTAACAGATTTGAACCGTACAGACGGAAGCGTTTCTCAGACTTATACTGCTGGAGGAGATAAAATGTACGGAGGAGACCGCTCTAAATGGGTTAAGTTTGCTTACGGAGTTTTGGCTAGAAATTTAAATAATCAAATCAATAAAGCTTCTTATAACCCAGATAAAGTAATTGAATTCTGTGATAAATCATTGGCTTCTAATGCAGATAATGCTTTAATTAGATATAACGGAACAGTAGCTGCAGATATCAATTTCTATGGTCCTGGAAGAAATAACTTCAATACTTACCGTCAAACTGATTTTGCTGTGAGAACAATGGACGGAACTCTTTTTGGAGGTGCAAAAGATCCTAGAATCTCTAGAGTTTTAGCGCCGTCTGTAGGTCAATCTGAATTAGCTCCGGCATCTTCTTCAAATCCAGACCCAAGTAAATATACTTTTAATGGAAACCCGTTAAATACTACAGCTTCTACAGTTGCAACAAACGTAAGCAGAATTCCAAATATTTATGGAACATATACTGCAGGAACTATTACAACTCCGGGAAGATATATTTTTAGAGATAAAGCGAATTTTCCTTTAATGACGTATTCAGAAATTCAATTTATTAAAGCTGAAGCTGCTTTTATAAAAGGAGACAAAGCCATGGCTTTAGATGCTTACAAAAAAGCAATTGATGCTAATATCGATTTTGTAAATTCAAATACTGTTGTAAGTACAATTTTCCCTATTACATCGACTATTACGGCTGCTGAAAAAACAGCATTCTTAACCAATGTCAATATCGTTCCAACGGCTGCAAACTTGACGATCAGCCACATTATGCTTCAAAAATATGTAGCTTTATTTGGTTACGGTATGCTAGAAACTTGGACAGATTTACGTAAATATCATTATAATCCAGATATTTACAGAACAATGAGTTTTACACCAAACGGAGGTTTATTTGTTGACAATAATGGAAATTTACCATACAGAGTTCGTCCGAGATTTAACTCAGAATATGTTTGGAATTTTGATGCTTTAAAAGCGATTGGAGCAGATAAGGTAGATTACCATACTCAAGAAATGTGGTTTTCTAAAAATTAATTTCTTAAAAACTAAAAATCTATTAGATGAAAAATATATTTAACACCATAAAAAAGTCAATTATTCCAATTCTTGGAGTACTTGCATTTACATCCTGCGGCGACGAAAACGACCAGACTCCTTATCAGAGTAAAGACGGAATTGCAAATGCTTCTAACGTAAAATTTATTCACGCAGCTGTTGGTCCAAATGGAACTAATTTTCAAATTAATTACTTTACAGGAACTGAAAAAATTTCGGCTGTAAGTTCTACAACTGGAGTGCAAGTTGGGATGAGTTATGGCGCTCAATATCCAGTGCCAATTAATTATGTTTTGATGGAACCGGGAACACAGCCTTTGAGTGTTTTAACGCCTGCAACTCCTGCAGTTAGCATTTTCAATGGAAATATTACTACTGAAACGGGAAAATATTACACGAGTTTCTTAGTATCAACACCGCCGTCTGTTACGCCGCCGGTATATTCTCTTTATCAAATAAACGACGATTTAGCCGTTGCTGATTTAGACAAAACTAAAGCCTATATTCGTTTTATAAATGTTATCAGCAATTCGGCAGCAGCAGGTTATGATTTAGGATTGATTAAAGAAACATCAACTATTGGTGCAACGCCAGTTACTACAAAAGAAGTGTATACCTATAGAAATGTAACATTTAAGGGCGGTAACGAAAAATACATTGCTATTGAGCCGCAAGACCCAATAGATACAAGAGGATATCAATTGCAGGTTCGTGTTGCAGGTTCTCCAACAAATGTTCCGGGAGCAACTACTGGAACAACAATTGCAAACCTTGCCAATTCGCCGGCAAATACTGCTTTTGTTCCTAGAGCGGGAAGAGTTTACACAATTTATTGCAGAGGAATTATCGGCGGATTACCATCTGCGACTTTAAATGCACCATCTGTTACTTTCATAACAAATAAATAAGCTTAAAAATCGAACCACTTTTTGATTAAAGTGGTTCGATTTAATTATCCTATTTTGTTTTTTTTCCTTTATTAAGCGTAATTTTAATTGTAATTTAAACTTTTGTATTATGTTTCAAGCCTTTAAAAAAATCACTTTTATTCTATTTTTAATTGTTTCGAATGCGTCGAATGCAAATTCGTCAACAGAAATTATTAAAAATAAAATCAATGATATCAGTAATGAAATAAAAACAGGAGCTGATAATTTCGAAAAATACATTCCTTTATTAAAAGATAAAAAAGTTGGCATTGTTACCAATCAAACGGGTCTTTTATCGAACAAAAAACACGTAGTAGATTTTCTATTAGAGAAAAAAATAAACATTCAAACCATCTTTGCACCAGAGCATGGCTTTAGAGGAACTGCTGATGCGGGAGAACACGTAGTTGACGGAAAAGATTCTAAAACGGGATTATCGATAATCTCTCTTTACGGAGACAATAAAAAACCTAAACCAGAACAGTTATCGGGAATCGACGTCATGGTTTTTGACTTACAAGATGTTGGAGCACGATTCTATACTTATATTTCGTCTTTACATTATGTAATGGAAGCCTGCGCAGAAAACAATGTTCCGCTTATAATTTTTGATCGACCAAATCCGAATGGCAGAATTGTAGACGGTCCTCTTTTAGAAAAAGAATTTACAAGTTTTGTGGGTATGCACCCTATTCCATTGCTTCATGGAATGACTATTGGTGAATATGCAAAAATGATTAATGGAGAAAAATGGCTTAAAAACGCAGCTCAATGTAAATTAACTGTAATTCCTTGTGTTAATTATAACAGAAAAATGGATTATAGTTTATTGGCAAAACCATCTCCAAATTTGCCAAACGATCAATCTATAAATTTATATGCAAGCTTGTGTTTGTTTGAAGGAACGAATGTAAGCATGGGACGCGGAACAGAAAAACAATTCCAAATTTATGGCTCGCCTTACTTAACAAAAACAAATTTTAGTTTTACTCCAAAACCAAATTTTGGAGCCAAAGACCCTGTCTATAATGGCGTAGAATGTTTTGGCGAAGATTTGACATCTTATACTAAACTACAACAACTGGAATTGAAATGGCTGCTTAAAGCGTATCAAAATACCAGTGATAAAACTAAATTCTTTAATCCTTTTTTCACAAAACTGGCGGGAACTAAGAAATTACAACAACAAATTGAAAGCGGCACTTCTGAGGAAAATATCAGAAAAAGCTGGGTGAAGGATTTAGAAGCCTTCAAAAAAATGAGAATGAAATATCTGATCTACCAATAAATTTTAATGCAGTAAAGAAAAATTAAAAATTAAAAAAAATCAAAAATGTCAAAAGCAAATCCAGATACAGAAAGAGAATCTCTTTACTCAAATTTAGATAAAATGAGTACCAACGAACTGCTTTCAAATATAAATAATGAAGATAAAAAAGTAGCAGCTATTGTTGAAGAACAAATTCCAAACATTGAAAAATTAGTCGATGCAATTGTTGCAAAAATGAAACTTGGCGGAAGACTTTTTTATATTGGAGCAGGAACATCAGGGAGAATTGGGGTTTTAGATGCTTCTGAATGTCCTCCTACTTTTGGAGTTCCAGACAATTGGATTATTGGTATTATCGCTGGTGGAGATTCTGCCATTAGAAAAGCGGTAGAAAATGCCGAAGATGATGTCGATCAAGCATGGAGAGATTTATCTGCTTATGATATTTCTAGTTTAGACGTAGTAATAGGAATTGCAGCTTCTGGAAATACTCCTTACGTTATTGGCGGATTGAAAAAAGCACGTGAAAACAAAATCATAACAGGCAGTATTTCATGCAACAGTGACAGCCTGATTTCTAAACAAGCAGATCATCCTATTGAACTAATTGTAGGACCAGAATTCTTAACAGGAAGCACTCGAATGAAAGCAGGAACTTCTCAAAAATTAGTCTTAAACATGATTTCAACATCAGTTATGATTAAACTTGGAAGAATCTACGGCAACAAAATGATCGATATGCAGTTGTCTAACAAAAAATTAGTTCAAAGAGGCGTAGAAATGATTGTTGAAGAACTGCAAATTGATGAAAAAACAGCTTCTGATTTATTAAAAAAACACAAAAGTGTAAGAGCAGTTTTATTAGCTCAGAATAAAAATCTGGAAATCTAATAACCAACAGATTCAAATCTTTTATAGATTTATACCAATAAAAACCACAATCTATAACTTTTAAGATTCAACAAAAACCTAACAGGTCTTTAAAATCTGTTAGGTCTAATCAAAAGAATAAAAACCAAAACCACTAAAGCTATAAAATGACACCAAGCACCATCCTCCTTCTTATTATCATTTATTTTGGAACACTATTCTACATCTCACATAAAGTGAGTAAAAAAGACAGTGGAAATGATGCCTTTTTTACGGCAAATAAAAACTCTAAATGGTACTTAGTTGCTTTTGGAATGATTGGAACGGCTCTTTCAGGAGTAACTTTTATATCTGTTCCCGGAGAAGTTGGTGCGGCAAGCGGTGAGCAGTTTAAATATTTTCAGTTTGTTTTGGGTAATGCTGTAGGTTTTCTAATAATTACAAAATTATTATTACCGTTGTATTACCGAATGAATTTAACCTCTATTTATGGCTATATTGAGCAAAGAATGGGCGTTTACAGCTACAAAACGGCAGCTTCTATTTTCCTGATAAGCAGAACCGTAAGCTCTGCCTTCAGACTGTATTTGGTTGTAATTGTATTGCAGCGATTTGTATTTGACTTTTACAATATCCCTTTTGCATTTACGGTATTCATGTCATTAATTCTAATTTTTTCTTATACCTATAGAGGCGGTTTAAAAACCATAATTATTACAGACACTTTACAAACATTTTTCTTAGTTACATCTGTTTTTCTTACTATCTATTTTATTTGCGATCGTATGGATTTAAGTGCCGTTGGAGCATTTGAAGAAGTTAAAAACAGTAACTACTCTAAAATTTTCTTTTTTGATGATTTTATGGGAAGTAAATTCCATTTTATCAAACAAATAATTGGCGGAATGTTTGTAACTATTGCGATGGTTGGATTGGATCAGGATTTAATGCAAAAAAACCTGAGCTGTAAAAATATTGGCGAAGCACAAAAAAACATGTTCACCTTTACAGGAATCTTTGTAATCATCAATATTTTCTTTTTAAGCGTTGGTGCCTTGTTATATATTTATGCTAATAAAAACGGAATCGCAATTCCAACTGACTTAGTTACAGGTAAACCAAGAACCGATTTACTTTTCCCTGAAATTGCACTGAATCACTTGGCTGTAGTTCCTGCAATCGTATTTTTACTAGGAATTATTGCCGCGACTTTTGCAACAACAGACTCCGCTTTGACAGCATTAACGACTTCTTTTTGTGTTGACTTTCTTGGAATGGACAAAGCCGAAAACAGCAAGAAAAACACTGTAAGAACAAGACATTTAGTACACATTAGTTTTTCAATTCTGATTTTCTTTGTAATCATTATTTTCAATACTATCAATGACAGCTCAGTTGTTGGAATGATATTTAAAGTCGCATCTTATACTTATGGCCCGTTATTAGGTTTATATGCTTTTGGATTGTTTCAAAAATCAAGACATGTAAATGATAAACTAGTTCCAGTATTATGTTTACTTTCTCCTTTGTTTACTTATTTAATCAATGAAAATTCGAAATTATTATTTTCAGGATATGTATTTGATAATGAATTAATCGTGATAAACGGATTAATAACTTATTTAGGATTATACCTGACAAGTTCACGAAGCAGCGAGAAAATATCTTTTTAAACTATATAAGCAAGCCCAATTTGCTAAATAAAATAAAAGCTCACCCAGTGAAAATCATCTTTTAATGGGTAGAAGCTAATTAAAACCTATTCGTTCAAAACACAATATATTATGAAAAATTACTTCATAAGAGTCAGCCTATACGCCGCATTTCTTTTTTTGATTACCAATTGCGCTTCTAAAAAAAACACTGTAATTACAACTGTAAAAACAGATATTCCTTTAAAAGATACCGTTGTTTACAAACCAAAAGCGGTATCTGAGAAAAAAACTTTTTTTAAAGATTCTGACAAAGAAAATGTTTGGGTTGATAGTATTTACAATAAAATGTCGGCTAGAGAAAAAATAGGTCAGCTGTTTATGATTTCGGCTTATTCTAATAGAGATTCCGTACATACAAAAGAAGTCAGCGCATTAATTCAAGATTATAAAGTAGGCGGATTAATTTTTTTCCAGGGCGGACCAGTTCGTCAGGCAAAATTAACCAACTTGTATCAGTCAAAATCAAAAGTACCATTATTCATTGCTATTGACGGCGAATGGGGATTGGGAATGCGTTTAGATTCAACTTATATTTATCCTTGGAATATGACTTTGGGAGCCATTCAGGATTTGAGTTTAATTGAGAATGTGGGACGAAATATGGCGAATGAAAATAAACGTATCGGAATTCATTTCAACTTTGCTCCTGTTCTCGACATTAATACCAATCCGAAAAATCCAATTATTGGCAACCGTTCTTTTGGTGAAGACAAAGTCAATGTAAGCAATAGAGCCATTGCTTTGATGAAAGGCGTGCAAGGTCAAGGTGTTTTTTGCACAGGAAAACATTTTCCAGGACATGGAGATACATCTGTAGATTCACACAAAGCATTACCTCTTATTGATTTTTCGAAAGAACGACTTGAATTGGTTGAATTATATCCGTACAAAAAAACTTTCGACGAAGGTTTAGTTTCAGTAATGGTGGCACATTTAAACATTCCAAGTTTAGAGCCGCAAGCTAATATTCCATCTTCTGCTTCTTATAACATTGTAACCAATCTGCTTCAAAAAGAATTAGGCTTCAACGGTTTAATTTTTACTGATGGTTTGGCAATGAAAGGCGCTACTAATTTTAAAGGTCCCGGAGATTTAGAAATAGCTGTTCTTCTTGCTGGAAATGATATTTTTCTTGGTCCTGACAATGTACCCGAAGCTTTTCAAAAATTAGAAGAAGCCTATGCGCAAGGTATAATTACGGAAGAACGTTTGGCGCATTCCGTAAAAAAAATATTGCATTATAAATTTAAAGCCGGATTAAACAAGTACAAACCGATTGATATGAATAATATCAACGGCGATCTTAATCCAGCACAAAATGACGCTTTGCATTATAAACTTTACGAAAATGCGATTACGGTTTTAAAAAATGAAAAAGAAATTCTTCCTATCAAAAACCTAGATCAAAAAATTGCGTATGTAAAACTAGGAGATGATGTTAACAGTACTTTTGTAACTACTTTAAAAAAATATACTGAAATTACAGAAATATCAAATACTAATATTGACAGTTTAAATCAAGAACTAAAAAATTATGATACTGTAATTATCGGTTTTCATAAACTAAATAAAACTTGGGAAAAGCAGAATTTCACAGATACTGAATTGCTTTGGCTGCAAGAAATCGCTAAACACAACAAAGTGATTTTGGACATTTTTACAAAACCTTACTCGCTGTTACCTATTACTAATTTTGATGATATTGAAGGATTAGTTGTTTCGTATCAAAACTCAGCTATAAGTCAAGTTGTTTCTGCAGAAATACTATTTGGAGCTGTCGATGCAAAAGGAAAACTGCCAGTATCTATTAATGATTCGTTTAAGGTAAATGATGGCTTATCTACCGAAAAAATAAACCGTTTGGGCTTTACAACTCCTGAAAATGTGGGAATGAATTCTGCTGTTTTATCAAAAATAGATGCGATTGCCCAAAAAGCAATTGACGGAAAAATGACTCCTGGAATGCAAGTATTGGCTGCCCGAAAAGGAAAAGTTTTTTTTCAGAAATCATACGGATATCAAACCTATGACAATCAAAAAAAGGTTAGCAATTCAGATTTGTATGATGTTGCTTCCATTTCGAAAATGATTTCTACACTGCCAAATGTGATGCAATTGTACGATAAAAACAAAGTTACTTTAGACACCAAACTAAAAGACATGGTGCCGTTTTTTGCACATACAAATAAAGAAAACATCATTTTCAAAGATTTGTTAACGCATTACGCCGGACTGCAGGCTTGGATTCCGTTTTACAAAGCAACACTAGACAGTGATGGTAAACCTTCTCCAAAATATTACCGCAAAACTGCTGATTCTAAGTTTTCGACAAAAGTTGCAGACAGCCTTTTTATTCGAAATGATTATCACGACACCATCATGAAAATCATTGCAAAAAGTCCAGTAGCCGTAAAAAAAGAATACAAATACAGTGATTTTACTTTTATCATTTTAAAAGAATACTTAGAAAAGAAAACACATAAAAAGCTTGAAGATCTAAGTAAAGAAAACTTTTTCAGCACACTTGGCATGAATAATACACTTTACAATCCGCTAAATAAATTTGATAAAAACAGCATCGCTCCTACTGAAATCGATACTTATTTTAGACATCAGCTTATTCAAGGATATGTTCACGATATGGCCGCTGCTATGGAAGGCGGAGTTGCTGGTCACGCAGGAATTTTTTCTAACGCTATGGATGTTGCCAAAATGATGCAGCTGTTTTTACAAAAAGGAAATTACGGCGGCAAGCACTATTTTTCTGAACAAACATTTAATGCTTTCAACACTTGCTATTACAAAGACAAAGGAATTCAGAGAGGTTTAGGTTTTGACAAAAGAATTAGCAAAGGCGGGCCAACTTGCGGTTGTGTTTCTGAGGCGAGTTTTGGTCATACCGGATTTACAGGAAACATAGCTTGGGTTGACCCAGAAACAGAAATTGTTTATGTATTTTTATCCAATAGAACTTATCCAGAAGTTGTAAATGACGAGAATAAATTATCTAAAGGAAAAATTAGAGAAGATATTCAAAAGATAATTCAAGAAGCTGTTATCAAATAAGGAACATTTCTATTTAGTTAAACTAAAAAAAAGATCATGAATGCAAATTTAGAATCACTGTATGAAATCGCAAAAAAACCTTCCCGAATTATTGTTGGGTTAATGTCTGGCACCTCTTTGGATGGTTTAGATGTGGCTTTGTGCAAAATTACTGGTTCTGGAGAAAACACTGAAGTTCAATTATTAGAATTTGACACAGTCGATTATTCAGAAGAAATAAAATCAGAAATCAGAAGCGTATTTGCAAAACCTACTATTGATTTTCAGAAACTAGTTTTATTAAATGAATGGATCGGGATTCTTCATGCTAATATGATTCTTGATTGTTTAAACCGTTGGAAAATTCCAGCTTCAAAAGTTGATTTAGTAGCCTCGCACGGGCAGACCGTTTTTCATACTCCAAAAATTTTACATCAGTTAGAGAACTTTACAAATGGTACTTTACAAATTGGCGATGGAGACCATATTGCTGTAAAAACTGGAATCTTAACCATTTCTGATTTTAGACAAAAACATATAGCTGCGGGCGGCGAAGGTGCACCGTTAGCTGTTTATGGAGATTATTTTCTGTTTAGTAAAAAAGGCGAAAATCGCATTATGCTTAATATGGGTGGTATTGCCAATTTTACTTTTTTACCTTCCAATCACAATCCTGAAGAGGTTTTTGTAACGGATACAGGAACTGGAAACACTTTGATTGATGCTTTTACCAGACTTTCATTTCCTGATAAAGCGTATGATAAAGATGCCGAAATTGCAAAAAAAGGTACAGTAAATCTATCTCTTTTAGAAGCTTTAAAAGCTGATGATTTTTTTCAAGCGCCATTTCCAAAAACCACAGGTCCAGAGCTTTTTAGTATTGAATATGTAAAAAATGCACAAACTAAAAGCGGTACAGAAAACATTTCTATTGAAGACTTATTAGCAACCTTAACCCGATTTAGTGCCGAAACAATAGCAGAAGCTATAAATTCGACAATCAGCAACACAACTTATCCAATAGAAAGTTTTACTATTTATATGTCTGGCGGCGGCGCTCATAATCCGTTGTTAACAGGCTGGCTGAAAGAACTGCTGTCTTGTACTTTTACTAATACTGATTCTCTGGGAATTTCAGGCGATGCAAAAGAAGCAATCTTATTTGCCATTTTAGCAAATGAAACCGTTTCTGGAGGAAAATCTGATTTTGGATCTCGCAAACGAATTCCATCAGTATCAATGGGAAAAATTTCTTTTCCATCATAAACAAACACTCTAAAAGTCTACCTTATGAACACAAATATTAAAAACAATTTTGAACACAAATTTCACCAATTTACACTAATTTTAATAGGTTAATCTTGTTTGTGAAATTAATTTCACAAACAAATTAGTGTCAATTAGTGCAATCCGTGCTACTTTTTATAATTGTGCCCATACAGCTTTAAAAGTTCTCTTTTAAATAATTAACCGAACCAAAAACCTACCCAATGACAAAAGAACGTTTAACCTCACTGGATGTATTTAGAGGATTTACAATTTTATTAATGACTATTGTCAACAATCCTGGAAGCTGGGCTTCTATTTATCCGCCTTTAGAACATGCTGAATGGCACGGCTGTACTCCTACTGATTTAGTTTTTCCGTTTTTTGTTTTTATAATGGGAACTGCAATACCTTTTGCTATGCCAACAAAACATTTTGATGCAGCTGTATTCAATAAAATTTTGGTTCGTTCTCTGCGAATTTTCTGTTTGGGATTATCTCTAAACTTTTTCAGTAGAATCCACTTATTTGATCTAGAAGGAATTCCATTGTTACTTGTTCGATTAGCCATAACTTTTGCCGTTGCTTATGCTCTTTTAGGAAACTTTACTTTAAAGGTTAAAACCTATCTTGTTTTTGGAATTTTCACGTTGATGATGGTTCTCGCTTACAGCAAATTAGAAGCTTTTGAAGATGTTAGAATTCCAGGCGTTTTGCAGCGAATTGGTATTGTTTATTTCTTCGCTTCGTTATTGTATTTGAAAACAAATTTAAAATCACAGCTTTTAATTGTCGCTTCGATATTAGTGGGTTATTACATTTTAATAGCTTTTGTTCCCGTTCCCGGAGTTGGCACTGCCAATTTTGAAAAAGATACTAATCTTGCGGCATGGTTAGACAATTTAATTTTAAATGGACATTTATGGAGCGTTTCTAAAACTTGGGATCCTGAAGGAATTTTAAGCACGCTGCCGGCTATTGGTACAGGAATACTTGGAATGTTTATTGGACAGATTTTAAACTTACAAAGTTCTAAAACTGAAATCATAAAAAAAATGGCCATTTCAGGAGTTGTTTTGTGGGCTCTTGGTTTACTTTGGAATATTATTTTCCCAATAAATAAATCGCTTTGGACAAGTTCATACGTTTTATATACTGCTGGAATTGCAACAATATGCTTAACCTTGCTTTATTATATTATTGATGTTGCCAACTATAAAAAATGGACAAAATTATTCTTGATCTGGGGCGTAAATCCAATGATTGTGTTTTACTTTTCGGGTGTGATTCCAAGAGTAATGAGTTCTATAAAAATGCAAAGCCCTGATGTAACTGGAGAAGAAATCAATCTTCAAACCTTGATTTATAAATTTTGGATTGTGCCTTGTTTTGAGAATCCAATGAATTCGTCATTGGCTTACGCCATCTCTTATGCCATTTTCTGGTCTCTGATTTTATGGGTTTTCTATAAAAAGAATTTGATTTTTAAGGTGTAAGAGTCTTTGTTTTTTTGCCACGAATTTCACAAATTTCCACGAATTAAATTATTTAAATGAATAATCATTTACTTAATTAGAATAAAAAATTAGTGTCAATTCGTGAAATTAGTGGCAAAAACTTTTCACGAAACCCCATCTGAGACAAAAAAAAGTCCGTGTACTATTTTAAAAGAGCAAAATGAATTTGAAACAATTATTTACAGGATTTCTTATTTTAGGGTTTCTATTTTCTTGCTCATCCAATCTAAAAAAAGGGGATCACACAATTATATCCAACCACGATAAAATTGTCATACGATCCGATTTTAAAAAATATTTTGACAACTGCAATGTCGAAGGTTCGATTGCCATTTATGATAACAATAAACATAGATGGTTTTTATCTGACACAATTGGCACCAAAAAAGAAACACTTCCTGCATCGACTTTCAAAATTATCAATCTGCTTATAGCATTAGAAACAAATACTATTTCCAGCGAAAATGACATAGTAAAATGGCCGGGAACTACAGATACTATAAAATATGGTTATCGTCCTGAGATATACCACGACATAACAGTAAAAGAAGCTTTTGAAGTTTCTGCAGGCTGGGCTTTTGTGGAGTTGGCAAAGAAAATTGGAAAGGATAATTACAAAAAATATTTATCATTGTGTCATTACGGAAATCTCGATCTGTCGCAAACAGATGCTGATTTTTGGAATTTTGGCAACTTTAAAATTTCCCCTCTTAATCAAGTTGTATTTCTAAAAAATCTTTACGACGAAAAGCTTCCATTTTCGAAACGGAATATGCAAATTGTAAAAAAAGTCATGCTGACGGAACAAAACAACGACTACTCTATTTATTCGAAAACGGGTTGGACGAGAGAGAATGAAATCAATACAGGATGGTGGGTTGGCTATATTGTAAATAATAATGGTATTTATTTTTTTGCAACACGTCTTTTGCAAGATCGAAAAATTAATAGTGCTGCTTTCGGAAATTGCAGAAAGGATATAACGAAATCTATTTTTAAGGATTTAAGTATCGTTAAATAAACCCGTCGGGTGTAATTGCTTTCAACACATAGAAATATAGCTTTTGCAACCGAAAATTAGGCGTTTCACCTTTTTTTAAATACACATAGCTGCGCTATGCGAAAGAAACATATTTCTTTTTGTCCCCTTTTTTAGCTATAAAATCTATGTTTCTATGTGTTAGATTGTTTTTTGAGCAATTACACCCAATACGTTAAATAAATTCAACTTTATTCTCTTTCTAATTTCTTCTCAGAGTTTACACCCAAATTGGTTCAAAACTTAGACAAAGTTTGGAGTTTAAAGTTCGTTTTGAGCATTTTTTTCATTCGAAACGAAGAATTAATAAAACTATGCGATTTTCTTTTTTATTCAAACGTTATAAACATAGCTCGTGGTTTCAACCACGGGAACACAATACGATGTGTGTCAATATTACGCACCGTGGTTGAAACCACGGACTATGCAGAAAACATAATATCAGTTTGTCATTTCAAATAACAATGATTGTGGTTGTTTAGTGTAAAACAAAAATTCCTTACACCTTAGGTTTACACCTCTTTAAAAACAATGATAATAAACACTCGATTACTATAACTGTCGTCAAAATTAATCAGCGCCAGAACTATTACTGCATTTCCTGTAAAATCGAATTGACTGTTATATCTTGGGGGAGAACAGTTGGGGCAATAAAATTTTTTACAGTTACCACAGCAGTTCCTAACGCTGAAAAATGAGGCAGCAAAAACATCTCAATTTGCTGCATATACGAGGCTTTTTAAATTCATATTGCTTTGGCAAAACTACTCTAGAAAGGATTCATACTATAAAAAATGAGGGGGACAAATAGGGGACATTTACGTTTAGAAATCTAACAAAATCAATACATTATGTTTTTTGGTTTATAAACGTAACTTTTTTCGCTATTTTTACGATCCCAAAAACAAAAACCACAACTAAGAAAAAATGTTTTCAAAGAAAATCTACTGCATCGCTTTAGTCTTTTTTGCCTTTCTATTAAAAGCACAAAACGCTCCTATTCAAATTTCTTTTTCCGAAAATGAAATTAAAAATTATGAGGCAGTATTAAATCAGGAAAAATCTTTTGACAAGGATACACTGGCATTAAAAAACTTTTTAAAACCACTGCATCAAAATAAAAACTACAGCGTTTTTTATGAGGCACTACTTGCCAATGGATACAGTAATTTTTATAATGCAGTAAACAAAAAAAGTGATTTTCATTATCAGCAGTCGCTTAAAAAGGCGGCACTTTTAAAAGAACAAAGCATTGAAATTTGGACACAGCTTAATTATGTAAGTTATCTTTATTATTACAGAGATTTCATAAAGATGACTCCGCTCCTTCTCAAAGTAATTGATAAGATTGAAAAACTACCAGCCGAAAAAATAATCTTACCAGGTGAATCCTTCAAAAAAATTGGATGGATTATGCAAACACTTGGCGATTATAAAAAGGCGGCATACTATTTAGATCTTGCCCAAAAAAATGCTCCTAAAAAAAGCATCGAATATGCTTCGATAACAAATGCTATTGGTGCAAATTATCTGCATACTTCTGATCTTAAAAAAGCGGAATATTATTTTTTACAAACTGCCAAATTATCGCAGGAAATTCAAGATCAAGTGCGCTATGCTAAAGCTTTGGGAGATCTGGCACTGGTAAAACAAAAACAAGGAGATTTTAAATCGGCAATTTCATTAGTCAAAAAAGATATCGACATCTCAAAAGCTGAAAAAAGCTACCAGAACACAATGTATGCTTCTATTTTACTGGCAGAACTATATTTAGATGACAACGATTTTACTAAAGCAGATCAAGCTTTAAAAGAGGCTGAGAATATTGTGTACTCAAAAACTTATTTTGAAAAATCAGAACTTCAAATCATTCAACTAAAATTGAGAATCCTGCAGCATCAAAACAAAGCTGATGAAGAATTGGTTTTAAGAAGACGAATGCTTGTTCTTGAAGATTCTCTTAAAAACAAAGATGGCGATATGGCTATCAACAAAGTAAACTGGATGATTCAAAAAGAAAAATTTCAGCAAAATATTAATCGTACTAATGAACAATACAAGAATGAAATTTCGATAAAAAATGTTTATGCTGTAATTATTATCCTTTCTCTTTCCTTATTAATTTTTCTTGTTATTAATTTTAAAAAGCATTTAAAAAACAGACAGATTGAATATCGTGAAAAGGTCTTTTCGTTAAAAACTGAGAAAATAAAAAATGAGCAAAAATTATCCGAAGCAAAAGAAAATTTAGATGCGCATGCCGCTCATTTGAAAGAAAAAAACAATCAAATAAAAAGTTTACGATCTGAAATAAATCAAATTAAAAATTCGTCTAACGGCGATTCTGAAAAAGAAAATCTGAGCATTTTACTAGAATCACATTTGATGACGGAGGAAAACTGGAAAAATTTCAAAAAAGAATTTCAAAAAGTTCATCCAGAGTTTCATCGTTTACTGGAAGAAGATTTTCCTGAACTCACTGATTCTAATAAACGAATTCTATTACTGCAAAAACTAAATTTTAATAATACTGAAATCTCTGAATTATTAGGGATAACGCCTGATGCTGTAAAAAAATCGAAACAGCGTCTTAAGAAAAAACTCGGCGATAAATTTAATATCCTTTTTGAGCATATCAGTTCTAAAATCTCATAAATATTAGGAATTTGAATGGCATCTAATTTGAAATTCGAATATATTCTAAAAGTAAAAAGAGAACTTAATTTTTAACTGTACCTTTATAAAAAATTGCAAAAATAAAAGCTGCGTACAAATTTGCATGAGTTTTTTGCTCGTCAGAACTTTTTTTACAAAACGATTTGATCAATGAAAAAAAGAGAAAAATTAGATATAATCCGAAAACACTATCCTTATGCTTTAACTACTATTGATTATATCAATAAAGTAATTGATTATGTTGAAGAGAAACTTGATTTAGAACCTTCACAAATTATATTGGCAGATAGTATTTGTAGCGATGATGTAAACAGCATTCAATATCCTGCAAGAGCTCTTGAATTTTTAGGTCCTTTTAAAATGGGCGGTTTAGACGGTTTTCCATTTACTGGATTGAGCGGTATGGCCGCTTTTGCAAGTCATGTTCCTGATGATGGGGCTGTTTTTATTTATTACGGACCTCATATTGGTATTTCTAAAGAAGGAATTGTTGGAAAAATCAATCGCATCGGACAAACGGAGAAGTCACTTTGCTGTGGTGCGGCAACCGGCGCGCTTAACAAATTAGCAGATAATACTATAAAACTAGGAAATGTAACGGAATTGGATTATCAAATGAATATTATTGAGCAAATTTTATTCAAGCAAAAAGATAAAATTCTAAACTCAGAACTTCCATTGATAGCGGCAACCGAAGTGATCTATCAGGCCATTGACGATCGTATTCAAGAACTGATCGCGGCAACGAAATACAATTGCAAATATATTATTCTTGTTGGAGCCATTTTAATTAACAGCGACAGCGATATTGGTTCGTTTTCGGCTGCAAAAAGATTTGAAATTATCAATCTAAAAACGGGTCTGAGAGAAAATATTATCACCGTTTTAAATCCAGAATAATAAAAACAAACGCTGAACTTGTTTATTGAGTTGAAATAGCTGTTAATGTTATCTAAAATCAATGCGAGTACCGTTTTTTAAAATTATTTTTATAAAATGAATTGGAAAAATTTCACCACTACATTTCGACATCTTAAACAGCTTTTGTTAGTTGTCAGTTTGGTGTATGCTTTTTCTAATTGTCAGATTAAAAAAACTATTCTGCATTTTACTGCGATTGATTCAATCGAATTTTCTCAAAAAACTCAAACTCAATTACCACAGTTTGGATCTTGCAGCAGCAGTTTAATTCATAAAAACACTTTTGTAAAAAAGGTTATTCCTGCACCACAAATTCCTGTTCTACCTAGAATACTGTCATTTTATTCTCCTGTAAATGAGAATCCTGCTTTTACTAAAATTCAAGTTCGCCCTGCTTTTGAATTTGGCAAAAAATCTACGACTTATCCTCCTATGTTTATCGTATTTAAAAATCTAAAAATTGCACTAAAAGCGAATTCAATTACAGCTTAAAACAATTTTATATTTTTAAATTTTATACTGCATGATACAGCAAAAGAAATCTTTTGACACTGCGTCTATGGCTACTTTATCGTTACGATTGGTAGTTGGCTGGACTTATTTTTCGGCATTTTGGAGACGTCTTATTTTAGAAAACAAATTAATACCTGAAGAAGCAGGTTACATTGGCGAGAAATTCAATCATTTTTTACCAAATTCTCTTGGGTTAAAACCCATAATCGAATATTTAGTTACACATCCCGAAGCTTTATGGTATGCAATGGTAACTTTTACTATTGTTGAGGGAATTGTAGGTTTAGCATTAATTCTTGGTTTTTTCACTCGTTTAATGAGTATTGGAATATTCTTATTAGCTTTTGGGATTCTACTTGCTTCCGGCTGGATTGGAACAACTTGTTTAGACGAATGGCAGATAGGAATTTTAGGCTTGGCCGCAGGATTTACTTTATTTATAACCGGCAGTAACTATCTTTCGTTAGATTCTTATTTTATTTCGAGAAAGGTCCCTTTTACTAAAACAAAATGGTTTAAATTTCTAGGTTCTGGACCGCTGAATTTAGCGGCATACAAGCGGCTTATTTTAGTAACTGTTGCTTTTATTGCAGGTCTTACTTTGTATACTAATCAATATTTTCACGGAGGCGTTTTTGGAACGTTGCACAATAAATCAGTAAAACCAAAACTGGAAATCAGCAATTTTAAAATGCAGGATTCAGAAATGAGTTTTGATGTTTATCGAGTTGAAGGCGTTGATGTTTATGGCTCTTTTTTGATTGGTATTTCGCTTCAAGATTCATCTGGAAAATATCTTTTACAATTGCATGGAGCTGATTTAGCAAAATTACCTGCCACAACTATTGACAATCATTATGTTGCCAAAATAAAACCCGGCGCTCACAGCTTGATTATTCCGCTTGGTGCAAAAGCAACAATGCGGCTTCCGATCGATCGTAAAACAATGTCTGACAAAGAGCATTACACGCTGACTTTAACTGATATAAGCGGTCTAACTTGGAGTATTCGTCTATAGTATTTATAAAAAAAGCTGTCCGAAATTATATTTCGGACAGCTTTAAAAATAGAATATTCTATAATTGATTATTATGCTTTATAAAGCATACTTGTGGCACCTAATAAAGCTGCTATCTCATTATCTGTAGAAATAGAAACTTCAATTTCACTTCCAGCTTCTTTAATTTTTTGATTGAAAATAGGCAAAAAGAATTCGCTTGCATTTGCAATTTTTCCTCCAATGATAAAGCTGTCGGCACCAAATTTTTCTAACCACGGAAGAACAATTGCTGCCAAGTCTTGTCCCATTTGTTCAAATACTTTTACAGCCATTTTGTCGCCGTTTTCCGCTAAATTAAAAAGCTCTAAACCATTGTTAACTTTTTTTCCGCTTAAAGCGAAATAACCAGCCAAAAGTCCACGAACTGAAACGTAATCCTCAGCAATACCTTCTTTGTACGGAAGATCGTAAATCTCGCCGTCTTTAGGTACTAAATTTCCTGTGCTGATTGATTCTCCTTTGTCAATAAAACAAGCGCCAAGTCCAGTACCAAGTGTAATCGCCATTACTTTTTTAGAAAGATTTTCTGAGTCTTTAAAAACTTCTCCTTTTCCAAAACAAACGGCATCATTTTCAAAAAGAATTGGAAAATCGCTAGAAAGATCTAGTTTGTCCTGAAATAAATCGCGTACATTCAACCCATAAAAATGTTCGTACTTAGATTGGTCTTTTATCCAGCAAATTCCGTTTGTATAATCAAATGGTCCCGGCATACAAACTGCTAATCCTGAAGTTTTTTCGACTTTAGAATTTTTGAATGATGTTCGAATTGCTTTTTCCCAAATAGTCATAACCTCTTCCACCGGCATATTAGAATCAAAAGACTCTTTGTGCAGTGAAAAATCCATCACCTTCATATCTACTATATCAATTATCGCTGCGGTGATATGTGTGCCTCCAATATCTAAGCCAACGGCATACTCTTTATTCATTCTTGTTTTTTTGTTTTTGGAATTGAACCATTATGGGGTCAACTAAATTTTAGTTTTGATTCTTTTTCACCAGTAAGAGATTAAGTCTAACTACTATTTTTCTTAATCTCTTGATGGCAAATTATTGTTTTAAATGTTTTTATCTTTTAAAATTTGTGGATAATGAATACTGGTGTGTACGATCATTTCTCCAAAAAGTGTATTTGCCCAAGCAAACCATTTTCTAGTAAATTTTGCTACGTCGTCTTTATGAAAAGATTCGTGCATAAAACCAGTATCTGCATTTGTCTTGATTAAGTTGCTGATACATGCTTTTATTTCTTTTTCATCAACACTTGTAATGGCTCTCAAAACAATACTCATTGGCCAGATTGTATCAGTTCCTGTGTGTGGTCCGCCAATACCTTCGCCGGCTTTTCCTTTATAGAAAAACGGATTATTCTCTGAAAGTACTACTTTTCTTGTGTTTAAATAAAGCGGACTATCTGGTTCAATTGCTCCTAAATATGGTAATGATAATAATGACGGTACATTAGCATCATCCATCATGTGGAAACTTCCATATCCGTTTACTTCAAAAGCAATGATTTTTCCGAATTTTGGGTGTTCGATAATTGCGTTTTCTTCTAATCCTTTCTGAACTTGTCCTTGCATTTCTTTCGCTTTGGCAACCAAATCTTTATCTAATAAAGCCGGCAAAGAGAAAATTTCCTGAAGATATCCTAATACTTCAATTGCAAACATATTACTTGGAATTAAATATCCAAATAAAGTGCTGTCGTCACTTGGTCTAAAAGTCGAAACAATTAATCCGCATGGTTTTACTGGATAACCGTAACCTCCTAAAGGTACTCCATCTGTAGCCCAAGCTGTAACTCTTTGAAAATTATATGGTCCTTTATCAGTCCAGCGCTGTTGTTCTTTAAACGTTTGTAAAACCAACAACATAGCTTCTTTCCATTTGCTGTCGAACAAACTTATATCTCCAGTTTCTTTCCAATAACCGTGTGCCAATCTAATTGGGTAGCATAAACTGTCAATTTCCCATTTGCGCTCATGAATTCCAGGCTGCATTTTGGTCATGTCATTTTTCCATTCACTTACCTGATTAAAATCTTTGTAAAAAGCGTTTGCATAAGGATCTAACAAAATACATTTTGTCTGACGGTTGATTACTCCTTTTACCAATTCAGCCAGTTTTTTATCTTCTTTTACAAACGGAATATACGGCCAAATTTGGGCTGTACTATCACGTAACCACATGGCATCAATATCACCTGTAATTACATAAGTATCAGGTTTACCGTCGATGATTTCAAAATCGACAGTGGTATCTAATGTATTTGGAAAACAGTTTTCAAACAACCAAGCCAATTCTGGGTTAGCTATTTGTTTTTTGATTCTTACAATAGCGGCTTCAATAGCTTTACTTGTAAACTTTCTTTCGGCTACAGGAGGTCTTTTTGTAATAAAATCTTTTAATGCAAAATTGAAAGTATCCGATTGCATTCCGAAAGCATCTGTTTGGATGGCCAATAATCCTGCTGAAAATATCCCAGCGTTTTTTATGAATTTTCTACGTGATTGCATAATATTATTTTGAAGTTGAATAAGAATATGGAAAAGCGCTTGCTGAAGTTCCTCTTTGTAAATTTGGTGTATCGCTCATGTCAAAATTTAATTCGCCGCCTTTTAATACATCAAAATGGTTGATATAATTTTTTGAGTAAGCTGCGTTATTCCATTTTAAATCTTGAGCATATTTATTAGTTTCAGAATTTTTTGGTGCATTAATCACCAATTCTTTTCCGTTTTCTAATTGTAATGTCAGCTTTTTAAATAATGGTGCTCCTAGAACATATTCTTCCGTTCCTGGGCAAACTGGATAGAATCCCATTGCAGAGAATACATACCAAGCCGATGTTTGTCCGTTATCCTCATCACCACAATATCCATCTGGAGTTGGTTTGTACATACGATTCATTACTTCACGCGACCAATATTGTGTTTTCCAAGGTTCACCTGCATAATTATACAAATAAATCATGTGCTGAATGGGCTGATTTCCGTGTGCATATTGTCCCATATTCATAATCTGCATTTCGCGGATTTCATGAATAACTGATCCGTAATAACTATCGTCAAAAATTGGCGGTGTTGAAAATACTGCGTCTAATTTTGCAGTAAATTTCTTTTGTCCTCCCATTAAATCAATCAAACCTTGTACGTCATGAAAAACACTCCAGCTGTAATGCCATGCATTTCCTTCGGTAAAAGCATCTCCCCATTTAAACGGATTGAAATCTTTAGGAAAACTTCCGTCTTTATTTCTACCACTCATTAATCCGATTGATGGATTATAAAGATTTTTATAATTCATCATTCTTTTTTCGAATAAACTGATTTCTTTTTTAGGACGATTTAGTGCTTTTGCTAATTTCCAGATCGTAAAGTCATCGTAAGCATATTCTAATGTTCTCGCTGCATTTTCATTGATTTTCACATCGTAAGGCACATAACCTAAAGTATTGTAATACTGTACGCCGCGTCTTCCAACAGCATCCATTGGTCCTTCGTTGTTAGCACCGTGTAATAAAGCTTCGTACAACTTGTTGATGTCATATCCTCGTAATCCTTTGATATAAGCATCAGAAACTACAGAAGCTGAATTATTACCCACCATTACATTTCTAAAGCCCGGACTTGACCATTCTGGCAAGAAACCGCCTTCTTTGTAATCGTTGATTAATGCTTCCTGCATTTCTTTGTTTATAGAAGGATAAACTAAATTCAATAATGGATATAAGGCACGGAACGTATCCCAAAAACCTGTTCCTGCATACATATAACCTGGCAAAACTTTACCATTGTACGGGCTGTAATGTACAATTTCTCCTTTTGCGTTTATTTCGTATTGTTTTTGAGGGAAACATGCTGTACGGTATAAACAAGAATAGAATGTTTTCAATTGCTCGTCGCTTCCGCCTTCTGCAGTTAATTTTCCTAGAACTTTATTCCACTCTTTTTTAGATTCAGCTACTGTTTCTTTAAAAGAAGCTGTTCCTAATTCATTTTTCAAATTCAACTCAGCTTGTTCTTGACTGATAAAAGAAGAGGAAACTTTTACATTTACTATTTCTCCTTTTTTAGTTTTGAAACCTACAACTGCGCCAACATGATCGTCTTTTAATTCTAATTTGTCTTTTTCTAAAACTTTATCATGCCAAGTATAATTGGTTGCAAAAGGTTTATCAAACTGCAATACAAAATAGTTTTTAAAGTTCTCTGGAACTCCGCCGCTGTTGCGAGTGGTGTAACCAATAATTTTATTCTCTGATGGAATAATTTTAATATAAGAACCTTTATCAAAAGCATCAATTACAATTGAAGATTGTTCGTTTTCAGGAAATGTAATCTGAAAATGCGCTGCTCTTTCTGTTGCAGTAATTTCTGTTGTAACGTCATAATCTGCAAGATAAACGCTGTAATAATATGGTTTAGAAACCTCGGCTTTATGGCTGAACCAACTTCCTCTTTCGTCTTCTGCAAAAGTTAATTTTCCAGTAACCGGCATGATAGAAAACTGTCCGTAATCATTCATCCAAGGCGAAGGCTGATGTGTTTGTTTAAATCCTCTAATTTTATCTGCTGTATAAATGTAAGCCCATCCGTCTCCCATTTTACCCGTTTGCGGAGTCCAGAAATTCATTCCCCAAGGTCTGCAGATTGCGGGATAGGTATTTCCGTTTGAAAGACTATGCAAAGACTGTGTACCCATTAACGGATTTACATATTCTACTGGATCTAATGCTTTAACCTGCGCATTTACAAAAATGCAGCATTGTAATAGTCCTAAAAAAATTAAACTTTTTATTTTCATATTCTGTCTTGTTATCCTATTTCTAAAATCTTAAATCTAAAGCGGTCTGTCTGCTTTTTTAACTCCAAAAGTTGTCGATGGTTTACTTCCCATATACAATTTTAACTCTCCGCCTTTTACAATCATATCATGTGTGATATATGATTTTGTATATGGTTTTCCGTTAAACTCAGCTTTCTGAATATAAATATTGGTTTTGCTGTTATCAATCGCTTTTATTGCAAACGAAATTCCTTCTTTATGATGAATTACTGCTGAATTTACTAACGGACTTCCCATAACGTAAATTCCATTTGCAGGATTAACAGAATAGAATCCCATTGATGATAAAACATACCAAGCCGACATTTGTCCTAAATCTTCATTTCCGCACAATCCATCAGGTTTTGTAGAATAGAATTTCTCATCGATTTCACGGATTAATTTGGCTGTTTTCCAAGGTTGTCCAACGTATGCATAAAGGTATGGAATATGGTGATTTGGCTCATTTCCTTGCGCATATTGACCAATTAAACCGCTAATATCTGGAGAGATTTCTTCGCCTTCTACTTTATCAGTTATTAAAAATAATGAATCTAATTTTTTAATAAATTTATCTTCGCTTCCAAATAATTCGATTAAACCGTAAGGATCTTGAGGAACTAACCAAGTGTATTGCCATGCATTTCCTTCTACGTAATCGTCTTTTCTATGTGCTGATGAAAGCGGATTAAATGGTGTTCTCCAATTTCCATCTGTCAATTTACCTCTCATGAATGTAGTTTCTTTATCGAAATAAAGTTTGTACAAATTGGCTCTTTTTGAGAAATAGTTATAATCTTCTGTTTTACCAAGATCTTTCGCCATTAACGCTATACAATAATCGTCGATCGCATATTCTAAAGCGTTTCCAACAGATTCTAACAATTTATCTGCAGGAATGTATTCTAGTTTTTGCACATAATCCATTCCCTCACGCGTTTGCATCGCTGTTTTTTTGATGGCTTCGTAAGCTAATGCAACATCATAGCCTCTATATCCTTTCATGTAAGCGTCTACAATTACAGCAATCGAGTGATTTCCGTTCATTGTATTGGTTTCATTACCCATTAAATGCCAAACTGGTAATCTGCCTTGCTGCTCGTAAATCGCTAAAAATGATTTTACGATGTCGTTAATTTTTTCTTGTTGTGTAATGGTATACAATGGATGTAAACCACGGTAAGTATCCCAAAGTGAAAAAGTAGTGTAGTTTGTAAAGTTTGCTTTTTCGTATACTTTTTTGTCTGTTCCTCTATAATCTCCGTTTACATCATTGAATATTGAAGGTGCAAACATGGTATGATACAAAGCGGTGTAAAAAACTTTCATAGTTTTATCGTCTGCTTTGATCTGAATTTTATTTAACGCTGCATTCCATTTTGAGGTCGCTTGTTTTGCTACAGCATTAAAGTCCCAATTTGGAATTTCGGCTTTTATATTGATAACTGCATTTTCATAGCTTACTGGTGAGATTCCAACTTTTACTAAAACTTCTTTATTTTTTAAACTTGTAAAATCTAAAACTGCTTTCATTTTTAGACCTTCACCTTCGTTTCCGCTTACAGAAGTTTTATCATCGTATAATGCCATATTTGAAATTGGCTCAGAAAATTCTATTGCAAAAAAGATACGTTGATCTGCCGCCCATCCTGATGAATATCTATATCCTACAAGAGTAGTCTCGTTTACTTTTTTGATAAACGTTTTTACAGGTTTGTCCCATCCTACACCATCTGCAAGGTCTAATAAAACGTGATTGTCTTGAGCAGTATTAAAAGTGTATTTATGGAAACCTACTCTTTCGCTTGCTGTTAACTCTGCTTTAATTTTATATTTATCAAGCAGTACACTGTAATATCCTGCTTTGCTTACTTCATTATCATGAGAGAAATAAGAGCCGTAACCTGTTGCCATATCTTCTTTTGTTCCTTTTGTTAAAGGCACTTTTCCTGATACAGGCAATAAAAGAATATCGTTTAAATCTCCAATTCCGGTTCCGCTTAAATGAGTGTGTGTGAAACCTAAAATAGTATTACTAGCATAATTGTATCCACTGCACCAATCCCAGCCTTCAAAAACATTTACTGGTCCTAACTGCACGGCTCCAAAAGGAACATTGGCACCCACAAATACGTGACCGTGACCGGCAGAGCCAATAAACGGATTTACATATTGGGTATAATCTGAATTTGTTTGTTTTACCTTTTTTTCCTGTGAAATAGCAGGATTGGCAAAAAACAGGTTTAGAGCTAAAATACCGCTAAAAGCAATTTTGTTGTACTTTGTAAACATATTTTTTTTATTTATTTGATTTTCTGATGCACCGAAAATTAAATCGGATGTCATCTATATTTTAATTTTTAATAAATACGCACTGCAGTGCATCTCTACAGAAAAACCTTTGAACCTTTGCAACTTAGTTCCTTAGTATCTTTTAAGAACATCATATAGCGAATAAACTTTCAGGACTGGCTTTGTTATTTTGCCTTCAAAAGAAATTGTTCTTTCTTCGCCCTCTTTTAAATCTATATAATTATCGCTCCATTTTCCTGTATAGCCTTTTATAGAAACGTATACATATTTTGCGGCTTTTGAAGCTTTTAAAATCACTTTATTTCCTTTCACTTCCCAAGTTATTTTTGGGTCTTCCAATTTTAAATCAATTGGACGTGTAAGATCAATTTCTGGTGTTTTGTCATCTCTATACGCTTCTTTCATAGCGTACCAAGCTGCTTTTGGCTGTCGGTCATAATAATCCGTTACGCTCCAGCTTGCAACCGGCCAGCAATCGTTAAGCTGCCAAACTAATGTTCCCATATTGTACGGCGCTTTTGAACGGTGAATGCCTATAATATTTTTTACTGAATAGTATTGCAAACATTGTGTGAGGTAAGTATAATCCTCAACATTCATTTTCTTTATTTTATCTGAACTAATAAAATAGCGATTTAAATACGAATCTAATTTCATGAATCCTTTGCCGGCTTTTTGATGCGCCTGCAAAATATCTGAATATAAATATCGGTCTTCTGGTAATGTAAATTTTTCTATTGAAGAGTAATTTGGCATAGCCTGCATTCCGTACTCGCTTACAAAACGTCCCGTTTTATTCTGCACCGCTTCAATATCTTCTAATCCCCACCAAGTTCCCCAATAATGGCTGTCGCCTTCTGTAATGCTTTTTGCTTTTGACCAATGAAATAAAGGTGATGAACTTAGGTATGGTCTTTTAGGATCAACTTCTTTTACCCATTTTGGAATACTATCTTGAAACAAACGAACGTAATCTTTCCATAATCGTGTCGAATCTTGCTTTGACATTTTCATGCTTTTTTGCCATCCCCAGCTTTTAAAAGCTTCATCGATTTCATTATTTCCACACCATAAAACGATGCTTTTATGATGACGAAGACGTTTTACCTGATATTGAACTTCTTTTTTTACATTGTCAAAAAAAGCATCATCTCCTGGCACCATTGTTCCAGCGAACATAAAATCCTGCCAGACATAGATTCCGTTTTTATCACATAAATCATAAAAATAATCATCTTCATAAACCCCGCCTCCCCAAACACGCAGCATATTCATATTGGCATCTTTGGCAAGTGCAATTACTTTTTCGTACTCCTTTTTGGTTACTCGCGACAGGAATGCATCTGACGGAATGTAATTTGCCCCTTTCATATAAACTGGCTTGTCATCAATTTTAAAGTAAAATGATGTTCCTTTATCATCAGGCTGTTGTATCAATTCGATTTTGCGATCTAATACATATGGTTTCTCAGGAGTTTTTACATCATATGCTTCTAATCTTGGCGTTTTCCAAATTCCGCAAGTTGTGAATTTTGGTCCCCAATCCCAGCCAAAATGATATTGCGCTTTACGTACATAGGCACGAGGATTATCTGGAATTACAAAAGGAAAATCTTTTTTAGCCAATGAATCAACAACATTTTGTGCTGATTTAAAAACGACTACTAAATCATTTTTTCCCGGCTTTAAATTCTTTTTTACGTCAACACGCCACTGACGAAACATATTGTCAGCTTTTAAAACTAACTGATTGTTTAAGTAAACGGATGCGTAAGTATCTAATCCGTCAAAAACTAATTCCGTATTTTTTTTATTTAAAGTTGCGGTGCTTACTTCAAAAGTAGTTTTATATTCCCAATCTTTCTTTTCAATCCATTCCAGCTTTTTTTCATTGTCTCTGTAAAATGGATCTGGTATTAATTTATTATTGAGTAAATCGGTATGAACTTCACCAGGAACAGAAGCAGGATACCATTTTGTTGTTTTGGTTTCTCTGTACTGCCATCCTTTTTTTAATTCCACGTTTTGCGCGTTTGCCACAAATGAAAAATTTGCCAGACAAATACTTAAAACCCAATAAAAGTTCTTTTTAAACTCCATTATAACTCAATACTTAATTATTATGCTTTTGCAACTTAATCGTTGGCAGTTTGAGAAGGAAAACGACGTTTCCACAATTCTCCCTCTCTTTTGGGCTTTTAATACGGAATAACAGTAACTAACAAAATATTCTGAAAATCATTTTCCCTTTTACAGCTGCCAAGTTTTATCTTTTAAATTGTTGATTTAGATTTACTACACTTCAATAATTAAAATATTTTAATCCTTCAATTATATGTTCTTTTTGAAAGTAATTCCATCTTTTTCAGCATAAGCTCTTTTGTCTTTTGCGAAAAAAAGGGTATTAAAACTATAGAACTAATTTGTGATACAAACCCTCTAATTTAATGAAAATTGAAATAGAAAATTAAAAATAAGCCGGGAGGTACTCATACTCCTCCCGAGCTTATTCAACTTAACTAACCAAAATTTTAAAACTACTTATCCCACCAAATTCTAGTTGTCATTAAATCCAACCCTTGGCGTTGTATTGCTTCTTTATAATTCACATTATTTGTGATTAACTCAGACTGATCATAAATTAATCTTCTAGGAATAGTTCCTTTTGTTTCTCCTGTTGGATCATTAACTGGAACTAAAACTGGATATCCTGTTCTTCTGTATTCTGAAAATGCTTCAAAACCATTAAACAATAAAACAATCCATTTTTGAGTAATAATTTGTTCGATTTTTTGAGCTTCAGTTCCTGATGATTTAAAAGGATGAGCTGTCATGTAATCGTTGTATTCTGTAAGCGTAACTGCTGGTACTTTGTCTCCAAAAATAGTCAGTATCTGCATTGCAGCTCTTACTCCATCTTCATAATGCTTTTGTGCTGATCCGTTTACATTCCATCCTTTTACAGCTGCTTCAGCCAAAATAAACTCTACTTCAGCGTAAGACATAATTAATGTAGGAGCGTCTAAACGTAATACTGTAGATGTATTAGGGTCTGAGAAAAGTTTCTTGTCTCCACCTGGAAATTCTCTTGCATCGTTTGCAAGACCTTGCTGGCTTGCAGGGGAATTGTCTCCAGTTGCTTCAAGTTTTGCTAAAATTCTTAAACGTGGATCATTATTGTTTTTCAAATTATCAATAAACGTTTTACTGAATTTTGTATTTGCGTCTCCTTTATTCAAGTCATTTATAACCCATGAAGAAGTAATTGGATTTGTTTTAACCCCTTGTGGTCCTGAATCATGTCTTAAAACTAAACTGTCATCATTTGATGTAAAAACACCTTTAGCAACAGCTTTCTCAACATACTGTTGTGCTTTTGCAGGGTTTACTTTAGATAAACGCATTGCAACTCTTAACATCATTGAGTTAGCTAATTTTTTCCATTTAGCCACATCACTTTGATAAAACAAATCTGCATTGCCTACAAATGCTTTATTAGCATCTAAAGCGTCACCTGCTTCATCCAATTCTTTTAAAAGATCATTGTAGATTGCCTCTTGAGTATCATACTTTGGAGCATAAACTCCTCCGTTGTATCCTTTTCCAGCTTCAAAATATGGAATTTCTCCATAAGTATCTGTTAACTTTTGAAACAAGAAAACTTTCATGATTCTTAAAGCCTGAATAGCATTAGCATTTTCTGGTGTATCTTTTATAACAGATAATAACTGGAAAATTTGATTTAATCCTTTACCATACGTTTCTCCAAAAAGTGCTCCTGAATATTCAGATGAATAGGTATATTTTGACCCTGAACCACTTAAGGATGAAAATTGCTGTACAATTTGCGCAGCATAAATATTATTTCCTCTTGTATTAGAAAAGTCTTGTCCGTCAACATAAATCTCAGCAAGTGTAAACATAGATTTTACAGCTGGATCTGTCAAAGCATTTGGATTCTGATTCAATTCTTCGAATCCTTTGTCGCATGAAGCTAGTGTCATTGCACCAACAATTGCAACACAGAATATTTTTATAAATTTATTTTTCATCTTTCAATTTTCGTTATTAGAATTTAACATTAAGAGTTAAACCAAAATTTCTTGTCAATGGCATAGATGCTCTTTCAAGACCTTGTGCATTACTATTAGAGTAGTTAGACTCAGGATCAATGTTTGGCACTTTGTCATAAATTGTCCATAAGTTATGAGCAGAAAATGCTAAACTAACCGATTGAAATGGTGTTTTTGCAAGATTTGCTTTTGGAAAATTATAGCTGAAAGAAACTGCTCTCAACTTGATAAAATCAGCATCGTAAACAAAATTTGATGTCACTTCTGCATAACTTCTCCAGTAATCATATGCAGAAACTGTAGTATTTACAGGGTTACCGTTAACATCTGTACCACTTACTGCAACTCCGCCTTCACGACCGCCAAGTGTTTGCTCAGTTAATCCGTAACGAGTTCCTAACTGGTTTGTTGCTGAGTAGATTTCTCCACCAAATTTAGCATCAACAAAAATCGAAAGTGTGAAATTTTTATAAGAGAAATCATTTGAGAATCCCATAGACAATGGTGCTACACCTTGTCCTGCATTTATTAAATCTCCTCTCATGAATCTGCCGTTTGTATCAAGTACAATATTTCCTTTAGCATCTCTTAAATAATCGTAAGCTTTGATTATTCCAAATGGCTGTCCTTTTTCTAAAACTACAGAAGCTTTTGAGTCTCTATTTCCTTCAAGTGTTTTTGTTGTAATTTTATCAGAAAGATTAAGTACTTCACTATCGTTGTAAGCAAAATTATATCCAACATTCCATGCAAAAGTTGGTGTTTTAATAGCTTTTACATTGATTGCAAATTCAACCCCTTTGTTCAGGATTTCTCCCACGTTGATTTTTGTTGTTCTATAACCAGATGCTTGAGAAATATCGGCATCAGTAATGTCGTTAGTTGTCTTCTTGCTGTAGAAAGTTAAGTCTGTACTCACTCTATTATTGAAGAATGTATTTTCGAAACCAAATTCGATTGTACTAACGTTGTAAGGTCTTAAACCTCTGTTTGGAACTGTATCTCCATTTACTCCTAAAATTGGCTGACCTAAAGAATCTGTTTGTCCATCAGGTGCAGAATACGTTAATGCTAAAGCATAAGCGTCTGGCAAAGCTCCACCAACATTACCCCAACCTGCTCTAATTTTACCATAAGACATCCATTCTGGCAATTGAATAATTTCAGAATAAATTAAACTGGTACTTACAGATGGGTAAAAAGTACTATTACTTGATGGATCTAAAGTTGAAAACCAATCTTGACGACCTGTTAAACTAACATATAAGAAATCTTTGTATCCTAAATCTGCAGAATAGAAAAGTGAGTTAACTTCGCTTTCTGAGAATAATTTTTCTGTTTTTTCAGGTTGTGTATTTCCGTAGAAATATTTGAACGGAACAATAAAATTATTTCCCTTCATTTTAATTCCGCTGAATCTGTTGTGTTGACGGTTAGCTCCAATGAAAGCATCTAATGATAGGTTTTCTACGATATTACCTTTGTATCCTAAATAAGCAGAAGCATTATATTCTGTACGTCCTTCTACTCTGTTCTCTAATGCACCTCCAGTTTTGTAGTTAATTCCTGTAGGTTCGATTTCAGTGTATTCGTAATTGATATCATCCATACCAATAACTCCTTTTGCGTAAATTTTTTCAGTAATGTTATAATTTACTTTTGCAGAACCGATAAAACGTTTTCTAAGGTCACTATTTAAATCTTCTTGCGTTGCAAAATATGGATTTGTTTGGTAAGTATTTGATCCAAAATAGTCAGCTTCCCCTCCATTTTCATCGTAACCATTACTTAACCATCTAATATCTGCTCCTGGATTTAAGAATGTTGTAGTATACGAAGCGTTTCTTGGAGAATCGTTCAAATAAGGTCTGTTTTGACTTTTCTCTGTAATATATTGTGCATTCGTTTCGATACTGATTTTTTTGTTCGGAGACGAGTTTAAACTTAAAGCCACGTTGTTTCTTCCAAAATTTGTTCCTGGCAAAATAGACTCGTCTTTTGTATTTCCGAAAGACAATCTAAAATTTGTTGTTTCGTTTCCTCCAGAAATTGCTAAAGTATTACTGAAAGAATATCCAGTTCTGTAGAAGTTTTTTACGTTGTTTTTCCCATTTGCTTGATATGGTCTAGTAGTTCCATCAAGTGCAATAGTTTGTTTTCCGTCATATTTGTCTCCCCAAGCCAATACATATTTTTCTCTAAGCTCTGATAAACTGCCAAATCTTGAAGGAATTCCATTAATAGGCTCTCCTGATCCGTATTGATCTTGCCAATCTAAAAGGCTTATTGGTGTATTGAATGTAGAGTTTGTACTAAAATCTACACCAAGACCAGTTCCGCTTTTTCCTTTTTTAGTTGTGATCAAGATAACACCATTTGATCCTCTGTACCCGTAAAGAGCAGAAGCGGCACTACCTTTAAGTACTGACATAGAAGCGATATCGTCTGGATTGAAAGAAGACATACCATCTCCTTTATCAGCTCCACCCCACATACCAGCATTACCTTGCTGAGTGTTATCGATTGGAATACCATCTACAACATACAAAGGCTGGTTTGATCCAGAAGCCGAAGTTGCTCCACGAATTACAACACGGCTAGAACCTGACGGTCCAGAAACTGGCGCAGAAACGTTAACACCGGCAATTTTACCTTGTAACGCGTTTCCTAAGTTAATTTCTTTGTTTTTTGTTAGTTCTTCTCCTTTAAGTTCCCCAACAGCGTATCCTAAACTTTTCTTTTGTTTTTTAACTCCAAATGATGTTACAACAACATCTTTTAATTCTTGTACATTTTCTAATAATACAACTGATATTTTATTTTCACCTGGCTGAAGTACTATCGTTTTTGATGTAAAACCTATCGAAGATACATTTAAAGTAACTGCTCCTTCTGGAACATTCATTTTAAATCTACCTTCTGTATCTGTAATTGCACTAAACGGTTTTCCTTGAACCTCGATAGATGCAGCAATAACTCCTCTGTTTTGTGCATCTGCCACTACGCCTGTTATTAATCGATTTTGCGCCACAGCACCTAAGCTGCACAACAATACCATTCCTAACACTGCTAATATTCGTTTCATAAGCTTTTTTTTTGGTAATTGGTAATTTGTTTTGTTTTAACGTGATTGTTTTTAAATAATTAATAAAAATTTGAACTCAATTTTAATATTGCACTCATAAGGTCTACGCCCAACAAATACAATGCTTTAATAGCAACGTAAACATTCCTATAACTCTTAGCAATCGATATAGTAAACAGCTCAAAAAAATAACGCAATGATCGAATATTTTGACCTTAAATTACTAAAACGATTTAGTAAAATTCCTAAAAAAAAACGAATCGTTTTTTTTCTTTTTTTATGATTATGCTCTTAAAAATTAAACTGATTCTCTCACAATCAATTCTCCTTTTTTGAGACTTTTTTCTATTTCAAATTTCTCCATATTGGTCATCTGGCTCAATAACAATTGTATTGATTTGACCGCAATATCATTAATAGGCTGCGAAATAACTGTTATTTTTGGTGTATGAAGTTTAAAACTGTCATGATCATCAAAACTAATAACCGAAACATCGTCTGGTATCGTTTTCCCAACTTTTTTAAAAGCTTGTAAACCTGCAAGCCCCATATAGTTTGTTAAAAACAAAACGGCATCAATTTGTGGATTTTTTTCTAAAAAACTTACAATTGCTGCAACTCTGGTTTCTTCAGTGCTGTTGTACTCCATATGAAGCACCAGCGAATCATTATAAATACCAGCTTCTTTTAATGCATCTCGACATCCGTCTTCTCGTGATTTCATCTGAATCATTTCAGAAGTGATGTTTACAATAGCGATGTTCTTACGGCCTTTATTGATCAAAAATTTTGCTGCAGAATTTGACGCCTCATAATTATCCATTACGACATGGCTCACATTTTGTCCTGCAAAATATCGGTCAATTAATACTACCGGCTTTTTTAGTCTCAAAAGCAAATCAATACTGCTTTCAATATTTTGTGTAGGAGTAATAATAAACCCATCCACATTTGCCTGCAGTAAACTATGTATTAACTCCTCAGAACGTTCATCATTACCGCCTGTACTGCAATAAAAAACGCGGTAATCAATATTTCTTGCTTCATCCTCTATTACCCGCGCAAGATCAGCAAAAAACTGATTAGAAATATCCTCAACAATTAACCCAATAGATCTCGTTTTACCCGTTCTTAGACTTGTCGCTATCATACTTGGTCGATAATTAAGTTTTTCAGCAACTTGCTGTACTTTTTTAATCACCGCCGGGCTTATTCCCATCTTCTCTCCTTTATCATTAATAACAAAAGACACCGTAGATATAGAAACCTCAGCTTCTGTTGCAATATCTTTAATAGTTATTTTTTTCATTTAGAGAGTTAATTTTACATTAAGCTGTTATTAACGATATCACAAATATAACTAAAAATAGTTACTAAAACGATTTTGTAGATATTATTTTAAACAAATCATTATTTTAAAGCCAATAATAATCATATTTAACAGTAATTGTATGTGTTTTTAGCATTAATCGTTATTTTTAATCAGATAAAAACGGCATAATTTTAATATTAATATCCTTTTATTAAGAATCTTTACTGAATTATGAACGGGCAATTTAACTCTTTTTTTTGGTTTGCAGTTATTTTAAATCAAATTAACACTTATAGTTTTACGAAATATAAACTTCTAAAATTGAAGCTTCTCCTTCTAACACATAATTACGCATTCCTGCAGGAATTAAAACGGTATCTCCTTTTTTATATTGATAACTTACATTTTCATATCTAATCTCAAAAGCTCCTTCGATACACATATAAACTGTAAATGTTTCTCCGTTTTTATTTCCTTCAATCTTGCCGCCCAGCGGAATAATGTTGGTTGTAAAATAAGGACAATCTACAATTACATTGGATTGATTAGAAACCGTTTCGTATTTTTTATGTGTATCTACTTTATTGTAATTGATTGCATCAAGTGCCAAGTCAACATGTAATTCTCTTGTGTTTCCTTGAGCATCTTTTCGGTCAAAATCATATAAACGGTACGTAATATCAGATGTCTGCTGAATCTCTGCAACAACCAATCCTGCTCCAATTGCATGTACGGTTCCCGTTTCTAGAAAAAACACATCCCCTGCTTTTGCTTTTACATCGTCAAGAATCGAAACCAAAGTTTTATTGTTTAGATTTTCTAAATATTCTTCTTTGCTTGAATCTTCTTTAAAACCAACAATAATTCTTGCATCAGCATCAGCCTGCATAACGTACCACATTTCGGTTTTACCAAAAGAGTTGTGACGTTCTTTTGCTAATTTATCGTTAGGATGTACTTGTATTGATAAATCTTCGCGTGCATCTAGATATTTGAAAAGCAACGGAAATTGATTGCCAAATCGAGCATAAACGTTTTTTCCTAAAATATCATTTGGAGACTTATCAATAAGTTCTGTCAATGATTTTCCTTTTAATTCTCCATTTGCCACCACACTTACATCACCTTCTACTGTAGACAATTCCCAGCTCTCTCCTGTAATTGCAGAAACAATAGGTTTATTAAGAACCGTTTTTAATTTTTCGCCTCCCCAAATTCTTTCTTTCAAAATTGGTTCAAACTGTAAAGGGTACATTTTTGTATTCATTTTTTATTTTTTTTAATATTGTTTTTAGTCGCTAACCACTAATTAATCTACACTTATCTTAAATATGCTTAATCTACGTGAAACCTTTTTTTTTGCCACAGATTAAAAGAATTAAAATGATTTTAAAAAATCTTCTAAATCTGCTCAATCTACCAAATCTGCGTGATTTTTTTTTGCCACAGATTAGAATGACTAAAAAAAATCCGTGTTTATCTGCGTTTTCGCGATAGCGAATCCGTGTCATCCGCGTGCCATTTCTCCAACTTTCCTACTTTATAGAAATCGCTGCACCGCCGCTTGATGCCAATTTTTGTTTCAGTTTTGTTTTACTGTTTACTGTCACTTTTCGAATGTTGTACGATTGCGGATTAGTTTTATAATCTGCCGTTTTTCCATCTTCATAAATTGTTGCTGTAAAGTTTTTCCCTGCTGGAAGAAAACTAAAATCAATTAAAGCTGTACGCGAATTTTCATCTGTAATTGCACCCACAAACCATTCTTGTTTACCTTTTGTTTTTCTAGCAATAGTAATATAATCCCCTGGTTCAGCTTCTAGAATATAAGTTTCATCCCAATCTAAAGCAACATCTTTTATAAACTGAAAAGCGTCATTAAATTTTATATAATTTTCTGGTAAATCGGCAGCCATTTGCAACGGACTGTACATTGTAACATATAATGCCAATTGCTTAACAAGTGTTGTGCTCAATTTATTTTTCTTTGCTCCGTAAACTGATAAATCACCTTGAAAAATTCCTGGAGTATAATCCATTGGCCCGCCCATTAATCTTGTAAAAGGCAAAATTGTAGTATGATCCGGATGAATTCCTTCCATCGATTCAAACTCAGTTCCACGCGCTGATTCTTGCGCAAACCAGTTTGGATAAGTACGGTGTAAACCTGTTGGACGAACGGCTTCATGTGAATCTACCATAATTTTATGCTTCGCCGCTTCTTTTGCTACATATGTATAATGATTTACCATTTGCTGCCCGTCATGATGTTCTCCTCTTGGAATAATTGGTCCAACGTATCCTGTTTTTACAGCATTGTAATTATTATCAACCATAAAAGTTAAAGCATCTTTCAACTGTCTTTCATATTCAGAAACAGATGATGTTGTTTCGTGATGCATGATGATTTTAACGTTTTTCTTTGCAGCATAATCGCTTAGTTCTTTTACATTAAAATCTGGATATGCTTTGGTAAAACTATAAATGTGTTCTTTTTTAAAAGCAGTATTATCTTCCCAGCCTTCGTTCCAGCCTTCTACCAAAACAGCATCAAAACCATTTGATGAAGCAAAATCTATATATTCTTTTACATGTTTAGTATTCGCTCCGTGTGTATTATTTGGTTTTAACTTAGAAAAATCCGTTTTCCCAATTACAACATCTTGATTGTCTGAGTATGCCCAAGTAGATCCGCCACCTGTAAAATATTCCCACCAAACACCAATATATTTTACTGGTTTTATCCAAGAAACATCATCAAAAGCACAAGGTTCATTTAGATTCAAAATCATCTTTGAAGATAGAATATTTCTCGCATCATCGCTTACAACAATAGTTCGCCATGGTGTGAAACTTCCCGTTTGAATATATCCTTTATTACCAACCGCGTCTGGAACTAGATGTGAGCTTAACGAATAGGTTTTATCATTTACGTTAAGACACATTGCTGGGAAGTTTTTTAGCGCAGCTTCGTGAATATTAATATAAAGTCCCTCATTTGTCTTCATCATTAAAGGCGTTTGAGCGGCTAAGTTTTTAATTGTTGCTTGCGCAGCTAATGGAACATGTGTTGCATCATAAACCAAAGACTGCATTTCTGATATTTTTGAAGTATTGTAACTATATTCATTTGTATCATAATCACCCGGAATCCAGAATAGTTTATGATCTCCTGTCAAATTAAACTCAGTTGTTTCTTCTTGAATAATAAAGTGGCGCAAATCGTCTTGCACCGGAAATTCATATCTAAAACCTAAACCATCATTAAACAAACGAAAATAAATTGACATTTTTCTCTTGCTCTTTTCTTGCACAAGATCAACTTTTAATTCATTGTATTGATTTTGTATTTCTTTTTGCTCTCCTAAAACGGGTTTCCAAGTACTATTTTCTGACTGAAATTTCGTTTCGGTAACTTGAAAACCTTTATTCAATAAAATATCAGACTTTATAACAAAACCCATTTTGCTTTCTTGAATTACTGCTTTTTGTTTAAAGTTTAAAGCATAAACTGGCGTTCCGTTTTGGTCTAAATGAAATTTCATTGTTAAGCTACCATTTGGAGACTTAAGGTCTTGCGCAGTAACAAATCCGACTAAAAGCAATATAAAGAAGCAGCTAAAAAATGTATTTTTCATAAGATAATTTGAGAGAGTAAAAATTCCTAAATCGATTTAGTAAAAATAATAAAATAAATTAAAAAGCAATACTTTGTAGAAAAAAATAAATATAATGGAATAAAAACGCGGTTTAAATTAAGAATAATCTTTCGCGTAAAAAGTAAAAAAGAAATGTAATCTGTTGATTTCTACAAATTTTGAAGTCGGCGGTAATCTGTGGGAGAAATAGAAGAATGTTTTTTAAAAAAGCGTCCAAAAGCAGAAACTGAATTAAATCTAAGTCTATAAGCAATATCACTTATATTGATTGCTGGATTTCCTAATAATACGACGGCTTCTTTTAACAAATGGGCATCGATAATTTCGTGCGGCGTTTTGTCTGCCGCTTTTTTGACAATTTGAATCAGGTATTTGTTTGAAATGTGCAATTTCTGAGCATAATAACTTACTCCTTTATGCTGCGTAATATTATTCATAACGAGATTAAGGAACTGGAAATAAGTATCTTTCGGATTATTAGCAATTGTAACTGTTTCAGGTGTTTCTTTTGGCAATAATTCTGCGGTTTCTAAAAGCAAATTGAATATAATGGTTCTTACAATTTCATCTTTAAACTTCAAATCGGCCTCAATTTTACTTTCAAGGTATTTCATTAATTTAATCAGCTTTTTGGCATCTTGCTCTTTGAGTTGAATGAGTTCAAATGATCTGTCTTTAAAAAAAGCCAGTCTTTCAATAATAAAAGGGTCAGATATGTATTTAAGCAGAAATTCTTTTTCAAAAAACAGCAATTTCATCCTAAAGTCTTCACTGTTATTATGAAAAGCAATAATGGTCGCAGGCCTTGCGATTAATAAAGTAAATTGTTTGATATAATGCTGATGTCCGTCAATGGCAATATCGATATCTCCTTCCGTGCAAATACACAACGAATAATAATCCATCCGAAAAGGCTTCTGAGGATATTCCATTTGTTTTTTGCCCGAAGAAACATAATAGGGTAAATTATTATCAACCTCAAAATAGGCCAATGTATCTCTTATTTTATCGTAAGGTTGATCCATCCTATATAAGTCCTGCTTAAATATTGTTTTTGGAAAACTAATTTACGTATAAAAATAAGCATTTATTAGGTATAATTCCTTATAAAACTTGACCTTTTAATAATTAATTAAACTTAATTCATGCAAAAATGACGCTAAAGCAAAAGCCTTAACGTCATTTATTTGAATTATGATATTATATACAATTATGTTTTAATCTCTGATTCCTCCTATCCAATGTTTTAATTTATTTAATTGTTCATTAAAGAAGGATTCGTGTTCTTGTCCATCATCAGCATTTTCAACAAGCAGATGTTCATAGTAAGTTCCTTTTAGAAATTTTCTTAAAAGTCCTTCACCTACTATTGGCTCGTAATCATTTAATGATTGTGCTGCTTTAAGCAAATGACGAATATCGTATTGCAGCGGATTGATGTCCGGCACTTGTTTGTTTAGATTCAATAAGTCGTAAACCGCTATTCTGGCAGTTCGCACAGAACTTTCCATCGTAAATACAATATCATTATTGGTTTCTACAAATTGCCCTACTAATCCTAAATTGGTACAGCCTTCTGGCACTACTTGCGGACGATCGCCTTTTGCTCTCGGCATAAACATAGACGTGATGTATGGCATATAAGAACTTCTAACTATAGTATTTTCTATAATATTATCTAATTGATCAATGATTCCTAAATGATATGCTAACTCAGCCAAAATCTCATTTCCAGTACATTGCGGCATTGTTTTTTTGACATAATCACCTTCTTTGTCCATAAAAAGGGCATAGACCCAAATTACTAAAATATCGTCTGGCTGATCTGGAAAATGAGGCTGTCTGTTACAAGTAAAACTCATTAACCATTTTGAATCGCTGATGGTTACAATTCCTCCTGTTGCCGTTTTTCCTGAGTACGGATCGTTGACACAAAGTTCTTTTACTTTCTCTACAAAGGCAGAAGGTTTGCAGGTAAGCGTAGCCGACTCCCAAGAAGATTTTGCAATATTACCACAGAATTTTTCAGGTTTCCCGAAAACAGGTGATTTAGCTGCCAGGTTTTTCCATAATTTCCAACCAGCACTTTGTCCGCTGGTACTATTGTCTAAACCTATAATTGGAGCATTTTTATTGTCTCCATAAAAAGTATCTTCAGTCATAGAACCTGTTGTGGCAATTACATAATTATCTTTACCTACAGGAATTCTTTCTTCTTTCCCGTTTTTTTCGGTAATAATAGCTTCCACCACTTTACCTTCTGTATTGCTGTGAATATCTAAATCTTTAACGAGTGTGTTTAAGTCAATTTGCACGCCTTTGCTCTGAAGGAATCTTCGAAGCGGTGTAATAAAGGTATCATATTGATTGTATTTTGGAAAAACAAGACACGAAAGATCTTTCATTCCGTCGATCGCATGCAGAAAACGGTGCATATACAATTTACATTCTAACAAACTATGCCAGTTTTCGAAGGCAAACATGGTACGCCAAAAGAACCAAAAATTACTTTCTAAGAACGATTTACTAAAATAATCTTCGATGGTTAAATCGTCTAGATCTTCTTTCTTTTTAAGGAGCAATTTTATAATCGCAAGCTGATCTTTTTTCTCCAATCCAAATTTGCTAAAATCTTTAATTTGTCCTTTATTATGAATCAATCTCGCTTTAGAGTAATTAGGATCATTATCATTAACCAAACGGTATTCGTCTAATACGCTATACGGTTCAGGAAGTTCTAAAGCCGGAATATCCTGAAAAATATCCCAAAGGTTTTCGTAAGTCATATCCATTTCACGTCCGCCGCGAATAATATAACCATCTGTAGTATTTCCGGCGCCATCAAGCGATCCGCCATCTACATGAAGCTGATCGAGAAAAATAATATTCTCACCCGGAACGTGAGCGTCACGAATAAAATAATAAGCCGCTGCCATTCCTGCAATACCGCTTCCAACAATATAAATTTTACTGTCTTTATACGATTTTGAAGGAATTCCTTTGTTTCGCTGATAGTTTCCAATTTGATCTGAAAAAGGCATCGTTTTTTCAGGTGTGTTAATTTGAACCTCTTTACTAGAGTCCGGTTTGTGGTTCACATTTCCATATTCTTGAGAACCATTAAGTAATTTATCGAATTTTGAAGTGGTAGAACTCATAACTAATCTATTTTTGATTTACTCAAAGTTAAGACTGTCCTGAAAATAATGTGCATCCCGAAATTCGGTAATACTATCCCCAAATTCTTACTTATTTATTTGCTGCATTTCTTTCTGTACCGTTTTTTATTGCGTACCAAAAATGGCTCGCTTTATCCGTTTTAATTTGCAAATCACTCCACTTATTTCCAATGGCTTGATTTTTTTTCAAAAGAAAGAGGGTTGAATAATAACAAACAACCCTCTGATTAATCCTCTAATAAAATTATACTTGCTTACTAATTCAAAATAAAAAATCTATAGGGATAAAAAATCTAACTTTTAAGTCATTTACTTTAATGGTTTATACACCACTTTGTATGACTTAGCTTTACTCAAAAAAGAATTAGCAAAATCCTGAATATCTTTTTCGGTAATCTTATTTACGATATCCGTATAATTTTTAGGATCATCCATGTTGAAATTATTTGTAAAATAATTGTAGATAACATTCATACTGTAACTATTAAAATCCTTACTGTCTGTTCTTGATTTTATATAGCTTTTTCTGGTTTTCTCTAAATCTTCTTTAACAATTTTCCCTTGTTTGATATTTTCAATTTCATTGTACACAATAGGCAATAAAGCTTCTACTCTATTAGCATCGCAATCAAAAGCAATATTAAGTGAGGCAGTAGGTTTTGGCAATTTGTCTAAATTCCCACCTACTTGTGCGCCATAAGTACCGCCCTCTTTCTCGCGTAAACTTTCTGTATATCTCAAAGTCAGAATATCCCCAAAAAAGGAAGTTAGAATTCTGTTTTTCTGCGAATAAGCATATTCGTTCTGAAACTTTATTCGAACGGAACTTTTAGGTGTTTCCATTTTCAGGAAAACATCTTTATTGATTTTGTTTGATATCCATTCAACTGTATTGTCTTTGTATTTTTCCTGACGTTTGATACCGTCGATACTGGCAATGTATTTTTCTAAAAGCGGTTTTAAAACTTCGGGCATTATATCTCCAACAATAAAAAATTCAAAATTTGATACATCTGCAAAACGATCTTTATAAATTGATTTCATCTTATCAAAAGACAAATCATCTATATACTGCTGATTCATCATTCTTATTTTAGGATTGTCTTTTCCGTACACAGCAACGGTTAAGCTGTCTGCCATTTTTGAACGAATATCTTTGTCCTTATTTTTAAGTCCGTTTTCTAATCGTTGTTTTAGCAAGGCAAACATATCAGCATCAAATCGCGGTTTTACAAAACGCAGGTGAACGAGCTGCATCATGCTCTCTACATCTTTTACATTAGATGACCCTGAAACCGATTCGGTGAAATTGTCGATATCTACAGAGCAGCTTGCTATTTTTCCCGTCATTACTTTTTCTAAGTCTGTAGCAGACAAAGAACCAATTCCCGACATCATCGCCAGCATTGCTGTACGACTTACTGAAGGAATATCTTTAGGATCATACAAGGACATTCCGCCATAACTTTCGGCTTTTAATTTAATTTCCTTTTTGTTTTTATCTGCAAATTTATAGTGCACTTTTACGCCATTGCTTAATAAATAGGTAATAGCATCTATTGCTGCCTCTTTTTTCTCCGATACAATTTTACCCGGTTTTATTACAACATCGCCCATAAGAGTTTTACCCGCGAATGAGTCTACATAAGGTTCTAAAGTGCTGTCGGTCTCTGCTTTTTTAATAATATCAAATGCCTGCTCCTGAGTCAGGTTATTTTCGTTTTCGACTCCAGTAACGGTTACGACACGATTTTGAGGTGTGTACAATTTAATTAATTGATCTTGCAGTATTTTGGTGTCTAGATTATTCAATATTACTTTCATCATCTCGAACTCAGCTTTTGGATCACTGATTACTTCGTGTTTCAAATAATCATCTTTTACCATGGATATAATTCTTTTGTGTGGAATTTCGTTAATCTTTTCAAGGTAATTTTCATAAGCTGAAATTCTTTCGGCTACAGCTCTTTCTATTTCACCTTTCGAGAATCCAAATTTATATGCACGAATCCACTCGTTCATTACTGCAGTAAAAGCTTCTTGCTGCTGGTTTGGTTTAGGGGCAATCCCTATAAATAAAATATCATTTAAACGGCTAAAATTTTGATAACCTATTTGCGCACCTCTAAAAGAACATTCCTGTTTTTGCGCCATATCAGACAATCTATTGTTGATGAGTGAAAAGGCAACATCACGTTGTGTTGATTTTTCTAAATCGGCAAAAGTACCTGTTGATTTTTCGGCTGTATGACGAATCATATAACTAATGTTGGCAGACGAAATCTCTTTGTCTAAAGCAAGTTTAAAAGTTGGTGTGTTGTTTTCCGGAATCGCAATTTCAAAACGTTTCTTTGGATTTTTAGGTGCTGGAATATCGGCAAAAAGCTTTTTAATTTTTGCTTCAATTTCTGCAGTATTTATATCTCCTACAATAGCTATTGCTTGTAAATCTGGGCGATACCAATCTTTATAAAAATCTTTTAAAGCCTGATATTTAAAATTTTTAACTATATCCATATCTCCTATAGGCATACGGTATGCATACAAGGAATTGTTGTAAATAAATGGCAACTGCTGATTTGAAATTCGCTGTCTTGCATCTTGTCTGGTTCTCCATTCTTCGGTAATTACACCACGTTCAGCGTCAATTTCTTCATTGGTTAAAGACAAGAAATTAGACCAGTCATGTAAAACAAGCAGACACGTATCAACAACTCCGCTGTCTTTTGACGGAATATTATCCATATTATATACCGTTTCATCAAAACTGGTATAGGCATTAATATTTCTACCAAAAACAGCACCTTGTTTCTGCATAGTATTCAGAATTCCTTTTCCTTCAAAATTCTTGGTTCCGTTGAACGCCATATGCTCCAGAAAATGTGCCAGCCCTTTTTGCTGGTCATTTTCCAAAATCGACCCTACATTCTGAATAATATAATAACTGGCTGTATTTTTATTGACTGTTGTAGGATAAATATAATAGGTCATACCATTTGGTAAAAGGCCTTTTTTTACAGTTTGATTAACGGCGATTGGGTCATTTGCTTTGAAACTCTGAGCCTGAGATGCAAACACAATTGTAATTGTGAATAAAAAAGCCTTTATGGTCTTTAGTTTGTTCAACATTTTATTTCTTTTTATGATTTTAATAGTTTATCTAATTGTTCCCTTAATATAAGCTCTGAAGGACGTGCTGCATTTGAATTAATAATTTTTCCTTCTGTATCAAATAATAAAAATCTAGGAATAGCATTTACACTGTAATTTTTAGCTATATCAGATTCAAAATCTTTATCTGCCATAATCTGAATTCCTTTTAGCTGTTCTTTTACAACAAAGTCTTTCCATTTTTGATGGTCTTTTGCCTTATCTAATGAAATACTGACAAATACAATGTTTTTATCATGATAGTCTTCTTCCAACTTTTTCATATATGGGATTTCGGCTTTACAAGGTCCGCACCAGGTTGCCCAAAAATCTATATACACCAGTTTACCTTTAAAGCCTGAAAATGATACTGCCTTATCATTACTATCTTTATAGGTAAAATCAAAACCTTTTTGCCCTACATTTTTATATAGTTCTTTTTCATATTCTGCTAAAAAGGTTTTACTTTTTTCTGAAATTAAATAGGGCTTAATTTGGGGTTTTATTATTTCAAATTCTTCAATTCTATAGCGTGAACTTTCGATACCATCACGCAGATAGGCATCTTTTAAAGCCGGATCTGAAATATGTTTAATTGATTCTGCAAGATAATCCAGACGTCCTGGCGGATTTTCAGCATTCATCCTTAAATAAGAAAAATAATGTGCCATAAAGGAAACACCATTTGCTAATTTTAACAAATCGGGATCTGTAAATTTTATTTCGGCCTGCCATTGTTTTATCACTGCTGGCCGGTCGCCTTTTTCAGGAAAAGCTCTTCGAGGCATCATAAAAAAAAGATAACACAGGTCTTCTACATCGGTATCAACTGCCAGTGTCAGTAATTTATTGAATGTTTTATCTTTTGTGTTGATTGTTTTTTTTAAAGCTGTTGCTTTTGCCAGTCCTCCGTCTATAAAAGGATAAAAATCTTTGTAAGTTGTATTATTGGACAAGTCGCAAAAAAAGCCGAAATCATTGTAAATTTCATTTGCTTTTTTAACCAAATCATTTTTCCCAATATTCTTGCCACTTAAAATATAGGTATGATGAGTGTTTATATTCACATTAATATCTAAATTAGGCTCTAAATATAAACGTATCAGCTGTCCTCTTTTTTTAAACTGTCCGTAATCCAGGTAATAAAATCCAGCGGTTTTAATGGGTAACATAAAGCTAAACTCTCCTAACTCATTAATGGGCATAGAAGCAATTACCACAGGTTTTCCGTCATTAACGGTATTTATACTGATTTCTTTATTTTCCATATCAGGAATTGTCAGTGCTCCCTTAACTACAGCATATTCTGCAGTGTTTACAGCAAAGCAGAATTGCCCTGTTGAAACAATTACCAAAATAAGATATATTAATTGTTTTTTCATATTACTTTATCAGTTTATAATCTATTTAATTCGAATCTTTTTTATTCTTTAACTGCTTCTTCATTCTGCGCTTTAGAAGTGTCAAAATCTTTTAACAAAGCATTTTCATACTTTGTCCATTCTTCTGTTGTATATATCGGTTTTACTTTGTTCATTAATTTCTTAAAGTCTTCAATATTATTTGTTTTTTCAAATTCCTTTTTCTTCCGTCTTAAAATATTTAGGATATGATTGTGCACGCTGGATCTTCCATAATCTTTGGAAAATACATCAAGATTTTTTATAAAAAATTCATCGTACTGATTACCTGCCCTTAGTCCTATAATTATTGTAAAAGGAATCTCCTCAAATAATGAAGTCTGTTTTTTCAAATAACTATCAACTGTTTCAAAGGGAGGCAACTTTTTCTCTGCTAATGCTTTTAAATAAAATTCGGGATAGTCTTTTTCATCAATTTGAGTGCTGTACTTTTTAAAAATCCCTTTCTGAGCGTTTTCTTTTGCATTTTGAAGTAATTCTATAAATTGATCTACAGATTGAAAGCCGGCAGCAATGTCTATAATTTTTCCTTCAGCATTCATAAATAAAAAAGTAGGATATCCTGTTACAGCATACTTCATACACAACTTTTTACCAATCTCTTCTTTCAAAACATCTGTTTTTAAAGTAACAAAATTGTTTTCTAAAAAGGCAGCCACTTTAGGATCAGGAAATACCTCTTTTTCCATTTGGGCACAAGGCATACAGCCTTTAAAATATAAATCGACAAAAATTAATTTATTACTTGCCACAGCCTGATTTTTTATTTGATCCCAAGTTTGATCAGAAGATTGTGTCTGGGCGTTTAAACAATTGGAAAAAAACGAAAAAAACAAAAACGCACTTGTAAGTTTTAAAAAGATTTTCATATTGTGTTTTTTATAGCCGAATGAATCTTTGAAATATTCATTCGGCTGATTATTTAAATTACTAGTTTATCTTGCTCTAAATGCAACATCAACAATTTTGCACAAACCTGTATAACTGTTGGTTAAAACTAAAGCCCCATTTACCGGCGGAACGGTGTACAATTCTAATGTACCTGTTGTACTATAGCTTCCTACCACGAGTTTATTAGCAAAAGTTTTAGAATTAGCATGAAAACCTATATAGGTAATTTCTTCGGCACCTTTATCCAGCATTAATTTTGCCGATTGTGTTCCGTTATCATATTCATATAATTTACTGCCTACTGTGTAGAATAAATATCCTGAATCTGGGCTTACGGCAAAATGAGTTGCTTTATCAAAATCAGGTGCGTTTAGAATTTCTTTATAATAGGTTTGTACAAACCCCATATTGAATCGAAGCAAGTTATATTTACCTGTACTTATATTTTTTAGCACTGCAAAATTTTCGTAACCATTAAATGGTGTAGTAGTCATATAAACCAAATCACTATTAGTATTACTCCAATCTAGTATCGTACCTGTACCGACTGCTTGTGGCATTTTGGAGCAAATTCCACTTACGCAGATATAACGTAAAAAACGATGACCATCTCTATCATAAAAGACTGGTGATCCTGTTGAACCTCCATTTTCAGCAATAAAAGGAGCTGCATAAAAAGGTTTTGTTTCAATATCAACCTTGTTCTGCGGCAAACTATAACCAATTTGCATTGGTCTTAAAAAATAATAAATGTTTCCTTTACTGTAAAGGAAGTTTTCACTTTGCAGTGCAGATTTCATAAAGTCTACACCAAAATTTCTTGGAATACTTCCATCCACCATTTCATAAGCTATATTCTGAGTAGGAGTCCATCCAAATGAATCCTGATCAATTCTGGAAGTGCCCGATTCTGAAGCTGTTACATAAATTCCATACATTAATGTTGTTAATAACGGATTCTTAAAACAATATACATTTACTGCTTTACCACTTAATTTTAAATCTGATCCCGATTTTTCTAAAACATCAGTAATAATTTTGGGTTCTGCAACATTGGGTAATATAGAAACCATATCTAATCGGGCTTTTCCATCTACATCTCCCAATGCAAGCCAACCTTCATAAATAGACGATATTACAGTTAACGTAAAAGGCTCTTGCTGCCATGTTACTCCTGTAGCATTATCCTTAACAAAATAATATATTGTATATTTTGCCGGCGCTAACTTTAAATCAATATCAAGATTTTTTGTTTTGGCAATTACTGTCTTTGCTAATAATGGATTTATTATGAGAGGATCAACAGCTGACCACTCATATGTATAACGATTGGGATCATTTCCATCATCCAAAGTCGGATTTAAATTGGGGATAATTTTTAAATGATCTCCGCTATAGACTGTATATGTCTTTTCTATACCCGTTGCCTTGATTTCATTTATGTTTTTGTAATTATAATTACCTATATCATCTGAACAGCTCACACTTAAAAAAAGTAGTGCAAGCAATACTGTTTGTGCCTTTATATTTTTCAACATGATCATTTTCTGTTTTAAATTTAAATTCATGATTTTGCTTTAAGGGAAGACCATTTCTGTACCATTGTCTTCATAAATGGTATTACCAGAAGCTTTTTGATCAGCTAAATAACGTTTCATAAAATTGTCATAATAGACAAACTCAGCTGTGGTTAACCCTGCTGATCCCGTTTTTTGGTTAAATAGTGATGGCTGTAACTGTAATAAATCGCACATTAAAAAGAATTTTTTTGGAGAAAATGTTCCTAAAATAGCAGACCAGCCTATTGGCTGCGATATTATATCGTCAAATGTCAATTTAAAACGGGTTAAACTCATTGTTTTTTGGGTCAAAGTATTAATCTTAGTTTGCATTTTAGTAGTAAAAAATTCGTTTTCTTCCAGATTTAATACCAGCGTCACTCTATTCAACTTTAATTCTGGCGTTCTATTCATTGTTACTTCGATACTATCAACTTCTCTTCCTGCTCTTATGACTATCTTTTTGGGTAAAGAAAAATGAACTCCCTCAACAGCGGTACTTGTTTGATCTATTGTACATTTAACTGTCCTGTCAACATCGCTCAATTTTCCCTGAACACGTATTGGAATGCGATAAATCTTTTTTTGAATTGAAGCATTATCAAAAGCAAAGCTTACCCCTGTACTATCTATTATGTTACTAGTATTTTTTACCAAAGGAAAAACTGCAGGCGAAAAATAAATATTACTTGCGTCACTATATGTTTTTATTTCCTCCTGACTACAAGAAGCAAGTCCTAAAAAAGACAAAATAAAAGCACTTAATATCAATATTTTTTTCATGTGTTACTGTATTGAATTATTGAAAATTAGTTTCAGAATCTGGTAAAGGAACCACATATTGAGCTGCTCCCATAGTGATGTTTCCAACTGTTGCAGCTCCATTAGGAATTGCTGTTGTATTGGTTCTTTTATAATAAAAAAACAATTGTCCTTCACCTATAAATTCTTTTTTGTACTCTTTGGCTACTTCTGTTGCTACTGCTGCTGTAGCTACCAAATTGGTTAAACCTCTGTTGAAACGCAGTGTATTAAGGAATGTAATTCCATCTGATGCAACTGGAGCCGTCTCCGCTGCGATCAAATACATTTCTGAAAGTTTAAACATTGGAATCTGCAAACGAAAAAGTTTAGTTTTATTTTGTACATCCTGATATTTAAAAAATGTTTTTTGAGTTATTGCGCCTGTAATTGGTACTTTCCAGGTTGGCAGACTTCTGTAATCATTATCATTTGACTCAAAAACAGCGTTAATACGGTTTAATAAAGGAGCATATAAATACTTCATTTGTAAACTAGAATCAAACAGATTCATTTGTTTGGTATATAAAGTATAATCACTTATCGAAAAGAAATTTTCTGATGAAAAAGTACGATCTGGATCAGTTGCATTTGTAGCCTCTGCAAAAGGTGTCCAAGGAAAAAAAGTTGTTGTTTTTGTAAAATCAATGACTTCTTTTGCGATTGATGATGCACCCGTTTTATCCCCTGAATATAAAAGTACACGAGCTTTTAAACATTTTACCGCCAGATAATTCAACCTCTGCCCTCTGTTTGCAGAATAATACGGATTAGCATCAAAGGCAGTTGAAGCATTATATCTTCCTGAGGTAAGGACAGGATCATTTTTTAAAAGAATAAGTGAAGCATCCAAATCTGCCAATACTTTTGTAATTATTTCATTTGCTGGTAAAAGTGGATTATTTCCCGTTGCTACAGCATCGTAATAAGGAATTGAAGGATTGGAAGGAGATACTTTATAAATAGGTCCATACAAACGCAGCATATCAAAATGGAGCATAGCGCGAATAGCAATGGCTTCACCTTTTAGTTCATTAGCTTTTTCTGTAGAAATAACTCCTGCATATTTATCGATATTCTCTAAAAATTTATTACAAGATAATACAGTATTAAATGCTTTTGCCCAAATAGCTGTAAAAGTAGTTTTAGGTAAACTTTCTGTATATGCATAAGCTGCAATTTTATAACTAACATGAGAAGAATTAATATTATACTGTTGTCCTAAAATTTCGACAGCATCCATTGTCAATTGTTGTCCATAAAGGTTATTATCTGCCAGCTGCAGGTAAAGACCGTTATGTGCATTTTGAATACCAGCTTCAGTGCTATAGGTCTGGTTTTCTAAAATTTTATCTTGTGGCACTACATCCAAAAAGTCACTGCAGCTAATGGTTATGGTAGACACTAGAAAAACCATTGCTATTTTATATAAATATTGTTTCATGATTACGATCTTAAATTGATAAGTTTAGACTAAGTGAATAAGTTCTGGCAAAAGGATAATCGATACCACGTTCTGCTTTTATAGTAGAAACACGAAAGAATTCGTTTGCCAAAACATTAAATCCTAAGCCAGCCAATCCGTTTCTTTTTAGCCATTCTCTGTCCATTAATTTATATCCTAAACGAATAGATTCACCTGAGATATAATTGTCTTTTTGAATAAAACGGGAAGATATTGGAGTCGAACTAGTCAAACTGATGGCTTTAAATTCTGCCATCTGTCCTGGAGTGGTCCAACGATCCGTAAGAGCCCTAGCGTCCTGATTGTCGAAAATATTGCTGGATGAAATGTTTTCGACCTTATTGTATAAAGCAGTATTAAACCTATCGGCACCAAAACTATAGCGCACAAAAAGACCAAAACTAAATCCTTTATACGTCAAATTAGTAGAAACAACACCTGTTGCTTTTTCTCTGGAATTTCCCATTACTACTTCATCCTTTTTATCAAAAATATAAGTAGTCTGCCCGTTTTTCTTTAAGAATATTTCTTGTCCTGTTGCAGGATCTATTCCTAATGAGGGTACTGCCCAAAGATCATTTGTACTGGCACCGTCATAATATCGGGTTAAACTTCCCGCTTTTTGAGCAGCATCGTTTAATGAAGATAAAGCATTATTAAAACCACTTAGTTTATTACTATTTGAGGTCGCCATCAATCCTACACCCCAGATAAAATTATTTTTTACATTGTAGATAAAATTATAGTTCATTTTAAGTTCTAACCCTTCAGTAGTCAAGTATCCTAAATTTATAGGATAACCATCGATTCCTGTTGAAGAAGCTAAATCGATTGCTACAATTTGCGGCGCAGTTTTACGTCTATATGCACCAATAGTAGCTGTTAATTTATTTCTGAACATCGCCAAATCTAAACCAACAGATAAATCCCTGGTTTTTTGTGCTTCTAAATTTGGATTAGCAACCTGAGAAATTGCTACACCAGAACCAAAAATATTAGTACTAGGGTTATATGAATAAACATCATAAGAAGCATATCCAACTAAATTCTGATTTCCAGTCTGGCCAATATTCGCACGTACTTTTAATACGTTTACAATATCTTCATTCATTTTGAACTCGTTGTTCAAATTCCATCCTAAACCAACGCCCCAATAGGGTGAGTATTTTTTGTTTGAACCAAAATTGGTAGCACCCGAAATGGTCTGAGTAAAATCGAACAAAAATCGTCGATCATAAGCGTAGTTAATTTGATTAGTCAAATCAACACTTCTAATCAAGTCTGCATAGATCTTTGGTTTTGAGTTTGGTTCATACCCAAAGGCAAATGCCGGATTCCCCTCTACTCCAATTGGAAATCCTCTTAAAGCAGATGTATAAGAATTGTTTCGAGTTTCAAGTGCAGAAGCTCTGATGGTATAATTAAAAGAATGAACCTTATTAAAAATATTAGAGTATGTACCTCCAATATTAGCATTCCATTTATCTGTTCTGGCTTCTTGTCTGGTATAAGTTCCTTTTTCTGTAGCAATGTTAGTAATGAAACGCGTATCATCTGGAGAAACAAAAACGGTATTATTGATATCAATTTTGGAAACTGACAAAGCTCCTGTTGTTTTTATATGAGAATTTATATCATAGTTTAAAGCGAAGTTATTGGTGAAATTAAAATTGTTTCCTTTGTTATAACTTGGTAAAAAAACATTGTAAAGTGGATTTGGCGCTTGATTAACAATAATATCAGCAGATGGTAATGGTAAACTTGTACCATCCAAATAACGGGTAATAACACCATTTTCATTGTATTTTGGATAGTAAGGGCTTGTTTTTGCCCAAGTCGCAAATGAACCGTAAGGTGATTCCTCGTTAGTCCCTCCCGAAACAAAAAAAGTATTGCTGATGCTTAATTTATTTTTTTTGTACACTAATCCTGTACTATACCCCCAAGTATTATGTTCAGACCCTTTCATAGTACCAGTCAAAGACTTATAATTTCCTGCAATATTAAATCGGAATTCTTCGGTTCCTCCTCCTAAATTTAAACTATGCCCAGAAGTAATTCCCATTTGAATAGGTTCATTAAGCCAATAAGTATTTACGCCCCTATTCACATCTGCCAATCGGTTATTATAAACCTTATCCCACTTGTATTGTAATGTAGGCGACGCTCCCGAATAAGGCGTAAAAGCGCCAGAAAGTCTTTCAAATTCTAATTTCTGCCCAGCATTCATCAAATGATACACGCTTAAATCTGCTACTTCAAAAGCAGAATTGTATACATATGAAACCTGTAATTTTCCTTGCAAAGGCTTTATAGTTTCAATAACCACAACTCCATTGGCAGAACGTGCGCCGTACAATGCAGTTGAAGCAGCATCTTTTAACAATGTAATATTGGCAATTCTGTTAATATCTAAATCCACCACTTGCTGTAAAGTAGTTGGAAAACCATCCAGAATAAATAAGGGCTGGTTAGGATCGTCCTTAAACTGGCTCTCAACCTGATTAGCAGCAATACTGGTTTGCCCCCTAACTTCTATCGTTGGCAAAACATTAGGGTTTGATCCCGTCAAATTATTATTTACAACAATAAAAGAAGGATCTAATGATTTTAAAGCCTGTACTACATTTTGAGTCGAAACCTGTCTTAATTCTTCTCCTCTAAAACTAGTTACTGCTCCTGTAATCAATTCCTTTTTTCGAACTGTAACTCCTGTGTTTATAATAACCCCGGTTAACTCTTTTGTCTCTTCTTGAAGTGTTACATTAATTACCTTTCGATTGTTTACAGCAATCATTTCAACTTTATGACCTACATAGCTGAAAAAAAGTGTTCCTTCACTTGGTGCTGTTACCGAATATTTACCATCAAAGTCTGTCTGAGCAGTCGTATTTGTACCGTTAACTTTTATGTTTACTCCGGCCAGCGGCTCTTTTTTTTGATTGGTTACTAAACCTTTAACTTCTATCCAGGTTGATTGTGCCGCTTTTTCTGGGGCTGGTTTAACTTCATTGATGACAATTGTATTGTTTGAAGTAAAACTGAAATTAAAGTCTTTTGCGGGAAAACTTGATTTTAGCAAATCATTTACTTTTATAGTTCCCTTTTTTAAATGTACTTTGGGCAGTTCTTTAAATAAATCCTCCTGATAAATAAAAGTACAATTGGTTTGTTGTTTTATAAGATCAAATACCTCATCTACAGTGACCGATTTATCATTCGGAATTGTAATTTTTGAGTTTTGCGAAAAAACGCTCGCGGGCGAAAAACCAAAAATTGTTGTACAGAACAAGAAAATAAAAGTTCTCATAATGGTAATAATTAGTCTTTTTCTAAAATAGAAAAGAACATCGGTTAATTTAAATTTCATAAATTTACATGTTAGGTGGTTGGTTAATTTTTAGAATTAATTGGCTGGCTTCAAAAAGGGATAAAGTGCAGTACGGTGAGAGGTCTAAACTTTATTCCCTTTTCTTTTTTATTTGATGGTTATGGTTTTGTCTCTTATTTCATAGGCATTAATAAAATTACTGTTCCTGATTGTAGTTAATATTTCTTCGAGTTTCTGGTTTTTGTTTAAAACTCCGTTAAACTTTACATTTCCTAATTCGGGATTGGCAAAAACAATATCTGTATCATACCATCTTGATAGTACTTTTGCAATCTCTTTTAACGGCATTCCTTTAAAAACAAAAAGTCCTTTTCGCCATGATATTTCATTATCGACATCGACTTTTGAAATTAAAATATCGCTTCCATTTTTCTTGATTACCGACTGTTCGCTTGGCTTCAGAATCTCTTTTGCTTTGGTATTATCTATAGCAACTTTTCCTTTTACGAGCGTGGTATAAATTTCATTTTCATTTTTATAGGCTTTTATATTAAACTCTGTTCCAATAACCTCAACATTCTGCATTTGCGTTTTGACTTTAAATTTTGCCCCTTTGTGTTTGGTACTTGGCGACACTTCAAAATAGGCTTCTCCGTAAATTAATTCTACCTGCCTTATCTTTCCATCGGTAAAAGCAACTGGGTATTTTAATTGTGATTCTGAGTTCAGCCAGACTTTTGTACTGTCTGCCAATTGCACAAAAAACTGCCCGCCTCTTGGTATTGTCAATATATTATCAGCTATTGTCGCAGATTCACTTTTGGCACCATAAACCAGCTTTTCTCCATTACTTTTAACATTACCCTTGCTATAATTTTTACCTTTTTCAAGTGCTACAGCAGACCCGTCTTCTAGAGTTAATGTGGCTTTATCGCTTCCTATCGAAATTGTTTCTGCTTTTGGAAAACCAGTTGGCATATTTCCTTTTGCAATTTCATTTGTTTTAAATAATGCAGCAATAGAGATAAATAATACTATTGAGGCTGCGGCGGTAAGTTTAAAAATGGTTCGGGAATAAAACGGTTTCAGCTGAATCTCTTTAACTTTTTCAACTTTTAGACTCTGCTGAATTCGCAGCAGCATTCTGCTCTCTATTTCTTCTTTTGAGCCCAATACTTCATCCCATTCTGCATTTGTTTGGAAACTTTCATAATAATTCAATAATTTTTTATGCTCTTCAATATTAGTATCGCCTGAATTATATCGGTGCAGCAATGCCAAAAATTCATTTTTTTTCATTCTATTTTTTAAATTAATTGGGGCTTGTTTTAAGTAAGTGTCAAAAGCAGCCGTCATCCCCTAGTAGGGATGGCACTTTTTTTTGTTTTTATTTTTGGAAGGGGGTAAAAATTTAAAACACAGCAAGGTTATTCTAAAAATAACTGTTTACTTTTTTATTAATTCAAGGCGTGTAATGATGAAGATCTTACTTAAAAAGATTTTTTGAAAGCCATAAAACCATTGCCATACTGGTACTGGTTCCCATTGACAAACGAATGGTTTTAAGTGCTTTGGTAATATGATTTTCGACTGTTTTTGCAGAAATATCCAAACGTTCTGCAATTTCTTTATGGCTGAGCTGTTCCTCTCTGCTCAGCTTATAGACCAATTGGCATTTTTCAGGAAGATTATTTACAACCGTATTAATGTGCTGTACAAGTTCTTCATGCATCAATTGAGTCTCTGGAGTGGTATTTTGAAAACGTGTATTTAATTCCTCAAAAAGTTCAACACGAATTTTGTCTTTGTTCTTTTTGATCTGATTAAAAACCTGATAACGAGCACAGGCATACAAATAACTTTTTAAAGAGGTATGGATCTCGAGTTTTTCGCGATTGTGCCAAATATTCATAAAGATGTCCTGAATAACATCTTCACATAATTCTTTATCTTTCAAAACGTTGTAAGAAGCCATAAATAAGGGCTGCCAAAATTTATGATATAATACAGTTAAGGCGGCTTCATCACCAGACTGAAGGTGATGTATTAAAACGGCATCTTGATTTAAATCCTGATTAGACAACTTTTTCTGAAATTGAGTAAGAATACAATGGCAAATTTAATGAAATATCTTACATCTTTTATAAAAATAAATAATATAATACTTAATTCTTAATTACAGCTGATCAAAATATTTTTGGTACCTTTTCATACTTTTTCTAAGCAGTTTAAAGAATGACAACAGATATAATAGAACTGAACGATTTTATTGTGCTGATAGAGCAATCTAATACCACAAAAACAATAATTCAAAAATGCGAAATCGACGGCGATGCGGTGGGTTTTGCTTTTTATGGTTCTGGTAATGTCGAATTAGAGATCAAGCATAATGATCAAACTAAATATTTGGTAAACACAACAGGTCTTGCCATTTGTTTTTTTGGTAATCAAAAAGTAGAATTTTCACATAAGATAGAACCTGATAAGCCTTTGCAGTCGATTAGTATTTTTACAAAACCGAAACATTTAAATTCGCTTCCACAGGCAGAAAGAGAAATTTTCGAAAATCATCTGCCGCAATTATTAAATCCGAAAGAGCATTTTGTAAAAGGCCCATCTTATTATATGACACTCGACATGCAGCTTGCCGTTCAAAAAATATTCAACACTACTTACAGCGGCAATACAAGACTTTTATTTTTAAGAAGTCAGATTAATGAACTTTTAGCTCATTTTTTTGCTCTTTTAACTTCTGAAACAAAAGCCGATTTTTCTGAAATAGATAAAAACAAGCTTTTCAAAGCAAAAGAGATTGTTACAAACAGTTATTCAAAACCGCCTTCGATTACTCAATTATCTCAAATGGTTGGTTTAAACAGTAATAAACTAAAAAAGAACTTTAAGGAGCTTTTTGGTATTCCTGTTTTTAAATATGTGCAGGAAGAAAGACTTAATAAAGCGTATGAATTATTGCGCGAAAGCGAAAAAACAGTACAAGAATCGGCATGGGAAGTAGGTTATGAAAGTTTAAGTTCGTTTTCGAATGCCTTTCAGAAAAAATTCGGTCAACGTCCAAATGATGTAAAACAGCAGTTCTTTTCAAACAAATCATAATTCTTTTCAAACAAATGATTCCTTTTTAATCTAATCAACTTTGTATCAGTATTCATTTAAAAAGATATTGATATGAACAAGAAGAAAATTTTAGTCTTGGGTTCCAATGGAAAAACAGGGCGCAGAGTTGTTGAAAGATTGCAAAATAATTCAGATGTTGAAATTCGTTTAGGTTCACGAAATGAAAAAATTCCGTTTGACTGGGAAAAACCTGAAACGTGGAATGCTGTACTTCAAAATATTGATTTGGTGTACATTACTTTTCAACCCGATTTAGCTATTCCCTCCGCTGGTGAAGCAGTAGAAAATTTTACAAAACTTGCAACAAAAAATGGTGTGCAAAAAATGGTGCTTCTTTCTGGAAGAGGCGAAAAAGAAGCTCAAATTTGCGAAGAAATTGTAAAAACAAATGCTCATAACTGGACAATTGTACGTGCCAGCTGGTTTAATCAAAACTTTAGCGAAAGCTTTTTCTTAGAGCCAATTCTTTATGGAATCGTTGCTTTACCAAGAGCCGAAGCACTTGAACCTTTTACGGATGCCGATGATATTGCCGATGTTGTAACGACCGCACTTTTGAATGACAGCCATAACGGAAAAACTTATGAACTAACTGGCCCAAGATTACTGACTTTTAAACAGGCTGTAAATGAAATTGCGGAAGCCAGCGGCAGAAATATAACTTTTCAAAGTTTATCGCTGGAAGAATATACTCAGATGTTACGAGAATATCAGGTTCCTGAAGATCATATTTGGCTGGTAAATTATCTGTTTGAACACGTTTTAGACGGAAGAAATTCTAACATTACGCAAGATATTGAAAATGTTCTTGGTCGAAAAGCAAAGGATTTCAGCCTTTATGCAAAAGAAACGGCTAAGACTGGAATCTGGAATCCAAAAAACTAAGATCATGCGATTTTTTAGAGCCGTTTTTTCGGGAATTTTAGTTTGGATCGCAGTAAGTCTTTCCTTTTATGCATTAGAAAAAGTTTACTTTCTAGAACAGTCTTTTTTATGGCAGTCGATCCTTACCACAATTTTTATTGTATTTTTTGCCATTGGAGCTGCAAAGTTTTATTATCTGAAAGAATATAAAATGAGTGGTTTACAATTAGGAATTATAATGTCTGCTACAGCATTAATTCTAGATGTTTTTATAACAGTCCCTTATGTTGAGATTCCAAACGGCAGGAGTTATGAAAGCTTTTTTACAAGTCCGGTTTTGTGGATTTTAGCTTTTACAAATGCTTCTACAGTTTATATCTGGAAAAAAAGACAAGACATAAAAAAAACTCCTGTTTAGTGGTAGACAGGAGTTTTCAGAATTAAATATAAATAGTAGTTTGTGGAAATATTAACCTCTGGTAAGCCATCCTTTTTTACGAGCGGTAATTATTGAATATGGAGCGATCCAAAATAATCCGAAGGTATAAAAAACGCTGTATGAGTAAGCCCAAAATGATTCTGCAAAAGAATATCTTTTTGCATAGAACAACATCGAAAAACTAGACACAATCAATATTCCTAATAGCGTTGCGCTGATAAACAATAAAGGATGTGTTGCTATAAAATAAAACATAAAAATCAAAAACGGATAGGTCATAATGATTCGCAATGTTTGATCTGTACATAATAATCTAGCTCCAAATTTAGACTCTTTTCTAAAATCTTTAAAAACATATTTCAGCATCATAATATTTTCACGAACATTACTTCTGCCCCATCTTATAAACATTTTATACAATCCAGTATAATCTTCTGGAACATTTGTAAGTACAATGGCATTTCGTTGAAACAATACATGTTTTCCTTGTTTTAAAATCATGTTTGTCATAGCGCGGTCTTCGCCAATGTCCGACGGTTGTCCCATAAAAGTTTGCTCTATCCATTCTGGCAAACATTCAAAAACTGCCGTACTGCGATATGCAGCCAAAGCCCCAGGCGTACAAAGAACAGAACCCAGCATACTTTCGGCAGAACGCATAAACTCAAAACTCATTACAAAACTCACATTCAGCATTTTTGGCAAAATTGCTTTTTTGTTATTCAAAACTTGAACATTTCCAGCAACTGCACCACATTTTTCATTGGTCACAAACGGACTTACTAAATTTCTTAAAGTATCTTTTTTAACGATCGAATCGCTGTCAACCGTTACAAAAATTTCTCCTGTTCCTAAATTAAAACCACGGTAAAGTGCGTGACGTTTTCCTTGATTTTTAGGCTGCTGAAAAATCGCTACACGATCACCCAATTTTACTTTTGCTTGCTGAATCCAGTACCAAGTATCATCTTTACTTCCGTCATCAATTGCCAAAAGCTGCAATTTATGCTCAGGAAAATCACTATTGGCTAAACTCATCAAAGTATCATAAACCAATTTACCTTCATTGTAAGCAGGCACAATTACCGTACAAGTTGGCAATAATTCATCAGATACTGATTCTACTGGTTTGTATTTCAAGTACAGAAATAAATTATAAAGAAAAATACCGCCTTTAAAGACAAATAGAAATACGGTGATTCCTAAAAATATAAGTCCGCCAGTCGAATTTATTCTTTCAAAATGAAGCTGATCAAAATCAGGTTGAAACTGAAATACAAAAAAAGCGCCAGTAAGCATTAATAAAAAAGTCCCTGCAAGTACCATCAATCCAAATAGACTTGTTGGTCGTTCGATATGTTTTTTTGTTTTAGTATTGTTGCTTTTAAAAATTGAAGTGCTTATTTGTGCGTCCTTGCTTATATCGCTGCCAGCATAAAATTGCTTTGAAATAATTGATTCACTTTCCATGTCTTATTTGTTGTATTAATTCTGTTTATTGGCTTTTATTAAAATGATATTGATTTTGTGCATTTACTTAAATAAGCGCTAAAATTTATTTTTTATAAAAGATTGACATGTACCCAATTTACAAGTCACGTGCCATAATGCCTTTTGACTGAATTTTAGTATGTTACAAATTAGGACACAAAAATGAAGTGTGTATTTTTTTTACACATGTAAACAGTTTACACACTATTTGTGCGCTGAAAGTGCTAAAAATAAAGGGAGTTTATAATTACGAAGAGGTGTAATCTAAATAGCAAAACGAAAAATCTATTATAAAATTGTCTAGACTATTTAGTAAATAGAATAAATTTTAAAGCATTGTTATAAAAATAAAAAAACGGAAATATCTTAAAAGTTATTTCCGTTTTTATTCAAAATAAGTGATGTTATCTAGTATAAACCGTTATTTCACCCGTAGTTTTATCTTTCAATTTTAGTTCTTTATTAGTAAGGTTCATAATGTCGCTGGTTGTACTTAAATTACCAATAGTAATTGTTAAATCATTATGAGATCGTACGTAAGTTCCGCTGGTTTCTGTTAAACTGCAATCAGTTCCTTCATAATCACCTATAACTGCCGTATTACTTAATCTAAGTTCTAAATAATCTCTAGTACATCCTGCTGCATTTTCTGGAGCATCAATTAATACTTCCTCTCCACCAACAATTTTTCCTGTTTTGCTTAAGTTATATTTTCCTTGTATCGGAATTATTGTTTCTCCTTCATTATCATCACTGCTGCAAGAGACAGCGAACATTCCAAAACTTAAGGCTAGTGCGAATATTATTTTTCTATTTTTCATGTCGACTTTTCGTTTAAAGTTATAGTGACTAAATTAAAAGTATATACTTACAAAAAGTTTCACGATTATAAGAATGATTTACATAAATCGCATTTTAACAAAAAGTTACTTTTTTACATATTTCTTCAGAATATATGGTGTTACAGGTTTAAGAGCATTATTATTTTCGGGATGCCTGCCATGACCGTTAAAAAAGTCAATTCCGTTTGCTGTCTTTGCATACCAAATAATTGCTTTTCCATTTTTATCAAAATAAGTTGTGGTATCAGAAACATTTACTTTTTTTAGATTAACAAGGCTTTTATCTAAAAGTTCAATACGAGGAGCAATTCCTAAGCCTTCAATCTTTAAATCGCAATCAACAATTTCATAATGATCATTTGACCATTGCATACATTGCTTTTCCGGTAATGCCAAAAATACTATTGCTGCTAATAAGACTAGTACCAAAGCAATTGCGATATATTTAAATTTATTTCCTTTTGGTTTATCAACTAAACTAACCATAGGCTGTATAGATGTTGATGTAGTTTTTTGTTCTGGTTCTTTATTTTCTACTGGTTCTGGTTCCTTGGCAGCAAAAGGCATATTAAAATCTGTAACGTTTTTCAATTCCGTTTCCTCTTTCAATTCATCAACAGGAACATCTTTAGCAGAAAAATCCGTATTCCTTAATTCATTTATCAGCTTCATTTCTTCTTCCCCAATTTCTTTTTTAAACTTGTTAAAAGGTCTTGGATGAAAATCTACTAAAATGGCAGCTAACTCTACTGTGCTGATATTTGCAGGATCTATATCTCCTCTATAAAATCCTCCAACTTTTTTAAACTTATTCGTATACGGAGTTGAAGTATTTTCTTCTCGAGTAAATTCAGTTCTAAAAAAATTACGGTAAACACTTAAGTCATCGGTTTTAGGATCAGAACTAAAAATTTCCCAACATAAATCTCTCAAAAGTGCCTGTGAAGGGTTATTTAAATAATGTGAGTGTTTCCCTTCGACTCTTTCCACTCTAAATTTACTTCTAATAGCTTCTTTATAATTTTTTTCAATCTCTTCTAAAGTATTTTTTTTCATAAGCCTTCAGGATTTTCAGGATTTCACATCGGATTTCTCAGGATTTTTCGGATTAAACAGGAAAGTTAGAACATCCCGGAATTCCGTATAAAAATTGAAAAGAAACCACCTTTACTTTGCCCTATCAAAATCAGTTATAGTTCTAATTCGCGGTTAAAACAAATGTACAAAACTGGTTCTATTAAAAGTGCGGAAAACCGTAAAACGGAGTTTATTCCGGGAAGTATAAACAAAGTTTTATAGTTCTACGCACTTCACTTCCCAAACAAAATGGTCTTGCCTTAACAAGATTCAGAATGGTTCTGAACAGCAATTCCTATGTCCAATTTTTAAACAACAAAAAAATGAAAACATTATATCTATTGGGAGCGTGCGCTCTATTGTCAACTACATTATTTTCTTGCACTGCTGACGAATTTGAAACAGCTGTTGAAAAAACAGAGGTAAAAAAAGAGATTACACAACCAAATGAAACACAAGCCACTGGTGAAGACGAAGGACCTGGAGATGATCCTATAAATGTTAAACCTCCAAAAAAATAACAAATAAAAATTGTAATATTTAATTAATTACTAAATTCGGGGAAAGTAACAATTATGCTGCGGTCCCCGTTTTTTTTTATAATTATTATCCTTTCTTTTATTTCCTGCAAAGAAAAAATAACAGTGTCGGCTAAACCCGATAACTCAAAAAAAGAGCCCAAACTCATACAAGAAAAAGCAATAAACGAACTTCAAAAAAGCAATTATAATAGTGCTTTTTATTACTTCAACAAATCAAAAGTAACATTTGAATCTTTAAAAGACAGTTCAAACATTGTCTTCAACTTACTTCAAATGGCGACCATACAACAAATAAATGGTGATTATTATGGAAGCAAAGAAACATTGACTGAGGCACTGCCTTACATTAAAAAAGATGATGATTATATAGCTGCCATTAACAATCAATTTGGTATTGCAGACAAAGAGCTTTCTCTTTATAACGATGCTCTTTCTTATTATAATCTGGCTCTAAAAGACGCTAAAGATGAAGCGTCTAAACAATCTCCCTTAAATAATATTGCTGTTATCTATATTAAACAGGAGCAATACGATAAAGCCATTGAAATTTTAGAATCAATTCTAAATACAAAAGCACTTGATGAATTTGTAAAAAGTAAGGCTCGAGTTATAGACAATCTTGGTTTTGCCTATTTTAAGAAAGGACTAAATGAAAAAGGGCTTCAGTACATGAACGAAAGTCTGGAATTAAGAATAAAGGCTGATGATTTTTATGGAAGTCTAGAAAGTTATTTTCATTTGACCGAATTTTTCTCAAAAACTGACATCAAAAAATCAAATGATTATGCAAAAAAGGCTTACGAAATTGCAACCAAACTTAATAGTGTAGACGAACGCCTGAGAGCATTATCTTTTTTAATTTCAGGTAACTCAGGATCAGCATATGCTCAAAAATACATTTCTATAAATGACAGCATTATTAAAGTAAGGAACAACTTTAAAAATAAATTTGCTAAAATAAAATACGATTCTAAAAAAGAAAAAGACGAGAACCAAAAACTTCGTTTAGAAAAAGTAGAGAATGAATTTGCGCTGCAAAAAGCCGAAAATCAAAAAATATTATTTCTTTCAGGATTCATTATTCTTTGCATAGTTCTGTTTTTTGTAAAGAAAAATCATCAAAGCAAAACCAGAGCCGTAAAAATAAAAACGGCTTACGATACCGAAACTCGAATTGCCAAAGACATTCATGATGAGTTGGCAAATGATGTTTTTAATACCATTACTTTTACTCAGACACAAGCGCTGGAAATTGCAAATGTAAAGGAAACTTTAATTCAGAAACTCGATCATATCTACGCTCGTGTACGCGGAATATCGAGAGAAAATAATGATATAGATACTGCCGCAAATTTTGCCTCGAATTTAAAAGATATGCTTTCGACTTATAATACCAACAATACTAACGTTATAATAAATAGTATTGAAAAAATTAATTGGGATATAATTGATGATATTAAAAAAGTTACAGTACATAGAGTTTTACAGGAATTAATGGTGAACATGAAAAAACACAGTCAGGCATCATTAGTTGTTGTAAAGTTTGACAATACTGGAAAATCAATTTCTATTGATTACACTGACAACGGAAAAGGCTGTAAAAAAGAACAAATCGTTAAAAATGGTATGCAAAATATGGAAAACCGTATTATGGCCATAAAAGGAACTATTATTTTTGACACCGAACCTAATAAAGGTTTTAAAGTAAAAATAACACTGCCTAAATAAAAAACTATGTTTAAAAAAGTGATTATAGCCGAGGATTTTGAAGAATTCAATTTAGCCGTAAAACAAACTTTGAGTGATTTCAATATTGTCAATTTTCAGCATGCAAAATATTGTGATGATGCCTTTCTTAAAATAAGAAAAGCGATTCAGGATGGTGAACCATACGACTTATTAATTAGTGATCTTTCTTTCAAAAAAGACCATCGTGAAGTAAAAATTACCTGCGGCGATGAACTTGTAGAGAAAGTTCGTGAACTTCAACCCGATATTAAAATAATAGCCTATTCTGTCGAAGATAAAAGCTTCCGTATTAAATCACTTTTTGATAATGCCGAAATTGACGGTTTTGTTTTAAAAGGCAGAAACAGTATTGAAGATTTAAAAAAAGCAATTCATATTATTTCAACTTCAGATCAAAAATTTATTTCTCCCGAAGTAGCTTCCGTTTTACAGGAAAAAAACAATTTTGAAATTGACGATGTCGATATTAAAATTCTTAAACATTTATCTGACGGAACTTCGCAAGACGAAATAATAGAAATTTTTAAAACCTCAGATATCAAACCCAACAGCAAAAGTGCTGTAGAAAAAAGATTATCTAAACTCAAAGACTTTTTTAAAGCCAACAATACAGTTCATTTGGTTTCTATTACAAAAGATATGGGAATTATTTAATTCCTGATAATTATACTTTTTCAAGCTCCATCTGGGGCTTTTTTTATTTCTAACTTTTAAATTTTAGAGATTACGGATTTCCATAATATACTGTTTTTGATTGGTCATACTTTTGAAATATTAATTTAAACTATAAACCAATGGAAATGAATATTCAACTAAAATCGTTAGCCGATAAAATAAATCAGCTGAAAAGTAAAATTGAAACAGAAGAATCTACAAAACACGCTTTCGTACTGCCATTTATACATATTTTGGGTTATGATGCTTTTAATCCGCTCGAAGTAGTTCCTGAATTTACGGCAGATCTTGGTTTAAAAAAAGGAGAAAAAGTAGATTATGCTATTTTTCAAAATGGAGAACCAATTATAATTGTAGAATGCAAAAGCTGGAAAGAAAAACTGACTGTACATAATTCGCAGTTATTTCGCTATTTCCATGTTACCAAAACTCGATTTGCGCTTTTGACAAACGGAATCAATTATCAATTTTTTACTGACTTAGATGATCAAAACAAAATGGACGAAAAGCCCTTTCTGGAATTTGATATTTGCAATCTAAAAGAAAATACGATAAACGAAATTGCCAAATTTCATAAAGCCAATTTTGATGTAAATAATATCGTAAATAACGCCAGCTCACTTAAATACATCAAAGAAATTAAAAAACTGATAAATACTGAATTAGAAAGTCCATCAAACGATTTCACAAAATTATTTGCCAGTAAAATATATACCGGAAGATTAACCGAAAAAGTAGTGGATGAATTTAAAGATTTAGTCCAAAAATCGGTAAGTCAATTTATTAATGATAAAATTAATGATCGACTTAATGCGGCACTTACAAAGGAAACCATTAAACAACAAGATGAAGAAACTACAATTGTTGAAGACGACACAAAAATCAATACGACTGACGAAGAAATTGAAGCTTATCGCATAGTTGTTGCGATTTTACGTCGAAAATTACCAACAAATAGAATTGTATACCGCGATACGCAATCTTATTTTGGAATTTTATTAGATGATAATAATAGAAAACCTCTTTCTCGTCTTCATTTAAATGGAAGTAAAAAATACATCAGTCTATTTAATGAAAATAAAAACGAAGCTAAAATTGCCATTTCATCTATTGACGAAATTTATCAATATGAAAAAGAATTACTTGAAACTGTTGCTCTTTACGAAACGGAATAAAAACACGTGTAAATACTCATTTCAAAAAACTTAATTCTAATTAGATTTATTGCAACTAAAAAATCTGTAAACTTAAAACTATGAAAACAAAAAATTATGTAATTATTGGCTTTTGCTTATTTGTATTAATTACTGCACTGACAAATCCTGGAACCGAAAAACATAAAGAGGAAGTAAAATTGAAAATGAATGCTTTTCTAGAAAAAGAAATGAATAAAGAAAATACAGATCAAAATGACAAATGGTCAAAAGCTGGAGCAGTAATGGGAAACACTCTTGCCAAATCAATGATAAATATGATGGTAGATAATATCGTTTCTTCCTCAAATTACATTCTTTTTTCAACCACTAATGCCACTATTGATGGCGAAACAAAAACAATTGGTTTTGGATTGTTAGGAAACGTTTTTTTATCCAATAAAATTGACGAAGCTCTAAAACAATAAAAAACAGCAGACTTTTAGTCTTAAACATACATCACAAAGCCTATGTTCAAAAACTACTTAAGTTTATTTTCTCTTTTCGCTATTATTCTATTTTCCTGCAAAAAAGCTTCAGCTCCGCCTCCGCCGCAAATAAATTCATTTTATAAAACGGTAATTACAGCAGATGACCGTAAAACAATTACACCTGAAGAAGCAAAAACCTATCATGTTGATGATGTTTATCAATATAAATACAGAACAGGAAATCCTGGTCATTATGAATACAATTATGATGTAAAAGGCATCGATACAAAAGGTGATTCTGTTTTTGGGAATATTAATACTGAGGGTAAATATGGTGCAGGAATTTTAATGCTCGATACCATTTCTAATATTGAAATTAACACCGAATGGGTTTCACACGGAAAACTAAAAGCATGCGACAAAAAAGGAAATGAATATTTATTAATTGTTAAATAAAAAACTGATGAAATACGCTTTATTGTTTTTACTTGTTTTTTCAACCTCTTTTCGACCAGTAGAAAGCAATGTTTTTATTTGTGGTTCTACAGGAGCTAAAAAATATCATTATAAAGAAACCTGCCGCGGCTTATCGGCATGCCGTCATGAAGTAACAAAAACAACTCTTAAACAAGCTCAAGGATACGGCCTTAGACTTTGCGGATGGGAAGATTAAAAAATCTTCCCGTTTTTATTTAATCGTTTGATAATAATCACTTTACAATAAATTCACATTAGTTTTATTAATTTGATTAAAACTAAATATCATGAAATTCTTTAATCTAAATTTTCTAGTTTCATTCAAAGAATGGCTTTTTTTAAGAGCGATGCAGTCCTCTTTCCTTCATTAATAAATAAACTTTAATAAAGGAAAATCCGATTGAATGAATAAAGTTGAAAACTCATTTCTAAACAAAAACCAATTTGGTGAAGATTTCTTGTGGGGTGTTTCTACCGCCGCTTTCCAAATTGAAGGCGCACACGATGCCGATGGTAAAGGTTCTTCTATCTGGGACGTTTTTACTTCTCAAAAAGGAAAAATAAAAAACGATCATCATGCCATAACCGCCTGCGATTTCTATAATTCGTATCAAACGGATATTGATTTAATTCGCGAATTAAACATTCCTAATTTTAGGTTTTCTATTTCTTGGCCCAGAATTATGCCCACGGGTGTGCATCCTGTAAATCAAGCTGGAATTGATTATTACAATAAAATTATAGATTCGCTGCTTGCATCTGGAATCGAACCTTGGATTACGCTTTATCACTGGGATTTACCACATGCTTTAGAAATAAAGGGAGGCTGGACGAACCGGGAATCTGTTACTTGGTTTTCGGATTATGCGGCTGTTTGCGCTCATTATTTTGGAGATCGGGTAAAAAACTGGATGGTTATCAACGAACCTTCAGTATTTACTGGAGCTGGATATTTTTTAGGCATTCACGCACCCGGAAAAAAAGGAATTTCCAATTACCTAAAAGCCATGCATCACGTAACACTAGCAACCGCTAAAGGTGCTAAAGTATTGCGAAATGCAATTCCTGATGCTAATATTGGAACTACTTTTTCTTGCACACATATAGAACCTGCAACACAAAATGCTAAAGATATTGAAGCCGCGAAACGTGTAGATACTTTACTGAACAGAACTTTTATTGAGCCTATTTTAGGACTTGGTTATCCGCAGAAAGATCTTCCAGTGCTTAAAAAACTCAATAATTATATTCTGGAAGATGATTTAAACAATCTCGATTTTCATTTTGATTTTATTGGTCTACAATGTTACACCCGCGAAGTTGTAAAATCGTCTTTATTGATTCCTTACATTGGTGCAGAATTGGTAAGCGCTGATAAACGAAATGTTATTTCAACCGAAATGGGCTGGGAAGTTTATCCTCCTGCGTTGTATCACGTTCTAAAAAAGTTCAATGAATACAAAGGCATCAAAAAAATAATTATTACCGAAAATGGCGCTGCTTTTGCAGATACGGTAACCAACGGAAAAATTTTCGATATTAAGAGAACGCATTATATTCAGGATCATTTAGAACAAATCTTAAAAGCGAAAGAAGAAGGCTTAAATGTAGAAGGCTATTTTGTTTGGAGTTTAACCGATAACTTCGAATGGGCCGAAGGTTACAATGCCCGCTTCGGATTAATTCATGTGGATTTTAATACTCAGAAACGAACCATTAAAAACTCAGGTTTATGGTTTAAAGATTTTTTATCGTAAACCTCATATTAGAAAATAAAAAGGCTTTCGCAATTTAATTACGAAAGCCTTTTTCTATTTTAAATAAATTCAACGATTTATCTAATCTAAAAGTTGTATTGTCTTTTTAAGATCCCAACATGAAGCTTACCATCCGTTTTTAAGTGCGATACTACGCGAATATATTGCTCTTCGGGATATTTTATATCATAACTAAAAGTTGTATCTCTTGCTTTAATCTGAAGCAGATGTTTCCCTTCTTCTGATATTGGCAGTTCTACCGTTTCATAACCCGGAATTCCGCTTGCCGCTTTTAAGTTAATTTCTTGAACTTTCTCTTTATCCAAAAGTATTTCCAGCTTTACGTTATCAAGTTTACTATTTGTAGGCTGTTCGAACGAAACAACATATTTTTTACAACCAAACGTGCATAACACAATTAATACTACTAGAAGCTTTTTCATAAAAGATGTTTTTAAATTGAGAGAGACAAGAAATTAAGATCTCTATTATTATTTTATAAATATAAATAATTTTATGACAATCAATCCGTCCTAAAAACGAGTTTTACTGCTTTGAAAAATAAAATTGTTAAAAGGGAAAAATCCAGAAAATTTATCGCTGAAAAAGCAAAAAAAATCACTTATTTTACTGGTTTTTATTAGGTTTACTGATTATTTTTTCTTATCTTTATAGTATAAATAACAGATAATATATGCCTTATTTTCCCTTTAAAAAATTACACTTTTACACATTTTACTCTTCAAAATGCTTTTCGATTTCCTTTAGAAAATATGCTGCCTAATCTTTCTCCTGCACAAAGTTCAAACTTGCAGAAAACAGCTGAGCGATTGCTCCCTTTTCAACCTTAATTTTTTTTTCTCGGATATATTTTCTGATTCATTTTTCTAGAAAATATAAACGTACAATTTAGAAAAGATTTCCCTTTTGGGATTGTTCTTTCGACGCCTCATTTTTATTATTCACCAAAATATTTTTTTATATGCCATTATTTTTGACTTCTACAAGTAAACTCTTATCCTCATTTTCAATTTTTGCTTCAACTCTATATTATTTCTGCATTTTTTAATCGTTCGAAACCAACTTTTATCGGACTTTTTGCATCTATAATATTATAGATTTATTTGAACTTAAATACCATTTAATAATTTAAACTAGACTTTGCATACTTTTTTTCTGGGAATTCTCGGGAATCTCAGGAATACGCGGGAATTCTGGGAATCCCTTGCCAGTAAAGGCTTTAAAGCGCCTTTACTTTGCACCAAGAAATTAGTTCAAGTTTTGTCTGCAGACTAAAACAATATTAAAAACTAGTTCTAATTACAGCGTGAAAAACTGTAAGACCAAGTTTATTCGGGAAGTATAAACAACGTCTTACTGTTCTCCACACTTTACTTCCCAAAACCTATATGGTATTGCCTTAAAAAATTCTGGATCAACTCTAGACGGCCATACCTATGTCTAATTTCTAAAAATAAATCAAAATGAAAAAACTTATACTATTTATCGCTTTTGCGTTATTATTCACGATATTTTCTTGTACTCCAGACGAGTACGAAACGCAGCCAACTAAAAAAACAGAAAAAAAAGATGGTTTTGCTGCAGGACCTGGTGAAGATCTTCCTCCTGATGACGCTGATGGTCCTGGAGATACTAACACCACTCCACCACCACCAAAACCATAATAAAAATATATTTTTAGTATCTAATAAATTACTATTTTCGGGGAAAGTAAACTTATATGTTGCGGTCCCCGTTTTTTTATTTTATTATACTTCTTTTTCTTTTTTCCTGTGAAGAAAAAAAGACCATTACTACCAATACCGACTCTATACGAAAAGAGGCGCTGACTTTAAGAAATCAAGGCATTAAAAATTACGAAAAACAGAACTTTAATACTTCTTTTTATGAGTTTAATAAATCCAAACAACTTTATGAAACTTTAAAAGACAGTGCTAATATTGGGTATGTACTTATTCAAATGGCATTCATTCAGCAGGTCAATGGTGATTATTATGGCAGCAAGGAAACTGTAACCGAAGCGTTAACTTATGTTAAAAAAAAGAGCATTTATACCGCGATTATAAACAATACGTTAGGCATTGCTGACAAGGAACTTTCTCTTTATAATGATGCTATTCATTACTATCAGGAAGCTACAAAAGATTATAAAGATCCTGTTGAAAAACAAATCCCTTTAAGTAATATTGCGGCTCTTTATATCCAACAAAAAAAATATGACGATGCAATCATTATTTTAGAATCTCTTTTAAACAAGAAAACATTAAAAGAAAAAACTCCTGAAATAAGCAAATCTTCATTTCAAGATAATTTAGGTTATGCCTATTTTAAAAAAGGAATGGATGAAAAAGGATTCCAGTTAATGAATGAAGCTCTTCAAATAAGAAACGAAATCAAGAATACATATGGAAGTATAGAAAGTTATCTGCACCTTGCCGATTATTATGCTAAAAAAGACATTCAAAAATCAAATAAAAATGCTTTAGCTGCTTATAATACAGCCACAAAATTAAATAGTGTCGATGAAAGATTAGAAGCGCTACAAATTCTAATTTCTAATAATCACGGTGCTCAAAACAGCAAATATGTGCAAAAGTACTTTTCATTAAACGACAGTATTATTAAAGTTCGAAATAACTTTAAAAACAAGTTTGCAAAAATTAAATACGATGCCAAAAAGGAAAAAGATGAAAACGCAACGCTTCGTTTAGAAAAAGCAGAAAACCAATTAGCGCTGCAAAAAGCAAAATATCTAAGAATTGGATTTGTAATACTTTTTATTTTTCTAGTTCTACTAATAGCCATCTTAATACGCTATTATAAAAATAAAAATAAAGCGATAGAATTTAAGACTTCCTATAATACCGAAACCCGAATTGCTAAAAAAATCCACGATGAATTAGCAAACGATGTATTTCATGTGATTGCTTTTGCGGAATCTCAACCTTTATCTGCCGAAAGCACCAAAGAAAATCTGCTTCAAAAATTAGATGATATTTACGGTCGTGTGAGAGGAATTTCTAAAGAAAATAATCGAATTGATACTGGAACCAATTTTACCAACAGCATAAAAGAAATGCTTTCGATGTATAATACCAACTCCATAAATATCATTGCGTCTAACTTAGAAAATATAAACTGGGAAAGTATTGATGATGTAAAAAAGATCGCCATCAGCCGAGTTCTACAGGAATTAATGGTGAATATGAAAAAACACAGCAACGCAAGTCTGGTGGTAATAAAATTTGAAAATGATCCAAAATCAATTCTAATAAATTATACAGACAATGGTAAAGGCTGTGAAAAAACAAAGATTTCTAAAAACGGTCTCCAAAACGTTGAAAGCCGTATACTAGCTGTTAAAGGAACTATTAATTTTGAAACGGAGCCTGACAAAGGATTTAAAGTCAAAATATCGATACCTAAATAAAAACAATTTTATAAAAAGCCTTTCAGAATTTATTCCGAAAGGCTTTTATCTTCAAAAAACAACTATTATAACCTTTTAAGCTTATAATGTTTCGTTTAAAACCGCAACCGCTTCTTTCCAGTTGTTCACTCTTAAGTGATGCGTTTGGTTTATATTGTGAAATGCCGTAAACATGATAGGTTTACCCATGCAGTAATCTAAATTTTTGCTGTGATCATCAATCAAATAATCTGTATTGATGATTCGTTTGCTGCCACACAAAACAATGTTTTCCCATTTAATAAAAGGAAAATGTTCGCCAAGCCAAGCAACTTTTTCAGCAAGTGAAATTGGGAATTCGGTCGCAGCCGAAACTATAAAAATTTCAAAATTCTCTTGCAGCTTCTGCAAACTTTCAACAGCATCCGGCATTACAGGCAGACTTCTAAAAAAGTTACCTTTATTTAAAATTCCGTGTAAAAGCTCTCTTCCTTTAAAAGCTTCTTCTTCACTTAATCCCTGAATTCCTTCTTTCGAAAGGTTCATTCCGTATTCTTTATTAAATTGTTCAATCATTTGTGATTCTATATCGGCAAGTACGCCATCCATGTCAACGGCAATAGTTTTCTTTTTCATAGTTTTAATTTTGCGGTAAAATTATGCAAAAATTGCAAAACTTTGCAATTTTTAACTTATTTTTGCAATATAAATTTGCAATAAATGAAAAAAGAAGAACGTCAAAAAGTAATTTTAGAGTACTTATCAAAAGAACATCGCGTTACTTTACAAGAACTTAGCGAGTATTTGAACGTGTCGGAAGATACAATTAGACGAGACGTAAAAGAACTTTCGGATCAAGGTTTATTAAAAGCAGTTCGAGGTGGTGCAGTTGCACCGTCACCAATTCCGCTGCACTTTAGAAATAGAGAAAAACACGATCTTGAGAATAAAAAGATTATTGCAGAAAAAGCGCTTCCTTTATTAAAAGACGGACAGGTTGTATTTATAGATGGAGGAACAACTTCGTTGGCTTTAGTGGCTAGTTTTCCTTATGATTTAAAGTTAACAGTTATAACAAATAGTTTTCCTGTTGCCGCATTAATTGAAGATTTACCCAACATCGATTTGATTTTTGCTGGAGGAAAAATGTGCAAAACTTCTTTTGCAACTTCGAGTATTGAAACTATTGATTTCTTTAGAAATTTTAGAGCAGACGTCTTCATTTTAGGAATCTGCAGTATTCATCATGAACGAGGTATTACGGGAATTTTATACGATGATTCTATGCTGAAAAAAAATATGATTCAGAACTCCAACTTTGTTATTGCCTTAAGTTCTATTGAAAAAGTAGGAACTGCAGAATCGTATTTTGTGTGTCCAATTAAAGATATTAATGTTTTAGTAACCAATGTTTCACCCGAAGAAGAATCTTTGAAAGCATACAAAAACGCAGGAGTTACTATTGTTTAAAACAAAAAAGCCTTTCAGAACGTCACTTCCGAAAGGCTTTCCTTTTTTTATGACGATAACGAAACTTCAACCTGCATGCTGCCACACGAAAGGATTCGTGCGGTAGCAGGGGAACAATTTTATTACTATTTATTTCATGATGTTTTTTTTATTATTATAATTCCTAAAATACACCTATCAATTCTATTAGTCTTCCTTACTCCAAATATTGTAACTACCACAAAAATTAAAATCTTGCCAACTGATTAGCGGTAGTTTTTTGTCTCAAAATATACAACCCTGCATTTTTTATGATAGGCTCATAAATACCTGTGCTATCGTTTACATAGCCACCAACATTAACTGCATAGTGAATAAAAGCCACTTTTGATTTTGTTCTCATATGCTTGGGTAATTCGTATAAATATAAATCGTTTTTACATTCTAAATTTTTAGAATACTTTATTGCTTTCTCTTTAAAAAACAAACTTTCGTTGTTATAAATAACTTGATAATAGGCTGTGTTAATAAAAGATGGAGAAACCCAATCTGGAAAATTAAAATAACCACCTGTGTAATAATACTCATCTTTTTTTCGAGAAATCAATTGAATTGAATTTGAACTTTGGTAATCAAATTTTTGTTCTTTTAACAGTTCCGTAGAATACATTTTTAGATAATTATCATCTATTTCTTCGCCAATCTGTTTGGTTGAATAAATTCTTTTTTTTGGGTCTTTCAAAATAATTAGCCTTTTATCAGCAAATTTTGCTGGAAAATTTAAAAAATCAATTTGCCCAATAGTCTCAGTTTCTAACTCGCTACTTAAATAATGTGTAAACCTATGATCTCCTTTTTGCGAGAATAATAAAATCCAATTATTTTTTATTTTAAAATACATCGGAAGATTGTCATCTTGATAATCAAAATTCCTATCAGTATCATAAACTACAACTTCTGCGTCGTTGTAATATTTTTCAAAAAGTAGTTTAAAGTCAGTGTCCCTAATTTCATTTTGAGAATTTAGTATTTGCAAAAATTTAGTATAAACCAGCTTTTTTCCTGAAAAATCATACACGCCATTTTCTGCAAATACATACGGAATAAAATTTGCGAAATCAAAAACAGAGGTATATTTTTCTTTTGCTAAATCATTAGAAATAATAATGTTACCCAAAGAATCGTATTTAGTCAATCCCTTATTATTAGAAACGTAAAAATTATTATTAATACTATCATACAATATAGGAAAAGTCCCCTCCACTGGTACAATTTCATAATTTTTAGATTGCGGTTTTCCGATAAGGCTTTTAGAATTTTTTAAATCTTTTGACTTAAATAAGTCGTTTGTTGTTATGTTATAGATTGTACATCTATCTAAAAATAATAATAGTAGAATAGCAATAATAATCAAGTAGTAAAAAATTTTTTTCATATTTTTTTGACATCAAATGTTATCTTTATTAATAAAACAAGGGCAGGAAATACTTTTTCATTTTTATGAATCTTTTACTGCTTTTCTAAACCTGCGAATGTTGAATTTATCTTTAAACTCAAAATTAGGCTCCATACCCATTTCGTCGTATTTGGTGTAGCAATGAAAGTATTTATTTCTTAATTGCCACAACATATTTTGGTCTTTCACTATAAGATTACATTATTCAACTGTTATTTTCCTTGATTCAAGCTGCTTTCTATACTCCCCGCTACCGCTCGTATACATCATAATTAATTAAATTCTATTACATAAACTTTTCGTTGATGAGCGAGATACTCGCGCTAGGAGCAGATATTATTGAGTAATTTTATTTTAAAACGTTTTACGCTTCCAATCTTTCGTTGGTTCCATTCCAATAGAATCACTATCTGCTGACCAATGCAAATATTTATTTCGTAACGTTCTTAAATCTTCTTGCTCTTGCAGTTCTTGTTGATAGGCTTCAAATCTGCTATCTCCATTTTTTACTCCTTTATACTTTTCATGAATATTTCCATACCATTTAAAAGTATACGGTTGTGCATTTTCAAAAACATACTTATGTAAGCGCTTTTTTACTCGAACTAATAATGGGTTACTTGAAATACTATATTTTTCAATTTCCAACTTCTCTTTTTTTAATGGAACATTTAGTTCTATAGCTGCCTCAGCCATAAAATGCAGCGGAATATAACTGTATGAGTTTTTTAAATTTCTAGTGCCTTTAAGTTCGTGTTTAGGACCAAAAAAAGAAATTTCTAATTGGTCTTTTAAATACCAAGCACTATCTACTAGTTTCTCTGAAAGTTTCTCTAATTTTTCTTTAAAATTTTTCTCGATCGCTTTTACTACTTCTATACCATCGTTATAACTTCCTCCAACATCTGAGTGTACACCAGGGAATTCTCTTGTTTTTCCAACGCTAGTTGTAGTAAGTGAAAAATTATTTCGATGTTCATCTGCAGCAGTAAAATGCATAACTGCTTTTGCTTTACCTAAGTTATTTAATGGTAACTGCTTAGTATCATTATCAAAATTTGGTTTTCCATCAATTAAAGTTGAGAAAGAAGATACCGTATCAAAAAGACCTAAAAAACGAACTTTTATTAAATCTACCTTAATATCTTTTTGTGCCAAATAATACCCCAAAGCACCTCCTTTATTTTTTCGATTAGCAGATAATGGATACGCTTTTTGGCTAATTTCATCTAAAAAAACTCTTGCCGCAGCTGCACCACGGCTGAAACCAAAAACATCTAAACAAAGAACATCTATTTTGGATATACTATTACTTTTTAAATTGTTGGCTATTTTTTTACAACCTTCTTCCACTTTATCCAGAATACCTGTACCTTCAAAAATAAATGCCGTACCTAAACCAGCCCCTAGTATGGAATCTTTTTTTTCAGTCTCTGTTCCAATACCGTCTACATAAACAGCTTGTTTGTCAGGATAAGAATCGCTTAGCCGTGCTACATTCGACCAAGCATTATAATAACTGCTACCTTTTTTGTCGAGTCCATTTTTTCTGTAAGCCTCTGCGGAGATAGTTTCTTTAGGTGTTAGTTTTTCTCCTCTTGCCCTTTTATCATAATATTCTTTGGCTTTGGTGTTATTTTTATTGTTATTGGTACCGTCAAAAAAAACACCAATGATTACTTCATTAGTTTTCAATTCTTTTTTAGGTGGTGTGTAATCTCCAAATACTATACTCATCTTAATTTAGTTTACCAGAATCTTGACAATTTTGATGTAAATTATATTTTTTCCCTTCTTGTTCTACATAAAAATCAACTACCCACTTATCGTCCTCTTGTTTTGTAGGATCGATTTTTATTACCATTTCTGCAGATTTATTTTTATCAAGCCCTTTATACAACATTCGAATCTCGTTTTTATCAAAATCTACAGGAATTTCATCCTCACCCATAGGTTTAAGATATTTTGCCCAATATTCTTTATCATTAGTAAAAGCAATTCTAGATACAAATTGCTGTTCTTTTTTGCCACTAGCAATTGACCAGTAAATTTGAAAAGCGTAAGGAATTGCTCTATATTTCATATCTATTGGTTTATCATAAGGATCTTCTTTTTCTCCATTACACATTTTAATGTACATTGAAGTAAGCTTAGAGCCTTCTGGCAAGATTACTTTTGGCTTCCAAAGGTATTTTTCCCTATAGAATTCATAAGCTTCTAGAGAAGGGTAACCATATTTTTCTATTTGTTCTCGTATGTCTTTAGAAATTGTACCATCGTAGGTTAACATGTCCTTTGCATAATCTTTCCTAAACATATACTTTTCACTTTCTGTAATGAGTTTAGGATCTATTACTGTTTCATGAGCCTGAAATCGTGCCACTTCTACCTGACTACCAGCCCCCGCTACCCATACTACGACCATTCCTTTTGGTCCGAGGCCAATATTTATATAATCATAAGACTCCTTTACATTTTCTAAACCTGGTTTGGCAGGAAATCCTTCATCAAAAAGCTTTTTTATTTTTTCTGTAGGGAGTTTCCAGTCGCCTTTGTAGAATTTATTATCTACATATGACAACCATGTCATATCAAGTCTGTCTGGTATAGGTGCTTTTATATAATCAATGCTTCCCAAGCCTCCCCAGCCAGAATTGCTAAATCCACCCATTTGGCTAAAAAAATAGCCTCCTGCTGCACCTGTATAAACTTCTACAGGATATTCTCTTGGTGCACAAATATCTGATGCCCACTCATATTTTTTTTCTATATATGAACTCATTGTTATTGTTACTACAATTATTACTACTATTATGATGAAACATAATAAAATGTTATATTTTTTGATATTATTTTTTCTCACCACTGATTGTTGTTTTATCATTATTTTTCTTCTCCGTGAGCTAAAATTTTTCTTCCACTAGCTAAATTTAAATTTCCTTTTGTCGCTTCAAAATTTAATTTATTGGCATTTTTTTCAAGTTTTCCTCCAACAATTAATTGATAAGCATCGGTAACTTTTATTTGAATATTCTTTGCTTGTTTTGTAATCGCCATAAATTTTCAATTAAAAAAGATTAGAGTTTTCAGTACTATTAATTAAAACTTGTTTCCCGCTTTGTATTGTCATATTTTCTTTATGACTGTAAAGACTGGCTTCAGCTGCGCTTTCGTTAGAAATATCAGAAGTTCGTTGAAAGTCCTTTTCAGCAATTTCTGTTCGATTATCTGATTTTTCCATAATATTCCCGTTTGCACTTACATACATATCATTTTGGGCTTCTTGAGAAATATTATTTCCTGCTTCAATCTCAATATTTTCTTTGGCATCTGCTTTTATGTCTCTTCCCGCTTTCATAATAATATCTTCCCCTGCTTCAAGTTCAATATTTTTAGGAGCTTTAAATCTGATATTTCCATCTCCATGTACGACTGCAATGGTTTGCCCTTTTTGGCTTTCTATTGTTATGTCGCCCGTAGCATCATCAGTAATAATTCTGTTTCCGCTTCGACTATGCATTACTGCCTTTATATCATTATTAGGCGTACTGTAACCGCTTTTTTCTTTTCTGCTGGTCATGGTTCCTGTTACAATTGGCAGTTCGGCATTGCCACCTTGAAAATCTACAAAAACAGTATCGCCTATTTCGGGAATAATGTGAGAACCTCTGGCATCGCCTCCATAATATTGCACTAATGGTATATAGGGAGTTGTTTCGCCTTTTGCTTGCTGCCATGGCATTTGTACTTTTATCCCGCTGAGTCCTTCTGGATCTGCGTTTGCCGTTACCACTGCGGTCTGGCTTTTGCACTTTGCAATTAAATCAGGATTTGTTTTGGGTGAGAATGTAGAGCCTGCAAGATTTATGGCTGTAAAATGGTTATGATATCCACCTCCGTCATCACAAATATGCGTTAGTTTGGTCACTCGGTAACTGCTTTCGAGCTGTTTGTCTAAACCTTGTATCAACACATCGTTTCCTATTGTAATGCCGGGAACTTCACTAGATGCTTTTACCTGCATCAAACCGCTCATTACAAATCGCATTTTATTTTTCGTATATTTTTCTACAGAACTTCTTCCGTTTGCTCCTGCCGAATTTTGATTGAGCTGCAAGACTGTCTCTTTGGTAAAAACCTGATTGGATTTGTTGACGAAGTTTTGATGAAATCCTTCAGCTTCTTTTCTGTAAACAAGCGTATTATCTGTGTAATATTCTCCAGCTCTGTTGTCGTTTTCTATTGTTTTAAACTGTGTGGGCAGCACTTTCATCTCATAACTAAAATCATGCAGGTTAATTCCATAAATTAATTTAGGCTGTAATCGTCCGCCTGCATCGCCAAAAGTTATTTTTCGTCCGTTACTGTAAAACCATTCTCCGTTTTGCATAGCCAGACGATTCAGGAAATCAAAATCGCTTTCGTTATACTGCACAGTATAAGCCAGATTGTTTTCATATAAAGGAATAACTTCCATATCTATATCATAACCTGTTTTTACTTTATTGACAATATCTGCCATTGACATATTGGTAAACGAATTACACTCTTTTGCGCCATCTAAAAGTATCGTTGTACTGTTTCCTTTTATCAACATGATTTTTTCCATGTCTTTGTTTCTGGATTTTTGTATTCTTACATTGGTTACAACTCCATAAAACTGCATGATATAATGGTCAGGATTTGTATCAATCATAAGATCATCCAGACCAGGAAGCGGCTTTATTTCTATGCTTATCTTTTCGCCATATAATCGCTGCGAAGCCGGCATGACACTTTTAAATTCTTCTACCAGCAGATCCTGTCTTACTGCGATCGAAAAGCTGTGATGATCGTGTATTTTTTGAATAATTTTTAATTTACTGAAATTGGTAATGGTGGTTTCACCAATTTTTATAGTCGTTACTGTTTGAAGAGCCATGTTGATTGTGTTTTAAGAATTTTTCCAATTGTTTTCAAATAAGGTATTCCCAACTTTTATTTCATTGGATGTAATTAAAATTTCTGTGGTCATAGGAACGGTTCCTTCGCTTCTAAAACGCTTCTGGAAAGAAATACAATAGGCTTTTTTAAAACTTACATTTTTCATGGTGCTCATAGCATCACGACGATAAAAAATAACTTTACCATCTTTAGTGCTGGTGTGTGAAACCATCCAATCTGAAAATAAATCGGTGTGTGTGCTCTCGACAACAATTCTAACTTGACCGCCTTTTACTTTGTTGGCTGGTTTGCCATTATTATCTACACTTTGATTGAAAGTGACATCAAATTCTAAAACATTAAACACTTCATTGTTTAATTCTAATTTGGCTAAAAAACTCATATTTATAGGTGTTGATTATTTTACAGGTTTTGTAGATTTACCTTAATCAAAATATGAGAAGTGGCATTTAAGTAAATAAAATATTACGTATTTATAATGTAAATATATTGAATAGTTTAAAATAAATAAGAAAAATATTAAATTTAATAATAGGAAGAAATTTAAAAGGCATAAAAAAAAACCGAAAACTACTAATAGCTCCCGAGGTTTAGGCTCACTTTTTCAGACCTGAGAATTGTAAACAGAAGACATTTTTCTTAAGAAATAAATTGTTTAAAACAAAAAAGCCTTTCAGAACGTCACTTCCGAAAGGCTTTTTCTCTACAAATTAACAGGCAATATTATTTCCATCCGCCGCCCAAGTCTCTGTAAACATGGACTGCAGCATTTAATTGTTCTTTTTTAGTATCTACCAATTCTAGTTTGGCTTCTAACGCATCACGCTGCGTCATCAAAACTTCAAAATAATCTACTCTTGCTGACTTAAACAAATCGTTTGAAACGTCTATTGAAGTATTTAAAGCGTCTACTTGTTTTGATTTAAGGTCATACCCTTTTTGAAGATTCTGAATTTTAGACAATTGATTTGACACTTCTAAATAAGCATTTAAAACCGTTCTATCATAATTGTATAACGCTTGAAGCTGTCTTGCATTTGCACTCGCAAATTCGGCTTTAATTGCATTTCGGTTAATTAAAGGCGCCACAAGATCACCTGCCAATGAATACAAAAGCGATTCTGGCATGGTAAACAAATAAGAAGGTTTAAATGCATTTACTCCAATTGCCGCAGTAATATCTAAAGAAGGATAAAACTCAGCACGAGCTACTTTTACATCTAATTTTGCAGCTACTAATTCTAATTCTGCTTGCTTAACATCTGGACGATTCGCTAACAATTGTGATGGAATTCCAGAACTTACAGCAGCTGGCAATAAACTTAAGAAATTAGTATTACTTGTTCTTTTAATTTCTTGTGGATATCTACCCAGCAAAAAGTTGATCTTATTTTCAGATTCTTTTATCTGCTGTAAAATGTCAAACTCCATACTTTGTGAAGTTAAAACCTCTGCTTCAAATTTCTTAACTCCTAACTCAGTTGCTCTTGCCGCCTGTTTTTGAATCTTTACAATTTCTAAAGCATTTGTCTGCAATTTGATCGTTTGTTTTACAATATCCAACTGATTATCTAAAGCCATTAATTCATAATAAGAATCGGCAACTTCAGCGATGAGGTTTGTAATTACAAAGTTTTTACCTTCAACAGTAGCTAAATATCTGTTTAAAGCTGCTTTTTTAGAATTACGCAGTTTTTTCCAAATATCTACTTCCCAGTTGGCATACGCCGAAATGGTAAAATCTCCAAGCGGATCCGGCATTTCTTTTCCAGGTTTAATTTCGGTAGAAGCATCACCTGCACCTTGACTGGTATATCTACCCACTTTTTCTACTCCAGCACCGGCACGAACACCAACTGTTGGTAATAAAAGTCCTTTTTTTACACGAATATCATTCTTTGCAATCTCGATTTCTTGTAAAGTAATATTTAACTCTTGATTGTTCTTCAGTGCAACATCAATTAAATCTACAAGATTCTGATCTTTAAAGTAATCTTTCCAAGCTAAAGCTGCTGTATTATTATTTGCATCCTGAGTTGGTGCTGTTGTTCCAAATGACTCAGGAACCGGCGTGCTTGTAGTTATTGCTGCCTCAGGCGCAGGGGCTTTACACCCTGCAACCGTAAGACAAATAGCTAATGCAATACCATATTGATATGATTTGAATTTATACATGATTGTTGTCAATTTCTTCTGTTAATGGATTCTCTTCTTCATGTTTTACCAATTTGTGTTTCTCGGCAATTTTGGCAAAAATGAAATACAAGCCCGGAATTACAAATACACCGCAAATGGTTCCTATAAGCATACCTCCAGCCGCTGCAGTACCAATTGTTCTGTTACCAATTCTACCCGGACCTGTTGCAAATGTAAGCGGCAATAATCCCGCGATAAAAGCAAATGAGGTCATTAAAATTGGACGGAACCTTGCTTTTGCACCTTCCATTGCAGCATCTAAAACTGATTTGCCTGCTGCGTGCCTTTGTATAGCAAACTCTACAATCAATACGGCATTTTTACCTAATAAACCAATAAGCATTACCATGGCAACTTGCGCATAAATATTATTCTCTAATCCTGTTAGTTTTAATAAAAGGAATGCTCCAAAAATACCTGCAGGCAATGAGAAAATAACTGACAACGGCAAAATAAAACTCTCATATTGAGCTGCTAATACTAAATAAACGAATCCTAAACAAATTAAGAATACCCAAATAGCTTGATTACCTTGAGCAACCTCATCGGCAGAGATACCTGCCCAGTCAATGTCATATCCTCTTGGCAGTTTTTCGGCAGCTACTTTTTGAATTACTTTAATCGCTGTACCAGAACTGTAACCTGCAGCCGGAGAACCACTAATCTGAGTTGAGGTATACATATTATGACGTGTAATTTCCGAAAGTCCGTACACTTTTTCTAATTTCATAAAAGCAGAAAAAGGCACCATTTCATCACGATTATTTTTCACGTACAATTTTAAGATATCATCTGGCTGTGCACGATATTCTGGTGAAGCCTGAACAATAACTTTATAGTTAATACCAAATTTGATAAAACTGATTTCATAGTTACTTCCTACAAGTGTTGATAAAGTATTCATCGCATTTTCGATAGAAACACCTTTTTGCTGTGCCAAATCATTATCGACTTTCATCATGTATTGAGGGAAACTAGAACTGTAAAAACTAAACACGTTAGATAATTCTGGCTGCTTATTCAATTCAGCAACAAAATCATTGTTTACCTGCTCCATTTTTTTGTAATCTACAGAACCCGTTTTATCTAATAAACGAAGCTCAAATCCTCCCGCAGCACCATATCCTGGTACAGCAGGCGGTTGGAAAAATTCGATATTAGCTCCCGCAATATCTTTACATTTTTCCTCCATGTCATGCATAATCTCAACAACAGATTCTTTTCTATCACTCCAGTCTTTCAAGTTAACCAAACACGTTCCTGAGTTGGCTCCTGTACCTTCAGACAAAATCTCATAACCTGCTAATGACGAAACTGATTTTACGCCATCGATATCTTCAGCAATTTTTTGAACTCTCTCTGCAATATTATTAGTTCTTTCTAAAGAAGAACCTGGAGGTGTTTGAATTACGGCATAAAACATTCCCTGATCTTCATTAGGAATAAATCCTGAAGGAACAGTGCTGCTAATAATCCATGTTCCAGCACAGAAAACAAGAAGTGCAACTATAGTAACCACTCTTCTGTTGACAATTTTACCTAATAGATTTTGGTATTTGCCTTGTGCTAAATTGAATTTTTCGTTGAAAGCATCAATAAATCTATTTGCTGGTGTTTTCTTTTTAGGCTGTCCGTGATTATTTTTTAACATCATTGCACAAAGCGCTGGTGTCAATGTTAAAGCCACAATACCCGAAAGGATAATCGCAGTTGCCATAGTTACAGAGAATTGTCTGTAAAATATTCCAACAGGACCAGACATAAATGCAACTGGAATAAATACCGCAGCCATAAGGAAGGTAATGGCGATAATTGCTCCTGCAATTTCGTGCATTGCTTTTTTAGTCGCTTTAAATGCGGAAAGATGCTCCTCTTCCATCTTGGCGTGAACGGCCTCAATAACTACAATCGCATCATCGACGACGACTCCAATTGCCAATACTAAGGCAAATAATGTGATTAAGTTCAATGAAATATCAAAGAAGGTCATAAACACAAAAGTTCCTATTAACGATACAGGTACCGCAATTGCCGGAATAACTGTTGAACGCCAGTCTCCTAAGAAAAGGAAAACGACTAAACCTACCAGAATAAATGCTTCAACCAAAGTATGAATTACTTTTTCGATAGAGGCATCTAAGAATTTAGAAACGTCATACGAAATTTCATAATCCATTCCTTTTGGAAACCTTGTTTTAATTTTTTCCAGCTTAGCTTTAACTTCTTCAATAACTTGATTGGCGTTACTTCCAAAAGATTGTTTTAATACAATAGCAGCAGATGGTTTTCCGTTCAAGTTCGAATAAATATCGTACATCGAACTTCCAAATTCGACTTTGGCAACATCTTTTAATCTTAAAAGCTCTCCATTTGGATTTGCTTTTACCACAATGTTCTCATATTGTTCCTTAGTTGTAAAACGTCCGGAATATTTTAATACATACTCAAATGCCTGAGAACGTTTACCAGAACTTTCTCCCGTTTTTCCAGGAGAAGCCTCCAAACTCTGACTTGATAATGCTTCCATTATCTCATCTGCAGAAATTTTATAGGCTAACATACGATCTGGTTTCAACCAGATACGCATTGCATATTCACGTGTTCCTAAGATATCTCCGGCACCAATACCATTTACCCTTTTTAATTCTGAAAGTACATTAATATCGGCATAGTTGTACAAGAACTTCATGTCGGTATTTTTATCTGTACTGTAAAGATTCACGTACATCAACATACTTGGTACTTCACGAGTAATTTTAATACCCTCTCTAATTACTAAAGGAGGTAGTTTATTGGTAACTGAAGCTACACGGTTTTGAACGTTAATCGCCGCTTGATTTGGATCTGTACCTAAATTAAATACTACCTTAATCGTAGCTTCACCATCATTTCCGGCATCTGAAGCCATATATTTCATTCCTGGAACTCCATTTAGAGCTCTTTCTAGAGGAATAACGACCGCTTTGATCATTAATTCTCCATTAGATCCAGGATAATCTGCAGTAACATTCACCATTGGAGGTGAAATTGTAGGGAACTGAGTAATTGGTAAATTCAATACCGACAAAACCCCTAAAAAGACAATTATCAGCGATATTACTATCGACAGTACTGGTCTTTGAATAAACTTATTAAACATTGTATATCTTTTTTAATGATTAAACCTATTCTGCTTTTGTACGCAAATGATTTATTACTTCTTTAGGCGATTGGAGTTCATATTTGATTTTATCATTTTCTTTTACTTTTTGAACTCCTTCAAGCAAGATTTTATCATTTTCAGTTAGACCAGTTCTTACTACATATAAATCAGGAACTTCACCTGTAATAGTAATCTCTCTTGATGTCACTTTGTTATTCTTATCTACAACAAATACATATTTTTTGTCCTGAATTTCGTAAGTAGCTTTTTGAGGAATTACAATGGCATTTTTAAGAGGCAGGAACATTTGAACTTGACCTGTTTCACCATTTCTAAGTAATTTTTCAGAATTAGGGAATCTTGCTCTAAAAGCGATATTTCCAGTTTCATTATTAAATTCACTTTCAATTACCTCAACATTTCCTTTATATTTAAATGTTTCACCATTTGCCAAAACTAAATTTACTTTGTTATCAGCACGGTCTTTAACGTTAGTCTGATATTGAAGATATTCTGGCTCAGTAACATTGAAATAAGCAAACATTTGACTGTTGTCTGAAAGGCTTGTCAATAACTCGCCTTCGTCAATAAGACTTCCTAATTTTAAAGGAATTCTATCGATAGTTCCGTCAAACGGAGCTCTGATTTCTGTAAATGATAAATGAAGTTTTGCCAATGAAACCTCAGCTTTTGCTGATTGCAGTTTAGCCTGTGCAACACTTAACTCGTTTTTAGAAACGATATTTTTATCTGCTAAAAGTTTAGCATTCTGTAATTCAATTTCTGTTGATTTTTGTTCAGCCTGTGCTTTAAGCAATTCTGCCTGATACATATTTGGCATAATTCTAAACAACAATTGACCTTTTTTTACAAATTGACCTTCATCAACATAAATGTTTTGTAAAAACCCTTTTTCCTGGGCACGGATTTCGATATTTCGAACAGATTTAATCTGCGAAACATATTCTTTAGTAAATGAAGTGTCGATTCTAACGGGATTTGTAACCGTGAATTTTTCTGCTTCTTCTTTCTCTTCTTTTTTAGATGTACAGCTAGTTAAGCACACTAAGGCCATAAAGCCTGTGAACAAGATAATTCTTTTCATGATTTAGTTTGGAAATTAAGCGATTGAATGCTTGGAATAAAAATTCCTTTTGGATGATTAAATGCATCAGCCAGCCTTAGTCAGAACTTAACTTTCATATAAGAAGAAGTAAAAAACAAATATACATCAACGAGATATGCAGATCACGACTAGGTAACCGATGTATACTTTAAAATCAAATTCTTAATACTCGTTGAGTAATATAGATAGGATTTGAATGCCCAAAGAGAGGCGTAGAAATTTTTAAACGATTGGAATCATTCGCAGCAGACTGATCTGAAAGTGCCAGATACAAAGTGTCTACCAAACTGTACGAAACAGCAAAAAACTTGTTCGTAAGTAAATTGGTATCATCATTTCCCAGAAGATCTTCTTCAAGATCAATATCTGCATCTTCAATAATTGAAGTTCCACGATCTTGACTTGTAAATTTAACTCTGTGTTTCTGTTGAAGATGATGATGAGAAAAAGTATTAGCATTAAGATATTGGCCTCCGCCCAGCAGAAGCAAATTCATGAATACTAGAAATACTATTAACTTTCTCATTTGGGTGCGAAAGTAATAAAAGTATTAAAACAAAAAAAGAATTTTTAACAAGGTTTAACAGTTATACAAGACGAAAACGTTTTCATTCTTTTAATATTCAAGAATTTTATTAAAAAACTTACTTTTACTGATGACCGTAAATTTAGTCGTCTACAAATCAACCACTTATAAAACTATATTAAAATATAATTTCCATTATTGTAAATTCTTGTTCAGCTTTAGTAAACGTTTTAAAAGTATCTTTCATTCCAAATTTCTCATAAAATGATTTTTTATTACTTCTGGCATTGCACCAAACTTTCTTAATATTCTTCTCTTTTGCAAACTGAAAAATATATTTTAAAAGATGAGAAGCGCTTCCTTTTCCTTGATATTCTTGTAAAGTTGCTAATTTTCGAAACTGCATCTCTTCTTCGACTATAAAGCAAGAAACTATAGAAACCAGTTTATTACTTGTAAAAACTCCAAAATGAAATCCTGAATTATCTTCTTCAAGCTGTACAAATTCAAAGGGTTGATCTGGCCACATTACATTGTGTCTAATATCCCAAGTTTCTGAAGCTGCTATTTCTTTAATTTCCATTGCAAATTATTTGAAAACAAATTTAAATGAATTTTCAATTTTATATTCTTTTGATCTGCAATTAAAACGTACTGATTTAATTATCAACATCATTCACAAAAAAAAGAAAGAAAAAACTTCTAGTATAATTAATTAATCTCTACTTTTATAGTATCTAAAAACAAATAAAAACCAGTTATGAAAAAATTCATTTTAGCATTATTTTTATGCGTTAGTATGAACAGTTTTGCACAATTGATACAATTTGGACCGCAGGTTTCGTACAACATCACTTCTCCTATTTCAAGTGATTACAGCTCAAAAAGCTCAGGAACTGCAATGGGTGTTGCGGGATTTGCAAGAGTAAATTTACTGCTTTTTTATGGTCAGGGAGAATTAGGATACACACAATCTAAGTTTAGCCTTTCGCAAACCGGAGCCAGCAGTACTAACTATGAACTATCAGGAACGGATGCTACTCTTATTGCGGGTTTTAAAGTAGTTCCATTAGGTAAATTAGGAAATATTCGCATTTTTGCAGGTTACAACTGGAAGAATTATTCAAGTATTAAAACAAACAATAATCTTAATTTGATTGCAATCGAAAAAAACAACAGCAGTATTCTTGGCGGTGTTGGCGTTGATTTATGGAAACTTACTTTAGATTATCGATATCTTGCAGGAATATCAGATCTTGACCCTTCTGGGGCAAGTTTAAAAACTGGTATTTCAAACTTCTCGCTCGGCTTTAAGTTTTTATAATAAAATAAAAAAAGAGAATCTACATTTAATAGATTCTCTTTTTTTATTTGTAAAACATTGATTTACATTACATTTTTGAGAAAAATTTCTCTAAATTATCGTCTGTAATTTTTTCAAAACCATTTTCATTCTGTTTTCCAATATTTACGACATGCAGTACTTTAGATTTTTCATCAACAGAACAGCTCCAGATTGTACCATCTGACAAAATAATTGCAGAGAACAAAGCATCTGATTTGTCTTTATTATAATAAACCAAATTCTCTTTTTTAAGAAGCTTTTTTACTTTTGATTTACGATCTTGTTCAAAAAATAAAATTTCATTCTGATTAATTTCTACCAGCTCATCAATCGTTTTGTTTTTAAAACTATTTTGAGCTTCAATAGTCCAACTTGGTTTATCACCTGTCATTATCCAAGTTCCGTACGCCTTTTCTAAAATATCACTTCTAAGAATTTCTTTTAAAGTATCAATTCTTTTTAATGCTTCCTGCCCGATTTCATTTTCAGGCTTAAGTTTTGAAGCTATTGAAAATTGATCCAATGCATTTGGATAATCTGAATTTTTCAAATAGGAAAGTGCAAGTTCATACTTGTTTTTCTGAAATTTACATTTCGCGTCATTTTGTGCTGCATTTTTCATCGAAATAAGCAGAACGATTAAGAGTAAAAAATTTTTCATTAATTTGGGGAATTAAGTTACTTTTTATTTTCTTGCAAACGTACTAATTAATTTTAGCATCTGATAATGATTTTTATCAGTTAATTACTTTTTTAACAATAAAAAGAGTTACAACGAAACAAATTTTTCGTTATTGATATTTATAACCCCTAAAAAAATGAATTTGATTTTTTTTCTAAAACTACCCAGAAAACGAACTTAAAATCTCCATTGCTTTTACCGTATCTTTTTTATCAATAAAAATATGATCATGATAATAGGCCGCAACAACATTACAGCTAATTTCATGTTCTGAAAGAGCATTAGAAAATGCTGCTGTCAATCCAATCGCTTCTAACGAGGAATGAACAGAGAGCGTTATCCAAGACATCACCACAGAATATTCTAAATTTAATTTTTCGGCATTTTCTTTTTTAAGAATCAGCGTAAAAGCCTCTTTCTCTTTAAAAAACATTTCAATCTCATTTAGATTTATATTCTCAACTTTTTCAATTTTACAAAAAACATAATCACCAGAGTTATGTTCGGGCTTCATGTTTTTAAGCAGTTTCTGTAAATCTTTTTCTCCTGACATTTTAGTTTAGTTTTAAAGATTAATTATTTTAATAGTCGATCTATTTTTTTATTTGTTTCTGGAAAATCTTTATCCAAAACAAGTACTTTTTTACAAGTAAGAGCCTATAATTCTATGTGTTAAAATTAATTACTCCCAACAGATTATTCTAAATTAATAAAAAAAAGCCGTCTTAAATTTAGAAAAGACGACTTGTTTTTATTTATTAATTAGCGGGCCAGCTATTATTTATTGGCGTTGCATCCATAAAAATGCCGCCGTCTAGAGTAACTTTTTTTATTTGCTTTTTAGTATTAATAGTTATCCTTGCTGTTTTTTGATTTTTCTCCCAAACTGCAGGAGTTTGATGAAACGTTTCGGCTGCGTTATCTTCATAAATCAAATTCACATCAAACGGAATTGCAAAACCTCCTGAGTTTGTTATAGTAACAACATTTTTTGAAACTTCTTTTATCGAAATATCTATATAATTGTTTGTAAAAAACCAGTTATTGAAAAACCAATTCAAATTTTTTCCTGAACCTGTATTCATCGAATAAAAATAGTCCCACGGAATTGGATGCTTTCCATTCCAAGTATCCATATAATGATGAAGCGCCTTTTTAAACAAATCATCTCCAAGCAAATCTTTTAAAGCTAAATAAGAGAGAGATGCTTTTCCGTATGAATTGTTTCCGTATCCTGCACCTGAAACTTGTGTAGACATTGAAATTATGGGCTGATCTTCTTCTGTCGATAAATCGGTGATGTATTTTTTTACTCTAAACCCTTTATAAAATTTATCCGCCTCATCTTTTCCATGTTCGGCAATTTTAATCAAATATTCAAAAGTTGTAGCCCAGCCTTCGTCCATAAAAGCATAACGCGTTTCGTTGATTCCCATAAAAAACGGAAAATAAGTATGCGCTACTTCATGATCTTGAACCAATTGTGCTAATAAGGGATCACCCATATGAGAATCGTTACACATCATTGGATACTCCATATCTGCAAAACCTTGAAAAGCTGTCATTTTAGAATATGGATATGGAATTCCAGGCCAATTATTAGAGAACCAATCTAAAGCAAACTGATTATTTTTAACCGAATTTACAAAATCAGTTCCTGTAATATTGTAAGCAGCTTGAACACTTGCACGGCGATTTGTTTTTTTATCAACCAAAACACTGCTGGCATCCCATAAATAGTGATCGCTTAAACCAAAACAAACATCAGTAATATTGTTTGCTTCAAATTTCCAGATATTCCAATCGTTTTGTTTCGTTACTATTCCGCTTTTCATTTCCTGCTCATTTGCAATATGCAGAATTTCATCTGTCACATATGATTTTTTCAAACGTGCAGCAAACTCTGGCTGTAAAACCTCATCAGGATTTAAGAAATCTCCAGTCGCATAAACCACATAATTTTTAGGTGCTTTTACTGAAAAAGTATAATCATTAAAGTCATTGTAAAATTCCTGACGATCTGTATGAGGTATTCTGTCCCAGCCATAGTAATCATCAAAAACCGAAACTCGAGGATAACTGTAAGCTGCAAAAAAAGTAGTTTCGTCAATTTGTCCTTCTCTTCCGCTTTCTTTTGATAAAGGATAATTCCAATCAATATTAATGGTAACTTTAGATTTTGGTGCGATTGCTTTTTTTAGTTTTACATTCCCAACAGTTCCCCAGTTTCTGGCATCTTCTTTATAAACTTCATTATCCACTTTTAAAGAAGTAATCGTTAATCCGCTGCTTAAAAAGTCATCGCTTACTTCACCTCCTCTTGGTGAAGTTGGTTTATGCAGATTATTTACAAATCGAATAACAAGATTATCTAATGATTTATCACTGTTATTCTCGTAAACAATAGTTTCTGTTCCGCTTACTACTTTTGTTTTAGCATCTACAGTAATATCCATTGTATATTTTCCATGATTCTGCCAATAGTTTTTCCCAGGCTTTCCGTCCATAGAACGAGTTCCTTTTTCGTAAGCTTCTTTTATATTTCTAGGCATATAAAGTTCTTGTGCAAAGCCTGTTTGCGTCAAAAACAAAAAAGCAATAAATGCAAAACGCAATAATCTTTTATTCATAAACTGGTTTTTGATTTGATAATTTAAATTGATTTATATAAGACCCATTTTTCAAAACAATGTTACAAAACTTTATAAAATTACAATTAAAAAAAACATAGTACCAAAGCTGCTTAATTCTTATAGAATCTATTAAAAATAAAAACCGCCCAATTCTAGAAAGAAAAGGACGGTATCTACAATTAATATATAACCTTGATGCTACAAAATATAATCGGTATTTATAAAATTTGATTCTTTGCTGTTTAGCAATTCCTGCAGAATTTCATTGTTATAAGCGATATCTTTTGAAGCGACAAACGTACGAATGGAGAAAGAACGTAAAGCATCTGGAATACTTAAAGTACCCACAGCAGAATCTTTACGACCTGTAAAAGGGAATGCATCTGGTCCTCTTTGACAAGAACTGTTGAGGTTTACTCTGCAAACTAAGTTTACTAAAGCATCAATAAGCGGCGCAAGAGTTTTAATATCTTTTCCGAATAAACTTACCTGCTGTCCGTAATTTGATTCAGCCATATCTTCTAAAGGTTCTTTAATATCTTTAAAAGAAATAATTGGAACTACAGGACCAAACTGCTCTTCATGGTACACACGCATTTTGCTGTTTACTGGATATAAAACGGCTGGAAAAATAAAATTATCTGCGTGTTTCCCTCCTTTTTCATTCAAGATCTCAGCTCCTTTATGAACAGCGTCGTCGATTAATCCTTGTATATAATGTGGTTTATCTGTTTCTGGAAGGGGCGTTAAAGACACTCCTTTTTCCCATGGATTTCCAAATTGCAAAGCATCAACTTTTTCAGAGAATCTTTTATTAAATTCTTCTCTAATTGATTCATGAACGTATAGAACTTTTAATGCCGTACATCTTTGTCCGTTAAAAGATAAAGTTCCTGTAATACATTCCTGAATCGCCAAATCCAAATCGGCATCAGGTAAAATAATAGCTGGGTTTTTAGCTTCTAAACCTAAAATCAAACGTAATCTGTTTTTATTTGGATGCTGATCCTGCAACGCTATTGCTGATTTACTGTTTCCAATTAATGCTAAAACATCAATTTTACCCGATTTCATAATTGGAGAAGCTACTTCACGGCCACGACCATAAACGATATTGATAACGCCTTTTGGAAAACTGCTTCTGAAAGCTTCTAACAATGGCGAAATACACAAAACACCGTGTTTAGCCGGTTTAAAGATCACCGTATTCCCCATAATTAAAGCTGGAATCAACAAGGAGAAAGTTTCGTTTAAAGGATAGTTGTAAGGTCCAAGACACAACACAACGCCAAGAGGTCCGCGGCGAATCATTGCATTTACACCTTGTACTTTTTCAAAATGCGAACTACGTCCGTTTAATTCTTTATAACTTGCTATAGTATCGTAAATATATTCAACCGTTCTATCAAACTCCTTTTGAGAATCTCCCAATGATTTTCCAATTTCCCACATCAAGTATTTCACGACTTCTTCGCGGGTTTCTTTCATTTGATTAACGAAATTCTCCATACACTTAATACGGTCAGCAACTTTCATTGTTGGCCATAAACCCTGTCCTTTATCATAAGCAGCATTTGCAGCTTCAACTACTTCTGCAGCTTCAGCTTCTCCCATAAATGGTATAGAACCTAATAAAGTAGGCGTATATTTTTCTGTAGAAGAAATCGTCGAAAACACAGGCGTAGTTTGCCCTGACCAATGTTTTAATTCTCCATTTACAAGGTAAGTATCTTGATTTATCAGGGATTTAATTTCAAATTCTTCGGGTATTAAACTCATAATTTGGTTGTTTATTATTTGGTTATTAATAGCATTATAATGAAAAAAGAGGCTTTAATGCCTCTTCTTCTCTTTTATGGTTGTACGGTTTCGCCTTCCCAATCCAGTATACCACCAAGCAGATTATAGGCATTCTCGATACCCAATTCGTTCATAATCTGACAAGCTTTGGCACTTCTAGCTCCAGAACGACAATACACATAGTAATTTTTGTTTTTATCTAATTCTTCAATTTCATAAATAAAACCTTGACCTTTATTGATATCAATGTTTAAAGCATTTTCAATATAGCCATCATTAAATTCGTCCTCAGTTCTTACGTCCAGTATAACTGCATTCTCGTCAGCAGCCAGCTGATTAACCCAATCTTCTTGTGATAAATTCATAATAAATGTGTTTTTGTAAAATTACGACGTTTCTACTCATGAAAAACGTACCAAATGCGATTTCGATTATTATTCTCAGAAAACGTTTTAGAGAAATTATTATAATCAGTGAAAGGCAAATTTACTCACTATTTTTAAAAATATAACCTATAAAATCGATAGAAAATAGGATTTTTTCATTTAAGCAAAATACCTGTTAATTATAATTTTACCACAATTAATGCCAGCAGAATCCATTATCTTTGTAAAAAATTATAATTTTTTATTCGATTTTGACAATAATACCAGCCGAAAATTTCACAAATTCTCACGAATAAATTAGTGTGAATTTGTGAAATTCGCGGCAAAAAAACGATACAATGCAACATTCATTAAAAAATACCTTTCCTAATTTCTCCAGTGAACTTATTGCTACTATTGAAGAAAACGGAAGTCTTCAATATTTTGAAGCCGGAACTATTTTAATGCGTACCGGGCAGTACATTAAAAACACGGTTTTGATTACTAAAGGAAAAATCAAAATTTATCGTGAAGGCGAAGACGGCGGTGAGTTTTTAATGTATTATCTTCAACCCGGACAAGCCTGCGCGATCTCGATGATTTGCACAGCTAAAAGCGAAAAAAGCCAGATTATGGCCAAAGTAGTCGAAGACGTTTCTGTCATGATGATTCCCCTTCAAATGATGGACAAATGGATGATGGAACACAGATCTTGGTACGAATTTGTAATCGAAACTTATAGAAGCCGCTTTGAAGAAGTACTGGAAGTTGTCGACAACATTGCTTTTCGTTCTATGGATGAACGTTTAGAATTTTACTTAAAAAGACATTCTGATACCTGCGGTTGTTCTGAGGTTAATCTTTCGCATCAAGAAATCGCAACAGAATTAAATACATCGCGAGAAGTTGTTTCGAGATTACTAAAAAAAATGGAACAGCGAGGCTTAGTCAAACTCAACCGAAATCAGATTGAACTTTTGAAATAGTTTTTTAGCCACAGATTAAAGGATTTTTTTGATTTTTTAACACATAGAAACATAGCTTTACTAAATCTATAAAAGGCGTTTCACTTGCATCAACACACATAGCTATGTGTAAATAATGAATTATTTTTTTCAACCTTTGCTAAGAAAAAAATCTATGTTTCTATGTGTTAAAATTTAAGCGGACAGAGAAATCATTTTAATCTTTTTAATCTGTGGCTAAAACAAAAAATCACTTCTGTGATAAATGTTACTGTAGGATTCTAATTTCCGAAGCAACTTTGCATAAAAATAAATGCAATGGAATATTTAGGCTATTTTGCTTCAATCATTATCGGAATTTCTCTGGGCTTAATTGGCGGCGGCGGTTCTATCTTGACTATTCCTATTTTAGTGTATTTATTTAAAGTAAATCCAGAACAAGCAACTTCATACTCCTTATTTATTGTTGGCTTAACCGCTTTATTTGGCAGTTACAGTCATTATAAAATGGGAAATCTAAAACTCAAATCGGCATTATATTTTGCAATACCTTCTGTAATTTCAATACTGATTATTCGTGAAGTGATTTTTCCTAAAATTGCTTCTACCCTATTTTCTATTGCCTCTTATTCTGTTTCAAAAGATTTTCTGATTATGATTGTCTTTTCGGTTTTGATGATAGCAGCGGCGATTTCGATGATCAGAAAACCACAACCCGAAATAAAAACTGCCGAAACCAATTATCTGCAATTAAGCTTAATTGGTTTCTTGGTTGGAATTGTAACAGGATTTCTGGGAGCCGGCGGCGGATTTTTAATTATTCCTGCACTTTTGTTCTTTGCTAATTTACCAATGAAACAAGCCGTAGGAACTTCATTATTGATTATTACCATTAATTCTTCAATAGGTTTTGGAGGTGATTTATATATAGGAACTCCTATCGATTATACTTTTTTATTAGGTGTTTCGGGAATGGCACTTTTAGGGATGTTTATCGGAAGTCAGTTTTCTAAAAAAATAGATGGAACAAAATTAAAACCACTTTTTGGCTGGTTTGTCCTCGTAATGGGATTTTACATTATTACAAAAGAAGTTTTATTTTAATCTGGATTTCTTTCACGCAGATATAACCGATTTGCAAAGATTTTAAATATTTTGAATTTAGTGTACTTGTAGAGATCTTTGTCAAAGCCTTCCATTTTGACAAAGATCAAATTAAAAAAATCCGTTTATTCTGAAGAATAAACGGATTTCTTTTTAGAGTACTATACTATATTCTTGATCGTATTTATCTTTAATTTAATACGGCTGTCAAAATTAACAGATTAAACCTCCTTGTTTATTTTTCTGTTCGCCACCAATGATAATAATTGTGTAATCCGTCGTATTCAAATCCGCAACGTGGATACAACTGATTGCCTATATCATTTGTTTTTTCTGTTTCCAGCATCAAACCGCAGGCGTTTGTTTCTTCACACCATTGTTTACTTCGATCAATTAATGCCACAGATAATCCTTTACCACGGAAATCAGGATGTACAAAAAGATCACTAAGCAGCCATTGCTTTTGCAATTTTGTATAATGAAATAGTTTATAAAGCTGTACAAAGCCAACAGCTTTTCCGTTTGTAATCGCTAAAAAAATGTCTGATTCATTATTTAACAATCGCTCTTTAAGAAATGCTTTTCCTTTTTCGACATCAGATTCCTGACGGTAAAAAACACGATAAAGATTAAAAAGTTCTGCTGCTTCATTGAGATCTTCAAGACTTGCTTTTTTGATTTTGTAATCCATTATTATAAAATGTTTTAATTAAAAAAGCGAAAATATCTTAAAGATCAAACAACTTTATAGTCCAGTTTATGTAAAACATGGTCATCCAGTTTTTGATTGAATCTCTTTTATTGTTCTGAATAAAAAAACCTCCAGGTAAAACTGGAGGCTATTCATATAATTAATTCGTGAAAATTAGTGCAATTGCTTCGCCAGTTCACTATCGCTCGGGTCGTGGCTATAAAAACATCTTAATGCTCCCCATACCCAATATCATCCATTTTTCCGCTAAAAACTTTATACTGAATAATAAAGTAAATGACAACTAAAAACAGTGCTATAAAAAACCAGCTCAATCCTGCATTTAATCCATATTCATGCGCTGCGGTATTGTAAATTGTTAACGAAGGATTCACATTATTTGTTGAAGGCAAAACATTTGGGAAAATTGAAACCGCTGTTGAAGCAAATCCGCCTAATAAAAACAAGGTTGAAAACAAAAATCCGTGACCATCTTTTTTAAACGAGCGCACTTTAAACAATCCTAAAATTCCAACAAAAGTCAAAAGCGGGAAAAACCAAAGAATAGGATTTTCTATGAAATTATGAAACGGTTTAGGCTCTATAAAATGCCAAATTTGCAAAGAGATACAAACTAAAACCAAGAGTACAATATTCAGTTTAAAAACTACATTTTTAAGCTGCGGATTCAAAGCTGAATTTGTTTTGTAAATAATCCAATTTGCACCATGAATTGTTAGCGCCACAACGCTCACAATACCTAGAAAAAGCGTAAACCAATCTATAATTCCCAATTCACTTGCCTGAGGACTAAAAGTTGGATTCCACAAAGGCAGAAAGAAAAAATGCGCTTCTTGTGTAGAAACACCGTTTTGCACCATTCCGAGATTTACGCCACGAACAATATTTCCTAAAGCGATCCCAAAGAAAAGCGCCAAAAGTAAACTTGCAATCCCAAAAGCTTTATCCCAAATTGTTTCCCACATTGGGTGATGAATCTGCCCGCGCATTTCAAGTCCGATTGCACGAAAAATCAAAAGCCACAAAATCATAATCAAAGGCAGATAAAATCCGCTGAAAGAAGAAGCATATAAAGTTGGGAAAGCAAAAAATAAAACACCTCCAGCCGCAATCAGCCAAACTTCATTGGCATCCCAAAACGGACCAATAGCACTTGTAATTGCTTTTTTATCCTTTTCTGTTTTTGCAAAAAATAAATGAATAATTCCTGCTCCAAAATCATAACCGTCTAAAACCAGATAAACAGCCAAAATTCCCATTAAAACTACGTACCAAAAAAATTCCATACTTATATATTTTCAGTTATGCCATCTTGATGAGGGCCTTTATTGATAATTTTTCCAATCAAAAGCAAAAACAACATGCCAAGTAAAAGGTATAAACCAATAAAACCAAGCAGTGTGAACAAGGTATTACCTGATGAAACCGTTGGCGACGCACCAGCTGCAGTTCGCATTAAATTGTAAACAAGCCAAGGCTGTCTTCCTAATTCAGCCGTATACCAACCCGTTGTATTGGCAATATACGGAAATGGCATCATGAACATTAACGACCATAAAATCCATTTGGTTTCAAACAATTTCCCTCTGATTAATTGAAAAAGTGAAATCATCATTAAGCCGATAAATACTGTTCCAAGTCCAACCATAATATGATAAGCATAATATAACCCCGAAATATTAGTTGGATGCAGATCTTCTTCAAACTGATCCAGACCTTTTATTTCCTGCTCCCAATTTCCATAAGTCAGGAAACTTAAAATATTAGGAACTGCGATTTTGTTATCCAATTTTTTATCTTTTACATCGGGCTGACCAATTAAAACAATTTCAGAACCTTTTTTCTCGGTATGAAAAATTCCTTCCATTGCAGCAAAAGTTACCGGTTGGTATTTCACAACATTTTTCGCCAGTAAATCTCCCGTTGGCATTGCAACGATTATACTCGAAATCAATCCGAAAATCACTCCCGTTTTCAAGAACAATTTCCCAAAAGAAATATTCTTTTTACTTAAAATATAGAAAGCCCCAATTCCCGCAACAACAAATGAACTTGTTACCATAGAAGCCGCTTGATTATGAAGATATGAAGGCCAAAGCCACGGATTTAAGAACAAAGCTTGAAAATTATTAAGCACAAATTTTCCGTTTTCAAGAATTTCATAACCTACAGGATTCTGCATCCACGAATGTGTTGCGATAATTAAAAATCCGCTCGCCCAAGAACCAATGCAGATTAATAATCCGGTTACAAAATGCCATTTATGCCCAAGAAGTTTTTCGCCAAATAAAAATATACCTAGAAAAGAAGATTCTAGAAAAAATGAAAACATTCCTTCCATGGCAAGTGTCTGACCAATAATTCCTCCTGTTAATTCAGAGAATTTTGCCCAGTTCGTTCCAAACTGAAACTCCATTGGAATTCCTGTTACAACGCCCATTGCAAAATTGAGGGCAAAGATTTTCATCCAAAAATGGGTGGCGTGATTGTATTGTTCGTTTTTAGTTTTTAAATATTTCCATTTGAAGTACACAATGATCAAGGAAAGTCCCATTGTAAGCTGCGGAAAAAGATAATGAAAAGTAATGGTGAAGGCAAATTGCATTCGGTCATAAAAGAGCATTTCTTCCATAAGTGGTAATTTGTTTATGAAGTTCCACAAATTTAACCATTACAACCCGAACAAAGCCTCTTAAAAAAAAGTTTATCTCCCAATATTAGTTAAACTTTTCAACAATTTAAAAGTATGAATTACACTTATGCTTTATGATGAGTGTGTCTCTATTTGTCATTTCGACAAAGGAGAAATCACACTAGAATTTCTACAACGAATAGAAATATACGTTGCGGAATCTCGTGTGTGATTTCTCCCTTCGGTCGAAATGACAATATTGCGTATAAATTTATGTGCTTAAACATAGCTCGTGGTTTCAACCACGTGAACACAATGCATATTCGATAAGTTTCCTGCGGTTAAAACCGCAGGCTATATTTAATTTTGATTGCGTGGTTGTTATTGGTTATTTCTCTAAAATTCCTTTTTCAACACTTTCATTAATCAAACCTTCGGCGTAATTCCATATAGATTGTGAACCATTTTTAATGACGCTTTTCTTTTCGTAAACTTTATCATATTTCACGCCGAACTCTTTCCAAGTTCCGCCGTTATTAGAAGTGTTTTGCAATAAAGGCTCAAGTCTGTCCATAGATCTTGCAAATTTAGCTTCGTTAGTTTGTCCTGCTTCAAACTCTTCCCAAATAGAAATTAATTCTTCAGCTTGACTTTTCGGAAGCAAACCAAAAATGCGATTCGCCGCCAATCGTTCCTCATCAGTATTATCATGACTTTTTACCGTATCATATATAAAAACATCACCAGCATCAATTTCTACAATATCATGTATCAAAACCATTTTTACCACTTTCAAAACATCAATTGGCTCATTTGAATGTTCTGCCAAAACAATCGCCATTAAAGCTAAATGCCAGCTGTGTTCTGCATCATTCTCACATCGATCGCTGTTAAATAGTTTTGTCTTGCGCTGAATGTATTTTACTTTATCAATTTCTTTTATAAAAGCAATTTGATCTAATAAGTCTCCTGTGTTCATATCAATAATTTTCGTCAGTTGTAAAATTACATAGATTTTTTTCCACCATATAAGTTATATCAGTTCATTTTAGCAAAACGCAGATTACGCATGCCTTAAATTTACTTATATCACTTATGTGGTAAAAATTCCTTTTTTTAGACAAAATCAAATTTCTGTAACATTAGTCACCCATTTTAATAAAAAACTAGGTTACCTTTGTCTTCCCTTATTTTTAGAATTCATATCATGAAAATAGAACAAATTTACACCGGATGCCTTGCACAAGGTGCTTATTATATTACTTCAAACGGCGAAGCCGCGATTATTGATCCATTACGAGAAATTCAACCTTATTTAGATCGTCTTGAACGCGATCAGGTAAAATTGAAATACATTTTCGAAACACATTTTCACGCTGATTTTGTTTCTGGACATATTGATTTAAGCAAAGAAACGAAAGCTCCTATTGTTTACGGACCAAACGCTGCCTGCGAATTTGACTGCATTTCTGCAAAAGACGGTCAGGAATTTAAAATTGGAAAAGTAACTATAAAAGTACTGCATACTCCAGGACATACTATGGAAAGCGCTACTTTTTTACTGATTGATGAAAACGGAAAAGATCACGCCATTTTTTCTGGCGACACTTTGTTTATAGGTGATGTTGGCCGTCCTGATTTAGCTCAAAAAGCAGCAGGAATGACTCAAGATCAGCTAGCAGGAATTTTGTATCATTCGCTGAGAGATAAGATCATGACTCTGGCAGATGATGTAATTGTTTATCCTGCGCATGGTGCAGGAAGTGCCTGTGGAAAAAACATGAGCAAAGAAACAGTTTCGACTATTGGAAATCAAAAAGCAACCAATTATGCTTTGCGTGCCAATATGACCGAAGAAGAATTTATTAAAGAAGTTACTGATGGTTTATTGCCTCCTCCTGCATATTTCAGTATGAATGTAGCGATGAACAAAGGTGGTTACGAAAGCTTTGAAACGGTTTTGCATAACGGAATGAAAACAATTAAAGTTGAAGAATTTGAGGCTGTTGCCGAAGAAACTGGAGCTTTGATTTTAGATACTCGCAAAAGCGGTGATTTTGCAAAAGGATTTATTCCGCAATCTATTAATATTGGAATCAATGGTGATTTTGCGCCGTGGGTTGGAACTTTAATTGGCGATGTAAAACAACCTATTATATTGATAACTGAAGTAGGTCTTGAAGAAGAAACGGTTACACGCTTAAGCCGTGTAGGTTTCGATACGATTATCGGACATTTAGAAGGCGGTTTTGAAGCTTGGCAGAAAGCTGGTTTTGAAATTGATACTGTAAACAGAATCTCTGCAGAACAATTTTCAAAAGAATTCGACATTAAAAAAGATAAAGTTATTGATGTTCGAAAGGAAACTGAGTATGAAGCTGAACACATTGAAGATGCTTACAGCAAACCTCTTGCCTACATAAATGACTGGGTAAAAGACATTAACCCAAATGAACATTTTTATCTGCATTGTGCGGGCGGTTACCGCAGTATGATTGCGGCTTCGATTTTACAAGCACGCGGATTTAGAAATTTTTCTGAAATTGACGGCGGTTTTGGAGCCATCTCAAAAACAGAAGTTCCAAAATCAGATTTTGTTTGTCAAAGCAAAGTATTAAAATAAATTTGAGGTACAGAGAGGCAAAGGTTCAAAGGAACAAAGTTATTTCTTTGAATCTGAACCTTTGAACCTCTGCCCCTATGAACCTTTGAACCTTTGAACCTTAAAAATATGTTAGAAATTTTAAAAGAACCTTGGCCTTGGTACGTTTCAGGCCCTTTAATTGGTTTAACAGTTCCTATTTTATTGATAATCGGAAATAAATCTTTCGGGATTAGTTCTTCGCTTCGTCATATTTGTGCGGCTTGTATTCCGGCAAATATTTCATTTTTTAAATACGATTGGAAAAAAGAAAGTTGGAATTTATTCTTCGTTTTCGGAATTTTTCTTGGCGGAGTTATCGCTGCTTCTTTCCTTTCTAATCCAAATCCAGTTCAAATTACTCCTGAACTTTCAGAACAATTAGCGGCTTACGGAATTACAGATCATTCTGGTTTAGTTCCAGCGCAATTATTCTCATGGGAAAGTTTATTAACGCTTCGCGGATTTATAATGATTGTTGTAGGCGGATTTTTAGTTGGTTTTGGAACGCGTTATGCGGGCGGATGTACGAGCGGACACGCGATTATGGGAATTTCAAATTTACAATGGCCTTCATTAGTAGCAACAATCTGTTTTATGATTGGCGGTTTTGTAATGTCACTTTTGATTTTACCTTATATTCTTTCACTTTAAAATTTCAAAAATGAGCAATTTAGAAAATAAAAATACAGACACAGAAGGAATCAACGGAAGTCAAATAAAAGATTCAGGATTCGCAAATCTTAAATATCTTATTGTTGGAATTCTTTTTGGAATTGTATTCGTAAAAGCAGAAATCATCAGCTGGTTTCGTATTCAGGAAATGTTTCATTTACAATCATTCTTCATGTATGGCGTAATTGGAAGCGCTGTTGTTGTTGGTGTTATATCTGTTTTTATCATTAAAAAATTCAATATTAAAACCCTTCAAGGAGAGAAAATCGAAATTCAGCCAAAGACTTTCAGTAAAGGACAAATCTATGGCGGATTATTATTTGGTTTTGGATGGGCAATTACTGGAGCTTGTCCTGGGCCGCTTTTCGCTCAAATTGGTACTGGCGCAACTGTAATTGCAGTAACCTTATTAAGTGCCATTGCAGGAACTTGGTTTTATGGTTTGATTAAGGACAAACTTCCTCATTAAATAAAATTCTTTTCACATATTATAAACCCGACAGATTTCTAAAACCTGTCGGGTTTATTTTTTCCAGAACTAAGGTTCACAGCTTCTTTACAGACAAATTTTCTTATTAAGAGTATTTCTTCATTTTAGTTTCATTAAGTTTTATTAAGTTTACTATATAAGATTTTATCTTACAAAAAACACCAATAAATCGATACTATATGAAACGCTCAGAACAATTGTCGAAATTAAAAAATACTGAACAGTGGGATGTAATTATAATTGGTGGTGGAGCAAGCGGTCTTGGAACTGCTCTTGATGCGGCAAGCAGAGGTTATAAAACAATCTTACTTGAAGCGGTCGATTTTGCAAAAGGAACTTCAAGCAGAAGTACTAAATTAGTTCACGGCGGAGTTCGCTATTTAGAACAGGGAAATATACACTTGGTTATAGAAGCCCTAAAAGAAAGAGGTTTACTAGCTAAAAATGCTGGACACTTAGTTAAAAATCAATCTTTTGTAATCCCCAATTACAATTGGTGGGGAGGACTTTTTTATACTACAGGACTGACTATTTATGATTTGTTGGCTGGACGTTTAAGCTTAGGCCGATCAAAATATATTTCGAAGAAAAAAACAATCGAAATGCTTCCAACCGTAGAAGAAAAAGGTTTGGTAAATGGCGTTATTTACCATGACGGACAATTTGATGATTCTCGTTTGGCTATAAACATTGCTCAAACTGCAGTAGAAAAAGGAGCTTGTCTTTTAAATTATGCTAAAGTTGTAAACTTATTAAAAGATGATAAAAACCAAATTATCGGTGTCGAAGCAATAGATCATGAAACGGGTGATCATTACAAAATAAAAGGTGCTGCAATTATTAATGCAACCGGCGTTTTTACAAATGCCATTATGAAACTGAACGATACGGTTTACAAAAAATATATTGTTCCAAGTCAGGGAATTCATCTTGTATTTGACAAATCATTTTTGCCAAGCGATCACGCTTTGATGATTCCTAAAACAAGCGACGGACGAGTTTTGTTTGCGGTACCCTGGCACAACAGAATTGTAGTGGGTACAACTGACACCTTAATTAGAAAACACAGTTTGGAACCTATTGCTCTTGAAAGCGAAATTGAATTTGTATTGGAAAATGCGCAGCGTTTTCTAGCTAAAAAACCAACAAGAGCCGACGTTTTATCTGTTTTTGCAGGTTTACGTCCTTTAGCTGCTCCAGAAGAGGAAGGAAAAAGCACCAAAGAAGTTTCTAGAAGTCATAAAATTATAGTTTCAGAAACCGGCTTAATAACCATTACCGGCGGCAAATGGACAACATACAGAAAAATCGCTGAAGACATTATAGATAAAGCAATCAAAAAAGGCAAATTACCTAATAAGCCTTGCGTTACACAACATCTTTCTATTCATGGAAATAAACCTACTACAACTTTAGACAGAATGAATCATTTGTACATCTACGGTTCAGATGTTGCTGAAATACTAGAATTACAAAAAAACGAACCCGAATTAAAAGAAAAACTTCATCCGGATCATGAATTTACAATGGCAGAAGTTGTTTGGGCAATTCGATATGAAATGGCAAGAACCGTTGATGATATTTTAGCAAGACGTGTACGTTTATTGTTTTTAGATGCCAGAGCAGCAATTGAGTCTTCAGAAAAAGTGGCAAGAGTACTGGCAAAAGAACTTGGACATGATGAAGCTTGGATACACAAAGAGATTTCAAACTTTAAAGGAATTTCGAGAGGTTTTCTTTTAAAAGAATTTCAATAGACTATTACTAACTTAAGAATATATAAACCATGCAGGACAAATTAATTTTAGCACTGGATCAGGGAACAACTTCTTCAAGAGCCATTGTTTTCAATCATAAGGGAGAAACGGTTAGTATTTCCCAAAAGCCCTTTGAGCAAATTTTCCCGAAACCAGGATGGGTAGAACATGATCCGAATGAAATCTGGTCTTCACAAGTTAGTGTAGCTGCCGAGGTAATTGCTAAAGTTGGAATTTCGGGCAGAGAAATAGCCGCAATTGGCATTACTAATCAAAGAGAAACTACGATCGTTTGGGATCGCGAAACAAGCGAACCTATTTACAACGCAATTGTCTGGCAAGATCGCAGAACAGCAAAATATTGTGACGAACTGAAAGCACAGGGACATACTGAAATGATTCAGCAAAAAACCGGACTTATTCTGGATGCTTATTTTTCTGGAACCAAAGTAAAATGGATTTTAGATAATGTTGCTGGAGCACGCGAAAAAGCAGAACAGGGAAAACTTTGCTTTGGAACTGTAGATACTTGGCTGATATGGAAATTAACCCGAAGTAAATTATTTATGACGGATGTTTCTAATGCCAGCAGAACTTTATTATTTAACATTAACACCTTAGATTGGGATGACGAATTATTAGCATTGTTTGATATTCCGAGAGCTATGCTGCCAGAAGTAAAACAGAGCAGTGAAATTTATGGTGAAACCAGCACTACCCTATTTTCAACAAAAATTCCTATCAGCGGAGTTGCGGGAGATCAGCAGGCAGCACTTTTTGGTCAGTTATGTACCAATTCAGGAATGGTAAAAAACACCTATGGAACGGGATGTTTTATGTTAATGAATACGGGTGAAAAACCTGTTTTTTCGACCCATAACTTACTAACTACAATTGCTTGGAAAATTAACGGTAAAACTACTTATGCTCTAGAAGGCAGTGTATTTGTAGGAGGTGCCGCCGTACAATGGCTGCGAGATGGTGCAAAAATGATTCGCAGATCTGATGAAATCGAAAGTTTAGCCAGCAGCGTACCAGATAATGGAGGCGTTTATTTTGTTCCCGCCTTAACTGGATTGGGAGCTCCGTATTGGGATCAATACGCAAGAGGTGCAATAGTAGGAATAACCAGAGGCACCACAAATGCACATATTGCAAGAGCAACTCTAGAAGGAATCGCTTATCAGGTAAATGATTTACTTAAAGCTATGGAGGCTGATTTTGGGTATAAAGGAATAGAATTAAGAGTTGACGGAGGTGCAGCCGCCAACAACTTATTAATGCAATTTCAATCTGATATATTTGGATCTAACGTTACCAGACCAACAATACTGGAAACAACAGCTTTAGGAGCTGCTTATTTAGCAGGACTTGCCGTAGGTTATTGGTCAAGCTTAGATGATTTACAAGAACAATGGTCTATAGATAAAGTGTTTTCTCCTAAAATGGATAAATCAGAAGTAAATAAGCTTGTGAAAAATTGGGATAAAGCTGTTGGACGCGCATCAAACTGGATTGAAGAATAAAACTAAAAAACAAAAATATGACTCCTTTTACAGCAGAAATTTTAGGCACAATGTTAATGATTTTATTAGGTAACGGCGTTGTTGCAAACGTTGTACTTAAAGATACTAAAGGAAATAATTCAGGCTGGATTGTTATCACTACCGCTTGGGCATTTGCTGTTTTTGTGGGTGTAACTGTTGCGGGACCAATTAGCGGAGCACACTTAAATCCTATCGTTACGCTCGGTTTGGCTCTTATTGGCAAATTTGATTGGAATTTAGTTCCTTCTTATGTTCTGGCACAAATGATTGGCGCAATGTCAGGAGCCTTTTTAGTCTGGTTATCTCATAAAGATCATTTTGCAATAACAGAAGATGAAGGAACAAAACTCGCCTGTTTCTCTACATCACCAGCGATCAAAAATAATGTATCCAACTTAATCAGTGAGATAATTGCCACTTTCGTTTTAATTTTTACAATCTTTTATATTGCGGGACCAAGTTTAAAAATTGCAGCCGATTCTAATGCCGCAATTGGCTTAGGAACGATTGGAGCACTTCCGGTAGCAATATTAGTGTGGGTAATTGGTTTGTCTCTTGGAGGAACCACAGGTTATGCCATAAACCCGGCCAGAGATTTAGGCCCAAGAATTGTACACGCGCTTTTACCTATAAAAGGAAGCAGTAATTGGGAATACGCCTGGATTCCAATTGTAGGACCAATAATTGGATCTGGTTTAGCGGCCGCTTTATATTTGGTACTTAATTAATTACTCTATTTTAGTTTTAATTCTTTTACGTTTTGATATTCAAACCCGACAGGTTTTTTGAAACCTGTCGGGTTTACTATTAGAATGGCTTTAGCCAAAAATATCTGATTTGGCTAAAGCCTTATTACTGCGCATACTAATTACCTCCAGCTGAATCAGAAGGCTATTCATAAATATAGTACGCAAAAATCAACGTTTTTACCGAAAAAAATCTAAATCAAGTTGTCTAAAAAACTTAATTTAATGCGATTACGCTCGCGTGAGGGATAGGAATAAACTGCCGAAGCAGTATGGATAGCCCGACAGCATCCTGATAAGAGGGCGTATATGCGCAAAGTAAGTTTGCCCTCTTACCGGGATGGTGGCACGCCCTGATGATAAAATTTTACATTATGTTAAAGCCAATTACTTTAAGCATCAGAAACATAAAAACATCATTACCAACATCTTAAAAACTTCAATAACGATAATTCAGAACTTAAAAAAATAAATATTATTTTTGCACTAATTCTATAGGGTATATCAAGTTATTTACTCGTTTTAATTCAATTAACAAAAATTTAACATGACACTTGTATATACAACTATTAAAAGTCATACATTTGTATATACAAATTATACACTTACAACTATGACAATCGAAGAGGTAATTAAGAGTACAGTTAAGATGGATAATGCGAAAAAAGTTATTCTGAATATCATGTACACACAGAATGTGATTCAGGATCATTTCAACGAGTTGATAAAACAGTATGATTTATCCGGAGAGCAATATAATGTACTGCGCATATTAAGAGGACAAAAAGGAAATCCTGCCAATATGTGTGTTATACAGGAACGCATGCTGGCAAAAACAAGTAACACAACACGATTAGTAGACAAATTATTACTAAAAGAATTTGTTACTCGAAATGTTTGTCCTGATAATCGACGAAAAATTGAAGTTTTGATCACGCAGAAAGGATTAGATGTTTTAAAAGAATTAGATCCGAAAGTAGATGAACATGAACGTGCATTTGCGAAGAATATAAGTCCTGAAGAATTAGAATTATTAAATCAATTATTAGAAAAATACAGAACCCAACAAAATTAATATTATGAGCACATTATTAGACAATTTGAACTGGAGATATGCAACAAAAAAGTTTGATGCTACTAAAAAAATATCTGCAGCAGATTTAAATACATTAAAAGAAGCTGTTAGATTAGCTGCTTCTTCATACGGATTACAACCTTTTAAAGTTGTTCTTGTAGAAAACCCAGAAATTAGAGAAAAATTAAAAGCTGCAGCTTGGGGACAAACTCAAATCACAGATGCTTCTAATCTATTTGTTTTTGCAAATGACTTAAATGCAGGACCAGAATCTGTAGCTGCTTACATTAAAAACATCAGCGAAACAAGAGGTCTTCCAACTGAAGCTTTAGGCGGATTTGCAGATATGATGAATGGAGTTATCTCAAACTTATCGCAAGAGGCTAAAAATATCTGGACTTCAAAACAAACGTATATCGCTTTAGGAACTTTATTGGCTGCTGCTGCTGAATTAAAAATCGACGCTACACCAATGGAAGGTTTCAACCCAGCACAATTCAATGAAATTTTAGGTTTCGACGAACTAGGCTTAAATGCTGCTGTTATCGCAACTGTAGGTTACAGACATGAGGAGGACGAAGCTCAACATTACAAAAAAGTTAGAAAATCTCAAGAGGAGTTATTTATCACTATATAATTATTAATATTAATCCAAAATCAATTTTAACAACATGAAAAATTTAAAAATAATTGCAATAGCATTATTCGTAGCAGCGGCTAGTATTTCAGTAAATGCTCAAACTAAAAAAATCGATGTAAAAGCATCTACTATCAAATGGGTAGGTAAAAAAGTAACTGGAGAGCACTCTGGAACAGTAAACTTTAAAGAAGGAGCTGTAGTTTTCAAAGGAAAAAAATTAACTGGAGGAAGTTTTACAGTTGATATGACTTCATTAACTGCAACTGACTTAACTGGAGAATACCAAGGAAAATTAAACGGTCACTTGAAAGCTGACGATTTCTTTGGAACTGATAAATTCCCTACTGCAAAATTAGTTTTCAAAACTATCGGAGCTAAAGCAACTGACGTTTATACTGTAACTGCTGATTTAACTATCAAAGGAATCACTAAACCTGTAACTTTTGATATCACTGTAAAAGGAAACACTGCAACAACTGCATTTAAAGTTGACAGAACTAAATACGATATCAAATACAAGTCTGGTAACTTCTTCCAAAACTTAGGAGACAACACTATCAATGACGATTTCGAATTAACTGTAGCTTTAAAATTCTAATTTAAGACTTACTAATTCATATATAAGAAAAACCCTAACAGATTGATTCTGTTAGGGTTTTTTCTTTTAAACTTTTCAAAAACATAACGTTCTTAATACTGCAATAACGCTTTCATAATAACTACAGCCATTTTGATTAACATTCGGCTTCTACTTTTGAGCATCTTAAAAATCAAAAACTAGAAATCAAAATCGTAGTTATGAAAACAAAAATACATATTGTACTTTTTACACTTCTAAATGCTTTTCTTCTTCAAGCGCAACAGCAGCCAAAAGGGATTTTTGGCAGCACAAACTGGATGAACAATTGGACTAACTTTAAACCTGCAAATACTGAATATAATGAAGCTACCAATATTATTGCAGGAAATATTGACAAAGACACCAAATTAGTCAAACGAAATACTTATCAATTAGTTGGCGTTGTTTATGTTACAAACAATGCCACTTTAACAATCGAACCTGGAACTGTTATTCGAGGAGATGATAAAACCTGCGGTACACTTGTAGTAACAAATGGAGCCAAAATTATGGCCGAAGGTCTTGAAACGGATCCTATCGTTTTTACATCAAACAAAGAAATCTCGGAAAGACGTCCAGGTGACTGGGGTGGAATTATCATTCTAGGCAAAGCACCTATAAATGCACTTGGCGGTGTTCACATTCTTCCTTTCAATTTAGAACCTATGTTAAATCACTATGGAGGTTCTGATGCTGAGGATAATTCTGGAATTTTAAAATATGTGCGAATTGAATATTCTGGTCGTAAATTAAGTGCTTTAAAAGAGTTAAACGGACTTTCACTGGCTGGTGTTGGACGAAAAACCACTTTAAGCAATATACAAATCAGCTATTCAAATGATGATTCTTTTGAATGTTACGGAGGTGATTTGAACCTAAACAATCTTATTTCTTATCGAACTACTGATGATGATTTTGATTTTACACAAGGTGCACAAATCAATATTAATAACAGTATTGCAATTCGTCATCCGTTTTCATCAGACATCTCAGGATCAAGATGCTTTGAAGTTGACTCATACGATAAAATTGAAAATACGGACATGACAAAAAAGATGACTAAGATAAACGCAAACAATGTTACCCTAGTTAATCTCGAGGAAAACAATCAAGGTTTAGTGAGAGAATCTATTTATGTGAGAGAGAACACCTTTTTCAATTTAAACAACAGTATTGTTTCAGGCTTCTCTCCTTTTGTTTTATTAGAAGGAAATATTGGAAACGGCGAAGTAAATTTGTCTAAACTAACTTTTAAAAACTTAATTATAAACAATTGCACAGGTGGTATTACAAGTGAATCTTCTGCCAGTAATTCGATAATTCAGAACTATTATAACACTGCCCAATCAAACATAGAATACACAAAATCTAAAAATACAGAGCTTTTTATGCTTCCAAATATTAAAAGTAATCCAGATTTTAGAGTAAATGTAAACAACACGCTGGCTATTGGAAATTAAGGTCTTAAGCTAGATTTGAATTTTAAAATTTAACAAATTTCTAAATTTAGAAAAGATTTTTTTGAATTTTTATGTATTCTATTCCAATTTACATTTATATCTTTGTGACATCAAAATAAGAAAATGAAAACAATAATGAACAATACTTGGTGGTGGAAGAATTTACGTCAAACGTCGTGAACGAAGCTTCCTATGGTACTGTAAAACTATAAATATAAAAGGCTTGTCATCACGACAAGCCTTTTTTTTTGATAAAAACTTAAGCAAAAAACGAAATTAAAAACTATAAAACAACATACTTTGAAACCTTTTATACTCAATACACATTATAAACAAATTCTGGCTGACACGATTACGCCGGTTAGTATTTATTTTAAAATAAGAGACAAATTCCCAAACAGTTTATTACTAGAAAGTAGTGATTATCATGGAAATGACAACAGTTTCTCTTACATCTGCTGCAATCCAATTGCAACAATTAAAATTGAAAATGAAATCATTTCAAAAACTTTTCCTGACGGAACAACAGAACAAATTTCTATTGATGCGACAACTAATATTCCAGAAGTAATTCAGGAATTTTCAAGTCAATTTAAATCAGAAAAAAATGATTTCAAATTTATCAATAACGGTCTTTTTGGATACATTTCTTATGATGCTGTTCGTTATTTTGAAAAAGTTTCAATTGCAAAAAAAGACGATGCAACTGTAATTCCAGATGTATTTTATGCTGTATATCAAAACATAATTGCGATCAATCACTTTAAAAATGAAGCTTATATATTCTGCCATAGTGTTGATAGAAGAAATAACATTTCAGAAATTGAACAATTACTTCAGTCCAGAAATATTGCTTCTTATAAATTCACTAAAGAAGGCGAAGGTTTCTCAAACTTAACTGATGAAGAGTTTAAACATAATGTCGCTTTAGCTAAAAAACATTGTTTCCGCGGTGACGTTTTTCAATTGGTTTTATCGCGTCGTTTCACACAAGGTTTTAAAGGCGATGAATTCAATGTTTATAGAGCTTTAAGAAGTATTAATCCATCTCCTTATTTATTCTTTTTTGATTATGGAGATTTCAAAATATTTGGTTCTTCACCAGAAGCACAAATTATCGTAAAAAACAGAAAAGCCGAAATTCACCCAATTGCAGGAACTTTTAAAAGAACTGGAAATGACGAACGTGATGCGCTTTTAGCCAAAGAACTTTCTGAAGATAAAAAAGAAAACAGCGAACACGTAATGTTAGTTGACTTGGCAAGAAACGATTTAAGCCGCAACGGTCATGATGTAAATGTAGAGAAGTACAGAGAAGTTCAGTTTTTCTCGCACGTAATTCACTTAGTTTCAAAAGTAACAGGACATTTACACGACAAAGCAACTACAATGCAGGTTGTTGCAGATACTTTTCCAGCAGGAACTTTAAGCGGAGCACCAAAACACAGAGCGATGCAATTAATCGAAGATTACGAAAAAACCAACCGTAATTTTTATGGAGGCGCAATTGGCTTCATGGATTTTGAAGGCAATTTTAATCATGCTATTATGATTAGAACTTTCCTTAGCAAAAACCATCAATTACATTGTCAGGCAGGCGCTGGAATTGTAGCAAGTTCTGACGAAGAAAGTGAAATGCAGGAAGTTTACAACAAATTAAGAGCATTGAACACCGCCTTAGAAATGGCTGAGAAAATATAGCCCACAATACGTTTCCCGAGGTTGAAATCTCGGGCTATATTTGAAAAACGATCATAAAAAAGCTAAGTAAATATAGCCAGCGGTTTCAACCGCTGGAGACAAAGATTGACAAAACCATAAACTATAAACCATAAACAAAAAACTATGAAAAAATTAATTCCATTTGCTGTTGCAGTTTTATTATTTACATCTTGTGAAACGAAAAAAGAATCAAATTTGATTCCGATATCAGGAACCTGGCGTCTTATATCAGCTGAAACGACTGAAAAAGACTCTACGTTTTCTACTTTCAATTCAAAAACAAAAATGATTAAAATTATAAATGACACCCATTTTGCTTTTTTCAATCATGATTTAAATAATGGAAAAGACAGTACCGCACTATTTTTTGGCGGCGGCGGAAAGTACACATTAAAAGACAGTACTTACACTGAGAATTTGGAATTTTTTAATAATAGAGAATGGGAAAACAACAAATTTGAATTTACAGTAAAAATCAAAAATGATACACTGATTCAAAAAGGAATCGAAAAAGTAGAAAAATTAGGCGTTGATCGAATTATAGTCGAAAAATACGTTCGAGAAAAATAAGAAAATTTAGTTTCAAGTTTTCTTTGTTTCAAGTTTCAAGATACTGAAACTTAGAACCTCAGAACCTTAGCAACTTAGAACCTCAAAAAAATGAAAAAAATATTAGTTATAGACAATTACGATAGTTTCACTTATAATTTAGTGCACTATTTGGAAGATTTAAACTGCGAAGTAACCGTTTACAGAAATGATGAATTCGAAATTGACGAAATCGCATCTTTTGATAAAATTTTACTTTCTCCGGGACCTGGAATTCCAGATGAAGCTGGTCTATTAAAAGCAGTAATTGAAAAATACGCACCAACAAAAAGCATTCTTGGTGTTTGTTTAGGACAACAGGCAATTGGAGAAGTTTTTGGCGGAACACTTTCAAACCTAGACAAAGTATATCATGGTGTTGCTACAAATGTAAAAACAGTAGTTTCAGATGAAATTTTATTTGAAGGCTTAGGAAATGAGTTTGAAGTTGGAAGATACCATTCGTGGGTGGTTGACAGCAATCTGCCAGAAGTTCTTGAAGCTACTTCTGTTGACGAAAACGGACAAATTATGTCTTTACGTCACAAAAAATTTGATGTAAGAGGCGTTCAGTTTCACCCAGAAAGTGTACTGACACCAAAAGGTAAAAGGATTTTAGAGAATTGGATTAGAAGTTAGTCAAAAGTTTTAAAGTCGAAAGTCATAAAGTCAAATATTAAAAACTTAGTCTTTCCTATTAAAACTAAAAAACATTAATCAATTTTAAAAATAAACGTCAAAAATAAGAAGACTTTAAGACTTTCGACTTTATGACTTTAAGACTAAATTAAATGAAAACTATATTAAACAAATTAATCAATCACGAAGTGCTTACTAAAGAAGAAGCAAAAAACGTATTGATTAATATTTCAAGCGGTCAATACAATCCAAGTCAGATTTCGGCATTTTTGACCGTATTTATGATGCGAAGCATAACAATCGATGAACTTTCGGGTTTTCGTGAAGCTTTATTAGACTTGTGTATTCGCGTTGATTTATCAGCTTACAACACCATCGATTTATGCGGAACGGGCGGTGACGGAAAAGACACTTTTAATATTTCCACTTTAGCTTCATTTGTTTCGGCAGGAGCTGGAATTAAAGTTGCCAAACATGGAAATTATGGTGTTTCATCCATTTCAGGGTCAAGCAACGTAATGGAAAAAATGGGAATTAAATTTAGCAACGATCCTTCCTTTTTAGAAAAATGTATCGATAAAGCAGGTATTTGCGTTTTGCATGCTCCCCTATTTCACCCAGCGATGAAAAATGTGGGGCCAATCCGTAAAGAATTGGCAGTAAAAACATTCTTTAATATGTTGGGGCCAATGGTAAACCCATCATTTCCGCAAAACCAATTGGTTGGTGTTTTCAATCTAGAATTAGCGAGAATGTATGCTTATTTATATCAAAATACCAATGTAAATTTCACCATTTTGCATTCGCTTGACGGCTACGATGAGATTTCTTTAACTGGTCCGACAAAAATTATAACAAGTCATATGGAAGGAATGTTGAATCCACAAGATTTTAACGTTCGTCTTTTATCACAAACCGAAATTGAAGGCGGAAAAACCATCGAAGAATCAGCAGAAATATTCACCAATATTATTTCAGGAAAAGGAAACGAAGCTCAAAATAATGTGGTTTGTGCCAATGCAGCAATGGCAATTTCGACTGTTACAAAATGTTCTCCTAAAGAAGGATTTGAATTAGCAAAAGAAAGTTTATTGTCTGGAAAAGGATTGACAGCATTAAAGACTTTACAAGAATTAAGCAAATAAGAAACAAACACAAATTTCACAAATTAGCACTAATAAAATTTGCGCCTTTGTGACTTCGTGGCAAAACAACAACAATGAATATTTTAGATAAAATCATACTAGACAAAAAACGAGAAGTTATACTGAAGAAATCAATTATTCCGGTTTCTCAATTGGAAGCTTCAGTATTTTTTGGAAAACAGACAATTTCTCTTAGCCAAAAATTAAAAGAAAGCAATTCTGGAATTATTGCAGAACACAAACGTCGCTCTCCATCAAAATCAATTATAAATCAAAGTTTTACTGTAGAAGAAGTCGTTAAAGGGTACGAAAATGCTGGAGCTTGTGGAATTTCTGTTTTAACAGACGGGAAATATTTTGGAGGTTCACTTGACGATTTACTTTTAGCAAGAGCGAGTGTCAATATTCCGCTTTTGCGAAAAGAGTTTATTGTCGATGAATACCAAATTTTAGAAGCAAAAGCTCACGGAGCCGATTTAATTTTATTAATCGCGGCAGTTTTAACAAGAGAAGAAATAAAATCGCTGTCTGAATTTGCAAAAAAACTAGGATTAGAAGTTTTACTAGAAGTTCATAATCAGGAAGAATTAGAAAAATCAATCATGCCTACTTTAGATATGATTGGTGTAAACAATAGAAATCTAAAAACATTTGAAGTAAGCTTAGATTTCAGCAAACAACTGGCATCACAAATTCCAAATGATTTTGTAAAAGTTTCTGAAAGCGGCATTTCGTCAATCGAAGCCATTCAAGAACTAAAACCTTTCGGTTACAAAGGATTCTTAATTGGAGAAAACTTCATGAAAACTGACAACGCTGGAAAAGCGGCAACTGAATTTATTAAACAGCTGTAGGCTTTAAGCTATAAGCCTTCTTAACATTACTAATTTAGCCTAAAGCCTACAGCTTAAAGCTTAAAGCATTTAAAAAAATGAAACTCAAAATATGCGGTATGAAATACCCCGAAAACATTCTAGAAGTTGGAGCGCTCCTGCCCGATTATATGGGATTTATTTTCTGGGAAAAGTCCGCACGATATTTTAACGGAACCATTCCTGAACTAATAAAAACAGTCAAAAAAGTGGGTGTTTTTGTTAATCAAAGTCAGGAAGAAATTCTAGAAAAAGTAACAACATACAATTTACAAGCCGTTCAGTTACACGGAAATGAATCGGTTGATTTTTTATCAGAACTAAAAAAACAACTGCCAAATAAAATCGAAATCATAAAAGTATTTTCGGCCGATGAAAACTTCGATTTTGAAGTTATAAAACCTTTTGAAGCTGTCGCTGACTATTTTCTGTTTGACACAAAAGGCAAGCTGCCGGGCGGAAACGGAACAACATTCGACTGGACTATATTAAAAAAATACAATTCGGACAAGCCATTCTTTTTAAGCGGCGGAATCGGAATTAACGAATTAAAAGCCATTGAAGAAATTTCAAAAACAAATTTACCTATTTATGCTGTCGATGTAAATAGTAAATTTGAAATTGAACCGGGGCTTAAAAACAAAAATCTATTTAGCAATTTCAAACGAAAATTTGATGTTGCCAACTTTTAAAATTGGAATAAAATGAATTTTAACGTTAACGAAAAAGGATATTACGGAGAATTTGGCGGAGCTTATATTCCAGAAATGCTATATCCAAATGTAGAAGAATTACGCCAAAACTACTTAAAAATTACCAGTGAACCAGACTTTAAAGCTGAGTTTGATAAACTTTTAAAAGATTATGTTGGCCGTCCAAGTCCGCTTTATTTTGCGAATCGTTTATCTGAAAAATACAACACAAAAATTTACTTAAAAAGAGAGGACTTAAATCATACCGGTGCTCACAAAGTAAATAATACCATCGGACAGATATTAGTTGCAAGACGTTTAGGCAAAAAACGAATTATTGCCGAAACGGGAGCTGGTCAGCATGGAGTTGCAACAGCAACAGTTTGTGCTTTAATGGGAATGGAATGCATTGTTTATATGGGCGAAATAGATATTGCTCGTCAAGCGCCAAACGTAGCTCGTATGAAAATGTTAGGCGCAGAAGTTCGTCCAGCACTTTCGGGTTCAAGAACTTTAAAAGATGCCACAAACGAAGCTATTCGTGATTGGATTAATAATCCTGTTGATACACATTACATTATTGGTTCGGCAATTGGACCTCATCCGTATCCAGATATGGTAACGCGTTTTCAAAGTGTAATTTCTGAGGAAATAAAATGGCAGTTAAAAGAAAAAGAAGGACGTGAGAATCCTGATTATGTAGTGGCTTGTATTGGTGGAGGAAGTAATGCGGCAGGAACATACTATCACTTTTTGCATGAACCAGAAGTAGGCATTATTGCTGTTGAAGCTGCTGGAAAGGGTGTTGACAGTGGTCACAGTGCTGCCACAAGTAAGTTAGGAAAAGTTGGTGTTATTCATGGTTGCAAAACATTGTTAATGCAAACTCCAGACGGACAAATTACAGAACCATATTCTATTTCTGCAGGATTAGATTATCCAGGAGTTGGTCCTATGCACGCACACTTGGCGCAAACTGGACGTGGAGAATTTTTCTCTGTTACTGATGACGATGCTATGAACGCTGGTTTACAGTTAACAAAATTAGAAGGAATTATTCCTGCCATTGAAAGTGCGCATGCCTTTGCCGTTTTAGACCAAAAGAAATTCAAACCTACAGATATTGTAGTAATCAGTCTTTCAGGCCGCGGTGATAAAGATTTAGATAATTATATTGATTATTTTAAATTGTAATAAAAATCGTAATTTGGAGCGTTTTCCGCAGCAACGGATTAAAAGATATTTAACGCAGACAAACAACGAGAAAAATAATAATTATGGAACAGTTATTCTCTTACGGAACATTACGTTCAAAAGAAATTCAGATGCGAGTTTTTAGAAAACTATTAACTGGCACTCCTGATCAGCTTAATGGCTACAAATTAAAAAGCCTGAAAATTGAAGAAGAATTTGGAATGGCAGATTATGTTGTTGCAATAGCAAGTGAAAGCCTTTCAGATGTTATTCATGGTGTTGTTTTTAATGTTACTCTTGCAGATTTAGCTAAAGTAGATTTATTTGAATCGAATGCGTACAAAAGAGTTAAAGTAACATTGAACTCTGGAATTTCTGCTTGGGTTTATACAGAAAACTAACAGTTGTAAAAATAGAAAATGATTCTAGCTGCTCCGCAAACAAAACCAACACGAGGATATATTGAAACTAATTTACTGGATCATTATAACCTAATTGAATTGGCAGTTCAAAATGGAGCGCGATTAATCACTTTTCCCGAAATGTCGATTACAGGTTATGAAAGAGAAAAATAACAATGATAACTGGACAAGTAAGATTGTAAAAATTTAAATCATATGCCACAAATTACACAAATTTGAAAAGATTTTTTGCACGCTGATTTAGCAGATTAAAGCAGATTTTATTGGTAACATTAAAAAAAATCTGTCCTAATCTGCTTAAATCAATTTAAATCTGCGTGAAGTAATTTACAACAGTAATCAGTAAAAATCCTTTAATCTGTGGCAGAACAAAACTTAACATACTTACAAGGTTCTGAAAACCTTGCATAAGAAATAAAAGATATTAAAATGAACAGAATAACTCAAAAATTACAAGAAGATAAAAAGATCCTTTCGATCTATTTTTCTGCTGGATATCCAAGTTTAAATGATACCGTGCAGATTATTCAAGATTTAGAAAAAAACGGTGTTGACTTAATCGAAATTGGACTTCCGTTTAGCGATCCTTTAGCAGACGGACCAACGATTCAGGCAAGTTCGACACAAGCACTGCATAACGGAATGACGACTCAAATTCTTTTCGATCAGATGCAAAACATCCGCGAAAGCGTAAAAATCCCGTTGATTATTATGGGATATTTTAATCCGATGTTACAATACGGCGTTGAAGCTTTTTGCAAAAAATGTGCTGAAATTGGCATTGACGGATTAATCATTCCTGATTTACCTGTTGATGTTTATGCTGATGAATACAAAGCAATTTTCGAAAAATACGGATTGCTTAACGTATTCTTGATTACACCACAAACTTCGGAAGAACGCATTCGCTTTATCGACAGCGTTTCAAACGGATTTATTTACATGGTAAGTTCTGCAAGCGTTACAGGTTCTCAATCTGGTTTTGGAAATGTTCAGGAAAGTTATTTTGAAAGAATTGCAAACATGAATTTAAAAAACCCGCAAATCGTAGGTTTTGGAATTTCGAATAAAGAAACTTTCAATCAAGCAACCAAATATGCAAAAGGAGCTATTATTGGAAGTGCTTTTATCAAGCATTTAAGCGAAAAAGGCAGTGGGAAAATTGCAGAATTTGTTGGAGAGATTCGATAAATTGTATACAATAAACATATAGTTTGTCATTCTGAGGAACGAAGAATCTCCGTTGCAGAATCGACAAAGATTAAAACTTTTGATTGCGGAGCTACTTGCGAAGATTTCTCCTTCGTCGAAATGACAAAACAGAACTATAGAGCTGAAACACTTGGTGTTTCAGCTTTTTTTTGTACTAAATCGAAAATCTATTTTACGTTAATATTATGTTAAAACAAAATTAAACAAGTGTTTAATTTAAACAAGTGTTTAATTTTGCATTCGATTAGAAACAACATCATGTCACACATCGAACTAAACGATAAAAAAATTCAGATTCTAAACGTTGCCGAAAGGTTGTTTTCTGAAAAAGGATTTGAAGGGACGTCAATACGGGATATTTCGAAAGAAGCAAAAATCAACATTGCAATGATTTCGTATTATTTTGGGTCCAAAGAAAGATTACTAGAATCTTTAATTATTTACAAAACTTCTGATTTAAAATTACAACTCGAAAATTTATTACAAGAAAATCTGGAACCGATTGAAAAAGTCAATAAATTAATCGAAATTTACATTAACAGAATCAGTTGTAACAAAGGGATTTTCAGAGTTTTACATTTTGAAATTAACGCAAAAAAAAGAGAAAAAAGTTTTATTGCATTTACAGAATTAAAAAAAGGGAATCTAAAATCTGTTGAGAGTATTATTACTCAAGGTCAGGAAAAAGGGGTTTTTAGGAAAGATGTAATCATTCCGCTTATTACGCCAACGATCATAGGAACGTATTTTCACTTTCATATGAATAAACCTTTCTTCGTAGAGTTACTAAACTTAAACACCGAAGCATTGTACAATGATTACATTAAAACCAGTCTCACAAAGCACATTCAACAAACTATAAAAGCGCTACTTGTTTATGAAAATTAGTCAATTAATGCTCTTTGGAGTATTCTTTATCGGAATATCTTCAATAGAAGCACAAGAAAAAACAAGTTTAACCTTAGACGAAGCCGTAAAAATGGCTTGGGAAAAAAGCAACGAAGTTACGCTTGCCAATACTAAGGTAAACACAAAAAAACACGAGCTTACAGCCGTAAAAAACAATCAATATCCTGATTTAAAAGTTTCTGGTCAATATCAGCGTCTTACAAAAGCATCTATTGATATGCCTAATCAGGATAAAAGTGCTTCTTTAGCATCTCCTGATCGTGCAATGCTTGGAATGGCGAACTTGAGTTTACCTATTTTTGCAGGATTCAAAATTCAAAGCAGTATTGATGCTTACGATAACTTATACGAAGCGGAAACTGCCAATGCAGCAAAAACTAAAGAAGATGTTGCATTAAGAGTAATCACTTATTACACGGCATTATACAAAGCTCAAAAAACACTTGATGTTTTAAATGAGAATCAAAAAAGTGCGAAACAGCGTGTTACTGATTTTATTGAATTGGAGAAAAACGGAATTATTCCGAGAAACGATTTGTTGAAAGCACAGTTATTAGTTTCAAAAACACAATTATCTATTGATGAAGCTACAAACAACTTAAACAACATCAATTTTTATCTGACCACTTTATTGAAATTAGCTCCAGAAACAAAACTTCAGGTTAATGAGGATGATTTCTTTAATTTAAAAACAAACAATGCACCAACATCTGATGCAATTGCTTTGGAGAGTAGAAAAGATCTTGAGGCTGTTCGTTTGCAGCAAAAAGCTTCTGAAGCAAGTATTAGAGTAGCAAAAGCGGGATATTATCCTTCTATTTCTTTACTTGGAGGTTACACTGCTTTTGATCTTAAAGATATTATAACGGTAAAATACGCTATGAACTTTGGATTAGGTTTATCGTATGATTTATCAGGAATCTTAAAAAACAGCGCACACGTTAAGGAAGCTGAAAGCAGAGCTCTAGAAGTAAAAAATACTGAGGCAATTATGACTGATCGTATTAAGGTAGAAGTTCAAAAATCTATTGAAGATTATGATTTAGCGATCAATCAAAGTGTGGTTTATAATGAGGCATTACAGCAGGCTGCGGAAAACTACAGACTTGTAAAGGATAAGTTCGACAATGGTTTAGCAGATACCAATGATTTGGTTGAAGCTGATGTTGAGCAATTAAGTGCCAAAATTAACACCGCTGTTTCTAAAGCAGCAATTATTCAAAAATATTACGAATTACTTTCAGTATCAGGACAATTATCACAATCATTCAATCTTTCTAAAATATAATCGACAGCTCTCATGGAAAAGAAAAAGACAAATAAAAAATTCATCATCATACTAACCGTATTGGTTTTAGTGGGCGGAACGTATGGAATATCAAAATATATTCACTCACAAGCTCACGAAGAAACAGATGATGCTCAAATCGAGAAAAAAATGAACCCGATTATTCCGAGAGTTTCAGGATATATCAGCAAAGTTTATGTGAAAGATAATGATTATGTAAAAAAAGGAGATACTTTATTTACTATCGATAAGAGAGACTATCAATTAAAAATTGATGAAGCAAACGCTGCTTTGTTAGGAGCTGAAGGACAATACGAAGCTGCAAAAGCAGATATAGGAAGTGCATATGCAAGTATTTCTGTTTCTGATGCCAACATGAAATCGGCTAGCGGTTCTATCGAAAGCGCAAAAATTAGATTGAGACAACTTACAAACGATTATAACCGTTATAATAATTTGTATAAAACACATACTATTACAAAACAACAATATGAGCAAGCTTTGACTGCAAAGGAAGAAGCAGAAAATCAAGTACGTGTTTTACAACAACAACAAAGAGCAAGTTCTTACCAAAAATCGGTAATTGAATCTAAATCTAAAGCTTCTGATAAACAAACAGAAGTTGCTGCTGCAAACATTAAAAAAGCAAAAACAATGCTTGATGTTGCTCACTTGAACCTTTCTTATACAGTAGTTACTGCTGCAATTGATGGTCAGGTTTCAAAAGTTGATATTCAGCCGGGGCAATTGGTACAACCGGGACAATCTTTGTTTTACATTATCAATAATAACGAAGCTTGGGTTGTAGCAAACTTTAAAGAAACACAATTAAACAAAATGATTGTGGGTCAAAAAGTGAGTTTAAAAGTTGATGCTTACCCTAACTATGAATTTAAAGGTACAGTAACTTCTTTCTCTCCAGCAACAGGATCTCGTTTTTCATTATTACCTCCTGATAATGCTACAGGAAACTTCGTAAAAACAATTCAGAGATTACCAGTAAAAATTAGTTTAGATGAATCAAACGATCCTGAAAAAGTAAAACTTTTAAGACCAGGAATGAATGTTGACGTAGACGTACATTTAAAATAAAACATGGCAGGAGCAGTACAAGCAGACGACGATTTAGTAGAATACGGTTATAGACGTGTTATCATTACGATTACGGCAGTACTTTGTGCACTGTTGGAAATTGTTGACACGACGATTGTAAACGTAGCGCTGACAGACATGCGCGGAAGTCTTGGTGCTACCTTGACTGATGTGGCGTGGGTAATTACAGCATACGCAATTGCGAATGTTATTGTAATACCGATGACAAGCTGGCTATCACAGCAATTTGGAAGACGTAATTATTTTGTGGCTTCTATCATTATATTTACGGTCTGTTCTTTTTTGTGTGGTAATGCCACCAATATTTGGGAACTTGTAGCTTTCCGATTCGTACAAGGTATGGGCGGAGGAGCACTACTAGTAACAGCTCAAACGATTATTACCGAAAGTTATCCAGTTGCAAAACGTGGAATGGCACAAGCTATTTATGGAATGGGTGTAATTGTTGGACCTACTCTTGGACCGCCTTTGGGAGGTTATTTGGTAGATAATTATTCTTGGCCTTATATTTTCTATATCAATATTCCGTTAGGGATTATCGCTACTATTTTGGCTATAACTTTTGTGAGAAGTCCGAAGTATGGCGAAAAATTGAAAGCCAATCAGGTTGACTGGTGGGGAATTATTTTGTTGAGTGCCTTTATTGGTTCTTTACAATTCGTACTAGAACACGGACAGCAAGATGACTGGTTTAATGATCCACTTATTGTAACTTTAAGTGTTGTTACAGTTCTTGGATTAATATTATTTATTTGGAGAGAGCTAACCTATAAATATCCAATCGTAAACTTAAGTGTTTTAAAAGATGGGAATTTAAGAATTGGAACTGTAATGTGTTTTATTCTTGGTTTTGGTTTGTACGGATCAACTTTAATTATTCCTATTTATACGCAGTCGATTTTAGGATGGACAGCTACTGATGCAGGATTATTATTAATTCCAGGATCTATTACCACAGCTCTTATGATGCCATTTGTAGGTAATATGATTCAGAAAGGTGTTCCTCAAGGGTATATGGTGGGAGTAGGATTCTTTATTTTCTTCTTGTTTACCTTTATGATGTACAGCCGTATGACTCCAGACACTGGTGTTGAACATATGTACTGGCCTTTAATTTTAAGAGGAATTGGTTTAGGATTACTTTTCGTTCCTATTACCACACTTTCGCTTTCGACTTTAAAAGGAAAACATATTGGTGAAGGAGCTGCATTTACTGGGATGATGCGTCAATTGGGTGGATCTTTTGGTATTGCGATTATTACCACTTTTATCACACGTTTTAGTCAGACACACAGAGTAGATCTAATTAACAATTTAGATCCTGCAAAATATGATGTGCAGCAACGTATTGCAGGAATGCAGCACGCTTTTATGGCAAAAGGATACAGCGCAGATGTTGCTTTAAAGAAAGCGTATCAAGCTATAGAATATTCAGTAATGAAGCAAAGTACCGTAATGGCGTACATGGATATTTTCTTGTATCTTGGAGTCATGTTTTTATGTTGTATACCGATTATTCTCTTTATCAAAAAAGGGAAGAACAAAATTAGTGCAGCCGACGCAATGCATTAATAATAATAATTTTATAATACGCAGAAACGCCGAATTCATCATTTAGAATTCGGCGTTTATTTTTTTCTTTCATTTATCTTATAATCTGCAGGGATTGAAATCCCTGCCTACAATATGTTCCGAGCCTTCGGTTCTCTAGTAGAAGACCTTAGTCCCTATAGCTATTGAGATAGCTTCTTAGCTACTGAGAACCTAAAAAAACCTCTGAACCTTTGTATCTTTGAACCTTTGTCCCTATAAAACCTACCTTGTAAAAACCAAGTGATTTCCTTTTGAAAGATTAGCATCAAACTGATATCCTTCGTAATTAAACCCTTTTAAGTCATCGATAGTTTCTGCATTGGTATCAATTATATAACGTACCATCATGCCTCTCGCCTTTTTTGCAAAGAAACTGATCATTTTTAATTTCCCATCTTTATAATCTTTAAAATCTGGTGTAATTACAGGAACTTTCAAAGCTTTTACATCAACTGCCGAAAAATATTCATTACTTGCTAAATTCACGAACAATTCGTCTTTTTTCAATTCTTTATTTAAAGCTTTTGTAACCACAGGTTTCCAAAACTCATGAAGATTTTTATATTCACCAACCGGCATTTTTGTTCCCATTTCTAAACGATACGCCTGCATTAAATCAAGCGGTTTTAAAAGCCCGTAAAGTCCAGATAAGATTCTAAGTTTATCTTGAAGTACCTCTAATTTTTCTAATGGTATTGTATAAGCGTCTAAACCAGTGTAAACATCTCCGTCAAAAGTAAAAACCGCAGGACGTGCATTTTCAGGCGTAAAAGGGGTTTTCCATTCTTGATTTCGTTTCCAGTTTAAATCGGCAAGTTTGCTTGAAATTGACATTAGCTCCGATAATTCGGCAGGCTTTTTTTGTTTAACAACTTTATGAACCACTCTTGCTTCTTTTAAAAATGATGGTTCTGTATATTGAGAAGTTGGTAATTCTTTTTCAAAATTTAAAGACTTCGCTGGCGATATAACTATTTTCATTTGTGCTTTTTTGTATGATTCAAAAATACAAATTGCATTTCTAAAAATTGATTATCGCAATTGATTTGTTTTATGGAGGTATAATTTTTTTCGCCACGACCCGAGCGATAGCGAACTGGCGAAGCAATTGCACTAATTTCCACGAATTATCTTTTTTTGAGCCACAGATTACAGGATTAAAAGGATTAAAAAAATCTGTGTAAATCTTTTTAATCTGTGGCAAAAAATCTTCACAATCTGCGTAAAAGAAAAATAATTCGTGGAAATTAGTGTGATTTGTAGCAAACCTTTCCCAATTCATAAAAATCGGCACTACAAAATGTGAAATTGTTCAAAAAAGTGAGCGATAGATTGTAATAGGCATTTTCTATGTTGTAAATTTGCATGCGTTTCATTTCTTAGAAATTTGAAATGTGTTTTTATTCAAAAATTAGTGAATTCGTGGCTATACAAACAAATTATAAAACAGCTTTACAAAATAAAATTTTCGATATCATCTCGAAAGCGTCTCAGGAACTAAATGTTGACAGTTATGTTATTGGCGGTTTTGTTAGAGATTTACTTTTAAATCGAGGTTCTAAAAAAGATATTGATGTTGTAGCGGTTGGCAGCGGAATCGAATTGGCTTTAAAAGTTTCTGAATTACTTCCTAACAAACCAAAGGTTCAGGTTTTTAAAACTTATGGAACTGCAATGCTGCGTTTTGAAGATACTGATATTGAATTTGTCGGCGCCCGAAAAGAATCTTATAATTTCGACAGCCGAAATCCGATTGTAGAAAACGGAACACTTCAGGATGATCAAAACCGTCGTGATTTTACAATCAATGCATTGGCTTTATCTTTAAACGAAAACAATTTTGGAGATCTTTTAGATCCTTTTGACGGCTTAAAAGATTTAGAAAATAAAACGATAAAAACTCCCTTGGATCCGGATATTACTTATTCTGATGATCCGCTTCGAATGCTTCGCGCGATTCGTTTTGCAACACAATTGAATTTTGAGATTGAAGAAAATTCATTGAATGCAATTACCAAAAATGCTGATCGTATTAAAATTATTTCGGGCGAGAGAATTGTTGACGAATTAAATAAAATTCTTTCGACAGATAAACCTTCAACTGGATTTTTACTTTTATACAAAACGGGACTTTTAGATTTGATTTTACCTGAACTAACGGCACTGAATCAGGTTGAAGAAATAGAAGGTCATACACATAAAAACAACTTTTATCATACGCTTGAAGTAGTTGATAATATTTGTCCAAATACAGATGATGTCTGGCTGCGCTGGTCGGCATTATTACATGATATTGGAAAAGCGCCAACAAAACGTTTCAGCAAAAAGCAAGGCTGGACTTTTCATGGACATGAATTTTTGGGCGGAAAAATGGCGAAGAAAATCTTCGAACGCCTGCACATGCCTTTGAACCATAAAATGAAATTTGTTCAAAAAATGGTTATTATGAGTTCTCGTCCAATTGTTTTGGCACAGGATATTGTTACCGACAGTGCAGTTCGTCGTTTAGTTTTTGATGCCGGCGAAGATGTCGAGAATTTAATGACTTTGTGCGAGGCTGATATTACAACCAAAAACCCATCGAAATTCAAGAAATATCATAAAAACTTTGAGATCGTTCGCAAGAAAATTGTAGAAGTGGAAGAGCGCGATCATGTTCGTAATTTTCAACCGCCAATTTCCGGTGAAGAAATTATGGCAATTTTCAATTTACAGCCATCACGTGAAATTGGAGTTTTGAAAGAAGCGGTGAAAGAAGCAATTCTAGAAGGCGACATTCCGAATGAATATCAGGCGGCTTACGATTTTGTAATTAAAAGAGCCGAAAAAATGGGCTTAAAAAAAGTATAAGAATAAGTATTTAATAAAATGAAAAAAGAGAATAAATCAGTAATCATTTGGTTGCTTTCAGGCTGTGTTTTATTGTTTTTAATGGTTGTTGTAGGCGGTATCACACGTCTGACCAATTCAGGTTTATCAATGACGGATTGGCATTTGGTAACCGATACTTTCCCGCCTTTAACGGAAGCCAAATGGAATGAGGCTTTTGAGCAGTACAAGAAGTTTCCTGAATATCAAAAGATTAATATACACAATGATTTTCAGCTTTCAGACTATAAGTTTATTTATTTCTGGGAATGGTTTCACCGTTTCATCGGTCGTATTATTGGTTTAGTATTTTTTGTTCCTTTTGTTTATTTCTTAATCAAAAAGAAATTAGATACAGCAACGATTAAAAAGTGTATCGTACTTTTGGCAATGGGCGGTTTTCAAGGTTTTCTTGGATGGTTTATGGTTAGAAGCGGTTTAATCGACAATCCAGATGTAAGTCATTTTAGACTTTCGCTGCATTTAACTTTTGCTTTTATAACTTTTGCTTATACACTTTGGGTGGCGCTGGATTTGATTTATCCAGAAAGAAATATCAACAAAATATTACCGTTGCGTACTATTGCACGTTATGCTTTGGCGGCTTTATTAATTCAAATTATTTATGGCGGGTTTGTTGCTGGATTAAATGCAGGATTAATTCACAATCACTGGCCTTTAATGAGTGACGGAGAATTTATGCATGAATCTGTTCTTATTGAACAATCAAGTTTAATAAAAAATTTAATTGAAGGTAAAAGTGGTGTTCAATTTGTACACAGAACTTTTGCTTACGTAGTAGTTGCGATTATACTTTTCCTATATTTTAGAAGTAAAAAATATACGCTTACTAATACACAATCAAACGGAATTAAAACTTTGGTGGTATTTGTATTTATACAGTTTCTTCTAGGAGTTTTCACTTTATTATACAGCGTGCCTTTGGCTTTAGGATTAATTCATCAGATTATGGCATTTTTCCTTTTAAGTGCTATGACTTTTACATTGCATCGATTGAGTAAATAATGTTTTGAATAAAATAAAAAATGAGCTGAAATTGTCGGCTCTTTTTTTATTTTATGTATTTTGGTCAATATTCGTTTGAAAATTTACGTTTCGTTAAACTGGATTAAAATCTGGCCCTGCAAAATGAATCGAGCCTACGGCCCTTTATATGGAATAATCATACGTCACGAAAAGTTCCGAAGGAACGATCTATATTGTAGAGACGGATTTCAATCCGTCAGATATGTTAATCATAAACACATACGTTCTGGTGGAACATTTGATAAAATTTAAATCTATTACCCCAGCCAGCTCTTAAAATCCTGCACTTTTTCTCGGCTTACTATTACCTCATCTTCTTTGTAAGTTGGTAAAATAACTTTCAAACGAGAATTTGTATATACCTGAATTTCTTTAATTGCCTGCAGCGGTACAATAAATTTTCTGCTTACGCGAAAGAAATCCTTTTTATCTAGTTCCTGTTCTAAAATTTCTAAAGTCGAATCGATTAAGTAGTTTCGATTATCAAAAGTATGTATATAGGTTCCTTTATTTTCGCTAAAAAAACATTCAATTTCTTCTGTCATTATTACTTTTAAGTGCTGTCCTATTTTAACGGTAAATCTCTTTTTGAAACTCTTTTCAAAAGGATTTGACAGCATTTGACGTATCTGCTCAAAGTCTAGCTGCAGATTATGATTTCCCTCATCAACTTTAGGCATTCGTGCTTTATACTTTACTACTGCGGCCTCTAGATCATCTTCATCAATTGGTTTCAAAAGATAATCAATACTATTTAGTTTAAAAGCTTTCAAAGCATACTCATCATAAGCGGTGGTAAAAATTATGGCGCTTTGAATATTTATTTTTTCAAAAATCTCAAACGATAAACCATCTGATAACTGAATATCCAGAAAAATCAAATCTGGATGTTCATTATTTGTAAACCAATGAAGTGATTCTTCTACAGAATGCAGCATTGTTTTTACAGTTATATCTAATTTTTCAAGTTTTCGCTGCAATAAACGTGCAGCTGGTTTTTCGTCTTCTATAATTAATGTGGTCATTTAATACAATACAAAGTTTAAAATATACAAGTTAAAATTACTCCCATTTTTTCTTATTCTGAGCTTCTTTTTCCATATATTTTTGGATTTTTCTATCTTCCCAATCTTTATTAAAAAAAATATCCGGGCCAAAAACAGTAAAAGCATGAATGGCTAAAGCTATCCCCCAATAAAATGCGGTTGAATAAACTTCCCAATCTCGAAAGCCTCTAATTTCGATACGATTGCCTATAAAACCATTATTCAAATTTGAAATAATGATAATAATATTTACTATAATGTAAACCTTAAGATGCGAATAAAATCCTTTTATTCTTCTTACCTTTCTATAGGCAGCATTAAAGTTTTCATCTGTACTAAATTCATCTCCGTATTCTTCATACATACGTCTTCTAAATCGTCCCATTTTATTTTGATTTAAAAATTATTGCCATTTACTTTTATTCGATTTTTCCTTTTCCATAAACTCTTTGATTTTTCTTTCTTCCCAGTCTTTTCCTAAAGCTGGAAATACTTCAAAAACCCTTAATCCATGAAAAACTACTCCAATTCCCCACCACAACAAAGGCCAAAAAAACCATAAATATTCTGGTGATGTGTACAAATTAACGAAAATCAAAATTGCATTTACAAATACATAAGATGCCAAGTTTCCATAAAATCCTTTAATATCTCCGACTTTCTTTTTAGCCAAAAAATATTTATCCTCTTCACTATATTTCATTTCCATGATTACTCCCATTTTTGTTTTTTTTCTCTTTTTTCTAAAATACTTTCCATTTTACGTTTCTCCCATTTATCTCCAAAAATTTTAGCAGAGACAAATAAATCAATCGCTGAACCAAAAAATACGGTTGACCAAAGAATCATTACAACTCCATTTAAAAATTTAGCAGGAAACACATCCAAAGGCAATTTATAATACTCTTTTAAAACAAAAAGTACCAGCGCTATAATGTAAAAAATTGAATGAATATAAAATGATTTAAGCTTTACAACCTTTTTGCTGGCTAACTGCTGTAATTCATATTCTTCCTGATCACTATTATAATTCGTTTTCATCTTTAGTTTGAAGTTTTTTGATTTTTATCTTTTTCTAAAATTTCTTGAATCTTTCGCTCTTCCCATTCTTTATTAAAAAACGGCGAGTATCCAAAAACTTTCAATCCATGAAAAACCACTCCTATCCCCCAGCCTCCAATACACCAAATGAACCATAAATATTCTGGTGAAGTCACAAGGTTGATAACAACTAAAACTATGGTTACGAAAATAAAAACTGCCAAATGCTCATAAAATCCTCTAATTTCTTTTACTTTTTTCTGAGCCTGGTAATAGCGTTCCGCTTCTGTATAATTTGGCTTCATGATTATTTCCAAGTTTGCTTGTTTTTTTCTTTCTCTAAAATCTCTCTAATCTTTCTTTCCTCCCAACCTGTGCTGTAACCATATACTTTAAAAGCATGCATTACAACTCCAAATCCCCAGCCTAAAGCTGAAAACCAAAACCATTGAAATCCTGGTGAATATCTTAAATTAACAAAAGCTAATATTGGAATTACACAGCAATATGAAATTACATTTCCATAAAACCCTTTTAATTCTTCTACTCTTTTTTTAGCTCTAAAATAAGCTTTAGTTTCATCGTTATAATCTGCATTTGTTTCCATAACATTAATTTGTTTTGTTAAAATTGGAATCTTAACCGTGAAATTTTTCTCATCTTGTTCGATCATCACATTTCTGTTGGTCACGATTGCATATCGATTTACAATATTCTGTAATCCAACTCCTTGCCTGTCCTGAAGAACTTCTTTTTTCTGAAGATCATTTTGAATTGCTAAGTAATCTCCATCAATGAAAATTCGAATATGAAGTGGTTTTTGCTCACTTACAACATTATGTTTTACTGTATTTTCAAGCAAAAGCTGTAGTGAAAGCGGAACTACCTTTGCGTCTGGATTTATGTTCTCGGCTGGCAATTCGTAGAATAAACTATTCTCAAAACGCATTTTCAACAGATTCATATAGGTTTTTGCAAATGATAATTCATCTTCTACAGAAACCAATTCTTTATCTTTCTGCTCTAAAACATAGCGGTAAATTTTTGACAAAGAAGTCGTAAAACGCTGTGCATTATCAGGATTTTCTTCGATCAAGGAACTTAAAACATTTAAACTGTTGAACAGAAAATGCGGATCGATCTGATTTTTTAAACTCTCAAATTGTGCATTTGCCGTTCCTGCAATAATTTTTTGCTGCGTTATTTCAATTTTAGAAGCTTGTTTCCATTTTACCATAAAACTTCTGGCTTGCATGAAAGTAGAAACTCCAAATGATAAAACAATATAAAAAACATGATTCCAAATCATTCTATTGCCAAAAAACTGATCTATAGGAAGCTTCTGCACGACAACAAAAATGATATAATTAATTCCTAACACTGCAGGAACTGTATATAAAACAGTTACTAAAATTCCGTAATATACTCTTAAATTAGTCTGTTCCAGCCAATCCCATTTTCGATCTAAGAGAACACTGATAAACCCATTTCCAAAACCAAGTCCAAACGAATAAAGACAGCTTAAAAGAAATGTTAGTACAACATTTTTTAGATTTAAATCAGTACCTAAAAGAGCGCAGAATATTACTGTAAAGATCATAGAAATCTTGAAACACACTATGGTTCCACTTTTCAAATCAGCAAATGCATTTCTATGGTCTTTCATTATAATTAACTTAATTTATTACTATTTTTTATTTACACGTTTTTTGAATTTCCAACGCTCTTTCTAAACCCCATTTAGGAGAAAAAGGCGTTTCAGGCTTAAAAGTACCAAAAAGTTCGATAGATCTGTTAACTTGTTCGCAAAGTGGTTTTGTATCAACCCCTGTCCATTTTGCTCCTCCCAACTGATAATCAGCTTCGCCAAAAACAGCTCTCGGATTATTTGGATCTAATGCTTTAGCAGTTGCATAAGCTTCCATCACTTTAGCCGAATACTTCATTCCGTTTGTCATTGGATCAGACGCTACATAAGCCGTGTAAATTAATGCTTGCATTACGTACAACTCTGAATTGTTTAGATCTTTTAACATTTCAGCATCAACAGCATCTTGCGCTTTTGTTAACAATAAATCTATTTTAGTTTTATCTTTTTCGCTAAAAGCCGATGTCGTGTTGATTAAAGCGACATAATAATTTGGCAGATAACTATTTTTTTCGGCCGCTGCAATTCTTTCAAACAATGCCGAAGCATCAGCATTTTTTCCTTCTTTCCAAAGCCCGAAAGCTTTTGTCATTCCTTGTTCAAACTGTGTTTGCGCAGATAATAAGCTGCAGATAAATAATGTGATAATCGTAATAATCTTGGTCATGATTTCTTTTTTTTTTAGTTAATACGGTTCTAAATTTTTGTTAATGATTAAAACTCTTTTTTTTAGGTTCAAAGCTTCAGAGTTGCAAAGGCTCAAAGGTTTGATTTTCTCATTATTATATTTTAAAAACATTGAACCTTTGTCGCTTTACTTCTTTGCTTCCTTGTTCCTTTTAATTTACACTTCAAAAGTATGTTGGATTTTACTGTTTTAAAATTAAATGATACTGAGTTGTTGATTTTTGCTGCTGAATTGTTTCTTTCTTGAGGTTCAAAGGTTCATAGCAGCAAAGGGGCAAAGTTTTTCCTTTTTTGAACTCAAAGCAACAACGGTTTTTTACATTTTAGAAGACTCTGAACCTTTGATCCTTTGTAACTCTGAACCTCAAATTATAAGTTCTTCAACTGATTCTCATTTTTATTTTGGCTAATCGTCCAAAAGAAACCTAAAAAGAAAAATCGATCTGCGGTTGGCACTACGGCTTGTCTTTGATACACTCCGTTTGGATCTGGTAATTTTGCATAATCATATCCAAAAACATTCTGTGTTCCTAAAACGTTCGAAACGGAGAAATAAAGGATTTTTTGTGTTGTTAATATATAAGCCCAGTTGAAACTCAAACTATTGTATGACTTTGTTTTTCCGCTCATAAATTGTGTCTGATTCGGGTCATTATAAGGGCGTCCTGAACTGTAGTTGTTTGTAAAACCTATTTGTGATTTCCAATCTGTAATAAAATATTTTGTTACTACAGATAAAGTATGATTTGCAATAAAACTTGGCGTAGCCATTGTTGGATAATTCTTGTATTGTCGCTCAGAATCGATATAAGAATACGAAATCCAATATTCTAAGTTTTTGTACAAATTACTGTCTCTCCAATATAATTCTAAACCTTTTGCATAACCTGAACCGTTATTATTGAATACTGAATTGTATCTAATATCTTTTGTATCGTATTGAACTAAATTTCTATAATCTTTATAATAAAGATCTGCTCTAAAAATCTGTCCCGGTTTTGTAAATTGATAATTCAAAATATAATGACTTGCTTTTTCGCTTTCAAACTGATGGTATTTTGAATATTTAATATAATCTACAACTGGTGTTTGCGAAAAATCTCCGTAAGCAAATGAAAGCTGGCTGGTTTTTGAAAACTTGTAGGCAATTGAAGCTCTTGGCGCAATATTATTTTCATTTAATAAACTGTTGTTTGAATATCTTAAACCAACTTTCATTGCTAACCTTTTAGAAAATAAAATATCTCCTTCTGTATAAGCAGCAAAAATGTTTGAATCATATCCGTTTGTAACATCGATTGAAATATTGTCATTAAAATTTTCATCGAATTTTGTAATGAAATAATCCGCTCCAAAAGATACTTTAAAATAATTCGAAACTTTTTTACCAAACTTCAATTTCAATTGCGCGGCATTTTCATCTGCATCAATATCATTTATATCATATTTTGTTTTGTTTTTACTGTATCCGTAACTAATTCCTGTAGTTAGCTGCCATCCAGTTCCAAAAGTTCCTTTGTAAGAAGAATTCAAATAAAAATTATTGTTATTCAAATCTGTTCTAATAGGATTCTCGAAATTGATATTTTTCTGATTCAAATCAAATTTCTCTGAATCAAAAGCGGCATAAAGTTTAAAGATTCCGTTTGTAAAATTATATCTGTAAACCGTTTCACCTCCAAGAGACTGATACGGATTATTCCAATCTACATTTTGAGGAATTACCGCCTGATATGGAGCTAAGTTTATATAAGCCATGTTTACACTCAACGAACTCTTTTTCATTTTTTGAGTATGTCCTAAACTCAAACCTACAGTCATTAAACCAATATCTGTTTTATTATGATCTACTTCATCTTGCGTATTTAAAAGCAAAACACTTGATAATGCTTCACCATATTCTGCAGAATAACCTCCAGTCGAAAAAGAGATTCCGCTAAACAAAAAAGGAGAAAATCGGCTTCGAGTTGGCAAATTATTTGTTGTTGCGCCATAAGGCTGTGCAACCCTAATTCCGTCTACAAAAGTCTGTGTTTCGTTTGCTTCTCCACCACGAACAAACAAACGCCCGTCTTCACCCACAGATTGTGTTCCTGGTAAAGTCTGCAAAGCCGCAATGATATTTCCAGCTGAACCCGCCGTTGTTACAATATCTAAAGGCTTTAAAACTGAAACTCTTGCTTTATCTCCAGATTCTAAAGTTCCTGCTGTGATTACAACGGCATCAAGTGTATTTATATTTTCTCTAAGTTTAACCGTTTGCTCTTTATAATTAGTAACATCAATTTCTTTTTTATAGGTTTCAAAAAGCAAAAAACTCACTACAAGAAATTGATTTCCAGTCGCACTTGTTTCAAAAGAAAACTCACCCGTTGCAGAGCTAGTTGCTCCGTCATATGTTCCGTCTAGGTAAATATTAGCGCCTTGAACTGGTCTTCCTTTTTGGTCAAGCACTTTTCCAGAAATCGTATTTTGAGCAAAAATAAAAACGGTAAAAAGTAAAAAAGTAATTGTAAAAAATAACTTGGTTTTCATAACATTGGTTTTTATTGAAGCAAATGTATTTTAACATTCAGCGTTAAAAAATATATAATAACTGAACTGTAGAAATTTATGACTGAGTTGTAATTTACTTTATTTGTATATTAGCTTTGAATTGCAAAACTATCAATTATGTCAGAAAGCAAGAGAATTTCAAATCTATATCAATCCATTTATAATGGAAATCCATGGCTGGAGGTTACTTTAGCACATACTTTAGAAAATGTAAGTGCTGAACAGGCTTATAAAAAAGCAAATCCTAATTTAAACACGATTTGGGAAATTGTAAATCACCTGATACAATGGAGAAGAAACATTTTAGAACGTGTTCAGGGAGAAACGGTCGTAACGCCAGATCATAATTATTTTGTTCCCGTTTTAGATCCGTCTGAAGCCGCTTGGGAACAATCACTTCAAAATTTGGCTAAATCACAAGAATCATGGAATTCATTTTTTGAGGATTTTGACGATGCTGATCTGGCAAAAATATATGCGGCGAACAATCACACGTTCTACGAACATATACACGGCATAATTCAGCACGATGTTTATCATTTAGGGCAGATTGTTATTTTGAAAAAACTTCTTTAAAAATAGTGTTATGAAAAACTCTTTCTTTTTATTCGCTTTCTTGTTAATAAATGCAATTGAATTCGCTCAGGAAACGGAAGTTAAATTTGATGAAAATTTAGCTAAATCGTTGAATGCAGATGAATATGGAATGAAAAAATATGTTTTCTGTTTATTGAAATCTGGAACAAACAAAACAGCTTCAAAAGAAGAAACTAAAAAACTTTTTGAAGGTCATATGGCAAATATCAACAAACTAGCCAAAGAAGGAAAACTAGTTGTTGCCGGACCTTTTATGAAAAATGATCGAAATTATCGCGGTATATATATTTTTAATGTAGAAACTGTTGACGAAGCAAAAGCACTAGTTGCAACAGACCCAGCCATAAAAGCTAATTTGCTTGAAGCCGAATTAACACCGTGGTATTCGAGCGCAGCTTTGCAGGAAACAGTAAAAATACATGAGAAAATTGCCAAGAATAAAATGTAATCTCTTTATATGAAAACAGAAAAAGAAAAAATGATTGCGGGAGAATATTACTTACCAGGAGATCCTGTTTTAGTAAAAGACCGCCGAAAAGCAAAAATATTATTACATACATTAAATGTAAAAGAATACCGCTTGACCAAAAAAGCAAAAGAAATTTTAAAAGAATTAATCCCTAATTCTGGCAGCAATTTTTATATCGAACCTCCTTTTCATTGCGATTATGGATACAATATAACTTGTGGCGATAATGTTTATTTTAATGTTAACTGTGTTGTTCTTGATAGTTGTCCAGTAAATATTGGATCAAATGTTTTTTTTGCCCCAAATGTTCAAATCTACACCGCAACGCATCCGCTTGATGCTGAATTGAGAAAATCTTTAGAAAACGCAGAACCAATTACAATTGGCGACGATTGCTGGATTGGCGGAAACTCCGTTATTTGTCCTGGCGTAACAATTGGCAAAGGCTGTGTTATTGGAGCGGGATCTGTTGTAGCAAAAGATATTCCTGATAATTCACTTGCCGTTGGAAATCCTGCTAAAGTAATTCGAAAATTAAATCAAGAACCTCAACAAAAAAACTAATGCTTACCTTAAACAAAATCCATCATATTGCCATTTTATGCTCGGATTATCAAAAATCTAAAACTTTTTATACAGAAGTTTTAGGACTTACCATTATTAGAGAAATCTATCGTGAGGAACGCCAATCGTACAAACTTGATTTGGCATTAAATGGCAGTTATGTAGTAGAACTATTCTCTTTTCCAAATCCGCCGCAGCGTCCATCGAGACCTGAAGCAGTTGGTTTACGACACTTGGCATTTGAAGTAATTAATTTAGAAGAAACTATTGCTTTTTTAACTTCAAAAAATATAGAAGCGGAACCTATCAGAATAGATGAAACAACTGAAAAACGTTTTACATTTATTGCTGATCCTGATTTATTGCCAATTGAGTTTTATGAAAGATAGAAACTAAGGTTCAAAGGTACAGAGGCTCAAAGGAACAAAGATTTTTCTCATTTTTTTTATTTTATAGAACGGCTTGAAATAAGAATCTTTGAACCTTTGCTACTTTGTACCTTTGCCCCTAAATAACCGATATACAAAGAAAAACACACTGAAAGAATTTTCTTGTTTATATACATTTTAACACACTATATTGAAGATTTTCTATTAAAAACCGATTTTGATGCTTAATTTTGTAATCCGCATAAAAAAGCTGCGACTTACTTCTGATGAACAAAACGGCGAAAATCAAAAAAAATCATCAATTTATCAAATTCCGAAAATTAGTTATTGTATCTGTTTTAATTGGCTTTTTATCAGCCTTTTTGGGAATTTCACTTAAAAAAATCACTGAATATTACGAGGAAATCTTCTTTCATGAAGTATCGGTTCATCCAATATTCTATATTATTTTTCCAGTTTTCGGATTGTCTGTAATTTATTTCCTGAGACAATATCTCTTTAAGAAAAAAGAAAACAAAGGAATCAAAGAGGTTTTTGAAAGTACAAAAACAAAAAAAAATCTTCCTTCTTATAAAATCCCATCGCATTTTATAAATGGTTTAATCACAGTTATTTTTGGCGGATCAACAGGAATAGAGGTTTCTACAGTTGTAGCTACTGCAACTATTGGATCTGTTGCTCATGAAAAAGAAAATGTCTTCCGTCAATACAAAACCGAATTAATTTGTGCGGGTGTTGCTGCTGGTGTTACTGCTCTTTTCAGTAGTCCAATAGCAGGAATTCTGTTCGCTTTTGAAGTTATTTCAAGAAAAGTAACTCGTGCATTTATTATTTCAAATGTAATTGCCGTTTCTATTGCATTCGGTTTGCTTTCGATTTTAAAAGAAGAACCTTTATTTGCCGTTTCTATTACAACTTGGCATCTAAAAGCAATTCCGTATTTTATTCTTTTAGGAATTTTAGCTGGAATGAATTCTGTGTATTTAACACGATGTGTATTGTTTTTTAAATCTCAATTTGGAAAAATAGATACGCATTATTATAAAATCCTTATCGGTTCTGTGGTTTTAAGCATCTCATTATTTGCTTTCCCTCAATTGTACGGGGAAGGCTATCATGCAATAAAAGGTATTTTTGGAAATTCGGCAGAAATCCCTTTAACCCTGACATTAGCTTTTACCTTTATTGGTGTTTTAATTCTAAAACCTATCGTTACCTCAATTACATTAGCTTCTGGCGGTGATGGCGGTGTTTTTGCGCCAAGTCTTTTTATTGGTGCCTTTTTAGGATTATTGCTTGCATCAGTTTTAAATACCTTTTTCAATCTGCATGTAATTCCAGTAAACTTTATGATTATTGGTATGGCTGCGGTATTAAGCGCAAGCATTCATGCCCCATTTACTGCAATATTTTTAGTATGCGGTTTAACAAACGATTACACGTTGTTTTTACCAATTCTTGTAGTATGTTTAATTTCTAAATACACCGCAAAAATGATTTATCCGCATACCGTTTATACATATGCTCCAAGTTTAACAAAATAACAGTTCCGAAACCAACTCACAAATCTCACAGATTTAAATATTAATCTTTAACCCTTTCGCTCTAAAATACACAAATATTAAATAATTATGCCCACTCCTAGAATTAAAAGAAGCTATCGCAAAACTCGTTATATTCTTTATAAAGAAACTTTAATTGACTATAAAGAACATTTTTGGTCGTTTCTCGGATCATTTGTTGGTATTGGTATTTTAGCTTATGTACAATCTATACATTTTACAGGAAATGATGCTGTTTATTTAATTGGTTCTTTTGGAGCCTCAAGCGTTTTGGTTTACGGAATTATTCAAAGTCCATTTTCACAGCCTAGAAACTTAGTTGGCGGGCACGTAATCTCGGCTTTCATAGGCGTTACAGTTCATAAACTAGCACCGGATATTATCTGGATTGCAGCACCTTTGGCAGTTTCACTTGCGATAATTTTTATGCAGATTACTAAAACCCTGCATCCACCAGGAGGCGCAACAGCATTGATTGCTATTATTGGTTCAGATAAAATTAAAGCTTTGGGATATTTTTATGTGATTTCGCCGGTTCTTGTGGGAACTCTTATTTTACTTTTGACTGCTCTGCTTTTTAATAATATGACATCAAGCAGAAGTTATCCAAGCCACAGCACATACCACAAACATTATCATAAAATCAAAAAGAGATTAACTGGTAAGCAGTAATTGCTTCAACTGTTCCTGTACTGTTTTCATGAACTTACAGCTATAATTTTAGGAATCATTGAAAAATAAATGATTCTGAAAATTCGGCAAATTCACAAAACAGACTAAATCACAGGAAAACAATAGTTTAAAATCTTTTCAACAAATCGTAATTCACAATTCGTATTTTGTTTTTTATATTTTACCTTTGACCTCTCAATAAAAACAAAGATTATGGTTTATAAATTTAGAGTAATTCTAGACGCCGAAGAAGATATTTTTAGAGACATTGCTATTCTTGAAGAAGATACTCTTGAAGATTTACACAATGCAATCTTCAACGCTTTTGGTTTTGACGGAATGGAAGTAGCTTCGTTCTACACCTGCGATGAAACTTGGAATCAAGAAGATGAAATTCCGCTTTTTGATACTGGCGACGTTCCTGGTGAGCAAAGAACTATGGGCGATTATCCATTATCTTCTATCTTAGATAAAGAAAATACCAAAATCATTTATGTTTACGATTTCATTCATATGTGGACTTTCTTAGTTGAATTGGCTGCTATTGAAGATCAATCTGTTGGAGCTGTTTACCCAGAAACTTTATTCTCTCATGGAGAAATGCCTGATGATTCTGGCGAGAAAAATTTTGAAGCTGATATGCACGACGATATCTACGGCGAATTTGAAGATGATCTAGACGAAGACGATCTAGATATGTTTGAAGGCGATGACAGCTTTGAAGATTTTGGATTTGAGGAGAATTGGAATTAGTTTTTTTTTAGGTTCTGAGGTTCTGAGATGCTAAGGTTCTGAGTTTTTTATTTTGAAAGTTTTTTCTTATTTTTAATTTCTTAAATTAAAAATAAATTAAACATGGGTAATTTTAGAAACCTACTTATCTGGCAGAAATCAATAGCCTTGACAACCAAAATTTATTCATCAACAAACAATTTTCCAAAAGAAGAAATCTTCGGATTAACTTCACAAATTAGACGCAGTTCGGTTTCTATTCCAAGTAATATTGCAGAAGGATTTGGCAGAGAAAGTGATAAAGATCTTTTACGCTTTTTAAACATTTCTATTGGCTCTTTATTCGAAATGCAGACTCAATTAGAAATTGCAAAAAACATTTATTACTTAAAAGAAAACGATTTTAACAACTTATATGAGGACAGTCGCGAAGTAGAAAGAATGTTAGTTTCTTTTATAAAAAAAATAAAAGACAGAACTAAACCTTAGTACCTTAGCATCTCAGAACCTCAGCACCTTAAAAAAATATGATCAACTTATTCAACACCCACATCGAGACGCTTTCGATACACCGCGTAGGGAACAAAAGCCGTAACGAAGCTATTTTTTTATCAGAACAGCCATTTAATTTAAATGACGAAATTGTGCCTTTGATAAAAGAGTATTTCTTTAAACCTTTTAGAGAAAAGGAAGAAAACTATTATCAGTTTGCGCATGAAGTGGATTTGGATTACAATGATATGTTTAAATATGCAACTGAAATTTTTACAAATCCAGCTAATGTTCAGGAGATTTCAAAAAAAATTACGACGCATTTATTTGAGCAGTCTAACCATCCGCATATTAAAAACGGAGAGGTTTATGTTACGTACTTAACCAACTTAAGTATCGACAATAATGTAGTTGATGCTATCGGAATTTTTAAAAGTGAGTTACAGGCTGACTTTTTACAATTTGAAGAAAAAGACAGCAATCTTGAAATGATTTTACAACAAGGTATCAACTTGAGTAAACTAGACAAAGGATGTTTGATTTTTAATTATAAAAAAGAAGAAGGATATAAAATTCTAACTGTAGACAGCAACCGTTATGATGCACGTTATTGGTTAGAGCACTTTTTATCTGTTGATGCTTTTGAAGATGAAAACTTCATCACTAAAAAGTACTTGAAATTCTGCCAAAACTTCGCAAAAGATGTTGTTTTACCTGCAGAAGACAAAAAAGAAGAGGTTATGTTTATGAACCGTTCAGTGAATTATTTCGCTAAAAACGATCAGTTTGAAGAGCAAAATTTCTTGAATGAAGTACTTGACAATCCAGACTTAATTCCTGAATTCAAAAACTACAAAGTGGATAAAGGAGAAAAATACAGCATCGAAGATGTAACCTCATTCCCAATTGCAAATGCAGCCGTTTCTGACGCTAGAAAATCGATTAAAAACGTTATTAATCTAGATACACATATTCAGATTAAAATGGATTTTATCAATCCTGAAAGTGCAGAGAAATTTGTTGAAAAAGGCTGGGATGAAGAAAAACAAATGTATTACTACTTAGTATACTTCAATAAAGAAGAAAAAAGCTAAGAGTTATTCATTTTCTATTACTTACTTAAAACGAAAAACGGCAGTTGCAACTTGTAACTGCCGTTTTTTATTGAACGTTTCCCTCTATAAAACATTTTTATTTCAAAACATCAATTAAACTTGATAGCACTATAAGCGAAAGAAATCGCAAAATGCAAAAGATTCTTAATTTATGCTTAATTTTGCATATTAAAACCAAAACAGATGGATCGTCTTTTACACAACGAAAGTCCTTTCGAAACGATAATCTCATTTCATAAGCTGATTGAATCTTTTGAAGAAATTGCTTTATCTGATGTTGATTATCGATCTAATTATGCCAAAGCCATTTTAAAAGAGGTTGAAGCATATCCGGAATTTAGAACCGGAATTCACGACTACTCTATTATTAAAAACAACGAAGGTTTAATTAAAAATCTAGTTGCCGATTTATTTCCAACTGCACTTACACATAACGAGATAAAGGCAATTACGATTCCTTTTCAAAACGTTTCATTCAATTATACCGAACGTTTCAAGAAAATTTTGCGTAACGCCGGCGACGAATTTTATATGGAAATTCGTGATTTTGATGAACATCAATTTTACATCAACAATTGCTGTTTGATTTTAGGCGATTATTACAAACAAAATCTCGATTTCAACAGACCTTTTTTCTATGATATTCCAGACGAAAACGGCATCGAAAAGCATTATAGAATTTTGTATAATGCCGATTTTATGGAAATTACTCCAACAGAAAAAGCAATACATCTAACACAGGATGATATTGACCTTCTTATTGATAATTATAATGATATCGATTTATGGAAATCTAAATTTCCTAAAGGAAGCTGGATTCTAAAAGGCTTTGGTATTGTTTCTTTGTTTGATGCAACGACAGAAAGTGCTATTTCGAACTTAAAAAGTAATTTATTAAAACCCGAAACAACAAGAGTTGCTTCGACAGAAATAATTGAAAACATTTTTAAATCGATCTTTAAAATTTCGAATCTAAAAGTGGGATTTATAATCTATAATCCTGAAGAAGAAAAATTCATCAGACCCATAAAGTTTGACAATCAGCTTACCAGTTTTTTATTAAAATCAGATCAGGAAGTAGATTGCAAAAACGCTTTTTTTGGATGTTCTTTTGAAAATTTATTAGACAAAAAAGAACCGCTTGTTATTTCTAATGTTAAAAAATTCATCGAAGATTCTTCAAACAAAAAACTAGGTGAACATCTTTTAAAACAAGGAATTCAAAGCTGTGTTTTTGCTCCGGTTATAAAAGATGGTCATTTATTGGGTGTAGTCGAACTAGTTTCTGAAAATGCACGAGAACTAAACAGCGTAAATGCTACAAAACTAGAATTAGTTTTACCGTATTTAACAGATACTATCGATCGTTATAATACCGATATGCAGCATCAGGTTGAAGCCATTATTCAACGTGAGTATACAACAATTCACCCAAGTGTTTATTGGAAATTCAAAAAAGAATCTCAAAATTACTTTCAAAATATAAATCATACAAAAGACTATATTTTTAAAGAAATTGTGTTTAAAAATGTATTCCCTTTATACGGACAAATTGATATTAAAAGTTCATCTGAACATCGAAATGAAACTGTAAAAATAGATCTTCAAAATCAGCTTACAGCGCTATTAGAAATTTTTAATAATCAAAAACCCAACTCTAATTTGGTTCTTTTAGAGCAGAGAAAATTTGAGTTAGAATCGCTTCGAGACGAGTTAGAATTTCCTTTGAAAGCAGATACTGAACAGCATATTCAACGCTATATCGAAGAAGAAATTCATCCGATATTGAAAAATACAAAAGACAATGCTAAAAATGTAAAATTAGAAGAATTGTACTTTGAAACTCTAGACGAAAAAACAGGAATGTTTTATCAGGAAAGAAAGAAGTTTGACAATGCGATGTCGATTATCAACAAAAGATTAGCTTCTGTTCTAGATAAAAAGCAAATCGAGGCACAGCAAATTTATCCACATTATTACGAGCGTTTTAAAACGGACGGTGTTGAACATAATTTATATATTGGAGCTTCAATTGCACCAACAAAACCGTTTGATATAATGTATCTGCATAATTTACGTTTGTGGCAGCTGCAAACGTTATGCGAAATGGAATTGGCACATCATCAGTTAAAAGAATCATTGCCATACGAATTAGATGTTACTTCGTTGATTTTGGTATTTAGTTCTCCGCTTTCGATACGTTTTAGAATGGATGAAAAACGTTTTGATGTTGATGGAACTTATAATGCCAGATATGAAGTTGTTAAAAAACGAATCGACAAAGCAAATATTAAAGGAACTAACGAACGTATTACCGAAAAGGAAAAAATAACGATTGTGTATTCGCAAAACGGAGAAGAAGCGGAGTATTTAAAATATATAAAATACTTGCAGCATACTAAAGTTCTTGAACCTGCAATAGAACAATTTGAGGTCGAAGATCTTCAAGGAGTTTCAGGCTTAAGAGCGATTCGAGTAAAAGTGATTAACAATACTTCGAATTCAGAGGTAAAAAAAATAACCTATCAAGATTTATTAGACGAGCTCAACTAATTAGTTGAGCTTTTTCTTTTATTATATATTGAACGCAGATCGAGCGGATTCGCTATCGCGAAAACACAGATGAACACAGATTGAAAAGTTTTTTAATTTATTCCAAAATCCGATTTTATCAGCGTTTTCGCGATAGCGAATCCGTAAAATCAGCGTCTAAATACGTACTAAATTAAATAGACTTAAAAGCGATTACAAACGCAATTACCGTAATAATTATACCTACCATGAAAAAATTGTAGGCAATACGTAGTAAATTGTACTTTCGCTGTAAAACCAATCCTAGGTAATATAGATCTTTGATCATTGTTGAATACAAATAATCACGATCTTTCATCATTTCATTCATTGCCCAGTCATAATCTTCAAGAGGCATTTTATAGAAATTCCCAAAGAACATTAAATTCACTTTTTTCTCTTCAACATCGGCACGAGTAAAAAAACCAGAAGTTACTTTTGGCCGCGTAGAAAGTATTGCAAAAATAATGGTAACTACACTAGACATCAACATAATGAATGTTGGCAATACTAAATGTGCATTTTTGGGGCTGTCCAGTTTTGGAATAATAGACGAAAGTGCAATCGAAATAATAATAGCGTTAACAGATAACAGAATATTCGCTTTACTATCGGCAATACCGCTTAAACGTGTGTGATTTCCAAGAGTAACACGAAATAAAGTGTCAATACCACGGTCTGGTTTTTCGAGTTTTTCTTTCTTTTTATTCTCCTCCTCTATTGTTTCGGCAGCTTTTAATTCTTGTTTATCTATTTTTTTTCGAACAAGAACTAAATTTTTCTCTTTAAGCGGCTGCCATTTTCGCAAGGCATAATCTGTGTAAAAGCGGTGTTTATTCAATAAAAAGTTCAAATTCTCTTTTGCCCATTCCGCATTTGAGAACGATATTTTTCCAGTATTTTTTAATTCTAAACGCAGCAGCTCGCACGTGGTCACGTATTCCGTTCCCATAAGATGAGCATAATCTGCATCTTTAATAATTTTTTCTAAATGCGTTTTAGGAACATATTCTTTCTGTGTTGCCAAAATCAAACCGGCAACAGTGGCAATAAACTCTTCTGACTGTCCTTTTTCTTTCAAAAAAGCAGTTGCAATTTTAACGCTTTCCTTCTCATGATTATCATAACCATTAATGTAACCTGTATCGTGAAACCAAGCCGCAATTATAAGAGCCTCTTTATCGCCATCACTTACTTCCTCTTTCTTACATAGTTCTTTAACCGCAGTAACTACCGTTAATGTATGGTTAAAATTATGGTAAGAATATAAATTAGAAAGTTTATCTTTGAGTAAATTACTGACGAAATCTTCGGATTGATCTATTAGATTCATAAAGAATATTTTTATACCACTAAATTATGAAATTGTTTTTGGAAAATCATTTCATTGCTAAGATTAAAAACTATTTATTAGCAATTGCAACTCTTATATTAATTAGCTCTTGTGCTACGCATAAACCTCAATACGGAAAAAATGTAAGCGCTAATGAAACAGAAAACGCAACTGATACTATAAAAATTGCCCAAACATTCTATCTTGTTGGAGATGCTGGAAATGCTGACGAAGAACAGGCACAGCAAACTTTGGAGCTTTTACATCAAAGATTAAAAAAAGCCAGTAAAAAGTCAACTTTGCTTTTTTTAGGAGACAATATTTATCCAAAAGGTTTTCCGAGCGATAAAAACCCTAATGATAAAGCACTTGCAGAAACTAAACTTACCAATCAATTAAAATTGACTAAAGGATTTAAGGGAAAAACTATTTTTATTCCCGGCAATCACGATTGGTACAGCGGCATAAAAGGTTTAGAACGACAAGCTGATTTTGTGACTAATTATTTAAATGATAAAAAAGCTTTTTTACCAAGAAAATCATGCCCTATTGAAGGCGTAAAAATTGACAGTACAACAACTTTAGTAACAATTGACAGCGAATGGTTTCTAGAAAACTGGGACGATCACCCGACTATCAATGACAATTGTTCTATAAAAACAAGAGAAGATTTTTTTGATGAGCTGGAAAGTATTTTAAATAAAAATCAAGAAAAAACAGTTGTCTTGGCAATTCACCATCCTTTGTTGAGCAATGGAACCCATGGCGGACAATTCTCTATGGAAAAGCAATTATTCCCTCTTGAGAATAAAATTCCGCTTCCAATTATTGGATCTTTTATTAATTTACTTCGAAAAACATCTGGTGTAAGTCCGCAGGATATTCAAAATAAGCAATATACTATTTACGCCAAAAGAATTAAAACGCTGCTGCAGAAACAGAAAAATGTAATTGTTGTTTCTGGACACGATCACAATCTGCAATACATCAGCAAAGAAAATATTCAGCAGATTATTAGCGGAGCTGGATCAAAATCTGAAGCCGCCAGAGCTGTAAATCCTTACGATTTCTCGTATGGCGGAAATGGTTATGCGACTTTAACTTTGTTTAAAAGTGGTGATGCTAAAGTTTCTTTTTATGGAAATGAAAACAATAAAGAAAAACTGCTTTTTGAACGCGAAATAATCAAAGCTAAAGAAATTAACTGGGCGGCAGATATTCCGAATAACTTCCCTCCAAAAATAACAACTTCGATCTATCCGCCGAAAATGACTGAAAAAAGTATCTTTCATAAATTCTTGTTCGGACAGCATTACAGAAAATATTACAGCATGCCAATCGAAGTAAAAACGGCTACAGTTGATACTTTAATGGGAGGATTAAAACCTATTCGAGAAGGCGGCGGGCACCAATCTGTTTCACTTAGAATGTCAGATCCAAAAGGCCGTGAATATGTAATGCGCGCCATGAAAAAAAGTGCTACAGCATTTTTACAGTCAGTTGCTTTTAAAGATCAATATGTTGTAAACGATTTTGCTGATACTTATGCAGAGAATTTCTTATTAGATTTTTACACTACATCTCACCCGTATACAAGTTTTGCAGTTGGTCATCTATCAGATAAAATAGGATTATCGCACACCAATCCTGTTTTATACTATATTCCCAGACAAAATGGTTTAAAAGAATTTAATGCAAGTTTTGGTGACGGATTATACATGGTAGAAGAAAGACCTGCCGACAATCATATCGATGCTAAAAACTTTGGAAATCCTACAGACATAATAAGCACGGGCGATATGATGGCTAATCTTCATAAAGATGAAAAATATTCGGTAGATGAAAAAGAGTATATAAAAGCGCGTTTGTTTGATATGCTGATTGGCGACTGGGACAGACACAGCGACCAATGGCGTTGGGGCGAACATAAAAAAAACGGAAAAATAATTTACAAACCAATTCCGAGAGATCGTGATCAGGCGTTTGTAAAATATGACGGAACTTTACTTTCACTTTTAATGAATATTCCCGCATTGCGTCATATGCGTACTTTTAAAAGTTCAATCGATAATGTAAAATGGCTTAATCGAGAACCTTATCCTTTAGATTTGGCATTTTTAAAAACTGCCGAAGAAAAAAACTGGATTGCACAGGCAAAATTTATTCAAGAAAATTTATCTGACAGCGATATTGATAATGCTTTTAAAAGTCTGCCAAAAGAAGTTCAGGACGAAACGATTGACGAAATTAAGCAAAAGCTAAAAAGCAGAAAAAAAGAGCTTCAAAAATATGCAATACGCTATTCTGATGTTTTAAGTAAAACAATTATGATTGCGGGAACTGATAAAAAAGACAAATTTGTTTTGAACCATATTGCTAAAAACAAAATTGAACTTCAGGTTATCAGAATGAAGAAAGATGGCGACGAATTACAATACACAAAAATGATAAGTGATGCTAAAACCAAAAATTTATGGATTTATGGTTTAGATGACAATGATGTTTTTGAAGTAAAAGGCGATCATAAATCGAACGTTAAAATTCGTTTAATTGGTGGTCAAAATAATGATGTTTATAATATTGAAAATGGTCGAAAAGTTATTGTTTACGATTTTAAATCAAAAGAAAACACGTATAACTTGGACTCAAAAACCCAAACTCAGTTAACTGACAATTACGATGTTAACTTATACAATTACGAAAAACCAAAATACAATGTAGTTTCTGGTCTGCCAAATATTGGATATAATCCTGATGATGGTGTAAAATTAGGTTTTAATGTAAATTACACCGTTAACAATTTTAAACAGAATCCTTATACACAAAAACATGTATTAAATGGTTTTTACTATTTTGCTACTGGTGGTTTAGAATTTAATTATGCGGCACATTTTCCTGGATTACTGGGTAAATGGGTTATTGATGTTGAATCGCAGTATACTACTCCAAATTTTGCCATGAACTATTTTGGATATGGTAACGAAAGTCAGAACAATGACGAGGAATTTGGAATGGATTATAACAGGGTTCGTATTCGAAAATTTAATGTATCAGGCGCTATTAGACACGTTGGACGATACGGAAGTGAATTCAGTGTTCAGCCTATTTTTCAAAAAATGACAGTTGAAGAAACCGAAAACAGATATATTGATATTCCAAACATCGTAAACCCAATGGTATTTGACAGCCAAACATTTGGAGGTTTGAAAGTAAAATATCAATTTAAAAATTCTGATTTCGCTGCAAAACCCACTTTAGGAATGGCATTTATGATTGCCGCTACTTGGACGACAAATTTGAGTGACACGAAACAAAATTTCCCAACAATGGAAAGTATTTTAGGTTTTACTCATAAAATCGATCATAACGGAAAACTGGTTTTAGCCACATACTTAAAAGGAAAAGCAATCCTTAATAACAATTATGAGTTTTATCAAGGTGCTGCTTTAGGAGGCGACACTGATTTAAGAGGGTATAGAAACGATCGCTTTTTAGGTAATTCGTATTTCTCTCAAAGCTCTGATCTTCGATTAAGTCTTGGTAAAATCGAACGTACGGTTGCTCCTTTGACTTACGGAATTTTAGGTGGTTTTGATTATGGAAGAATCTGGCTTGATGGAGAAAATTCAAGAAAATGGCATCAGGATTACGGCGGAGGTCTTTGGCTGAATGCAATAAATGTTTTAACGGCTAGAATCTCTTATTTTAAATCTCCTGACGAAGTAGGAAGAGTAATTTTTGGGGCTGCATATAGTTTCTAGAAAAAGGCGCTAAGGTTCTGAGATGCTAAGGCTTTTAAGCCACGAATTGCACTAATTACCACTAATTTTTATTAAAATATAATTCTTGGCAATTAGTGCAATTCGTGGCTAACTTTTTTTTTGCTAAAGCCTCAGTTTCTTAGAATCTTAGCATCTCAGAACCTCATAGCTTAAATTCATAAACATTTCCTCCAGTCTTGTTTGCTTTTTCATCGGCAATAAGCAAAGTATTATTGTCTTTAAAAACAACGGCTTCTTTTTGAGAAAAATGATTGAGTTCAATTTCAGTCTGAGTTCCTTTGTGAAATAAATCTCCCTTAAAATCTTTAAATAGAACAATTTTGTCATGGCTTAACAAAACCACTTTTTTTCCATCAGGGCTAATTGTTGCGCTGGTTAGCACACAATGATTATAGTTATCGCAGGTTTTAAACTCCCCTATTTTAACTGCTTTTTGAGTTCCTTCTGCATTTTTTATTTTATATATAAAAGCAGTTCCGTCAAAACCTTTACTTCGATTTTTGGTAAAAAGATAAAAGTAACCGTCGTGTTCAAAAAAACCTTCAACATCATAAAACATTTCCTTTTTCTTTGGAGGAAATTCAGTTTGTTCTGGATAAGAAAATGAAATTTTATATTCGGCAGAAGCCACATCTTTATCCAATTGCGTTTTATCTACTTTATAAATGCATAAATCTTTACGTTCGTTATCGTTATTTCCAAAATCGCCAATATAAAGATTTCCTTTTTTGTCTTTTGTTATGTCTTCCCAATCCACATTTACGGCATTTGAAATCGTAATTGTTTTGGCCAATTTCCCTTCGGCATTTAATGCATAAACCGCATTTTTATTTCCGCTGTCTTCTAAAGTATAAAGCAAATTTGTCTCAGGAAAATAAGTTATTCCCGAAACTTCTTTCAACTTTTTTGGAAGTGAATAAAGTGTTTTTAAATCACTATTTGATTGTTGCTGGCATGCTAATAAAACAATAGAAGCGGCTACTAAAAAAGACTTTTTCATAAGGTTATTTTTTTTTGAACCATATAAGTAATATGAGAAAATTTAAGTTTTGCTTTGTGAACTTATCTGATTTATCCTTTTAAACTAAGTTTGTATTTTTAAAATTACGCGTTATAAATTCGAATGCTGCATGCATAATATGCCCCATTGATTTAGCATTTTTAAATTTCATATCGTTTGTATATCGATACAATTCCATTTTCAATTGATTCAAATGTTCTTCAGTCGAAATGGTATCATGACACATTATATTCAGTAATTTATGTATTCTCGTTTCGGCTGAATGTATACGTTTTGCTAAAATCGCTCTTTCTTCATCTTTGTACTGAATAATGGATCGATCTTCTAATTTCTCTTTTATGAGCTGTATCATTGGATAATTTTCTTTAAAAAACTGCGGACGATACACTTTAAAATTTCCCTCATAACACTGCTGATCAAAATCGATAGGACGAATTTTATAAACTACTTGATCAAAATCGTGAATAGGTACAATTACATAATTATAAGCACGCATATCGCCCAAAAGCCTGATCATACAACGTTCATTAAACTTTACAAACTCCTTTGCAATCTGAGATTTTTCGGTTTCAGTACAATTGTGCAGTAAAGTATCCATAAAAACATCGCCTGGAATACCTATAATATGCTCTTCGATCAACGTGTCTTTGTAGACCAAAAAGTTAATTTTATCAGGCGAAAGAATATCTTCCAATTCAAGTCCGTAAATCCTTGAAGCATCTGCTTTTTTTATATAAAAATGAACATAATTGTCGTTCAGAATATTTCGCACCTTAATTCTAAACGGTTTTGAATTTCCAAAAGTACAATAGTCAATTGCATCAATATTTAGAAACTGAATAATATCACTATTTCCATCAGAATGTAAAAGCGAATAAATTTTCTTTAGGTTCAAATCGATTTCATTTCTTTCGAACTCGCTGTAATAAACCCGAATCCACAAAGTATCTGTTTCATTTTTATCATATACATTGACCGAGCCGGAAAAACGCAATAAGTCATCATAGAACACAGATACTTTCGAAATTCGTTCGTATCGTTCTAAATAACTTAATAATGGACGTGTTAAAGGGTAAGTAGGTTTCTTTAGCACCATTAATGGTTCGCTCATTTTGAATATCTTTATTACAAATTTACACGAATAAGATGATAAAAATAAATTTGGCGTAACAATATCCCACTTGCTTCGTCTTACTAAAAAACTAAAACCACAATTAACTTGGAAACCATATTAACTATCGAGAATCTCAGCAAAAGATACGGACGCATTCATGCGCTTCAAAATGTATCTTTTAGCATAAAAAAAGGACATGTTTACGGAATTTTAGGTCCAAACGGAAGCGGAAAATCAACCACTTTAGGAATCGTTTTGAATGTTGTAAATAAAACTTCAGGCGATTACAAATGGTTTGACGGTAAAGTGCAAACGCACGAAGCTTTAAAAAAGGTTGGCGCTATTATAGAACGTCCCAACTTTTACCCGTACATGACTGCGGAAGAAAACCTGAAACTGGTTTGTAAAATAAAAAGCATTGATTATTCTAAAATAAATGAAAAACTGACTCTTGTGGGTTTAACCGAAAGAAAAGACAGTAAATTCAGTACTTTTTCTTTAGGAATGAAGCAACGCCTTGCAATTGCATCGGCACTATTAAATGATCCCGAAATTCTAATTTTAGATGAACCTACAAATGGTTTAGATCCGCAGGGAATTCATCAAATTAGAGATATTATTAAAGAAATTGCATCGCACGGAACAACCATTTTACTGGCTTCGCATTTACTAGACGAAGTCGAAAAAGTTTGCTCGCACGTTGTTGTTCTGCGCAAAGGCGAAATTTTGTATTCAGGTTCAGTTGATGGCATGTCTGCCAATGAAAGTTTCTTCGAATTACAGGCAAATGATAATTTAGCTTTAAAATCAGTTCTAACAGAGCATCCTGCTGTAGATAAAATCAAAGAATCAGATGGAAAAATTTTGGTACATCTGAAATCTGATTTATCAGCTTCTGAACTGAATTTGTACTTGTTCTCTAAAAATATTGCTTTGAGCCATTTAGTAAAACGCAAAAATAGTTTAGAAGCACAATTTTTAGAACTAACTCAAAAAGCCACCATCAAAAATAACTAAGCCATGAACAGACTTGTCTCTATAGAATTACAAAAAATCTGGAAAAATAAAGCCAGCAAGATTCTTACTTTAACCTATTTTATTCTTCTTTCATTTATTGCATTAATTGCATCTATAAAATTTGATCTCGGTGTTTTTAAATTTCATTTGGCCGAAATGGGAATCTTTAACTTTCCTTTTATCTGGCATTTCAACACTTATATCGCAGCATGGCTGAAATTTTTTCTAGCTATTGTAATTGTTTCAATGATGGCAAATGAATACAGCTACGGCACATTAAAACAAAACTTAATTGATGGTTTAAGTAAAAAAGAGTTTATTCTGTCTAAGTTTCTTACGGTTGTACTTTTTGCATTATGCTCTACCATTTTTGTTTTTGTAATGAGTTTATTACTTGGATTAAGCTTTTCTTCGTATACTGAATTTGATGTCATTTTCATGGATTTAGATTATTTGCTTGCCTTTTTTGTAAAACTAGTAGGATTCTTTTCTTTCTGTTTGTTTTTAGGAATCTTGGTAAAACGATCTGCATTTGCTTTAGGATTTTTATTAGTTTGGAGTATCCTTGAAGGTATTGCAAAAGGTTTACTAGTTTTCAAAATATTTCCTGAAAGCACGACAGGATATACTATAATGAAGTTTTTCCCGCTGGAAGCAATGTCAAATTTAATTATAGAACCCTTTTCAAGGCTTTCAGTTATCAAAAATATCGGAGCACAAATGGGTGTAAATGATGTTAAAGATTACAGCGTAAGTTATACTTCGATATTGATTGTCTTAATCTGGACTTTCTTGTTTATTTACTTTTCTTACAAACTATTAAAAAATCGAGATTTATAGTATATTTGTTATACTATGATTCCAGCAAAACGTTTTTTATTTATTCTATTTTTATGCTGTTTATCCGCAAAGATGAATGCGCAGGTCATAACTATTGACGATACAAAAACACCAACACAGCTTATTCAAGATATTTTAGTTAATAGTTCTTGCGCCAATGCATCGAATTCAACAGGTCGCGGTGATAATTTTAGACCTGGAAAACAGAGTTTTGCTTATTTTAATAGTAACGGAAGTAGTTTCCCTTTTAGAGAAGGAATCGTTTTAGCAACATCAACAGCTCAAAGCGCAGTCGGTCCCTTTGTCAGTAATCCAAATGACGGTTCTGATGATAGTGCTTCATGGGGTCGTGACACCGATCTCGATCAGACACTTGGTATTAATTCAATAAATACAACAGTGCTAGAATTTGATTTCATCGCTAACACAAGTTCCTTGAGCTTTAATTATATTTTCGCTTCTAATGAATATCAATATGATTTTCCATGCCGATATTCTGACGGATTTGCTTTCTTAATCAAAGAAGTTGGAACTGCAGACCCTTATAAAAATTTAGCAGTAATACCTAATACAAATACGCCGGTTTCTTCTGTAAATATTCATCCAAAAATTGACCCCGGATCAAGTGTTGGAGGCATTAGTTATCCTGGTTGCGCTGCTTCAAATGAAAGTTACTTTAACGGGCGAAATACAAATACAAGTCCAATAAATTTTGCTGGACAAACTATCGTAATGACCGCTAGCAGCACAGTAACTGCTGGAAAAAAATATCACGTAAAACTTGTAATCGGCGATGCTGACGTTAGATACCAAACTTCAGCAATTTTTCTTGAAGCAGGAAGTTTTGCTTCAAAAATTGCTCTTGGTGAAGATCGTACAATTGCAAATAACAATCCTGCCTGTTTTGGAGAAAGAATCACTTTAGACAGTAAACTATCAGCTGCAGAGTATACTTTTAAATGGTATAAAAAAGCTAATCCTTCTGTTACACTAAGTACAAATCCAACTTATGAAGTTACAGACGCAGGAAATTACGTAGTTGAAGCCACTGTAATAAGTACAACGTGCATATTATCAGGCGAAATAAAAATTGACTATGCTTTAGAAATCCAATCAACAGATACCTCTTTACTGCAATGTGATGATAATAGCGACGGTATTTCTATTTTTGATTTAAGCAAAGTAAACAATATTATAAAAAATAATGTTGCTTCGATTTTAAATGAAGGCTTTTATGAAACACTGACTGATGCTCAGAACAAAACAAATAAAATTGCATCTCCAAACCGATATATTAATAATGCACCAAATCAAATTGTTTATGCTCGTCTTGAAAATCAATTTGAATGCTCTAAAATTGCTCAAGTAACTTTAGAAATTGCAAATACATCTATGGCTGATCCAAATCCGATAAGCATTTGTGACCAAGATCAAATTCAAGATGGATTGTATCAATTTGATTTGAATATTGAAGTTACTCCGCAGCTTGGTCTTGCAACTGGATTAACTGTTAATTACTATGCAACCGCAAATGATGCTGTAACAGAAACAAATCAGTTACCCAATATTTTTAGAAATACAACTGCATTCAATCAAACTATTTATGGCAGAGTTGTAAATGGACCAGATTGTTACGATGTTATTCCTGTTCCTCTTGTGGTAAACACATTTGACCCGCCAAATTTCGAAAATGAATCTGTTTTTGTATGTAAAAATAGTGATGTGACACTAACTGTAGATTCAGGTTTTAGTAGTTATTCTTGGAATACTGCACCAGGAAATACCACAAATTCATTAACTGTTACTGCTCCTGGAGATTACGCTGTAACGGTAACCAATGCAAATGGTTGCAAAAAAACCAAAACCTTCAAAGTTGTTTTATCAGAACCTGCTACCTTAACAGGATCAACTGTAAAAGATTTTTCAGGAAACGATAATTCCGTTTTGTTAGAATATACTGGAGTTGGAGACTACGAATTTTCATTAGACGGCGTTACGTTTCAAGATGATCCGTTATTTACCAGGGTAGCTGCCGGCACTTATAATGCTGTTGCCAGAGACAAAAATGGCTGCGGATTATCAAATAATATTACTATATATGTACTTGATTATCCAAGATTTTTCACACCAAACGGAGACGGATATAATGATTTATGGTTTATCAATGATATCGAACATCTTCCAAATTTTAAAATCTATGTTTTTGATCGCTACGGAAAATTACTGAAAGAAATGAATCAAAACAGCATTGGCTGGAATGGAATATTTAATGGCCAGCAGCTTCCCTCTGATGATTATTGGTTTACTTTGACCTTTGTAAATGGTAAAAGTGTAAAAGGTCACTTTAGTTTAAAAAGATAGTATTTAAAATTTCAACTTTTTTTTAATTCCAAATCCCAATACTTTGTCAAAAACTAGAAGCTTTAATTAACTATAAAAAGAATTCCAATATAGCATAAAAAAAGAATCCCAAACTCCATAAAGGAATTTGGGATTTTTTATATTGAAATTTAAAATTATTAAACTTTAAATCTTTTTCTATCAGTTTCAGTCAAATAGATTTTTCTTAGACGAATAGATTTTGGTGTAACCTCTACATATTCATCTTTTTGAATGTACTCTAAAGCTTCTTCAAGAGAGAAAATAATTGGAGGGATAATTCTAGCTTTTTCATCAGCTCCAGATGAACGAACGTTAGATTGTTTTTTCTCTTTAGTTACGTTCACACACATATCATCACTACGAGAGTTTTCTCCAATTACCTGACCTTCGTAAATTTCAGCATTTGGTTCAACAAAAAACTTACCACGATCTTGTAATTTATCGATAGAATAAGGAATAGCTTTTCCTTTTTCCATAGAGATCAATGAACCTTTGTTACGTCCAGAAATTTCTCCTTTGTAAGGCTCATATCCAATGAAACGGTGTGACATAATAGCTTCACCAGCCGTAGCAGTAAGCAATTGATTTCTTAAACCAATAATTCCACGTGATGGAATATTAAATTTAATGATCATACGCTCACCTTTAGTCTCCATACTTAACATTTCACCTTTACGAACTGTTACGAATTCAACTGCTCTACCTGAAAGGTTTTCTGGTAAATCGATTGTTAATTCTTCAATTGGCTCACATTTTTTACCATCGATTTCTTTGATGATAACTTGCGGCTGACCAATTTGTAGCTCATAACCTTCTCTTCTCATTGTTTCAATAAGGACAGATAAGTGAAGTACACCACGACCAAAAACCATAAATTTATCTGCAGAATCAGTTTCACCTAACTTCATCGCTAAGTTTTTCTCTAATTCTTTTGTCAATCTTTCTCTAATATGACGAGAAGTTACAAATTTACCTTCTTTACCAAAGAAAGGTGAGTCATTAATTGTAAACAACATACTCATTGTAGGCTCATCAATAGCAATAGAAGCTAAACCTTCAGGGTTTTCGTTATCAGCAATAGTATCACCAATTTCAAAACCATCAATACCAACTACGGCACAAATATCACCAGCAATTACTTCAGCTACTTTTTTACGTCCAAGACCTTCAAAAGTATGTAATTCTTTGATTCTTGATTTCGTAACAGTACCATCTCTCTTTACTAAAGAGATTGCCATACCTTCTTTCAAAATACCTCTTTCTAAACGACCAATAGCGATACGCCCAGTAAAAGCAGAGAAATCTAAAGATGTAATCAACATTTGAGGAGTACCTTCAGAAACTTTAGGAGCTGGTACATTAGCAATAACCATGTCTAATAAAGGCTCAATGTTTTCTGTTTGGTTTTTCCAATCGTCAGACATCCAGTTGTTTTTAGCAGAACCGTAAACAGTTGGAAAATCTAACTGCTCTTCTGTAGCACCTAATTCAAACATTAAGTCAAAAACTTTTTCATGAACTTCTTCAGGAGTACAGTTTTCTTTATCAACTTTATTGATAACTACACAAGGCTTCAAACCTAAATCAATAGCTTTTTGTAATACAAAACGAGTTTGCGGCATTGGCCCTTCAAAGGCATCCACTAATAAACATACACCATCGGCCATGTTCAATACACGTTCTACTTCACCTCCAAAATCCGCGTGGCCAGGAGTATCGATAATATTGATTTTTGTTCCTTTGTATTGAACAGAAACGTTTTTAGAAGTAATAGTAATACCTCTCTCACGCTCTAAATCGTTATTATCAAGAATTAAATCACCTGTGTTTTCGTTGTCACGAAATAATTGACAGTGATACATAATTTTATCAACCAAAGTGGTCTTACCGTGATCGACGTGGGCAATAATTGCAATATTTCTAATAGATTCCATTTGTGTTTTTTAATGGGTGCAAAAGTACACTTTATTTTCTAAAAAAAAACGTTTCTGTGATAGTTTGCGTATATACAAGTAATTAGTTCTTTAAATCAATGTTAAATTAGGCATCAAAATGAACTTTACTTATTGTTTAGTTATGGTTAATTTAACTATATTTGAGTAATGAAAAGTAAAACTCTCCTAATTACTCTTGTTTACGTTATCATATCACTAATTATGGCAACAGTGTGCCATAATCTACTCATTAAATACTTTTTTCAGTCAAAATATTCTTATTTATTTTATTTAAAGGACATTTTTCTTATCCTGACTACAGGACTTATTTTCAAATACATACTCACAAAAAATGAAAATAGAAATATTTCAATTTTTAAGAAACTAAAAAAAACAAACGAAGAAATTAAAGAATCCAACGAAAAATATGACATCGTTGCAAAAGCAACAAGTGATACTATTTGGGATTGGAAAATACAAGAAGACCGAATAAATTGGAACAAAGGAATTGAGAGCGTTTTTGGATACAACCCTGAAGAAGTTGGAAAAACTTCAAAGTGGTGGTTTGACAAAATTCATCCAGAAGACAGCATTAGAATGTCTATTAAATTATACTCTTTTATTGAGCAAAAAACAGAAAAATGGCAGGATCAATACCGTTTTAGATGCGCCGATGGAAGCTACAAGTATGTTTTAGACAGAGGTTTTTTACTAAAAGATGAAAACGGAAGAGCTATCAGAATGATTGGTGCAATACAAGATATTACCAAACAAAAAGAAGAAGAACAACGATTAAAACTATTAGAAACCGTAATCACACAATCTAAAGATTCAATTTTAATTACCGAAGCCAATTCTGTCGATCGTAAAATACCAAAAATCGTTTATGTTAACCCAGCTTTTTCTCAAATGTCTGGCTATGGATCAAATGAAATAATCGGAAAATCTCCAAATATCTTCAAAGGGCCAAAATCCGACTCAGATGAACTAAAAAAACTCTTAAGAGCCATCAAAAATGAAGAAGAATGCCTAATAGAAACAATTAGTTATACTAAGAAAAAAGAAGAATACTGGGTACGCTTCTCTATGATCCCAATTTTTAATAATGAAGGCTTGATATCACACTGGATTTCTATTCAAAGAGATATTACTGACGAAAAAACATTAGAAACCGAAAAAGAGCATTTAATTCGCGAACTAACACAAAACAATAAGGATTTAAAGCAATTCTCATACATCACGTCACATAATTTACGAGCTCCCTTATCTAACTTAATTGGACTTTTAAATCTTATCGAAGATATTCCTATCGAGAATACTGAACTGCAAGAGATTTTAGGAGGTTTTACAAAATCAACTCATTTATTAAATGAAACAATTAATGATTTAGTAAAAGTCATAATCATAAAAGACAATCCTTCTATGCAAAAAGAAGAAGTTTCGCTAAAAGAAGTTTTTGAAAATGTATTCAGCCAGCTTTCTTTTCAAATTGAACTGCACAAACCAATTATTAAATTAAAATTCGAAAAAGTACCTTTACTTAATACAAACAAAGCTTATATTGAAAGTATTTTACTCAACCTGCTTACGAACTCAATAAAATACAAGTCCGAAAACCGTAAATTAAAAATATCGATAACCGCCGAACAAATTGACCAACAAGTTACATTAACCTTTAAAGACAATGGAATTGGAATCGATCTAGACCGAAATCGCGATAAGGTTTTTGGACTTTATCAAAGATTCCATAATTATCCAGACAGCAAAGGACTAGGTTTATATCTTGTAAAATCTCAAGTAGAAACCATGGGAGGAACGATCAGTATTGATAGCGAAGTCAACAAAGGCACAACATTTACGATAACATTTAAAAACTAAACACTATGCTTGAGCAAATTTTATGCATTGACGACGATCCAATTACATTAATGCTATGCAAAAAAGTAATTTCAAAATCATCATTTTCACATGAAATTATCACTGCTCAAAATGGTGAAGAAGCACTACTCCATTTCAACACCTTAAAATACACCAATAATAAAAACAAGGTAAACAAAAAACCAGAGCTGATTTTTTTAGACTTAAATATGCCGGTTATGAGTGGATGGGAATTTCTAGATCATTTCACCTCAGCTGACTACAAAGAATTCAACACAGCAAAAGTCATCGTATTGTCTTCAACAATTGATCCTGACGACTTAGCCAAAGCAAAAAAATACCCTATAATTATAGATTTTCTTTCAAAACCAATTACGCTGGCCATGTTAGAATATCTCAAAAAGAAAATAGACATCGACTAAAAACCAGACATTACTAACTCTTGAAATCCAACAAAAGCTATAATTAAAAAATATTAAATTCAACACTAATCAAAAAACTGAATTTAAGATTTTCATTTTTAAACAACAAAAAAGTCCTCTAAAAGAGGACTTTTCTAATATTTAGGAAATTGCAATTAATTACAATTTAGCAACATGTTTCGTTAATTTAGACTTCAAGTTAGAAGCTTTATTATCATGAATGATGTTCTTTTTAGCTAATTTATCAATCATAGAAATTACAGTTGATAATTTTGCAGTAGCATCAGATTTATCAGTAGCTAATCTTAATGCTTTAATAGCGTTACGAGTAGTTTTGTGTTGATATCTGTTAAGAACTCTTCTTTTTTCGTTACTTCTGATTCTTTTTAATGCTGACTTATGATTTGCCATTTTTTTTTAATTTTAGATGTAATAATTATTATAAATACTAGTTAAAAAAGAAAAACCTCCCACAATTGCAAAACAATCACTTTGGTTTTAACTAATAAAACAAAAACCGAGACACCAATTTTCATTTTACAAAACTTATTTACAACTAATTTTGTAGTCTGTAAGGGAATCGAACCCCTGTTACCAGGACGAAAGCCTGGAGTCCTAACCCCTAGACGAACAGACCAGTTCTCTTCTAAGTTTTCTTCAATTTAAAACAAATTGAAATTGTAGTCCGTGGGGGAATCGAACCCCCCTTACCAGGATGAAAACCTGGCGTCCTAACCGATAGACGAACGGACCAATACATCAAGTTAAATAACTTATTCGCAGAAAAAAAGTAGTCCGTGGGGGAATCGAACCCCCCTTACCAGGATGAAAACCTGGCGTCCTAACCGATAGACGAACGGACCATGTATTTCTCTAATGCGGATGCAAAGATACATCTATTTTTTAGTTGCACAATAGCTGATGCAAAAATTTTTATTTTTTTTTAATACGCCTTAGCAAAAAGCACTCTTTTCGAAGACGGATTACCTGTAAACACACAGCTTCCAGCCTCTTCAACAGCATCTAAAGGAATACAACGAATCGTCGCTTTTGTCAAATCTTTTATCTTTTCTTCGGTCGCTGCAGTGCCATCCCAATGAGCAGAAATAAACCCTCCTTTTCCTTCTAAAACTTCTTTAAATTCCTCAAAACTATTTACTTCCGTAACATGAGTATTACGATACTCTAATGCCTTATTAAATAAATCCGTTTGAATCTGCTCAAGTAAGTCATTTACATACTCAACAATTTTTTCGCCAGCAACAACCTCTTTTGTCAAGTTATCACGTCTCGCAACTTCAAAAGTTCCGTTTTCTAAATCTTTAGGACCAACTGCAATTCTTACCGGAACACCTTTCAACTCCCACTCTGCAAATTTAAATCCAGGTTTTTGAGTAGTTCTGTCATCATATTTCACAGAAATCTTAAGCTTTCTTAATTTAGCCGTTAACTCATTAACCGCTGCTGTAATTTCAGCCAGCTGCTCATCTGTTTTGTGAATTGGAACAATCACCACTTGTATTGGCGCCAAATTAGGAGGAAGCACTAATCCTTGATCATCTGAATGCGTCATAACCAAAGCTCCCATCAAACGAGTAGAAACACCCCAAGAAGTTCCCCAAACATGTTCTTGCTTTCCTTCGGCATTTGCAAATTTCACATCAAAAGCTTTTGCAAAATTCTGTCCCAAAAAGTGAGAGGTTCCAGCTTGCAAGGCTTTTCCGTCCTGCATCAATGCTTCAATACAATACGTTTCATCTGCGCCAGCAAAACGCTCTGTTTCGGTTTTAAAACCTTTCACAACTGGAATTGCCATGAAATTTTCAGCAAAATCAGCATAAACATTCATCATTTTTTCAGATTCTTCCAAAGCTTCTGCCTTTGTTGCATGAGCCGTATGCCCTTCTTGCCACAAAAACTCTGCAGTTCTCAAGAATAAACGTGTACGCATTTCCCAGCGAACTACATTTGCCCACTGATTAATTAACAATGGTAAATCTCTATAAGATTGCACCCATCCTTTATATGTAGACCAAATAATTGCCTCACTAGTAGGTCGAACAATAAGTTCTTCCTCCAGTTTAGCATTTGGATCAACCATTAATTTACCCGGTTTATCAGGATCATTCTTTAATCTATAGTGCGTAACAATAGCACATTCTTTTGCAAATCCTTCTGCATTTTTTTCCTCAGCCTCAAACATGCTTTTAGGAACAAACAGAGGAAAATAAGCATTCTGATGTCCAGTTTCCTTAAACATTCGATCTAACTCAGCTTGCATTTTTTCCCAAATCGCATAACCATATGGCTTAATTACCATACAGCCTCTAACTCCTGAATTTTCAGCTAGATCCGCTTTCACAACCAGCTCGTTATACCATTTCGAATAATCTTCTGATCTTGTAGTGAGGTTCTTACTCATATTATATAGTTTGGCACAAATTTTGTTTTAATTATTTTAACTAAATAGTTTGACAAAACTAACTATTTTTGTAATGTGCAACAATAAAAAACACCACAGATATGAAAACTTATATTACTCTACGTCAAAACTCAAGTCATTTTTACTTAATTGGACTATTGAGTTTTCTGCTTGCATCGTGTGGTTCTTACCAAAACACATCTTATAATGATAATGACGGAGTCTATGGTAATTCCACTACTAGATACGTTCAGACAAACACATCTAACGCAAACAACCAATACAAAGATTATTTCAGATCTCTTCAAGACGACAACCAGCCTACGGAAATTTTTACAGATGTAGACAGCTACGGCAACTACTCTCAAAACGACAGTACGCAAGTAGCATCAACTGCTTATCCAGCTTGGGGAAGCAGTCCATCTGAAGTTTCTGTAAATATATATTCTAACCCAACATGGTCAATGGGATTTGGTTTTGGTTTCGGATACCCATATTACGGATGGGGCTACGGCGGATACTGGGGATACCCTGGTTACGCTTGGGGATATCCTGGATACTGGGGACCTGGATGGGGTTATCCTGGATATTGGGGACCAGGTTATTACGGAAACTATTCTTATAACTATGGAAGACGAGGTTCTGCAGCATACTATGGAAGCGGAAGAAACTATAGCTCAAATAGAAATTTTGCCTCTGGAAGAAACTACTCTTCAAACAGAAATTATACTGACAGAAGCTTCAACAACAGAAGCTATAGCAACAGAAACTATACAACAGATAGAAACTATACCAACAGAACAAACAGCTATTCTGACTATAGAAGAACTTCCACAACAAACGGCGGCAGAAACTACACAACAAGCCCAACGTTCACAAACAGAAGAAGCACAACACAAGGACAAAGTAACAGCTACGATTATTCAAACAGAAGATCAAGCTCTACAACTAATAGAAGCTACAACAACACCAATAGCAGCCCGTCTAGAACTTACTCTCCTAGCCCATCGCGTTCAATGAACAGCGGCGGCGGAAGCATGAGATCATCTGGCGGCGGTGGCGGTAGCGGAAGATCTTACGGTGGAGGCGGAGGAGGAAGAAGATAACCTTCCTCTCCCTTTTACCAATCTAAAATCACACAAAAACATACCAAAATGAAAAAAATACTCTTCCTATTAATTACAGGACTAACTGTCAGCATCTCACATTCTCAGGAAGTTTCTGATGCTTTACGCTTTTCGCAAGACAACTTAACAGGAACGGCGAGATTTAGAGCAATGAGCGGAGCATTTGGTGCTTTAGGCGGGGATTTATCCTCAATTAGCGTAAATCCTGCAGGATCTGCGATTTTCATAAACAACCAGATGGGAGTAACTTTTAGTAATCAGAACATCAAAAACAACTCTAATTACTTTGGAACTCAAACTTCAGACAAAGACAATTCATTCATCCTAAATCAAGTGGGAGCAATCTTTGTCTTTAATGACAGGAATCCAAACAACAATTGGAAAAAAATTGCGATTGGAGCAACCTACGAAAACACCAACAACTTCAACAACAATGTTTTCTCAGCTGGAACAAATCCAACTAATTCTATAGACAACTATTTCCTTACTTATGCAAACGGAATTCCGTTAGGAGACATTACTGGAATACCATATAAAAATCAGTTTTATGATGAGCAGCAAGCCTATTTTGGCTACTACGGCTTTGTCATAAACCCAGTAAGTCCATTAGACAAAAACACTCAATACACGTCTAATGTTCCTGCAGGTGGAAACTACTATCACGAAAACGAAATTTACACCAGAGGATATAACAGTAAATTAAGTTTTAACATTTCAACCTCATATAAAGATCGCATCTATTTTGGAGCAAATTTAAACGCACATATTACTGATTACAGAAGATCAAGCAGTTTTTATGAAGATAATTCAAACCCATTAGAACCTACTGAAACCATTTCTAATCTGCGTTTTAACAACGAACTTTACACTTATGGAAATGGATTCTCTTTTCAACTTGGCGCAATTGCTAAAGTAACAGACTCTTTCAGACTTGGATTAGCTTACGAATCAAATACTTGGTATGAACTTTATGACGAAGTCTCTCAAAGCCTTCACACTACTACGCAAGCCGCAAATGGACCTGAGAAATATGCAGACATAAACCCTAACGTTATTAATGTTTACGAATCATACACTTTGCAAACTCCTGGAAAAACAACTTTTAGTGCGGCGTATATATTCGGAAAATCAGGTTTAATCAGCGTTGATTACGCTATTAAAGATTATGGAAACACAAAATACAAACCTACTAACGATCCAGGATTTAGAGGTGTAAATAACGACATCAGTAATCAGCTGACTAATAATGGAGAATTAAGAATTGGAGCAGAATACAAAATAAACCAATTAAGCTTAAGAGGCGGATACAGATATGAAGGAAGCCCGTATAAAAACAAAACTACTATTGGAGATTTAAACAGTTATTCTGGTGGATTAGGTTATAATTTTGGAGGCACAAAACTAGACTTAGCTTATTCTTATGCTGAAAGAAAATCAAACCAAGGTTTCTTTACTAAAGGATTTACCGATGGTGCCAATATCACATCAAAACTCAACAATGTTACATTGACTTTATTATTTGAATTGTAATTTAAAAATAAACAGAATAATAAAACTTCCGTCAGGTTCTTGCTTGACGGATTTTTTTTTACTCCTAACAAAAGAAGTCTAATTCGACAGAAAAAACACAGCATACAGTACAATTTACATCACAAAAAACACCTAAATAGAATCGAAACAAGCGCTGTTTGAATAAAAAAGTGTAATTTTGCACTCCAATTTATAAAAGTATGAGAACCAAGTCTTTAAAAAAGAACAAAATTAACGTAATCACTCTTGGGTGTTCAAAAAATGTATATGATAGTGAAGTGCTTATGGGACAACTTCGTGCAAACGGTAAAGAAGTTACTCATGAAGCCACTAAGGATGAAGGAAACATTATTGTAATTAACACTTGCGGGTTTATTGATAATGCAAAAGCAGAATCAGTTAATATGATTTTGGAATATGCTGATAAAAAAGACAAAGGTTTAGTTGATAAAGTTTTTGTAACTGGATGTTTATCTGAACGCTATAGACCAGACTTAGAAAAAGAAATCCCGAATGTAGATCAATATTTTGGTACAACTGAATTACCTCAGCTGTTAAAAGCTTTAGGAGCCGATTATAAACATGAATTATTAGGGGAAAGACTAACAACAACTCCTAAAAATTATGCTTATTTAAAAATTGCTGAAGGCTGCGACAGACCTTGCAGTTTTTGTGCTATTCCGTTGATGCGTGGATCACATATTTCACAACCAATTGAAAAATTAGTTAAAGAAGCACAAGGTTTAGCAAAAAACGGCGTTAAAGAATTAATACTAATCGCTCAAGACTTAACCTATTACGGTTTAGACCTTTATAAAAAAAGAAATCTTGCCGAATTATTAGAAGAATTGGCGAAAGTTGAAGGCATTGAATGGATTCGTCTGCATTATGCTTATCCTACCGGTTTCCCGATGGATGTTTTGGAATTAATGAAACGCGAACCTAAAATTTGTAATTACATTGATATTCCATTACAGCATATTTCAGATTCTATTTTAAAATCAATGCGTCGTGGTACAACACAAGCTAAAACAACACAATTATTAAAAGATTTCCGCGCTGCAGTTCCGGGAATGGCAATTAGAACAACTTTAATCGTTGGATATCCAGGTGAAACTCAGGAGGATTTTGAAATTTTGAAAGATTTTGTTCAGGAAATGAAATTTGACAGAATGGGATGTTTTGCTTATTCTCATGAAGAAAACACGCATGCCTATTTACTAGAAGATGATGTTCCAGACGACGTGAAACAAGCAAGAGCTAATGAAATTATGGAATTACAGTCTCAAATTTCATGGGATTTAAATCAAGAAAAAGTAGGACAAGTTTATAAATGTATTATCGACAGAAAAGAAGGCGCACATTTTGTAGGAAGAACAGAATTTGACAGCCCTGATGTTGACAATGAAGTTTTAATAGACGCTTCTAAACATTATGTAAAAACAGGAGAATTTGTTAATATACGCATAATTGAAGCTACAGAATTTGATTTATACGGAGAACCTGCTTAAATTTACCTAAATAATTATCAATTTTAGATAAAAAACTTTTTATATGAAAGCTACACAATCTTTATTTCTTTTGGTTTTCACCATATTCTGCTTCAATTCTGTTTCTGCTCAATACGGAAACGGATATAATAATGGCTATGGAAATGGTTACGGGAACGGTTATGGAAATGGCTACGGACGAGGCGGCGGAATGGGAATGGACAGAAGCATGATGCAAGGACCACAAAGTACTCCAAGTAAACCTAAAGAAGTTCCTGTAGAAGAAACTGCTTCATTAATTGTTGAACAAATGAAACCAGCTGTTAATTTAGACGAATTACAGGTAATTGCAATAACAAATGTTTTGGCTGACAGTATGAGAGAGCAAGGTATTCTTTTAAAAAATGAAAGCAGCAGCCAAGAAGTAAAAATTGAACAAATAAAAGCTCTAAGAGAAAGTACAAATAAAAAAATAGGTGCTTTTTTAAATCCTGATCAAGTTGCAAAGTACACTACTTTCATGGAGAACTTTAAAGAAATCAAAAAACCTTCTAAATCAAAAAAGAAAAAAGATTCAAAAGATAACAAAGAAAAAGAAGAAGACAAACCTGTAGAAAAAGCGCAAGAATAATTGCTCAAACTTCACCATAAAATGCAACTAACCATGGCAAAAAAACATTTTTGTTATCTATTTTTAGCAATTATAATTACTTCTTGCTCAACAAATCCTTACAAGAATACCGAAAAAGCTTACGATCAACAGCTTAAAACTCTGGAGAATCAAATTACAAGCAAAGAACCTCAATCTATTCCGCCAATAACACCAGTAATCATTGATACTTCGTATGCTGCTCAACTGGGCATTATTAAAGATACTTTATCAAAAACTGGATCTACAGCTTTACAAAATGGAATAAATACAGAATGGGTTGGTACGGTAAACTTTAACTTAAGGAAACCTAGCTTTATTATTATTCATCACACCGCTCAAGATTCACTTCAGCAAACGATTAATACTTTTACCAAAGTTAAAACACAAGTAAGCGCGCACTATATTATTTCTGAAAACGGAAAAGTAGTTCAAATGCTAAACGATTATCTAAGAGCTTGGCACGCAGGAAATGCTACTTGGGGAAAAAATACTGATTTGAATTCTACTTCAATCGGGATTGAACTTGACAACAATGGATTCAAACCGTTTACAGAAGCTCAAATTAGCAGTTTAGTTGCTCTTTTAACCAAGCTTAAAAAAGATTACAATATTCCAGCTCAAAACATATTAGGGCATGCTGATATTGCTCCTGGCAGAAAACAAGACCCAAGTGCACTGTTCCCTTGGAAAACTTTAGCGGAGAAAGGTTTTGGAATTTGGCCGGATGTTGTACTAGAAGAAGCTCCTTTTGACTTTAAAATAGAGCCTGCACTAAGAATAATAGGATATAACACTAAAAATCTTTCAGCAGCTATTATGGCTTTTAAACTGCATTATATTCAAACTGATGTAACTGCCACTTTAGACCGAAAAACAATAGACACTATTTATTCGATTTATAAGAAACAAGTTCAATAAATAGTATTCACAAAATACAAAAGCGCATTTCTACAATTTTAGAAATGCGCTTTTTTTGTTCCTTTTAGTTCCCACAATTTGCCAGCACGAACACCAATTATCAAAAATTAAAAAACGAGTTTAAATACAGATTAGAAATCGTCATACTATGCATTTCGTTAATTTCTCATAATTAACGTACTACGGTAAAACATCAAACAAAGCACATAAATCTTTTTTCATTTTTTTAATCTGCAGCAAAAGAGAAAGACATTCTAATAAAAAAGCTGCCAAAACATTAATATGTTTCGACAGCTCCAAAAAAAAAAAAAAAAATATCAATCTTTATCTCTAGAAAGAGTATGTTGTAGCAAGGAGAGCATAGAATGATCCGCCGGTTGGAGCAGCATCTTTATCTAAAAAGATGTCCTCTGATGCGGCATCGTATCTTATCTCTGGAATAATAGTCAGTTTTCCAACTTTATAATTTAAAGAAGCTGTATTAGCAAAAACATTTGATCCAGTTAAAGTTCCTAAACTTGGAGCAGCACTTTTTGCATCAAAATATTCCATTCTATAAGCTAAAAGTAATGATGGAGAAAATGCATAATTTGCATAACCTACTAAAGAAAACCACTCACCATCATCTACACTTGAAATATCATTTTTGGTTTTAGCATAAGTTGCATTAAATCCAAGTCCAAAGCTGTCGCTTATTGTTTTTGACGCAACAAAATCAAACTGTGTTTTATTCTCTAAAGAAGATGGATTACTGCTGCCTGAAGTAAAATTTAAATAAGCGCTTCCAGTTTCACCAATATATCCTAACTGACCTATATATGTTTTTTGAGTAGAACCCGCGTCCATTGCCGATTTAAAATCAGTAGGATTAGTTATACCAAACATCGCAGTAAACTTTCCTGAAGTATATTGTGCTTTTACACCGGTATTAAAAAATGGACCATAAGAAAAAGCATAAGACATGCTGTAGTTTTTATTATCGACAGCATCTAAAACTTCATATCCAATATGAGTTCCAAAACTACCTGCTACAACTTTAAATTTATCAGTAATTTGGTAAGTAAAAAACAATTGTTTGATCAAAAATTTTGCTGTTATATCTTTATCAGTCGTTTCATTATAGGAGAACTCTCCTGCTCTTTTTCCAAAGCCTAAGTCTACAAAAACAGAAGCTTTTCCAAATGTATGTCCCGCCTCTATCGACGCCATTCCTAATTCAAACGAATCTTGCGAGTTGGTAAAGCTCGTTAATCCGTTCATTTGTTTCGAAAAATCATATTTATAGTAAGCATCTGCAGACCCTCCCCAAGTTGTTGCCGGCGAAGTTTTCGTTTCATCATCTTGGGCAAAAGCAAAAGAACTCGTTAACGTCGCGGCTAAAATGTAAAATACTTTTTTCATGTGTTAATTGGTTTTTAGTTATTAATTGATTTTGGTTAGTTAATCTTTTATATATCTATTTAATAGTATAAGTCATTTTTAAAACCTTGAATCTGCCTGTAAAACCTCCTCATTTTCATTAGCGAATTTATTAACTTTTGCATGAGTAGAATAATTGAAAACTACTTTTTTGGCTTTTTAAACGAAGAATTACGGATTACAAAAATTAAAACATCAATAATCATTATTTGACATTTATAAGGTTTTGTTTTTAAAAATTCAATAACCGAGTTTCATAAATTACAACGCAAAAACAATAGCAAAAACCAAAAACAACAGAAATTAAACACTAAAAACAACAATTTTAAACATCAAAAAACAATTATACCCATTAAAAAATGGGGGTATACAAAAAATAATTAAAAGCAAGGATAAAAAGTCATTTTTATAAAACACCACAATAGGTTAAAAACAAATCGTAAAAATTCCTACAAAAATAACAACTATGAATACTTTAAAAAAGGTCGCTTTTTACACGACCAATTACCCTTTAAAAACAAAAAACCTGTCCGAAATTTGAACAGGTTTCCAAACCGCAAAAATGACTTTATTCTTAACTATTATACTTATTTAAATTTCACGCACTTTTATTCTATACTCTTTATCTCTCCAAAAAACAGAAACAACTTTAAAACGAATAGTATTCAAAAACTTTTACAGTAACAATGTAGACACAATTAAGTATCACAGATTATACTATATATAACCAAAAACGCACTGCTATTGCAGTGCGTTTTATTTTTATCTAAATTAGATATTATTCTATGCTAATATCCTTTTAATTGCATTCAATTCATCAGGGGTAAACTCTAATTTTTGCAAACAATCTATATTATTATTTAATTGCTTTACAGAACTCGCACCAATCAAAACAGACGTAATTCGTTTATCTTTTTGCAGCCAAGCCAATGCCATCTGCGCCAAAGATTGATTTCTGTTTTTAGCAATTTCATTTAATTGAATCAATTTCTGAATGCGTTCTTGTGTAACCTCATCCTCCTTCAAGTGTCCGTTTGGATTATGCGCTCTAGAATTTTCTGGGATTCCGTTTAAATATTTATCCGTTAAAAGTCCTTGTGCCAAAGGCGAAAATGCAATACAGCCTACTCCTTTCTCTTCTAAAACATCCAACAATCCATTTTCTACCCAGCGTTCTAACATAGAGTATTTTGCTTGATGAATTAAACATGGTGTACCTAATTGCTTTAAAACATCAACCGCTGCACGAGTTTGCTCCGCCGAATAATTACTGATTCCAACATAAAGTGCTTTACCGCTTCTTACTGCATAATCCAACGCCATCATTGTTTCTTCAATTGGCGTTTCAGGATCAGGACGATGCGAATAAAAAATATCTACATAATCTACCTTCATTCTTTTTAGACTTTGATCTAAACTTGACAGCAAATATTTTCTAGACCCCCAATCGCCATAAGGTCCATCCCACATTGTATAACCTGCTTTTGTTGAAATGATAATTTCATCACGTAAATTTCCCTGAAAATTATGCCATAAAATTTTACCAAAATTTGTTTCAGCAGAACCCGGAACCGGGCCATAATTATTAGCTAAATCATAATGTGTAATTCCTTTATCAAAAGCTTCTACAGCAATACTTTCTGCATTTTCAAAATTATCTACTGACCCAAAGTTATGCCATAATCCTAAGGAAATTTCAGGCAGTAATAAACCGCTTTTTCCGCATCTGTTGTATTTCATTATCTAAAATTGAGATTAAATATTCTACCAAATAACCCTAAAAAGATTTAATAGCCTTTTCTAGGTTTAACCATCGAAAGATACTTATTTTTTTATTTCGACTCAAAAAACAAACCCGACAGATTTATAAAAAACTATCGGGTTTGTGTTATCTAAGAATTAAAATCATCTTAATGCATATCATGTATTCTCTTTAATTTGAAAGAAAAATAAATATAAAAAAATCCAAGAGCAATAAAAGCAAAAGCAGTCCAATATACTAATGAAAGTCCTGCAAAAACTGGATTCCATAATAATACAAACGAAAATATAGTTCCCAGTATTCCTAGAATCAAAAGATTTCCCCAATCAGAAACGGCATAACTCTTTAAATTAAAGGCAATAACTATAGCCATTATAGAGCGAAATAGAATTACAAAACCTACATAAAGCGGCAGCAGAGTAATTGAGATTAGCGGATTAATAACCAGCAATATTCCCACTACTAAACCTATAATCCCTGATGCTAATGTCCATCCCCAATTGTCGATTTTCTTTCTGTTTGAAAGAGCAAAAATGATTTCAAAAATTCCGCTTCCTAAAAACGAAACACTAAAGAGAAACGCAAGAGTTAAATAAGCTGCCAACGGCGTCATATAAGACCAAATTCCGATTCCAACAAACAGTAATCCAACTAATAAAGGAATATACCAGTAATCAATAGCTTTTTTTACTTTTTTAAATAAAGAATTTTCCATAAGTATACTTTTAAAATCGTGCCTACTCTATAAAGTTTTCAGCTTACCTTTAAAATCAACGTCATAAAAACCACTTCTCAGATCTTCTTACATCGCTGTCTTTCAAAGATATAAATAAAAACTTACACTTAAGTATTATTCATTGTCCGTTTCAACTTGATCTTGTCGAGTAAAAAACAAAACAAATTAAAGCTGTAAAAGAACTTTAAAAATTCCTTCTACCCTGTAATAAAACAAGAAGCTGGCAGATTTGCTTCATTAAACAAGTCGGATTGTATTGTATTTCCCCAAGCAAATCTGACTTTTTGAGGATTATCTACTTTTTTGCATATCAAAACAACTTGACTATTTTTAATTGATGCTTCGGCAAAATAGAAAACCCCATCAGCTCCAGCGACTTCAAATTGTTTAGAATTTTTATTCTTGAAATGCAATCCTTCAGCATAGTCAAAAGAAACTTCTACTGTATTTTTCTCTATTTTAATTTCTTTAAAAAGCGGCCCATTAACTAAACTTAAATTGATTTTATAGGTTTCAGCCAAAGCTAAATTTGCCAAACGTATTCCAACTTCTTTTTTATTTTTTGGATGAATATCAATCGTATCCGAAATGTCCGAAGTCAAAACCATTCCAGTTTTCGAGACTTCTTTCAAAATTTTTCTTTGTGAATTTCTAACTATAACATTCGAAAAATTATTTGCTCCTGCTTTAAAAGGAGCGATTTGAACGAAGTAAAAAGGAAATTCGTCATTCCATTCCTTTCTCCATGAAGCGATCAAAGCGGATAATGTCTTATCATAAACCAACGAACCAACATTTGATTCTCCTTGATACCAAAGCGTGCCCGCTATTTTAAATCCTGCAAAAGGATGAATCATTGCATTATAAGCGCGTCCAGGCAAATGTGGATCGTATTCTTGCTTATTTAATTTCTTGGCACTTTCCAACAAAACAGGATTATTTTGTACAACTTCTTCTGGCATCCAAATCTCTGCGGGAGTTCCTCCCCAATTTGAAGAAATCAATCCAATTGGAACATTTTTTAAATCTTCTTCCTGCAGGCGCTTAGCAAAGAAATAGCCAATGGCGCTAAAATTTCTCATGGTTTCTGGAGTCGATTCTGCCCAATTCCCATATAAATTATGCTGCGGAGTTAGGGCTGTCAATTTTGGAACGGTATAAAAGCGGATATTTGAATTTGAGGCATTCTTTGCCTCTTCTTCACCATCATCAATTCCCCAGTCAACAGACATTTCCATATTTGATTGTCCTGCACAAAGCCAAACTTCTCCAATCAAAATATTTTTTAAAACAACTTCATTAAAGCCTTTTATTACGATTGTAAAAGGTCCTCCAGCTTCAGGTGTTTTAATGTAAAACTCCCATTTTGCCTCATTATCAGCAACACTTCTATACTCTTGATTATTCCAACTCGAAACCAATTTGATTTCCTCATTCGGATTTGCCCAACCCCACATTTTCACTTTTGAGCTGCGCTGTAAAACCATATTATCACCAAAAAAATTTGGAAGTGTAATGTTTGCCATCATAGTATTGGAAATCAACAGAAAGAAAACAAACTTAAATATATTATTTTTTATTAGCCCCCTTTTTTGCTAAACATAATTTATTTGTTAAAACACAAATGCGATTCCTAAAATTTTTTGAAACAATCTATCTAAAATATCCAAAAGTAATAAAAACAGATACTTTAACACACTAAAGAAGGTCTTTAAAACAGTTAATTCTTACAAATAATAAACGCCATTCTTTTGATTTACAATTTTTAGAACCTATCTTTATCGTTTAAATATTTTCTTCTTATAAAAAATGAAATCGTATCTCCTTATAGCTTTACTATCTTTTACTATATTTTCTTCTTTTACTTTAAAAAAGAGCGAACAACAAACTGCTTTTTCTAATCCAAAAATACAAACCGAAATTAACCGAGATTCTATTATCGAATATGCTAAGAAAAGCTTAGGCATACCATACAAATATGCCAGCAATGATCCCAAAAAAGGATTTGATTGTTCTGGTTTTGTAGGTTATGTTTTTAAAAACTTCGGCATGAATTTACCGAGAAGTTCCGGTGGTTACAAAAATCTTGGAACCGCTTTAAAACCTGAAGAATTTAAAGTTGGTGATGTTTTAGTTTTTTATGGATACAAGAACAGAAATGTAGTTGGCCATGTTGGAATAATATGTGAAGCAAATGGAATGCAGTCTAAATTTATTCACGCTTCATCTGGAAAAGCACAAAAAGTTACCATTACAGCTTTGGATACGGAACATTATACAAAACGTTTCTACAAGTGTATTGATGTCTTGAATAAATAATTTTCACTGCAAATTACACGAATTTATAAGCAGAAATTTAGTTTAAAATCGTGTAATTCACAGCTAAAACTTTTATATTTATTCTTCTGTCAGTAGTTTTATCAAACTTTCATCTCTTTGATAAATATCTTTGTAAAAATTCATGTTTCCTTCTCGATCAACCCAAGCTGTAAAATAACCAATATAAACAGGTATTTTGTTTTTTAACGTGTACCAGCTTTCTTTACCTGCGTGCATGGCTTTGTCGATTCTTGCGGGTGTCCATGAGGGATCTTGTTTTAATAATTCAATTGCCAGTTCACGAGGTTTAGCCACACGCACACATCCATGGCTGAAAGCTCTGCTTTCCCTTTCAAATAAACTTTTTGACGGTGTATCATGCAGATAAATATTACTGGAATTTGGAAATAAAAACTTCACTAAACCTAATGAGTTATTTTTTCCCGGAAGTTGACGAACAGCGCCATTATTCCATTCTAAATTTTTCTGTTTTAAATAATTTTTGTTTTTAGCCATTCCCGGTTTTATCTCTTTATTGATAATACTCGTTGGAACATTCCAATATGGACTAAAAACAATATTGTTCATCATTCCGCTAAAAACAACTGTTTTTGTCATTGCCTTACCTACCACAACCGCCGATGTAAATGCAATTTCACGATCTCGAATTAAATACAATTTAAACTCAGGAATATTTACCTCCAGATATTCCTTGCCTTTTTCTAATTCGGGATCAATCCAGCGGCAGCGCTCCATGTTGGCAATTATAGTTTTAATTCTATCTGATACGGGAACATTCATTTCGTCTATATGCTCTCGCAAGATTATATTTTTGGGAGATAAACCATGATGCAATTCGTAGTTTTTAATCGATTTCATTAAAACAGAATCACATACGGCACTTTTCGTATCCTCTTTAATGTCTTTTGTAATATAAAGTCTTTCTCTAATTTGGGCTATAACTTTTGACGAATCTCCTAATTTTAGATTTTTATAATTATCATCTATTTCAATAGTTTTCCAGCCGCCTTTTTTTTCAATTTCTCTGTATTCACGAAGAACATCGCGCAGTTTATAATACTGACTGAACATTTTACTCTTTCGATCGTCGTTTATAGTAGATTTTTGAAAAATAGAATCAGAGAAAACCTGATAATTCATTTTTTTTCGAGGAAGAAGCCATTCTAAAGATCTAGTCGTTTTTTCATCAAAACCACGATATACCTTTTCTCCGTAATAAAAATACAAATTGGTTATCATCAAGTCAGTATTTACTTGCGACAATTTGTTATCTGCATTACCTTCAAAAATAAAGTTGATTTCTTTGTATGGAAAATTGGCTTTTAAACCTTCATTATCTAAACCTTTATATTTGTTATAAAGTGTATTTCCAAACTCGACCACACCTTTGTTATCAAGCCACAATTGTGTCGATTCCTTCTTTTTATATAAAGAAAAAACCTCCTCTTGAAAATTCTTTAATTTAGGATAGGTTTCGTAAAAACTAGCAATAGCAATGCTGTCGATAGTAAGTTTAAGTTCAGGAACAACTGCTTTTGCCGTTTTGGTTTGATTTTCTTCTTTTTTATCCGCTTTAGAATTACAAGAAACTACAACTGCAAGAAGCACAACAGCAATAAAAGAACACCAAATTTTCATACTATTTTTTGTATAAAAATAGAAAAGTTTTACTGAAAACAAACCAATTATAAAAAAATAAATTTGTTCTTATTTATCCCTGTTTTATTCAAAAAAAACAATAGAAATAACAACAAAAAAACTCCAAATACATAACGCATTTGGAGTATCCACTTTATATAACTAACCTCTAAAAATAAACTTATTAAATAACAGTTCCTTTTAATGTAAGTACTTTTGGAGTTGTTTCAGCACTTGTTGTTACGGTAACTGTTTTTGTAAATCCTCCTTTGTTTGCTGCATTGTAAGTTGCAGTAACTTTTGCAGATTTACCAGGTAAAATTGGTTCTTTTGTATAATCAGTTGCTGTACAACCGCATGATCCTTTTACATCTGTAATTACTACAGCTGTTTTTCCTGTATTTTTAAATTCATAAACAATCGCTTTTGGAGTACCTTGAGGTATCTGTCCAACATCAATTGTTTCGGCTTTCCAAACAATTGTTGAAGCTGCTTCAATTACTGTTGTTTCAGAAACTAATGATTGTACTGGTGCTATTGCTGAAAAAGACATTAAGCCTAAAGCCAAAGCAAGCATAGAAATTTTAATGATTCTCATAGTCAAATATTTTAAATGGTTTATAGTTCTAATTTTATATTTCAAAAGTAATACAGACAAAAACAAATCGCTGTTAACCAGTTTCAAATCTTTGTTAATGACTTGTTAATCCCTTATTTTAGTCTTAAAAATGATTAATATTACACTTTTAAAATGCCTTTTTCTTGAAAATTAATAGACTTAACAGTATCATCCTCCTCGGATTAATTGCCATTATAAGCATTTTGGTAGCGCAATTGCTTTGGACAAAAGAAGCTTTTACATTAGAACAAAAAAAGCTTAGCCAGAAAGCCCATATTGCACTTCTTGAAGTTGCCAGAAAATTATATGAAGGAAAAGATCGCGAGCCATCTTGTCAAAATCCTGTTCGAAAAGTTTCAAACGATTATTACATTGTAAACATCGACAATGAGTTTGAACCCGATATTTTAGAATTTTATTTAAGATCAGAATTCAAAAAGATGAACATTACAACCGATTTTGAATATGCGATGTACAATTGTCAAAGCGACGAAATGGTGTATGGAAATTATATTTCTTTGTCTCAAAAAGCAAAAGCAAAAAAAACAGTTTCTTTTCCTAAACATAAAAATCTTGTTTACTACTTTGCAGTTCGTTTTCCTAACGAAACGACCTATTTATTCAGTTCAATGCGTTTTTGGTTTGTGCTTTCAACTGCTTTAATTTTGATTTTATTAATTTACGTATATTCGATTTTTAAACTTTTGCAACAAAAAAAATACTCTGAATTGCAGCGTGATTTTATCAATAATATGACGCATGAATTTAAAACCCCATTATCTTCTATTTTAATTGCATCGAAATATTTAATAGAACAAAATCCAATTAAGGAAAATAAAAAACTGCATACTTATACTGATATTATAATCAATCAGAGTAATAAACTGAATAATCATATTGAAAAGATTTTAAATATTGCGAAATCAGATTACAGACCTTTAGAATTAAAAAAAGAAACTGTTTTAATTATTCCAATTATTGAAGAAGCAATTGAAAACATTCACCTGAAATATCCAGAGGCGGTTATCAAAATCGAAACGCATTCTAAAGAGTATTTATTAGAAACAGATATATTTCATTTTTCTAATATCATCTATAACCTTTTAGACAATGCGGTAAAATACTGCAATGCAAAACCGGAAATCACAATTAAAATATCTGACGAAAAATCGATTTTAAAGATTGAAGTTATTGATAACGGAATCGGAATTTCTTCTAAAAAAATATCCTTTATATTTGATAAATTTTATCGAGTTCAAAATGAAAAAAGTAATGAAGTTAATGGTTTTGGACTTGGTTTATATTATGTGAAAGAAATTTGCGGACTGCAAAACTGGAAAATTAAAGCCGAAAATAATGCAACAAACGGAGTTACTATAACTTTATCTATTCCTTATAAAAAATGAAACAATATAAAATACTTTATACCGAAGATGATGAAACATTAGCCTTTTTGACCAAGGATAATTTAGAACAAAACAATTACGAAGTTGTTCATTGTATTGATGGTAAGTCTGGCTTGGAAACTTTTAAAAAAGAGAGTTTTGACATTTGTATTTTTGATATTATGATGCCAAAAATGGATGGTTTTGAATTGGCTTCAGAAATAAGAAAAATAGATTTAGATGTGCCTATTATTTTTCTATCAGCAAAAACTTTAAAAGAAGATCGTATAAAAGGACTGCGTTTAGGAGCTGATGATTATTTGGTAAAGCCTTTTAGTATTGAAGAATTAATGCTTAAAATTGAAATTTTTCTAAAACGCTCACAGCGAAATATCACGGTTGAGAAATCGATCTACGAAATTGGAAAATACCAATTTGATACTAAAAACTTCATTCTCTTTAATGATGATGAAAAAATTGGACTTACTCAGCGTGAAGCCGAATTATTAAAACTATTTCTCGATAATAAAAACTCTGTATTAAAAAGAGAACAAATCCTAACCTCTCTTTGGGGAACTGATGATTATTTTATGGGTAGAAGTCTTGATGTTTTTATTTCGCGACTTCGTAAAATTCTATCCAATGAAAAAGGTATTTCGATAGAAAATCTTCACGGAATTGGTTTCAGGTTTTCTATTGAATAAATTTCCGAAAATTCTTAATTTAAACGCTAACAATTTTATTAAAAACAAAGAGAAATCTATAAATTAAATTTGAAAAATCTTTGTATTTTTAATATCTAATTTTCCAGATATGAAAATACATCATTTGCGAAATGCGACTTTAGTTATTGAAACAGAGAAGCATGTAATTTTGGTTGATCCAATGTTAGGAAAAAGAAAAACGATTCCTCCATTTACAATCTTTCGATACAAACCAAAAAGAAATCCCTTAGTTTCTCTGCCCAAAAACAGCCGAGAAATTTTGAGTAAAGTAACTCATTGTTTAATAACTCATTTACATCCTGATCATATAGATAAAGCTGGTGAAGTTTTTTTAAGACGAAAAGGCATATCAGTTATTTGCAGTGCAAAAGATGAAAAAGTGCTTACAAAAAGAGGTCTTAACATTGTTCAAACTTTAAATTACTGGGAACCGCAATCTTTTTTAGATGGAAAGATTATTGGTATTCCCGCACTTCATGGTTATGGTTTTGTTGCAAAATTAATGGGAAATGTAATGGGATTTTACATCGAACTCGAAAATGAAAAATCTGTTTACATAAGCGCTGACACCATTTTTACCAATGATGTGCAAAAAGCGCTCATCGAGTTAAAACCTGATATTGCAACTGTTGCCTGCGGAACTGCCAGATTAGATTTTGGACAGCCTTTATTAATGCGAATGAATGATATTTTGAAATTTACAACACTTGCTCCTGGAAATGTTTTTGCAAATCATCTTGAAGCTTTAAACCATTGTCCAACAACTCGTGAAGAACTCAAAACGGCTCTTGCTGAAAACAATCTTCTCTCTAAAACTGCAATTCCAAGCGACGGAACTTTTGTAGAATACTAATTTATAAAACTAACAATCCGAACTCGCGTAAAGTGTTTATAGGTTTTGAATACCAAAACAACTCAAAATCTTCTAAATGAGTTTCAAAGTCATTTTTCACTTCTTGAAAAGTATAACTTTTAGGATTTGAAACTGAAATTTTAGTTAGAATTTCAATTAACCATTTACCTTCTTCATTACTGGTTTGAATAGCAAAACTTTGTTTTTTGTCATGAAAAGTCAGCGACATCATTTCCCAGCTTCTGCCTTTTTTAGATTTAGTAAAAATCTCCGTTGAAGGTTTTCCGCCAAGCCAAACCACTTTTGCATTTGGCTTTGTATTGAAATCATTTTGCTCTTCAAGTGCATTAAATATAAAATCGGGGTGAATTTTTGTCTTTGGAATTTTGAAATCAAACCAATCTTGAAGTTCGTAATCAAAACAAATTCCGTGCATGAAATTAAAAAGCGATTTCTTTAACCCAAAACTAAATTTATCGTGATTAATTCCCGTTGAATCTGTGTATTCAATATCATTATTAGCAAAAGTTCCAATAGTTTCAGAAGCCTTAGTTACACCAAATTTTTCAGGATACAACCCAACCGGACTATGGGCAGTTAATGCAAACTGATGCCAAAATCCAGACTGTAAAACTCCCGCTTCAAACAATTGACGAACCATTTCAAGACTATCTACTGTTTCTTGGATCGTTTGTGTTGGATATCCGTACATTAAATAGGCATGAACCATAATTCCCGCTTCGGTAAAATTGCGTGTTACTTTTGCAACTTGCTCCACCGTTACACCTTTGTCTATTAATTTCAATAATCGGTCTGAAGCAACTTCTAAACCGCCTGAAACTGCAATACAGCCAGAGGCCTTTAAAAGAAAACAAAGATCTTTAGAAAAACTTTTTTCAAATCTAATATTCGTCCACCATGTAACTGCAAGTTTTCGCTTTAGAATTTCAAGCGCCAAAGCACGCATTAAAGCTGGCGGTGCAGCTTCATCAACAAAATGAAAACCATTTTGCCCCGTTTGCAAAATCATTTCTTCCATTCGATCACAAAGTAAACTTGCCGCAACTGGCTCGTAAACTTTAATATAATCTAACGAAATATCACAAAAAGTACATTTTCCCCAGTAACAGCCATGCGCCATGGTAAGTTTATTCCAACGTCCATCACTCCACATTCTGTGCATTGGGTTTACAATTTCAATTACCGAAATGTATTTATCCAAAGGCAGATCTGAGTAATCTGGAGTTCCTACTTGTGATTGCTTATAATCGTGTTTTAACGAATTATTTTTATAAACTACTTCTCCGTTTTCTAATAAAAAGGTTCTTTTATAACACTTCTCGTCCCTCGACTCCGCTCGGGATGACATATTTTCAATAAGTTCTTCTATTGGAACTTCGCCATCGTCTAAAGTGATAAAATCGAAAAATTCAAAAACACGTTTATCTGAAAGTGAACGCAGTTCTGTATTTGGAAAACCGCCTCCCATTGAAATCTTAATTTCGGGGTGGTTTTGTTTTACCCATTGTGCACATCTAAATGCGCTGTATAAATTTCCTGGAAAAGGAACAGAAATCAAAAAGAATGTAGGCTTTACAGCTTCAATTTTTTCTTTTAAAATAGAAATTAAAACGGAATCAATATAAGTTGGTTCTTGTTGTAAAGCATTGTACAATTCATCAAAAGAATTGGCACTTCGGCCTAAACGTTCTGCATATCGGCTGAAGCCAAAATTTTCATCAACACATTCTACAATAAAATCCGAAATATCTTCAAGATATAAAGTCGCCAAATGTTTGGCTTTATCTTGTGTTCCCATTGTTCCAAAAGCCCAGTCAAGCTCTTCCAACTGTGCAAAACGAGAAGCTTCAGGCAGAAAATCTTCCTGACAAATCTGCAAAGCCAAAGTTGGATTTTTTCCCTGCAAAAACTGAATTACAGCATCAATGGTTTTGATGTATTCATCCTGCAAAGCAAAAATACGTTTAGAGTTATCTGAAACTTCAAAACCAGAAGTCTCAAACTTAAAACTTGAAATTTTAAACAAATGATTTAATCCTTTCTTCGAAAACAATTCTAAAATCACATCAATACCCAAATCTGCCTGAACCGACTCGATCATTTTGGTATTCAAAAAACCTTTTATATAAGCCGTTGCCGGATACGGAGTATTCAGTTGTGTAAATGGCGGCGTTATAACGAAGAGTTTAGTTTTCAACAGAAATTATTTTTTGCAAAAATACGAGATATTTAGAGATTTTTATGGGAAAGATTCTATAAGCAGTCGTTTTAGATTTTTGATTTTGTTTTGTAAGATATTTAATTAATTTTACTCCTATCCAAAACAAACCTATGAAACATAAATTACTTTTATTTTTTTTGTTCATTGCAATTCAATTATATTCTCAAAACAAAAACCAATCCATTGGTTTTAAAGAAAATAAAGGTCAAATTGTAGATCAAAAAGGAAAACCCAATACCGCTGTAAAATATTTATTGAATTCTAATGGATTAAATGTTCAATTAAAGAAAAATGGATTCTCATATGATATTTACGAAGTAAAGAAAACACCTATTGTTTGTTCTAAAACAGCAAAAACACTTCCAGATTTAACTTTTGACAAGGAAAATAACGAAAACCAAGAGTTTAGTTTAGAATATACATACCATAGAATCGATATTGAATTTCTAAACTCAAATTCAAAAGTAGAATTAGTTGCTAAACAAAAGTTAACCGATTTTGACAACTACTACAATATTCCTAATAAACCTGAGGGAATTACCAACGTATATCAATTCAAAGAAATTACGTATAAAAACATCTATCCAAATATTGATGTTATTTTTACAATTCCTGCCGATCCTCAAAAAACAGTCGAATATAATTTTGTAATTCATCCAAAAGGAAAAATTTCTGATATTCAATTAAAATTTACTGGAGCTGAAACTAATTTAGTTGATAATAAAATCCAAATGAATGTTCGTTTTGGAAAAATGAAAGAAACGCTTCCTTCGAGTTGGATTGAAGACGGAAATAGTAAAACGGAGATTGAGGTTGAATATAAAAAAATAAATAAAAACACTTATGGATTTAATTCAGTAGATTGTTCTAATGAAAAAACGATTGTAATTGATCCTGTGCCAATAAGATTGTGGGGAACATATTATGGCGGTGCAGAGTTCGATTATGCAACCTCAATTTTCACAAAAGACGATTTTGTCTATATGGCTGGAGTAACCTACAGCATCAGCAATATTGCTTCTTCTGGCTCCTTTCAAACATCTTATTATTCAAGCACAGACTATGATGCTTTTTTTGTTAAATTTAATCCTGATGGCACTCGTATTTGGGGAACTTATTTTGGCGGGAATTTTGCTGATCAAATTATGAAAATTAAAGTCTCAAATAATGACAACATCTATATAGCTGGTAAAAGTCTAAGCCCTACAAATATTTCAACTTCAGGAACTCATCAACCAGTAAAAAATCGTTATTTTGATGGTTTCGTGGCCAAATTTGATTCGAACGGCATTAGAAAATGGGCTACTTATTACGGAGGATCAGACAACGAATCTATAAATAGCATTTTAATTGATTCAAATGAAGACTTTTACATTTTTGGAGAAACTAATAGTACCGCAAATATTGCGACACCCAATTCTCATCAAAGTAATGTTGGAAACACATCGGATGGTACACAAGATGGCTTCATAGCTAAATTTAATATTGCAGGTGTTCGTCAATGGGCAACATATTACGGAGGAAGTAAAGCAGATGCTATTTTTGATGCCGAATTTGATTCAGATGGAAATATTATTATTCTTGGCTCTACAGGAAGCAGCAACAATATATCGACAGTAAATTCTTATCAAGAAACAAATCTTAAATCAGATGGCTTCTTAGCAAAATTCACACCAAATGGAAATATACTATGGGGAACCTATTTTGGTGGCGAAGGTGATGATTATTTTCTCAACATGGGAGTAGACTCAAATCATAACATTTATTGTTTTGGAAAAACAAACAGTATCCAAAACATAAGCACTTCAGGTGTTTTTCAGGAAACCTATCTTCGAACTCAAATTTCAATTAATCAAAATACTAGTAATGGTTGTATTTTTAAATTCAACGGTAATGGTCAAAAGATCTGGGGATCTTACTTTTTTCCAGAAACATTAGGAGGATCTGTTTCAAAAAATGGTTCTATTTACTTTGCAGGACGGGCTGAAAATGGATTTTCACCTACAATAAATGCTTACCAAGAAACCCGTAATCCTGGAACAGAGTCCTATCTTGTAAAATTCAATACAAATGGACAAAGAGAATGGGCAACATACTTTGGCGGAGAAATGGCAGATAATGCATTGATCACAGATGTAGATAACAAGTCAAATATTTATTTGGCAGGAGCAACAAATAGTACAACAAATATTGCAACCCCTGGTACATATCAACTAAATCTATATCCTAAAATTAATAGTTATACCCCAAATATTGGAGATGCTTTTCTAGTAAAATTTAAAGATTGCCAATCGAACTTAACGGCCTCTAGTAACTCACCCGTATGTATTGGCAAAACATTAGAACTTACGGCCTCAGGAGGAACAAACTATTCCTGGACAGGACCAAACGGATTTGTATCTACTGATCAAAACCCAAAAATTATAAATACAACAACTTCAAACTCCGGTGAATATTCATGTACAATTACAGGAAGTGGAGATTGTGATGACATTAAAAAAATCAGTGTTATAATTGGTGATATAGAAGCTCCAGTTCCTAAAATGAATATTTTACCAATAATAACTGGAGATTGCAACACTGTAATAAATACAATCCCAAGTGCTGCAGATGCATGTGCTGGACAAATTACTGGAACAACTACAAGTCCATTATCTTATAGCTTACCTGGAACTTACACAATTGTTTGGAATTATAACGATGGAAATGGAAATTCATCAACTCAAAATCAAGTTGTAGAAATTACAAGTGTTCCTATTCCTACAGTAAATTCTACTCAAGACTTCTGCATACAGCAAAATGCAACATTAGCCAATATTCAAATTACAGGAAATACTATAAAATGGTATAACGCCCTAACGGCTGGAACACTTTTACCAGATACAACTTTACTTCAAAATGGAATAACGTATTATGCATCGCAAACTATTAATGGATGTGAGAGCGAAAGAATTCCAGTAACAATTACAATTCAAAATACTCTAGCACCAACAGGAAATGCAAATCAGCCTTTTTGTGCAAGTCAAAATGCCACAATTGCCAATATTCAAGTTATCGGAACTTCAATAAAATGGTACGATACATTAACTAATGGTTCTTTGTTAGCAGGAACAACAAATTTGATTAACGGAAAAACTTACTATGCTTCGCAAACAATTAATGACTGCGAAGGCCCGAGATTTGGAGTTACTGTTTCAATCGTAAATACGCCTCCTGCTCCAACAGGAAACGTAAATCAGTCTTTTTGCAAAAACGAAAATGCAACCTTAAGCAGTATTCAAATTTTAGGGCAGAATATAAAATGGTACGATACCAATATGTCTGCAGCCACTTTACCAAACACTACTTTATTAGAAGACAACAGAACATACTACGCTTCTCAAACTATTGGATGCGAAAGTGATAGAACTCCTTTTTTAGTTAGAATTTACGACACCACATTACCAACAGGAAGTAATAATCAACAATTTTGTATAGATGAAATTGCTACTATCGAAAATTTAAATATAAATGGGACCAATGTTAAATGGTACGATGCCGCAACAAACGGAAATATATTACCCGAAACAACTTTATTACAAAACAACATCTATTACGCATCGCAAACATTGAATAATTGCGAAAGCCCACTATTTGCCATAACTGTAAAAATTCAGGATACTCAAATCCCACTTGCTGATTCACCACAAGCATTTTGTATTCAGAAAAATGCTACTATTAATGATATTGATATTACAGGGCAAAATACAAAATGGTTCGAAAGTGCTTCTTCGACAATTGTGTTATCGGAGTCAACTCCTTTAGAAAATGGAAATACTTATTATGCCACTCAAACCTTAAATAACTGCGAAAGCGACAGAATTCCTGTTACCATAAATATTCTTGAAGCGACACATAAAGATTGCATTAATTTAGTTGATGAACTTCCTTTTCCTAATTTTTTTACTCCAAATGATGATGGTTACAATGACACTTGGTCCATTAATTTTGATTATCTCGCACCAAATAGTAGTATCAAAATATATGATCGTTATGGAAAACTCCTTAAACAACTAAGCAAAAATACTTCTTGGGACGGAACTTTCAGCGGTCAGGATTTACCTGCTTCCGATTATTGGTTTACGGTTACTCGAGCAAATGGAACCGAATTTAGAGGTCATTTTAGTTTGAAACGATAAAAAAACAACCGCAAAAGTATATTTTGCGGTTGTTTTTTATTTACAACATTTTTTAACTTATTTCGTCTGTAATAAAACCCACCTTGATATTTCTTCTAAAGTTATTGGAGAAAAAGTCTGTTCAATTTTTTCATATTCATCTGGCGAACCTGTTTTACACTCCTGAAACAAATGATTTAAATCAGGTGAAATTTTAGCCGTCACTTTTTTATTTCCCGCTTTTGCTAAAGTCTTTTCTATCACTTGTAAATTAACTTCTGCAGGGACTTGCAAATCTTTACTTCCATTAAGCGCTAAAACTGGACATTTTACTTTTGCTAAAGCAACTGCTGGATCCATTTTTATAAAAGTGTACCACCAATTACTTGTAATTTGGTGCGTCGCCGCTTTTGCTTGATTCTCATCAAATTTTGAATTAAAATAAGTACCTACACTCTTTTTGAAATTTTCATCATTTGCAGAAGAAGCCAAAACAAGATCGTAAGCCCCCTTTAAAATTTCTTGTCTTTTTTTAATTTCCTCGTTAGAAACACCACTTTGTCTCTCTATTAATTCGGTTTGTAAAAGTAATAAAGCATCGCCACGCAAACCAGGACCTGCCAATAAAACAATAAAATCAACATCTTTAGAATTTCCTGCTATAATAGGTGCGATTAGTCCACCTTCACTATGGCCTATTAATCCTATTTTCTTTTTATCAATTTCTTTTCTTGTTTTTAAATAATCAACTCCAGCCTGAACGTCTTTTGAAAAATCAATCGTGGATGCTTTCGAAAAATCTCCTGTAGATTCGCCTGCACCACGATCATCAAAACGTAATACCGCAATGCCTTTTTTAGTCAAATAATCCGCTAAAACGAGGAACGGTTTATGTCCTAAAAGTTCTTCATCTCTATTTTGTCTGCCACTTCCTGTAATTAATATCACAGCCGGAAAATTCCCCTCTTTTTTAGGAAGAGACAAAGTTCCTGCTAAAACGACATTATCAGTTTTATTCTCGAATTTTACTTCTTCAGTATAATATGGGTAAGGCTTTTGCGGTTCCTGAGGTCTTGCATAAACTTGTTGTTGAATAGTTTCCCTAGATAAATCCAGTTCTAAAGATTGTCCTCCCTGCGTAAATTTTCCAACAACAATATTATCTTTATTCAAGGTACCCTCGTAAGAAATTTGAGCACTTGGAATTTCCAATTTTAAAATCGAATTTTCAAAAACAACTTTCCCCAAAGGAATTCCTGTGACTTTCTGATCTGGACTATCCATTGTCCCATTATATCCATTTTCTGCCTTGTTGACATGAAAAACAACTCTTAACTGCCCGTTCGGAACCTTCAAAAGTCCATTCCATTGTCCTGTAATTTCTTGTGCGTTCATTATAAAAGAAATTAAAGCTGTAATTATAATAAGTACTGTTTTTAACATTTTTATTTGAATAAGTGAATGATTTAATTGATTTTCAACCGTTACAGTTTTTCTTCTTTTTTCTCTAATTGCTTGAATTTGATAAAGGAATATGCAATTGGTACAAATGCTAAAACAACTCCGATAGCAATGAAAGCTTTAGCGAAAATAGGGCCTGAAAAAATAAGTGCCCCTAAAATGATAATTAGACCGCCGCCAAACCAAAGCTTACCTGCAAATACGTGCGTAGCTTTCCAAACTTCAGGATTTTCTAATGTCCACGGTGTTCTAATTCCGATAAAATAATTGGGCTGAATTACTTTAAAATAATTTCCTAATGCCATTAATAAAGCACCAATCAAAACATACATTAAATTCGGATTTGAAAAAGTTTGATTTTTTGAGATGTATATTATGAACAATGCAAGCAAAGACATAATCAAAATCAGAAAAAACTTCAATTGATAAAATTTAGACCCCATTAAAGAAATCCTTTTTTTAGGATCAAATTTTGCAGCCGCAATCGTAATAAGATACATTAAGCCCGGCAGCATAAAAACCAATACAATCAAGAAAGATTTATTTCCCCAATCGTCAATTTGTCCATTAATATTCCAATGTATTGGAACTCTTTCCGGAAGACTGTTCCAAATTGTACCTAAATACACAAAAGGAGCCAATACAATTCCAATAATTGGAAGCTCTTTTTTTAATTCTAAATTCATTTTTTATTTTTTAAAAGTTAATATCCATTGCAAGACATCCTCCATTATGGTGGTATTGATGGAATAAATGATGAATTGCCCTTTTTTTTCGGATGTAATTAAATCCGCTCGTCTTAAAATATCTAAATGATGCGAAATACTTGGTTTTGAAATATTAAATGCATCTGCAATTTCGCCTGCAGACATATCTTTCTGTCTTAAAAGCTCAAGAATTTCTCTTCTTGTTGCATCATTTAATGCTTTAAAAATATCATTCATTCTATTTATATATTTAGACAAATATCTAAATACTTTTTAAACTGACAAAAAAAAGCAGTAATTTTTAAATTACTGCTTTCCTATATCTTTAGAAATATCTTAAAACTTATGCTCCTCTTTACTGATTACCAAAAATGAAAATAATGAAATACAAGCAGCAGCTGTTAAATACAACCCTACATAACTTACGCTATAAGTAGAGGCTAAATAAATGGCAATCATTGGCGCAAAAGCAGCTCCAAGAATTCCTGCCATATTAAAAGTCAAAGAAGCACCAGAATAACGAACATTTGTTGGAAACAACTCTGATAAAAATGTTCCTAAAGGACCATAAGTGAACCCCATTAACCCCATTCCGATGCAGGCAAAAGTGGTAATTAAAGCAATGTTTCCAGTACTCAGAAAGTACGAAAAGAAAAAACCAAAAACTGCAATAGCTCCTGTGGCAATAATAAGCATTTTACGACGTCCGATTTTATCAGCAACTACTGCAGAAACTGGAATAAAAGCCGCAAAAAACAGTACGGAGAATAATTGCACTAATAATGCATCTCTTTTGACAATTCCTAAATCTGAAGTTGCCCAGCTCAATGTAAAAACGGTCATTAAATAAAAAACTAAAAAAGTTGTAATGGCAGCAAACGTTCCAAAAATTAACTGATTTTTATATGATTTTACCAATACTAAAAAAGGGATTTTAACTTCTTCCTTCTCTTTTTTAGAATTTTCAAATGAAGGTGTTTCAGTAATTTTTGTTCGAATATAAAAACCGACTACAACCAAAAGTGAACTCGCAATAAATGGAATTCTCCACCCATAATCCATAAAATCCTCATTACTCATAGAATCGGTTAACAATAAAAATGTTCCTCCCGAAAGTAACAATCCTATTGGAGCGCCTAGTTGCGGAAACATTCCGTACCAAGCACGTTTGTTTGGCGGTGCATTTTCTATAGCCAGCAAAACTGCTCCTCCCCACTCACCTCCTAAACCAACACCTTGCCCAAAACGACAAAGCATCAACAATAAAGGCGCCGCAACACCTATACTGGCGTAACTTGGCAAAAATCCAATCGTAACTGTAGAAATACCCATTGTTAATAAAGCCGCCACTAATGTAAATTTACGTCCGATTTTATCACCATAATGACCAAAAAAAGCAGAACCTAAAGGTCGTGATAAGAATGCAATTGAAAAAGTAGCTAACGATTCCAGAGTCGCCATAGTCGAATCTGAACTGGGGAAAAATAATTGTGGAAAAACTAATACAGCTGCATTAGCGTAAATATAAAAATCAAAAAATTCAATTGTAGTACCAATTAGGCTTCCAAAAAGAACGTGTTTTAAGGAGTTCTTCTTTTTTGGGTTAGTTTCCATGTAAAATAGATATATTTATTTCTGCTACAAAAATAGGTTTTCACCTCTAATAATTCAATGATACACAAATTAGTTTTAAACCATTTACACATTATTAACAAATTTAATGCGTTTTTACATTTTTACAACCCCTTAAAAAACTTAATTAAAAAACTGATTTTAAGACATTTATCTTAAAATTTAAAAATCAATTCTTAAGCAATCGTTAAAACCAATTTTGACTGTATATTTTCATTAAATTTACAGCTGTCAAAAATAAATTTCAAATTATGCCTACAGACTGTATCAGCTACCAAACTTCAGGATATTTTTCTAAACTAATACAAGATTATTTAGATCAAAAATCAGAATTAAAGCCGCTGTACAATCATTTTCCTACTTTAGAAAATTTTCAGAAACAAATCACTGAAAAGACGGTCAACTTTGACAATAACAATCGAATTCCTTTAGTAGAGACTTTAAAAAAGCAATATCAAAACATAGAAGTTTCGAATTCTACTAAACAGAACATTGAACTTCTTGCACTCGAAAATACCTTTACAATTACAACTGGACATCAACTAAACTTATTTAGCGGTCCATTGTATTTTTTATATAAAATTATTTCGACCATTAATCTTACTGAAGAATTAAAAGCGAAATACCCATCACAAAATTTTGTTCCGATTTACTGGATGGCAACAGAAGATCATGATTTTGAAGAAATTAACTATTTTAATTTTAAAGGAAAAAAATTCAGATGGAACAAAGAAAGTAATGGTCCAGTTGGAAGACTTTCGACTGAAGGTCTGGCAGAGTTTTTTGAAATTTACGCTTTAGAATTAGGCTCAAGTACAAATGCCAATGTATTAAAAAAGCTCTTTGCTGATGCTTATTTAAAACATGACAATCTAGCCGATGCGACTCGATTTTTAGCAAACAGCTTATTTGCAGACTATGGTTTAGTAATCTTAGATGCTGATGATGCACACTTAAAACGTGCCTTTATTCCGTATGTAAAAGAAGAACTAGAAAAACAAACTTCATACACAGCCGTTCAAAAAACAATTGAACAGCTTGCAGCATATACAATTCAGGTAAATCCGCGCGAGATTAATTTATTTTATATTGAAGATCATTTACGCGAAAGAATCATTTTTGAAAATGATAAGTACGTTGTAAATAATACAAAAATCACGTTTTCAAAAGAAGAAATTTTCAACCTTTTAGAAAGTAATCCCGAAAAGTTCAGCCCAAATGTGATAATGCGTCCGCTTTATCAAGAAATTATCTTACCTAATTTATGTTATATTGGCGGAGGCGGAGAAATTGCCTATTGGCTTGAATTGAAATCTTTTTTTGATGCGGTAAAAATTACGTTTCCAATGCTTTTAGTTCGTAATTCCGTTCTTCTAGCAACTGAAAAACAAGCTAAAAAAGCAGATCAGCTGCATTTAAGCTGGAAAGATTTATTTACCAAACAAGAGAATTTAGTCAACACAATCACACATAAAATTTCGACATTTCCTATTGATTTGACGCCGCAAAAAGATATTTTGAAAACACAATTTCAATATCTTTACGAACTGGCAGATCAAACTGACAAATCATTTTCGGGAGCTGTTAAAGCACAGGAAATAAAACAGACAAAAGGTCTTGAAAATTTAGAAAAACGTTTATTAAAAGCGCAAAAACGAAAATTACACAATCAATTACAACGTGTTATTGATTTACAGTGCGAATTATTTCCAAATAATAGTTTACAAGAACGCCAAACCAATTTTTCTGAGTTTTATTTAGAAAAAGGCGAAGAATTAGTACCGCTTTTATTGGAGAACTTGAAACCATTAGAAATGAATTTTAACATTATAACAATATAAAAAAGTCAGCCATGAATTGCACTAATTCACACTAATTTCTAGAAGCAAAAAAGTAATTCTAAAATTCATGCAATTCGTGACTAAAAAAACAATAAAGTAATAATTCTGAGAACCAAATAACCACCTTCTTCTCGAAATTATTGCCTCTCTAAACCAAATAGAAAAATTTTATAAAAACAAAAATTAACCTATTTACCAAAAACTATGACCAGAGAGCGCTTGATTTCGTTAGATGTCTTTAGAGGACTCACTATTTTATTGATGACAATTGTAAACAACCCCGGCGATTGGGGCAATGTTTATCCGCCATTATTACATGCCGATTGGAACGGATGCACGCCTACTGATTTAGTATTTCCGTTTTTCATCTTCATAATGGGTGTTGCGGTCCCATTAGCAATGCCGGATAAATTTTATGACGGTTCCACTTTTAATAAAATCCTAGTTCGCTCTTTACGAATGCTCTGTTTAGGGATTTTCTTTAACTTTTTTGGAAAAATTCAGTTATTTGGGCTCGAAGGAATCCCACTTTTAATTGGCCGATTAGCCATTACAATTGCCGTAGGTTATGCTTTAATGGGAAGTTTCAGTTCCAAAATTAAAAACATATTAGCCTTTTCAATTCTCTTTATTTATCTATTTCTAGCTTACAGCGGTATTGAAGCTTATAGCAGCGTAAGACTTCCAGGAGTTTTACAAAGAATTGCGATCGTTTATTTTGTCGTTTCTCTTTTGTACTTAAAAACATCTCAAAGAACACAAATTATAACTGGAATACTTTTACTATTTGGCTATTGGGCAATTATGACCTTAATTCCTGTACCCGGAATTGGTGAAGCTAACCTTGAAAAAGGAACAAATCTAGCTTCTTGGGTTGACAGTGTTTTACTAAAAGGACATATGTATCGCGGCACCATAACTTGGGATCCTGAAGGAATCTTAAGTACAATTCCATCAATCGTAAACGGAATTATCGGTTTATTAATTGGACAGGTTTTACAAGCAAATACGATCAAAATACAAAAAGCGCAAAAAATGGGCATCATAGGTACGATACTTATCTTTTTTGGTTTAATCTGGGACATCGTTTTTCCAATAAATAAATCACTTTGGACAAGCAGTTATGTTTTGTACACTACAGGATTAGCGACAGTATTTCTAACAATTTTATACTATATAATTGATATTAGCAATTACAAAAAAGGCTTCAAACCTTTTTTAATTTGGGGCGTAAATCCAATGATTGTTTTCTTTACTTCGCAAATTATTCCGCAGGCTTTAATAATGATCGAATTTCAGAATCCGCATAATACCTCAGAGAAAATCAACTTATTAAATTACTTATATAGTTTCGGGATTGCACCATTTTTCAACAATCCAATGACTGCTTCGCTGGCTGGCGCACTGACCTATGTTTGTATTTGGACGTTTATTCTATGGATATTCTACAGAAACAAATTAATATTCAAAGTATAAAAATGTTTCACCATATAAGTAATGTAAATTCATTTTAGAAAATGGCAAAACTTTTTAAGCTGTTTCACACACAGATTTAAATGAACTTACATTACTTATATGGTTTAAAAAAGCTTTTATTCACCGAAACATCATTCTAACGTGTTTTAATTACGAATTAATTAAAATCAATTCATAAAAAAAGTATACTTTTGCACAAAATTTAATAAAATAAAAAATGGCAACAAATAGAACTTTTACAATGATTAAGCCAGATGCTGTTGCAAACGGACACATCGGGAATATCTTAGCAATGATCACTAACGGTGGTTTTAAAATCGTTTCATTAAAATTAACTCAATTAACTGTAGCTGATGCTCAAGCATTTTACGCAGTTCACGCAGAAAGACCTTTCTACGGAGAATTAGTTGAATTTATGTCACGCGGACCAATTGTTGCTGCAATTTTAGAAAAAGAAAACGCAGTAGAAGATTTCAGAACTTTAATTGGAGCTACAAATCCTGCTGAAGCTGCTGAAGGAACTATCCGTAAAGCATATGCTACTTCAATTGGAGAAAATGCAGTTCACGGTTCTGACAGCGACGAAAATGCTGCAATCGAAGGCGCATTCCACTTTGCCGGAAGAGAGCAATTCTAATTTATGATTTTAGAGTTCAGTATTAATAATTACTGAACTTTACACATAATAAAAAGCCGTTTCAAAACTTGAAACGGCTTTTCTATTTTATTAATCTATGCAAACAATTAAGCGTTCTCTCTTTTTAAAGTATTTTCCATTTCCACTAAATCGACTAAATTACTTTTCAGGTTTAACTTTAAAGCATCGAAATTGCTATGATAAAAACTAGAAATACAACCTACTCTTTTTCCTTCTTCAAGAATAAAAATAGACTCATAAACACTGCCTTTTCCAGTCTCGAACATAGTAGCAAAACCATCTAATTCAGCGTATTTATATACTATCGATTTTCCTAATCCAAAGTAACGTTTCACTAGTATACTATCTTCATACATTGTTATACTGTTTGCCCGAGTTTTCAATATAGTTAACCAGAAAACAACAATAAACAATAAAAACAAAATAGCTAATATTATATTTTCCTTTAGCGATATAAAACATAAATAAATAGCCAAAAGAGGCAAAGCACTCAAATATGAGATTAAAACAATCGGGAAAATTTTAAACTTCGATTTTATGATTATCATAATTTACCTATCTTAAATTCCAAATGAGATTTATCTTAAAACAACGTCTTTCACAACCTCACGACCCAATTCTTCATTAATCATCTTAACGATTTTAGATTTTCCATGACTTAACTCTTCCCTTAAAACGGCCGACGCAAGTTCAACATAAAGCGTACTTCCTTTTAAAACAACATTTCTGGTGTATGTGTTCACTCCATTTCCCATCAACTGTCTCCATGCCTCTTTTACATCAATTTGATCCATTCCAGGCTGCAATTTATTCACCTGAATAATTTGCTGTAAAACATCGCCAATTGTACTTTGATTATTTAGTCTTTTTGCCATTTTCTAAAATATTAACTGGTCCTGCTTTTTTATAATGATATTCTTTATTTTGATCGTTCTTTACAACAAAAGTTTCATCTGAAACAGAAATCAACTCCTCACTCCATTTGGCATAATCTGTTTTATAATCCAAAAAAGTTCCTTTATCAGTAAATCTTACTGCAACATTTTCAAAAGTATTTGTAGTTAAAAAAGTACCATCTAACTGCGCCATAACTTTCGTACGAGTACCTTTATTTCCTTTTATCTGAAAATAATCAAAGTTCTCATTCATTCCGTATGCTTTTTCTTCACCTTTATCAAAAACCACCTTTTCAATTTCCCAGTAACCATTAAGTTTTTCAATATCTGCGGGTTTTATTTCTTGTTTACAGCTTATAAACAAAAGCGACAAAACCAAAACCATAAAAGTGTTTTTCATAATAATTTATAATATTAATTTGGAGCTTATTCCCGCTGTCCGCTGTATCTTTTCCTGCCTAAAGAAGCCAGAAAAAGGATGCCGCTCCCATCAGGGCTAGGACTCCCATTTTCAAAAAGAAATTTAGTGAATCACAAAGATAAACTTATATAACCAAAGTACTATTTAATTAACGACGAAGAATCTAAGTAAATATTGAAGTAAAAACATTCTAAATCAATTGCCAGCCTTTTCTCATTAAAAAACTCTTGCAACTCATACAAAACTCTTTTTCTTCATCAAGGGGATTTCCACCTTCAGCATCTCGCATTAAACAAGTCTTTACTGCACAATGAGGCAAACCTTCTGTATGCCCAAGCTCATGAAGAACTAACTTATAAAACTGTTCACTTTTGTTCTTTGGAGACAATCTAAAATCAGAAACCACACAGGCTTTTCCCGGTCTATAACCTAATCCCATAACACCCCAATCTACAACCCCTTTATATGTTGTACTAATATCACGGTTAGACAATCCAACAATTATAGAATCTTTGCCAATTTTATCCTTAAGACTTTTAATAATACTATCTGCTCGATATCTATTTCTGGGTTTATAAAATGAATTTTCAGGAAAGGATTTTTTTGATCTTAAAACTACATTTGGATTTATAGACTTAATTTCTACAAATACCTTTTGAGATTGTTCTGTTTTAAAATCACCCAAAGGCTGTATAACAATTACTTTTTGACTTTTAATACCATTTTCACTTTTATCCTTTTTACAAGAAAACACAAGAAAAAGAAAAACAAGAAAACAGTATTTCATAATCAAAATTACAGTAATAAATTATTGCTTAGTACGAAGCCTTTTAAGAACTCCCATAAAAAAGAATCCTATTCCTAGAACAAGCAGAACATAATAAAAAGAAAGACTGCTGTCTCTTAAAACATTTGCTAAAACAAAACACACCACACTTGCAAAATAAAATACAACTGCCGATATATTTTTTAAAGAAGAAAAACTCATTATTATTTTATTTAAAGAAACTGTCTACGAATTCATATTTATTAAAGACTTGTAAGTCTTCAATTCCTTCGCCAACACCAATATATTTTACAGGAATTTGAAATTGATCTGAAATACCAATCACAACACCGCCTTTTGCAGTTCCATCTAATTTTGTTACTGCCAATGATGTTACTTCTGTTGCTGCCGTAAATTGCTTAGCTTGCTCAAAAGCGTTTTGACCTGTTGAACCATCTAAAACTAAAAGCACATCGTGTGGAGCATCTTCAACCACTTTCTGCATAACACGTTTCACTTTAGAAAGCTCATTCATCAAATTAACTTTATTGTGTAAACGTCCAGCGGTATCAATAATTACAACATCAGCATTTTGAGCTACTGCAGATTGCAAAGTATCAAAAGCTACAGAAGCAGGATCACTCCCCATATTTTGTCTTACGATTGGAACATCAACACGATCAGCCCAAACTTGTAACTGGTCTATTGCAGCAGCACGAAATGTATCTGCAGCACCTAAAACCACTTTATAACCCGCTTTTTTAAACTGATAAGCCAGTTTACCTATTGTAGTAGTTTTTCCAACACCGTTTACTCCAACCACCATTAAAACGTATGGTTTTTTATCTTTTGGAATATCAAACTCTGTTCCTTCGCCTGTATTGGTTTCAGATAATAAACCACCTATTTCATCACGAAGAATTTGATTTAATTCGGCTGTACCTAAATATTTATCTTCGGCAACGCGTTTTTCAATTCTTTCGATGATTTTCAATGTAGTATTTACACCAACGTCTGAAGCTACCAAAACTTCTTCAAGATTATCTAAAACATCGTCATCAACTTTAGATTTTCCTGCAACAGCTTTGCTTAACTTAGAGAAAAAAGTAGTTTTCGTTTTTTCAAGACCTTTATCTAAAGTCTCTTTTTTTTCGGTAGAGAATAATTTTTTAAAAAAACTCATTTTTTATTTATTGTTAGTTGTAGATTGCTTCTTTAGGGCTTTAAAACAATCCTAATGCTTATAGAATACCTTTTGCTTTTAATTTAATCCCGACAAGAACAATATTCTTTACTTATCTTCTTTAGACGAGTAAAGATAAAGAGTATGGCGGGAACTAATGTTTAAAAAAAACACAAATTGTATGGTTTCTACAAATTTTTAAACAAATATAAAAAATAAAAAAGCTACTTCCGAATGAAAGTAGCTTTTCTATATATTGTAAATGTAATTATTTCTTTTTCAAGAAATTATCAACTTCTTCAGGAGCCATAATAGATTCTACGAATGTATATGCACCAGTTTTAGGAGATTTCACCATTTTGATGGCTTTTGATAATCTCTTAGAAGATGTTTGTAACGATGCTACGGTTTTCTTTGCCATGATTCAAATGTTATTTGAAGTTTTATAAAACTCAAATGGCCAAACCACTGAGACTTATAAATCTCTAATTATTACTTAATTTCTTTATGAACAGTTACTCTTTTTAAGATTGGATTAAATTTTTTAATCTCTAATCTGTCTGGAGTATTTTTTTTGTTCTTAGTTGTAATGTATCTAGAAGTTCCTGGAACACCAGAAGTCTTGTGCTCAGTACATTCTAAAATTACTTGGATTCTATTACCTTTCTTTGCCATCTTGCTATATATTTATTTAGGAAAAGATTATTTGATAAATCCTTCTGACTGCGCTTTTTTCAAAACAGCAGTGATTCCATTTTTATTAATTGTTTTTATCGTAGATGCTGCTACTCTAAGAGTAATCCATCTATCTTCTTCTGGAAGATAAAAACGCTTTTTAACTAAGTTTACAGAAAACTTTCTCTTAGTTTTGTTCATAGCGTGAGAAACGTTATTTCCTACCATCGCTCTTTTACCTGTAAGGTCACAAACTCTTGACATTATACTTATCTTTTATCGTTATTCAAAATCAGGGTGCAAAGAAAAGAAAAATAAACCATTGTAGCAAAAAATTATTGCACAATTTTTAAAATTTCTTTCTGTAAAATTTCCAAACTCTTAATCGTGGCTCTATCTATCACTTTTTCACGTGGTTGACCAAAGTTAAATTCTTCTACAATTATCTCCGTTGGGGTAGCCAAAGCTATAAAAACAGTGCCAATTTCAGCATCTGAATCACCTTTTGAGGGTCCGGCGTTACCAGTTGTCGCAATTGCATAGTCCGTTTTCAGTATTTCTTTCACATTCAAAGCCATAGCTGATGCAACCTGCGCACTTACCACTGTAAATTCATCTACTAAATCCTGCGAAACACCAAGAACATTGACTTTAGCCTCTGTTGCATACGAAACAATACTTCCTTTAAAATATTTTGAAGAGCCTTCTACCGAAGTTAACAACGAAGCAATCCTTCCTCCGGTACAACTTTCTGCCGTTGAAATCGTTTTATTTTGTCGAGAAAGAAACTTAGCAATTACAGTTTCTATCGTTTCATTTTCTTCATAACCAACTATTATATCATGAATTATAGCATCTAAAGATTTTACATTCTCTTCTATTGCTTTTTCTAACTCGGCTTTATCCGTTCCTCTGGCTGTTAATCGCAAACGCACTCTGCCTGGATTTGGCAGATACGCTAATTTTATAAAATCTGGCAGATTATTCTCCCAAGTTTCTATACGCTCTGCAACTAAACTCTCTCCTTGACCATAGGTTAGAATAGTTTTATGAATAATATAAGGGCGCTTGTATTCTTTGACTATTTTCGGAATTATCTCTTCTTCGACTAAATATTTCATCTCATACGGAACTCCGGGAAGTGAAATAAATACGGTATTTTCTTTTTTCATCCACATACCCGGCGCAGTACCCACTTGATTATGAAGTACTGTACAGGTAGACGGAACGAGCGCTTGATCTTTGTTTAATTGTGAAATTGGTCTTTTATAAAAACCTTCTATTAACTGCGTTACATGCGCTAAAACTTCTGGATTAACAACTAATTCGTCATTAAAATATTCGCAAAAAGTTTTCTTCGTAACATCATCTTTTGTAGGCCCTAAACCGCCGGTTACAATCACAACATCAACCTTGTTTTGCAATTGCTCAAAAGTATCTAAAATGTGTTTTTTATCGTCACTAATCGAAATCATTTCTGCAACTTCAACACCAATTCGATCAAGTGATTTAGCAATAAAACCAGAGTTTGTATCAATAATTTGACCTATCAAAATTTCATCTCCAATAGTTATAATGGCTGCCTTCATACAAATATTATTTTCACTTGCGGTAATGCAAGTTGTTATTAGAAAGTAGATTGCTGTTTTTACTTTATTTATAAGGAAATAAAAGCTGGATTCTTTTTACAACAAATACCAGATGTTGAGCAAACGAAGTTTTTAGAAATTGAAAAACAACCTCAACAATAGAAGAAATCCTTAATTCTTATTCTTTTCTTAAAAAAACAAGAATTAAGAACATTTAAATCTTACAAATCAAAATCTTTCTTGATTTCTTTGATCGCATCTTTAACCTGAACTTTTATACTTTTAAAAGTCTCTATAATATCCTTTTTCTTTCCCTCTGCTTTTGTCCAAGCTTCTACTTGCAGAATTTCTTCAAAAGCAACATTTAACCCCATTAAATCTAATGTAGGTTTTATTTTATGAGCATAAGAATAGGCATACTTATGATCCTTTTTCTTAATTCCCTCTTTTATTTGTTTTAAATCTTCAGGGACTTCTGTAACAAATAAATTAAGAATTTCGTTTACAAATTCAGGATCGTTATCTGAAAGCGCGTACACTTTCGAAAGGTTGTACTTTAAGGCCATTATTTTACTTGTATTCTAAATAATTTTTTATCTTCTAAAAAGCCTTCTAAAATATCATTAGGCTTAACCGATGCAACACCCGCAGGCGTCCCAGTAAAAATAATATCTCCAATTTTTAAGGTAAAAAATTGCGATACGTACGAAATCAATTCGTCAATTTTCCAAAGCATAAAGCTTGTATTTCCTTTTTGAACAGTTTCATTATTATTCTTGAGTTCAAACGTAAGATTTTCTAATGAAACAAAATCACTTTTTGGCAAAAAATCACCAATTACCGCAGAACCGTCAAAAGCTTTTGCTTTTTCCCACGGCAATCCTTTTGCTTTTAATTTATCTTGTAAATCTCTGGCTGTAAAATCAATACCTACACTAATTTCTTCGTAATATTTATTAGCAAACTTTGGTTCGATATATTTTCCTACTTTATTAATCTTTACGATTACTTCTAATTCATGATGAACTTCTTCAGAAAATTCTGGAATTACAAACGGATGCTGCTTCAACAAAACTGCCGAATCTGGCTTCATAAAAACCACAGGTTCATCTGGTCGTTCGTTTTTTAACTCCTCAATATGATTGGTATAATTTCTACCGATACAGATTATCTTCATTTTTCTTAAGTGTTCAGTAATCAGTTTTTAGTGTTCAGTAAAACTTAGCACTCAAAAACACTGAACACTAAAAACTGAACACTGAATACTTTATTTAGTGTTTAATTTTCTTAATTTAATTGCCGTTAAAACTTTTTTGGTATACAAAGGAAAGTCTGCATTTTGAATCCAACTAAAGTAACCCGGCTCTGATTCTAATACTTTTTCTACTTTTGCTCCTTTATGTTTTCCGAAAGTAAAAATCTCTTCATTGTCTTTATCAAAAGCAATCATTCCAGCAAAGTCAGCTATTTTTTTTCGAGTTGTAAATTCAGACAATGATTTCATATCATTCTCTAATTCTGGATAACGATCTAATTGTGCTTTTAAAATTTCGTAAGTTGCCATTGTATCTGCTTCTGCAGAATGGGCATTTTCAAGGCTTTTTCCGCAATAAAATTTCAAAGCAGCACTTAATGTACGCTCTTCCATTTTATGAAAAATAGTCTGCACATCTACAGAAACTTTATTTTTCATATCAAAATCAACTCCTGCACGAAGTAATTCTTCTGCCAATAACGGAATATCAAAACGATCTGAATTAAAACCTCCTAAATCACTATCCTTAATCATATTGTAAACCTGCGGTGCCAACTCTGTAAAAGTAGGCTCATTTGCCACTTTTTCATCAGTTATACCATGCACAGCTGTTGTTTGCGGCGGAATTGGGATAGTAGGATTAACTAACCATGTTTTACTTTCTTTATTTCCGTTTGGGAAAACTTTGAATATCGAAATTTCTACAATCCGATCTTTACCGATGTCAATTCCAGTAGTTTCTAGATCAAAAAAACAAATTGGTTTGTTAAGCTTTAATTCCATTTTTAAATTTTATAAGTTTACAAATGTAATTTTTAAAGCGGAATTTCCTTTGCAAATTTTTATTTTTTTGCCCAAAATAAGTCTCTTTTTTGCATTTTAACATCAAAATTTATCAGACAACAATTTCTTCTTAATTGTATCTTCTTATTTTCCTACAAACAAAAAACCCGAAAAAACTAATTTTCGGGTTTGTATCTAAATATCGATCGATTAAAAATCACGATCTACATCAAAAGCTTCTAAATACTCTGCTACTCTTTTCACAAAACTTCCTCCTAAAGCTCCATCAACAACTCTATGATCGTAAGAGTGCGACAAGAACATTTTTTGACGGATTCCGATAAAATCACCTTCTGGTGTTTCGATAACTGCAGGCACTTTACGAATCGCACCAAGAGCTAAAATACCAACTTGAGGCTGATTGATAATTGGAGTTCCAAAAACACTTCCAAATGTTCCAACATTTGTTACTGTATAAGTTCCACCTTGTGTATCATCTGGTTTTAATTTTCCAGCTTTTGCACGATTCCCTAAATCGTTTACGGCTTTTGCCATTCCAACAAGATTTAATTGATCTGCATTTTTAATTACAGGAACAATTAGATTTCCGTTTGGCAATGCGGCTGCCATTCCTAAATTAATATTTTTCTTTTTGATGATATAATCTCCATCAACAGAAATATTCATTCCAGGAAAATCTTTTAAAGCTTTTGCAACAGCTTCCATCATAATTGGAGTAAAAGTAAGTTTCTCGCCTTCTCTTTTCTCAAAAGCGGTTTTCACTTTATCTCTCCATTTTACAATATTTGTTACGTCAACTTCAATAAATGATTGTACGTGAGCCGAAGTTTGAACTGAAGCCGTCATGTAACCTGAAATCAGCTTACGCATTCTATCCATTTCAATAATTTCGTCACCTCCATTAACAGAAACTGGAACTGCCTGCTGACTTTTTTGAACTATTGGTTCTGCCACTTTTGGCGCAGCAGCAACAGTTTGCTGAGCAGGAGCACCTGATTTTCTATTTTCTATAAACTTTAGAATATCTTCTTTTGTTACGCGTCCATCTTTTCCTGAACCTGCAATATTGTTCAATTCAGCGACAGAAACACCTTCTTCTTTTGCAATATTTTTCACTAAAGGAGAAAAGAATTTATCTGATCCCGAAAAATCCTGCGGTACAGAAACTGCCTCTTTAACTGTTTCTATTGTTTTTTCAATTTCTACTGCTTCTACAGGAACTGCAGTTTCTTCAACAGCTTGCACAGCTGGAGCATCACCTTCTGTTTCAATAATAGCAATGGTTTGTCCTACCTGAACTAAATCGTCTTTACCAAACAATTGTTCAACTAAAACGCCCGACACTTCGCTTGGCACTTCGCTGTCAACTTTATCAGTTGCAATCTCTAGTACAGCTTCATCAGCTTCAATTCTGTCTCCAACTTCTTTCAACCAGTTTGTAATGGTTGCTTCAGCGACACTTTCTCCCATTTTTGGAAGTTTTAATTCAAATCTTGCCATATTGTTATCCTCAAGGGTGATTTTGATTATCAGATTGCGAAATTACTGAATATTTTAAATATAAATTACATTTAATATAATTTTCTACTCAATTTTCACAATTTGACCCATGTCATTTCGCGAATTGCTTCCAATTATAAAATTTGTATTTTTAGGGAAAATCTTAAAAGTAATGTTCTTATCTTTAAGAGTTTCTATGATTTTGATACATTTTTTGAATGAAACATACTGATTATCCAAAATTATCTCAATGTTTTTCCCCTTAAAAACCTGGCACGAATTTACCATTTTTTCTTTTTTTAAATCTAAAAACTGCACTTTATTTTTTAAAATAGATGGTAATTTTTCAGACAAATTTTGATTTGAGGAATAAAAAATAAAACTTTCCGGCGATGGTTTTACTTTTATTTTCGCTTGAAACATTTTAAAAAATGAAAAAACAAAACTTCCTATTTGAATAAAAAATGTAAAAAACCAAGATTTCTTAAAATGCTTTTGATAAAAATAATTCATTGCCTCTTGAAAACGCAGCATATATTTTTCGTCCTTTATTGTACTTTCTCCTTTATAGTGTAAAACAGTCGTTTCATGAAAATAATAATTTGATTTTTGCTTCAAAAGTGCACGATAAGACAAGTCAATATCATCTGCATACATAAAACAATTTTCATCAAATCCTCCTAGTTCAAGGTAAAGATCTCGTTTCATAAACATAAAAGCTCCCACTAAAATCTCAACTTTTCCGCTTTGATCTTTATTTAAATGCTGGGCATAGTAACGATTAAATATTCTTGATTTTGGAAATACTTTATACAAACCAAAAATCTTTGTAAAAGCAACCCAAGGAGTTGGAATACCTCGTTTACTTTCGGGCAGGAAACCTCCGGTACCATCAATTAGTTTACAACCTATTATTCCTAAATCTTGTTTTTCTTCGGCGAAAGCCAAAATTTTAGCGAATGTATCTTCTGCAACGACTGTATCAGGATTTAAAATACAAATGTATTTTCCCGATGCAAATTGAACTCCAATATTATTGCCTTTTGGAAAACCAAAATTGCGATCGTTCTGAATTAATTTAATGTCAGGGAATTTATTTTTCATCATCAAACAACTATCGTCAGATGAATTATTATCTACTACAATAATTTCGGCATCAAGTGTTAAAAGTGCTTCTTGAACACTCAAAATGCATTGTTCGAGAAAGTAACGCACATTATAATTAAGTATAACAACCGATAATTGCATGAAATTTTAAGTAATTTGATTTTTGGGAAAGTTAGAAATTTTCGGTTAAACCTAATCGCAGCGACCAATCGTTTTTGCTAACTCCAAAATCCAGCACTAAATTACTATTATTCTGTTTATTCCATTTAATACGTAATCCCGTTCCAACGGCGGGATTCCATTTACTAAACTGATAGGTGTCTAATTTTGAAACTGAGGAAATATTGGTAAAAAATACGACGCCCCAAAAACCATTTTTTGAAATATCGGTACGATATTCGGTTTCAAAATAAATAAGTGCATTGCTTCTAAATCTATTTCTGGTAAAACCACGACCCGTTTTTCCGTCTCGATCCCAACCAATACTTGGCAAGTCAAGATAATGCGGTTTTCCTCCAAAAGTGGACCAATAAAAGGCTCTATACGCTAAAACTCGATGTTTGTGTTTATTAAACGAATGATATTTTCGGGCATCAAAATAAATAGAATTCCATTTTTTACCATCGACTCCGCTTGTATTCATTCTATAATCTGCTTCGACATACAAACCTTGTTCTGGATTTACATTGTTTTCTCTAGAATCATATAAACCTTGAACAGCAAATCCTAACGAAGTTTCATCCGTAAAATCACCGTTCATATATTTAGAGTAATCAGTTTCTTCATCTATATAGGAATCTTCAGAAATATTTTGATAATTATCAAACAATACACCCAATCCCATTCTGAAATTACCAATAACTTTTCGGGTTGTAAATTGATAAAATCTCCATTGCTGATAATCCAAAGTAGACATTTTATCTTCGGTATTATGCCCTCCCAAACCATAAGTATCTTGCGGATAAATCATATACCTGTAATCTCCTATAAAGTTCCACTTATTATCTGCCGTATAAATATAAGACTGCACAGGAAAAACATATTGTTTGGTAAAACTAAAATAAGGAGAAAAGGTAATTTGAGACATTCTTGTTGTTTTGCTGTCTCCCAAATAAAATGTGGTTAAAAATGACACTACTAATCCGGCACTTTTATTTGCATCTATAGGAACTGGAAGCAAAGAAAATGCTACTTTTTTTTCTGGTTTTATTCGAACAGAATCGTTTTTATGGAAAAGCTTATACAATACATCCAAAATGTCTTTTTGATTATTCGAAATGGAATCATTTTGTGCGTAACAAAACGGCATCCCAAAAAAGAAAAATAAAACAAGTATTAATTTTGCTTTTTTCATTTCGTAAAGTTTTCGGAAACAACTTCTTACAAATTTAAAATTTTATTTAGAATAGGTATCTCTTTCAAAATAATAAAAAAGAAAATTATATTTTTGATGTTGAAACCTCTCTTTTTTATGAAAAACAAACCGTCGATTATCCTGAACTATTTTCTTTTTTCTTTAGTCTTGCTGTTCATGTATGGTTTTTCTTCATTAACCGTTTCTTCGAGCTCAAGCTTAGATCTTGTAAAAACTTCGACATGGTATATTGCAGGCCCAACGAAAGAAACACAGGAAACCATTAATAAAATGAGAAAAGAAAAGGGCTTAATTAAGATTACTGCAAAAGAAAATCCAGCAGGTGCAATTGAGCTGAATGTGATGATTTCTGAATCTGACTCGAATGACGGCGTTCCCACAAATTTATCTAAAAACTCAAAATATGTGAGTATTACCTATAAATCAAATGAATTAATAAAACTGCAGGCTCGCGAAGGAAATGTAGAAGGCACTGGATGTGTGCATGGCGGCTCACACCCAAGAGTTGATCTTCCGATATCAGCCAAAAGCTTTACAACAATAAAAGTTCCGTGGACAGAGTTCAAGCAAGATGGTCTTGCAGATGGAAAGGTTTTAAATATTCATAACCTTTGCAAATTCAATTTTGTAAACTACAATCCAACATCAAACGCCGTTTTAGAAATAAAATCTGTTCGTATTCATTAACCGTTTTATTACAAATAGAATCTCTTGTTTGACTTACTATAAATGAAGTTGAATTTTATACTTATTACATACTTTCATAACAAAAAGCATAATTGTAGAAAATACTAGTGACCAAATTATTCCCGGAACTCCTACTCTAAAATAACCTGGAATAATATGAAATCCCAAAGCTTTGCAGAAATAATAAATTACTCCGGGAAGAATGTAAATCAATAAAGGGTTTGCTGCGGCTGGCATAAAAAACGCACTCCATTTTGTTTGTTTCTTAACTTCCATTAACCAATACAAAAAGTAAAACAGCACGGTACAAATTCCAGCAGAAAACATCGTCCAAGACGGCGTTCCTTTTATTTTTGAAATTCCAAAATAAGGGCGCAAAAAGTACCCGATTGCAAAAAACAAAACGGCAAAAGCAATTACCGGCCAGTTAATTTTTTGCTGTATTTTCCTGTCAAAAAACAATAACGAGATTATTACTCCTGCACTCACTAATGCAGCGTGCGTTAAATGCCCAGCAATAAATTTAAACCAAGGCAGATTTGACAGTGGAAGATCAGCACTTAGATTTATTGAATTTGCAATTACACAAACAAACAAAAATGCAATCATCGCCCATAATCGTCCTGAAACAAGCCAATAGTAAATTACCGAAAAAAGATATGCCCAGCCAATTAATCCTAGAATTCCCCACCATTTAGGCGTTATTCCAATTTCGCCGGTATCTCGCACATATAAAAAATAAAGAATAACCAGAACGAGCATTCCGCCGTAGTGAAGACTGTTTTTTAACCAAATTGGGAAATCTTTAGGGTATTTATTCCAAATAGGAATTGGCATTGCATAGGCTATAAGCGCCCAAAGCACCGGAGAAATAATCATTTTTGAAGCATCAAAACCATATTCGGCATTAACCATAAAAACACCAATAATGATTAGAGCTAAAGCTCTTTTTAAAGTATGAATCCAAATTACTTTAGGACTATCTCCTTTTAGCAATCTGGCATTGAAAGCAAATGGAATTGACATACCTACAATAAACAAAAAAGCAGGAAAAACTACATCAACAAAAGTCATCGCATCTGCATCTGCAGGCATGTGTCTAAGCCATTGCGGGACTTCTTTTATACTTGCCAATTCATTTACAAATATCATTACAAAAATGGTAATTCCACGTAAAGCATCTATTGATATAATCCTTTGATTGTATAAATTTTCTTTAATTTTCATAAATTACTTTGTTTTTGGCAATAACAAATTTAAAATAATAGACGAGATCTCGTTTTTATTTCTAATAAATATTTTAAAAAGAATCTATCTTAAACATAGTATCTAAATTGAACTGCAAAAATCAAAATGCAACAAAAAAGCCTTTTTTATGTTAATCTCTTAATAGTGTACTTTTGTTTTTATTAATGCCTATTTGTAAATGAAAAAAGTAATTTTCTTTTTCCTTATAATTTTCACTTCAGCTTATTCGCAGGTTTCTGGCTGTACAGATCCTCTTTCGAAAAACTACAACCCAAAAGCAACTCAAAATGACGGAAGCTGTCTTTACAGAAGCATAAAAGTAAAACCTGCATATTCAATCAAATTAAGTGACTCTGTTAAAGAAACTTCAGGACTAATTACATTCGACAACTTATTATGGACACATAATGACGATAATGATAAAACTATTTACGGATTGGACTCTATTGGAAAAATTAGACGAAAAATTATTCTTGAGCACGCTGTGAATAATGATTGGGAAGAAATATCACTAGACAGCACGCATATTTATATTGGCGATTGCGGAAATAATGCAAGCGGAAATCGAACTGACTTAAAAATTCTAAAAATAAACAAAACATCATTTTTGAATGAGAATCCAATTATTGAAACAATTTCATTCAAGTATTCTGATCAAACTGATTTCTCTGCAAAGAAACCAAACACAACCAAATTTGACTGCGAAGCTTTTATAGTTTCAAAAGACAGTATTTATCTGTTTACCAAGCAATGGAAATCTTCAAAAACGAGTATTTACGTTTTACCAAATCACGCTGGAAATCATATTGCACAATTTAAAAGCACAATTAACACAAAAGGTTTAGTTACGGGTGCCGTTTTTCTTGAAAACAAAAAAGCAATTGTTTTGTGCGGTTACTCAAAAACAGGAAAGCCTTTTCTCTATTTATTGTATGATTTTAAAAATGGAGATTTTTTATCAGGAAATAAACGTCGAATACATCTAAAACTCCTATTTCATCAAATTGAAGGAATTACCACAAAAGACGGACTTCATTATTTTATTACAAATGAATCTTTGGTTCGCAAACCCATCTTAAATAATCCGCAGCAAATACATTACTTTGATTTGAGTCCTCTTCTAGGATCGTATCTACATAAATAATTCGCAAATGCAAGATAATAGTTTACTTTTGCAGAAAGTTATGTTTTTCAAAACATTCATAACTCATATTTTATAACTTATAATTACAAAAGTGAATTACTTATCTGTAGAAAATATATCAAAGTCATTTGGCGAAAGAGTCCTTTTTGACAACATTTCTTTTGGAATCAATAAAGATCAAAAAATCGCTTTTATTGCCAAAAATGGTTCTGGAAAAACAACTATTATGAGTATCATTAATGGTTTAGACGAACCAGATACCGGGCAAGTTGTTTTAAGAAAAGGAATCAGAATGGCTTTTCTGTCGCAGGACAATAATTTGCAGGATGAACTTACGATTGAAGAAAGTATTTTCGCTTCAGACAATGAAACGCTTAAAATAATTGAAGCATACGAAAAAGCACTAGAAAACCCAAATGACGAAGAAGCGTACCAAAAAGCTTTTGACGGAATGGATCAGCATAATGCTTGGGATTTTGAAACGCAGTACAAACAAATTTTATTCAAGTTAAAACTTGAGGATTTTAAACTTAAAGTAAAAAATCTTTCCGGAGGGCAAAAAAAACGTCTTTCATTGGCCATCATATTAATCAATCGCCCTGATTTATTGATTCTAGATGAGCCAACCAACCATTTAGATCTTGAAATGATCGAATGGCTTGAAAGTTATTTTGCTAAAGAAAATATCACCTTATTTATGGTAACGCACGACCGTTTCTTTTTAGAACGTGTCTGCAATGAAATTATAGAATTAGACAACGGAAAACTATATCAATACAAAGGAAATTACTCGTATTATTTAGAGAAAAAAGAAGAGCGAATTACTTCTGAAAATTCTAGTATTGACAAAGCAAAAAATCTTTTTGTAAAAGAATTAGAATGGATGCGCCGCCAGCCAAAAGCGAGAACGACCAAATCTAAATCACGTCAGGACGATTTTTATGTAATTAAAGAAAAAGCACAAAGCCGACGTAAAGAAAACAAAGTTGAGCTTGAAATTAACATGGAAAGAATGGGAAGCAAAATTATCGAGCTTCATAAACTTTCTAAAAAATTCAAAGACCGTGTTATTCTAGACAACTTTAGTTTTGATTTTCAGCGCGGCGAGAGAATTGGAATTATTGGTAAAAACGGAACAGGAAAATCTACCTTTTTAAATTTACTAACCGGAACAATTCCGCCAGACAGCGGCAGGGTTGTAAAAGGTGACACTATTAAAATTGGATATTATACACAATCCGGAATTAATCCAAAACCGGGTCAACGTGTAATTGATATTATAAAAGAGTACGGAGAATATATTCCGCTTGCAAAAGGAAAAATCATTTCGGCTTCGCAATTGTTAGAGCGTTTTCTTTTTGATGCCAAAAAACAATACGATTATGTCGAAAAATTAAGCGGTGGAGAATTAAAACGTTTGTATTTATGTACGGTTTTAATTCAGAATCCAAACTTTTTAATTCTAGATGAGCCAACAAACGATTTAGATATTGTAACGCTAAACGTTCTTGAAAGTTTCCTTTTAGACTATCCAGGATGTCTATTAGTAGTTTCGCACGACCGTTATTTTATGGATAAAATTGTCGATCATTTATTTGTTTTTAGAGGAAATGGCGAAATCGAGAATTTCCCTGGAAACTATTCTGATTTCCGTGCTTATGAAGACAGTGCCGATGTGGCTCAAAAAGAAGAAAACAAAGCCGAAAAGAAAGACTGGAAACAAAACAATCCTACTGGAAATTTAAGTTTCAACGAGCAAAAAGAATATCAAAAAATCGAAAGAGAAATTAAAGATTTAGAAATCGAAAAAACTAAAATCGAGCAATTATTCTCTGACGGAAAAGTTGCCGATGCCGATATTGAGAAAAAAGCAAACGAACTGCAAAACATCATAAACAAAATAGATAAAAAAGAAGAACGCTGGTTTGAACTTTCGGCTAAACTTGAAAGTTAATATTTCAGTTATAGATTTTCGTTTTCAAAAAATCATTTTTTCAACTAAAACACAGACTAAAGCCTAATTTTATATATTTACGATCTTTAAAAACAAATACCACATGAAAAAATTATTAGTTGCTTTTTCAATTCTTACCTTTTTTATCTCTTGTTCAAGTGATTCTGGATTAGAAAAAATTCCTGAAAAAATAGATTACAGCGTTGAAAACGAAAAAGAAATCACAGATTATCTAGTTAAAAACAATTTAACAGCAAAAAAAACAGACACTGGTTTACATTATATTATTACTGAAGAAGGAACCGGCAAACAACCCATTACACAATCATCTATTACTGTTACCTACAAAGGTTCTCTTACCAATGGAAAAGTTTTTGATCAAAATGCTTCGGGCGCAACTTTCCCATTAAGCAAATTAATTTTAGGATGGCAGCAAGGATTACCCTTTTTTAAAGAAGGCGGAAGTGGTATTTTGTTTGTTCCAGCACATTTAGGATACGGCAGTTATTCTGTTTCTGGCATTCCAGGAGGTTCTGTTTTAATATTTGAAATTAAACTGATTACCGTAAATTAATTCGCCTGAAAAACGAAATATTATAAGAATGCTCTTTCAAATACAATCTTATCTAAAATTTCTTTGGAATTCTAAAAACGAACATGGTGTTCATTCGCCTTTCGTTTTTAGTCTGCTGACAAAATGTTTCTATGATAAGAAGCCTAAACCAGAATATAAAATTCTAAAAAAATACAGAAAGTCACTTCTTGAAAACAAAAATTTCATCGAAGTAACTGATTTTGGTGCAGGTTCAAAAGTCTTTAAATCAAATAAGAGACAAATTTATAAAATTGCATTGACGGCTGGAATTTCTCCAAAACGTGCTGAACTATTATTTAGAGTAACTAATTATTTCAAGCCAAATAACATTCTTGAAATAGGAACTTCATTAGGTTTAGCAACTTCTGCCCTAGCTCTTGGAAACACAAACGCAAAAGTTACTACTATAGAAGGATGCCCACAAACTGGAAATATTGCAAAAAATCAATTAGAAAAATTTAATTGTAAAAACGTCGAAAACATAATTGTAGAATTTGAATCTTTTTTAGTTTCTGAAAATCTAAAATCTAAAACATACGATCTAATTTACTTTGACGGTAATCATTCTAAAAAAGCAACTTTAGCCTATTTTGAAAGTTTATTACCAACAATCAACAACGATTCAGTTTGGATTTTTGATGATATTCATTGGTCTCCAGAAATGGAGGAAACTTGGGAAATCATAAAAAATCACCCAAAAGTAAAAGTTACTATCGATACCTTTCAATGGGGATTTGTATTTTTTAGATACGAACAAGAAAAAGAGCATTTTATAATTAGAGCATAACAAAAAAGACGATCATTAATGATCGTCTTTTTTATTGAAATAAAAATTTGAAGATTATTTTTTAGCAGCTGCAGTTTCTTCAGACTTCGCTCCTATTCTGTTTACTGTATACATTGGTGCAAACTTAAGTTTTAAACCAGCGATTTTTCTGTTATCTTCGGCAGTAAGACCTTCTTTTTCAACTGTATTTTTACGGCTGTCAAGTGCCTCATACATAAGCTTAACTTCATCCCAGTCTTCTCTTGAATACTTATCTTTATTATTCTCAACCGTATGAACAAATTGCTGGTAAACACTATGAATGTTTTTAGCATTTACCCAATCAAAATTCATATCATCACCAATCTTGCCTTCACCAAATAAGGTATTTCGTAATTGTTGTTTTGGGCTTGGACTTGGGGCAAAAAGGACAGCCATTTCATTTCTAAACTCTTCATATTTAACTTTACTCGTGTTTATTTTCTCTGTTGCCGCAGTATTATCTTTAATATCTGCCAAAGCCAATTGTGCTTCTTCTGCTCTTTTATCATATTCAGTTTCTACACCTTTCCAATTTTCTTTCAAATCATCAGCGGTTACATTCTTAACTGAATCGACATAAGCCACATAAGAATCTATTGTTTTTTGAGCCTTTTCTTGTTTCTCATCTTTACACGAAGTAAAAATTAATGCAATAAATGCAATTCCTGACACTAATTGTATATTTTTCATAATTCTGATTATTTAAGATTACATAACAAATATAGTTATAACCCTAAGTGTTTTATTACACAATTATCACTTTTACAGCATTAAACACAATATAATTCAGTAAAATTTAAAAAACATGACAATTACATAAAAACAACTCAAAATGGTATAACAGCATTTTCGATTCTAATTTTATATTATCCAAACAAGCACAAAAACGTAAATCAATATAAAAAACTTCATTTTGTAACATAATTCAATTTAAAACTACTTATCGTTTATTGAAAAGTGTTTTGTACTTTTAAATCCAAAAATTGTAAAACGAAATGGCAAATCCATTAATTAAAATAACCGACATAAAACGAAATTTTGTTCTAGGTAATGAAATTGTATATGTTTTAAAAGGAATTAATTTAGAAATCAACAAAGGAGAATATGTTGCATTAATGGGGCCTTCGGGATCTGGAAAATCAACTTTAATGAATTTATTAGGTTGTTTAGATACTCCAACTTCTGGGCGATACATTTTAAACGGAAAAGATGTCAGCCAGATGAAAGATGATGAATTGGCAGGAATTAGAAACAAAGAAATTGGTTTCGTATTTCAAACCTTTAATCTTTTACCAAGAACAACGGCATTAGACAATGTTGCATTGCCAATGATTTATGCTGGACATTCAAAATCAGAACGTAATGCGAGAGCAGTTGAAGTACTAACGCAGGTAAATCTAGCAGACAGAATGGATCACCAGCCTAATCAGCTTTCTGGAGGACAACGCCAGCGTGTTGCCATTGCGAGAGCATTGGTTAACAAACCATCTATTATTTTGGCCGATGAACCAACAGGAAACTTAGACAGTAAAACTTCGGTAGAAATTATGAAGCTTTTTGGTGATATTCATGCACAAGGAAATACCGTAATTCTGGTAACTCACGAAGAAGATATTGCGGCTTATGCGCATCGCGTTATTCGTTTAAGAGATGGATTAATCGAAAGTGACACCACGAAATAGTTTAACCGGAAAAGGAAAAACTTAGCATCTTAGCACCTCAGAACCTTAGTATCTTAAAAAAAATGAAAGTATATACAAAAACAGGCGACAAAGGAACTACGGCTCTTTTTGGAGGCACGAGAGTTCCTAAAGATCATATCAGGATTGACAGTTACGGAACTGTTGATGAATTAAATTCTTACATTGGATTAATTCGCGATCAAGAAATGGATTCTCATTATAAAACTATTCTAATAGAAATTCAAGATCGCTTATTTACCGTTGGAGCAATATTAGCAACACCACAAGAAAAAGAGGTTTTAAAAAACGGCGAACTTCGTTTGAAAAACTTAGGCATTATTGATTCTGATATTGAATTACTTGAAAACGAAATTGACAAAATGGAGGAAAGTTTACCGCCGATGACTCATTTTGTTTTACCAGGCGGACATCCCACCGTGTCACATTGTCATATAGCACGCTGCATTTGCCGCAGAGCAGAACGTTTGGCAGTACATTTAAGCCATAATGAACACGTTCCTGAAGTAGCAATCAAGTACTTAAACCGACTTTCTGACTACCTTTTTGTCTTGGCACGAAAGTTGTCCTCAGACTTACAAGCGGAGGAAGTGAAATGGATTCCTCGCAAGTAAAATTTTAGATTTTAGAGCTTCATTTTTAGATTTTTTTCAATGTATCAATCTAAAATCAACAATCTAAAATCTGCAATTTAGAAGACGTTCTTAAATTTTATTAAAATAAATCAAAATTTACTTGTCTTTTTCAGTAAAAAATTTATTTTTGCACAAACTAAACAGATAACAGATGTATTGGACATTAGAATTAGCATCTTATTTAAGTGATGCGCCATGGCCTGCTAACAAAGACGAACTTATTGACTACGCTATTAGAGCTGGTGCTCCATTAGAAGTAGTAGAGAACCTTCAATCAATCGAAGATGAAGGCGAGATATATGAATCAATGGAAGAAATTTGGCCTGATTATCCAACAGACGAAGATTATCTTTGGAATGAGGATGAATATTAAAAAATAAACCAAAGGAAAAAGTCTCATCACCGAGGCTTTTTTTTTGGTTCAAATACACAACATATAATAAAGAAATACTAATAAATTATGAGTTTCATAAACAGCATCATCAAGGTCTTTGTAGGTGATAAATCTCAAAAAGATGTCAAAGCTTTACAACCTTATTTAAACAAAATTAAAACATTCGAAACCAGCTTAATGGCTTTATCTCATGATGACCTAAGAGCTAGAACTGTATATTTTAAAGATAGAATTAAAGAAGCCAGAGCAGATAAAGATGCTAAAATTGCTTCGCTTAAAGCTGAAGTTGAAAACATCGAAGACATCGACAAAAGAGAAGATCTTTATGATGCGATAGACAGTCTTGAAAAAGAAGCTTATGAAATTTCTGAAAAAACTTTATTAGAAATTCTTCCAGAAGCATTTTCTGTAGTTAAGGAAACAGCACGTCGTTTTAAAGACAATTCATTTATTGAAGTTACTGCTACTCCAAAAGACAGAGAATTTTCGGCTTCAAAAACGTATGTTACTATTGAAGGTGACAAAGCTACTTGGGCTAACAAATGGAATGCTGCTGGTAAAGAAATTACTTGGGACATGATTCATTATGATGTTCAGTTAATTGGAGGAATGGTTCTGCACGAAGGTAAAGTTGCCGAAATGCAAACAGGTGAAGGTAAAACTTTGGTAGCAACACTTCCTTTATACTTAAATGCTTTGACAGGAAACGGAGTTCACTTGGTAACTGTGAATGACTACTTAGCAAAACGTGACAGCACATGGAAAGCGCCTTTATTCGAATTTCATGGTTTAACTGTTGATTGTATCGATAATCACCAGCCAAGTACTGAGCAAAGAAAAAAAGCATACGATGCCGATATCACTTACGGAACCAACAACGAATTTGGTTTTGACTACTTAAGAGATAACATGGCACACTCGCCTAGCGATTTAGTTCAAAGAAAACACAATTATGCAATTGTCGACGAGGTCGATTCTGTATTAATTGATGATGCAAGAACACCACTTATTATTTCAGGACCAGTTCCTCAGGGAGATCGTCATGAATTTAACGAATTGAAACCAAAAATCGAAAACCTAGTTGCACAACAACGTCAATTAGCAAACGGTTTCTTGGCAGAAGCTAAAAAATTAATCAAAGAAGGAAATACTAAAGAAGGCGGATTCTTATTATTAAGAGCTTACAGAAGTTTACCTAAAAATAAAGCATTAATTAAATTTTTGAGTGAAGAAGGAATCAAACAATTGCTTCAAAAAACCGAAAATCAATATATGCAAGATAACAATCGCGAAATGCATAAAGTTGATGAAGCTTTATACTTTGTGATTGAAGAAAAAAACAATCAAGTAGAATTGACAGACAACGGTATTAAATACCTTTCTGGAGATACTGATGCAGATTTCTTTGTTTTACCAGACATTGGTACAGAAATCGCTGCAATTGAAAAACAAAAATTAGACAAAGACGCTGAAGCGGAAGCTAAAGAAAGATTATTCCAAGATTTTGGAGTAAAAAGCGAACGTATCCATACTCTTACACAACTTTTAAAAGCATATGCTTTATTCGAAAAAGATGTAGAATATGTGATCATGGACAACAAAATTATGATTGTCGATGAGCAAACAGGTCGTATTATGGATGGTCGTCGTTATTCTGACGGATTACACCAAGCGATTGAAGCTAAAGAAAATGTAAAAATTGAAGCTGCAACTCAAACTTTTGCAACTGTTACATTACAGAATTATTTCAGAATGTACAGCAAATTGGGTGGTATGACAGGTACAGCAGTTACTGAAGCTGGAGAATTATGGCAGATTTACAAATTGGATGTTGTTGAAATTCCAACCAACCGTCCGATTGCTAGAATAGACAAAGAAGATTATATCTACAAAACAACTAGAGAGAAATTCAACGCTGTTATCGAAGACGTTACTGAATTATCAAACGCTGGAAGACCAGTTTTGATTGGAACAACTTCAGTAGAGATCTCTGAATTGTTAAGCCGAATGTTGAAAATGAGAGGTGTTACACACAACGTATTAAATGCTAAAATGCACAAGCAAGAAGCACAAATCGTTGAAGAAGCTGGTAAAGCTGGTGTTGTAACAATTGCTACAAACATGGCTGGTCGTGGTACCGATATTAAATTATCTCCAGAAGTAAAAGCTGCGGGAGGTTTAGCAATCGTTGGTACAGAACGTCATGATTCTCGTCGTGTAGACAGACAGTTACGTGGTCGTGCTGGTCGTCAAGGAGATCCAGGAAGTTCTCAATTTTATGTTTCTCTAGAAGATAACCTAATGCGTTTATTTGGTTCTGAAAGAGTTGCTAAAGTTATGGACAGAATGGGACTTCAAGAAGGTGAAGTTATTCAACATTCGATGATGACTAAATCTATTGAGCGCGCTCAGAAAAAAGTAGAAGAAAACAACTTTGGTGTTCGTAAACGTTTATTAGAATATGATGACGTAATGAACTCACAACGTGAAGTAGTTTACAAACGTCGTCGTCACGCATTGTTTGGTGAGCGTTTAAAACTGGATATTGCAAATATGCTTTACGATACGTGCGAACTAATCGTAAGTAATAATAAAGTAACAAACGATTTCAAAAATTTCGATTTTGATTTAATTCGTTACTTCGGAATTACTTCTCCAATCTCAGAAGCTGATTTTACAAAATTATCAGATATTGAAATTACAGGAAAAGTATACAAAGAAGCACTTGCTTTCTATACTGAAAAAACAGAAAGAAGCGCAAGAGAAGCTTTCCCAATTATTAAAGGAGTTTACGAAGAGCCAAATAACCATTTTGAAAGAATCGTAGTTCCATTTACTGACGGAATCAAAACGCTTAATGTTGTTACAGACTTAAAGAAAGCATACGAAAGCGAAGGAGCTCAGTTAATTGCTGATTTTGAGAAAAACATCACACTTTCGATTGTCGATGAAGCTTGGAAAAAACATTTACGTAAAATGGACGAATTGAAACAATCTGTTCAATTGGCTGTTCACGAACAAAAAGATCCATTGCTTATTTACAAATTAGAAGCTTTCAATTTGTTTAGAGGAATGTTGGACAACGTTAACAAAGAAGTTATTTCATTCTTATTTAAAGGAGATTTACCTGCTCAAAACGTTCCTGAAATTCACGAAGCAAGAGAAGTTCGCCAGAAAGAAAATTTACAATTAAGCAAAGACGAAATTGTAAACAGCGAAGAAATTAATCGTGAAGCTGGAGAAACACAACAACGTCAAGTTACAGAAACCATTGTTAGAGAGATGCCAAAAATCAATCGTAATGACAATGTAACTATTCAAGAAGTTGCAACTGGTAAAACAGAAACAATGAAATATAAAAAAGCAGAAACTCTTTTAGCTTCAGGAGCTTGGGTTATTGTTAAAGAATAATTTTTATTTCAAATTACATATTAAAGCCTGCAAGTTTTCAAAAACTTGCAGGCTTTATCATTTAAAAGAACCTTCAATTGCTTAAAGCTCTAGAATATTTTTTTTGAAAAAATTTAAAATAAGTTCTTTCCAAAACGAATTAAATGTATTTTTGCATTCGAAACAACGAAATCAAGCCTTGAAGAATATCTTCATCATATTACTTTCCGGTATACTTTTACTGCCATCTTTTGGCAATTTCTTTGTTTATACTAATTTCAAACTGAATCAAGAGGAAATTATAAAAACCATTTGTGTACAGCGTAAACAAGTTTTCAATACCTGTAACGGTCGATGCGAGCTTCAAAAAAGCTTGAAAAAATACGCCGATAACGAAAAAAAAATGGAAAACAATCTTAAAGAAAAAACAGAGATTGTTTACATTCAAAATACAATTACAGCACCTTACCAATTAGTGGTGCCAATTAAAACTAAAACACAAAACTTTTCTGTTTTAGACAAAAAACCTGTTTCGGTTTCGAACACTTCGTTTCGTCCGCCATCCTATTTTATATAATTTTTTAAATCTACTTTCAATTTTACAATTGAAATCATTTTTATTGCCCAAAAGCAATGAAACGTGCTTACGCACATCTCAAATTTAAAATCAAATTATATAAAACCCATAAAATGAAAAATACTTTATACAGAGCTTTAGCTATTGTAACACTATCTATATCTTTATTTTCTTGTTCAAACGATGATAACAACGAAACGATTACAGGAAACGGAAAAATCACTTTAAAATTTGACAACGCATACGGAGCAAACGATCTAATTTTAAGCACACAAGGAAATACAACTTCTAACAATGAAGTATTAAAAATTAGTCTTGTAAAATATATTGTCAGCAATGTTGTTTTTACAAAAGCTGACGGAACCACTTTTACCTACCCAAAAAGCAAAAGCTACTTTATTGCAGATGAATCTACTGCTGCCGGACAACAATTTCAACTTGCTGATATTCCTGCTGGAGACTACACAAAAGTAAAATTTGGAATTGGAGTTGATGAAGAACAATGGAAATTAGGCGCTGCTGGACAAGGTGATTTCTTAGCGCAAGCCGATGCTGCCGGAATGATGTGGTCTTGGGCTGCTGGATATAAATTTTTAGCTCTAGAAGGCACATTTACTTCACCAACAGTTACAACTGCGACTCCTTTTATGATTCACACAGGAAAAACAGGAACAGATTACAACTATACTGAAGTGACTCTGGATCTTCCAACAAAAGCTTTAGTTCGTACAAACATTACTCCTGCTGTGCACATTATAACAGATCTTTCGAAAATTATCGACGGGAAAAACAAAATCAAACTTTCAGACAACAACATGGGCGGAATGGGCGCGATGATTATGGGCGGTGCTAATTTGCCATTAATTACTCAAAACATCTCTGCAATGTTTAGAGTAGATCACGTACATAACGACTAAACTTATTTTCAGGAGCACAAAAGTCATGGTTTAACAGACCACTCGTCCTGCCATCCGTTAAATCTTTCACGGCGAACACCGCCGTAAAAGGATATCACTTCTGTCAGGGCTAAAAAAAACCTTTTGTGCTTCTTAAAACCCAAAAATCATGTTGAAAATAAAATATTTTCTTTGCCTGATCATTCCATTATTATGGAGCTGCTCAGATCAAGATGACGAATATATAAATGTGCCGCTGGAATTTAAAGTTCCATCAAACTTTCCAGATCTTGCTTATAATATTGCCTTAAATCCGCCAACAGTAAAAGGATTCGAACTAGGAAAAAAATTATTTTACGATGGACGTTTAGCATCTGACGGAGTCGTTTCCTGCGGTTTCTGTCACATTCAAGCAAATGCTTTTACGCATCACGGACATACTGTAAGTCATGGTGTAGACAATGCACAGGGAACACGAAATACACCATCCATTCAAAATTTAGCATTTCAAACGACTTTTATGTACGATGGTGCAGCTGATCATTTAGATTTACAGCCGTTGATTCCGCTTAAAAGTGCGATCGAAATGAATGGTGATTTGAATGCTATTCTAAAAATGATGAAAGCCGATGCAGCATATCAAAAACTATTTGGGCAGGCTTTTGATGATGGCGCCATTACAACCGAAAATATGCTGAAAGCCCTTTCGCAATTTATGGTTATGGTGGTTTCATCAAATTCAAAATTTGACAAATACAGGCGAAATGAATCTGGCGGAAGTTTTACTTCTGATGAATTGGCAGGTTACGATTTGTTCAAATCAAAATGTGCTTCATGTCATGCAACAGATTTACAAACTGATAATTCGTTTCGAAATAATGGTTTAGCAGTAAATCCAGCAGTTAATGATATTGGACGTTATAGAGTAACAGAACTGACAAATGATTATTACAAATTTAAAGTACCGAGTTTACGAAATGTAGAAGTTTCTGCTCCTTATATGCATGATGGCAGATTTGGAACTCTTGAAGGTGTTTTGGATCATTATGCGAGCGGAATTGAAGATTCTCCAACTTTAGATCCAATTTTAAAACAGAATGGAAAATTTGGAATTGCACTTTCTGCAACTGAAAAACAACAAATAATCGCTTTCCTGAAAACGCTTACAGATAATCAGTATTTGACAGATAAACGTTTCTCGGAATATTAAAAAATATTTCCATAAAATGAGTTTAAAACTTTGACAAAAAATATCGCCAAAGTTTGTCATTTCGATCCCGAGGCTTCGGGAGAGAAATCACACTAGAAACTCCGTAAAGAAAAGCGCAAACCTTTGTCGACCAACGAGTTTGATTTCTCCTCCGTCGAAATGACAAAATTGCCTTATCAAAAATGACAAAAAAATAAATCTTATGAAAACAGGTGCCTAGCCCCGATTGAAGAGGAAAGCCTCTTTGAAGAAAGACCTTATTTTTCTTGAGTTTATAGAGCGACCAACGGAAGCTTTATAAACTTATAGAAAAATGGGATTTTGAAAAAAGATTACTTCACTTAACTTTTATTTTAAAGCGGAGTTCAGTGAACTTCGTTTGAAACGAAAAGCGGGATTAGCTCCTAAAAACAATAAAAATGAAAAAATTAATAATAGTTTGCACTTTTTTGGTTGGATTTTCAGCCTTTAGTTCTACTGTAAAAGACAGTATTTCGACATTCACCTTTCAGCGTTTAGCTCTAATGGAAGATTTTGAGTGTGATGCCTGCGGTTGTTCTGCAAGCGGCGGAAGTATGGGTTTTAGCTCAATGTTAAATAACAATTTTGTTGGACTTCGATATTTTAAACAAAGCTATACAAGCCGCGACGGTATTTTTGCCAATTCGCCTTGGATAGACGAAAATTTCAATACAGTTCAAGCCTGGGCAAGGATTCCGATTTCAGAGAAAATTCAGGTTTCTGCTTTAATTCCATATCATTTTCACGAAAGACAATTAACAGCAGGAACGCAAAGCATTGAAGGTTTAGGCGATATGACTATTATGGGACTTTATACTGTTTATGAAACCCAAAAAGACAGTACGGTTTTTACTCATAAACTAAATCTTGGTGGTGGAGTTAAGATTCCAACGGGACAATTTAAAGAGATTAACAATTTAGGAACTATAAATCAGAGTTTTCAATTAGGAACTGGAAGCTGGGATTTCCCTTTGGTTTCAGAATATGTAATCAAACACAAAAATCTAGGTCTGAACACTACTTTGAATTATATTTTTAAAACAGAAAACAGTAAAAATTACCAATACGGCGATCAATTTAATTACGCCGGTACTTTTTTCTATTTGTTTGATGCCAATAAATTTCAAATTGTTCCGCAAGCAGGACTTGCAGGCGAAGTTTACCAAACTAATAAACAACACGGACTTGATTTACCAAATACAGCAGGAGATATTTTGTTTGGAAAATTTGGCATTGAAGCCGGAAAAGATAAATTTTCGATTGGTGTAAATGCCATGTTACCGATTACTCAAAATTTATCGAATGGTAATATGGAGGCAAATTATCGCTGGAGTATTAATTTGAATTATACTTTGTAAAAAAGGTTCTGAGATACTAAGGTTCTGAGATACTAAGATAAAAAACTTAGAACCTTAGTCTCTTTAAAATTTATCTTGGATTTTCTTCGTAATAACGTGCCTCAATTCTCTTAATATCTTTAATCGAATTTCTAGCCCATGAAAGACGTTTTTCTAGAATTTCCTCTTCAGATAACTCCCATTTAATATCTGAATTTCGCAGTCTATTGGTTAGGTTTTGAATAATGATTGCAGCTGAAACAGAAATATTCAAGCTTTCGGTAAAACCAACCATCGGGATTTTAAGAAAACCATCCGCTTTTTCTAATATTTCTTCAGATAATCCATCTCGTTCTGTTCCAAAAAATAAGGCACTTGGTTTTGTAATATCAAAATCCTCAAGCAAGCAATCATTTTCATGCGGAGTAGTTGCAATGATTTGATAACCTTTATTTTTTAAAGTAGAAATACAATTGCTGACAGAATCAAACTGATTAATATCTACCCATTTTTGAGCGCCCATGGCAATTTCCTTATCGATTTTTTTTCCATATCGCTGTTCGATAACATTTAATTCCTGAATTCCAAAAACTTCACAGCTGCGCATTACGGCACTTGTGTTATGCATTTGAAAAACATCTTCGACAGCAATAGTAAAATGTTTAGTACGATTTCCAAGTACGTTTAGAAATCTTTCTTTACGATTATCCGTTAATATATTTTCAAGAAAAGCGAGGTAATCTAAATCAACCATTATAATTTTATTTGCTGCAAAAATACATTTTTTATCTTTCTTTTTAAGTTTGATTAAAGAACCTCATCTCTTTAACATCAGGAAAACTTTAGTTAAATTCGTAAAAAAAAGTAAATGGGAATACCAAAAATTAGAAAAATCGACTTAGCAGAAATACAACTATTACAAAAAATAGGTAGAGAAACATTTCGTGAAACTTTCGCAGATCACAATTCTGAAGAAAACATGGCCACCTATTTAGATCAAAAATTCGCTGTCGACAAACTTACAGCTGAAGTAACAAATCCAGATTCAGCTTTTTATTTTGCTCACATTGATGATCAAATTTTAGGGTATTTAAAACTAAATTTTGGTCAAGCACAAACAGAACTCCAAGACAAAGACGGTTTAGAAATAGAACGAATATATGTTTCAAAAGAATTTCATGGACTTAAAATAGGACAGCTTTTATACGATCATGCTTTGCAAACTGCAAAAAACTTGGATTTAAAATATATTTGGTTAGGTGTTTGGGAAGAAAACACAAGAGCGTTAAACTTTTATAAAAAAAATGGTTTCGTAGAATTTGACAAACACATTTTTGTACTTGGAGATGAGGAACAAACCGATTTATTAATGAAACTAACGCTAAAATAACAAGAATGAAAAAGAAATTAGTTGTTTTAACCGGCGCTGGAATAAGTGCCGAAAGCGGTATTAAAACTTTTCGAGACAGCGATGGTTTATGGGAAGGTCACGATGTAATGGAAGTTGCAACTCCCGAAGGCTGGCACAAAAACCAAGATTTAGTATTGGATTTTTACAACAAAAGACGCCAGCAGCTTAAGGAAGTGAATCCGAATTTAGGCCATCAGATTTTAGCTGAATTAGAAAACCATTTTGATGTTTATATTGTTACTCAAAATGTTGATGATTTGCATGAACGCGCTGGAAGCTCAAAAGTTTTGCATTTGCATGGAGAATTATTAAAAGTAAGAAGCACAAAAAACCGCGAATTAATTCTAGACTGGACCAATGATTTACTTACTGGTGATCTTGATAAAAACGGTCATCAGTTGAGACCTCATATTGTTTGGTTTGGCGAAGAAGTTCCTGCACTTGAAGAAGCCATTTCGATTGTAGAAGAAGCTGATTATTTGGCCGTAATTGGAACTTCGCTTCAAGTATATCCTGCTGCTGGATTAATTTCATATACCTACAGCATTACTCCGGTTTTTTACATTGATCCTAAACCAATTTCGATTCCTAATATTCAGAACAAAGTTGAAGTTATTGCTAAAACTGCTACCGAAGGAGTGGCAGAAATGAGAAAAAAATTGTTCGAACTGGAAAAAATATCATGATCGTAGAAAATCTTTTACAGCAATTATCGCAAATAGGTTTCTTGGCTCAATTACTCGTTTTTACAATAGAAAATGGCATTCTGCTGCTAATGGCGGTTTTAATTGGAAAAATAGTTGAACCTAAAAACACTGTTCTAAATATAAAGGATAGAAAATGGGTTATTTCGACTTTGATCTGCAATATTTTCATTACAGCTCTAGGATTTAAACTGTATCAATTGCAACTCATTCGAATAGATTTTTCGGCTTCTTTAACTTCAACTGTAATCGATACTCTTATACTCATTATTTTGATGGACTTTTTTATGTTTTGCTTTCACTATCTAGCACATACTCTAAAATGGTTCTATCCAATTCATAAACTGCATCATACCCACGTCAACACCAATGTTTATAGTTTATTTATGCTTCATCCAATAGAAACTCTAGGTTTTGGTTTTATATGGCTTATTCTCATTTCTATTTTTGAGTTTAATTACATCAGTTTAATCATTTATTTGTTTTTAAATTTGATGTATGGAATATTTGGTCATTTACAAAAAGATCTATTTCCTGCATTCTGGCACAAAAACTTTATGACAAAATGGATTTCTACTACAAAATTTCATGGCGATCATCATAAAAATGAAGCTCATAATTTTGGCTTTTACTTTACCATTTGGGATAAAATTTTCAAAACTAGCATTTAATTTGAAAGTTCCTATATAATAACGCTTCGGTAATTTTCAGAAGTTTTAACAATAGCTTATATTTGCACCTTTCGAAAAAACAACATAACAATGACTACTCTAAACGAACTGAATGCTATATCACCAATTGATGGAAGATATAGAAATAAAACTCAAAATTTAGCACCTTTTTTCTCAGAAGAAGCTTTGATAAAATATCGCGTATTGGTTGAAATTGAATATTTCATTGCCTTATGCGAAGTGCCTTTGCCTCAGCTTTCAGATATAGACTCTAGTTTATTTGACAGCTTAAGAGATATTTACAAAAATTTCTCTACAGAAGATGCGCTTTGGATTAAAGAAACTGAGAAAGTAACCAATCACGATGTAAAAGCGGTTGAATACTTTATTAAAGATGCCTTTGAAAAACTAGGTTTATCTAAATACAAAGAGTTTATTCACTTCGGATTAACATCTCAGGACATTAACAATACTGCAATTCCGCTTTCTACAAAAGAAGCTTTTGAGCAGGTTTATATGCCTTCGTTAATCGCTTTAATTTCTAAATTAAAAGAATTAAGTATAGAATGGGCAGCCATACCAATGCTTGCACGTACGCACGGACAACCAGCCTCTCCTACTCGTTTAGGCAAGGAAATTTTGGTTTTTGTAGAGCGTCTTGAAGAGCAAATGCGTTTGTTATTTAATGTTCCATTTGCAGCTAAATTTGGCGGGGCAACAGGAAACTTCAATGCACATCATGTAGCGTATCCGCAAATCGACTGGAAACAATTTGGAAATAAATTCGTTGAAACAGATTTAGGTTTACACCATTCTTTTCCAACAACTCAAATTGAGCACTACGATCATTTTGCAGCATTCTTTGATGGTTTAAAAAGAATCAACAATATCATCATTGATTTAGACCGTGACATTTGGACTTATGTTTCAATGGAATATTTCAAACAAAAAATAAAAGCCGGCGAAATTGGTTCATCTGCAATGCCGCATAAAGTAAACCCTATTGATTTTGAAAACTCAGAAGGAAATTTAGGAATTGCAAACGCTATTTTTGAGCATTTAGCAGCCAAATTGCCTATTTCAAGATTACAGCGAGATTTAACAGACAGTACTGTTTTACGTAATGTTGGAGTTCCAATGGGACACACAATTATTGCTTTTGAAGCAACTCTAAAAGGTTTAAACAAATTATTATTAAATGAAAGTAAATTTGCTGAAGATTTAGAGAAAAACTGGGCTGTTGTTGCAGAAGCTATTCAAACTATTTTGCGTCGCGAAGCATATCCAAATCCATATGAAGCATTAAAAGGACTAACAAGAACAAATGAAGCCATTGATAAAAATGCAATTCACAATTTCATTGCCACTTTAGAAGTTTCTGATGCTGTTCGAACTGAATTAATGCAGATAACTCCTAGTAATTATGTAGGAATTTAAATAAAACCTAAAATATTTTCTAAAAAAAAGCTATCTTTATCGAGATAGCTTTTTTTTTAACGCAGGAAGTTAATCCAGATTCAAACAAAAATCCTTTTGCCGAAAAAATATTGTTTTTTCACCACTGCTGAATGGCATACGAAAGCGCCATGAACCAATCTAAAAAGGGCTATTTAAGTAAACAGCTTAAATAAAAAATCGGACTAAGCTCCTTAAAAACAAAAATACCCTTTATGATTGCCTTAAACGCCGCTGCCGAAAGTACACACCATTTACAACCCTTAATCAGTGATCTGGGATTAATCCTGATGACTGCAGGAATCGCTGTTTTATTATTTAAAAAAATGAAACAACCTCTAGTTTTAGGATACCTGATTGCAGGATTCCTAGCTGGAAACCACTTTGATTTTTTCCCTTCAATAACCGACATGAAAAGTGTTGAAGTATGGGCCGAAATTGGGGTTATCTTTTTGCTGTTTAGTTTAGGACTCGAATTTAGTTTTAAAAAGCTGATGAAAGTTGGAGGCACCTCCTCCATCACCGCAATAACCCAGATTTTATTCATGACCATTATAGGTTATTGTGTAGGACAATGGATGGGATGGGGAAAAATGGACAGCGTTTTTCTTGGAGCAACACTCTCAATCTCATCAACGACCATCATTATTAGAGCCTTTGATGAACTGGGAGTAAAAGGTAAAAAATTCGCAGGAATAGTATTTGGAGCCTTAATAGTCGAAGATATTGTGGCTATTTTAATGCTTGTTTTATTATCGACTATTGCAGTCAGCGATCAAGTTTCTGGTGCCGAATTATTACAATCAGTTCTAAAACTAGTTTTCTTTTTAATCATTTGGTTCCTAGGAGGAATCTTTATCATACCGACAATTCTTAAAAAAGCCAAACATCTTTTAACTGATGAGATGCTGCTTATTATTTCACTGGCATTATGTTTAATGATGGTTGTATTTGCTGCAAAAGTTGGCTTCTCGCCTGCATTAGGAGCTTTTATAATGGGTTCTATCATTGCCGAAACTACGATGGCTGAAAAAATCGAACACTTAATTCAGCCTGTAAAAGATCTATTTGGAGCCGTTTTCTTTGTATCAGTCGGGATGTTAATTAATCCAGACACCTTAATTACTTATGCACTTCCTGTTGCTTTAATTACACTTATTACCATTTTCGGAAAAGCATTTAGCTCCTCATTAGGTGCACTGCTTTCAGGTCAACCGCTTAAACAATCAGTTCAAACCGGTATGAGTTTAGCACAAATTGGTGAGTTCTCTTTTATTATTGCCACTCTAGGTATGACATTAAAAGTTACCAGCGATTTCTTGTATCCAATTATTGTTGCTGTATCAGCAGTTACAACCTTTACAACTCCATTTTTAATTAAATATTCAGATCCTTTCTCTGAACTTCTTGAGCGAAAGCTGCCAAAAAAATGGGTTAAAAATATAAACCGCTACAGTGTCAATGCACAAGCGATAAAATCAGTCAGCACATGGCAAATTGTACTACGAGCGTCTATAACTCAAATTATACTGCATACCATAATTATAGTTGCTATAATTTTATTATCATCAAAATTTGTTGCACCTCTGGTTGCTGACACTCGTTTTGGCAACACCTTAGCCGCACTTATTACACTAGTAATCATTGCTCCTTTTTTATGGGCGCTTTCGCTGCGTCGTGTAAAAGTTGATGAAGTTGAAACTTTATGGGAAGAACGTAAATATCGAGGCGCACTTTTAATGCTTATATTAATTAGAATGAGCCTTGGATTATTCTTTGTAGGGTTCTTATTGAATATTTTCTTTTCTCCTTTAGTAGCATTTGTTGCTTTGATTATTGCAATTGGAGCGTATCAAATTTTCCCTAAAAAACTAAACGAACAATATCATAAAATTGAAAATCACTTTTTAAAGAACTTGAACGATCGTGAAAATAAAAAAATAGACAGAAGATATGCTAATCTAATGCCTTGGGACGGTCACATGTCTATTTTTGATATTGGAAAAGAATCAAACCTTGCAGGTAAAACACTTGAAGAATTGCGAATTCGAGAAAACATGGGGATAAACATCGCTTTTATTCGCCGTGGAGAAATTACAATTCCAATTCCAACCAAAAATGAACGATTGTTTCCTGGCGATGAGATATGCGTTATTGGAACTGACGAACAAATTGCACAGTTTACTACTTATCTAAAAAATGAAATTGAAGCTCCTAATAATGCTGAAGAATCAGATATTGTACTTCGTCAATTAGAAATTTCAAACGAAGATTTTATTCAAAAAAGTATCGGTCAATTTAGAGGAAGAACCGGCGGACTTGTGGTAGGAATTGAGCGTAATGGTAATCGAATTTTGAATCCTGAATCGAATATCATTTTAGAAAAAAACGATATCATCTGGGTTGTAGGCGATAAAAAACGAATGAACGAATTAATGCAAAAAAGTACACACGTTTCATTTTAAAAACTAATCACTTATATAAAAAAGAAAGCCACAGGAATTTTAATCTGTGGCTTTTTCTTTTTTTATTTATTTGGCTGCGGTGTCATACGCAGATAAGGTTTTATAGGTGTATGTCCTTTAGGAAACTTCGCAGGAATATCACTGTCCGGAATTGCTGGAGCAATTACTACATCTTCTCCATCTTTCCAGTTTGCCGGTGTAGCAACACTGTAATTTGCTGTTAACTGCAAACTATCAATAACACGAAGCAATTCGTCAAAATTTCTTCCTGTTGATGCTGGATAAGTCAAAGTCAATTTGATTTTTTTATCGGCACCAATTACAAAAACAGATCTTACGGTAAATTTATCACTTGCATTTGGATGAAGCATATCATACAAAGTAGCTACTTTTTTATCCTCATCAGCAATAATTGGAAAATTAACTTCAGTATTCTGAGTTTCGTTGATGTCTTTAATCCAATCTAAATGCGATTGTAAACCATCTACACTCAAAGCAATAACCTTAGTATTTCTTTTTGTAAACTCAGGAACATAATTCGCTACAGTTCCTAATTCAGTCGTACAAACAGGAGTAAAATCTGCTGGATGCGAAAATAAAACACCCCAAGAATCTCCTAACCATTCATGAAAATTAATTGGTCCCTGCGTGGTTTCTGCATGAAAATCTGGAGCTATATCGCCTAATCTTAATGTTGACATAATTTATATTTTTTAGTTCCTCTAAAATTAACTAAAAAATACACTTAGAAAACATGCAAGAATTAAAAAAAAGTTAAAATTCTACATTCTCTATCTAATTACTATTTTAAACTAAATAAAGCGCATCACAAAGTACCAGAACGCAAGGGTTACAAACGAAATTGGAATTCCGAAACCAATCATCATACTGCTTAATTTTGGTTTTAAACCATAAGTCGAAGCTAGAATTGCACCCGTAATCATGGGCGCCATCGCTGTTTCCATAATCGTTATTTTTATAGGCTCTGAATGTTGGTTAAAAACAAATACATACAAAACCATAATAATAAACGGTGTGAGAATCAATCTAAAAAAAAGACCGAGACGAAGAAATCGCCAATGTTGACTTCGTCTATCAAAAGTAAGCTGCAATCCTACCGAAAGCAAAGCAAGCGGTGTTACCAAACTACCAATTTTCAACAAAAAAGATTGTACGTTTAATTCTAAATCATATTCAAAAACATTCAATAAACAGGCTGCAACAAAAGTAATAAAAGGCGGAAAAAAGATTATTTTCTTGCAAATACTCCATGCATCTGGACTTCCTTTAGAATAAAATGCAGCTACAAAAACACCCAAAGTAGAAACTACCACAAAAGTTCCAGGCTGATCTACCAATATAGCGGTTTCTAATCCTTTTTTGCCATACAAAGCTTCTATAATTGGATAGCCTAGAAAAGAGGAATTACTTAAACCTGCGGTTAAAATTAAGCAGCCAATTAATTTATTTGACCAGCCCAACTTTTTTCCTAAAAAATGAAAAAATACAAATGCCAATAAAAAAGCAATCCAGCCAGCTCCTATAGGAAACAGTAATTCGTTACTCCATTTTATTTTCGGAATATGATATAAGGTAATTGCAGGCAAACATAAATAAATGACAATTTTATTTAAAACCTTATAAATATGGGTTGGAAATTGTTTTACATGTTGTAAAATCAAACCCAAAGCAAGAAAGAAAAATATAAGTATAAAATTATTCATGGCGCTAAAAGTCTCAAAAATACATTTTTATTACATGTAAGTTTTTATAGAAACGAAACATTTTAGCTTCCGTAATCCTTTTTTAATTTTCTCATTAATAATCTCACCCCATTAACTGTTGCTTCATTAAAAGAATTGGTAAAAATGATATAACCAATAAACTTTTTACGGTCGATAGAAACAATGGTATAATAAGTTCCGGCAGTTCCTGAATGCGTCGAAAAGTCTTGATTATTCTCGTAACTATTAAACCAACCCAAAGAATAACCTTCGATTCCTTTATGAATAAAACGATAAGTACTTGCTTTTAAATAATTATCCTGATCTTGAAGTCCCTGAATATTGAGCTGAATAAACTTAATATAATCAGTAAGTTTAATATTAATATCACCCGCAGGTTCTGTATAATCTAAATGATAATCTGTATTTGAAGGAACAGGACTTAATTTATTGTTTTCAAAAGAATGTCCCCATGTATCTTTTGCTTTTATATTTTCTGGCCATGACAATTTAACATCAAGTTTTAAATCTTTATTAAAAACCTCATCAACCAGTTTTTCCCAGCTTTTTCCGCTCACTTTTTCGACCATCATTGTGGCGAGAGTGTAACCTGCATTAGAATAAACATATTTGTGGTCAGCCTCTATTTCCGCAGGATTTAAGGTAAGTACAAATTTCCCAAACTGATTTCTTTTCTCTTGATGAGTGCCTGTAAAATTAGGAACTGCTGGGTCATTTTCTCCCTGAAAAGGCTGAATTCTGGCTTGGTGCGACAATAATTTTTCGAGAGTTACAGTGTAATATTCTGGTTTTGAAGTTTTCTTTAAATCTGGAAATAAATCAAAAAATTTAGACGTCCATTTCAGTTTTCCTTTTTCAACATATTTTGCAATAATAAAAGCTGTCATCGCTTTGGTATTCGAACCAATATGAAATCGGTCATTTAATGAAGCTGCATCTGTTAAATCTATCGAATGCAATCCTGACGTATTAATTTCTAACGTTTTACTACCATTAACAACGGCATAACTCAATTCTGGAATTGCATGTGCAGCACGAATAGAATCTGCATATTGCGCATGATTTTGCCCATACATCAAAGTTGAAAAACAATAAAAGAAAAGGAATCTTAATTTAAATTTCATCGTAATAAATTGAGAGTGACACAAATTAACTACAAATCTAATACTAATAAAAAACACTCGAGTTCTCAAATCATTTTATTTTAAAACATCAGTCCCATTTCATTCAAAAATTAATTTTTAGTTAAAATCTTTTTTATTCCGTCAAAGCTTCTTATATTTGTAACATATTTTATTACAGTATGATTTCAGGTAAATTTGCCATAACGATTCACATTCTTACTTTGCTGACTAAATTCCCTAATGATTATTTATCATCAGAGTTTATTGCCGGCAGTATCAATTTAAATCCTGTTTTGGTTCGAAAAGAAATTGCAAACCTAAAAGCACATCATATTGTAGAAAGTAAAGAAGGAAAAAATGGCGGAACAAAATTGGCCGTAGATGCAGCGAAATTGACTTTAAAAGAGATTTTTGAAATGACTTTTGAAACTATTAATTTGGGGTATGCAAAAAATGAACCTAACCCAGATTGTCCTGTTGGAAAAAAAATCAATCAAAATCTAGCTGATTTATATAGAGAAATGAATCAGAAAGTGAGCGCACAATTAGAAAATATTTCGCTTGAAGATTTTTCGAACCAATTTTAAAACTATTTTTTTATCCTAAACTGTAACATTTTTTATTACTAAATAAATTTATATATTATGAAAATCGCAATTATTGGAGCTACAGGATTTGTTGGCTCAGCCATCTTAAACGAATTAGCAGATAGAAAACACGATATTTCGGCAATTGCTCGAAATCCGAAAGACAGTACAAATGCAACTTGGATTGCAGCGGATGTTTTTAATGTTGATGCTTTGGCAGAAGCTTTAAAAGGACACGATGTTGTAGTAAATGCTTTTAATCCAGGATGGACGAATCCTAATATTTATGATGATTTCCTAAACGGATCAAAGGCAATACAAGAAGCAGTAAAAAAATCAGGTGTAAAACGTTTTATTACCATTGGAGGTGCGGGAAGTTTATTTGTTGCACCAGATTTACAAGCAGTAGATACTCCAGATTTTCCAAAGGAAATCTTTAATGGCGCAAATGCAGCTAGAAACTACTTAAATATAATTAAAGAAGAAAAAGATTTAGACTGGGCATTTTTTAGTCCAGCGTTTGAAATGCATGCGGGAACTAAAACAGGAAGAACTGGTAAATATCGTTTAGGCCTAGAAAACCCTGTTTTTAATGACGAACAAAGAAGCATCTTATCTGTAGAGGATCTGGCAGTTGTTATCGCTGATGAAGTTGAAAACCCAAAACATCATCAAGTTAGATTTACAGCTGGATATTAATTTTTTTTAAAGGCTCTAAGAAACTAAGGTTCTAAGTTGCTAAGTTTTTTTGCCACGAATTACATGAATTATTTTTTTAGCTAATAACACGTTCTCTATGTCATCCTGAGCGAAGTCGAAGGACACACAAGCAGCTCGACAAAGCTTGTCTATTTTGATTGCAGAGTTACTGGCATGCCCTTCGACTTCGTTCGGGAAGAAAAAAATATGATAACAAATTCGTTTAAATTCGTGTAATTCGTGGCAAACTAACTTTTTGAAACTGTTTTTGTTTTCAGTACTTTTACGTTATTAAAAAAGTATTTTGTCAAGTTTAAAGAAACAGTCAAGTAATTTAACTGAAAAAGCTGGAATTTCACCTCCCGAAATCACCAATGTTTCGGCTATTAATCAAATTAAAAACAAACGCAGACAACAACCTTCTGCCGGCGAATTAATCTCTGGAATTCTTTCTGGAAATAGAACGGCTCTCAGCCGTGCCATTACGCTTGTAGAAAGTACAAATCCTGAACATTCTGAGAAAGCAAATGAAATTATAAACGGCTGCCTGCCTCATGCAAATAAATCTGTCCGAATAGGAATTACGGGAGTTCCCGGAGTTGGAAAAAGTACTTTTATTGAAGCTTTTGGAACTTTCCTAACACAGACAGGAAAAAAAGTGGCTGTGCTGGCTGTTGATCCAAGCAGTTCTATTTCGCACGGAAGTATTCTTGGCGATAAAACCCGTATGGAAGAATTGGTAAAAGACGAAAATGCTTTTATACGCCCAAGTGCATCTGGAGAAACTTTAGGCGGTGTGGCTCGCAAAACCCGTGAATCAATAATTTTATGCGAAGCTGCTGGTTTTGATACTATAATTATTGAAACAGTTGGCGTTGGTCAAAGCGAAACCGCTGTTCACAGCATGGTAGATTTTTTCCTTTTATTGAAAATTTCTGGTGCCGGCGATGAACTTCAAGGTATTAAACGCGGTATTATGGAAATGGCAGATGCGATTGTAATTAACAAAGCAGACGGCGATAATATCAAGAAAGCAAATCAGGCAAAACTGGAATTCAACAGAGCTTTACATTTATTTCCACCCAAAAAATCAAACTGGCAGCCAAAAGTAACTACTTGCAGCGCCATAACTAAAGATGGAATCTTAGATATTTGGAATACAATTTCTGAGTATTTCGAATTAACAAAAGAAACAGGCTTTTTTCAAGAGAAAAGAAAGGAACAAAATCATTTTTGGATGATGGAAACAATAAACGAACAATTAAAGCAAAATTTCTATAACAGTCCTGAAATTATCTCCCTTTTAGAGCAAAACAAAAAAGCAGTTCAAAATAATGAAATTTCACCTTTTACAGCTGCACAGGGTTTATTAAAATTGTATTTTAATAAAGGTTCAAAGTAGCAAAGATTCAAAGAGACAAAGGTTTTTTCTTATCAAACATAGCCCGTGGTTTCAACCACGGGAAACGTGTTTTTAAATACATTGTGTCCCTGTGGTTGAAACCACGGGCTATATTTTTGCCTAATCTCCAACTTTTGCGTTTGACCCAGGTTTTCTTCTAGCTTGTCTTTTCTAAGTCTAAATTCATAAAAGTAAAAAGGTTCAAAGTAACAAAGTCATTAACTCTGTTTCTTTGAACCTTTGCTTCTTAGTACTTTTGTACCTCTTTTAAAACTATTTTTTTCTCAGCTTGTATTTGCTTTCTTTATACAAATTACCCGCTGTAATTACGTGTGCCAAGGCATCTTTTGCCAATTCTTCGTTTAATTTTACAGGAACTAAAGTCGTATCGTTTTTAACTTCAAACTGAAGAGGTTTTAAATTGGGCTGCATAATTACAACCTGATTTTCAACTCTAAATGCATTAATATCATTAAACTGCATAATCGCTCTTCCTTGTACCTTTTCATCAAGTTTACTTAGGTTTCTACCTACCATTGGAGTTTCGAAAGGAAGTCCTAAATAACTCAATAATGTTGGCGGAATATCAATTTGACTTGCTAATTTATTATAAACTGCACCTTTTGGAACTCCAGGTCCCATAATAAATGCAGGAATATGGAATTTATTTATTGGTACTAAATTTTTCCCGTACGTTCTTGTATTATGATCCGCAATTACAATAAAGATTGTATTTTTAAAATAAGGCTCTTTTTTAGCCATTTCAAAGAATTTTCCAATCGAAAAATCGGCATACTTCATAGCATTGTTTACCGTTGCAGGTTTTGTATCATAAGGTTTTATTCTGCCTGCAGGATATTCAAAAGGTTCATGATTTGAAGTCGAAAACATTAAAGAGAAAAATGGTTTATCGCCTTTTGCTTTAAAGTAATTATTGGCTTTAGTAACCAAATCTTCATCAGAATAACCCCAAGTACCTTTAAAAGCATATTTATTTCCGTCAGATTCAAAATCTTCCTGATCTACAATATCCTGAAAACCATTTCCGTTGAAAAACGACGCCATATTATCAAAATTGGCCATTCCTCCATAAATAAAACTAGTATCGTATCCTTTTTGTTTTAAAGCATCAGCAAGCGTAAAAAATCCTTGCTGCGAATTTCCAAGTTTTACCACACTTTCTGACGGTGATGGTAGAAATCCAGTTACAACTGCCTCAATTCCGCGAACACTTCTTGTTCCTGTGCAATACAAATTAGTAAACAATAATCCTTCTTTTGATAATTTATCAAATTCTGGTGTCAGCGGTTTTCCTCCTAAAATTCCAACATATTCAGCACCTAAACTTTCTTGTAAAAAGATCACCAAATTGTATGGCTTTTTCATAACAGAATCTGGCTGCTGCACATGAAGAAAAGGAATTTCAGCATCAGTAAAATCGTTTGGACCAGCAATCATGTATTTTTTTACACGAGCGATTGCTTCAGCTTCATCCATTTTACCATACATTTTTGTGTTTCCTTCATTCTTAATCGAATAAGCAGCAAAAGCAACTGTATAAAATGAGTTTAATCCTAAAGTATTAGTCAATTGATCTGTTGAAAAAACAGCATTACTGGCATTGATAGGACGTTTTGAAGTAAGACTTGAACGTGCACCAAAAAACAATAAAAATGCTAGTAATGGAAAAACCATTAATTTGAATTTATATTGAGTACTTGTTGTATGAAAATATTTTTTCCCTTTTTTGAAAGCAAAATAAATAACTACTCCAAGAATTATAAAAGTCACGATAATAGAAGTCAGATAACTTTTTAAAAGCATTCCAACAACTTCTTTTGGATAAATAAGGTAATCTAAGAAAATTTTATTGGGACGTGTATCGTATTGTTTTACAAAATCAGGTGAAGCTAATTCTACAAAAAGAATCAAAAACAGGAATAAAAAACTATAAATCACCAAAAAATTATTGGTGAACTTAAGCCATTTATTCGGTAAAAAAGTAATCAAAACGGCTGGAAGAAATGACAAATAGCAAAGTAAAATCAAATCCATTCGCAAACCGATTGGAAAAATGTACCAGAAATTTGGCGTTTCTACTACTCTCTCTTTAAATAGAAAAAATAAAAAGATTCGGCTTAAAGTAGTAATCAGTAATCCGATTAAAATAAAATTAACTATAGGTTTTAAGTAACGTAAATTTTTCATTAGATGATTTAAACTTTTTGATTAAGGCAAAATTTGAAGAAACACGGTAGTGCGTTTCTACTCTTCGTAACGATCTATTTCTCGATCATAGAACTCATTTGCCAAAACAATCAAACCTTCCATTTCTGCATTTAACTCAGCTTCATCAAGATCTTCGGCTTCTTCCATAAACTCAACCTCATCATCTTTTAGATTGATTATAAATCTAGGGTAATCAAGGTGAATGATAAAAATATCATCTGGAAAATCAGTATTATCTCCAAGTAAAAATTTAGGTAATTCCATTTTTATTTATTTATTATTTTGTTTTTATTTTCTTGTTTTTCCCGATGTTATCGAGATGCAAGGATTAAAGGATTTAATATTTGTTTAAGTCATTTAATCCGTGCCAGATTCTTATTTTGTGCTCAAATTTAAGTATTTGAAACTGAATTAGTATTTAATTTCCTAGTTAAATAGTGAAAGCGCATGAATAGAAAAATTGCCGCCGCTGTTAATCCTGCCAAAAGTCCAATCCAAACACCTTGTGCTTTCCATTCTGTATGTTCACCTAAGTAATAGGAAATCGGAAAACCAATTATCCAATAGGCAACAAAAGTGATATACATTGGAATTTTTACATCTTGTAAACCACGTAAAGCACCAAGAACAACTACCTGAATTCCATCAGAAATTTGAAAAACTGCTGCGATTAAAAGTAGTTTTGATGCAATGCTTATCACTTCTGTATTATCCATAAGCTGTCCGCCGTTTTCCATGTTTAAAAAGATGTAAGGCAGATAATCGTGAAAAACAACAAACAATATCGCAAAAAACGTTTCTATTATAATGGCAAGCAAAAAAATAGAACGCGCCACAACAATTAGTTTTTTATAATCTTGTAATCCTCTTTGGTTACTAACTCTAATCATCGAAGTTACACTTAATCCCATGGCAAACATAAATGTCATCGAAGCAAGACTTAAAGCAATTTGATTGGCTGCCTGGCTCGTTTTACCAATATTTCCGCAAAGCCATATTGACGCTGTAAACAATACAACTTCAAAAAGCATTTGCATTGCTGATGGAAATCCAATACTTATAATTTTTTTGATGGTAGCTTTTTTAATTTCCTGAAAGCTGAAATTCTTGAAAAAACGCTTTAAATCATTTCTTCTAGAAAGCATGATATGCATAAACATAACCAAGAAAATCCTTGAAATTACAGTTCCTAAAGCGGCACCAATAATTCCCATTTTTGGAAAAATCCATATTCCATAAATCAACACATAATTGATTCCTACGTGCAGTACATTTGCCATAATCATGGCATACATAGAGTATTTTGTCAATGATAATCCATCAGCAAATTGTTTGTATCCTTGATACATAATTAGCGGAATCAACGAAAATGCCACCCAGCCTAAATATGGTTTTGCCAGTACAATTACTTCTGCCGGCTGCTGCAGTAATTCCATTATCGGTTTTGCAAACATAATTACCGTAAAAAGAACTAATCCTAAAATGGTACATAAAAATAATCCGTGATGAAAAGCAGATCTAATTTTAGTATCGTTTTTTTCAGCATCGCCTTCGGCAACTATTGGAGTAATAGCAGTAGAAAAACCAATTCCAAGAGACATTGCTATAAAAATCATACTGTTTCCAAGAGAAACTGCTGCGAGTTCAGTACTTCCTAGTTTCCCCACCATTATATTATCAACAATACCAATTAAGGTATGCCCAACCATTCCTAAAATTATAGGATACGCTAATTTTAAATTGTATGAAAACTCTTTGGTGTACTGCTTTAAATTCACTTCTATTCTTTTTTAGTGTGCAAAGATAATCAGAAGCTTCGAATTCTATTCTATTAATAAAAAGATAAGCCAATTTTAAGGCGAAATTTGGCTAAACGCAATATTATGTAACGATTTTTAAAAATTATATAACAAGCTCCAAAGGCCTTGATCCTACTTTTACAATATTAAAAATTCAAAAAAAATTGTCATGAGAAAATTACAAATGTTATGCATAGCGACTTTCGCTTTTTTATACGCCAATACCACTTTCGCTCAAGACAGTGAAACAAAAAATTACGATCAAGGTTTTAGATTAGGATTTGGTGTGAATGGCGGAATACCAACTGACAATGATTACAGATGGTCGCTTGGTGGAGATGTTCGTTTACAATACGATTTATCTAAAAAAACATCGTTGACTTTAACTACAGGTTTTACAAACTTGTTTATGAAAAATCAAAATGGAGTTGAAGTAAAAGATCTTGGATTCATCCCTGCTAAAGCTGGTTTTAAAGCTTTTGTCTGGGAAGACCAATTTTATGTTTTAGGTGAAGTAGGTGCTGGTTTTGCCGTAACAAATGGCTATAACGATACTACTTTTTTATGGGCGCCGGGAATTGGATACGCCAATAAGTACATTGATATTAGTGTTCGCTATGAAGACTATAACAAATTCAATACCAACCAAGTGGCGTTACGCTTAGCTTATGGTTTTAAATTATAAAAGGAAAGGTTTAATTTATTATTTTGTTTTTGGTAACAAGCCCGACAGTTTTCATAGTCTGTCGGGCTTTGTTTTTTTTACCATTGGTCAAAAGAGAAGTGTCATTAGTCAAATGATTTTTTAGGATTGATTTAGAAGGCGGTAATTCGCAAAAAATTAATCAAATCATGAACAAGACAGTTTTTTATCTATCACAAGTTTTACTTTTTTTATTGCTTTCTGTTGCCACAAGGGCGCAATCTGGAATCTCAGGAGAATTTAAAGTCGATTATGTTCCCTTTTCTAAATATGTTCGACCAATGGACAGCACCAAAACAAATGCTGAAAGTAATTTTAAGCGCGCTCAAATCGCATTTGAAGTTCCATTATCTTTAAAAATGGATCAATACAATCATCCAAGGCTGTGGTCTATTTTTGTTAATGGAAGTTATGCTCGAATGGAGAATAAAAATTATGAAATTCAATCTCTGCCACCAGAATTTCAAGGAGGATTTCCAAATGAACTGCTCAACACACAAATTGGTATTAAACATTTACGTTCTCTTTCACCCTCTTGGTCTTTATTAACAATGTTGTCCGTTGGTGTTTATACCGATATGGTCGAAATTAATAAAGATGATGTCTTGATACAAGGTGGTGTTCTTTTTATCAAACAATTCAATCCTAATTTGGCTTTTGGTATGGGACCCGTTTTAACCAATAGTTTTGGTGTTCCGATGGTTCTGCCAGGAATTTACTTTAATTGGGAATCTAGAGGAGCTTTACATTTTAAAGTTGCGTTTCCAGAAGGTTTAGAGTTGGGTTACAGAATGTCTGACAATTTTGATTTGAAAGCCGTTGCAGAAATAAGCGGAATGACCGCCGAAACAAGGGTTGGAAATAAATCGATGTTATTAGGATATCAGCAAATTATTGCAGGATTGCGACCTCAGGTAAAACTAGGAAAACATTGGACACTAGAACCTACAGCAGGAAGCACTATTGTTCGAAATTTCTCGACTAACAGCCGAAAAATTAAAGACATTTTTAAAGAAAAAGACATAGCCGATCCAAGATTCACAACTACTTTTTATGGAGCTGTAGCTTTAAAATGGAAATTCTAATACTATCGGCTTAATAAGTTTTTATACACTACCTCTTTCAACAATGCTTCACGGCGCGTTCTTGAAATAGGTAGTTCTTGTCCTTTTATAAACAATCGTCCGCCGGAAACCGAATCTATGTGGGTGATATTTACTAAAAAAGATTTATGAATTCTAAAGAAAAACTCTGCAGGAAGCGTTTCTTCTAATGAAATCATGGTTTGATGAATTACCAGCACTTTATCTTTAAAATGAAGTTTGGCATAATTCTGCATTCCTTCAATATACAAAATATCAACCCAAGAAATTTTTTGAAATCCTTCTTCCTGACGTACATATAAAAACGGATCCAATTGATTTTGCTTTGGAGATTGAATCATTTGATACCATTGTTTTGCTTTTAGCGAAGCCTGATAAAAACGCTGAAATGTAATAGGTTTCAATAAATAATCAACCACTTGCAAACGATATCCATCTAAAGCATGTTCTGAATATGCTGTCGTAAAAATCACTAAAGGCGGATTATCTAATGCTTCCAGAAACTCTAATCCGGTAAGGTAAGGCATATTGATATCTAAAAACATCAAATCGATTTGCTTCTCCTGAAGATAAGAAGTGGCTTCTAATGCCGAAGCACAAGTTCCCATAACTTCCAGAAAATCAATTTTAGAAATAAAGTCTACGATTCCGTTTCTTGCGATAGGTTCATCGTCTATAACGAGGCATTTCATGTTCATAGTTTTTTTAAATTTTGGTGTTTTTTTGTTTCCCGCAGATTTAGCAGATTTTTTTTGAAATCCTTTTAATCTGATAATCTGTGGCAAAAAATTTAACCGCAAAGAGCGCAAAGGTTTACGCAAAGTACGCAAAGTTTTAAGTCTTAAAAAGGATGCAAAGATCACAAAGCAATATGTTAAGATTCTACAGATTAAAAATTCGTGCTAATTCGTGCAATTGGTGGCAAAAATAAAATCTTTTTAATCCTTATAATCTGTGGCAAAAGTAAAATCATTTTAAATCTAAAGTCACTGTAACCGTAAAATCAGAATCGGTTTTACTGATATTAAATTGATGTTTTTCTGGATACTGGATTGACAGTCTTTTCTTGACGTTTTCAAGCCCTAAACCTTGATTTTTAGACGGTATTTTATATTGTTCTGTATATGAATTTTCGATTCTAAAATTCAATTGATCGTTTATTTGTTCACATGATAAATGCACATAACCTTTTTGGTTTGGAAGCCGGGAAACATGCTTAAAAGCATTCTCTATTAAAGGAACCAAAAGTAATGGCACAATTTGAAGCTGCCCGTCTTCTATATTCCATTTGCTTTTTACTTCTAATTCATTTCCCCATCGAGTTTCTTCAACGGCAATTAAATCTTTCAAGTACTTAATCTCGAGATGCAGCGGCACATATTCTTTGTTGCATTCATACAATTGATAGCGCAAAATATCCGAAAACTGAACCAATAAAACAGACGCCAATTTTACATTACTCTGCATTAGAATATGAATATGATTCAGGATATTAAACATCAAATGCGGATTAATCTGATCTTGCAATATTTTGATTTGAGCTTCAAGATGTATTTGCTGCAATTGCGCGTGATTTCTTTCGATGACATTATGCTCCTGATAAAATCGAAGTCCGCAAGCAGTACCACAAATTAAAATCGCTGATGGAATATTGCCGTAAAATCGTGTCCACAAAAAATGAAGAGAATCCACATCTGCTTCTTCAGGATATATTTTGCTTCTCAAAACTGAATCCGAAAAAACAATATAAATCAATGACAAACAAAATGCCAAAAGCAGTACGACAATAACGCTTTGTACTGCAAACCAGTTCATTTTATTTTGTTTTAGTGCTTTGGGCAATATAACATCACTCAAAATATGAGCTAAAATGGCAGAACAAACCAAAACCAAAACAGCCTGAATCGTAGCCGTCAAAAAATCGTAATCTTCGATCATTTGCGCCCAGATCGTCATACCTAATAAGCTCCAAAAAAAGACTAAAAATATCCAATGCCTATTTTTATAATTTGTAACCATCTAAATAATTTATAAGAAAATTTATATTCAAAATTAACCCTATATTTTTTAAACAAACAGCAAAGAACCAAAAAGATTCTTTGCTGTATATAGAGTTGCTTGATAAAAAGTGACGTTATAAGAAAAAATATCCAACACCCACATTAAACGAATTTGGTTTAGAGCTGAAATCTTTACTCACATTATTTAATCCTCCTTGATACGTTAAATCAATAGTAAATTTCCAAACCTCAACTCCTGCCCCAATCTGATATCCAATATTCGATTTATCAAATTTCTTATACGAATCTTTTAACTGGTTCAATGACGAAAAATTTTCATCTAAAACATAAGAATAAACCCCGCCTCCAAATACTCTGACATTCAAAGTCGAAAGATCAATTACTTTGTAACCAATAAGTAAAGGCATTTCAAGACTTTTCCATTTTGCATTTTTAGCCCCTGTTGAAGTCGTTCTTTCGATTTCTGAAGATTTCTCGCTATACAATATTTCATTCTGAATATAGAATCTCTTAAAATCAAATCGCGCCATGGCACCGCCAAAATAACCAACGGCATATTTTGATTTATATCCATCTGAAACTGGAAGCTCAGAATAATTAGATCCGCCCTTAATTCCAATATGAATAGGGAAAGGAGATTGTGCATTAATCTTAGAAGAAACTAATCCGAAAATAAAAACTGTCGTCAACAATAATAATTTGTACATGTTCATGATAATAATGTTTATAATTTGATGCAAAGGAGCACAAACCTAAATCACTATTAAAATTAGTTTGATGAACTACATTAGTGTTTTGACAAACGGATTAAATAATTATTATCTAGCTGTCTTAACTAAACTATTCTTGTTTAAAATGTGACTTCAAAAAATAAACCCAACAAGTTTTTAAAGACCTATCGGGTTCATTATTAAAAAAATGATCTAATTATCTAATTAATCATTTTCTAGAGCTTTTTTATACATTTCAAAATTAGCTTTTATTTTATCGTCTAATTCTGGTTCTTTAATATCAGTATGTTTTTGCATTTCTTCCCAAATAATTTTTGCCACAATATAACGTGCCATTTCCTTATCGTCAGCAGGAATTACATACCACGGCGCATAATCTGTAGAGGTTTGATTTATTGCCTCTTCATAGTATTGCTGATATTCTGTCCAATGTTCGCGTTCCTTCAAATCGCCTGGAGAAAATTTCCAATGGTGTTTCTCTTCTTCTAAGCGGCGTAATAAACGACTCTTTTGTTCGTCTTTACTTAAGTGCAAAAAGAATTTCATGACAATAGTTCCGTTTTGAGCGATATGCTTTTCAAAATTATTAATCTGCTCAATTCTATTTTCCCAAAATTTAGGCGTAATATCATCTATCGATTTTATATCTGGCAAATTCTCCGATAAAATATATTCGGGATGCACGCGCGTTACCAAAACATTCTCATAGTGTGTTCTATTAAAAATGGCAAACTTTCCTTTTTCGGGTAAAGCAATATAATGACGCCATAAATAATCATGTTCCAGCTCTGTTGAATTGGGAGTTTTAAAACTATGCACCACTACTCCACGCGGATTAAATTCTTTAAAAACTTCCCGAATCAAACTATCTTTTCCTGACGTATCCATTCCTTGAAGGCAAATTAAAACCGCATACTTATTATGAGCATACATTACGTCTTGCAAATCGCTTAATTTTGCCTGAACCTTATCCAATTTCTCTTCCTTTTCATCGTCATCAGCATCAATATTTAACAAAGTAGGAAGTTTACTTAGTTTGATTTTATCCGTAACTTTAAAATCTTTCGGGTCTATTGATTTCATCTTTTTTAGTTTTTTGTATCATAAATATAGTAATTTTACGAAGCAAATTCTTGCTATTCATTGCAATACTTTTTAATAAATTGCCATTAGGGCTAAACAGTTATTTTTAAAACAAGCTTTTAGATAAGAAAAAATGCAGCGATTCAATATTTATAAAAAGTCAAAAAAGTTTCATTGGAGTACCACTTCAATATTATTTTCATTGCTAATATTGTTGTACTTAATTTTTTTTATTAAGAACAATTTATTTTCTCTAGCCAAAGGATTATCTGAAGACGCATTTCTAAAATCCGCCCTTTTATTCTCTTTTATTATATTAGTACTAAAAGCAATTGGATTAATAAAACCTAAAGCCTTAAATGGAACCTTTAGTGGCTATTTAGAGTTTTTTAAAGATGCTATAATTATAGACAACGAGAAATTTCAAATTGAAGAAATCAAATTAGTTGAAATTTCAAATAATGATTACTTTGGTAAACCAACGAGAAATGGTTTTGATTCTTCGTTATCAAGCGGAATCGAAAATCGAATAACTATTACGCTAAATTCGGGAGAAAGAAAAAAATACCACTTTGAATTGTATAATCAATATGATTTAGGAAAAGTTGAGGATGAACTCGTTTCATATTATTTAAAAGAAAAAATGGCGTTTTCAGAACTTTGTAAAATATTAAAATTAAAACAATCAGAAATAGAGGAATATAAAAATCAAATTACTCTTCTCTAACAAAAACATTTCATGGAAAAATTTACATTAGAAATATTATTTCAAATTATAGGAATCGGTTCAGCATCAGGATTATTTTATAATAATGATGCCCTTTATGTAATTGGCGACAACAGCGGATTCTTATACGAATACAATATGCAGAATCAGAAATTAAACCAACACGCTTTAATTGACAATCCTACACAGAATATTCCAAAAAACTTAAAACCAGATTTTGAGTCGCTCACAAATCATAATGATACTTTGTATGTTTTTGGCTCTGGTTCTACTGAAAACAGAAACAAAATGATTGAGTTCGACCTTAAATCTAAAACTGTTTTACAAAAGAATAATTTGGTCGATTTATACGGTTTAATGCAAAACTTTGGAGAAATAAAACCCGAAGATTTCAATCTGGAAGGTTCTATTTTCGACGGCGAAAACTGGTATTTGTTTAATCGCGGCAATGGAGTTTCAAACAAAAACACCATTTTTACTATTCACGCCAAAAATCTTGGTGAAGAATTTGCTTTAATTTCTGTGAATTATAAACTTCCAAAAATAAAAGGTATTCGCTCCAGTTTTACTGATGCTATTTTAGTCGAAGACAAAATCTATTTTCTTTCTACAGTCGAAAACACTAAATCAACTTATGATGACGGTGAAATCTTAGGAAGTTTCATTGGCCGAATCGATCAGAAAACCATGAAAATAGATTTTACTCAAAAAATTACTTCAACTAATAAATTTGAAGGTTTAACTTTTTACAAAAAAGAAAACAATAAAATTGAATTCTTGCTTTGCGAAGATAATGACACAGAAGTTTTAGAAACTAAGATTTATAAGTTGACGCTGCCAGTTAAGTAATCGAACTTTCATGAAAAAAATAATTATATCATTAATAATGGTTTCCTCTATTTTGATTGGCGGTTATTTATGCTATGACTCTCAAATAAACAAAGTACAAAGGGGAAGCATCAAAAATTTAGATCCTCAAAATAAATTTTTCAAGACTTTGAGTACGGCAGATTTAAACCCAAAATCATTTATTACACTTTTTAAAGAAAAATATAACAAAGACTCAACGCTAAACTTTGTAACAATACGGGGAGATTTTCCTAAAAATTGGGTAAAACCAAAAGATGTACCTTATTTAGTCTCCATTATAAGCTCTAAAGAAAAATGTTGTGGATATATGAACATATTTTCCTCTACCATTTCAAATGACAATGGCGAGGTTGGTGGTTTTGCAATAATTTTTTTAAACTCCTATATCTCAAACACTAAAATTAACATGGGTTTAAATTGTAATCCCAAAACCGATGAAGAATCTATTATAAAAATTAAAAAATGGTACCAAAACACAGCTAATAAAAATTAAATACATTTGATTTCATAACTATTATAGTAGGGTAGCACTTTGCGAAGATGATGATACAGAAGTTTTAGAAACTAAGATTTATAAGTTGACGCTGCCAGTTAAGTAAAATTTTACACCATACAATACAGTAAAGACGCACTGCAGTACGTCTACGCAAAGAATATAAAAACAATTCGCACACTAAAAATAGTTTGGATTCTCAGACGTTAGACGTACTGTCGTGCGCCTCTACGATAAAACCTTTGTAACTCTGAATCTTTGTAACTTTGACCCTAAAAAAATATTTTAATATTTTTTCACCCCTGTCCCAACCTTTTTATCTTTTTCTCTCTCTATATAAGAAAGACAACAATTGTGATAAACGAGACTCAAATAGCAAACTGTAAAAAAATGCATCGTGATGCCCAGCGTCAGGTGTACGAATACATGGCGCCAAAGTTGTACCGCCTTTGCAAACGATATTTAAAAAAGGAAGAAGAAATCGAAGAAGCTTTAGCAGATTCTTTCTTTACCATTTTCACTAAACTGGATCAATTGAAAGAAGCCTATGCTTTTGAAGCTTGGGCCAGAAGAATAACGGTAAATCATTGTTTGGCGACTATTAGAAAAGAAACTAACTTCAATATGTATCTAGATGATGTTAAGTTGATTTCGCAGCCTTCAACAGATGAATTAACTACGTTGGAAGAAGAAGATTTACTTAATTTATTAAACCATATACCAGACGGCTGCAAAACAGTATTTAACCTTTTTGTTATTGAAGGTTTTGCACACAAAGAAATAGCCGAAATGCTAAAGATCTCCGAGGGCACCTCAAAATCACAATTGAATGCCGCAAAGACCAAATTAAAAGAACTGGTTAATAAACTCTATTATCAAAAAGCAAAATAGTCATGGACAATCAAGATAAATTATTAGATAAAATAAAACAAGCTTCGCAAAATGCCGAGTTTAAAGACTTTCCTGGAATGGAAAAAGTCTGGTCGCGCGTTGAAGAAAAATTAGACAAAAAAGAAGATAAAAAAACAATCGCATTGTGGAAAAAAATTGCTGTTGCTGCTTCTCTTCTTTTATTGATTTCTTTAGGTTCTCAATTTTTTCTTTCAGATAAAAAATCAGTAACTGAATCTCCAAAAGTGGTGATTCAAGAAAAACAAAAATCTAAAGAACCTGTTTTAAATCAAGAAAACACAATTCCTTCTTCTGGTTCTGGGCTTATTTCAAATGAAGAAGCTGCTAAAATTTTAGAAAAACAAAATAAAGGACAAGAAGCTGTTGCCATTCATGAAGAAGCTGCTCCAAATGCACAATCAATAGTGCCTTTAGCAGATAAAATAGTTTATACAGAACCTGTTGGTTCAGGTCCTGCACTTGCTGCCCCAGTTCAGCAAAATTATGCTGAAGAACAAGATAATGCCGCATTTGCAAAAGAAGAAACAGTCTCAGCAGCTAGATACTCAAAAGCCAGAGAATCGGCTAAAGTCGCTTATGGTGCAAAACAATTTCAAAGTGCAAAAAAAAGCAAGCCTTTGGTTATTTTAAATGGAAATGCAATGGCTCATAGTGATGATGTCAAAAAAGACAAAATGATGCAGGATGAGCTTCCGAATCTAAATCCAGAAAACGTAGATTCTCTTGTAGTTCTTGATGAACCTTTGTACATCATCGATGGAATTTATTATTCAGAAAATGATTTATTTGGCAATAACCCAACAAGCCCATATGCGCCTTTAGACAAACAGGACATTAAAACAATAACCATTTTGCAAGACCTTGAAGCTACAGAAAAATATGGCGAAAAAGGTAAAAAAGGAGTTGTCATAATTACGACAAAAACAGGAAGACCTACTCCGAAAAAATAACTCTAAGCTTTGTCAAAGTCTGCAGCTTTGACAAAGCTAAATCCGAACATTAATTCTTAAAACTTACTATCATGAAAAGTCTAAAACTTATTTCATCAGCCATTGCTATGCTTATATGTTTCGTAACCATAGCACAACAAAGAACAATCACGGGAACAGTAACAGGTGCAAATTCGACTCCGCTTCCCGGCGCTAACGTCTTTATTAAAAAATCAAAAACATCTGCTGTCACCAATTTTGACGGAAAGTATACTATTAAAGCTGAGAAAGGAGACATTCTCGTTTTTAGTTTTATTGGAATGAATACTGAAAATGTTGTTGTAAAAAATTCGAATGTAATTAATGTTACATTGAAAGAAAGTGCTAACCAACTGCAAGAAGTTGTTACAACAGCTTATGCCTCTACAAAAAAGAAAATGACAACAGGATCCATAATGATGATTCGCGGTACGTCGGCAGGTGTTCCAATTCCATTAAATAGCCAATATCTCGCAGCTCCAAGTGCTGCTATGCGTGGAGTTGAATCAATTTCTCCTAAAAATGAACCTATGTATATTGTTGATGGAGTTCCTGTAAAAGCAGATCAAATGGCAAAAATTAATCCGAATGATATTGATGACGTGAAAGTTCTAAAAGACGAATCGGCTGCCTCTCTTTATGGCAGTAAAGCTGCAAACGGAGCCGTTGTAATTGTCACTAAAAATGAACTTTATAAAAATCTTTCGGAAAAAGAATTAGACAAAAAATTAAACATTATTAGACCAATTCCAGCTCAACCAACTCAGGAAGATTATGACACTTTTGTAGAAAATGCTTTTGAAAGCCCAAAGACAGCTCCGCTTTCTACCTTTTCTATTGATGTTGACAATGCTTCTTACACTAATATCAGACGTTTTTTGAACAACGGACAAGAAGTTCCAAAGGATGCTGTACGTGTAGAAGAAATGGTAAACTTCTTTAAATACAATTATCCACAGCCAAAAGATCAGCATCCATTTTCTATTAACACTGAAGTAAGCGACTCGCCTTGGAATTCAAAAAACAAAATTCTGAAAATTGGTTTGCAGGGAAAAAACATTCCAACCAATAATTTACCAGCTTCAAATCTTGTTTTCTTAATTGATGTTTCGGGATCGATGAGCGACATGAATAAACTGCCTTTATTAAAACAATCTTTAAAAATATTGGTAAATGAATTACGCGCAAAAGACAAAGTGGCAATTGTGGTTTATGCAGGAGCAGCCGGAGTGGTTTTGAAACCAACTTCTGGAGATGAGAAAAAAACAATTATCGATGCACTGGAAAAATTAGAAGCTGGTGGAAGTACTGCTGGTGGAGAAGGAATTGAACTTGCTTATAAAATTGCAGCTGAGAATTTTATTAAAAATGGCAATAATCGCGTGATTCTAGCAACAGATGGCGATTTTAACGTGGGAAGTTCTTCTAATTCTGATATGGAGAAATTAATCGAAGAGAAAAGAAAAACTGGCGTTTTCTTAACTTGTCTAGGTTATGGAATGGGAAATTACAAAGACAGCAAAATGGAAATCTTAGCGGATAAAGGAAACGGAAATTATGCCTATATTGATAATATTCAGGAAGCCAATCGTTTTTTAGGAAAAGAATTTAAAGGTTCAATGTTTGCCATTGCTAAAGATGTAAAAATTCAGATCGAATTTAATCCGAAACAAGTTCAGGCGTATCGTTTGATTGGTTATGAAAACAGAAAACTTCGTCCAGAGGATTTTAAAAATGACGCTATTGATGCAGGAGAATTAGGAAGTAATCATACGGTTACAGCTTTGTATGAAATTATTCTAGCCGGCGTAAAAAGCGATTATTTAAATGTTCAGCCGGATGATCTAAAATACACTAAAACGGAAACTAATTCTGCTAATTACAGCAGCGAACTGGCGACAATAAAATTCCGTTATAAAAAACCTGACGGCGATAAAAGCATTGAAATGGTTCAGGTTATTGATAACAAATCGATTGCTTTAGATAAAGCGAGCGATGATTTAAAATTCAGCTCAGCTGTGGCTTGGTTTGGATTGAAATTAAGAGATTCTAAATTGATTGCTGACAAATCATCAGAAGAAATCGTGAAATTAGCCAAACAAGGAGTTTCAAATGACGGTGATGGTTATAAAGCTGAGTTTATTCGTCTTGTTGAGACTTCAAAACAATATAATTAATAAAAATTTATTTACATTTGGGTTCAAAATCTAAAAACTAATTTTCACATAAACGTATGAACCCAATTTTAAGCCAAAATCTATTTTTAGTAAAAGAACATGTCGGAATGTTTAAAGCTGCTAATAATTATGATATTTACAATCCTGAAACGAATCAAATAACTATGAATTGCCGTGAGAACAATCTTGGTTTTTTCACAAAAATGCTGCGTTTCACAGATTATAAAAGAATGACTCCTTTTAATGTTGAAATTACAACGGCTTCTGGAGAAAAATTAATCTCAGTAAAACGAGGTATTGCTGTGTTTCGTTCAACAGTTGAAATTTTTGATGAGAAAGACAGATTAGTAGGAACCTTTAAACAAAAGTTCTTTTCTATTGGCGGGAAGTTTGAAATCATGGATAAAAACGAAAAACCTGTTGCGACATTACAAGGAAAATGGACGGGTTGGGACTTTAAATTTTCTCACGAAAACAAACAACTTGCTCAAGTAAGTAAAAAATGGGCTGGTTTAGGTAAAGAGTTTTTTACAAGTGCTGACAATTATGTGCTTCAAATTGAAGACAATGTAGCATCAGACAGTTCCCTTAGACAATTAATTCTTGCTGCCGTAATGTGTATAGACATGGTTTTGAAAGAATAACAAAGTTGTTAAACTTAGATTAAGAAAATACTTGAAAGCATCATTTTAGTTTACAAAAGCTTTATTTTTGTAAGACTTAAAATGATGCTTTCGGCATTTCTAAACAATAAATCATGACAAGCTTAAAAAATAAAAATGCTCTTATTACAGGAGCTGGAAAAGGAATTGGAAAAGCAATTGCAATTGCCTTGGCAAAAGAAGGTGTAAATGTAATTCTGGTTTCAAGAACTCAAGCAGATGTTGATCAATTGGCAGATGAAACGAATGATTTAGGGGTTAAATCTTTAGCTCTTTCTGCAGATGTATCGGACATTAAATCTATAAATAGTGCCGTTGAAAAAGCACTAACTGAGTTTAAACATATTGATATTTTAATCAACAGCGCAGGAATTGCTTCTTTTGGAAAATTCCTTGATCTAGAACCTGCTGCTTTTGAAAAAATCATTCAGGTAAATTTAATGGGAACTTATTATGCAACACGTGCCGTAATTCCAAACATGATCGAAAGACAAAGTGGAGATATTATCAATATTTCGTCAACAGCTGGTTTAAACGGTAATGCTCTAACAAGTGCATACAGTACTTCTAAATTTGCAGTTTTAGGTTTAACGGATTCTTTAATGCAGGAAATGCGCAAACACAACATACGTGTTACTGCTTTAACTCCAAGCACTGTTGCGACAGACATGGCAAAAGATTTGAACTTAACTGATGGGAATCCTGAAAAGGTAATGCAGTCTGAAGATATTGCAGAATTAGTTGTTGCACAGTTAAAACTAAACCGCAGAGTATTTATAAAAAACAGCAGTATTTGGTCAACCAACCCTTAAAAATTAAACTCTATCCCGAAGCTATCGGGATGGAATTTTTAGAAAATATATGATGGAACAATATTTAAGACAATTAATAGCGATAGAATTTCAGGATAAAAAAGAAATTTTTACAGGATTTCTTATTGACTATTCTGATGATTGGATTCTGCTCCGAAATAATCCAGTTGATTATATTTTGGATGGTTTTGTCATTTTGAAAAACAAAAATATCGAAGCTGTTCACAGAGATCAGGATTTGGCTTTTATAGAAAAAGTGATTCGCTTAAAAGGTTTAAAAACAAATGCCGAAGATATTATTCCGATTCGGGATTTGAATTCGATTTTAAATTTCATCAACAATAAACATGGTATTTTTCAGATTTCGAAAAAATCAGCAAAATCAGCTTATTTAGGAAAATTAATTTCTTTAAACGACGAAGAACTTATAATTGATTTCTTGGATACAAAAGGTCAATTTGGCGGAGAATTAAGTTTTAATCCGCAAAAAATCCGAGTTATTGAATTTGACACCGATTATATCAATTCTTTGAAATTGGTAATTCCTGAAAATCAGAAGTAGTTATAGCTTTTTTATTTGTCATTTCGACCGAAGGGAGAAATCGCACTAGTAATTCCGCATAGAAAATCTCCAATCTTTGTCGACAAACTAGTGCGATTTCTCCCTTCGGTCGAAATGACAATACTTTGTGTAATTTATTGAAATAAACTTTGTCAAAGTTTAAAACTTTGACAAAGTTCAACTATACTTTTTTAAGCTTCGGCCAATTTATTTATAAACTCTAAACGAACGCTTCCGTCTTCATCAATTTTAGTTAAATTAATTTCCTGCAGCGTATTTACTAATTCAGGATTCCATGGTGTTTTTACTTTTACGTAATTCTCTGTAAAACCATGAATATAACCTTCTTTATTTTCTCCTTCAAAAAGCACTGTTCTGTTTGTTCCTAATTGGGTTTCATAAAATGCACGACGTTTTTTTACAGATAAACCGCGAAGCATTTTGCTTCTTTTTGCTCTTACATTTGCAGGAACAACTCCAGGCATATCTATAGCTTCTGTATTATCTCTTTCAGAATAGGTGAAGACGTGTAAATACGAAATATCCATTTCGTTTAAGAAATGATATGTTTCTAAGAAATGCTCATCTGTTTCTCCTGGAAAACCAACAATTACATCAACTCCTATACAAGCATGAGGCATTACTTCACGAATTTTATTCACACGTTCAGTATACACTTCACGTAAATAACGGCGTTTCATTAATTTCAAGATATCATTGCTTCCTGATTGTAACGGAATATGGAAATGAGGCACAAAAGTGCGGCTTTTTGAAACAAATTCTATCGTTTCATTTTTCAACAAGTTTGGTTCGATAGATGAAATTCTTAAACGCTCGATACCTTCAACTTTATCTAAAGCCTGAACAAGTTCTAGAAAAGTATGTTCATGTTTTTTATTTCCAAACTCTCCTTTTCCGTAATCTCCAATATTAACTCCAGTTAAAACAATTTCTTTAATATTTTGAGCCGAGATTTCTTTGGCGTTCTGCAATACATTTTCTAAAGCATCACTTCTTGAAATTCCTCTTGCTAAAGGAATTGTACAATACGTACATTTATAATCGCAGCCGTCTTGAACTTTCAAGAAAGCTCGAGTACGATCTCCTATTGAATAACTTCCAACATAAAAATCAGCCTCAGCAATTTCGCATGAGTGAACTTCACCCATATCATTTTTGCTTAAGTCATGAATATAATCTGTAATCTTAAATTTTTCTGTAGCTCCAAGTACCAAATCAACTCCGTCAACATTTGCCAACTCTTCAGGTTTCAACTGCGCATAACATCCCACTGCTGCAACAAATGCCTTATCATTAAGTTTCATTGCTTTCTTTACTACCTGCTTAAACTGCTTATCGGCATTATCTGTTACAGAACAAGTATTGATTACATAAATGTCTGCTACATCTTCAAAATCGACGCGGTCGAATCCTTCGTCATTAAAATTTCTGGCAATTGTAGACGTTTCTGAAAAATTCAGTTTACATCCAAGCGTATAAAAAGCAACTTTTTTTCTATTTTCCATGGGAACACACTACGTTTTAAGCAGTAAGGTATTATATTTATATCTCTTTTAAAGAGTTTGCAAATTTACGTACAATATTTTTTAAAATAAAATCAATAATACACTATATATCAATATTTTGCATTAAACACCTGTTTAAAATCGTCTTAATTAACCATATCGCAAATCGCAAGCATAATTAATTCTAAAAAAACAAAATCGGGATTCAATAAGAATAAAATGACAAAAACATCGATTAAGTGCAAATTACATCGGTAAAGCGCATTTTTTTCAAGTATTGGCTTAAAATTTTCTTACATTTAACTTTGTTTAAGTCTTTAGCGAGATTTAATTAAGATTCTAAAATAAATGACCGTTATTACTAATATTATAACAATTCGAGCATAACTATTTTGAAATTCAATCGTTATGTTGTTGTTTTGTTACAAAAAGCATGGGAACGCCGAAAACCAGAAAGAGTAGGCAAAAATTAAAAATTACAAATTCCATTATGAAAGCATTTTTACCCACAATCTGCTTAATGTTCTTAACCATTTTTAGTTCGCAGGCGCAAACTAATACTCCTGCTGCAAATCCATTTCCGTCTATTAGTACCTTAACAACTTGGGCGAGCTTAAATTCGCAGTCTCAATTTGATATTGCCATTCGTGCTGTTGGATTTAAATTTGAAGTAAAAGAGCCAGGTGAAGGATCAACAGCTTATACCTACATTCGTAAAGTAACGGTAAACGAAGTAAACTATACTGATAGAATTGTTTACAGAATTACAAATAACAATTCAGCAAGCATCATCTCATTGGTAACGGCTTCAACTGATTTAGTAAGTTTATATACACCGCAATTGGCGACATTTAAAAACAATAATTGTAAAACTGAAATGTCTAAAGACAAAAACACAACTTGCAGCTGTTACGAAAGCGCTAATTTTGCAATCGACCTTTGCGACGAGCGTGTTAAATTGACAATGGGTGACGGAAATAAATATTTTGTTTCTGTAGCTAAAAAATAATTTAAGAAACTACGTTTTCCAAATCTTTGCAAACTTTATTAAGCTTTCAAAGATTTGGGACGCATTTCTTAGAAACTATACGTTTGGGTTCTTTAACTCATACCAAACTTCTAGTTCTTCTTGATACTCAAAAGAATTTACATAACGTAAACCTAATTTTTCTAGTATTTTTCTTGAGTTATCATTGCCGGCATCTGCATAGGCATAAACAGCATCAGCTTTTAAATTATTAAAAGCATACTCTATAAAAGCTTTTCCAGCTTCGGTTGCATATCCTTTTCCCCAATGTTTCTCTATAAAACGATAACCAATTTCATAGAAATTTTTATGGTTGTTGATTTCATCGGTAATAAATTTAATTCCAGACCAACCTAAAAACTCATTTGTTTCTTTTAGAATTACTGCCCAGCGTCCAGTTCCAAAATCTTTGTATTGCTGCTGAAGATTTTCAATGTATGCTGCACTCTGTTCAATAGTAGTGACAGGCTTCCCTCCAATGTAAATATGAACATTCGGATTAGAATCTAACTCAAACATTCCATTAAGATCTGAAGCAATCACTTCACGTAATAGCAAGCGTTCTGTTTCGATTGGTTTTTTCATCAAAAATTAATTTAGAATATACTTTTGTACTACTTCAGCAACGCCGTCATTATTATTTGAAGCTACAATTAAATCTGCTTTATCACGCAATTCAGGTGTTACATTATCAACCCAAACTCCTAATCCAGCATATTCGATCATGGTCAAATCATTTCCTGCATTTCCAATAGCAATAATTTCGCTTTGATGAATATTAAGTTTCTCTGCCAAAAGTTTTAAACTAGCCGCTTTATCAATTCCTTGCTGTGCCGCTTCTAAGAAAAAAGGTTTCGACATAGAAACGCTCAAATGCGGCATTGCTTTAATTAAATCATTTTCTACCAATTTTAAATAGGCTGGATTTTCTAGCAAAATACATTTTACAGCTGGTCGATCAATATAATCTTTAAAACTCGCCACTTTACGATGCGCCATTCCTGTAATTTCCTTTTCAACCTCAATATATTCAGAATCTGTTTCGCTTATAATTTCATCATCCAAGTAAGTTATGATATGCGTTTTTGTTTTCACGCTGTAATCATACAAATCGTGAATTTGCTTAACAGTTAATTTCTGCTCAAATAAAATTTGATCATCTTTTGCCTGACTTATAATGGCACCATTAAATGAAATGATATAGGAATCATTCAAATCTAGTTCTAATTCCTTGGCATAAGAAGTCATTGCAGAAGTTGGTCTTCCTGAAGCCAAAACAACATAAACACCTTTTGCCTGAGCTTCTAAAAGTACTTTTTTATTTAAATCTGATATTTTGTGGTCGTCGGTCAACAAGGTATCATCCATGTCGAGAACTAACATTTTGTATTGCATGCTTTTTTGTTTTCAGCGCTCAGTCTCCATTTTCTGTTTCCATTGTGACTGAAGACTTCTTTTAAATACTCATTCTGAAATTTTCGATAACTGGATTTGCTTTTGCAAAATCAGTTTCTTGAATAAAAATTTCAACAGCCAAATCGGTACGAGGAAAACCTCCTAAACGAGACGATTGAATATTATCTTTTTTAACTGTTTCTACACCTGCTTCTTCTAGTTTTTCCTGTAAAGCAATTGCTAATATTTCACTACCTGAATACACTTTCATTAATCCCATAACACTTTATTTTTATCTAATTTCTGACTATTCTTCCTCTTCGATATCTTCTTCATCCTCATCCAATTCTTCTTCACCTTCTTCATCCATATCGAAAAAATAAGGCTCTAACAACATTTTGCCTGTCAGGATCTCGATACGCTCTGTCAAAGTTTCAGCAAAAACGATACGCTGTGTTTTTGCAATACTATTAGAAATACGCATTATTTTAGTTTCATGACGCAATTTCAAAATAGGATCAGCATCATCCAAAATAAACATTTTTAAGCGGTTTACATTGTAACCTGCAGTCGAAAACATATCGCTCAATTTATTTGGTGTACCAATTAAAACATCAATTCCCGTAGAAACATAATTTTTATCGTAATCCATGTCGCCTTTATCGTGTACACCGTAAACTTCAAGATTAGTATATTTTCCATACTTTTCAAAAAGTTCTTCCATTGCAAGAACCTTTTCTTTGTCTTCAACAATGATCAAAGCACGAGGCGATTCTTCGGTTTTTCCTGCCAATTGCTGAATAACATTCAATACAATCGTAGTTGTCTTACCACTTCCTTCCGGAGAAACAATCAAACAATCCGCACCACTTTTTATAGTCGAAAAAGTTTCCTGCTGTAAAGCATTTGCTTCTGTTAAACCATTTTCAATTAGGGCGTCCTGTAATTTCTCGTTTATTTTTTTTAGTTTCATTTTTTTAAGCTTTAAGCTTTAAGCTATACGCCGTAAGCAAAAATTATTTATTTTTTTTAGCTTTAAGCTTTAGGCAATAAGCTTTAGACCAAATTTATTATGTTTTTTTTAGCTTAAAGCATAAAGCTTATAGCTTATTGCGCGAAGCCCCTATTTGCTTGCAAACATTTTTACATCAGTTTCAGAGATTTCGCTTCCTCCTAAAATAATCAATCTCTCGACTACATTTCGAAGTTCACGAATATTTCCTGTCCAGTCGTATTCTTGCAATAATTTTATGGCTTGTGCCGAAAATCCTTTTACAGCATTTCCTTGCTCTGATGCAATTTTTTCTGCAAAATGCTTAATCAAAGCCGGAATGTCGTCACGTCTTTCATTCAATGGCGGAACTTTTATTAAAATAACTGCCAAACGATGATATAAATCTTCACGGAAACGACCTTCGGCAATTTCTGTTTTCAAATCTTTGTTGGTTGCGGCAACGACACGAACATCAACTTTAATATCCTTTTCTGCACCAACTCTAGTAATCATATTTTCCTGAAGTGCACGCAAAACTTTGGCTTGCGCCGAAAGACTCATATCACCAATTTCATCTAAGAAAATAGTTCCTTTATCAGCAGCTTCGAACTTTCCAGCACGATCTTTAACCGCCGATGTAAAAGCACCTTTTACGTGTCCGAACAATTCACTTTCAATTAATTCACTCGGAATTGCAGCACAGTTAACTTCGATTAAAGGATAATTAGAGCGCTCGCTTTTTTCATGTAATTGATGTGCGACTAATTCTTTACCTGTTCCGTTTGGACCTGTAATTAAAACTCTGGCTTCTGTTGGAGCTACTTTATCAATCATCACTTTAATATGATTAATTGAGTCGCTCTCGCCTATCATTTCGTAATTTTTGCTGACTTTTTTCTTTAGAATTTTATTTTCAACAACTAATTGTTTTTTATCTAAAGCATTACGAACTGTATTTAGTAAACGATTCAAATCTGGCGGTTTTGAGATATAATCAAAAGCTCCTAAACGCATGGTATGAATTGCTGTTTCCATATCGCCGTGACCAGAGATCATAACCATCGGAATTTCTGGTTTTATTTTTTTTGCTTCTTCTAAAACCTCAACACCATCCATTTTTGGCATTTTGATATCACACAAAACCAAATCGTAATCGTTGTTTTTTATTTTTTCAAGACCTGCAGCACCGTCTTCTGCTTCATCTACCTTATAGGAATCATTTTCTTCTGATAATATTTTTACCAAAACTCTTCTGATCGCTGCTTCGTCTTCGATAATTAGTATTTTACTCATTTTTTGAGGTTCTAAGGTTCTAAGCTGCTAAGGTACTGAGGTTTTTCTGCAAGAAGCTAAAAAATCTTAGCATCTTAGAACCTCAGCACCTTAGCAGCTTCAAAAATTAATATTTAAGCCACTTATACAATTCCTTCCAAGTTGGTTTTTTGCCGTACATTAAAATACCTACACGGTAAATTTTTGCGGCGAACCAGACAACAAGGAAAAAGGTAGCAAACAATAATGATACCGAAATTGCGATTTGCCACCACGGCACGCCAAACGGAATACGCATTAGCATAACAATTGGCGATGTAAGCGGAATCATTGAAAATGCAACGGCTACTGTTCCGTGTGGATCATTTACAACTGTAAAAAATCCGATATAGACACTCAAAATAAGAGGCATTAAAATGGGCAGTAAAAACTGTTGTGAATCTGTTTGATTGTCAACCGCTGCACCAATTGCCGCATAGAATGAACTGTACAGAAAATAACCTCCAATAAAATAAACTATAAATCCAATTATAATACTCGCAATTGGCAGATTCCATAATTCAGCGATATACATTTGTGCTGAACCCGAAAGTTGATGCTGAGCTGATTGCATTAATTCTGGCGAAATTCTAGCTGTTGGACCAACATTAACTCCAAAAAATGTCGAAGCAGCAAACATTAAACCTAAACCAATAATTGCCCAAATCATAAACTGCAGAATTCCAGCTAACGAAGTTCCAACAATTTTACCAATCATTAACTGAAATGGTTTTACTGATGAAATAATGATTTCGATAATTCGATTGGTTTTTTCTTCGATTACGCTTCGCATTACCATATTTCCGTAAATGATAATAAACATCATAATCAAATAACCAAAAGCGCCTCCAATTGCAATTTTTATTTCGTTCAAGCCTTTTAAACTTTCTTCTCCTGATGCTTTTATCAAATGAATATTGACATCTGACTGTGCTTTTTGAATTGCTAAAGTATCCAGTTTTGCTTTTTCAAGATTCAGTTTGGTTATTTTATTGCCAATAATATCCTGAGTATTTTCTACAAAAGAAATACTTGGACTGTTATTAGAAATAAATTCAATTTTACTTTCTAAATCTTTAATATCAGCCGTTTTTGGAATAACGATTAAACCACTGAAATTTTCTTTTGTAATACTGTCTTTCAAAGCTTTTACTTCAATTTCTGATAAATTAAAGTATTTAAATTCGGCTCCTTTTTTATTTTCTTTTAAAAAATCAGCTGCAAAAAGCCCGGTTTCGTCATGAATTGCAATACGCTTTGTTTCTGCTTTCATTGAACTTAAATAGCCAATAAATACAGCTATCGCTACAAACAAAAGTGGACTCAAAAAAGTCATGACAACAAAAGATTTATTGCGAACTTTTGCAATGAATTCTCTTTTTATAATCAACGAGATGATACTCATACTTAGATTTTAGATTTTTAGGTTGTTGATTTAAATTTTAGTTCTTCACTCTAAAATCTAAAACTTATTTTCGGTAACTGTTTGAATAAAAATATCGTTTACACTTGGAATTTTTTCTACAAAGTGCGTTACTTGTCCGCGTTGTGTCAGCACATTCAATAATTCATTTGGAGCTGAATTTCCTATTTGGATATTTAATTTCAAATCGTCATTTAACGATTTGAAATTAGCTGGCGAAACGGTAAATTTTTGTGTAATATCGTACATCAAACCTTCGACATTGTCAGTCAAAATTCCAACTTCAAAACTATTGGTTTTAAACTGGCGTTTTACATCGCTTACTTTTCCTTCGATCAATTTATTCGATTTATGAATTAAAGCTATATGATCGCAAAGTTCCTCAACGCTTTCCATTCGGTGTGTCGAGAAAATAATGGTTGAACCTTGTTCTTTTAATGCTAAAATTTCATCTTTTATAATATTGGCATTTACAGGATCAAACCCTGAAAAAGGCTCATCAAAAATCAGCAGTTTCGGTTTATGCAATACACAAACCACAAACTGAATTTTTTGCGCCATTCCTTTAGATAATTCTTGAATTTTCTTATTCCACCAACCTTGAATACCTAAACGATCGAACCAATAATCCAGCTGTTTTTTTGCTTCGGCTTTAGAAAGTCCTTTCATTTGCGCCAGATACAAACACTGCTCACCCACTTTCATCGAACTGTACAAACCTCTTTCTTCTGGAAGATATCCTATAGTTTGAACGTGTTTTGGCTGTAATTTTTCGCCATCTAAAATTACTTCACCGCTGTCTGGCATTGTAATTTGATTGATGATTCTGATTAGAGAAGTTTTTCCAGCTCCATTTGGACCTAAAAGTCCATAAATACTGCCTTTTGGCACATTTAATGAAACTTCGTTAAGCGCTACATAATCGCCATATTGTTTTACGACTTTATGTACTTCGAGTAAGTTGCTCATTTTATTTTTTAGGTTTTCTTTTAGTGGCTTTTTTATTTTTGCCAACAGTCTGTAAAAGTAAATAATTCACACGGAATCTACATTATAATACGCAAAAAACCCATTCTATTTATGTTTAGAATGGGTTTTGATTTTTATGTACATCTTCAAAAAAAGTGCTATTTATGAGAACATATCTTTTACTTTCTCGAAAAACGATTTCTCTGATTTTTCCGGGCTCGGTACAAAATGTTCATCATTTAGAGCTTTCTCAAAGAATTGTTTTTGCTCTTTATTTAATGTTTTTGGAGTCCAAACGTTTACGTGAACTAATAAATCACCACTTCCGTAACCGTTTATACTTGGAATTCCTTTTCCTTTTAATCTTAAGATTTTTCCAGATTGAATTCCTTCTTCCAACTTAATACGAACTTTTCCGTTGATTGCTTCGATGTCTTTTGAAGCTCCTAAAACAGCTTCTGGAAAACTAATGTATAAGTCGTAATGAATGTTCTCGCCTTCGCGTTTCAAGAATTCGTGTTCTAACTCTTCAATGGCAACGATTAAATCTCCTGGAATACTATTTCCTGGGGCATCATTTCCTTTGTTAGAAACTTTCAACTGCATTCCGTCAACAACACCAGCTGGAATTTTGATAGAAACTGTTTCGTCTTCTACCACCATTCCTTGTGCATCTGCTTCAGAAGGTTTTTTATCTAAAATTTGACCTGAACCTCCACAAGTAGGACAAGTTGACGCTGACTGCATTCTTCCTAAAATGGTATTTGTAACACGCATTACCTGTCCTTGACCATTACAAGTCGTACACGTTTTATACGTTACGCCTTTAGCTTGAACTTTACGTTTTACTTTTACTTTTTTCTCAACACCATTTGCAATCTCTTCTAAAGTTAGTTTCACTTTAATTCGAAGATTACTTCCTTTAGCGCGACGAGGACCTCCGCCTCCGCCTCCGAAACCTCCAAATCCACCTCCAAAAATATCACCAAACTGGCTGAAAATGTCATCCATATTCATACCGCCGTGGCCACCGCCAAATCCGCCAGAACCATCAAATGCTTGATGTCCGTATTGATCGTATTTTGCTTTTTTGTTAGGATCGCTTAATACTTCGTAAGCTTCTGCCGCTAATTTAAAGTTTTCTTCTGCCTCTTTGTCGCCTGGATTTTTATCCGGGTGATATTTCAACGCACTTTTTCTGTACGCTTTTTTTATTTCGGCAGCATCAGCACTCTTAGAAATGCCTAGTATTTCGTAAAAATCTTTTTTCATAATTTAGGTTAAATTCCAATACTACAAATTCCAAATTTCAATTTAAAAATTGATTTCTAGAATCTATTTGCATTTTAGTTTCCAACAACAACTTTAGGAAAACGAATAATCTTATCTCCTAATTTGTATCCTTTTTCAATAACATCAACAATTTTGCCTTTTAATTTATCCGAAGGAGCTGGAATTTGAGTAATTGCTTCAGCAATATCTGCGTTAAAAGCATCACCTGCTTTAATCTCAACCTGCTCTAAACCTTTAGAAATTAAAGTGTTTTTCAATTTTTCATGAATCAACTCAACTCCTTTTTTCAAATTTTCGTCGTCAGATTTATTGATCTCTACAGTTGCTCTGTCAAAATCATCTAAAACAGGAAGCATTGCTTGCAAAACGTCTTGATTTGCCGTTTTGAATAAATCGATGCGCTCCTTTGAAGTTCTTTTTTTGTAATTTTCAAATTCGGCAAATAATCTCAAAAACTTATCTTTTTCTTTTGCCAAGTCTTGAGCCAATTGCTCTTCAACACTTAATTCTTCAACAATTAACTGCTCACCGTTGGCATTGTTCTCTAACGTTACATCATCTAATTCCTGATCGAATTCTGTATTTTCCGTAGTCATATTACTTTTATTTTTAAAAATATTTTTAAACTTCATTTTTTATTCTTTCTGTTGGATTGCAAAAGTACTGCCAAATCTTATAAAATGTCAAATTGTCACTTTATTAATTATGAGAGTTTTAAAAACCGAATCCCTAAATTAAAATTTAGTATAATTTTAAGACTATTACGTTTTAGTTTATGTTAAATTTGAGTTCAAAATTGGAAACTAAATTATTACCTATCAAAATTGAATTTAAGGGTTGGCTTCGGCCTCATAAATAATTATTAATTCAAGTTTACCTTATATTAAAAAAAGCTTCGCCTTATAGTAGAGACGAAGCTTTTTTTATGCTTTTTGAGAAAAATTTACCGCAAAGAACGCTAAGATTTTTACTCTTGACTTCAAAAAAAATTCGCAAAGCTTTGTATTAATTTAGCCTTGCGAACTTTTTTTGATAGTATCTTAGATAAAATCCTTGTTTCCTTTTCGATAAGAAATATTGCACGGGCGGAGGGATTCGAACCCCCATCAACGGTTTTGGAGACCGCTATTCTACCCTTGAACTACGCCCGTAACTCAAGGCCGCAAATTAAAGGCTTTTTTTTCTTTTCTACCAACTATTTCGGGCAAATTTTAAAAAGATATAAGCAGATAAAGACTGAGATTTATTAACACAATCACTTTCAGAACTTTGTGCGTTTTTATTTTTCAATCAAAACAAAAACTTAGCGAAATAACCGCAAAGTACGCTAAGTTTTTTAAAAGTCTGGTTTTATAAAAACACAAAGTTCGCAAAGCTTTGTGTTGATGTAGCTTTGCGAACTTTGTGTTTTCTATGCGTGAAGCAAAATTAAATTTTAGCGCACTTTGCGGTTAAAATCTTATGCCAATAAAGCAGCTTTCAATCCTTCAAAGTCAACAGAAATCTGCTCTCCTGTCACTAAATTTTTAAGTGCGTAAGAATTTGAAGCGATTTCTTGATCTCCTGCAATTACAGCAAATGGAATCAAACGTTTATCAGCGTATTGAAACTGCTTGCCCACTTTTACATTGTCAGGGTATAATTCTACTTTTATATTTTCTTTTCTTAATTTCTGAATGGCTTTTGAAGCATACAAAGCCTCATTATCTCCATAATTGATAAACAATGCTTTTGAAGTAGCTGCAACGGTTTCTGGAAACAACTGCAGTTCTTCTAAAACTAAATAAATTCTATCCAATCCAAAAGAAATTCCAACACCGCTCATATTTTTCAATCCAAAAATACCCGTCAAATCGTCGTATCTTCCACCGCCTCCAATAGATCCCATTGAAACGGTTTTTGGTGCTGCAACTTCAAAAATAGCTCCGGTATAATAATTTAAACCACGAGCAAGTGTCACATCAAGATCCAAAATTGCTGTAGACAAACCTAAAGTTGCCACATTGTCACAAATAAATTTAAGTTCCTCAACTCCTTTTGTTCCTTCTTCAGATGACGCTAATAATTCTGAAAGCTGTTTGATTTTATCTGCAAACGTCCCTGTAAAACTAAAAAGCGGCTGTACTTTTACCAACGCTTCTTCAGAAATACCTTTTTCGATCATTTCTTTCTTCACGCCGTCTTCACCAATTTTATCCAGTTTATCAAGAGCAACTGTAAAATCAATTAATTTATCAGACGCACCAATAACTTCGGCAATTCCTGATAATATTTTTCGGTTGTTAATTTTAATAGTAACACCTTCTAATCCTAAAGAGGTAAAAACAGTGTCATACAATTGAACCAATTCTACTTCCTGCCAAAGTGACTTTGAACCCACAACATCGGCATCACATTGATAGAATTCTCTGTAACGTCCTCTTTGCGGACGATCTGCTCTCCAAACAGGTTGAATTTGATATCTTTTAAAAGGAAATTCAATTTCATTTTGGTGCTGTACAACGTATCTAGCAAATGGAACTGTTAAATCGTAACGAAGTGCTTTCTCAGAAATTTTTCCTGTAAATTTATTCAGTTCGATTCTTTGATTAAGATCGATAGTTTCTGCTGAATTAACTTGAAGTGATTCTATAGATTCTGGTAATTCAATTTTATTTTTATTGAAGAAAAAGTTTCCTGAATTCAATATTTTAAAAATCAAACGATCTCCTTCTTCTCCATATTTTCCCATTAAGGTGTCTGAATTTTCAAACGAAGGTGTTTCAATTGGCTGAAAACCAAATTTTTCAAAATTATTTTTTATCGCCTGAATTATATATTGACGTTTTGACACCTCTGCAGGCGAAAAATCTCTTGTTCCTTGCGGAATGCTTGGTTTTGAAGCCATTTCTTATTATTTTAGATTTCTGATCTTAGATTTTAGATTTCTTTGAAGCCTAAAATATAAAACCTATAGCATTAATTTATTTCTAGTTTTTTTTGATTGTTGGATTTTTGCACTTTCGACTTTAATACTTTCCAACTTTCGACTTAATTAAGGTTGCAAATATCTTACTTTTTAAAATAAATAATACGTGTTCGAAAACAAACTTGTAACAAAAACCGTATTTTCGTGACAAATTGGTCATGATGCTAAAATTATTTAAAGAAAATATCCGAATTGCTTTTGGTTCTATCAAAACACAATTATTGCGAACCATTCTTACTGTATTAATTATTGCTATCGGAATCACGGCATTGGTTGGAATTCTAACTGTTGTAACTGCACTCGAAAATACTGTTTCGACCAATTTCGCTTCAATGGGTGCTAATACATTCAACATCAAACAGTATGCAAATACGGTTAGAAATCGCGGCGGAAACGAACGTGAAGTTATTAATCCTATTATTTCTTATCCAGAAGCTGTTGCATTCAAAAACAAATACAAATATCCTTTTACCGAAACTTCTCTTTCGTTTACTGCCACATCAAAAGCGGAGGTAAAATTTCAGGATACTAAAACTGATCCTGAAATTTCGATCATTGGAGTCGATGAACACTATATTTCTAATTCTGGTTTAGAAACAACTTTAGGCAGATCGTTTAATCAATTTGACATCGACAATAATACTTACACCTGCATTGTTGGTTCTGATTTTGAAAAAGGTTTACTGAAAGATGTTAATCCAATTGACAAAGTTATCTCTATTCGAGGCGCTCGTTTTAAGGTAATTGGAGTTTTAAAAGAAAAAGGATCTACTTTTGGAAACAGTCAGGATTTACGCGTTTTAATTCCTATTCAGGTGGCGCGATCTTTATTTACTGCTCCCAATATCAATTATACGATGAGTGTAATGGTATCTAAAAAAGAACTTTTAGATCAAGCCATTGATGATGCAACAAGTGTTATGCGCAGAGTTCGCAAATTGAGCCCAGTTAAAGATAATAATTTTGGGATTGGCCGAAGCGATGATTTAATTAATAGAATTCTAGGAATCACCAAATATTTAGATTGGGCTTCTGCCATTATTAGTGTAATTACAATATTAGGTTCATCGATCGCATTAATGAATATCATGATCGTTTCAGTAACAGAACGAACACGCGAAATTGGCGTTCGAAAAGCATTAGGAGCAAAAAGATCAACCGTTGCATTTCAATTCTTCATTGAAACCTTATTAATTGGACAAATTGGAGGTTTAGTGGGTATTTTTCTAGGAATGTTAATCGGTTTTGGTATTGCAACTGCAATGAGTTTTACATTCGTTGTCCCATGGTTTGCTATACTGATTGCCTTCGGAACCAGTTTTGCCGTTGCAATTGTTTCAGGTTTATATCCAGCAATTAAAGCTTCAAAACTAGACCCAATTGAAGCACTTCGATACGAATAATTTTTAGTAATTTAGTGTTCAGTTCAATGAAGATTCATTAGAACGTTCTATTTACTAAACACTTAAATATTGCCTTTAATCATTCGATCATTATCATAAATATCTTTTCGCAATTCGATACTTTTAAAATTCATTTCATCTAATAAGTCCGTCATTTCTTTTCCAAGATATTGGTTAATTTCAAAATACAGCTGACCATCTTCTAAAAGGTTCTTTTTGGCTAAATCAGCAATTTTTCTGTAAAAAATCAACGCATCGTTATCCTCAACAAAAAGCGCCAAATGAGGCTCATAATCCAGAACGTTTTTCTTGATTTCTTCTTTTTCTAAATTGCGAACGTAAGGCGGATTGGAAACAATTATATCGTAATTTGATTTCAAAATTTCTAATTCTAGAACATTCTTAAGCATAAAAATTATTTCAACTTTATTACTTATTGCATTTCTCTTAGCAGTTTCAAGTGCTTTTTTCGAAACATCGATTGCATAAACTTCTGCATTTGGTAAATTTTTAGCCAGTGAAATAGCAATACATCCGCTTCCTGTTCCTATATCCAGAATTTTAATTTTCTTCTTTTTATCAATCGCTTTATTCTCGTTGATAACCCATTCGACCAACTCTTCGGTTTCTGGTCTTGGAATCAATACATTTTCGTTTACTTCAAACTCTAAACCGTAAAAATGCGTTTTCCCAAGTAAATATTGAATTGGAACTTCTTTTTTCAATTCTTCCAATATCGAATTCCATACTGTAAAATCAGCTTCACTAAAAGTCAAATCATGATTTAATGCCAAATCTATTTGTCTTAACTTATGTTTATCTTCTAAAATCAAATAGAAAAGACTCTCCGCTTCGTATGCATCATAAAAAGGCGATAATTCTTTTATAAATTGAGTTCGGTATTGTTTAATTTTCATTTTATATATCTCTTTTTAATTAGCAGTCAAACTGCACTGCTATTTCTGAAACTTTCTTCACTGAATCTCCGTTTTCAGCTTTTGAAGAAAGGAACAAAATTACTCGTTCTTCTTCGTAATTTCTATTTGCCCCAAAAACAAAATCAAGTTTTCCATCTCCGTCAATATCTCCTGCAAAAAGCAATTCTACAAACGTGTCGTTAAACGACATTTCAGTTAAAAGAAGTTTTTCTGGATTACTCCCAACGGTTAAATACAGTTTATAATCTTCTACTTTCTTAAAAATCTCTATTTTATCATCGTCAGTACTCACTCGTTCCTCAGAAAGAACTTTTCCTTCGCCGCGTAAAGTGTAATTAAGATTACCAAAAGTAAAACTCAACTTTTCTTTTGGCCATATTTTATCTTCTTCAATTTTTATTGATTTTACTTTCCCCGTTTTCAATTCAGGATAATCCATCAATAGCAAAACTTTCTTTTTAGGTAAAATTGAAAGAAGAGAATCACCTGAACATTCGCTGTATCCTTTTTCAATTTTAAAATTAGGTTTCCCTAAAAAATACTCATCATTTTCCTGATACAACTCAATCCATTTATTATTTAAAGCCGTTACAGGATTTTGATTATCATAAGTTCGATAGTTTTGTGGTATCAGAATATCAAATTCATTTTTAAATTCTTCTTCTGATGTGGTAATTTTACTTTCGTCAGTAGTAATTACTGAGTCTTTTGCAATTACGGCATTCTTTATCGATTTTGCTTCTTTAGTATCTTTACAAGAAAACAAAATTGAAATCAAAAGAAAACCAAAAACACTTTTTTTCATAAACTTATAATTTTTTCAACATCCATACAGGGCAAGAATCGTGCCCAGTAGAACCTAATGGAGCATCTAAATATTCGAAACCTGATTTTTTATATAATTTTTGAGCGGCGTGCATAAAAGGCATTGTTTCGATATAACATTTTTCAAAGCCAAAATTTCTTGCCTGCTCTAAACATTTCTCCATCATAATACTTCCTATTCCTAAACCACGTGTTTCAGGCAAAAAATACATCTTTTGCAATTCACAAATTTTTGGATCACTGTTTTCTAATGGAGCAATTCCTGCGCAGCCCAAAATTTTACCATCGTTTTCAACTACAAAATAAACCGAATTTGGCTTACTATATTCTTCAAACATTAAATCCAAATACGGATCTTCGTATGCGGTACCTACTTTTGGAATTTCCATTTCGTCAAAAACCGACCTTATTAATTTCGCAACCGCCTGATTGTCTTTATTTTCAATTTTTCTTACAATCCAATTATTCATTTTTCTTATATTATTCAATCCTATTGTAAATGTAAAATAGTTTTTTTGATCACTAATCGAATCCAAACCATTATTGAGACTAAACTCAAAAATAACTACTTTTGCAGGGTGAATATACATGAAAAATACATAAGACGCTGCATTGAACTAGCCAAAAATGGCTTCGGAACAGCGTATCCAAACCCAATGGTTGGAAGTGTAATTGTTTATAATGATACAATTATTGGAGAAGGCTGGCACAAAAAAGCCGGTGAACCACATGCCGAAGTAAACGCAGTACGTTCTGTAAAAGACAAATCGCTTTTAAAGAAAGCTACAATTTATGTTAGTTTAGAACCTTGCAGTCATTTTGGAAAAACACCTCCGTGCTGTGATTTAATTATTGAAAATAAAATTCCCAATGTTGTTGTAGGAACTGTTGATCCAAATGAAAAAGTAGCTGGAAACGGAATCAGAAAACTTGTTGAAGCCGGCGCAAATGTAATTGTAGGTGTTTTAGAAGACGAATGTAATGAACTCAATAAACGCTTTTTTACTTTTCATCAAAAAAAGAGATCTTATATTATACTAAAATGGGCAGAAAGTCTGGACGGATATTTAGCTCCTGAAAAAGAAATTAATCAGGAACGAAAACCGGTTTGGATTACTAATAAATTTTCTCGTCAATTAGTTCATAAATGGCGCAGCGAAGAACAGGCAATTCTAGTTGGCACACAAACTGTTATTGATGATAATCCTAAATTAAATGTTAGAGATTGGTCTGGAAACAATCCTGTTCGCGTGGTTTTAGATCAAAATAACCGAATTTCAAAAGACAGTTTTATTTTTGATGACAGTGTAAAAACAATTGTTTTAACAAAATCAGAAAATACTATTTCGACTGAAAATACACTTTTTGAAAAGATTGATTTTAATAAAAATACGATTGAGAATATTTTATCGGTTTTATATCAGCATCAAATTCAATCTATAATTATTGAAGGCGGAAAACAAACACTGCAATCTTTTATTGATAAAAACATTTGGGATGAAGCTCGAATTTTTATTGGAAAGAATACATTTGAAAAAGGCACGAAAGCGCCAGAGCTTAAAAAGAAGAATGAAGCAAAAACTCATATTCAGAACGACGAATTAATATATGTAAGAAATCATGATTGATACTATAATTTTTGACTTTGGTGATATTTTTATCAATCTGGACAAACAAGGAACTATTTCGGGATTACAGAAATTAGGATTAAAAGAATGGAATGCTGATCTTGATCGTTTGAATCTATTATTTGAAACTGGAGATATTTCGTATGATGATTTTGTGGCTGGTTTTCAAAAACAGCTTCCAAATGCAAGCATTGAAGAAATTCTCGAAGCTTGGAATGCCGTTTTGGCTGATTTTCCTTCTTATAGATTAGACTTTCTAAAAGAGCTCTCAAAAAAATATCGCTTGTTTTTATTAAGTAATACTGATTCTATTCATATTGCGACTTTCGAGAAAAAAAGCGGCGCACCATTTTATACTGATTTTTACAATTGTTTTGAGAAAGTTTATTTTTCTTTTGAAATGGGATTAAGAAAACCAGACTCAAAAATTTACCAAGTTTTACTTGACAAACACAATCTAGTTCCGGAAAACACTTTGTTTATTGATGACAAAACAGAAAACACAAACAGTGCTGCAACTTTAGGAATTAAAGTTTGGAATCTACAAGTCGGAAAAGAAGATGTTGTCGATTTATATAACAAAGGGATATTATAAAAATATTTAGTCACCAATTAATGTGATTAAAAGGATAAAAAAATACTGCCACGAATTACACAAATTTTCACTAATAGAATTGGATCAAAATAAAATTCGGGAAAATTTGTGTAATTCATGGCAAAAAAACTCAATTTAGAATTTTAATTTTGGAATACAGCGATACTTATCAAACCATAGCAATTGAATCTGAAGAAGTACTTTTTAAAGAAAAAGGCAGCAAATTCTTTGGTTATGCTTTTCCTATAGAAAATGAGGAGGAAGTAAAACCAATAATTGAGAATTTAAGAAAACTTCATCCGCACGCTGTACATTACTGCTATGCTTATCAATTGGGCACTGCTCCAAAAATTTCCTATCGGGCAAATGATGATGGCGAACCAAGCAATACAGCCGGCGCACCTATTTACGGACAAATACAATCTTTTGGCGTAACAAACGTTCTTATAGTTGTGGTTCGTATTTTTGGAGGTACTAAATTAGGTGTAGGCGGTTTAATTGCTGCTTATCGAACAACGGCTCAAATGACATTAGAAGTTTGTGAAATTGTTGAAAAAACAATTGACGTTCATTTTTTAATTTCGTTCGATTATAAAAACATGAACAAAGTAATGCGGGTTATAAAAGAAAAAAAACTCGAAATTACTTCTCAAGAAATGGAAATGGATGAAGATTCTGGACTTCCAATTGGCAAAATAATCACCAAAACACGAAAAAAAAATGCCGAATCAGTATTCGACATTTTTGATTTAATGTTTGAAATCGATATTAAAATTATATAAATTAACATTAAAACACATCTCATTTTAACAATTATTCAAGTGTTTTAAATAATTCTAAAATGTAATTTGGAGGTGCAGTCGGGCGACCCGATTTTAACGAAATAAATACTAAAATAAACACTGCTGTTGTTAATAACTCATTTGACTCATTATAAATTGCGCAGTCGAATTCAATCTTAACAGAAGACTGACTTTTGAACGTGGTATGAATTGTTAAAAGCTCATCATAGCGTGCCGATTTTTTATAATTAATCTGCATCGAAACAATTGGCAGGCCAATTCCGCTTTCTTCCATGCTGGCATACGAAATCCCTTTATTTCTAAGCCATTCGACGCGTCCAATTTCAAAATAAGGCACATAATTTCCGTGATAAACAACCCCCATTTGGTCTGTTTCAGAGTAACGAACACGCACTTGCGTTTGATGATTTTTCATTATTTACAGATTAAAAAAAATTAACTTTCAAAAACGTCCTTACAACATTTTTTTATAAAATTAGACCCCAAAATATTTTTTTTTACAGAAATTTGTTCACATATTTGTTATCCCGAAATACGGAATAAAATTGCTCCTTTTTTATTAGGAGAATCTTTATCAATAATAAAAAAACTTATCTGAATTTATGACTAAAACTGCTCAATCGGTATGGGAAAACTGTTTGTCCTTTATAAAAGACAATATTCAAGATCAAGCTTATAAAACTTGGTTCGAACCAATCAAATCAGTTGAGCTAACCGACAACGCATTATATATTCAGGTACCAAGTAAATTTTTCTACGAATGGCTCGAAGAGCATTACGTAAAATTATTGAAAGTTGCGCTTACCAAAGAACTAGGAAAAAACGCAAAGTTACTCTATAAAATTAAAATGGAGAACACTTATGGAAATAAACAGCCGTTTACCGAGCAGCTGCCAAGTTCCAACAGAGTGCCAATGAAACCGCAAGAGGTTGATGCTCCGTTTAAAAACTTAAATCCAGAGCTTAAAAATCCTTTTGTAATTCCGGGAATTAGAAATTTAAAAATTGAATCTCAATTAAATCCTAATTACAGCTTTGATAATTTCCTTGAAGGAGATTCAAACCGTTTAGCTCGTTCTGCAGGTATGGCTGTTGCCAACAAACCTGGAGGAACTTCATTTAATCCGTTATTGATTTTTGGAGGAGTTGGTTTAGGAAAAACACACTTAGCACATGCTATAGGTGTAGAAGTAAAAGATAAATACCCAGAAAAAACGGTTTTATATATTTCTGCCGAGATTTTCACACAACAATATATTGATTCGGTTAAAAAGAATAATCGTAATGATTTTATTCACTTTTACCAATTAATCGACGTTTTAATTATTGATGATGTTCAGTTTTTGTCAGGAAAATCAGGAACTCAGGACGTTTTCTTCCACATTTTTAACTACCTGCACCAAAACGGAAAACAGGTAATTTTAACTTCGGATAAAGCTCCTGTTGATATGCAGGATATTGAACAGCGTTTATTATCTCGTTTTAAATGGGGATTATCTGCAGAATTGCACCAGCCTGATTACGAAACTCGTATCTCAATCTTAAAAAACATTTTATATCGTGATGGAGTTGAAATGCCAGAAGATATTATAGAATATGTTGCGCGCAACATCAAATCTAATGTTAGAGAATTAGAAGGTGCAATCATTTCGTTAATCGCCCAATCTTCTTTCAATAAAAAAGAGGTTACGATTGAGCTTGCTAAAAGTGTTGTAGAGAAATTCGTTAAAAACGTTAAGAGAGAAATCTCTATCGATTATATTCAAAAAATTGTATCTGACTATTTTCAACTTGACATTGAAACGCTTCAATCTAAAACACGAAAGAGGCACGTTGTTCAAGCGAGGCAGTTGGCTATGTTTTTTGCAAAAAAATTCACCAAAGCTTCTTTGGCAAATATTGGTTCACAAATTGGAGACCGAGATCATGCCACTGTTTTACACGCCTGCAAAACTGTTGACAATTTAGTTTCTACAGACAAACAATTCAAAAAATTTGTCGAAGACATCAACAAAAAACTAACGCTATAAACGCGAATCATGCCAGTAAAAATTTTAATGGTTTGTTTAGGAAATATTTGCAGATCTCCTTTAGCAGAAGGAATACTAGCTTCAAAATTACCTAATGATAGATTCATCGTTGATTCTGCTGGAACAGGATCATGGCATATAGGCCACGCGCCAGACAAACGCTCTATTGCTGTGGCTAAAAAAAACGGCTTATGTATTGACAATCAAAAAGGAAGACAATTTAAAACTTCTGATTTTGATGAATTTGATTATATCTATGTAATGGATAATTCAAATTTAAGAGACGTCCTTCATCTTGCCAAAACTCCCGAACACAAAAATAAAGTTCATCTTATTCTGAATGAATTATTCCCAGATGAAAATGTAGATGTTCCAGATCCTTATTACGGAGCTGCAAACGGATTTGATAATGTTTATCAAATGTTGGACGAAGCATCTGAAGTAATTGCCCAAAAACTTATCAAAAAACATTCATAATTTAATTTGTATTTTAGTTATTCATAAATAATTAAAATACATTTTTTGTTTTAAACTATAAAATATCACAAAATGAAACTTCTAGGAAAACTATATTTAATTCCAACTACAATGGGCGAAAGCGATCCGATGGATGTTTTGCCGCAAACCGTTAGAAGAAGTATCGAACTTATAGATCACTATATTGTCGAAAATGACAAAACTGCTAGAAAATCAATAAAAGCAGTTTATCCTGAAAAAAAACAATCAGAATTGGTTCTTTTCACTCTTAATAAACGAACGGAACCAAGCGAACATTTAGACTTTATCAAACCTTTACTAGAGGGGAAAAATATGGGTTTAATGAGTGAAGCGGGCTGCCCAGGTGTTGCTGATCCTGGTGCCGTTATTGTAAAATTGGCGCATGAAAAAGGAATTCAAGTAGTCCCATTAGTTGGCCCCTCTTCTATCCTATTGGCTATGATGGCTTCTGGAATGAATGGTCAAAGCTTTACTTTCAATGGCTATTTACCAATTGACAAGGACGAAAAAAAATCGGCATTGAGACATTTTGAAAAATTATCTCACGATAAAAATCAATCTCAGATTTTTATTGAAACACCTTATAGAAATAATAAATTAGTTGAAGATATTTTACAGATTGTAAATCCGTCAACACATTTATGTATTGCAACAGATATTACTTTACCAACAGAATTTATTAAAACAATGAAAATTTCTGACTGGAAAAAATTAAAAGTAGATTTACACAATCGCCCTACTATTTTTATTATTCATAAAATGTAAATTTAAAAGTTGTCGTAATGAAAAAGCTTTTAACCCTGATTTTTCTATGCTGCCTGCAGACTGTGTTTTCTCAAAACACTAAACAAGTTTCTAAAACAAAAGCTTCAGAAACAAAAAAAGCAGAGCCTGTTATAGTTGAAGATAAAGATCTTTATTTCGATTCACATTTAATTATTGACGAAAACGTTCCGACGAATAGCGATAAAACAATTTACAATACCGCAGGAATAGATGTTAAACCAATCTTTCCGGGAGGTTTTGAGAAATTCTATAAGTTTGTAGAAAATAATTTCAAAAATCCTGATGAAGATATTGACTTCAAAGGAAAAAAAATCTACGTAACCTTTATAGTTGAGCAAGATGGCGCATTAACTGATATAAAAATCCTTAGAGATGCAGGCTTCAACACAGGAGCTGAAGCAATTCGAGTTTTGAAAAAATGCCCTAAATGGTCTCCTGGAGAAAAAGATGGTAAGAAAGTTAGAGTTTTATATTCGCTTCCAATAACTTTAAAATAGTTAAATTCAGTCCGTTTTTCATATCGCACTCAACAGTTTTCCCAAATCAAACTTTATCATGAGTAAACTTCCAAACGTAACCACAAGCATTTTCACGGTAATGTCAAAAATGGCTGCTGAATATAATGCAATAAATCTTTCTCAAGGATTCCCGAATTTTCCTGTTGACGAAAGGTTAACAGATATAGTGGCAAGATTATCAAAGGAAAACGTACATCAATATACACCAATGGCAGGTTATCCGCCATTGATGAACAAAGTTGCCAAATTGACTCAGAGTTCATACAACAGAACGATTAATCCTGAATTAGAACTTTTGATTACCGCTGGCGCAACACAGGGAATTTTCACATCGATTTTGGCTTTGGTTAAAGAAAATGATGAAGTAATTATTCTTGATCCAAGTTATGATTCGTATGAATCACCTGTTTTACTATGCAATGCAAAACCTGTTCGTGTGGCGCTAAACGATGATTATACTCCAAATTGGGAGACAATCGAAAAAGCCTGTTCAGATAAAAGCCGAATGATTATCATCAATAATCCGCATAATCCGACAGGAAAAATATTAACTGAAGCTGATTTTGATCAATTAAAAAAAATACTTTCAAAATATCCCGATCTTTTGGTTTTATCTGATGAAGTTTATGAATACATTACTTTTGAAGAAAAACATATTTCGGCGCATACCAAAAATTTCCTTTTAGATCGTTGTATTATGGTTTCCTCCTTTGGAAAATCATTTCATATTACGGGTTGGAAAATTGGTTACACTATTGCTCCGGAACATTTAATGAAAGAAATCAAAAAAGTACATCAGTTTTTGGTTTTCAGTGTAAACAGTATTTCACAAGCTGCGATCAGCGAATATTTAGACGTTGTTGATGTCAATTTACTTGGGAAATTCTATCAGGAAAAAAGAGATTATTTCCAGAAACTACTTCAAAACAGCCGTTTCGAATTGAAACCATGTGAAGGGACTTACTTTCAGGTAGCTTCTTATGCTGCTATTTCTGATGAAGATGATGTGTCTTTCTGCAAAAATCTAATTATTAATCATGGCGTTGCCGCGATTCCTATTTCAACTTTCTACTCTGATCATAAAGACCAGAAATTAATACGTTTTTGCTTCGCTAAAGATAATTTAACACTAAAAGCTGCCGCAAAAAAACTATGCGAAATATAAAGTTTATCAAAATTTTACAACTTTATTATGCGTGCATCCTATTTTTTTAATTAATATTGTAAAAAAAGAAAAGTATGAGCTATACAGATAAAATGTTACGTGATGACGCTTTAAAAGGAAAAGTTATCGTTGTTACAGGCGGCGGAAGCGGTTTAGGAAAAGCGATGACAAAATATTTTCTAGAATTAGGCGCTCAAGTCGCTATAACTTCTAGAGATTTAGAAAAGCTAAAAACTACTGCAGCGGAACTTGAAAATGAAACTGGCGGGAAATGTCTGCCTCTTCAATGTGATGTTCGTCATTATGAAGAAGTAGAAAATATGCTTCAGGAAACCTTAAAAGTTTTTGGAAAAGTAGATGTTCTTTTGAACAATGCTGCTGGAAATTTTATTTCTCCAACAGAACGTTTGTCTGCAAATGCATTTGATACTGTTATAGACATTGTACTTAAAGGTTCTAAAAACTGTACACTGGCTTTTGGAAAACACTGGATTGACACTAAACAAACATCGGCAACGATTTTAAATATTGTAACGACTTATGCTTGGACTGGTTCTGCGTATGTTGTACCAAGTGCTACTGCAAAAGCAGGAGTTCTAGCCATGACAAGAAGTCTTGCTGTGGAATGGGCAAAATATGGAATTCGTTCAAACGCTATTGCCCCAGGACCATTCCCAACAAAAGGAGCTTGGGACAGGTTATTACCAGGAGATCTTTCCGAAAAGTTTGATATGGCAAAAAAAGTGCCTTTGAAACGTGTTGGAGATCACCAAGAATTAGCCAATTTGGCTGCTTATTTAGTATCTGATTTTTCAGCTTATGTAAATGGAGATGTTATCACAATAGACGGAGGCGAATGGCTGAAAGGTGCAGGACAATTCAATTTATTAGAAGCAATCCCAGAAGAGCTTTGGGACCAGCTTGAAATGATGATAAAAGCAAAAAAGAATAAATAGTTTTACGTGCTTACTAAATTCAGAATATTTTATTAAAACTATACTGATTGCGCGAAATCCCGAAGGTTTACTTTCGGGATTTTTTTTATATTTTTCACCATATAAGTGATATTATTTCAATGAAGTAACAAATTGTTTGCATATTCTGCTTGCTTAAATTTACTTACATTACTTATATGGTTAAATACATTAATATGCTTACACAATTCACTTAAATTATTATTTTTGCCAAACAAATAACAAACAAAAATTTTATGCTCATTATTGGACTTGCAGGAGGAACAGGAAGTGGAAAAACAACAGTTGTACACCAAATCATGACCGAATTACCAGACACTGAAGTTGGTGTAATTTCTCAAGATTCGTATTACAAACAAACCGATAATTTATCTTTTGATGAAAGAGCATTAATTAACTTTGATCATCCAAGATCTATCGATTTTGAACTTTTAGTAAAACATCTAAAAGCTCTAAAATCAGGCGAAACTATCGATCAACCTGTTTATTCTTTCATACAACACAATAGGACAGATGATACGGTGTCAACACATCCTAGAAAAGTAATGATCGTTGAAGGAATTTTAATTTTAACGAATCCTGAATTACGTGAACTTTGCGATATCAAAATTTTCGTTCATGCCGATTCTGATGAAAGATTAGTTCGTCGTTTAAAAAGAGACATTTCAGAAAGAGGACGTGATATCGACGAGGTTTTAAACCGTTATCAAAACACATTAAAACCTATGCATGAGCAATTTATAGAGCCGTCTAAGGCTTTTGCTGATATCATTATACCTAATGACAAATACAATACTGTAGCAATTGATGTAGTTCGAGCTGTAATTAATCAGAGAATTTCATAATTTTTATTGTAAATTTAAACCATTAAAAAAATGAGCTGATCCTGATTTTATCGGGATCAGTATAATAGGTAATGAAAAGTAAAATGAAAAATCCTTATAAAGACAAAAAATGGTTTAAACTCCTAGGCAATAAGTATGTTTGGGTACTTCTCTTTTTTGTTATCTGGATGCTGTTTCTAGACAATTATTCCTATTTTGATCATCGTTTTTTAGACCAGCAAGTTAACGAGCTGCAAGACAATAAAAAATACTATCAGGACGAAATAAAAAAAGATCAGGAACAGATCAAGCAGCTAAAAAATCCTGAACAAATAGAAAAATATGCTCGCGAAAAGTATTTTATGAAAAAAGACAGCGAAGATATTTACATCATTCAATTCGAAGGAGATACTATTCGAGATAAAGAATAATCAGAAAAAAGCAACTAATGGCTAATACACTATTCAACGATTTTAATCCTATTTCATCCAAACAATGGAAACAAAAAATTCAGTTTGAATTAGATGGAGCTGATTATAACGAAACGATGATTTGGAATTCTCCCGAAGATATTCAGGTTAAACCTTTTTATCATCGTGACGAATTCACAAAAGCAGCATCGGTTAAAACTCACGCTTCTAATTTTCAAATCTGTCAAAACATATTTGTACATGATATCGAAAAATCGATTAAACGTGCAATTGATACAATCGAAAGAGGTGCAGAAAGTCTTCGTTTTACTATTCAAAACGAAAATACTGATGTTCAAAAATTACTAGAAAATCTTCCTTTAGAAAACAAAACCGTTTACTTCAATTTAAGCTTTATCTCAATCGATTTCGTAAAATTATTAAACGCAATTTCTATTGAGAAAAAAGCTGTTTTTTATTGTAATCTAGATCCTATCGGACAATTGGCCCGTGACGGAAATTGGTTCACAACCTCAGATAAAAATAATTTTGAAACGCTTGAAAAAATTTCAAACGAAACAAAAGATCTTTCATTGCTTAGTATCGATTCTGGTTTATATCAAAATGCAGGAGCAAATATTACACAGCAAATCGCCTATAGTTTAGCGCACGCAAATGAATATTTAAATCGTTTACCAAGTATTACAAAACCGATTGTTTTTCAAGTCTCTGTTGGAACAAATTATTTTTTTGAAATTGCAAAACTTCGAGCTTTACGAATGCTTTTTAAATTAATTGCAGCTGAATACAATTCTAATTTAGAATGTCATTTATTGGTTACGCCAACGAAACGGAATAAAACTATTTACGATTATAATATCAATATGCTTCGCACAACAACCGAATGTATGTCGGCAATCCTTGGCGGCGCAGATGCTGTTGCTAATTTACCTTATGATTCATTATATCATAAAGACAATGAGTTTGGCGATCGAATTGCACGAAACCAATTATTAGTATTAAAACACGAAAGCTATTTTGACAAAGTAGATAATCCTGCGGATGGAAGCTATTATATTGAAAGTTTAACAATGCAGCTGGCTGAAAAAAGTTTAACGCTTTTTAAAGATATTGAAGCAAATGGAGGTTTCTTAAAACTTCTAAACGACGGAACTATTAAAAAGAAAATTCAAGAAAGTGCCGCTAAAGAGCAAGAATTATTCGACTCAAAAAAAGAAGTTTTATTAGGTACAAATAAATACCCTAACAAAGAGGACAAAATGAAACATGACTTAGAGCTGTTTCCTTTTGTAAAAATCAAGCCGAGAAAAACATTAATTACACCAATTATAGAAAAAAGATTAGCCGAAAAACTAGAACAGGAAAGGCTTGAACAAGAATAATTTTTCTTTATCTGTAATTAATAAAACAATATAACGAAGCGTCTCCATGATAAGAAAAGACCTTAAACATATTAAATTAGATGTTAAAAGTGAAAAGTTAGACGAACTGACGCATAACTCAGACTCTTTAACGCACAACTTCACCACTGCCGAAGGTATTGAACTCAAAAAAAACTATTCTGAAAAAGACATAGAAGATTTAGAGTTTCTTGACTTTGGAGCTGGTTTCGCACCTAATTTACGCGGACCATATGCTACGATGTATGTTCGTCGTCCTTGGACAATTCGCCAGTATGCGGGATTTTCGACTGCAGAAGAAAGTAATGCTTTTTATAGACGAAATCTAGCGGCTGGTCAAAAAGGACTGTCAATAGCTTTTGATTTGCCTACTCATCGCGGTTACGATTCAGATCACGAAAGAGTTGTTGGTGATGTAGGAAAAGCAGGAGTAGCAATTGATTCTGTCGAAGATATGAAAGTATTGTTCGACCAGATTCCACTTGATGAAATGTCAGTTTCAATGACCATGAATGGTGCTGTTTTGCCTATAATGGCATTTTATATTGTTGCTGCTGAAGAACAAGGTGTTGAACTTAATAAACTTTCTGGAACTATTCAGAACGATATTTTGAAGGAATTCATGGTTCGTAACACTTATATATATCCACCGGCGCCATCCATGAAAATTATTGCTGATATTTTTGAATTTACGAGCAAAAAAATGCCAAAATTCAATTCTATCTCTATTTCAGGATATCATATGCAGGAAGCTGGAGCAACGGCAGATATTGAGTTAGCTTACACTTTAGCAGATGGATTAGAATATATTAGAACGGGATTATCAACTGGAATGACTATTGATGAATTTGCTCCCCGCCTTTCTTTCTTTTGGGCAATTGGAATGAATCACTTTATGGAAATTGCAAAAATGAGAGCGGGCAGAATGATTTGGGCAAAGCTGCTTCAACAGTTTAACCCGAAAAGCGACAAATCATTAGCATTAAGAACACATTGTCAAACCAGCGGATGGAGTTTGACAGAACAAGATCCTTTTAACAATGTTGCCAGAACATGCATTGAAGCAACAGCAGCTGCATTTGGAGGTACACAGTCTTTACACACAAATGCGCTTGATGAAGCAATTGCATTACCTACTGACTTTTCGGCTAGAATTGCTCGCAATACGCAAATATATTTACAAGAAGAGACTAAAATAACCAAAACTGTTGATCCTTGGGGCGGCAGTTATTATGTCGAATCGCTTACAAACGAAATTTTAGAAAGTACTTGGAAACTGATTGAAGAAGTTGAGGAACTGGGCGGAATGACAAAGGCGATTGAAGCTGGGATTCCAAAATTAAGAATTGAAGAAGCAGCCGCAAGAAAACAAGCTAGAATCGACAGCGGTCAAGATACAATAGTTGGTGTTAATAAATTTAGATTAGATAAAGAAGATCCTTTGCATATTTTGGATGTTGACAACCAAATGGTTCGTAAACAACAAATTGAACGACTTACAGAAATAAAAGAAAAAAGAGATTCACAAAAGGTAAATCAATCACTTGAAAAATTAACTCATTGCGCAAGAACCAAAGAAGGCAACTTATTAGAAATTGCTATTGAAGCTGCCCGAAATCGAGCAACTTTAGGCGAAATAAGTGATGCTCTTGAAAGTGTGTTTGGAAGGTTTAAAGCGCAAATTAAATCATTTAGCGGTGTGTATAGTGCAGCAATAAAGAATGACGAGAATTTCGAAAAAGCGAAACAGCTTGCGGATGCTTTTGCGAAGCAAGAAGGAAGACGTCCAAGAATTATGATTGCCAAAATGGGACAGGACGGTCATGACCGAGGTGCAAAAGTAGTTGCAACAGGTTATGCTGATGTGGGTTTTGATGTTGATATAGGACCTTTGTTTCAAACTCCGGCAGAGGCTGCTAAACAAGCTGTTGAAAACGATGTTCACATATTGGGTGTTTCTTCTCTTGCTGCTGGGCATAAAACATTGGTTCCGCAAGTTATTGAAGAGCTTAAAAAACACGATCGTGAAGACATTATGGTAATTGTTGGCGGAGTAATTCCTGCACAGGATTATCAGTTTTTATTTGACGCTGGTGCGGCGGCAGTATTTGGCCCAGGAACCAAAATAAGTGAAGCTGCTATCAAAATTTTAGAAATATTAATTGACTAGATTATAAAAAAATATCCCGATTGCTCGGGATATTTTTTTTAATGTTAATCGTTTATTGTTGCATTACTATCTGCTTCAATAAATGAAAGATCATAGCCGCCAAAATCACGCATGTAACTTTTTAATGAAGTTCCAAAAGCGTCTCTAAAATGTCTATTGCCTTTATTTTTAAAAAAGTTTTTTACTGATCCAGCACCACCTAAATGCGCTGCCGCTAAAATACCTGATTCGGTAATTTGAATACCACTAACAACTTTTCCTTCATACTTTTCAATTTCATTACGCAAAATCCATTTGTTTTTAGATAATAATGCTAGAAAAGCTTTTTCCTGTAAGGCAGGATCTTTTAGAAATTCTTTTTCATTGCTGACTCCGATAGCACGTAATGCTTTAGAACCAAATTGATATTTTCCCATATATCCTAAAGAATTTACCATTCGGTATTTTCCTTGAGACTCTTTAAAAGCAACTGCTTCTTTAAAACCAATAAGACGATTTCCTGTATATGGGACGTTTAGATTAATTTTAGGATAATCATCCTTTTCTGTTGATGGAAACAAGTATTCAGATCCATCTGTTTTCTCTGTTAAAAACCAAGGTTTGGTTTCCAAAGTAAAGGGTTTAAAACCCAAACTTAAAAATGTAATAATAACGATCAAACTCGCATAAAAATACCACTTCTTTATCATAAATTGTTTTTCTTCAAAACGCTGTCACCTTTTTGAAATTTCTACGCTGCAAAGATAACGAATATTAAACAATGCTATAAATCAACACTTTACGAGTTTTTAAGATTTTCAAAATTTAGTCTAAACCCTTTAATCACGCATTATTAGAGCTTATTTTTTCAAAATGAATAAGACTTAAAAAAGGGCAAAAACTAATTCAATAAAATGTCATTTTTATCAAATTTTTATCAAATTTGTTAAAATAGAAAGATTAAACCTACGATTTTATATAGTTTTTAACGTGAAAAAAAACTTCAATTATAAAAAACAAGAAATAAATTATACCTAAAAAAACACCTTTTAATCAAATTAAACTAAAATCTTAAAAAAATTAAATTGAAAATTTACTTTCACTACAGATCATAAAAAAAACCGAAGCAAAAACTTCGGTTTAATGATTTATGTGTTTAAAAAAAACTACCCTTTTCTTATCTCGTTACACCTTGACTTGCAATCCAGTCAGAATATTTTTTAGCATTCACATTATGTTCTGCTAAAGTTGAAGCAAATTCATGATAACCAAAACGATCTACACTTGCACAAAAATAGATATAATCGTTTTTCTCAGGATTCAAAACAGCTTCTAATGCCGTTATATCAGCCATTGCAATAGGTCCTGGAGGAAGTCCTGTATTTACATAAGTATTGTATGGTGACTTCATAACCAAGTCATTATAAAAAACTCTTTTTATTACTTGATCAAAATTGTTATCTCGCAGTTTTAAAGCATAAATAACGGTAGGATCTGCTTGTAATGGCATATCTAAACGTAATCTGTTTAAATAAACGCCGGCAATACGCGGACGCTCATCTTTTTTAACTGATTCTTTGTGAACTATAGATGCTAAAATAGATACTTGAACTGGTGTTAAACCTTGTTTTTTAGCTTGTTCAATTCTTTCAGGAGTCCAAAAATTATGATATTCTTTAATCATTTTGTCACGAAACTTTTCTGCAGATGTATTCCAATATACTTCATATGTATTTGGAATAAACATAGCAAAAACATTATCCTCATTGAATCCATTTGCTGCTAGAAAAGTAGAGTCTTTAAATGCTTTCATTAAAGACAAACTATCTGCTTCGATTTCAGAACCAACTCTTCCAGCAAAATTCTCTAAACGCTCTTGATTATTAAAAGCCAATTTTACAGGAACATTTGAACGCATAGCACGAACTAAATCAATATTGTTCATGTCTTTTTTAAGAAGAAAACGCCCAGACTTTACATTTTCTGGATAACTTCTTTTGTTTGCCACCATTTCAAAATTTTCAAAATTCTTGATATAGGGTTCTAATATCTTTTTTACATCAGTATAGTTTGCGCCAGTTGGAACGTAAACATAAACCTCTTTTTCTTGAAATTTTGTATTGGCGCTGAATATTTGGCTAATTAATATAAAACCGTAAACTATTAAAACAGAAATTACGGCTACAGCAGTTATTGTGATGATTTTCTTTAGATTCAAAGCTATAAATTTAAATGTTCTTTGTTAATTAATTGAAAAATTGCTTCGTCATGATAGTGGTTATTCAGCAAAATCCAATCTTTTTTAATTCCAATTTTCTCAAAACCAAATTTAGTAAAAAGAGCCATACTTGCGTCATTACTTGTACTAATATTTGCATAAAGCTGATGCAGATTCAAATTAAAAAAAGAATAATTAATCAGTAGCTCTAATGCCTCAGAACCAATGTTTTTACTTCTATTTGCATTTTTTTGAATCACAATTCCTACTCCTGCTCTATTATTTTTTGGATCAAAATCAAATATATCGATCAAACCAATTGCTGGAAAATCTTCATCCTGACAAATAGCCAGACGCAATTGCTTTGCTTCATAAATATCTTGCTGGGCATTTTCGAGATACTGACGAATTAAAAAACGACTATAAGGTGTATGGGTATTGCTAACTTCCCAAATACTCTGATCATTTTCCATGGCATATACAAACTCTAAATCATTAGGTTCTAATGCACGCAGATAAATTGTATCGCCTTTGAGTGTAATCATTATTAAATATTAGATTTCGATTATTCCTTTAAAAACAAATTTTGCTGGTCCAGTTAAAAAAACATTTGTAAAATGTTCTCCTAGTTTATCAAAAGAAACATTTAATTTTCCGCCTTCAACATTTAAATCAATCGAAGTTTTATCAGTCTGACCAATAGCATTCATTGCAATTGCAACAGCAGTCGCTCCAGTTCCACAGGCCAAAGTTTCATCTTCAACTCCTCTTTCATAAGTACGAAGTGAAAAAGTTTGATCGTCAACTTTTTTTACAAAATTAATATTGCTTCCTTTTTCTCCATATAATTCTCCATAACGAATAGCTGCTCCGTTTTCTTTCACATTATAATGTTCTAAATCATCAACTAATTCAACATGATGCGGCGATCCTGTATTTAAAAAAGTATAAGAATCGTTTTTTTTCACTTCATCAACATCAATCATTTGCAATGAAACAATTGCGTCATTATTTACTGATGCATGGTGCAAACCGTCTGTTGCTATAAAGGTTGTTTTATTATCGATTACTCCTAGCTGATTTGCAAAAGCTACTAGGCAGCGTCCTCCATTTCCACACATTGAACTTTGGTTTCCATCAGAATTATAATAAACCATTCTGAAGTCAGTTTCTTGATCGTTTTCTAACAGAATAAGACCGTCAGCTCCAATACCAAAACGTCTGTCACATAAGCGTTCAATCAATTTTACATCGTCTTTTGGGAAAAAATTTGTACGATTATCAATCATGACAAAATCATTGCCAGTTCCTTGATATTTATAGAATTCTATTTGCATTTTTTAGTCATTAAGTAATACAAAAGTACGAACTAATAATTAATGAAATGTTAATCATTGTTAAAGAGAGTTAAACCACTTTACAAAATATTTTTTTGCTTTATTTTTACATTAAATAACTTAAACAAAATTGTAATTATGAAAAGATTTTCATCCTTATTTTTAGTATCACTTTTAAGTGGCGCTATTACCCTTGGAGCTTACAAGTTATTATTTGAGAGTAACAATTCTCTTTTTGGAAAAGGAAACTCTGTTGTTACACTTGCGCCCAATTCATTCGGAAAAAATGTCGCTCTCTCTGCTGAGACTGTAGATTTTACAGAGGCTGCGGACAAAACAATTCATACTGTTGTTCACGTTAAAAATGTCAGCAGGCGAACTGTGAGTAATCCTATGCTGGAATTTTTCTATGGTTATGGAGGACAACAGCAGCAGGAACAGGTAGGGACTGGGTCTGGTGTTATTATTTCTGAAGACGGCTACATTGTAACAAACAATCACGTTATAAAAGATGCTACAGAAATTGAAATAACATTAAATAATAAAAAGTCTTATAAGGCAAAACTTGTTGGCACGGATTCTAAGATGGATATTGCGCTTTTAAAAATTAATGCTGACGAAAAATTACCTTATACGCCTTTTGCGAATTCTGACAGCGTAAAAGTTGGCGAATGGGTTTTGGCAGTAGGAAATCCGTATAACTTGACTTCGACTGTAACTGCAGGAATTGTTTCGGCGAAAGCTAGAAATCTAGATCAAAGCGGTATCCAGTCATTTATTCAAACTGATGCTGCTGTGAATCCAGGAAACAGCGGCGGGGCATTGGTAAACACAAGAGGTGAATTAATTGGTATTAACACTATGATTTCCTCAACAACAGGATCTTATGTTGGATATTCATTTGCAGTTCCTTCTAATATTGCTCGAAAAATTATTGAGGATATAATGGAGTTTGGAAATGTTCAAAGAGGAATTTTAGGCGTTGAAGGCGGAGAACTGAATAGTGCTGTATCTAAAGAATTAGGAGTTACTGAAACTCAAGGTTTTTATATTAGTAAGGTTTCTAAAAATTCTGGAGCAGAAAAAGCTGGTCTTGGCAAAGGCGATATTATTGTAAAACTTGATGAACAAAATATTTCAACTTATGCAGATCTTTCTGGTTACATTAATACTAAACGTCCAAATGATGTTATTAAAGTTACCTATATTAAAGAAGGGAAAACTAAAACCGTTCCGGTTTCTTTAAGTAAAAATGAATTTTTTAGTACTGAATATAAAGGAATGGAATTAGAAAATATTGATGCTTCTGACAAAAAGAAATTCAGAATTGATTATGGTGTAAAAATCAAAAATATTACAAATGAGAATTTAATGCAGTACCAAAACGAGCTGCAGGGTAATATCATTTTAAGCATAGACAATGTAAAAGCAACAAATGTTGAAACTGTTTCTAAACTTTTGAGTAAAAAAGACGAAGGACAGAGTTCCCGCATTGAAATGATAAACAGAAATGGTGAAATTTTTAGAATCATAATCTAAATCTCTGTTTACAAAATAACATTACTAAAAGCCATCTTAAATAATTAAGATGGCTTTTTTTATTCAATGAAAAGAAATAGCCTCTAAGTTAATTTCAAAAATAAATGCTAAAATAGTTTACGAAATCGATTGAAATGGATACTTTTGCGCAAAATTTTAAAATAGTGAGCATTTTATTTTTTTAATTTAATCAATTATGAGCAAAAAATCTTTGTACCAAAAAGAGGTATCATTACAGGTCGACCGAAGAAAAGCTGGTGTCGAATTAATCAAAGTAATAAGTGATTTATGGTACGACAAATCCATTGAAATGGTTTTATTCAAAAACCAATTACTGGATAAAAATGTCAGTGACATCATCAATCTTCATCAATATGCAGGTGAATTTGTAGGTAAGCCAATTACAATTTTTGATTCGGTAGAAATCGCAAAAGTTGTTTTATCATTAGATCTTCCACCAGCAAAAATAGATCTTGGAAAACTTACCTATGAATATCGTTTAGAAGACGAAAAATATCCTGATGCAAGGTATTTTGTTATCGAAAAATTAAAAAAGGCGAAATCATCAAAAGAAATCCAGCCAAAAGATGTTGTCCTATACGGCTTTGGAAGAATCGGACGTTTGTTAGCTAGAGAATTAATGTCTAAAACCGGAAAAGGAAACCAATTGCGCTTAAGAGCAATTGTTACGCGTGATAAAAATGATGCATCAAGTTTAGAAAAACGAGCTTCTTTACTACGATACGATTCAATTCACGGAGACTTTCAAGGTTCAGTAATTGCCGATCCAAAAAACAATGCTTTAATCATTAATGGAACTACTGTTCATATCATTACAGCAAATTCTCCTGAAGAAATTGATTATACTCAATACGGAATAAATGATGCTTTAGTAATTGATAATACGGGAGCATTCACAACTGAGGAAGCTTTAAAAAGACATTTAACTTCTAATGGAGCAAATAAAGTATTACTGACTGCGCCAGGAAAAGGAGTGCCAAATATAGTACATGGTGTAAACCATAATGAGTATAATCCAGATGAAAACGATATTTTTTCAGCTGCTTCATGCACCACAAATGCCATTACACCAATTTTAAAAGTTATTGAAGAAACTTTAGGAGTAGTAAAAGGTCACTTAGAGACTATTCATGCTTATACCAATGATCAGAATTTGGTTGATAATATGCACCGAAAATACCGTCGCGGCCGAGCTGCTGCGCTAAACATGGTAATTACTGAAACAGGTGCAGGAAGTGCAGTTGCTAAAGCTTTACCATCATTAGAAGGAAAATTAACTTCGAATGCTATTCGAGTTCCTGTACCAAATGGATCGCTTGTAGTTTTAAATCTAGAGGTTAAAAAAGCCACTTCAATTGCAGCAATCAATAAAATTATGAAGAAATATGCACTTGAGGGAGAATTGGTAGAGCAAATAAAATATTCTTTGAATAATGAATTGGTTTCATCAGATATTGTTGGAACTTCTGCCCCTTCAATATATGACAGTAACGCAACTATTGTATCAAAAGATGGTAAAAATATAGTATTATATATCTGGTACGATAACGAATACGGCTATAGCCATCAGGTAATACGTCTTGCAAAATATATAGCAAAAGTAAGACGATTTACTTACTATTAACAGAAACCTAACCAAAACCAAATTACCTTAAAACCATCAAGTCTCCTTGATGGTTTTTTATTTTTAAACCGGTAAAACCGTAGTGCTTTTAACTTCAGAAATAACAAAAACGGTATTTATAAGAGATACTTCCGGCAAGATAGAAAGTTTTTTTTGATGAAAATGATGGTAACTTTCCATATCTGGAATTATAATCTTTAGCATATAATCAAAATTTCCAGATACATAATTGCACTCCACCACTTCAGGCAGATTCAAAATTGACTGATTAAACCCCTCAGATGTATCATAGGTCTGTTTAGTGAGTGTTACTTGGCAATAAACAGTCAAATTATTTCCGAGTTTTTTCTTATCCAAAATGGTCACATATTTCTCTATAATTCCATCTTTTTCAAGTCGTTTCACTCGATCATGAACAGGAGTTAAAGACAAATTTATTTTGTTTGCAATATCTTTTAAAGTGTAATGTGCATCTACTTGTAAAAGACGTAAGATTTTTTTGTCTATTTCATCTAAAGCCATAACGAAAACGTTGTATTAAAATTTATGAAATTTAGTTTTTTTTTCTCTTTGAAGATTTAATCCTTTCTCTAAAAAGAATAATTTTCTGTAAAATTAAAAAATAAAATAATATTTTCTTATTTATTACCCTGTAAACCATAATTTATTCTCTATCTGTAGATTTGTAAAACAATTTCAATAAAAACAAAAAAATATAACAAAATGATAATAGGAGTTCCAAAAGAAATCAAAAACAACGAAAATCGTGTAGCATTAACTCCAGCAGGAGTTTCTGAAATGAAAAAACATGGACACGTTGTTTATGTTCAATCTACTGCTGGTTTAGGTAGCGGTTTTAGTGATGATGAATATGCACAGGCAGGAGCAGTAGTTTTACCAACAATTGAAGAGGTATATGCTATTGCTGAAATGATTATTAAAGTAAAAGAACCAATTGCATCAGAATATCCATTAATCAAGAAAGATCAATTGTTATTTACTTATTTCCACTTTGCTTCATCAGAGCCATTAACTCACGCTATGCTTGAAAAAGGTGCAGTATGTTTAGCTTACGAAACTGTTGAAAAAACAGATCGCAGTCTGCCATTATTAGTACCAATGTCTGAAGTTGCAGGTCGTATGGCAATTCAACAAGGTGCAAAATATCTAGAAAAACCATTAAAAGGAAGAGGAATTCTTTTAGGAGGTGTTCCAGGTGTTCCACCCGCTAAAGTATTAGTTTTAGGAGGAGGAATCGTAGGAACTCAAGCTGCAAAAATGGCTGCTGGATTAGGGGCTCAAGTAACAATTATGGATTTAAGCTTACCTCGTTTACGTCAATTAGACGATATTATGCCTGCAAATGTAAATACAGAAATGTCTAACCATTACAACATTACAAGAGCAATTAAAGATGCGGATTTAGTTGTTGGAGCTGTTTTGATTCCAGGAGCAAAAGCACCTCACTTAATTACTCGTGATATGCTAAAATTAATGCGCCCAGGAGCAGTTGTAGTTGACGTTGCGGTTGACCAAGGAGGCTGCATTGAAACTTGTACTCCAACAACACACGAAAACCCAACTTTTATTATTGATGATATTGTTCACTATTGTGTAGCAAATATGCCAGGAGCTGTACCTTATACATCTACTTTAGCTTTAACTAATGCTACTTTACCTTATGCTGTACAACTTGCAAACAAAGGATGGGAAAAAGCTTGTGCTGAAAGTGAAGAATTGAAAAAAGGTTTAAATATTGCTAACGGAAAAATCCTTTATAAAGGAGTTGCTGAAGCATGGAATCTTCCTTACAATGAAGAATTAGTATTGGCAAACGCATAGTGTCAATATTAAATAAGTGCTTACTAAGCAATAAAACAAAAGGCTTTTCATCACGAAAAGCCTTTTATTTTATCCTAAAAAAACTTGCTCTTAAAAGAACAGGTTTAATGTTATTTCTTATTATCTAAAACTTCTTGCAAAACCTTTGCCTCTGTCCCATTAGGGAAAGTAACTTTAATTTTTTGTGCAATTGTTGGAGCTATTTCAGTTATTGCTTTTTTATCATAAGATTCTCCTTTTTTGATATTCCAGCCATAAAAAATAGCCGGTACATGAGTATCATAGCTATAAATGGTACCATGAGAAGTCCCTGTTGTAGAATATTCAATATCTCCAGGTTTATCCACAATTACTAAATCACCATTTTGAGTAACATCGTAACCTTTAGCAACAAAATTTAATGAATAATCATTTCCGCCATTTGCCAAAATTTCCTCTTCTGTATAAACCTTTTTCACTTGTGGTTGAGAAATCAAGAACTCTTTAAAAGCTTGTTTAACTGCAGCCAATTCCAAACGTTTATCTTTTATGATTTGTCTATTGAAGAAAACATTAAAATTAGAGTAATTTAAAATCAAATCAACTCCAAAAGTTTTTGTCGAAAAATCTTGTAAGCTTTTCTTAACTTGCTTAGAAGGATAATTATCTACATTATATTTACGATCCTTTAAATAAATTACATTTTCTGCCCCTGCATGATCAGCTGTTAAAAAAAGTAAATAATTTCCTTTTCCAACTGTCTTATCCAAATAAGCTAAAAAATCAGCAATAGTTTGATCTAATCTCAAATAAGTATCTTGAAGTTCCATTGATCTAGGCCCTAGTAAATGCCCAACATAATCAGTAGATGAAAAACTAACAGTTAAAAAATCTGTTATGTTATCTTTTCCAAGCTCTTCTTTTTCAATTGCTCTTTTTGCAAACTCAGCCAAAAGATCATTCCCGAAAGGAGTTGCACGAATAACTCCAGCGTCGTTCTTCTCATACATTGATTTTAAATCATATGGAAAAACAGGAGCTGCACTTCCATACAGTTTTCCTTCATAAGGATTATTATCCGGAAGACTTTCATTATACACTGAAGCAGGTTTGTATAAATCCCAGCCTTTATTAATGTATTTTAAGTAATTCTTTTCATTGTTAAATTCAGAAACCCATTCTGGCAATTTCTCTCCATAAAAAGTACTAGAAATAAACGATCCTGTTTTACTATACCAAAATGCCCAATTGGCAAAATGTCCAGCTGGCAAAATTGCACCACGATCTTTAAGACTCATTCCAATTACTTTTCCATTAAAATTAGTAGCCATTCTAACTTCATCAGTAATTGTAGTACTTTGAAGATTCTTAGGAGACATAGCCCCTTCCTCAGCAGTTCCATCACCAACAGTTTTTACGTCTGCATCATCTGTACAATACATTTCCTTTCCAAGAGTCCTGCTGAACCACTCATTACCAACAATACCATGTGTAGCAGGAGTTGTACCAGTATAAATTGAAGCGTGTCCAGGTGCAGTATAAGTTGGCATATAATTATAATGCATATTTTGAAAAACATATCCATTATTCATTAATTTTTTGAAACCATTTGGGGAAAAATCATCAGAAAATCGATATAAATATTCCATTTTCATTTGATCAACTACTATACCTACAACTAATTTGGGACGTTGTTGTGCACTAAGATTTGTAATAACAAAAAGTGTCAACAGTAAAATACTTTTCTTCATGTTTAAATAAATAATTTAAAGACAAAAATACTCATTCAAATCCAAAAATTCTAAAGTATTAATACCTAAGACCAAACAAATAATCATAATTTAACAAAATTAAACTACAAACTATTATTGAATTAAAGAAATACTCATTTAAAAACTCTGTTTTCTAAAAAAAAAATATTACTAAAGAGCAAACAAGGAAGCTAAAGTATAAAACCGCTATAAATCAAAAAATCCTCATCAAATACATGATGAGGATTCTTAAAAGAAAGGCGACGACATACTCTCCCACAAAATTGCAGTACCATCTGCGCAGGCGGGCTTAACTACTCTGTTCGGGATGGGAAGAGGTGAGCCCCGCCGCAATAACCACCTTAAGGTTGTTAGTAA